>NZ_JBFUBQ010000006.1:0-320003 GCF_056405695.1 Polaromonas sp. P1_F6
ACCCCTTCTGTATGCGCCGAGGAGCGCAGGGCCAGACGGATCAGGGCAAAAACTTGTTTGAGCCGCAGGCGAGTTGTTTTTGACCCCGGCTGGACCGAGCACCACAGGCTGCCCGAAGCGCAGCGCAGGGACGCAAACAGCAGGGTCGCCTTTTCTTTGCTTACTTTCTTTTGGCGAAGCRAAAGAAAGTGAGTTGCCGCCGGGCAACCCCCGGCCAGCCGTCCCCAGCAAAAAGCCCCCCGGTCGGATAAACCCAGAAACCGTCAACATACCGCCAACGCCTCCAGGCAAAGCCGTTTATGCGCCTCCCCACTGGCAGGCTTGATCTCCACCGAAGGCAACCTCAAGCCATAGTCCAGCGCGAGCTTGTCGGCCATCAACACCCAGGCACACAGCCGTGAAAGCTTTTGTTCAACACCGGCAGAGCCCGCATTCATGAAGTCCAGCCAGAGCTCATGCCGCTGGGCTTGCTGCGTGTCACGCACGACCAGGCCGTTGCCCTGTTCATCGGCCTTGGCTGCTTTTTTCCAGACGATCAGTTTCATGGGGTCGCCGCGGCGGTAACCGCGTACGCCATCGAATTCACCCGTGCTTTGTGCCCGTGAGGCCGCCGTCGCGCCACCGGAGCGGGGCTCGCCGGGCGGCAGCGGTGGCGGGTGGGCTTCGGGCTGCGGATAGACCAGGATCTGGGCAGCCGGGCGCCACACCGTCCAGACGCGAAAGGTGCCGAGCGGGTAACGGGTTTCGGCGGTCAGCGTCGGCAGCCGGTACAAGCCCCGCCGCGGCGGCGTGAAGGCCACCTGCACCACGCTGCTGCCCTGCGCGGGCACGTCGGTCCACACCCAGTGCTGCTCCCCGCCCTTTTTGGCGTCCTTTTTGGTGTCCACATCGTGTGGGTTCAGCACGCTCAGCCCGATGCCATGGCGCGCGGTACGCCTGGCGTTCATGAGTTTTACATCAAATGCGGCGGTAGCACCCGCGTAGTGAGCGGGAGGCGCTACTAAATTCATAGCAAGACCGCGCAACGTGCCGTGGCAGACGTGCATGCCGACCAGAGCACTGCCGGCCAGCAGGAACGTCAGCAGGTAGCCCAGGTTGAGCTGGTAGTTGATGGAAGCCACCAGCAGCACCAGCAGCGTCACGCCCAGCATCAGGCCAGGCCGCGTGGGCAGGATGTACACGTTGCGCTGGGTCAGCGACACGCTGTCGGTGAACGGCAGCTTGCTTTGCCACCACTTCTGGAAGCGCCCGCGAATGAAGGCAAAAGGATTCCATTCGCGGGCCGCCGTGGAACCGGCTTTGCCGGGCCACTGGTGGCGCCCCCCGGGGGGGGAGGCGCCGGAGGCGCTTCGGGGGGCGTCCATCTTCTTCAGGGGAGGGGCACGGCGTCGAGCATGGCCCGCACCTGCTCCACAGGGCCGCGGCCGGCGTCGCTGACCGGAATGAGCCGGTGTGCGGCGGTTTGCGGCAGCACGGCAGCAATGTCGTCCGGCGCCACGTAGTCCCGCTTGCTCAGGAAGGCCTGTGCTTTGGCGGCCCGCATGATGGCAATGCCCGCGCGCGGGCTGAGGCCTTGCAGAAACCAGCGGCCTGAACGGGTCGCCGTGACCAGGTCCTGCAGGTAGTTCAGCAGCGGCTCCGACGCGTGAACCTGCGCCACCATCTGCTGCAGCTCCAGCAGGTCGTGCGGCGCCAGCAGGGCCGGCAGTTTTTCGAGCATGTCGCGGCGGTCGGCGCCCCGCAGCAATTCGCGTTCGGCGGCGCGGTCAGGGTAGCCCAGCGAAATCCGCATGTGAAAGCGATCCAGCTGGGACTCGGGCAGGGCGTAGGTGCCGAGCTGGTCGTGCGGATTCTGTGTGGCGATCACGAAAAACGGCAGGGGCAGGGGCCGGGTTTCGCCCTCGACCGTGACCTGCTTTTCCTCCATGGCTTCGAGCAGGGCGCTTTGGGTTTTCGGGCTGGCCCGGTTGATTTCATCGGCCAGCAGCACCTGCGCAAAAACCGGCCCCGGGTGAAACACAAAGCTTTCCTTCTGGCGTTCGTAAATCGACACACCCGACAAATCGCTGGGCATCAGGTCGGCGGTGAACTGCACCCGCGAAAACTGCAGCCCGAAAGAACGGGACAGCGCATGGGCCAGGGTGGTTTTTCCGACGCCCGGAACGTCTTCAATCAGCAGGTGGCCGCCGGCCAGCAGGCAGGCCACGCAGTCCTGTACCTGTGCCGGTTTTCCGACGATGACCGTGTTAAGCTGATCGAGAAGTGCCTGGAGTTTTTCTGTGACTTTCATGGTGCCAACCATACCGTAATTTTTTACAAATTATTTCCCCCATGAACGCGACTGGTTATTTCACGCACGCAGATTGCCGCAAGCATGAGATGGGCCCCGGCCACCCGGAATGTCCCGAGCGGCTCGACGCCATTGACGACTGGTTGCTGGCGACCGGCGTCAAGGACGCCCTGGACGCGCGCGAGGCCCCCCTGGCAGCGCTGGGCGACATCGAGCTGGCGCACGACCGCATGATGGTGGCGGCGATCCGCGGCCTGAGCGACAGTCTGGTCGACGACATCAGGGCCGGCGGGCCGGCCTATGCCCAGATAGACCCCGATACCGCGCTCAATGCGCACACCTGGAACGCCGCCCTGCGCGCGACCGGCGCCGTGCTGGCGGCCACCGACGCTGTGATGTCCGGAGAGCTTGAGAACGCGTTTTGCGCGGTGCGCCCGCCGGGCCACCATGCCTGCCACAACCGGTCCATGGGATTTTGCGTTTTCAACAGCGTCGCCGTTGCTGCCAAATATGCGCTGGAGCGCCACGGCCTCAAGCGCGTGGCGATTGTCGACTTCGACGTGCACCACGGCAACGGCACCGAGGACATCCTCAGCGGCGACGACCGTGTCCTGATGGTCAGCTTTTTCCAGCACCCGTTTTACCCATATACCGGCACCGAAAATCATGCAGGCAACATGCTCAACCTGCCCGTGCCGGCCTACACCAAGGGCATGGCCGTGCGTGAGCTGATCGAAGCGGCGTGGATTCCGCGTCTGGAAGAATTCAAGCCCGAGATGATTTTCATCAGCGCCGGTTTTGATGCGCACCGCGACGACGACCTGGGCCAGATGGGACTGGTCGAGCAGGACTACGCCTGGATCACCCAGCGCCTGAAGGACGTCGCCAGGCGCCATTCCCAAGGCCGTATCGTCTCGTCGCTTGAAGGTGGCTACAACCTGAATGCGCTGGCGCGCAGCGTGGAAGCGCATATTCGCGTCCTGGCCGATTTGTAGGGCATTCATGAGTGCCGTATCTGCTGAGCTTTCGGCTCCTGTGCTTCACACGCATGACGCACGCGGTGTCCACCGCCTGGTGCTGAACCGGGCGTCTACTTTTAACGCGCTCGGTGAAGACGTGCTGTCTGCACTGCAGGCTGCACTGGATTTGATCGCGGCCGACAGCTCGGCGCGCGCGGTGGTCATCTCGGCTGAGGGCAAGGGTTTTTGTGCCGGCCACAACCTCAAGGACATGCGCGCCCGGCCCGAGCTGGCTTATTACCAGAAGCTTTTTGCGCAGTGCACGCGCATGATGATCAGCATCCAGAGGCTGCCGGTGCCTGTGATCGCGCAGGTGCAGGGCCTGGCCACCGCGGCCGGGTGCCAGCTGGTGGCGCAATGTGACCTGGCGGTGGCCTCCAGCAATGCGACTTTTGGCGTGAATGGCATCGATGTGGGCCTGTTTTGCGCCACGCCCAGCGTGCCGCTGGTGCGCAACATTCCGGCCAAGCAAGCCATGGAGATGCTGCTCACGGGTGAATTCATCACCGCGGACGAAGCGTGTGCGCGCGGGCTGGTGAACCGTGTCGCATCACCGGAATCCCTCGAGGGCGAAGTCGAAAAACTCCTGCAGTCGCTCCTGCCCAAACCGCGCGAAGCACTCGCCATGGGCAAGGCGCTGTTCTACCAGCAACGTGAAACCGGCATCGAGGCCGCCTACCAGCTGGCGGGCCAGTCCATGGCCTGCAACATGGTCCATGCCGTGGCACAGGAAGGCGTGCAAGCCTTCATCGAAAAAAGGAAACCCCAATGGCCAGCGCCGGCGCCCTGACGACCCGTCCCGCTCCTCCCGTCCGCATTGATGCGCTGGATGACTGGTTTGCGGCACTGGCCCAGCCTACCGCCCTCACGGAGCTGGCCGCGCTGATTTCCTGCGCGTTGCTGGCCTGGCTGGTGGTGCGCATGGCGGGCCGCGCACGTATGGCGGTCGATGGGACTTCCATCCTTTTCGGGCGGCGCGTGATTGACGGCGTGCTGTTTCCGCTGCTGCTGCTTTTCTTTGCCAATGCGGTGCAGGTCCTTTTGGCGAGGACCTTTCCGTTGGCGGTATTCAAAGTAGCCATTCCTGTGCTGCTGTCGCTGGCGGTGATCCGCCTGGGGGTCAAGGTGCTGCAGGTGGCCTTCAAGGACGCGCCGCTCGTGCGGGCCCTGGAGCGCACCATTTCCTGGCTGGCCTGGATCGCCATGGTGCTGTGGGTCAGCGGCTTCTTGCCCGTGATACTTGATGAGCTCGACGACATCAAGTGGAAGGTCGGCAACTCGACGCTGTCGGTGCGCACCATGCTTGAAGGTGCGGTGACAGCCGGTGTGGTGCTGCTGATCACCTTGTGGATATCTTCGGCCATTGAGGCGCGCCTGCTGCGTTCAGCCACCGGCAACGAGCTCTCCCTGCGCAAGGCTGTCAGCAATGCGGTGCGTGCCATGCTGATGTTTGTCGGCCTGATGCTGGCGCTGTCGTCGGTGGGCATTGACCTCAGGGCGTTGTCGGTGCTGGGCGGCGCGGTAGGCGTGGGTGTGGGCTTTGGCCTGCAGAAGCTGGCGGCCAACTACGTGAGCGGCTTTGTCATGCTGGCCGAGCGCAGTGTGCGCATCGGTGACAACGTGCGGGTGGACACCTTTGAAGGGCGCATCACCGATATCAATGCGCGCTACACCGTGGTGCGTGCACCGTCCGGGCGCGAATCCATCGTGCCCAACGAGATGTTCATCAGCAGCCGCGTTGAAAACCTCTCGCTCAGCGATACGCAGGTGCTGCAGTCCACCGTGGTGTCGGTGGGCTATGACAGCGACGTTGAGCTGGTGATGGGCCTGCTCAGCGAAGCCGCGCTCAAGCAGGATCGTGTGCTGCGCGACCCTGGTCCCAGCGTCAATCTGACCCACTTTGGCGTCGACGGGCTCGAGTTCACGCTCAACTACTGGATGGTTGATCCCGAAAACGGCCAGCAGAACCTGCGCTCGCGTGTCAACCTCGCCGTCCTGGAGTCGCTGCGCTCGCACGGCATCGAAATTCCGTACCCGCAGCGTGTGGTGCATACCCGCGTGAGCATTTCGGAGAATGCAAAAAACGTGGAGGGCGAGAAGGGCGCTACCGGTGCCAAGCCTTCCTGAGCGGCCCACAAACGGCCTGCGGCGCGCTTTTTCCCTGCCCGACCTCCTTTCGCTGCATCGGCAATTGACGCCTGAAAGACACCTGAAGGACAGTGGTTGGGCAGGATGCTCTAATTCGCTGTATCCGGCGCTCTATAATGAAAAATAGAACGATCGTTCTTTTTCTGCCTGGTTCCCCTGGATACCCTCCGGCGACCAGTTGAGCAGCCCGCATCAGGGGCGCCGCAGCATAGAATGCAAAGCTTACGTTTACGTTAACGTCAATTCAGTCCCGATTTCATTTCGATTTCAATTCGTACTCAATCCATCAACTCTGGAGTCCTCTCATGAAGGTCTTGGTTCCCGTCAAACGCGTTGTGGACTACAACGTCAAAGTCCGCGTCAAATCCGATGGCACTGGTGTCGACATCGCCAACGTCAAGATGAGCATGAACCCGTTTGACGAGATCGCCGTTGAAGAAGCGACGCGACTGAAGGAAAAGGGTGTCGTAACCGAAGTCATCGCCGTGAGCTGCGGCGTGCTGCAGTGCCAGGAAACCCTGCGCACCGCCATGGCTATCGGCGCAGACCGCGCCATCCTGATCGAAACCGCCGAAGAACTGCAGCCGCTGGCCGTCGCCAAGCTGCTCAAGGCGCTGGTCGAAAAAGAGCAACCGCAACTCGTCATCCTCGGCAAGCAGGCCATTGACGACGACTGCAACCAGACCGGCCAGATGCTGGCTGCGTTGCTGGGCTGGCCACAAGCCACTTTTGCTTCCAAGGTCGAAGTCGAAGGCGGCACCGCCAAGGTCACGCGCGAAGTCGACGGCGGCCTGGAAACCCTCTCGCTCACGCTGCCGGCGATCATCACGACCGACCTGCGCCTGAACGAACCGCGCTACGTCACCTTGCCCAACATCATGAAGGCCAAGAAAAAGCAGCTCGACAACCTCAAGCCCGAAGAGCTCGGCGTGGACGTCAAGCCGCGCATCAAGACCCTGAAGGTCAGCGAGCCGCCCAAGCGCAGCGCAGGCATCAAGGTGGCCGACGTGGCCGCCCTGGTGGACAAGCTCAAGAACGAAGCCAAAGTCATCTAAGGAGTTGATTGAAATGACCGCACTTGTAATCGCAGAACACGACAACAATTCCATCAAGCCAGCGACCCTTAACACCGTGACGGCTGCCGCCCAGTGCGGTGGCGACGTGCACGTGCTGGTGGCCGGCAAGGGCGCCGAAGCCGCCGCCAAAGCCGCCGCCGCCATTGCCGGCGTGGCCAAAGTCATCCACGTCGAAGGCGAGCATTTCGCCCACGGCCTGGCTGAAAACATGGCCGCCCAGGTGCTGGCCATCGCTTCCGCCTATTCGCACATCCTGTTTCCCGCCACCGCTTCGGGCAAAAACATCGCCCCCCGCGTGGCCGCAACGCTGGACGTCGGCCAGATCTCCGACATCACCAAGGTCGATGCTGCCGACACCTTCGAGCGCCCCATCTACGCCGGTAACGCGATCGCCATCGTGCAAAGCCTGGACGCGACCAAAGTCATCACTGTGCGCACCACCGGCTTTGACGCCGCGGCCGCCACGGGCGGCTCCGCAACCATCGAAACGCCCGCGGGCGTTGCCGACAGCGGCAAGTCGACCTTCCTGGGCTCCGAGATCGCCAAGAGCGACCGCCCTGAGCTGACGGCTGCCAAGATCATCGTCTCCGGTGGCCGCGCGATGGGCTCCAGCGAGAAATTCAACGAAGTGCTGACGCCGCTGGCCGACAAGCTGGGCGCAGCTCTCGGCGCATCGCGCGCAGCGGTTGATGCAGGCTACGCCCCCAATGACTGGCAAGTGGGCCAGACCGGCAAGATTGTCGCGCCGCAGCTCTACATCGCCGCCGGTATTTCCGGTGCGATCCAGCATCTGGCCGGCATGAAAGACAGCAAGGTCATCGTGGCGATCAACAAGGATCCCGAAGCGCCTATCTTTAGCGTCGCTGACTATGGTCTCGAGGCCGACCTGTTCACTGCCGTACCCGAGTTGGTCGCAGCCCTGTAATACGGTTTCAGGCCAGCGCGACATGAAAGCCAAGCAGCAACCCGGCCAATCCGGCATGAGGCGAGGCGCATGCATGGCCTTGATGCTGGCGGGCTTGCTCCTCGCTGCGTGCGCGGGGCTTGACCGCAAAGTCGAACAGGTCAGCGTCAAGTCGGACATCAAGGAGCCTGTGACGTCTTTGGCCCTGGTTTTTGTGACCCCCGAGTGGGCCAACCAAAACCCGGACCTGGTCAAAGGCTACAGGCTCTCGGGTGTACTCGACAACCGCCTGATGAACCAAAGTGTTGGGCACGCCGCAGACTTCATGCAGCTCAACGGAGTTCCCGCAAAGTACGCAGGCACGTTCGGCCAGCGTTCCAATATCAGGGGCGTGCTGGGCGAATGGTCCGGCCAGGGTTACAACACGCTGCTGTTTGTTCCGATGGGCTCTACCGTCACCTCCCAGGGCCATGAAGCCCGCAGGGGTTCTACCCGTTACCGCGTGACGCTGTACAGCAAGAAGCTCGTGCCCATGCTGGAGTTTCAGGATGCGTTTTACGCCTCGGCCCCGGATTCGGGTCATGTGGACCTGATGGCAGCGGGCTGGCTCAATGCCTTGATGGACAACGGTTATGTCGTGCGGAAATCCGAAAAACTGGTGGAACCTCCAGTTCGTGATTTTTCGCCCTAGATTCAAGAGTTCACCTGGCAATTGAGACCCCGATTTCGCCTGGGGTATCCCAAGCCGACAGGCCATGGCGGCGCACCGATTTTTACCCTGCCTTCGCCGGGCATAAGACAACTTTCCGGAGACAAAAACATGACATACAAGGCCCCCCTCAAGGACATGCTGTTTGACATCAAACACCTGGCCAACATCGAACAGATCGCGCAAATCCCCGGCTTTGAAGAAGCCGGCTTCGACACCGCGCAAGCGGTGCTCGAAGAATGCGCCAAGTTCAACGAGGGCGTGCTGGCTCCGCTCAACCGTGACGGTGACATCAATCCGTCGAGCTTTCAATCCGGCGAAGTCACCACCACGCCTGGCTTCAAGGAGGCCTTCCGCCAATACGTCGAAGGCGGCTGGCAAGGGCTGCAGCACCCGGCTGATTTTGGCGGTCAGGGTTTGCCCAAAACCATAGGCGCAGCGTGCGGTGAAATGCTCAATTCCGCCAACATGAGTTTTGCGCTGTGCCCGCTGCTCAGCGACGGCGCCATTGAAGCCCTGCTCACGGCCGGCTCCGACGACCTCAAGGCGGTCTATCTTGAAAAGCTGGTGAGCGGCCAGTGGACTGGCACCATGAACCTGACCGAGCCGCAAGCTGGTTCGGACCTCGCCATGGTGCGCAGCCGTGCCGAGCCGCAGCCCGACGGCACGTACAAGGTTTTCGGCACCAAGATCTTCATCACCTATGGTGAGCACGACATGGCCGAGAACATCGTGCATCTGGTGCTCGCCCGCGTGACCGGCGCGCCCGAAGGCGTCAAGGGCATTAGCCTCTTTGTCGTGCCCAAGTTCATGGTCGGCAAAGACGGCGCACTCGGTGCACGCAACGACGTGCACTGCGTGAGCATCGAGCACAAGATGGGCATCAAGGCGTCGCCCACTGCCGTGCTGCAGTACGGCGACCATGGCGGCGCCGTAGGCTACATCGTCGGTGAAGAAAACCGCGGCCTCGAGTACATGTTCATCATGATGAACTCGGCGCGCTACGCCGTGGGCATGCAAGGCATCGCGATTGCCGAACGCGCCTACCAGAAAGCCGTGGAATTTTCCAAAGACCGCGTGCAAAGCCGACCGGTTGACGGCTCCATCAAGGCCAGCGCGCCCATCATTCACCACCCGGACGTGAAGCGCATGCTGATGACCATGCGAGCCTACATCGAAGGCTGCCGCGCCATGGCTTCTGTCGCTGCTGCGGCGTATGACGCAACGCATCACCACCCCGATGCGGATGTGCGCAAGCAGAACCAGGCGTTTTACGAATTCATGGTGCCACTGGTCAAGGGCTACAGCACCGAGATGAGCCTGGAAGTGACGTCGCTGGGTGTGCAGGTGCATGGCGGCATGGGCTTTATTGAAGAAACCGGCGCCGCCCAGTACTACCGCGACGCCAAGATTCTGACCATCTACGAAGGCACGACCGCCATCCAGGCCAACGACCTGATTGGCCGCAAGACTTCGCGCGATGGCGGCCAGACGGCCAAGGCGATTGCCGCGCAGATCGAAAAAACCGAAGGCGAGCTGCTCAAGCAGGGCAGTGCTGACGCGCTGGCCGTGGCCAAGCGCCTGAAGGCCGCGCGCCTGGCATTCATCGATGTGGTGGATTTCGTGGCCGGCAACACCAAAGCCAGCCCCAACGCCGTGTTTGCCGGCAGCGTGCCTTACCTCATGCTCGCGGGCAATGTGGTGGCCGGCTGGCAGATGGCGCGTTCGCTGCTGGTGGCGCAAGAACAAATCGCCCAAGGCATCGACGTCGCCTTCATGCAGGCCAAGATCACCACCGCACGTTTTTATGCTGACCACCTGCTGACCAAGGTGCCCGGCGTGCGCGACAGCATTGTCGATGGTGCAGACAGCGTCACGGCGCTGGCGCTGGACGCGTTCTGACCTCCGTACACACTGCTATTTATTTGATAGCTGTTAGCGCCCGTCAGTAAAGGGTTGCAGGATGTTTTTTCTTGAATTCAGAATAACAACGGAGCCACCATGTCCAGACTGCCCGGCGCATTGAACAAGCTGCCTTTGCCCATCATCGGTTCACCGCTCTTCATCATCAGCAATCCCAAGCTGGTCATCGCGCAGTGCAAAGCCGGCGTGGTGGGCGCCATGCCCGCGCTCAACGCTCGGCCTGCGTCGCAGCTTGATGAGTGGCTGGCCGAGATCACCGAGGCACTGGCAGCCCACAACAAGGCCAACCCTGACAAGCCGGCGGCGCCTTTTGCCATCAACCAGATCGTGCACAAGTCCAACGACCGCCTGGAGCACGACATGGAAATGTGCGTGAAGTACAAGGTGCCCATCTACATCACCAGCCTGGGTGCACGCGAAGACATCAACGCTGCCGCCCACAGCTACGGCGGCGTGGTGCTGCACGACATCATCAACAACAAGTTCGCGCGCAAGGCCATTGAAAAGGGCGCCGACGGCCTGGTCGCCGTGGCCGCCGGTGCGGGCGGCCATGCGGGCGTCAAAAGCCCGTTCGCGCTGATCCAGGAAATCCGCCAGTGGTTTGACGGCCCTCTGGCGCTGTCGGGCGCCATCTCCACTGGCGGCGCGGTTCTGGCTGCGCAGGCCATGGGCGCCGACTTTGCCTATATCGGTTCGGCGTTCATCGCGACGGACGAAGCGCGCGCGGCCGACGCCTACAAGCAGGCCATCGTTGACGGGAACTCAGACGACATCGTTTACAGCAGCCTTTTTACCGGCGTGCACGGCAACTACCTCGCGCCGTCGATTCGCGCTGCTGGCATGGACCCCGAGAACCTTCCCGAAGGCGACGTCAAGACCATGAACTTCGGCGGCGGTGAAGGCAGCAAGTCCAAGGCCTGGAAAGACATCTGGGGCTGCGGCCAGGGCATTGGCTCTGTCAGCAAGGTCCAAAGCGCCGCGGCCTTTGTGGACCAGCTCAGGCGCGAGTACGAGCAGGCACGCAAACGGGTCTGCGCTTAAGCGCCATCGCTACCTTTGAGCAGCGCTGCGCCTGAAATACCCGCCTTGACCACCGCGACCCGACGCTTTCCCGGCATGGATGCCCTCAAAGGGCTGGCCTGCGTCCTCATTGTTTTGCATCACCTGGCTTTTTACGGCCCGATGTCGGATGTGGTGCACCCGTTTGCACCGGCCTTGATGGACTGGCTTTACGACTACGGCCGCATGGCCGTGCAGGTGTTCCTCGTCGTGAGTGGTTTTCTGGCGGCGGCCTCGCTCGCGCCACAGGGCGTGGCCGTGTTCGGTGCACCTGGCCCCCTGATTTTTCGCCGCTACTGGCGACTCGTCAAACCCTATCTGGTGGCGCTGGCCGTGAGCATGCTCGTGGCCGCGTTGGTCAGGCCCTGGTTCGCACATCATTCGGTGCCGGATGCTCCCACGGTGCACCAGCTGCTCGCCCATGTCCTGTTGCTGCAGGACCTGCTCGGGCAGGACGCGCTTTCTGCCGGTGTCTGGTACGTGGCCATCGACTTCCAGCTCTACGCCATGGCGGTTCTCATCTTTGCCTTTGCCCGGCGGTTCCAGTTTCAGCCACACAACGGCGACGCAACGCACACTACTTCGGTTTCGGCCCCACTCGGCGTGAGCCTCATCCTGTTGGTTGCCTTGGCTTCGCTGCTGTTTTTCAACCGCCTGCCGGCCTTTGATATCACCGCCCTCTATTTTTGCGGCTCCTATGCCCTGGGCATGCTGGCCTTCTGGGCCTCAAACCGCCTTGGCGCGCGGCGCAGCTTCTGGCTCGTGACCCTGGCGGTGATGGGCGGGCTGGCCCTGGCGCTGGATTTCAGGGGGCGCCTGGTGGTGGCACTGGTCACCGCCTTCGGCCTGGTCGGGCTGGCGGTGCTGCAGCCACAGTCCTGGCCGGTGCGATGGCTGCAGCAGCGCCGGCTGGTGCAGCTGGGCCAGATGTCCTACTCTGTGTTCCTCATCCACTTTCCGGTGTGCCTGCTGGTCAATGCCATCGTGAGCCATTTCTGGCCCACGCAGCTTGCGGCAAATGTGCTGGGCCTGCTGCTGGCCTTCCTGCTGTCGCTGCTGGCGGGCTGGGTGCTGTATCAGTCGGTGGAATCGCGGCCGATTCCTTTGCGGCCGCGCTGGCTGAGTCGCTTTTATTTGCGTTAAAAAGCAGCTCTTCGCCTTTCTGGACAAGCGCAACTAGCTATTGAATTAATAGCATTCAACCGGAGCCAGGCTCACTGCCTGAACATCTCCAGCTTCAATGCCGCAGGCTCACCCAGCCATGAAGCATGCGTGGTGTGGTCGGCCAGGTCGTCGCCGGTGAGCCCGTGCACAAACACATCCAGTCCGTCGCGGTGTTCTTCGAGCCAGGGAATGACGCTGTCAAACGCCGCGCGGTCAAATGCCAGCTGGCAACTCCAGCGCGGGTGCGGTCCCACCTCTCGTTCATGCACCCGCCCCACGGCAATCCCGAAAAGCGCACCGGCCTTTTCGCACAGGGCGCGTGCCTGCTCAACGGTGCCGGGCCCGAAGTACACATGGGCGTGGTAGCGGGCATAAAGGTTTTCGGGGCGCTGGATCATGGTGAAACGGAAAGGGAGAAGAGGGACGGAAAAATGAAAAAGGGGGCGTATCAATGACTGCATTGGATGAGTGCTCAGGCATCCTCCAGAAACGTCAGGGCCGGTAGCGGTGCATCGGGGTTTTCTTCTCGGGCTTTTGCATGCGTCTGCTTCATGCGCTGCCGGCAATGCGCCAGGTCTTTTACCTGAAACAGGAAAAACACCTCGGCCGCGTCTTCCGCGTTTTGCCAGAGATGCTTCAGATACATGCCTTGCTTCGCATGTTCGTCCGCGTCCTTTTCCAGCTGCTGTTTAACGGCGGCCAGCGGCGCGCCGGTGAGTTTTACCAGTACGTGTGCCATGGGACGTCTCCTGCTTTAAACCCATTATTGCGGGCCCTGTTGCAGACATTTGCTAAAGGGTTTTTGTTTGAATATACTGTATTTATATACAGTATTTTTCTGCGACCTTGCCGGGCACTGCGCTTGCCCCCACCAAATCTTATTAATCCATGTCCGACGCCATCATCCCGCTACACGCCATCAAGGGCCGAGGCACTGCCACGCGCATGCCGCACCGGTTTGAAAAAGACGTGCGCAACGCATGGGACGACGGCTGGGGTACGCTGGAAGAAGGCGCGGCGGGCGAGGCGCCCCGGATCGAAACCACGGTCACGATGGAAGAAGCGCGCAGCGCCATTGTCGGCAACGATTCGCCCGATATCTTTTTTGACTACAGCATCAATCCCTACCGGGGCTGTGAGCATGGCTGTGTGTACTGTTATGCGCGGCCCACACACAGCTACCTCAATCTTTCGCCGGGGCTGGACTTTGAAACGAAGATCATCGCCAAGCGCAATATTGCCGAGGTGCTGCGCGCCGACCTGCGCAAACGCAGCTATGTTCCCAAGCTGCTTAACATCGGCTCGGCCACAGACTGCTACCAGCCCGCCGAGCGCGAGCTGCGACTGACGCGCAGCATCATCGAGGTGATGCAGGAAGTGCGGCACCCGTTCTCTTTGATCACCAAATCCAGCGGCGTGGAGCGCGACCTGGACCTGCTGGCGCCGCTGGCTGCTGACAAGCTGGCCGCCGCCTACGTGACCATCACCACGCTCGACGGCGAACTCGCGCGCAAGCTGGAGCCGCGCGCGGCCGCACCGCACCGGCGCCTGCGCACCATCCGCACGCTGGCAGAGCACGGCGTTCCCGTCGGCGTCAGTGTGGCGCCGCAAATCCCATTTGTGAACGACGACATGGAGCATGTGCTGGAGGCCGCCTGGGAGGCCGGTGCGCGCAGCGCGTTCTATACCGTGATCCGTCTGCCCTGGGAAGTGGCACCCATCTTCAAGGAGTGGCTGGAGCTGCACTACCCGCAGCGCGCCGCGCGCATCATGGCGCGCATCCACGAAATGCGTGGCGGCAAGGACTACGACAGCGACTTCGCCACGCGCATGAAAGGCCACGGCCTGTGGGCCGAACTCATCAAGCAGCGTTTTGAGAAAGCCTGCAACCGGATTGGCTTTAACCGCCAGCGCATTGAGCTGGATTTGAGCCGGTTCCGGCCGCCAGCGGCTGCGGGGTCCGAGGGGCAGGGTAGGCTGTTTTAAGAGGGCCCGCTGTCAATTCAGCGCGGGGGCTATAGTCCCGGAAGCCTGTGCGTCGCACCTCACGCCGTTTGACAATCAAAGGAGCTCACCTTGGCACTCGAGTGGAAATATTCATCGGAAGGCATGGTCGCCGCAGACTGGGAAGAACTGTCGAACCTTTACCGGATGGCCCCACTGGGCGACAAGAAGCCGGCCGACCTGCAGGTCGTATTCATCAACAGCATGTTCAAGTGTTTTGTGTACGACGCCGGCAAGCTGATTGCCGCCGGCCGTGCGGTGGCGGACGGCAAGGATTGCTCTTATATCTGCGACATCGCGGTAGCGCCGGACCGGCAGGGCTCCGGCATGGGCAAGGACATGGTCGCGGCGCTGGTGCGGCTTTCCAGCGGTCACAAAAAAATCATCCTCTACGCGGTGGCCGGCAAGGAACCGTTTTACCGCAAGCTTGGCTTTCGGCGCATGCTGACCGCGATGGCGATTTTTGCGAATACCGAGCAAGCGCTGCAAAGCGGTTTGATCAGCGATAACTGATCGGCCAACCGAGAGCCGGCCCTAACGCAGATAACTGCGGTTCAGCCTCACTTCAAGCTTTTTCTGCAGCGTTTCAAACGAGGCGCTCATGGCCCAGTAAATGCCCGCCGCCGCCAGGTACAGCGGAAAGGGCTGGAAGGTCGTGGCAATCACTTCCTTGGTCGCCAGCATCAGCTCGCCCACGGCAATCACCGACACCAGCGAGGTGTCCTTGATCAGGCTGATCAGGCTGTTGGAGAGACTGGGCACCGCCAGACGCAGGGCCTGCGGGCCGATCACATAGCGCAGTGTTTGCGCTTGTGTGAGGCCCAGGCTGCGGGCGGCGTTCCACTGCCCGTGTTCCACACCGTTGATCGCGCCGCGAATGGTTTCCGACAGGTAGGCTCCCACGTTCAGGCTCAGGCCCAGGATGCCCGCGCTGATCGGGTCGAACTGGATGCCGATGCTAGGCAGGCCGAAGTAAATGACGAAGAGCTGCACCAGCAGCGGCGTGCCGCGCATGCAGCTGACGTACAGCGTTGCAAACTGCGAAAGCCCAGGCACCTTCGCCAGTCGCGTCACGGCCACGATGGTACCGATGATGGCACCGAAGAATACAGATGCCACCGCCAGCAGCAGCGTCCACGCCGCGCCTTTGAGCATCAGTGGCAGGGCATCGCGCAGCAACTGGGTCAAGCCAGACAAATCCATGGGAGTCTCCACAAATAAAAACCCCGGCAGTGAGCCGGGGTTGCTTCAGGGCGCCTGCCGGAAAGCGGCGCGCGGCTGATCGAATGTTACTTCGGTTATTTCACGGCGACAGGCGGCTTGCTCACGTCGCGGTCAAACCACTTGGTGGATATCTTCGCGAAGCTGCCGTCGGCCTGCAGGTCGGCCAGCGCCTTGTCGATGGCGGCCTTGAACTTCGGGTTGTTCTTGACGAAGGGAATGCCGGATTTTTCAAGGTCGCCCACGGGCGCACCGGGCTTGAGCGGCAGCTTGGTTTGTTTGACGATGTAGGGAATCAGCAGGCTGTCGTTGAGCGCGGCGTCAATGCGGCCCAAAGCCAGGTCTTGCAAATACTCTTGCGCGCCGGGATAGGTCTTCACGTCAATGCCGCCGACTTTTTTGGCGATGTCGGCGTAGTTGGTGCCCTGGCCCAGGCCGAGCTTTTTGCCCTTGAGGTCGGCCAACGTCTTGAACTCGCGCTTTTCATCCTTGCGGATGATCAGTTGCGGTGCAGAGATGGTGTAGGGCTCGGAGAAGTCAAAGGTCTCCTTGCGCTTGTCGGTGATGCCGACCTGGTTGATCACCACGTCGTACTTGCCGGCCTGCAGGCCTGCCAGGATGGCACTCCATTCGCTGGTGGAGAACTCGGCTTTGACGCCCAGCTTTTGCGCCAGCGCATTGGCCAGTTCCACTTCAAAGCCGGCGAGCTGGCCGCCCTCTTTGTAGTTGAACGGCGGGTAGGTGCCTTCGAGCGCCACTTTGAGCGTGCCGCGCTGCTTGACGGTGTCGAGCAGGTCGGCTGCGCTGGCGCTGAGCGCGAGTGTCAAAAGAAGTGTGGAAGCGACGGTGGAGGCGACAGCCTTGCGAATATTCATATTCAGCCCTTGCATAAGAGAGTTGCTATTGAGATGAAAAGTGAATATAAATCTGTCGTCACATTGGTGGATGGAAGGCGCCAAAAGCCCTACGGCGCATCCGGATGCTTCACGGACCCTGAGCGCGGATTCAGGGCTTGACGCAATGCGCGTAGATGTCGAGCGCAGGCTTGTAGACGCTGGTCTGCACATTCATCAGGCCGAGCACCGAGTGGAAGTAATTGTCGTGGCTCACCATGGCGTCCAGTTGCTCCTTCAGGCATGCCGTCGTCAGCTTGTTGCGCTGC
The DNA here is from genome assembly GCF_056405695.1 of Polaromonas sp. P1_F6. Lineage (NCBI taxonomy): Bacteria > Pseudomonadati > Pseudomonadota > Betaproteobacteria > Burkholderiales > Comamonadaceae > Polaromonas > Polaromonas sp. P1_F6. Next base: position 16,680 of record NZ_JBFUBQ010000006.1, read on the forward strand.
TCGAATGCGGGTGAGAGCCAGGTGATCCACGGCACGCGCTTTTGCACTTCAGGCGCAATGCCGTAGGGCATGCCGTGCAGGTAGAGGTTGTTCTCACCCAGCGACTCTCCGTGGTCGGCGAGGTAGAGCAGGGCAGGCGCGCTGCGCGCCTCTTGTGCCTTGAGCCACTGGATGGAAGACGCCAGCAATTTGTCGGTGTAGACGATGCTGTTGTCATAGGCATTGAGCAGGCCTTCGCGGCTGCAGCTTTGCAGCGCGTTGTCGGTGCACTCGGGCAGGAATTTTTTGACGGCTTGGGGCGAGCGCTTGTAATACGCCGGGCCGTGGCCACCCATCTGGTGCATCACGACCACCACGCCCTTGGCGCGGCGCTCGGCCGGCAGCGCGGCAATGCGTTCGTCAATGCCGTGCAGCATCACTTCGTCAAAACATTCGCCGCTGTCGCACAGGCCCGGTACTTTGAGCTGTATGGTGTTCACGTTGGGCACACGGTCGCACACGCCCTTGCAGCCAGACTGGTTGTCTATCCACAGCACGGCAAGGCCCGCGCGCTGCAGCACGTCCAGCATGCCTTCGTAATTGGCCGGCCGCGAGTCATAGGCTTCGCGCCCGAAATTGGAGAACATGCAGGGCACCGACGCAGCCGTGCTGGTGCCGCACGACCATGCGTTGCGCAGGCTCACGACGTTCTCATTTGCGAGCAGCGGGTTGGTGGGCCGGCCGTAGCCGTTGAGCGAAAAGTTGGCGCTGCGCGCCGTCTCGCCCAGAACCAGCAGCAACAGCGGCGGTTTGGTTTGCGCTGCATAGCTTGCCCCGAGTTTGGCGTCTTCACCCAGGGGCAACACGATGGATTCATCACGCTGAAAGGGCTTTGCCGCGATGGAGCCCAGCGCGTAGAAGGAGTTGAGTGGGTTGATCAGGTAGCGCACATGCGTGTAGTTGCGCATGACGGAGGCAATGCTCTGGAAAAACAGGAACACCACTAACACCAGCAGCACGCACGCTCCGGTCAGCGTGGCTGCGTTGGTGAGCATCTGTCGCACTGCGCCTGCACGTCTGACCTTCTGCCGCCACAAAAAGATCATCGGCAGGACCGCCAGCACCATCACCGCGGCCATCAGTCGCCAGTTCAGCAGGTCGCGTGTTTCGCGCACATCAGTCTGCAGCGTGTTGATCATCATGGTCTTGTCGATGACCACGCCATAAGTCACCATGAAATAGGCACCGAAAGCGGCCGACAGCAGAAAGACAGTGATGGCGGGCTTGAGTGTCCAGCGCCAGGCCAGCACGCTGAGCAGCGCGATGGTCGCCAGCGCAATCACCAGCGCCAAGGCGATGCTTATTACCACCGCCTGGCCCCCGGTAAGGCCCGGCAGGCGGGCCAGCTCGCGCCACAAGGCCACATTGCACACGGTCGCGATCCAGAGGCTTGCAATGACCACCAGCCACAGCGGCCGCATGCCTCGACGGTGTTGGTCAGGAGAGGAAAGGGGTCTGGACCCGGATGGCGGTTGCAGCGGCATAGCGCTGCATTGTATTTGCCCCACCTTAGGGCGGACTTATGCGCGCCTCAAGTGGCGGTGGTCAAACCCAGCTGCCGCGCATGGTGCCGCAGGTGTTCGGCCATAAAGGTCGCGATGAAATAGTAGCCGTGGTCATAGCCCGCATGGCGATGCAGCGCCAGTGGCTGGCCCGCTTTGACGCAGGCGGCTTCAAACAGCTCGGGGTACAACTGCTCGGCAAGGAATTTGTCGTCCAGCCCCTGGTCTATGCGCATGCCACCAGGGTAGGGCGCTGCGGGCATCAGGTTCATCAAGGCGGTGGCGTCATGCTCAACCCAGTTTGATTCATCGCTACCGAGGTAGCCGGTAAACGCCTTGCGGCCCCAGGGACACTGGCTGGGCGTGCAGATAGGTGCAAACGCCGAGACTGATTGAAAGAGATCCGGATGCCGGAGTGCCAGCGTCAACGCGCCATGGCCGCCCATCGAGTGGCCGAAGATGCCGATGCGACTGGCGTCCAGCGGCAAGGCGCTCGTCAGCAGTGGCAGCAGCTCTGCCGTGATGTAGCTTTCCATGCGGTAGTGCTGTGACCACGGCGCCTGTGTCGCATCAAGATAGAAGCCCGCGCCGCGGCCGAAATCCCAGCTGTCGGTCTCGCCCGGAATCTTTGCGCCGCGCGGGCTGGTGTCAGGCGCGATCAGCGCCAGGCCCAGCTCGGCGGCTACGCGCTGCGCACCGGCTTTGATCATGAAAGTTTCTTCGTTACAGGTCAGGCCCGCCAGGTAGATCAACGCCGGCACCTTCTCCCCAGCCATGGCTTGCGGCGGCAGGAAGACCGAAAACTTCATCGGCAGGCCGACCTCGCGCGAGTCGTGCTGGTAGAAGCGTTGTACGCCGCCGAAGCAGCCGTGTTCGCTGAGGAGTTCGAGGGGTGTTGTCATGTCGCTTAGTACAGGACCACACCGCGGATGGACTCACCGGACTTCATCAAATCAAAACCTTTGTTGATGTCCTCCAGCGGCATGGTGTGCGTGATCAGGTCGTCGATATTGATCTTGCCCTCCATGTACCAGTCGACGATTTTGGGCACATCAGTACGGCCGCGCGCGCCGCCGAAGGCCGATCCTTCCCATTTGCGGCCGGTCACCAGCTGGAAGGGCCGGGTGCTGATCTCGGCGCCGGCCTCGGCCACGCCGATGATGATGCTGCGGCCCCAGCCCTTGTGCGTGCATTCCAGCGCCTGGCGCATCACCTTGGTGTTGCCTATGCATTCAAAGCTGTAATCCGCGCCGCCGTCGGTCAGCTGAACGATGGCGTCGACGACGTTCTCCGTATCCTTGGGGTTGATGAAGTGCGTCATGCCGAATTTGCGGGCCATCTCCTGCCGCGCGGGGTTAATGTCCACACCGATGATCTTGTCGGCACCCACCATCTTCGCGCCCTGAATCACATTGAGGCCAATACCGCCCAGGCCGAACACCACGACGTTGGCGCCAGCCTCGACCTTGGCGGTAAAGAGCACCGCGCCAATGCCGGTGGTCACACCGCAGCCGATGTAGCAGACCTTGTCAAAGGGTGCGTCTTCGCGGATTTTGGCCAGCGAAATTTCAGGGGCGACGGTGTAGTTGCTGAACGTGCTGGTGCCCATGTAGTGAAAGATGGGTTTGCCGTCCAGGCTGAAGCGGCTGGTGGCGTCGGGCATCAGGCCCTTGCCCTGCGTGCCGCGAATCAGCTGGCACAGGTTGGTTTTGCGCGAAAGACAGAACTTGCATTGCCGGCACTCGGGCGTGTAGAGCGGGATGACGTGGTCGCCTTTTTTGAGCGTTGTCACGCCGGGGCCGACGTCAACCACAATGCCCGCGCCTTCGTGGCCGAGGATGGCTGGGAAGATGCCTTCCGGGTCGGCGCCCGAGAGCGTGTAGTAATCGGTATGGCAGATGCCGGTGGCCTTGATCTCGACGAGCACCTCTCCGAACTTCGGGCCTTGCAGGTCCACGGTTTCAATGGTCAGGGGCTGGCCTGATTTCCAGGCAACGGCGGCTTTGGTTTTCATGGTGTGTTGGCTTGCGCTTGAAGTGAGTGGGGATGAGGTTCCGTGCGTAGGTCACTATAAGCCAGTCACCGTCGCTGAGTCTCCCCTGAAGCCGTATCTTCATGGGCCCGATGTTTCATTTTGAGAAAAGCTGGGCCATGCACCCGGGCTGTGTCGCCGACCCTAAGGCTGGAGTATGCCGCGCATTGTGGGAGCAGAGCCTTCATGGCCTTCTCTGTAAATGAAAAAGCTGCCTGGCCCATTAAACATGAGCGCAAGCGGCTATTAATTTCATAGCATTGAGGTCTGGCGAGTGATACCCGCCACGGCTTGCTCAGCGGCCGGTTTCTTTCAGATACTGCGTCCGGGCGGCGATGGCGGTGTCGGTGAAGTCGGTGAACACGCCGTCAACGCCTGTGCGGTAAAAGGCCAGGTACTCGGCCTTGGCATCGCCCTGGTAGTCGCTGGCCAGGCGGCGCGACTCGTTACGGAAGGTGAAGGGATGAACGAACAGGCCTGCTTTGTGCGCATCGGCGACGAAGCTGGTGGCTGGCTGCGAGGTGGAGTCCGCGTCGTTGAGCTTGCCGTCGCGGTTGATGTCGACCTGCTTGCCGTCGGCGCCGAAGGTGCCCTTGGTGCTGATGATGTAGCGCTTCCAGGGGCCGATGCCATCGGCGTAGGTCTTGATCTCGGCCAGGCCCGCTGGTGTGACCATGGCGCTGAAGAAACGCTTGTCGCCGGCCTTGGTCCAGTCGTAAGGGCGGTCGCTCGGCACGGCAAAGGTCACGCGGCCGGTTTTCGGGTCAATGCCGTCGCCGTCGACGAGCTGGATCAGTTTCGTATTGAGGCCCTTGCTCTTCATGTACTTCAGGCTGCCGGGTTCAAACGACTGCACATAGATGGGCGCGGTCTTGCTGTTCCATCCGGCGGCGTTGATGATGGCAATCAGCTTGTCTTCCATCGGCAGGCCGAGTTCCCGGAAGTAGGTCGGGTTCTTGGTTTCCGGGTAGATCGCAATCGTGCGGCCGGTTTTCGCGGACTGGGCTTTGGCCATGTCCACCACTTCCTGGAGGGTGGGGATTTTGTACTGGCCATTGAACTGCTGCGGGCGCTCGGCGTCGGTCGAGATCGCGCCCAGAGTGCGAATCTCGGCCAGTGTGAAGTCGTTGCTGAACCAGCCGGTCTGCGTTTCGCCGTCGACCTGGATGGTCTTCTTGCGTGAAGCGAACTCCGGATGTTTGGCCACGTCGGTGCTGATCGCCAGGTTGGGGTCGTGACGGGTGACCAGCACACCGTCCCTGGTCACGACCAGGTCCATCTCGATCACGTCGGCGCCGAGTTCGATCGCCCGCACATAGGCTTCCATCGTTTCTTCCGGCACATAACCGGAAGCGCCGCGGTGGGCGATGACCAGTGGCGCCTTGCCGTCAAGGGTGGGCAGGCCTGCTTGTGATGTTGTGCCTGAGGAGGAGCAAGCGGTGAGTAGTACGCTGCTGCAAATAAGGGCGAGCAGGCTACCTTGTTTTACGGCCTGGCGGGTCGATACGGTCATGGGTGTTTCCGGAGTTAAAGGGCTGATCGTATGTGTCTGATCACGACAGGCGTGTGACAGTGTGTAGCGGTCGGCCATAAAAAATGCCGGAGCAGGTCCGGCATTTTGGGGCGCAGGGATCAGGCGCTGAAGAAACTCTTGAGCTTGTCGGCCCAGCCTTCCTCGCTGGGTGAATGCTTGGCGCCGCCTTTTTTCAGCGACTCGTCCAGCTCCTTGAGCAGCTTGCGCTGGTGCTCGGTCAGCTTGACCGGTGTTTCCACTGTGATGTGGCAATACAGGTCACCCGGATAACTGGAGCGCACGCCCTTGATGCCCTTGCCGCGCAGGCGGAACTGCTTGCTCGCCTGGGTGCCTTCGGGAATGTCGATGGCCGCTTTGCCGGCGAGTGTCGGCACTTCAATTTCCCCGCCCAGTGCGGCGGTGGTGAAACTGATGGGCACGGCGCAGTGCAGGTCGTCGCCGTCGCGCTCGAAGATGTCGTGCTTCTTCAGGCGGATCTCGATATAGAGGTCGCCGGGCGGGCCGCCATTGGTCCCCGGCTCGCCGTTGCCGGTCGAGCGGATGCGCATGCCGTCGTCGATGCCCGCGGGAATTTTGACCTCGAGTGTCTTGTTGTTCTTGGTCTTGCCCACGCCGTGGCAGGTGATGCAAGGCTCGGGAATCAGCTTGCCCGTGCCTTTGCACTGGGGGCAGGTTTGCTGCACGCTGAAGAAACCCTGCCGCATCTGCACCACGCCGTGGCCATGGCAGGTGGTGCAGGTCACCACCTTGGTGCCGGGCTTGGCGCCGCTGCCGTGGCAGGTATTGCAGTCGTCCCAGCTCGGAATGCGAATCTGTGCGTCCTTGCCGTTAGCGGCTTCTTCGAGCGTGATTTCCATGGCGTAGCTCAAGTCGCCGCCACGGTAAACCTGCCGGCCGCCGCCACGTTGTGCCCCGCCGCGCTGGCCGCCAAACACGTCGCCGAAGATGTCGCCAAAGGCCTCGGCAAAGCCGCCAAAGCCTTCTGCGCCGGGGCCGCCGCGCATGTTGGGGTCTACACCGGCGTGGCCATACTGGTCGTAGGCCGCGCGCTTGTTCTCGTCGGAAAGCATCTCGTAGGCTTCTTTGGCCTCCTTGAATTTTTCTTCGGCAACCTTGGACGCATCCCCCTGGTTGCGGTCGGGGTGGTGCTTCATCGCGAGTTTGCGATATGCCTTCTTGATGTCTTCATCGCTGGCGTTTTTGGCAACGCCCAGCGTGTCGTAATAGTCTTTTTTGGTGGCCATGGCAGGTCAGTCAGGAATCGTTATTGTGGGGGTCAGCGGGAAACGCAAAAGCGGAAATCCTGGATTGCTCCCGGTTTTCCGCCTTTGCTGGCTGCCTTTGCCGTCTGCTTTTGCATGCAGTTATCGCGCCAATGCAGGGATGCTTTGTAAAAAAGCGCTTAGCCCTTTTTGACTTCCTTGACTTCAGCGTCCACGACATTGTCGTCGGCCGGCTTGGCTTCAGCCTGGGCGGCGCCCGCTGCGCCTGCGTCACCACCGGCTGCCGCCTGCGATGCCTGCATGTCGGCGTACATCTTTTCGCCGAGCTTCTGACTGGCTTCCATCAGGGCCGTGTTCTTGGCGTCGATGGCGGCCTTGTCGTCGCCAGTGAGCGCTTCTTCCATGTCCTTGATGGCGGCTTCGATCTTTTCCTTCTCGCCGGCTTCGAGCTTGTCGCCGTATTCACCCAGCGATTTTTTCACGCTGTGCACCATGGCTTCAGCGTTGTTCTTGGCGGTGACGAACTCGACTTTTTTCTTGTCTTCTTCGGCGTTCAGCTCGGCGTCTTTCACCATCTGCTGGATTTCAGCTTCAGACAAACCTGAGTTGGCCTTGATGGTGATCTTGTTTTCCTTGCCGGTGCCCTTGTCTTTGGCGCCGACGTGCAGGATGCCGTTGGCGTCGATGTCAAAAGACACTTCAATTTGCGGCGTTCCGCGTGCTGCCGGCGGAATGCCCTCGAGGTTGAACTCGCCCAGGCCCTTGTTGCCCGAAGCGATTTCGCGTTCGCCCTGGAACACCTTGATCGTCACGGCCGGCTGGTTGTCTTCAGCGGTCGAGAAGGTCTGTGCGAACTTGGTCGGGATGGTCGTGTTCTTCTTGATCATCTTGGTCATCACGCCGCCCATGGTTTCGATACCGAGGGACAGCGGGGTAACGTCCAGCAACAGCACGTCGGTGCGATCGCCGGAGAGGACCTGGCCTTGAATCGCTGCGCCGACGGCAACCGCTTCGTCGGGGTTCACGTCCTTGCGGGGTTCCTTGCCGAAGAGCTCTTTGACCTTTTCCTGCACCTTGGGCATGCGGGTCTGGCCGCCGACCAGAATCACGTCATGGATGTCGGCCGCGCTGACGCCGGCATCCTTCATGGCGATGCGGCAAGGCGCAATCGTGCGCTCGATGAGTTCGTCAACCAGGCTTTCGAGCTTGGCGCGGGTCAGCTTGACCAGCAAGTGCTTGGGGCCGGTAGCCGGGTCGTGCGCGATGTAAGGAATGTTGACTTCGGTGGCTGGGCTGTTGGACAGCTCGATCTTGGCCTTTTCAGCCGAGTCTTTCAGGCGCTGCAGGGCCACGACGTCCTTCGACAGGTCGATGCCGCTGTCTTTCTTGAACTCGGCCACGATATAGTCGATCACGCGCTGGTCGAAGTCTTCGCCGCCCAGGAAGGTGTCGCCGTTGGTGGACAGCACTTCAAACTGCTTTTCACCGTCGACGTCGGCGATTTCGATGATGGAGATGTCGAAGGTGCCGCCGCCCAGGTCATACACGGCGATCTTGCGGTCGCCCTTTTCCTGCTTGTCCAGGCCGAAGGCGAGAGCCGCTGCGGTGGGTTCGTTGATGATGCGCTTGACTTCAAGGCCGGCGATGCGGCCGGCGTCTTTGGTGGCCTGGCGCTGTGCGTCATTGAAGTACGCAGGCACCGTGATCACGGCCTCGGTGACCGGCTCGCCGAGGTAGTCTTCGGCGGTTTTCTTCATTTTGCGCAGGATGTCGGCGCTGACTTGCTGGGCCGACAGCTTCTTGCCGCGCACTTCCACCCAGGCGTCGCCGTTGTCGGCGGCCACGATGGAATAAGGCATCAGCGCGATGTCCTTCTGGACTTCTTTCTCGCTGAACTTGCGGCCGATCAAACGCTTGACGGCGTACAGGGTGTTCTTGGGGTTGGTCACGGCCTGGCGCTTGGCCGATGCGCCAACCAGCACTTCGCCGTCTTCCTGGTAGGCGACGATGGAAGGGGTGGTGCGCACGCCTTCCGAGTTCTCGATCACGCGGGGGGTGTTGCCCTCCATGACGGACACGCAGCTGTTGGTGGTGCCGAGGTCAATGCCGATGATTCTTCCCATGATGATTTACTCCTGCTTTTTTGATTCGTTAAAGATTGAAGGTGGGGTGGCCGGGGCGTTTGAGGCCGCAGCCGCTGTGTGGATTAACTATGTTGATAACTTGTGGGTAAGTTGTGCGGCTTCAAGGGCTTCAACAAAGTTTTCAAGGTTTTTAAAGGGGGTTTTACTTGGGGGCTGCCACCGTGACCAAAGCGGGGCGCAGCACGCGCTCGGCGATCAGGTAGCCTTTTTGCAGCACGTTGACCACGGTGTTGGCTTCCTGGTCCGCCGGGACCATGCTGATGGCCTGGTGCTGGGTCGGGTCGAATTTGGTGCGAGGAGCCGGGTCGATGGCGACCACCTTGTTGCGCTCGAGTGCACTTTTCAGCTGCTTGAGTGTGGCTTCGGCGCCTTCGCGGATCTGCTCGGGCGTGACGTCCTTGATGGCGAGTCCGGCTTCCAGGCTGTCTGCCACCGGCAGCAGGCTTTCGGCAAAGCTTTCCAGGGCGTATTTACGCGCCTTGGCGACTTCTTCATCCGCGCGGCGGCGGGCGTTTTCTGTCTCAGCCTTGGCGCGCAGGTAGCTGTCGGCCAGCTCGGTGTTTTTGGCCTGCAGCGTGGCGACTTCGGCTTGTGCGACCGTCAGCGCGTCAAACTCGTTGGCGGCCTGTGCCGCTTCCAGTTCTTCAGGGCTGGGCTCACCGCTAAGTGGTTGATTTTGTTCGGGTTGTGTATTGTCAGACATGCTCGAAGACAGGGTTGAAGCTGGTAATGTTTCCAGCTGGGGATGGCAAAGCCCTTTTCAAGACAGGGGCTTCGTTTTTGGTCCAGATAGTTTGGCTGCGGGTGCGCGGCCTGGGGCCCAGCGCGGTTGGGGGCCCTGCCGTCCCTATGTGGACCGGTGTGCCCCAGCCGTAGGAACTGGTTCGTGGCCTGAATTGTAGTGGCTGGCCACCCATGTTCCCGGCTAGCGGGGCTGGTTCTGGCTGTCCATCGAATGGCGCCCGAATGCAGGCCTTATGCTATGTTATTGATAGCTGCTTGCGCACGCCCACATTGAGCTGGAGGCCAAATCGTCGAAAACTCTGGTGAGGCGGTAAAAAAAGCCTCAAGGCGCTGCCGGTTTCTGCATGCGCGTCATGAGTTCGCGCTTGTTGTCACGGCTGCGGTGGGCATGCTCGCGCATCAGGGCTTCGGCGCGCGCCCCTTCACCGGCCAGCAGTGCGGCCAGCACATCTTCGTGGTCGGTTTGTGCGCGCTGGATGAACCCGTATTCGAGCAGGGGCAGGGCGCCGTTCAGGCTGAGCGCACCGGCGCCGGCCATCGGGGTTTTGCTGACATGGGCCAGTGCGGAGGTCAATGTGCTGTTGCCTGCGGCGTGCGCCAGGGCGCCATGAAAACGGGCGTTCATCGGTACCCAGCGGGCCGCGTCAATCACGTGGCAGGCGGCCTGTGCTTGCTCCAGTAGCAGCCTGCCTTCTTCGACGCAGGCCTGCAGGGCCTCCCGGGTTTCGGGCGTAATGCCGCGCTCGGCCGCCTGCCGGGCCGCCATGCCTTCCAGTACGCCCCGCACGTCGACTGCATTGGCAATTTCGTCAACGCTGAATTGCCTGACGCGAAAGCCGCGTGTCGGCAGGCGTTCCAGCAGGCCTTCCTTTTCCAGCTCGCCGAGCGCAATACGGATCGGTGTGCGCGAAACCGCCAATTGGGCGGACAGCTCAAGCTCCACCATTCGTTCGCCCGGGGCCGCTTGGCCGCTGAGGATTCTTTGCCTCAACGTCTGCGTGGTGTATTCAATCTGGGAAGACATAGGCCCTGGGGGTAAATGGACGAACGACGAAATTGGCTGAATTATTGCATGCAGTATCTTGATTTATTAGGGTTTATGAGGGTGATATACCAATTATTGCGTGCAATAAAATAAGAGGACTAAGTATTTTTCGCCTGCATGAACCATTCAATGCGCCGGTGACGGCGGCGAGCCTCAGGAGACACCCATGAAGAACCTGCCCCGCTTCAATCGCTTGCGCAAGTTTGCCCGCACGGCAGTCCAGCTGACTGCGGCTTGTGCGGCCTCACTTGTCTTCAACGGCTTGACAGTGGCATATGCCCAGCCGGCTGCAGCGTATCCCGGCAAGCCCGTCAAGCTCATCGTTCCTTTTCCGGCAGGCGGTGGTGGCGACACGTTGGCCCGACTGGTCATGCTGCGCGCGGCCAAAGAGCTCGGTCAGCCCATCGTGGTCGAAAACCTGGGCGGCGCCGGCGGAAACGTGGGCAGTGCAACAGCGGCCAAGGCGCCGGCCGATGGCTACACCTTGCTATACGGCACCAACGGCACACATGCCATCAACCATGCGATCTACAGGTCACCCGGCTTCAACCCGTCTCGCGACTTCGAGCCCGTGACCCAGCTCACCCGCATCGCCGCCATGGTGGTGGTGCGGCCCACGCTGCAGGTCAACTCCATGGCGGAACTCACCAAGCTGCTCAAGGCCAATCCGGGAAAATACACCTTTGGCTCCGCCGGCAATGGCACCACGTCCCACCTGGCCGGAGAAATCTACAAATCGCGCGCGGGCCTGGCGGTGGTGCACATACCTTACCGCGGCGGCGCACAGGCCATGACGGACCTGATGGGCGGGCAGGTCGACATGATGATCGAGGTCATGCCGAATGCCGCACCCCAGGTGAAAAGCGGACGTGTCAAACCATTGGCGGTGACGACAGCCACACGCGTGGCGGGCTGGCCGGATCTACCCACCATCGCGGAGTCGGGCTTGCCCGGATTTGATGTGAGCGCGTGGGACGCGATTTTTGTTCCGGCCGGAACGCCCAGGCCCATCATCAATCGTCTCAACGAAGCGATCCACAAAGCCCTGGCGGATCCGGAGTTGCGCGCACAGCTACAGTCGCGTGGTGCCGAGGTGGCGCCGGGCACCCCCGAGGAACTGGCCAGGCATATTGCTGGCAGCATGACCTTGTGGGGTGACGCGGTGAAGCGTTCCGGCGCTGCAGTGGATTAGGGCGCCGGGAAGTGCATGGATGAATACCTGATGAATGCCTGTTGATCGGTAAAACAGCGCAACAAAAAAGCGACCTTGAAGGTCGCTTTTTTTCGGGCCAGGCTGGCCAGGTAATTTACTTTTTCTTGGTCTGGCTGACGGCCCACTTGCCGGCAAATGCCTGCAGGTCGTTCAGGCGCTTGAGCAGGTCGGCGCCCAGCGTGGTGACCGTGTAGCCATCGCTGCCATGGCCAAGCAGGCCGGCTGCGCGCAATTCCTTGATGCGGGTATTGAGGGTGTTGGGTGTGATGCTGCCGATGCTGTCTTGCAGGAGGCGGAATGTCTGGGGATGGCCGTCTTTCAGGGCCCACAGCACGCGCAGTGCGTAGCGTGCTTCCAGCAGTTCAAGCAATTGGCCTACCGCTGCATTTTCTTTGGCACTCATCAGGTTATCTCCTCGGGTCACAGTTTGGTCACAGGGGGTTGTTAAGCAGAAAGCTTCGAAAGCTTGGGGCCAAATATAACGCAAATTGCTGACTGCTACGAGTTTTATAGCTGTCCACGCCCGCTGCAGTTGGACTGGGGCATGTTTGTGCCTTGGAAAACCCTGATGTGGCGAACACCGCAATGCGCTGGCAGGATCACCGGGTGGCGTCAAAGCACATTATTTTTACCTACATCACGGGGATCCGTGTTGCCGGATGAAGTGCTACAGCGCTGCCTGTTCTGGAGGACTCCATGATCGCTTCAATCACCTGTTGCACCCCAAGTGCGGAGCGCCCCGTCACGGCGGGTGCGCATCCATTCTGGACAGAGCGAATGAAATCCTGCAGCACGGCGCGATGAGCGGCATGGTCGAAGGCCATGGGGTTGGCGCCACCGCCGGAGGCCTGGCGTGCACCGGCGGTCAGCGTCTTTCCGCTGGAAAAAACCGCCTGCATTTCACCGCCTTCCAGCGTCACGGTGCCCTGGGTGAAGTTGAGTTCAACGCGCTCGGGAAAACCGGGGTAGGCCGCCGTAGTGGCCTGAACCACAGCGACCGCACCACTGCCGTAGTGCAGCAATGCGGCAGCCATGTCTTCGGCCTCCATGCTATGCACTGCGCTGGTGCTGGCAACTCCTGTGACGCGCGCCGGCATGCCGGTGAAGCTGAGCAGCAGGTCGAGCGTATGAATGGCCTGCGTGATCAGCACGCCGCCGCCGTCCCGCGCCAGGGTGCCGCGGCCGGGTTCATCGTAATAACTTTGCGGCCGCCACCACCGGATCGACGCGGCGGCGCTGACCAGCGGGCCCATAACGTCGTCACGCAGCAGTGCCGCCACGGCAAGGGCCGCGTCGCGCATGCGGTGCTGCAGCATCACCGCCAGCATGACCCCCGCAGTTTCGCAAGCCTCAACCAATGCATTGGCCCGGTTCAAATCAATTTCGAGCGGCTTTTCGACCAGCACATGCTTGCCCGCGCGCGCTGCCTGCTGCACGAGGTCCAGATGGGTATTGGGCGGCGTAAGAACCAGCACGGCTTTCACGCTGGCATCTTCCAGAATATCTTCCAGGCGTGTGGTTCGGCGCGCCCCTTGAGGCACTTCTACAGCGGCCAGCCGTTCGGCGTTCCGCCCATAAACCCATGCGACGTCTGCTTCACTGGCCAGGTCTTCAAGACTTCGGAAGTGAGGTGCAGAGCCCAGCCCTGCACCAATGACGGCGAGGCGCAGCCGCGCAGGGCTGGGTACGAACGGCATGTTCAGTCAAGCTTGACGTTGGCCGCCTTGATGACTTGCGCCCATTTCTCGACCTCGGCCTTCTGGAAGGCGGAGACCTGCTCGATCGTCATGCTGGACGGTTGCATGCCCAGCCCTTTGAGGCGTTCCTGCATCTCGGGCTGCGCGGTGATTTTCATGATTTCATCGTGCAGCCTGTCAATGATGGGCTTGGGGGTGCCGGTGGGCACAAAAATGGCTTGCCACGAGGCAACCTCAAATCCGGGAACGGATTCGGCCACCGTTGGCACATTCGGCATGGACTCCAGGCGCTTGGCGGAGGTGACCGCCAGCGCACGCACCTTGCCGCTCTGGATATGCGGACCTGCTACGACCGTGGTGTCGAACATCATGTCCACCTGTCCGCCGATCACGTCCTGGATGGCGGGGCCGCTGCCTTTGTAGGGCACATGGATGAACTGGGTGCCCGACTTGAAGCCCAGCAGTTCCAGCGAGAGATGCTGCGACGTGCCGCTGCCGGCCGATGCGGACGAAATGGTTTTGGGTTTGGCCTTCGCGGCGGCCAGCACGTCCTGCAGCGTTTTGTAAGGGCTGTTGGCTCCCACCACCAGCACAACCGGGTTGGTGCCGATGAGCGCCACCGGAGAGAAAGACTTGATCGGGTCGTAGCCCAGTTTCGGGTAAAGGCTCACATTGATAGCGTGCGAGCTGACGGTGCCGCCCAGCATCGTGTAGCCATCTGCCGGTGCGCGGGACGCGACTTCCGAGCCGACGCTACCGCCAGCACCGCCCTTGTTGTCAATCACGATGGTGGTGCCGAGTACCGGCCCGAGTTTTTGGCCAATCAGCCGGCCCAGGATGTCGGTGGTCCCGCCCGCAGGAAAAGGCACGATGAAGGTGATGGGCTTGCTGGGCCACTTGTCTTGCGCCCACACGGGGAGCGCAAGCGCCGGCAGGATGGCGCCGGCAATGGCAGAGTGAAGAAGGGAACGGCGTTTCATGATGTCTCCTGTGTGTTGTCTGGTGGTGTTGGCTGGAACTTACTTGATGGCCTGAATGCGCTCGTACAGGCTCTTGGGCCAGGGGGCATCGGCTGCGGTCAGCGAGGGCAAGACCGCTGCGGCAAAAGGCGCACGGTCTACCTTGTTGACGGTTTTGCCTTTCTTCTCAAACTCGGCGACCAGGCGGTTTTCGGCATCGACGATGTCCTGGCTGGCGCGGCTTGATGCTTCCCAGAGCACCTGGTCAAAGATTTTCCTGTCGGCCTCATTGAGTTTGGTCCAGACCGAGCCCGACACGGCCGTGATCAGCGATTCGGTGATGTGGCCGGTCAGGGTGATGTATTTCTGGACTTCGTAAAACCTTTTGGCCTCGATCGTGGGAAGCGGGTTTTCCTGTGCATCGACCGTGCCGTTTTGCAGCGCCAGGTAGACCTCGGCAAAGGCGATGGGCGTCGGGTTCGCGCCCACGGCCCTTGGGAACATCACAAAAAGTGGTGCGTCGGGCACGCGCAGCTTGAGGCCCTTCATGTCGTCGGGTTTGTTGATGACCTTGTTGGAAGTCATGTGGCGCAGGCCGTAGTAGGTGTAGCCTGCAATATGCTGGCCACCGGTTTTGCTGGCATAACCCTGAGCCAGCTCCTGAAAGATCGGGCCGTTACGGAATGCCTGGAAGTGCGCGTAATCGCGAAACACAAAAGGCGCGGCGGCGATCGACAACGGCGGGTGTGCACGCCCGGCAAAGGCCGCGCCGGTGTAGATGATGTCGACGGTACCCAGTGTCAGGCCCTGGTTGATGTCGGTTTCCTTGCCCAGGGATGAGGCCGGAAAGACCTCCACCACATAGCGGCCGTTGGTCTTCTTCCTGATTTCGTCGGCGGCCCAGACGGCTTGCTTGTGAAAGGTCTCCGAGGTCTCGTAGACGTGAGCCCATTTGAGTTTGGTCTGGGCTGCGGCGGCGCCTGCGCCCAGCGTGCCGGCCAGTGCCAGCAGTGTCGCACCCGCAATGCTGCAAAGGGTTCTGCGTTTCATGTCTTGTCTCCTGATTGTTTTTGTGGCTCAGTGGGTATCGTTGGTGGGGAAAGGGCGCCGCGGTATACCGCCCCCGGCGCCTGGCGTGCAACAAATGTCCCGTGCAATGGGCATGACAGATTTCCGGAACCCTCTAAATTCCGGCGACCTGCTGGATTTATCGAACCATGCAGGGCATCTTGTTGTTGAATTTCCAGTCGGGGATCAGGTACTGCATGGCTACGGCATCGTCGCGCGCACCGAGGCCGTGCTTGAGATAAAGCTGGTGCGCTTTTTCCACTTCGGCCATGTCCAGTTCCACGCCGAGGCCCGGTGTTTGCGGCACCGCAACCTGGCCGCCCACAATTTGCAAGGGGGCCTTGGTCAGGCGCTGGCCATCCTGCCATATCCAGTGCGTGTCAATGGCGGTGACCTTGCCCGGCGCGGCCGCAGCCACATGGGTGAACATGGCCAGGGAAATGTCGAAGTGGTTGTTGGAGTGCGAGCCCCATGTGAGCCCCCAGGTCTGGCAGACCTGCGCGACGCGAACGGAGCCTTGCATGGTCCAGAAATGCGGGTCGGCCAGCGGGATGTCAACCGACTGCAGGTGAATGGTGTGCGACAGCTCGCGCCAGTCGGTGGCGATCATGTTGGTGGCGGTCGGCAGGCCGGTGGCCCGGCGAAACTCCGCCATCACTTCGCGGCCGGAGAACACGCCTTCGGCGCCGCAGGGGTCTTCTGCGTAGGCCAACACATCGCCGCGGCCCTGGCAGATGCGGATGGCATCCTTGAGCAGCCAGCCGCCGTTCGGGTCCAGCGTGATGCGTGCATCGGGAAACCGCTCTGACAGGGCAATGATGGCCTCCATCTCTTCCTCGCCCCGCAGCACGCCGCCTTTGAGCTTGAAATCCTTGAAGCCGTAACGCTTGTAGGCCGCTTCGGCCAATGCCACGATGGCGTCGGCATCCATGGCGGCCTCGTGGCGCAGGCGCAGCCAGTCGTCCTCTGCATCCGGCGCACTGGAATAGGCCAGGTCCGTCTGCTTGCGATCGGCCACATAAAAAAGGTAGCCCAGCATGGCCACTGAATCCCGCTGCTGGCCTTCGCCCAACAGGGCGGCCACAGGTACACCCAGGAATTGACCCAGCAGGTCGAGCAGGGCGCTTTCCACGGCAGTGACGGCATGAATCGCCACGCGAAGGTCAAAGGTCTGGTTGCCGCGGCCGCCGCTGTCGCGGTCCGCAAAACGTGTGCGCAGGGTGTTGAGAATCTGGTTCCACGCGCCTACCGATTGCCCTTCGATCAGTTCACGGGCGTCTTCCAGGGTGTTGCGGATCTTCTCGCCGCCCGGTACTTCACCTACGCCGGTGCGGCCTGAACTATCGGTCAGGATCAGCAGGTTCCGGGTAAAAAATGGGCCGTGGGCACCGCTGAGGTTTAACAGCATGCTGTCTTGGCCGGCCACGGGAATCACCTGCACGCGAGTGATTCGGGGAGTTTGGGAAAGGGCGTGAGGGGCTGTTGCGGGAGCGTTTGAAGCGGGCATACCGGACTTGCTTGTAGGATGGTTGATAAAACAATTTATCAGTTATCGTACAACTCACCGATTATTTATGCAACCAGATTTGTACCCAGGGTGCGAGGTGCCTGAGGTTCGGAAGGCTCTTCGGGTGGCTGCATGGTATGCGCGTTATTGCCCCGGCGAAGCCGTTCACGGCTATTGGACAGATGCGTCCGCATGGCGGCGCGTGCGGCCTCCGCATCCTGATTGCGGATGGCGTTGTAGATGCTCTCGTGCTCGCTGTTGACCCGCTGCAGGTAGTTGAAGCGGCCTTCGGGTGCACTGTGCGCCGTGTTGACGCGAGTGCGCGGAATGATCATGGTGCCCAGGTAGGTCATCAGGTCGGCGAAGTGCCGGTTGCCCGTGGCGCGGGCTACTTCCATATGGAACTGGAAGTCCGGTGGCACGGCGTCGGAGTCCAGGCTGATGGAGTCGTGAAAGGCGCGCAATGCATTTTCCAGGGCCTTGAGGTTTTCTGGCGTTCTCCTCTGGGCGGCAAGGCCGGCGGCTTCGGTTTCCAGGCTGATACGCAGCTCCAGCACCGAGATCACATCGGCCACGGTGGCAAAGTCCTCGGCGGTGATCTTGAAGTTGCCGGCGTCCTGCGGTTGCAGGACAAAGGTGCCGATGCCGTGCCGGGTTTCGACCAGCCCCGAGGCCTGGAGCTTGGACAGCGACTCACGCACCACGGTCCGGCTCACGTCAAAACGAGCCATGATTTCGGCTTCTGTGGGCAGTTTTTCGCCCGGCTGCAGGTGACCTGAACGGATGCTGGTGGCCAGATTTTCGACGATCTCACCCACCAGTCCGCGGGGGCGGCGCATGCGTAACGGCTCTTCGTGAAAGCCAACCGTAAGGCCTGCCTCGGAGCGACTAGGGGTTTTCCTTGAGTCCATTAAAAAACCATTGACAAGCTAGGGGGCGAACTGGAGAATTCCAAGTCATCAGACAACCTATGACTGCGATGTTCTTGGGTTGACTTTAACAAACTTCATAAAAAAGTCCAGTGTTTGCAATCGCACCGGGCACAGATGTAAAAAATGACCATCAAAGTTCACGAAAAGCTCTTGTTGACCGGCGCGGCTGGTGGCTTGGGCAAGGCCTTGCGCGAGCGCCTGAAAGCCAATTGCTCGGTACTCCGGCTGTCCGACGTGCAGTCTTTCGGTGCTGCCGCGGTCAACGAGGAGGTGATTCTGGCCGACCTGGCCGATTCCGCTGCCGTCCACACCATGGTTCAGGGTGTTGATGCGATTGTTCATCTGGGCGGTGTCTCGGTAGAAGGGCCCTTTGGCCCCATCCTGCAGGCCAATATCCTGGGCGCCTATAACTTGTATGAGGCCGCGCGCAAGAACGGCGTCAAACGCATCGTCTTTGCCAGCTCCAATCACGTCACCGGTTTTTACCGCCAGGACCAGACCATCAATGCCGACCATCCGCCGCGGCCCGACGGTTTGTACGGCCTGAGCAAAGCCTTCGGTGAAGATCTCTCGCGCCTGTACTTTGACCGCTACGGCATTGAAACCGCTTGCGTGCGCATCGGCTCTTCGTTTGCCGAGCCCAAAGACCGCCGCATGCTGGCGACCTGGCTGAGCTTTGACGACCTGCACCGCTTGATTACCGCCTGCCTGACCACGCCGGTGCTGGGCCACAGCATTGTGTTTGGCATGTCCGACAACGCCGTCACCTGGTGGGACAACAGCCGCGCACGCCACATCGGTTATGTGCCGAAAGACAGCTCGGACATCTTTCGCGAGGCCGTCTACGCCCGAACCGCTGCACCTGACCTGAAAGACCCGGTCGCCCAGTACCAGGGTGGTGGCTTTGTCGTGGCCGGCCCTTTCGGCGACTGAGTGGCCAGGATGAACACGAGTGAATCTCACGTTGAGCTGATTCTGGATGCGCGCAATGGCACGGGGGAAAGCCCTGTCTGGCAGGCCGCCGAACAAGCGCTCTATTGGGTTGATATTCCGGCGCGCAGGCTGTGCCGCTGGAGCGTGGCCGAAGGCGTTCTCACTGAATGGGCCGCTCCTGAAATGCTGGCCTGCGTTGCTTCGATAGGCGGCACGCAGGACTGGGTTGCAGGCGCTGAAAGCGGCGTGTTCCGCCTGAGTCCACGGGCGGATGGCCAGCTTGGGTTCAAGCAGCTTGCCGCCGTTACGCATGCCATGCCCGGCATGCGCTTCAACGATGGCCGTTGTGACCGTCAGGGGCGCTTTCTTGCCGGTACCATGTTGATGAATATGGCTGCCGGCGCACGTGTGGGTTGTATCTATAGCTATAAAAAAGATAGCGAACTGAAAAAACTCCTGGACGGTTTCATCACGCCGAACGGTATGGCCTTCAGCCCCGACGGCCGTACCATGTACCTGTCGGACTCGCATCCGTCGGTACAGGCCATCTGGGCCTTTGACTACGACACCGACACTGGCACGCCATCAAACCGGCGCGTCTTTGTCGACATGAACCCGCTGCCCGGCCGTCCGGATGGCGCGGCTGTCGATGCCGACGGCTGCTACTGGATTTGCGGCAACGATGCCGGCCTGATCCATCGTTTCACCCCCGCCGGCAAGCTGGACCGCTCGCTGGCCGTGCCGGTGAAAAAACCTGCCATGTGCGCCTTTGGCGGCGCCGGGCTTGACACCCTGTTCGTGACGTCGATACGCCCTGAAGGTGTCGACTTATCTGACCAGCCGCTGGCCGGCGGTGTGTTCGCGTTGCGCCCCGGCGTGCGCGGGCTGCCCGAGCCGCAGTTTTCCCGCTAGTTATTTATAAACCGGTCCTTCAAGGAGACAACCATGACCTTCCGCAGAAACTTTATCGCCGCAGCCGTTGCGGCAGTCGCATTGGCCACATCGTTTACTGCCTCGGCGCAGAACATCGTGCTCAAGGCATCTGACACGCACCCGGCGGGTTATCCGACGGTTGTCGCCGTCGAGAACATGGGCAAGAAGCTTGAAGCCCAGACCAATGGCCGCATCAAGATGCAGATGTTCCCCGGCGCCGTGCTGGGTCAGGAAAAGGAAACCGTCGAGCAGACCCAGCTCGGCGCCTTGCAAATCAACCGCATCTCGCTGGGCGTGATCGGCCCCATCGTGCCGGAAGTTGACGTGTTCAACATGCCTTTCGTTTTCCGCGACATCCCGCACATGCGCAAAGTGATCGACGGCCCGATCGGCGACGAACTGCTGGCCAAGGTCACTGCCAGCCCGGCGCGCCTGGTTGCCCTCGGCTGGATGGACGGCGGCGCACGCAGCCTGTACACCAAGAAGCTGGTCAAATCCCCCGCCGACCTCAAGGGCGTGAAGGTCCGCATGATGGGCAATCCGCTGTTTGTCGACACCATGAACGCCATGGGCGGCAACGGCATTTCCATGGCTTACGGCGAAGTGTTCAGCGCACTGCAGACCGGCGTGATCGACGGTGCGGAAAACAACCCGCCCAGCATGTTCACTTCCAACCATTACACCGCCGGTGCCAAGTACTACGCCCAAACCAATCACCTGATCATTCCAGAACTGCTGGTGATGTCCAAGGTGACATGGGACAAACTCACGCCAGCCGACCAGGCCCTGGTCAAGAAGCTGGGCCGTGAGGCACAGCTGGAACAGCGCGTACTGTGGGACAAGAGCGTCGAGGAATACTCGGCCAAACTGAAGGCCGCGGGTGTCGAGTTTGTGCCGGTGGACCAGAAGCTGTTCTTTGATGCCACGGCGCCCGTGCGCGCCAAGTACGGCGTGAAGTTTGCTGACCTGATGAAGCGTATCGACGCAACCAAATAAGCGTTGCTCCCGGGCCCAGGTGCGCTGCCGACGCGGCGCGCCCGGGCCGTCTTGCCGTATTGCGGAAATACCATGAAACACCATACCCTTCGCTTCAACGACTGGCTGTACCTTGCGTGCATCTGGATCTCGGGCCTGTCCATCTTTCTCATGTCGCTGATCATTCCATGGGGCATCTTCACACGTTACGTGCTGGGCACCGGTTCGCAGTGGCCGGAGCCCATTTCAATTTTGTTGATGGTGATCTTTACCTTCTTCGGCGCCGCTGCCGGCTACCGCGCCAACGCTCATATTTCTGTAGCCATGGTTACAGACCGTATGCCCGAACAAATGCGCAGCGTCGTTGCCTGGCTGATGGACATCTTGATGGCGGTGGTATCCGTCTTCATGGCCTATTACGGCGCCAAGCTCTGCATGCAGACCTGGGGCCAGTACATCGGCGAAATCCCCTGGATGCCGGTGGGTGCGACCTATCTCCCGCTGCCCCTAGGTGGCCTGATTACGCTTATCTTTGTACTTGAACGCATGGCGCTGGGCCATCAGGGTGACCGCGAAGTTGTCACCTACGACCACGAAAAAATTGAAGGCGAGGCCCTCTGATGGATGCATTTGTTCTGCTGGGGTCTTTTCTCCTGCTCATGGTTCTGGGCCTGCCGGTGGCTTATGCGCTGGGCTTGTCCGCGCTGATTGGCGCCTGGTGGATAGACATCCCGCTGGACGCGGTGATGATCGCGATCTCCAGCGGCGTCAACAAGTTTTCGCTTCTGGCGATTCCCTTTTTCGTACTGGCCGGCGCCATCATGGCCGAGGGCGGCATGTCCCGCCGGTTGGTGGCGTTTGCCAGTGTGCTGGTCGGTTTTGTGCGCGGCGGCCTGTCGCTGGTCAATATCCTGGCCTCAACTTTCTTCGGCGCCATTTCCGGCTCGTCGATGGCAGACACGGCCTCCATCGGTTCGGTGTTGATTCCCGAGATGGAGAAAAAGGGCTACCCGCGCGACTTCGCTACGGCGGTCACCGTCAGCGGCTCGGTGCAGGCCATCCTGATCCCGCCCAGCCACAACGCAGTGATTTATTCGCTGGCCGCCGGCGGCGGCGTGTCGATCGCGGCGCTGTTTCTCGCGGGTGTGCTGCCTGGCTTGCTGCTGGGTCTGACCCTGGCTGTCATGTGTCTGTTCATCGCGAAGAAACGCGACTTTCCCAAGGGCCGCGTCATCCCCATGCGCGAGGCGCTGAAGATTTGCGCCGATGCGCTTTGGGGCCTGATGACCATGGTCATCATCCTGGGCGGCATTCTGTCGGGCATTTTCACGGCCACCGAATCGGCCGCCATTGCCGTGATCTGGGCCTTCTTTGTGACCATGTGCATTTACCGCGACTACAAGTGGCGCGACCTGCCCAAGCTGGTACACCGCACGGTCAAGACCCTGTCCATCGTCATGATCCTGATCGCGTTTGCCGCGAGCTTCGGCTACATCATGACGTTGATGCAGATTCCGCAGCAGATCACCGGCATGTTTACCAGCGTCTCGAACAACAAGTATGTGGTACTGCTGATGATCAACGTGCTGCTGCTGATTCTGGGCACGCTGATGGACATGGCGCCGCTGATCCTGATCATGACGCCCATCCTGTTGCCCGTGGTTACCCAGCTCGGCGTGGACCCGGTGCATTTCGGCATGATCATGATGGTCAACCTCGGCATGGGCCTGATCACGCCACCCGTGGGCGGCGTGCTGTTTGTCGGCGCGGCGGTAGCCAAACTTCCCATCGAAAAAGTGGTGCGGGCGCTGTACCCCTTCTTTGGCGCGCTGTTGCTGGTGCTGTTCATGGTGACCTACGTGCCGGCGCTGTCGCTGTGGTTGCCCAACCTGCTGCTCAAGTAATTCATGTCCGTATTGAAGATCACCGCGGTTCGCATCACGCCCATTGCCTTTCGCGACCCGCCGCTCCTGAACGCGGCCGGTATTCACGAGCCCTGGGCGTTGCGGTCCATCATCGAGCTGGAAACCGACTCCGGCCTGGTCGGCATTAACGAAAGTTACGGTGACTTGCCGATGCTCGAGGCGCTGGCCAAGGTCGCGCCCACGCTCGTTGGCCTGTCGCCCTGGGCTCTCAGCGAGATGGAGTCGCGCGTTGCCGGTCAGGTCACGCCGCCGGTGCAGACCGCATCGGAGTTTCTCGGCCAGCAGGTGTCCCTGGCGCCGGGCACTCACGTCTCCAAGACGGTGGCTAAGGTCGTCAGCGCCTTTGAGGTCGCCATGCTGGACCTGCAGGGACAACTGGCTGGCGCACCGGTGGTGGACCTGCTGGGCGGTGCGGCGCGCGACCGCGTACCGTTTTCGGCCTACCTGTTCTACAAGTATGCGCAGCACATCGACAAGCCTGCTTCTTCCGGATATCCGGCCGACCCTTGGGGTGAAGCGCTCACACCACCCCAACTGGTGGCCCAGGCGCGCCGGATGATTGCAGAGTACGGCTTCAAGAGCATCAAGCTCAAGGCCGGTGCGCTTGCGCCGGATCAGGAAGCTGCGGGCCTGCTGGCGCTTGCCGAGGCTTTCCCCGGGGTGCCCCTGCGCATCGACCCCAATGCCAACTGGAGCGTGGCGACCAGCCTGAAGATTGTGGAAAAGCTGCGCGGCGTGCTCGAGTACTACGAAGACCCTGCCCCCGGCCTGGAGGGCATGGCGGCCGTGGCGCGCGACTGCGAGGTGCCGCTGGCCACCAACATGGTGGTGACTGATTTCGCCGAGTTCCGCCGCAACGCCGAGATGGGCTGCCCGGTCAAGATCGTGCTGAGCGACCACCACTACTGGGGCGGCCTGCGCGTCACGCAGCAGTTGTCGCGGCTGTGCAGCACCTTTGGCCTGGGCCTGTCGATGCACAGCAACTCGCACCTCGGCATCAGCCTGATGGCGATGACCCACCTGTGCGCCAGCGTGCCGCTGCTGACTTACGCCTGTGACACCCACTATCCCTGGCAGGACGAGGAAGTGGTGGAGGGCGGCCGCCTGCGCTTCGAGGACGGCAGCCTGCGCGTGACGACCACCCCCGGCCTGGGTGTGACGCTGGACCGCACGGCTTTGGCGCGCCTGCACGACAACTACCTGAACTGCGGCATCCGCAACCGCGACGACCTCGCGCAGATGCGCAAATACGACCCCGCATTCACCGGCGCGCAACCCCGCTATTGAACGGCGCCCATCCGCAGGACAACTTCAACCATGAAACAAGGACTTGCCATGATTCCAGCCTCGTTGCGCACTTCGTTTCTGCTGCTCGCCGGCGCGGGCCTGATCGCCGCCACCGGTGCCGCCAGCGCGGCCACCTGGGTGTACGTTGCCAATGCCGACAGCCAGGACATCTCGGTGATGCAGCTGGACCGCGCGGCAGGTGCCCTCAAGCCGGTGGCCACCGTACCCGTGGGCGGCACGGCCATGCCCATGGTGGTGAGCCGTGACAAAAAATTCCTCTACGTGGCGCTGCGCTCGCAGCCGTTTCGTGTCGTGACTTTCGCCATCGACGGGGCCACGGGTGGCTTGAAGAAGCTGGGCGAATCCACGCTGGCCGACAGCATGGCCAACATCGACCTCGACGCGACCGGCAAGTGGCTGTTCGCCGCCTCGTACGGCGGCAACAAGATCACCGTGAACAGCATGGGCGCCGACGGCGTCGTGGGTGCGGTGCAGCAAATCGTGAGAACCGCGCCCAATGCGCATGCCATCCATGCCGACGCTTCGGGCAAGTACGTTTTCGCCACCAGCCTGGGCGGGGACAACCTCTCGAGCTGGAAGTTCGACCCGGCAACCGGTGTGCTTTCGGCCAACGACCCCGCGCTCATCAACGTCGCCCCGGCTAAAACCGGCCCGCGTCACTTCGTGTGGGACAAGCCGCAAAAATACGTTTATCTGCTCAACGAGCTGGATGGTGGCGTGGACGTGTTCAGCTATGACGCCGGCAGAGGCGCAATGAGCCATCTGCAGCGCAGCACCGTTGTGCCGCCGGGCTTTGCCGGCAAGGTGTGGGCGGCCGATCTGCAGATTTCGCCAGACGGCAAATTCCTCTACGGCTCCGAGCGTACTTCGAGCACGCTGACCACCTTCAAGGTCGACCCTGCCACGGGCCGGATCGCGGTGGTCGGCCAGACGCCGACCGAGAAGACACCGCGCGGCTTCGCGGTGGACTCGACCGGCCGCTTCCTGATCGCTACCGGCCAGGACTCGCACGGCGTGTCGCTGCATGCCATCGATCCCGTCACCGGCCTGCCGGGCGCGGGCAAGAGCCAGCCTGGCGGCAAGAACCCGAACTGGGTCGAGATCGTGGACTTCTGATGAACGCACTCGCCCCCCGTCCACCGCTGTACATCCGCATGCACGATGCGGACAACGTCGCCATCGTCTCCAACGACGGCGGACTGCCGGCTGGCGCAGTGTTTGCCGATGGGTTGACGCTGGTCGAGCGGGTTCCCCAAGGGCACAAGGTGGCGCTGATTGACTTGCCCAAGGGCACGGCAGTTCTGCGCTACAACGTGCCGATTGGCTACGCACTGAAAGATATTTCCGCCGGCAGCTGGGTGCACGAGCGCCTGCTCGCCATGCCCGACGCGCGGGGCCTCGAAGGCCTGCCGATCGCCACCGTCAAGCCACCGTTACAGGCCCCGCTGGAGGGCTACACCTTCGAGGGTTACCGCAATGCGGATGGTTCCGTCGGCACCCGCAACATCCTGGCCATCACCACCACGGTGCAGTGCGTGGCCGGCGTGGTGGACTTCGCCGTCAAGCGCATCAAGGACGAGTTGCTGCCGAAGTTTCCCAACGTCGACGACGTGGTCGGCCTGGAACACACCTACGGCTGCGGTGTCGCCATCGACGCCCCCGACGCCATCATCCCGATACGCACGCTGCGCAACATCAGCCTGAACCCCAACTTCGGCGGCGAGGTGATGGTGGTCAGCCTGGGCTGCGAAAAGCTCCAGCCCGAGCGCCTGATGCCGCCCGGCACCATCCAGATCGTCGACGAACGCAGCGTGGCCGACGTCGGCATCAGCGCCGAAGCGCCGCTTGATGTGGTGTGCCTGCAGTCCGAGAACCATGTCGGCTTCATGTCCATGATCGATTCCATCATGCAGGCGGCCGTGCTGCACCTGGAAAAGCTCGATGCGCGCCGCCGTGAAACCGTGCCCGCCAGCGAACTGGTGGTTGGTGTGCAGTGCGGCGGCAGCGATGCCTTCTCCGGCGTCACCGCCAACCCGGCGGTCGGTTTTTGCACCGACCTGCTGGTGCGCGCCGGTGCCAGCGTGATGTTTTCCGAAACCACCGAGGTCCGCGACGGCATCGACCAGCTCACCTCGCGCGCGGCCACGCCGGAAGTGGCACAGGCCATGATTCGCGAGATGGCCTGGTACGACGCCTACCTGCAAAAAGGCCTGGTCGACCGCAGCGCCAACACCACGCCCGGCAACAAGAAGGGCGGCCTGTCCAACATCGTCGAAAAAGCCATGGGCTCCATCGTCAAGTCCGGCAGCTCGCCCATCAGCGGCGTGTTGGCGCCCGGTGAAAAGCTCAAGCGCAAGGGACTGACCTACACCGCCACGCCGGCCAGCGACTTCATCTGCGGCACCTTGCAGCTCGCCGCCGGCATGAATTTGCATGTGTTCACCACCGGCCGCGGCACACCTTACGGCCTGGCCGAATGCCCGGTGATCAAGGTCGCCACCCGCAGCGATCTGGCGCGCCGCTGGCACGACCTGATGGACATCAACGCCGGCCGCATTGCCGACGGCGACGCCAGCATCGAAGACGTGGGCTGGGAGATGTTCCACCTCATGCTCGAAGTGGCCAGCGGCCGCAAGAAGACCTGGGCTGAACACTGGAAGCTGCACAACGCGCTGGTGCTGTTCAACCCCGCACCCGTGACCTGATTTTTCGTTCAAAAACACGCAAGGAGACATCATCATGCAACGCCGTACCCTGATCCACACTGCCATCGCCGCAGCTGCCGGCGGCCTGTCGGCCCTCTCTGCATTTGCGCAAGGCGCCTGGCCCACTGGCAAGACCATCACCTATGTTGTGCCGTTCCCGCCCGGCGGCAACACCGACACGCTGGCCCGCCTGATCGCGCAGCCGCTGTCCACCGCGCTCGGCACGCCCATCGTCATCGACAACAAGGGCGGCGCCGGTGGCAGCGTGGGTTCGGCCATCGCGTCGCGCGCACCGGCCGACGGCTACACGCTGCTGGGCGGCACCATCAGCTCGCACTCGATCAACGTCAGCCTCTACAGCACGCCCATCGGCTACGACCCGGTGAAATCCTTCGCGCCCGTCGCCATGCTGGGCGTGAGCCCGCTGCTGCTGGTGGTGCCGGCCAGCAGCCCGCTGCGCACCCTGGACGACGTGCTCAAGGCCGCCCGCGCCAAGAACGGCGGCCTGAGCTCGGGCTCGCCGGGCATCGGCACCTCGCCGCACATGGCGCTGGAGCTGTTGGCCAGCCAGTCGGGCGTCAAGTTCACCCATGCGCCGTACAAGGGCTCGGCGCCCGCGGTGCAGGACCTGATAGGGGGCCAGCTCGACATGATGTTCGACACCAGCCTGATCGTCGGCCCACACATCCAGAGCGGCAAGCTGCGCCCGATTGCCGTCACCGGCGGCCAGCGCGTGCCCAGCTACCCGAATGTGCCGACCATCGCCGAGAGCGGCCAGAAGGGCTTCGACATGGTGTCCTGGCAGGCCTTGTTTGTCCCCGCGAACACACCACAAGCCGTGGTCGACCGTCTGCACGCCGAAGTGATGAAGGTGCTGGCTCAGCCCGAGGTTCAGGCCAAGCTCAAGGTGTTCGGCATGGAGCCCTCCAGCATGACGCCCGCGCAGTTGCTCGAGTATCAGAAAACCGAGGTCGACAAGTGGGCCAAGGTCATCAAGGCCGCCAACATCAAGGCCGAATAAGCCCGTACCCCTTTCAGAGAGCAACAGCAAACCACCATGACACAACCCACGCCTTACCAATCCTTTCCCAACAGCTTCAAGCGCGACCTGCTGGCCGGCAAAAAACTGATCGGCTGCTGGTCCTCGCTGTCCAACGCCATCACCACCGAGGTGCTGGGCGTGGCCGGCTTCGACTGGATCCTGCTTGACGGTGAACATTCGCCCAACGACATGGCCACTTACATCCCGCAGCTGATGGCGCTGAAGGACAGTGTCAGCGCACCCGTGGTGCGCCCGACCAGCAATAACTCGGTTGAGCTCAAGCGCCTGCTCGACGCCGGCTTCTACAACTTCCTGATTCCCTTTGTCGAAAGCGCCGAGCAGGCTGTCAGCGCCGTTGCCGCCACGCGTTATCCGCCCCAGGGCATTCGAGGTGTCTCGGTATCCCAGCGCAGCAACAAGTACGGCACGGTGCCGGACTACCTCAAGTCCATCAACGACCACATCTGCGTGATGGTGCAGATCGAAAGCATCGCCGGCACGGCGGCTGCTGACGAGATCGCCGCCACCCCGGGTGTCGACTGCATGTTTGTCGGCCCGTCCGACCTGGCCGCCGGACTGGGCCACCTCGGCAATGCCGGGCACCCGGAGGTGCAGGCCGCCATGGTGAAAATTTTTGCCGCCGCCAAGGCGCACGGCAAGCCGGTCGGCATCCTGGCGCCGGTGGAAGCCGACGCACGCCGCTACATGGAGATGGGCGCAACTTTTGTCGGCGTCGGCAGCGATCTCGGCGTGTTCCGTGGCGCCACGCAGGCCCTGCGCGACAAATACCTCGCCTGATTTTTCTGTCATCCCTGACCGCGCGGCCGGGGCTACCGCTATTTTTTACGAACAAGGAACATTTTTATGAGCAAGCTTGGTTTTATCGGCCTGGGCATCATGGGCGCGCCGATGGCTGCGCACCTGATTGCGGCGGGACACGAGGTTTTCATGAACACGCGGAGCAAAGTGCCTGCGGCTCTCTTGACGGGCAAGGGCAAGGCCTGCGATTCCATCGCCGACGTAGTAAAGCAGGCGGACATCATTTTCCTGATGTTGCCCGACACCCCCGACGTGGAGAACGTGCTGTTTGGCGAGGGCGGAGTGGCCTCGGCGCTGACCAAAGGCAAGACAGTGGTCGACATGAGCTCCGTCTCGCCGATGGACACCAAAGAGTTCGCCAAAAGGATCAATGCCCTGGGTTGCGACTACCTGGACGCCCCGGTGTCGGGCGGTGAAGTCGGCGCCAAAGCTGCGAGCCTGACCATCATGGTGGGCGGTCCGCAGGCCGCGTTTGACCTCGTCAAGCCGTTGTTCGAGCTGATGGGCAAGAACATCACCCTGGTGGGCGGCAACGGCGACGGCCAGACCTGCAAGGTGGCGAACCAGATCATCGTGGCGCTGAACATTGCGGCCGTGGGCGAAGCCCTGCTGTTTGCCAGCAAGGCTGGCGCCGATCCAGCCAAAGTGCGCCAGGCGCTGATGGGCGGTTTTGCCTCGTCGCGCATTCTGGAAGTTCATGGCGAACGCATGATCAAGCGCACCTTTGCGCCGGGCTTCCGTATCGGCTTGCACCAGAAAGATTTGAACCTCGCGCTCAGCGGTGCACGTACGCTGGGTCTGGCTTTACCGCAAACGGCGGGCGCCGCCCAGCTGATGCAGGCCTGTGCCGCCAACGGCATGCAGGACCTGGACCATTCCGCTCTGGTGCGTGCGCTTGAACTTCTGGGCAACCACGAAGTCGCGTAACTCATCCGCATGAAGAGCCCACAGAGGCTCACGGCGCAGCTGGTGGAGGACACCGCTTTTTCATACATCCGGAGACGAACATGCCGATCAATCGACGAGAGCTTATGGCTGCTTCACTGGCTTTGGGGACTGGCGCTGCGAGCGCGCAGGCTTCATGGCCGTCCAAACCCATACGCCTGGTGGTGCCGTACCCACCCGGCGGTTCTTCAGACATCATCGCGCGCGCCATTGCGCAGCCTCTGTCCGAGGCGCTCAAGCAGTCGGTCATCGTGGACAACAAGGCCGGCGCCAACGGTAACCTGGGCGCCGACATCGTGGCCAAGTCAGCACCCGACGGCTACACGCTGCTGCTGTGCGACACCGGCGCTCTGGCCATCAGCCCTTCGGTCTATCCCAAGCTGGGTTTCGACCCGACCAAGGACTTGCGTGGCGTCACGATGCTGGCCTATTCGCCGCACCTGCTGGTGGTTCATCCCTCGGTGCCCGCCAGCAATCTCAAGGAGCTCGTAGCGCTCTCGCACAAGACCGACCTGAACTTTGCGGTAACGGCCATGGGCAGCGCGCCGCACCTGGCTGGTGTCGCGGTCGAGCGGGCGAGCAAGGCGAAGTGGCAGTACATCCCCTACAAGGGCGGTTCGCAGGCCGTCAGCGATACGATCGCCGGCCAGACCCAGGTGTTGATGAACGGCATGCTGGCCACCTTGCCGCATGTGCAAAGCGGGAAGCTGAAGATCCTGGGTGTTTCCAAGAGCACGCGCATGCCGCTGATTGGCAATGTGCCGACGCTGGCGGAGCAGGGTCTTGCCAACTTCGAGTCGGGCACCTGGCAGGGCTTGCTGGTGGCCAACGGTACGCCGGCAGCCGTCATCAATCGCCTCAACACCGAGCTCATCAAGATCATCCGCAGCCCGGACATCCGCGCCAAGCTGGCGGGGCAGGGCGCCGAGGTCGTGACCATGACACCGGCACAGCAGGATGTTTTTTTCAACCAGGAGCGCAGCCGATGGGCCAAAGTTGTTGCAGAAGCAAACATCAAACTGGACTGAAAAATCGTTGCGTGACTTAGTGGTGATATTGCCTGATATCTTTGGGTTGTGAGCGCGCATCCGTGGGAATATCGAGCAAGGGATTCAATTTTGAAAAGAAACGAGTCGGCCCATCAGAGGCTGGCCGTTATTAGCCACGCCAGGAGACAAAAACATGCGGACTTCATTCAAGGGGCTTTTGTGCCTCTCTTTTGCCCTATGCGCGAGCGCCACTGTGGCTCAGACCAAGCTGCGGGCATGGAACATTCATCCCGATGGCTATCCGGTATCGGAGGCCATGAAGAGTTTCGTGGAGCAGGTGGCCAAGAGCACCAGTGGCCGCTATAACATCGAGCTCTTCAACAGCGGCACCCTTGGCGACCAGCCCAAGGCCGTGCAGATGCTCAAGAGCGGCGAGATTGACGTGGCTGAGTTCAGTTCCGGTCCGCTGTCGGACGCCGTGCCGGGCATCAAGGTGCTGAACCTGCCCTTCCTGTTCACTGATTCCGCGCACATGTTTCGCCATCTGGACGGCAAGCTGGGTGAGCGTTTTGCCGCCAACCTGAAGGCCGCCGGCTTCGTTGTGCTGGGCTGGTATGACGGCGGTGGCCGTTCTTTTTACTGCGTCAAGCCCGTCAACAATATCAGGGACCTGGCCAGCATGAATATTCGTGTCCAGCAGTCCGAAATTTACATCGAGATGGTGAAGCTGATGGACGCCAAGCCGGTGGCCTTGCCCTTCAAGGACGTATTGGCCGCCCTGGAGCAGGGCAAGGTGGATTGCGCCGAGAACAACTTGCCTTCGTATGAGTCCACCGGACACTTCAAGGTGGCCAAAAACGTTTACGTCACCAACCATGTGATCTCGCCCGAGGCCCTGGTCGTCTCGACCAAGCTGTGGGAAAAACTCAGCAAAGAAGACAAAGCCGCGTTCACCGAGGCCGGCGTCAAGTCCGCCATCCTGATGCGCGAGCTGTGGAACAAACGGGTGGCCGCGGCCCTGGAGACCACGACCAAGCAGGGTTCGCAGTTCGTCAAGGTCAGGGATGCATCGCCCATGGTCAGGCGCATGGGGCCTTTGTATGGAAAATACATGGCGGACCCGACCACACGCGAAGAGTTGCTGACGATTATTTCGAAGTGAGCGTCCCAGACACCGTGCATTGCCATGCTGCTTGACCCCACACGATTTGTACGAGAGCTCGGTGGCAAGCCCACCGCGTTGTTCACGTTGCGCAACGGTCAAGGCATGACTGTGTGCGTGACAAACTACGGCGCAAAGATCGAGCAAGTACTGGTGCCGGGCCGGGATGGCCGCTTTGACGACGTGGTGCTGGGCTACGACAGCATCGACGGCGTGATCGGCGGAGCGCCCTCGGTGGGGGCCTTCATCGGGCGCTATGCAGGCCGTATTGGCCATGCGCGCTTCACGCTGGGTGGCAAGGAGCATGTGCTGGCCGCCAACAACGGCCTGCACTGCTTGCACGGCGGCGTGAAAGGCTCGCGTTTTCGGGTATTCGATACGGTGCAGTGCAGCGATTCCAGCGTTGAAATGCGTTATGTGTTTGCCGACGGGGAAGAGGGCTTTCCGGGCGCGATGGCACTGCGCCTGACCTACAGCGTGACCGAGGCAAACGAGCTGGTGCTCGACTACGAGGCGCTCGCGCTGGATACACCCACGGTGGCCAATCTCACCACGCATGCTTTTTTCAATCTCGAAGGCGCGGGAAGTCGTAACGCGCTGGAGCATGAGGTCACGATTTGCGCCAGCCGCTATTTCGAGATGGCGCCTGACCTCATCGCGACAGGCAGGTTGCTGCCGGTGGAAGGAACGCCGTTTGATTTGCGCAAGCCGGTCGTGCTGAGCAAGCGGGTGCGCGGCTTGCAAGCCGAGGCTGGTATTGGCCTCGTCGCCGGGTATGACGACTGTTTTGAGATTGACCGCTCTGCCGCCAGTGATGAAGATCTGGCGCTATGCGCGCGCGTGAGTGCACCCATTAGCGGGCGGGTGATGGAAGTCTGGTCGACCGAGCCCACCATGCAGTTCTACACCGGTCTTGTGGCAGGCGAGCCGCTGGCCGGCGGGCCGGGCAAGGGCGGCAGGCAATACGCGCAGCAGCAAAGCCTGTGCTTTGAGCCGCAAGGGTACCCCAACGCACCCAATGTGCCGGCATTTCCTTCCGCCGTACATGAGCCGGGACAGCGCCGCCAGGGCCGCACGCTCTACCGCTTCGGCACTTCTTAGGCGAGTGCGTTCCGCATGTCAAAATGCTCCGGCAACAAGCAAGGAGCTGAGCATGCGATGGTGGAAACTGGCGTGGATGTTTGGGATGGTGTGGGCGGCGCAGACGACCGGCATGCCCGCATGGGCGCAGCAGCCCGAGCGCGTGCCGCCGCAGATCGTCAAACTGCCTCTGCTGATCGACGGTAAACAGTATGAGGTTGTCACCCATCTCTACAAGCCCGCGGGCGAAGGTCCGTTTCCGCTGGTGATCTTTTCCCACGGGCGAGCGCCGTCGCGCGTTGACAGGGCCAAGCTTGAGTATCCGGTGCTGGTCGGGCACGCCAACTACTGGCTTCGCAAGGGTGTTGCCGTGGTTGCCCCGGTACGGCCGGGATACGGGGATACCGGGGGCTCCGACAGGGAGGACTCCGGCATCCGGTGGAGCGGCAAGGTTTGCACCGGCGATGCCGACTTCATGCGTGTGGCCAGCCACGCGGGCCAGACAGTAGTCGCGTTGCACCAATGGGCGCTGCAGCAGCCCTGGGTGCGCAAGGACAGGGTGCTGCTCGAAGGGCAGTCGGTGGGCGGCATGACGACGGTGTCGGTCGCGGCGCTCAATCTGCCGGGCGTCGTCGGCGCCGTCAATTTCGCGGGCGGCTCCGGCGGTAATCCGGAAGACTCCCCGGCCAGGAGTTGCAAGCCCGAGAACATGGGTAAAACCTATGGTGAACTCGGCAAGCTGGTCAAGGTGCCCAACCTGTGGCTCTACGCCGAGAACGACCAGTTCTGGGGAGCCGAGGCGCCCCGCGGATGGCACGAGGCCTTCAGGGCAGGCGGCAGCGACACGCAGTTCGTCCAGACGGGCCCGGTGCCAGGGCATGATGGGCATTCGCTGCTGACCTACGGTGGCAATATGTGGTCGGTGCCGCTCGATGCGTTCGTGCGCAAGGTAGGGCTGACGGCACCTTGAATTTCAAACGGGCATAAAAAAGCCCGGCACCTTCCGGGGCCGGGCTCTCAAGAGGCTTTGAGGAAAAAGCAGCTTACAGCGTATCGATAAAGCTGCGCAGCTTGTCCGAACGCGAAGGGTGCTTGAGCTTGCGCAGCGCCTTGGCTTCGATCTGGCGGATGCGTTCGCGCGTCACGTCGAACTGCTTGCCGACTTCTTCGAGCGTGTGGTCGGTCGACATTTCGATACCGAAGCGCATGCGCAGCACCTTGGCTTCGCGCGGTGTCAGGCTGTCGAGAATGTCTTTGACCACATCGCGCAGGCCGGCCTGCATCGCGGCTTCCAGCGGTGCGGTGTTGGCGCTGTCTTCGATGAAGTCGCCCAGGTGCGAATCATCATCGTCACCGATCGGCGTTTCCATCGAGATCGGCTCTTTGGCGATCTTCATGATCTTGCGGATCTTGTCTTCAGGAATCTCCATCTTGGCGGCCAGGATGCTGGCGTCCGGCTCAAAGCCGAATTCCTGCAAGTGCTGGCGCGACAGGCGGTTCATCTTGTTGATGGTCTCGATCATGTGAACCGGGATGCGGATGGTGCGGGCCTGGTCGGCGATGGAGCGCGTGATGGCCTGGCGAATCCACCAGGTGGCGTAGGTCGAGAACTTGTAGCCGCGGCGGTATTCGAACTTGTCGACGGCCTTCATCAGGCCGATGTTGCCTTCCTGGATCAAGTCGAGGAACTGCAGGCCGCGGTTGGTGTACTTCTTCGCGATCGAAATCACCAAACGCAAGTTGGCCTCGATCATTTCTTTCTTGGCGTCGCGCGAGTTGGACTCGCCTTCGTTCATGCGCTTGTTGATGTCCTTGAGCTGGGCCAGCGGCACCACCACGCGGGCCTGCAACTCAGCTAGCTTGGTTTGCAGTTCCTGGATGGGCGGCACGTTACGCGCCATCACCACCGACCACGGCTTGCCGGAGGCAACCTGCTTTTCAACCCATTTCAGGTTGAGCAGGTTGGGCGGGAAGTCCTTGATGAAGACTTCCTGCGGCATGCCGCATTTCTCGACGATGATGCGGCGCAGCTCGCGCTCTTTCTTGCGCACGTCCAGCACCTGGCCGCGCAGCATGTCGCACAACTTTTCAATGGTCTTGGCGGTAAAGCGCACGGTCATCAGCTCGTCACTCAGGGCTTTTTGCGACTTCACATAAGTAGGCGTGCCGTAGCCTTCCTTGTCGTAGGTCTTGTGAACCTTCTCGAACAGGGTGGCGATCTTGTCGAAGCGGCTGAGCGCTTCCTTCTTGAGCTCTTCGAGCTTTTTGGTCAGGGCCTTGGAACCGCCCTTGCCGTCGTCATCATCTTCTTCGTCGAATTCGTCGAAGTCTTCTTCGGCCACATAGTCGTCGGCCTCGTTGGGGTTGGAAAAGCCGTCGACCACGGTGGAGATGACGATCTTGCCTTCGCGGATTTCTTCGCCCAGACGCATGATTTCTGCGATGGTGGCGGGGCTTTCCGAGATGGCTTCCATCATCTTCATGAGGCCGCCCTCGATGCGCTTGGCGATTTCGATTTCGCCTTCGCGCGTCAAGAGCTCAACCGTGCCCATTTCACGCATGTACATGCGCACGGGGTCGGTGGTGCGGCCGAATTCGCTGTCGACGGTGGACAGCGCGGCTTCGGCTTCTTCTTCGGCTTCTTCTTCAGTGGCGACCGTAGGGCCGGTGTTGTTCAGCAGCAGGGTCTCGGCGTCGGGCGCCTGCTCGTACACGGCCACGCCCATGTCGTTGAGCATGTTGACCACGACTTCCAGCGTTTCAGCATCGACCAGCTTGTCGGGAAGGTGGTCGGAGATTTCGCCATGCGTGAGGTAGCCGCGCGTTTTACCCAGCTTGATCAGGGTTTTCAGGCGCAGGCGGCGCTTGAGCATGTCTTCTTCGGAGAGGACGGTTTCATCCAGGCCGAATTCCTTCATCAGGGCGCGTTCCTTCGCCTTGCT
Source organism: Polaromonas sp. P1_F6 (assembly GCF_056405695.1). NCBI lineage: Bacteria > Pseudomonadati > Pseudomonadota > Betaproteobacteria > Burkholderiales > Comamonadaceae > Polaromonas > Polaromonas sp. P1_F6. The sequence goes on from NZ_JBFUBQ010000006.1 coordinate 52,077, forward strand.
GATTTTCATGCGCAGCGGTTTGACCTTCTCGGTCGTTTCCGCGATGGGTTCCCCGACGAGATCGTCTTCAATGTCGGACATGTCGAGGTCTTCCCCTGTCTTGACCGGGCCGGCCGCACTCTTCGGCTTGCGGCCGCGCTTGGCGCCGGTGGTGGCGGCAGGCGCGCTGCCTTCGGCCGCCGGATTCTTGGGCGGGCGGCCGGGTTTCTTCTTCACGGGCACGTCGGCGGAGACGGCGAGGGGCTTGGCTTCAGGACTGGACTTGGTCGGCACGGCGGGGGCTTTCTTCAGGGGCAAATCGGAAATCGCGGTTTTCAGGGGGGCTTTGCTCACCAGAGCATTGGGTTTGCTGGGTTTAACAGATATGGCGTGTTTTCCCGGCTTTTCAACCTTGCCGCTTTTGGCGACAGGCTTTGCAGCAGCTTTAGTTGCTGCTTTGACTGGAGGCTTGCCTGCGGGCCGGGCCGCAGCTTTGGGTGCTGCTTTGGCTTTGGGCTTTGCGGCAGCTTTGGACTGCGCACTTTGCGGCTTCTTGGACGTGCTCGGCTTCTTCGGCTTGGCAGTAGGCATGGGACCTCCAGTTGTCGGGAATTGTTTTAAATATCGATCAGCTACCAGTAAACAAAAATGCGCCTTGGCGCCTGCACAAAGCACAGGCACGGTGACAAAGATTCAGAGTCAAAACGAGAAGGCGGAAAAACAGGCCGGGCAGTGCCAAAGGCACATGGCGGTTTATTTTCCCGGGCAAGCTGTTTGGGCGAACATTTGGTGTGCAGTCCTTGCGGAAATTCCCTGGGGGAAGTGGCCGTCTCATCTGTGAGTTCCCCGAAGTTTCAGGGTGGCCGGGCCGGAGGTGCTGCTGTCGCGCTTGCCGTCGAAAATCGGATTATACCCTGTTGCCTGTTTTTTGGGCGATTTATATGACCCAGAAACAGGGATTTTCCCGGAGGCCGGGCCCGCTCAGCGGGCCGGGTCGGTGGCGGCGGTTTTGAGGCTGGCGGCCAGCTCCAGATAGCGCTGCCGGGCGGCCGGGTCGGTGGCGGCCCGGGCGGCCAACTCGCTCATCTCGCGCTGGCGGTGCAGGCGCAGGAGCTGGTCCAGGATGCTCCGAACCTCATCCCAGTCACTTTCGATGCCTTCAGGAATCTGTGCGATTTGCGCTGTGGCATGTCTTTCGTGGGGGTGGCCGCGCAGCCCTTCACGCAAGGCGGCCCACGGCTGGGGCCCATGCTCATGCAACTGGCTCTCCAGCCAGATGAAAAGCGGGCCGTGGGGCTCAGGCAACTCGACCAGCAAATGATGCTCTTCAGTGGTGAGCCGGTCCCAGGTCTGGGCCTCGGTCAGCAGCAACCTGAGCACACGGTCTTCACGGCTGGCCGGCAAGATACGGCCAGCCACGCGGCGTGGAGCCCGGGCGCCGAAGCTGCGTCCCGTCGTTGACGATGCCGGGAAATAGCCGCCAGAGGGCTCGGACGAGGTGTAATCGGGCTCCTCGCGAAAATCCGGCAGATAGTCCGCAGGGCCAGACATGTCCTGGGAAGCGCCTGATGTTGAGGATGATTCCGGCTTCTGACCCTTATTGGACGTGCGCAAGCTGCTATTATTTTTATAGCTACCCTTGGAGGTCGCAGGTTGCCAAAGCTGCGTCAGTTCGCGGCTGTCAATCAGTACCCTGTCGGCAATTTCGGCCAACAGCTGGCGTTTCAATGCGCCATCAGGCATCAGGTTCCACAGCGGGCGGGCATTGCTGGCCATATGGGCGCGGCCCTCGGCGGTGTCAAGGTCACAGCCCTCGGCGGCGGCTTCCAGCAGAAAGCGGCTGAGCGGCACGGCCTTGCTGACATAGGCCGCGAAGCCTTCCTGGCCGTGCTCGCGGATGTAGCTGTCGGGGTCGTGCTCGGCCGGCAGGAACAGGAACTTGACGGTGCGCACGTCGGTGGCAAAGGGCAGGGCGGCGTCCAGCGCTTTGCGGGCGGCGCGGCGGCCGGCGCTGTCGCCGTCAAAGCTGAAGACGACTGAGTCGGTGAAGCGGAACAGCTTTTGCACGTGATCAGCCGTGCAGGCGGTGCCCAGGGTTGCCACCGCATTGGCAAACCCCAGCTGGGCCAGGGCCACCACGTCCATATAGCCTTCTGTGACGAGGGCATAGCCGTGTTCGCGCAGGGCGGTGCGGGCCTCGAACAGGCCATAAAGCTCCCGGCCCTTGCTGAACACAGGGGTTTCCGGCGAATTGAGGTATTTGGGCTTTTCGTCGCTGAGCACGCGGCCGCCGAAGCCTATACATTCACCCTTGACGTTGCGGATGGGGAACATGACCCGGTCGCGAAAGCGGTCATAGCGCTTGGCTTCGCCTGCCTGGTTTTCCTCGCCGGGCTCGCCTGTGATGACCAAGCCGCTTTCGACCAGCAGCGGGTCGTTGTAATCGGGAAAGACACTGGCCAGGCTGCGCCAGCCTTCAGGTGCGTAGCCCAAGCCGAAGGTCCTGGCGACTTCGCCCGAGACACCGCGGCCCTTGAAGTAGTCGATGGCGCGCTCGGAGTTGCGCAGGGCCTTGATGTAGGCGACGCCGGCCTTTTCCAGCACGCTGGTAAGCGTGGCCTGCTGCTCTCGCATCTGGGCGGCCCGGGCCCGGTCTTGCGGCGAGACATCGTCTTCAGGCACCTGCAGGCCGTATTGCTGGGCAAGGTCCTTGACGGCTTCGACAAAGGTCATGCCGCCGTGGTCCATCAGAAAGCTGATGGCGTTGCCGTTTTTGCCGCAGCCGAAGCAGTGATAGAACTGCTTGGAAGGGCTGACACTGAAGGAAGGGGACTTTTCGCCGTGAAAGGGACACAGGCCCATGAAGTTGGCGCCGCCCTTTTTGAGCTGCACGTAGCGGCCCACTATGTCCACCACGTCGGCGCGCGCGAGCAGCTCCTGGATGAACGATTGGGGGATGGCCATAAAGCAATTATCGCCCCCACGGTCGCTCACTGCGTGTAGCTCCCTGCCCCCCGAGGGGGCCGCCCGCCTGCGGTCTGGCAAAGCCAGTCCCGCGGCTCATGCTGGCTTGAAGAGTCAGTGGCACAAGCAGTGGGGCATTTCACAAGCGGGCAGCCGCGGAAGCGGCTTTGCCGGGCCGCAGGCGCCGCCCCCTGCAAGGGGCTATACGCAGTGAGCCTGGACGGGGGTGTGCCGAGATCAGTCGCCCAGCACCAGGCCTTCCCGTCGCGGATCGGCGCCGCCGAAGAATCCGTCGGGTGTTCTCTGAATGGCTTGCAGGCCGCTGGTCATGGTTTGTTCGCGTACCTCGGCGCCGCGGCTTCGCAGCGCCTCGACGGTGGCCGGCGAGAAACGTTTTTCTTCCAGGATGCTCGGGCCGTTGAGCGAGGCGAAGTTGGGCAGGTCAATCGCCTGCTGGGCGTTGAGGCCCCAGTTCAGTGTGGCGTAGAGGGTTTTGGCGGTGAAATGGATGATGAGTGCGCCGCCGGGGCTGCCGCCGCTCATGACGAGCTGCCCCGAGGTTTTGTCGAACACCAGCGTGGGGGCCATCGACGAGCGCGGGCGTTTGCCGGCTTGCACGCGGTTGGCCACGGGCTTGCCTTCGGCGTCTGTCGGGGCGAAGCTGAAGTCGGTCAGTTCGTTGTTCAGCAAAAAGCCGCCAGCTTTTCCGGTGCCGCCGTCGGTCATCAGGCGCGAGCCGAATTGGTCTTCAATCGTCGTGGTCATGGCGATGGCATTGCCGTAGCCATCGATGATGCTGATGTGCGAGGTACCGTACTCGGGCTGGTCGGGCATGGGCGCGTAGGCGGTTGTGACGGCGCCCGGCACGCCAGGTTTTGCGGTTTTCATGCTCGGGCCTGTGGACTGAATCAGCCTGGCGCGCTCACTGAGATAAGCGGGGGCCAGCAGGCTCATCCAGTTGCCGCCCGGCGGCTGCACAAAGTCAGGGTCACCCAGGTATTGCGCACGGTCGGCAAAGGCCAGGCGCGAGGCCTCGGTGTAGAGGTGCAGCCAGTCGGCCGAAGGCGTGGGCGACACCGAGCCGGGAACACCGCCGGTGCCGGCGACCAGGCCCAGCGTGGCGGCCGGCGTGTTGTTCAGGATGCCGAGGATTTGGCCGACTGCAATCGCGCCCGAGCTGGGCGGCGGCATGCCGCAGAGGCGGTAGGCCTTGCCGGCCGCGCTGTAGTCCGAGCAGATCGGGTCGCGTTTTTTGGGCTGGTAGCCGGCCAGGTCGCCCAGGGTCAGCTTGCCGGGATTGGTGGCGTGGCCCTGCACTTTGGTGACGATGGCTTGCGCGACCTTGCCTTCGAGCAGCGCGTTGGAACCTCTCGCCGCGATTTGCCGCAGCACGTCGGCCAGCGCCGGGTTGCGCAAGACAGAACCCACATCGACGGGGGTACCGTCGGCTTTATAGAAATAGGCTGCGGCGGTGACATCCTTCTTCAGGTGCACTTCACCCTTGAGCAAGGTGTTGAGCCGCGGGCTGACCTTGAAGCCGCCTTCGGCGAGCTGGATGGCGGGCACGAAGAGCTGGGCCCAGGGCAGGCGGCCGTATTGCTTGTGGGCCATCTCCAGCATGCGCACCGTGCCGGGCGTACCGACGGAACGCCCGCCAACCACGCCGTCGTAAAACGGCATCGGTTTGCCGTCGGCGCCGATAAACAGTTTTTCGTCCGCCGCAGCGGGCGCGGTTTCGCGGCCGTCAAAGGCCTCGACCTTGCCGCCATTGGCGTGCAGCAGGAAGGCGCCGCCGCCTATGCCGCTGGACTGCGGCTCTACCAGCGTGAGCACCATTTGCACTGCAATTGCAGCGTCGATGGCCGAACCACCGGCTTTGAGTACCTGGTAACCCGCATCGGTGGCCAGCGGGTTGGCGGCGGCCACGGCGAAGGTCTTGGTGGCCCAGCCTGGCTTGGGGGTGAAGCCCGAAGAGCCTTCGGGCTGCATGTATTTGGTGCCGCGCGCGACTTCATCGGCGGGGACCTGGTAGTTAAATGCGGTGGGGCTGCTGGCGCAGGCGGCAAGCAGCGCGGTGGCTGCCAGCGCCGGGAAGGCGTGTCTCATGCGATATCCTTGAATGTAGTTGTAGCTTGTGGCAGGACCCTGTGCCTGCGCTGTTGAATATATCGAGCGGCCCCGCGCCTCACAATGGCGTTTCAGAGAAATCACTCTTCCATGGAATTTGACAATCTCGATGCCTTGCGCGTGCTGCTGGCTACGGCGGAAACTGGCAGCCTTACAGCAGCGGGCAAGCGCTGCCGGCTGTCTACAGCGGCCGTCAGTGCGGCGATCAAGCGGCTGGAAAACTCGCTGGGTGTACGTCTGTTTGAGCGAACCACACGCGCCGTGCGGCCCACGGCCGAGGGTGCTGTCATGGTCGACCATGCCCGCCGCGCGCTCGAGCTGGTGTCCGAAGGCCAGGCCAAAGTCCGTGCCGGCACCTTCGGCTTGACGGGCAGCATCCGCATCACCGCCACAGCCATGCTGGCCCGCGAGATGCTGGCCTACTGGCTGGCCGAATTTGCCAACACTCACCCGGGTATTGAAATCGACCTGCAGATCAGCGATGCGCGTGTGGACCTGGTGCGCGAGGGCATCGACATCGCCCTGCGCAACGGGCCGCTGATGGATTCGACCCATTCGGCGCGCCTGCTGGCGCCGGCCCGGCGCGTGGCTTGTGCGGCCCCGGACTATCTGGCGCGCCGCGGCACGCCGCTGGAGCCATGCGAGCTTGTGCAGCACGACTGCCTGGTTTGCCATGTGCGCGAGCGCCGGCAGGATCAGTGGCAGTTCGAATTGCAGGGAGAGGCCAGCGCGCCTTTTCAGGTGCGCGTGGCTGGGCCGCTGGCCTGTAACGACGCATCCATTGCGCTGCAGTGGGCGCTGGAGGGGCGGGGCATCGTCTACCAGTCCGAGATCGACCTCATGGCCTCTTTGGCCAGCGGCAAGCTGGTGCGCCTCTTTGCGGGTCACCTGGGTGAGCCGGCGCCGCTTTATGCGGTGGTGCCCAGCCGGCGCTATGTGCCGGCCCGCGTCAACGAGGTGATTGAACGGCTTTCAGCGCTGCTGACCGAACGGCTGGCAGCGCTGCACCCGCCTGCGGCCTAGGCTCAACGTGGTGCGAGGCGAATCGCGCCGTCCAGGCGAATCACTTCACCATTGAGCATGTCGTTTTCGATGATGTGTTTGGCCAGGCGCGCATAGTCTTGCGGTGTGCCCAAGCGCGAGGGGAAGGGCACGCCCGCGGCCAGCGAGTCCTGCACTTCCTGCGGCATGCCAAAGAGCATGGGCGTGCCGAAAATGCCGGGCGCAATCGTCATGTTGCGGATGCCGTTGCGTGCCAGGTCGCGGGCGATCGGCAAGGTCATGCCGACAATGCCGCCCTTGGAGGCGCTGTAGGCCGCCTGGCCGATCTGGCCGTCGTAGGCTGCCACAGAGGCGGTAGAGATCAGCACACCGCGTTCGCCGGTGGCTTCCGGGTCGTTCTTGCACATGGCGTCGGCCGCCAGGCGGATCATGTTGAAGCTGCCCACGAGGTTGACGGTGATGGTTTTGCTGAAGGCGCCCAGGCTGTGCGCGCCGTTCTTGCCCACGGTTTTTTCGGCGGGCGCAATGCCGGCGCAGTTCACCAGGCCCATCAGTTTGCCCATGGCAACCGCCTTGGCCACCACGGCCTGGCCGTCGGCTTCCTGGCTCACGTCGCATTTGACGAAAGTGGCTTTGCCTTCGCCCAACTCTTTGGCGATGGCCTCGCCTTTATCTGCCTGCATGTCGGCGATGACGACTTTGGCGCCGTTGGCCACCAGCATGCGTGCCGTGCCTTCACCCAGGCCCGATGCGCCGCCGGTGACGATAAATACTTTGCCTGCGATTTCCATGGTGGTTCCTTGATGAAGATGGAGAGATTTTGAAGAGCTTGCGTGAACGTTTTGGGTGACGTTAACGTAAACGTCAATTATGGCGCATGAAAAAAGCCCGGCGCCTTTCGGCGGCCGGGCTTTTCGCAAAGTGGGGCGCTGGCTTATTTGTAGCCGACACGGTCCAGCATCTGCTGCACCTTGAGCTGGTTGTTGCCCACGGCGCTGATCGGGATGGTTTCAGACTTGAAGCTGCCATTGCCCGACGGTGTCATGGCCTTGAGCGCGGGATTGCTCACGCCCAGCCCCGGTACGGCGGCCCACTCGTTGTTGCCGTTGGCAAAATACTCCTGCGCGCTCGGGCTCGCCAGGTATTCCATGAACTTGACGGCATTGGCCGTGTTCTTGGCATTTTTGGCAACGGCAGCGCCGGCGATATTCACGTGCGTGCCCCAGCTGTCCTGGTTGGGGAAGACCACGCCCACGCGGTCGGCCACGACTTTGTCTTCAGGCGCGTTGGAACGCATGATGCGCGCCAGGTAGTAGGTGTTGGTCAGAGCAATGCCGCATTCGCCGCTGGCCACGGCCTTGATCTGGTCGCTGTCGCCGCCCTTGGGGTCACGCGCCATGTTCGCCACCAGGCCCTTGAGCCATTGCTCGGCCTTGGCTTCGCCCAGATGCTCGGTCACCGCGCCGAAGAGCGACAGGTTGTAGGGGTGCGCGCCCGAACGGGTGCACAGCAGGCCCTTGTTCTTCGGGTCAGCCAGCTCCTCATAGGTATCCACGTCGGCTTTTTTGACCTTGAGCTTGTCAAACACCACAACGCGGGCGCGCGTCGAAAAGCCGAACCAGGTCGTGCCTTCGGCAGTTTCCTTGGCGCGCAGCTTGGCCGGGATGGCAGCTTCGAGGGCGGTCGATTTGATGGGCTTGAAGAGACCGTCTATATCGCCCTTGTGCAGGCGCGCGGCATCGACCAGCAAAATCACGTCGGCAGGAGAGGCCGTGCCTTCGGCCTTCAGGCGCGCCAAAATGCCGGCGTCATCCGCGTCCACGCGGTTGACCTTGATCCCGGTGGCTTTAGTGAAGTCGCTGTAGAGCTTTTCGTCGGTCTGGTAATGGCGGGCAGAATACAAGTTGACCACCTGTTCCTGCGCCGAAGCCAAGCCTGCCAGCAGCATCAGCGACGAGAGAACCACTTTTTTGTACATAACTTTCCACTTCCTTACTGGTATTTTTAAAGCCCGGCCATGATAAAGCAAATAAGAATCATTCTTGGTAGTCCCCCTACGTTGCGCAAGCCTTCGCTAGGGCCAGACTGGCTGGCGGGCATCTGCCTGGCTGCGGGTTTATCGCTGTTTGCCGGCTGCACTACAGCGCCGCCCGGTCCGGGCGCACCCGTGGCACCACTGCCGGTAGAGGCCGCCAGAAAGCCGCCGCGCATCGGCCTGGCGCTGGGCGGGGGCGCCGCACGCGGCTTTGCCCACGTGGGCGTGATCGCCGTGCTGGAGGAGGCCGGGCTCAAGCCGCAGCTGGTGGTCGGCACGTCGGCCGGCAGCCTGGTGGCGGCGCTGTATGCCAGCGGCAAGACCAGCGCGCAGCTGCAGCAGACCGCGCTGAACATGGAGGAAGTTGCCATCACCGACTGGATGCTGCCGATCATCGGCCGCGGCATGTTCCGCGGTGACGCGTTGGCCCGCTATGTCAACGACCTGGTGGCCAACCGGCTGATGGAGAACATGGTCATTCCGCTGGGCATCGTCGCCACCGACCTCAACAGCGGTCAGGCCGTGTTGTTCCAGCGCGGCGATACCGGCACAGCAGTGCGCGCATCCAGTGCAGTGCCGGCCGTGTTCGTGCCCGTCAAGATCAACGGCCGCGAGTATGTCGACGGCGGCCTGGTCTCACCGGTGCCTGTGCGCTTTGCCAGGCAGATGGGCGCCGACGTCGTGATTGCCGTCGACATCTCCAGCCCGCCCGAAGCCAACCTTGCCGGCGACACGTTGCAAATCCTGCTGCAGACCTTTGCCATCATGGGCAAAAGCATCAACCAGTACGAGCTCAAGGATGCTGACATTGTGGTCCGTCCGTCGCTTACGGGCCTGAAAAGCGCCGACTTCTCTGCACGGCAGCGCGCCATCGACTCAGGCCGTGCCGCCATGCTGGCCGCGCTGCCCCAGCTGAAGGCCAAACTGGCCGCGGCGGGTGTGGCGGTGGCCAGGTAGTTGCTATTCTTTTGATAGCTGCTTGCGCTCGTCCCTATTGGGTAGAACGCTTAAATGGCCTAAATCTGGATACGCCAGGCAAAAAAAAGCCCAATCTTGCGATTGGGCTTAACTGGATCCGTGAAAATGAATTTCGAATGGATCCGAGGAGACAAGCGGTCTGGAATCGTGCTGTTACGCAAGGTTCCGGGATCAGGCTCCGGTCGTTCCCGCAGAAGGTGCGGGAACAATGAATAACAATTAACGCTTCTTGGAAGCGGTTTTCGTGGCGCTCACTGCGGACGCAGCCACGGTGTTGAAGTTGGCTTCAGCCATTTCGCTGGCTTGCTTGACAGCCTTTTGCATGGATTCGAATGCGTTGTTCGCGGCAGCAACAGCGCTCTTCATCACGGCAACGGCGGTTTCGGAACCGGCTGGCGCGTTTTTGGCAGCGTTGTCGACCAGGCCGACAAACTTCTTCTGTGCATCAGCGGTTTGGCCTTCCAGGGTCTTGCCCAGTTCAGCACCAGCAGCCGAAGCGATGTCATACAGGTGACGGCTGTAAGCGGCGGTCTTTTCAGCCAGGGGCTGGACCAGGCCGGCTTGCAGGGCCATCAGTTCTTGCGCGTCTTTCACGCCCATCACGGCTTGTGCGTGGTTGGCGGTTTCAGCAAGGGCAGCCTTGGTGGCTTGCACGTTCAGTTCGACCAGTTTTTCAACGCCTTCGAAGGCTTTGTGGGTCAGACCAAACAGGGTTTCGATGTTGGCTTTGTGGGAGGCCATGATTTGTTCAGCGGTCAGCATAATTAATCTCCAGATATAAGTTAATGAGTCGTCGGGTCAATAGTTGCTTTGCGCTGAATTGCTGCACTGCAACATGACCCCAAGTATAGGCATTGGCCGAGGCATTGCAAGCGGTTTTTGTTGCACTGCACCATTTTAGATGTCGAGCCCTATTTGTACTCCGAAAACAGAGTGCAAAAGTATCCAAAAGTCCATGCTTTCCCGCGCTCGGTACTACATGACGGTTGTTGCCCCTTCAGGCCACAATCGTTGAAACCCTTCCTCGCATCTCATCTTGCAAGCTTTTTACGCCGACAACTTCGTATTGCCGCTGCCGCTTGGGCACCGTTTTCCCATGGCCAAGTACCGGCTGTTGCGCGACCGCCTGGTCAACGAACTGTCGGCCGTTCGAATGGCACAGGCACCGGCCGCCACCGATGGTGAGCTCGCCCTTGTTCACACGCCCGCTTATATAGACGCCATCACCCACGGAACCTTGCCGGCGCCTGCCCAGCGCGAGATCGGCTTTCCCTGGAGCCTGGGCATGGCCGAGCGCGCGCGCCGCTCTGCCGGCGCCACCGTTGCAGCGGCCCGCATGGCGATGGGGCCTGGAGGCAAACAGGGCGAAGGCGTTGCAGCCAACCTGGCCGGAGGCACGCATCACTCGTATGCGCACAAAGGCGGCGGCTTCTGCGTTTTCAACGATGCGGCGGTGGCCGCCAGGCTCATGCAGGCAGAGTGGGCGCGGCTGCACCGCCACGAGCGCAAACCGCTGCAGGTCGCCATCGTCGATCTGGATGTGCACCAGGGTAACGGCACTGCCAGCATCTTTGCCGCGGACACCAGCGTGTTCACGCTGTCGTTGCATGGGCAAAAGAATTTCCCGTTTCGAAAAGAAGCCAGCGACCTCGATGTGGACTTGCCGGACGGCTGCGGCGATGCAGCCTATCTGCAGGCGCTGGAGCACGCGCTTGACGAACTGGAGCGGCGCTTTGAGCCGGGGCTGGTGCTGTTCCTGGCGGGCGCCGATCCGTACGTGGGCGACCGGCTGGGGCGGCTGGCCCTGAGTTTTGACGGTCTGGAGGCGCGCGACCGGCGCGTCTTCGACTGGGCCTGGCAGCGCCGCATCCCGCTCGCGTTTTCCATGGCGGGTGGCTATGGAATCAACATCGACGAAACCGTGCAGGTGCAGATGAACACCTACCGGGTGGCGCTTGAATACTGGAAGCGATGGAATCCGTAGCGATTGCTGCTACATTGCCTTGGCCATCCTGGCGCCCCAAAAATTAGAACAAGCCATCGTCATCAAATATGCCGACTGATCCCGCGGAAGCCCAGAAAAATATCGCTGACCGTGCCCTTCGTGTGTTGGTGCTGGGAGGCACCGGTTTCATCGGCCGACATGCCGTGGCGGCCTTGCATGCCTCGGGCGTGCAGGTGGCGATCGGCAGCCGCCATCCTTCGCGCCACGAAGAGGCCTATCCTTTTGCTGTCTTGCGCCCTGTGCGCTTTGAGCAGCTGTTGCAGCCCGATGCGTGGACAACCCTGCTGAAGGATGTGGATGTGGTCGTCAATTGCGTGGGCATCCTGCGCCAGCGGCCGAATGAGTCGTATGACCATGTGCATCACCGCGCACCGGCGGCGCTGGCCGTCGCTTGCGCCGGCGCCGGCATTCGACTGATTCATACCTCGGCCCTGGGCTTGCACGCAGGCGCCAAAAGCCGGTTTTTGTCGAGCAAGCTGCTGGGTGAGCACGCCATCGCGGCGTCGGGCAGCGACTACGCCATCGTGCGGCCTTCCTTGCTCGACGGCGAGGGCGGCTTTGGCGCCCGCTGGCTGCGCGGCTTGTCGCGCTCGCCGGTGCAATTTATTCCGCGCGGTGCGCGCGGCGGTATTGCGGCGATGGCTGCCACCGATCTTGGGAAAGCATTTGCTGCGCTTGCGGCTCTTTCTTCCCTGGCGGGCCACCGCGAGGTTGAACTCGGCGGAATTCGCCGTTACGGTTACGCGGAGTACCTGCGTGAACTTCGCGCCGACTATACGGCCACCCCTGCGCTGCAGATTCCAACGCCCAACTGGGCGGCACGCCTGGGCGCGCATGTGTGCGACGTCCTGCACTTTTCGCCTTTCTCGTATGGGCACTGGATTTTGCTGCAGCGGGACAATATGCCTTCACCCAATCGCTTGCCGGAATTGCTGGGGCGCGAGCCACTTCCGATCAGACCCGCCGTTAGCCCGGCCGTCCATCCAGAAGCCCGCCTTGAGCCTGGCCAGGTGCACGCTGGCAAAATAGGTTCTCATGACCTCCCCGACACGCCCGCAGGCTGAAGCCCGCAGCGCCTATAAAGCCTTTCGCGACATCGGCACCCGCTGGTCCGACAACGATGTTTACGGTCACGTCAACAACGTCGTCTATTACAGCTGGTTCGATACCGCCGTCAACGGCCTCCTGATTGAGCGCGGCGCCATCGACATCCACGCCGGCAGCGTGATCGGCCTGGTGATCGAAACCCAATGCAATTACTTCGCGCCGCTGGCCTTTCCGGATCCGGTGGTCGCAGGCATCCGTGTGGCACACGTCGGCTCGTCCAGCGTGCGCTACGAAGTGGCCCTGTTCCCCGGCGATGAGGGTGCGCTGTGCGCTGCCCGGGGCCATTTCATCCATGTGTATGTCGACCGCGCCACGCGCAGGCCTGCGTCGCTGCCCCCCGAACTGCTTTCTGTACTGGAGACCCTCCGATGACCCAGGCACCGCCCGTGCTTCCCTATATCACCCCGCGCCGCGCAGGCGACGCACGCAATGCGGTGGACGAAGCCATCGTCAGCCGCCAGTCAATACGCCAGTTTTTGCCCCGGCCGGTGCCACGCGAGACCATCGCCCATCTGCTGGAAGTTGCCAGCCGCGCGCCTTCGGGAACCAACACCCAGCCCTGGAAGGCCTATGTGCTGCAAGGTGCCAGCCGGGACGCGTTGGTGGACAAGGTTTGCCAGGCTCACGACGCGCTGTACGCCAACCCCGCACTGGCCGCCGAATACAAAGAAGAATACGACTACTACCCTGAAAAATGGGTGTCGCCCTACATCGACCGCCGCCGCGAAAACGGATGGGGCCTCTACGGCCTGCTGGGCATCACCAAGGGTGACAAGGACAAGATGCATGCACAGCATCACCGCAACTTCCAGCTGTTCGATGCACCCGTGGGCCTGATGTTCACGCTGGACCGCGTGATGGGTCGGGGCTCGCTGGTCGACTACGGCATGTTCATGCAAAACCTCATGGTGGCCGCGCGTGGCCTGGGTTTGCACACCTGCCCGCAAGCAGCCTGGAACGGTTTTTCCCGGATCATCCTCCCGCACATCGGCGCGGGTGAGGGCGAAATGCTGGTGTGCGGCATGGCGCTGGGTTATGCCGATGAAACGGCGCGCGTCAACACCTTCCGTACACCGCGGGTCCCGGCTTCGGAATTCACCACCTGGCTCGACTAGAAGCCAGAAGCGGCGCTACTGCATCCCCGCACGCGCCGGCTGGTTTAGGTGTTGCGGGTAAAGTCAGGGATTCGCGAAAAGACGCGATTTCTTTTTGCCTGTTTGGGCTCTGTTTTTTTGTTTCACCTGTTTTAGAAGGACCGCATCATGAATCTCACCACCACACCTTCCGGCCTGCAATACGAAGACACCGTGCTGGGCACCGGTGCCATCGCCAAGGCGGGGCAACATGTCAAGGTTCACTACACCGGCTGGCTCTATAACAACGGCGTCCCGGGCGCCAAGTTCGACTCCAGCAAGGACCGCGGCCAGCCTTTCGAATTTTCCCTTGGCGCGGGGCAAGTGATCCGCGGCTGGGATGAAGGCGTGCAAGGCATGTCGGTGGGTGGTACGCGCCGCCTCGTCATTCCGGCGGAGCTGGGCTATGGTGCGCGCGGCGCCGGCGGTGTGATTCCACCGAACGCCACCTTGCTGTTTGAAGTGGATTTTCTCGGTACCTGAGCTGGCGCGAGTTGAAGAAGGCCCCGGTGCGGCATTGGCGCCGGGCCTGTTCACCTGATTAACCGCCAAGGCGCCCTGGCGCCGCGGCCCTCAAGCGATCCCCATGATCATCACCAGCCTGCTCGACACCGATCTGTACAAGTTCACCATGATGCAGGTGGTCTTGCACCAGTTTCCGGGCGCCGAGGTGGAATACCGCTTCAAGTGCCGCAACGCCGGCGCTCCGGGTATTGGTGATCTGGCGCCCTATGTGACCGAGATACGGGAAGAAATCCGTGGCCTGTGCAGCTTGCGTTTCCAGGACGCTGAGCTGGCTTACCTCAAGGCCATGCGCTTCATCAAGAGCGATTTTGTCGACTTCCTCGGCATCTTCCGGCTCAATGAAAAATACGTCAGCGTCACGGCCTTGCCTTCGGGCGAGATCGACGTGTCCATCAAGGGCCCCTGGCTGCACACCATCCTCTTTGAGATTCCGGTGCTGGCCATCATCAATGAGGTCTACTTTCGCAACACGCAAAAGAAGGCGGACCTGGCCGAGGGGCGCAAGCGCCTGGAGACCAAAATTGGCGAGCTGCAGACGCAAGGCCTGCGAACGCTCAAGATCGCCGATTACGGTACACGCCGCCGGTTTGGCAAAGCCTGGCACGAAGAAGTGCTGCGCACCCTGGTGACGCGGCTGGGCACGGGGGTGGGTGGCCAATTCGCCGGCACCAGCAATGTGCTGTTTGCCATGAAGCTCGGCCTGACGCCGCTAGGCACCATGGCGCATGAATACCTGCAGGCCTGCCAGGCGCTGGGGCCGCGTCTGCGTGACAGCCAGGTCTTTGGCTTCGAGTCATGGGCCAAGGAATACCGGGGCGACCTCGGGATCGCGTTGTCGGATGTTTACGGCATGAGTGCCTTCCTGCGCGATTTCGACATGTACTTCTGCAAGCTGTTTGACGGCGCCCGCCACGACAGCGGCGACCCGTTCCAGTGGGGCGAGCGCATGCTTGCGCACTACACCAAGAACCGGGTCGACCCGCAGACCAAGACGCTGATTTTCAGCGACGGCCTGACGGTGCCGCGCACCATCGAGCTGTACCAGCAGTTCAGGGGCCGCTGCCAGCTGGCCTTCGGCATCGGCACCAACCTCACCAATGACCTGGGCTACGAGCCGCTGCAGATCGTGATCAAGATGATCCGCTGCAACGGCCAACCCGTGGCCAAGCTGTCTGACACACCTTCCAAGAACATGTGCGACGACGAAAAATACCTGGCGTATTTGCGGCAGGTGTTTGAGATTGCATGACTTTCATCCGTCCGATTGGCATGTCTAGCATGGATGCGTAACGATAAAAAAGAACCGGAACATCATGAAACCTCCACAACAGCTGGTGGCGCTGGCGCTGCTTTTGTTATTGCCAAGCCTCTCGTTTGCCGCTGAACTTGACGGTAGCCGGCTGTCAGCCTTGTGGGCGGTGCCGTTCGCTGGAATTTTGCTGTCGATTGCAGTCATGCCGCTGCTGGCGCCTTCTTTCTGGCACCACCACTATGGCAAGGTTGCTGTAGCGTGGACGCTGGCCTTTTTTGTGCCGTTTGCCGCGCTGTACGGTGGCTCTGCTGCTTTTTCCGGCTTGGTGCACGCGCTGCTGGCCGAATACATCCCCTTTATTGTGCTGTTGGTTGCGCTGTTCACGGTGGCTGGCGGGATCCATATTCGCGGCAACCTGCACGGCAGTCCGGCCTTGAACGTTGCGATCCTGGCCATTGGCGCCGTGCTGGCGAGCTTTATGGGCACCACCGGTGCATCGATGCTGATGCTGAGGCCCCTTATCCGGGCCAATGACAATCGCGTGCACAGAGCCCATGTGATTGTGTTTTTTATTTTCATTGTGTCCAATGCAGGCGGTTCACTCACGCCATTGGGCGATCCACCCCTGTTCCTTGGCTTCTTGAAGGGCGTTGATTTTTTCTGGACGGTCAAACAGATATTTCCGGAGACGCTTTTTCTGGTGGGCAGCCTGCTGGCCATCTTCTACGCGCTGGATGGCTGGTTCTTTCGCCGTGAAGGTGTGCTGAAAGTAGACCCTACGCCGGACACCCGGCAGTTTGGGTTTGACGGTGCGGCCAACTTCGCGCTTCTGGCGGCGATCGTGGCCCTGGTGCTGCTCAGCGGCTTCTGGAAGTCACCCGCCTCCTTTCATCTCATGGGGACGGAAGTCGGCTTGCCGGGCCTCGTGCGCGATGTTGGCCTTGTGCTGGTGACGTTCCTGTCGCTCAAGATCACTGCGGAAAAAGTACATGCGGACAACCAGTTTTCCTGGGGGCCGATGGTGGAAGTCGCCAAATTATTTGCCGGCATTTTCCTCACCATCATCCCGGTGATCGCCATGCTCAAAGCAGGCGTCAATGGTCCTTTTGGTTCCGTGGTTTCGGCTGTGACGCGACCGGACGGCCAGCCCGATCCGGCGATGTATTTCTGGGCCGCTGGCTTTCTCAGCTCATTCCTGGACAACGCGCCCACCTACCTGGTGTTCTTCAACACCGCAGGGGGTGATCCGGCCACGCTGATGACCACACTGGCACCGACGCTGGCTGCGATCTCGGCAGGCGCGGTTTTTATGGGCGCGAACACCTATATCGGCAATGCGCCCAACCTCATGGTCAAGGCCATCGCGGAAGACCGCGGCATCAAGATGCCCGGTTTCTTCGGTTACATGGCCTGGTCCTGCTCTATCCTGGTGCCGCTCTTCGTCATCATGACCTTTATCTGGTTCAAGTAAGGAAGTAATTTTTCATGAGCAAGCCCAAAATTCTTGTTGCCCGCGCAGTTTTTCCCGAAGTCATTGCCCGCCTGGAGCAGCATTTCGAGGTTGAATCCAACCAGGCCGACGAGACCTGGTCCAAGGCCCACCTCACCGAGCGCCTCAAGGGAAAGGACGGCGCCTTCACCACGGGCGGCGACAAAATCGACGCGGAGGTGCTGGCCGCCTGCCCGGGGCTCAAAATTTGCGCCAACATGGCGGTGGGCTACAACAACTTCGACATCGACGCCATGACCGCTGCCGGCGTGCTGGCCACCAATGCCCCGGATGTCCTGACCGAAACCACCGCTGATTTCGGTTTTGCCCTGCTGATGGCCACGGCCCGTCGCGTGACCGAAAGCGAGCATTACCTGCGCGCCGGCAAATGGACCAAATGGAGCTACGACATGTTTGCGGGCTCCGACATCCACGGCGCGACGCTGGGCATCCTGGGCATGGGACGCATAGGGCAGGGCATTGCCAAACGCGGTGCCCATGGATTTGGCATGAAGGTGATTTACCACAACCGCTCGCGCCTGGATGCAACGCTGGAGGCAGAATGCAAAGCCAGCTACGTCGGCAAGGAAGAACTGCTCAAGACCGCAGATCACCTCGTGCTGGTACTGCCGTATTCGCCTTCATCCCACCACACCATTGGCGCCGCAGAACTGGCATTGATGAAACCCACTGCCAACCTGATCAACATCGCGCGCGGCGGTATCGTCGACGATGCCGCACTCGCTGCGGCCTTGAAGAGCAAGCGCATCGCAGCGGCCGGGCTCGATGTGTTCGAGGGCGAGCCCAAGGTGCATCCTGATTTGTTGACCGTGCCCAATGTGGTGTTGACGCCGCATATCGCCAGCGCCACCATTCCCACGCGCCTGGCCATGGCCAGCCTGGCCGCTGACAACCTGATTGCCTTTTTTGGTGGCAAGAAACCGTTGACCCCACTCAACCCTGCGGTGCTGGCCGGAAAATGAAGCAAGTAGAACAAGTAGGAGCAGCAAGCGGACAATGAACACATGATGGAATCCTGGCTGATGATTGCCTTGTTGGTGGCCAACCTGCTGTTGCTGGTCTGGCTGCTGCTGCGCAAGCCCGCCGAACAAACGGATACGGGCCGCGTCGAGCTGCTGGCGAACATCGCGGCAGGCCACGACAAGCTCGAGCGCGAATTGCGGCGCGAAATCGGTGACAACTCGCGCAGCAGCCGGCAGGAATTGGCGACTACCTTCGCCACCTTCCAGCAAACGCTGGTGCAGCAAAGCGCCGAAGCGATCCGCACGCAGAACACGCAGATCGACGCGTTTTCGCAGCAACTCACCCTGCTGCAAAAAACGCTGTCGGATACCCTGACCACTCAGCTGCAGTCCGTCAGCGAGTCCAACGCCAGGCGCATGGGTGAAGTGCGCGAGACCCTGGAAAAACAGCTGGCGCAACTGCAGCAAACCAATTCGGCCAAGCTCGATGAGATGCGCAAGACGGTCGACGAGAAACTGCAGACGACGCTGGAGACGCGCCTGGGCGAAAGTTTCAAGCAGGTGGCCGACCGGCTCGAGCAGGTGCACAAGGGCCTGGGTGAAATGCAGACGCTGGCGCAGGGCGTGGGCGACCTCAAGCATTTGCTCACCAATGTGAAAACACGCGGCATCTTCGGCGAAGCGCAACTGTCGGCCTTGCTGGAACAGGTGTTCACCGTCGACCAGTACGCGGCCCAGGTCATTACCCGCCGCGGCGGCAAGAATCCGGTCGACTTCGCCATCAAGCTGCCGGGCCGGTCTGATTCGGGTGAACCCCTGTGGCTGCCCATCGACGCGAAATTTCCGAACGAAGACTACGAGCGCCTGCTGGATGCGCAGCAGCGCGCCGACGTGCTGGGTGCTGAAATCGCCGGCAAAGCGCTGGAGACGCGCATACGCCTGGAGGCCAAGTCGATCTCCGAGAAATACATAGACCCGCCTTACACCACCGATTTTGCGATTCTTTTTTTGCCGACTGAGGGCCTCTATGCCGAAGTGCTGCGCCGGCCCGGCCTGATGGAGTTCCTGCAGCGCGACCACCGTGTCACGCTGGCCGGCCCGACAACGCTGCTGGCCATGCTCAATTCACTGCAGATGGGTTTTCGCACGTTGGCGCTGGAAAAACGTTCCAGCGAAGTCTGGCAGGTGCTGGGTGCGGTGAAGACAGAGTTCGGCAAGTTCGGCGACGTGCTGGCCAAGGTCAAGTCGCAGACCGAAACCGTGCTCAACACACTGAGCAGTGCCGAGCAGCGCAGCCGTGTCATGGGCAAAGCCCTGCGCAATGTCGAAGCGCTCCCGGAAATCGATTCTGCCCGCCTGCTCCCATTGGACCCGCTTGACAAAGACCTGGACAACATCTGATGCGCACCGCATGAGCTGTGCGTCATGACGCCTGAACTCGCACGCCTGATCGTGGCGCAGATTTGCCTGCACGCCTGCATGGCCGGCACGCGCATGGCGGCGCCGCTGCTGGCGTTGCGCGAGGGCTACAGCCCCGCGGCGGTGGGAGTGCTGCTTGCATTGTTTGCCCTGACGCAAGTCTTCCTGGCGTTGCCGGCCGGCCGTTTCGCCGACCGGCATGGCCTCAGGCGCCCGATCCGGTATAGCGTCTTCGCTGCGGTGCTGGGAGCCGGGGCTGCGGTGGCCTTTCCGGTGTTCCCGGTGCTGTGTCTGGCGGCGCTGCTCACGGGCGGCGCCACCGGCGCAGCAGTGATTTCCCTGCAGCGCCACGTGGGCCGCGCGGCGGTCGGCGCACTGGAGTTGCGCCAGGTGTTCAGCTGGCTGGCCATTGGTCCGGCGGTATCCAATTTCATTGGACCGTTTTCCGCCGGCCTGCTGATCGACCATGTGGGTGCCGTGCCGGGAAGCACTTCCGGCTACCGCGCGGCGTTTTTGCTGATGGCGATCCTGCCGCTGGCCTGCTGGTTCCTGGTACGCAAGACGCGCGAGCTCCCGCCGGTGATTGCCGCCAGCGGCGGGGTGCAGCCCAAGGCCTGGGATTTGCTGCGCCAGGCCAACTTTCGCCGCCTCATGCTGGTGAACTGGTTTTTGTCGTCCTGCTGGGACGTCCACACCTTTGTGGTGCCGGTGCTGGGTTTTGAGCGCGGCATCAGTGCTTCGGTCATAGGCACCATCCTGGGATCGTTTGCGGTGGCCGCGGCTTTGATCCGCATGGTGATGCCGCTGGTGGCGGCCCATCTGCGCGAGTGGAAGGTGCTGGCGGTCTCCATGCTGGCGACAGCCGCACTGTTCGGCATCTACCCGTTGATGCATTCGGCGATCGGCATGGGCCTGTGCTCCATCCTGTTGGGCCTTGCGCTGGGCATGGTGCAACCCATGGTGATGAGCATGCTGCACCAGATCACACCGGAAGCACGCCACGGCGAAGCGCTGGGGCTGCGCCTGATGGCGATCAATGCGTCCAGCGTGGTGATGCCCATGTTGTTTGGCTCCGCCGGTGCGTTGATGGGAATTGGCGGGGTCTTCTGGGTCACCGGGGCCATGGTAGGCGCGGGTTCACGCGCGGCGTGGCTGCTCAAGGACAGCATGTCTGCCCATGGCGGGCACCATCCCGAAACCGGGCCTACAGACGGTAAAAATCCTTGATCAGGTCCCAGGCGACCTGTGCGTCGTCCACGTACTGAAAGAGCTTGAGGTCGTTGGGCGAGATCACGCCTTCTTCCACCAGCATGTCGGTGTTGAGCAGGCGCTTCCAGTAGCTGCTGCCAAAAAGGATGATGGGCACCGGCTTGGCCTTGCGGGTCTGCACCAGCGTGATGACTTCGAACAGTTCGTCGAGCGTGCCGAAACCACCCGGAAACACCACAAGCGCCTTGGCACGCATCATGAAATGCATTTTGCGCAGCGCGAAGTAGTGAAACTTGAATGACAGCTCAGGCGGCACATAAGGGTTGGCGGCTTCCTCCATGGGCAGGGCGATCGCCAGGCCCACACTGAGCCCGCCGGCCTCGTGCGCGCCCCGGTTGGCTGCCTGCATGATGCCCGGGCCGCCGCCGGTGCAGATGAAGAGCTTGGTCTCGGGCGGTTTTGTCTCGCTGTACTGCGCCACCAGCTTGCCGAAGGCGCGGGCTTTTTCGTAATAGTGGGCATTGCGCGCCAGTTTTCGCGCGCGGTCTATGGTTTCGGCATCACCACCTGCCTCGGCTTCGGCCACCATGGTGACGGAATCTTCCTCGCTGCGAAACCTGGCGCTGCCGAAAACGACCACTGTGTTTTCAATGCCATGGGCCTGCTGTTCCAGGTCGGGTTTAAGCAGTTCCAGCTGGAAGCGGATCCCGCGTGTTTCACGCCGCAGCAAAAACTCCGGGTCGGCAAATGCCAGCCGCGAGGCGTCGGCTTCCAGCGGTGTGCCTTCCCGTGCGTGGGCCTGCAGTTCGGCCCAGGCGTTGGCCAGGCGGCTGACGGATAAGTCTTGTTTTTGTTCCATGAGCTTATTGTGAACGATCAGGCGGGGCGGCTGCTTTTCGGGAACTGGGGCCCGCACAAGCAAAAAAAGGCTCCGTGAGGAGCCTTTTTGCGGAGGGCAGAAGCGGGATTACACGCGCTTGCGATATTCACCGGTGCGGGTGTCAATTTCAACCAGGTCGCCCTGGGCCACAAAAATCGGCACGCCGATTTCAAAGCCGGTAGCGAGCTTGGCGGGTTTCAGAACCTTGCCGGAGGTATCGCCCTTGACGGCGGGTTCAGTCCAGGTGATTTCGCGCTGAACGCTGGTGGGCAGTTCGACCGAGATCGCCTTGCCGTCGTAGAACACCACTTCCAGTTCCATACCGTCCTGCAGGTAGTTGAGCGAATCGCCCATGTTTTCCGCTTCGACTTCGTACTGGTTGTACTCGGAGTCCATGCAGACATACAGCGGATCGGCGAAGTAAGAGTAGGTGCAATCCTTTTTGTCCAGAATGACCTGATCAATCTTGTCGTCGGCCTTGAACACGACTTCGGTGTTGAAGTTGGCGACCAGGCTTTTGAGCTTCATCCGCACGGTGGCGGAATTGCGCCCGCCGCGGCTGTATTCGGTCTTGAGCACCACCATCGGGTCTTTGCCGTTCATGATGACGTTGCCGGCGCGGATTTCTTGAGCGATTTTCATAGCAGTTTCACTGAGTAGGCCGCTAAACGCATGCACCGGTGTGCAGGTTCCGCGGCGGGTTGTGCAGGACGCCAAAGTCTGGTCGACCTTCAGGCTGTTCTGCAAAGCCTATGATTTTAACGTTTTTTTGTCACGAAACCGAGCAGCCGGGTGCCCAGGTCGTCTTGGGCCATCAGGCGGGAGCGGGCCGTCTGGGCTGTTGCTTGCCAGGCCGGCAGGTCAATGGGGAAGGGCGCCGGGCCGCCGGCGGTAGGTGGCGGCGCTGTTTTGCCGTTCCAGGCGGCGTGAAAAGCCCGCAGGGAGGGCGGCGCCTGGAGCATCTCCAGGAAGGCCTGCAGTTTGGCCAGGTGGGCGTTGTCATGCTGCGGATAGATGTGCCAGACGAAAGGCTTGCCTGCCCAAAGCGCCCGCACCACCGAGTCCTCGCCGCGCACGAAGTTCAGGTCCGAGGCCCAGAGCAGGTGGTCAAACCCGGTTTGCGTCAGCAGGGGGAGGTATGAAATTGATAGCTGCTTGCGCCCGCCCTTATTGGGTTGCAGCCGATTCTTATCATCATACAGGGCACGAACGGCGTTGGCGGCACGCCCCGCGGCCACCAGCAGATGCACCGGTTTGCCTTGCAAGCCGTGTTCCGTAAATTGCGCCAGCAGGCCTTCGAGCGCGGGGGGCTCATAGCAAAACAGGGACACCAGGGTTTCGCCACCCCAGTGGATTCCGTGGGTTTTCAGCCAGCCGGCGCGGTCAAAGCCTGCCTGCTTGTCCTGCAGGCCTGACTCACGCAGCAGCCCGCCGGTATCAGCCGTGAAGCCCGGGTAGAAAAACCACTTGGTCCAGCCGGCAGCCGGTCCGCCTTGTACCGGCGAAGGCATGGCGTGGGAGCGCCCCACGTAGTCCTCGGCAGACAGGTATTCGAGATTGATCCAGACGGGTTTTTGGCCTCCAGCCCAATGCAGACGAGCGCAAGCAGCTATGAAATCAGGAGCAACTTCACAGCCGAAGGCCTCGATCAGCACATCGCAGGGTTGCCCGGCGAGCCCTGCGGCGTCCAGGTTCAGGGGCTGTTCACCGGATGGCCAGGGAAATACCTGTACGCCTTTACAGCTCCCGGGGGCCATCCATGTCAGCGCGGATGCGTCATCCACCCAGAGCCGCACCTTGTGCCCGCGCGAGGCCAGGTCGGCGGCCAGACGCCAGCACACACCAATGTCCCCGAAGTTGTCGATGACTTTGCAAAAAATGTCCCAAACGCGTGCTGCAGCCATGGCGGGTATTGTGATGCAGCCGCGATGCCGGCCCTCATGCTGCGGCGTGGCGTGCTCCCCCTGTCACAGCCATGTCACCCAGGCTGGGTACAAGCCGTCATCAATTTGAAATGGAGTTCATCGTGGTTTTATCTAAATCGGTGATGCGTGCACGGGCCATGGCCGCTATTCTGGGGCTGGCCTTGTGCGCCGGCGGTAGCGCTTCATCGTGGGCGCAGGCAAGCCTGGAAAAGGCGGAAACGTCTGTCGTTGAGGGTGTGGTCCTGACCAGGCATGTGCTGCAGGTTGCGACCCGCTTTTACGTGCCTTACACCGGTGCGGACGTGGGCATCAGACAGCGTTTTCCTCAAGGTTTTCCCATAGCGCCCGGCTCGGGGCTGACATTGCGCAACAAGGATGCCGACGGCACTTTGTGGTTTTATGCGCTGACTGATCGCGGCCCCAACGGCGACTCGCCCGACCTTGACAGCAGCGGTGCGACTTCGGCCAACAAGACCAAGGCCTTTCCCGCACCCGATTACGCGCCCAAGTTTGGCCTGATCCGCGTCAGGAATGGGGTGGCTGAACTGGTGTCGGTGACTGACATCAAAACTGCAGAGGGTGTGAATGTGAGCGGCCGCCCGGTGCAGGGCGGTATTGGCTCTTCGGGTGAAACGCCCTTGACCGAAACGCTGCAAGCCAGCCTGGCCTTCGACGCCCATGGCATTGACCCGGAAGCCATCGCCATGGACCCGGATGGCAAACACGTCTGGATTTGTGATGAATACGGCCCGTATCTGATCAAGGTGGCGGTTGAGAGCGGCCGTATTGCGGCCAAATTCGCGCCGGCCAACGGCTTGCCTGCCGTGATTCAATTCCGCCAGCCGAATCGCGGCTGCGAAGGCCTGGCCATCACGCCCGGCGGCAAGCTGGTCATGGCCATTCAAAGCATTCTGGAAATGCCAGATATGGGGAGTGGTTTGTCGGCCCGGCATACCAGCAAGGCGCTCTTTACCCGTCTGGTGGAATTCAATCCCGCCAATGGGGCTACCCGCATGTTTGCCTATCCGCACGACGTGACCCGGTACGGTAAGAGCAAGGACGCCAAGATTGGCGACATCGTCGCCTTGAGTGACACGCGCTTTGTGCTGATCGAGCAAGGCAAATTCAAGGCCGATGGTGAGGTGCACAACCTGCTGGTGGCGGTGGATGTGGCCCAGGCCACGGATTTAAGCGGCAAGAAACTGGCAGGTGGATTGGAGCTGGAATATGCCGGCGCTTTGAGCGAACTGTCGGCCATCGGGGTTTCCCCTGCGAAGCGGCTGGAAATCCTCGATTTGCGCAAGAAGGATGCAAGCGGAAAGCTCCAGTTCGGCTGGCTTCCAGAGAAGGCCGAAGGCCTGGCCCTGGTGAACGACGATACGCTGGCGCTGATCAACGACAACGACTTTGGTGTGTCCGCGCGAATCGTCGATGCGGCCGGCAAGGCCGTCAAGATCGATGACTGCAGCGTGAATGCCGCCGGTGTCCTGGAGGGCAAAAAATGCAAAGGTGCAGCGCCGCTCAAGTATGAAATCGTCAATGGCAGTGATGACGAGAAGCCAACCCGCCTGTGGCTGATCAGGTTCCCGAAAAAGCTCCTGGACTATCGGCCGGACTGAATCCCTTTGTTGGGTCGGCTCCAAAAGGGTATCGGTCCTGTCAGGGTTTTCTTCTGAAGCGCCGGTACGCGGCAAAATAGGGGTATGCCTGAACGTTCCCCCGCTGAAAAGTTACCCGCCGGACATACGCCCGAGTTGCTGGCCGAAGTGGCCGCGCTGCCCGCCTTGCCGGGCGTCTACCGTTACTTCGATGCGGAAGGCGGCGTGCTGTATGTCGGCAAGGCGCGCAACCTGAAGAAGCGGGTCTCCAACTACTTCCAGAAGAACCACGGCGGCACGCGCATCGGCCACATGGTGACCAAGATCGCCCGCATGGAAACCACGGTGGTGCGCTCGGAAGCTGAAGCGCTGCTGCTCGAAAACAACCTGATCAAGACGCTCAACCCGAAATTCAACATCCTGTTTCGGGACGACAAGAGCTACCCCTACCTCAAGCTGACAGGCGCGCGTCCGGCCGAAGAAGGCGCTGCGCCCACGGCTGCCGTCTTTCCGCGCATTGCCTATTACCGCGGCGCGGTCGAGAAAAAGCACCGCTACTTCGGCCCGTACCCCAGCGCCTGGGCGGTGAAAGACACCATCTTGCTGTTGCAAAAGGTGTTCCGGCTGCGGACCTGCGAAGACACGGTGTTCAACAACCGCACCCGGCCCTGCCTGCTGTACCAGATCAAGCGCTGCTCCGCACCCTGTGTGGGCCATGTGTCACCCGAGCAGTACGCGCTGGACACTGCCAATGCCGAGCGCTTTTTGCAAGGCCAGGCCCAGGACATCCTGACCGAGCTCGAGAGAAAAATGCTGGTGCATGCCGAAAAGCTGGAGTTTGAGCAGGCCGCAGAGCTGCGCAACCAGATGTCGGCGCTGTCCAAGGTGCTGCACCAGCAGTCGATGGAAATCGGCGGCGACAAGGACGTCGACATCCTGGCGGTGAAAGTTCAGGGCGGCAAGGCCTGCGTCAACCTGGCCATGGTGCGCGGCGGCCGCCACCTGGGTGACAGGGCGTACTTCCCCAGCCATGTGGAGAACGCGACCGACGTCGCGGCGCTGGATGCCGAGATCGATGCGGACGCCAGGCAGGCTGCGCAAGCCGAGGCAGCCGGTGAAAGTGCTGCGCCTGTGCCTGCACCTGTGGGCAAGTCACTTGAGGCCCTGGTGCTGGAAGCCTTCATCGCGCAGCATTACATTGATGTGCCGGTTCCACCCACCCTGGTGTGCAGCGAGCCGGTGGACAAGGAACTGATGGAGGCACTAACAGCGCAGACCGGTACCAAGGTCACGGCCATCCACCAGCCGCGTGAGCAGCGCCGCATCTGGCTGGAAATGGCACAGAAGAACGCCGGCCTGCAGCTGGCCCGGTTGCTGGCCGAACAGGGCTCCCAGCAGGCGCGTACGCGCGCGCTGGCCGAGGCGCTTGATTTGCCGCTCGACAACCTCGATACGCTTCGCATCGAATGTTTTGACATCTCGCACACGGCCGGTGAATCGACACAGGCCTCCTGTGTCGTGTTCCAGGAGCACAAGATGGTCAACAGCGAATACCGCCGCTACAACATCGAAGGCATCACGCCAGGCGACGACTACGCCGCCATGCGGCAGGTGCTGATGCGCCGCTATACCCGGCTGGCTGAAGCCGCACGCAATGGGGAGGCCAAACTGCCCGACCTGGTGCTGGTCGACGGCGGGAAGGGGCAGGTGTCGATGGCGCGTGAGGTGTTCGGGGAACTGGGCCTGGACCTGGGCCTGATTGCCGGCGTTGAAAAAGGGGAGGGCCGCAAGGTTGGCCTCGAAGAGCTCGTGTTTGCGGACGGCCGCGACAAGGTCTATTTGGGGCGGGATTCAGCAGCGTTGATGCTGATCGCGCAGATCCGCGACGAAGCCCACCGTTTCGCCATCACGGGCATGCGGGCCAAGCGCGCCAAGGTGCGGGTGGGCGGCAGCAAGCTTGAGGACATTGCCGGCATTGGCCCCAAGCGGCGCGCCAGCTTGTTGCAGCGCTTCGGCGGCATTCGCGGCATCGCTTCGGCCAGCGCGGAAGACATTGCCACGGTGGATGGCATTTCGAAGGACCTGGCCGAGGAAATCTACCGCGCCCTGCATTGAGGCAGCATCGGTTGCGTGCCCTGTTTCGGGCAGCAGTTCTTTGAAATTTGCTCAGATGTATTTGTGCAACGGAACGCACTGTTTTGGCGTGCTTTGCACCGCTATCCGGCACCACCGCACGGCTCATGCCAAAATCGGGGCATGTTTCTGACCATCCCTACGTTGATGACCTGGACCCGCATCGTTGCGATTCCGTTGATCGTGGGGGTGTTCTACCTGAACCTGGCGCCCACGGAACGCAACCTGATTGCCACCGTGATGTTCGTCGTGTTTGCCGCAACCGACTGGCTRGACGGCTTTCTGGCGCGCAAGCTGAACCAGACTTCTTCCTTCGGCGCCTTCCTTGATCCGGTGGCCGACAAGTTCCTGGTCTGCGCCTCTTTGCTGGTGCTGGTGCACCTGCAGCGTGCCGACGTGTTCGTGGCGCTCATTATCATCGGCCGCGAGATCGCCATCTCGGCGCTGCGCGAGTGGATGGCCCTGATTGGCGCGACCAAAAGCGTGGCCGTGCACATGCTCGGCAAGGTCAAGACCACGGTGCAGATGATTGCCATCCCTTTCCTGCTGTTCGACGGCGTGCTGTTCGGCGTGATCAACACGCACGTATGGGGCACCTGGTTGATCTGGATCTCCGCCATCCTGACGGTCTGGTCCATGATTTATTACCTGAAAAAAGCCATCCCGGAAATCCGCGCGCGCGCCAAGTAGTCCTGCCCTTGGTGTTGCCGTTCTAAGGCTTCTGTCCTTGAGTTCTTCCTCTTCTTCATCCTCTTCCGATGCGCTGATCCGGGCCATGCCCGCCGTGTTTGTGCTGATCTGGAGCACCGGCTTTATCGTCGCCAAATATGGCTTGCCGTATGCGCCGCCGCTGACTTTCCTGGCGATCCGTTATTTCCTGTCGATTGTTTGCTTCCTTGTCTGGATCGTGCTGGCCCGGGCCGCGTGGCCGCAAGGCCGGGCGCAATGGCTGCATCTGGCCATGGCCGGCGTGTTGATGCATGCCGGTTATCTGGGTGGCGTCTGGATTGCCGTGAAGTCGGGCATGGGTTCGGGCTTGACCGCACTCATTGTCGGACTTCAGCCAGTGTTGACGGCGCTCTGGGTTTCGTGGGTTGCCTCGCCCGAGACAAACGGCGGCGAGGCCAAGGTCACTTCACGCCAGTGGACCGGTCTGGCGCTTGGGCTAGGCGGGCTGTTACTGGTGGTTTCGCGCAAATTCGGCACGGGCCATGAAGTGACGGCGCTGACGCTGGCCTGCACGGTCTTTGCGTTGTTCAGCATCACTGCGGGAACGCTTTACCAGAAACGTTTTGTCAAACCTGCCGATGTGCGCAGTGCCAATGCCATTCAGCTGGCCGCTGCTTTCGTGGTGACCCTGCCGCTTGCGCTGTTTGAAACTGAAGCGATCACGTGGAACCACCAGGTTCTGGGCGCCATGGCGTGGTCGGTGCTGGTGCTCACGCTGGGAGGAAGCTCCCTGCTTTACCTTTTGATTCAGCGTGGCGCAGCTACAGCCGTGACCAGCCTGCTGTATCTGGTTCCGCCAACGACCGCCCTGATGGCATGGCTGTTGTTTGAGGAGCCCATTACGCTCAGCACGATTGCCGGCACTGCGCTCACGGCGTTGGGCGTGAGCCTCGTGGTGCGGGCCGCGAAGCCGGCGGCAGCGTAGTTTTCCAGGGCGCTTCCTGAAACTGTGCGACCAGGTGGTCAATCAGCAGGCGAATACGGCGTGGCTGGTCTGGGCGGTAGGGGGCCAGCCAGTGAATGTCGGCGTCTGGCATTGAATAGGCCGGTAAAACGCGTACGAGCCGGCCCGATGCGATATGCGGTGCAATATCCCAAAGGCTGCGCAGCATGATGCCGCGGCCTTCCATGCACCAGTCGCGTACCAGCTCCCCTGAATTGCTGGCCAGCGGGCCGTGCACGCGAACGCGCACCGCGGTCTTCTCGCGTTCCCTGTGCAGCGGCCAGACATCAAAACGCTGTCCCGGGGCATTGCCGTTTTCGCGCACGATCAGGCAGGCATGGTCCTGCAAGGCCTCCAGGCTGGCGGGTGAACCGTGTTGTTTTATGTAGCGGGGCGAGGCCACCATGATGCGCTGGTTGCGCGCAAGACGGCGTGACACCCACTGGGCCGCCTGCCGACCCTGTATCGACCAGAGCCAGATGGCGCCGTCGTAACCCTCCAGCGCGAGGTCGGGCAAATGCTCGGTGAGCTCCAGCTGTATCTCGACACGCGGATAACGCTCCTGGAATTCCGCCAGCGCAGGCCCCAGCCACCGGCGGCCGAACCCAAAAGTTGCAGCCAGCCGGATAAGCCCGGTGGGCTCCGCTTTTCGTTCCTGCAACTCTGCCTCAAGCGCATGGAAGCCCTGCAGGAGAATGATGGCCCGTTCGCAGACTGTTTCGCCTTCGGCGGTGGGGCTGACGCGCCGGGTCGTGCGCTGGAACAGGCGTTGGCCCAGCCTGGCCTCCAGTGCGGCAAGCCGCTTGGTGACGACCGGCGGCGCCACGTCCAGGCTTTGCGCTGCGGCCGCCAGGCTCCCGTGGTCGCGAACGGCAAGCACCAGTTCAAGGTCGCTGCGTTCCATTGATTAATTCCTTTTTGGAAATAATTGATTGCCTGATTATTGCTTGTATTGGATGCCACTCTTCTACAAAATCAGGCAAAGATCTAAAAATCGTTCAAGGCATTCAACACCGGAGCACCGGGAAATTGATTACCCGAAGATGAACCAAGGCAACTGATTGATGTTTGAGAATTTCGTTTCGTGCGATGTCGACGGCCCGGCCGGCAGCTTGCACACCCTGCGGGGCGGCGCAGGGGCGCCACTTCTGTTGCTCCACGGGCACCCGCAAACCCACGCGATGTGGCACTTGGTCGCGGGAACGCTTGCGAAAAAATTCACCGTCGTGATGATGGACCTGCGCGGTTACGGTGACTCCGCACGGGTTGCCGGTGATTCGGCGCACGAGGCCTATTCCAAACGCGCGATGGCGCTGGATGCCGTCGCAGTCATGCGTCACCATGGGTTCGAACGGTTCCAGGTGCTGGCGCACGACCGCGGCGCGCGCGTGGCCCATCGCCTTGCGTCGGATCATCCCGGGGCGGTTCAGCGGTTGATGCTGCTTGACATTGCGCCCACGCTGGCCATGTATGACAACACGACGAATGCCTTTGCGCGCGCTTACTGGCACTGGTTCTTCCTGATCCAGCCGCCGCCGCTGCCCGAAGCGTTGATCGAGTCCGATCCGGTACGGTATGTACGCAGCGTAATGGGCAAGCGCCATGCGGGCCTTGCGGCTTTTGCGCCAGCCGCATTGGCCGAGTACGAACGCTGCGCGCAAATCCCCGGCACCGCTCAAAGTATCTGCGAAGACTACCGGGCCTCTGCCACGATCGACCTGGAGCACGACCGCGCGGACGTTACTGCCGGCCTGCGCCTGGCGCAGCCGCTGCGCGTGTTGTGGGGCGAGCATGGCGCGGTGGGCCAATGCTTTGATGTACTGAATCTCTGGCGGGACCGTGCGAAAGATGTCTCGGGCCGAAGCTTGCCTTGCGGTCACTACATTGCAGAAGAAGCGCCGGCGTTGCTGCTGGCAGAAGCACTGGATTTTTTCAAACCTGAATCAGCGGCTCTCAACGGGTCAAATTAACGCCAACTACATTCAAAAAGGAACACCATGAGCAAAAGCATCGGAAAAAAACGCATCGCCGTCATCGCAGGCGACGGTATCGGCAAAGAGGTTATGCCAGAAGGTGTGCGTGTGATGGAGGCTGCGGCCGTCAAGTACGGCATCGACCTGCAGTTCGACCATTTCGATTTTTCAAGCTGGGACTACTTTGAAAAGCACGGCAAGATGATGCCGGACAACTGGAAGGACCAGGTGGGCGGCCATGACGCGATCTACTTCGGCGCTGTGGGATGGCCCGCGAAAATTCCCGATCATGTTTCACTGTGGGGTTCGCTGCTGCTGTTCAGGCGTGAGTTTGACCAGTACATCAACCTGCGGCCTGCACGGCTGATGCCCGGCATCATTGCGCCGGTGGTCCGGCGTGACGGGAGCGCGCGTCAACCTGGTGAAATAGATTTTTACATCGTCCGTGAAAACACCGAGGGCGAATATTCCAGTATTGGCGGGCGGGCGTTTCCCGGTACGGAGCGCGAGTTTGTCCTGCAGGAGTCGGTATTCACCCGCATCGGCGTGGACCGCGTCCTGAAGTTCGCCTTTGAACTCGCCCAGTCCCGTCCCAAGAAGCACCTGACCAGTGCGACGAAGTCCAACGGCATTTCCATCTCCATGCCTTACTGGGATGAGCGCGTGGCCGAGATGGCAAAAAACTATTCGGGTGTCCGCCTGGATCAATTCCATATCGACATCCTGACCGCGCATTTTGTGCAGCGCCCGGACTTCTTCGATGTGGTGGTGGCCAGCAATCTCTTCGGCGACATCCTGAGTGACCTGGGGCCGGCCTGCACGGGCACCATAGGCATTGCGCCCAGCGCCAACCTGAACCCTGATCGGAAGTTTCCTTCGCTGTTCGAACCGGTGCACGGCTCGGCGCCCGACATTGCGGGCCGCAACATTGCCAACCCTATCGGGCAGATCTGGTGTGGTGCCATGATGCTGGAGTTCCTCGGGCACAAGGATGCGCATGACGGCATCCTCGCTGCAATTGAAAAGGTGTTGAGCCCTGGAAGCGGTGCGCCGCGCACCCCGGACCTGGGTGGAAAAGCCGGGACGACAGACCTTGGCAAGGCCGTCGCCGAGGCCCTGTCCGCTTCCTGAAACCGTCATAAAGACGGCTTTTGTCAAGCATGAAAATTACACATCATGCTTACGATTAAGCCGTGAAAGCGCTGAAAAACCGTCTAGAATCCGCCTCCGCACGTTGTAAAAACTTGCTGCTGTATTGACAGGTCAAGAGTCCATGGCTCTAATTGGAATCAGCAGAAAACTGCACATGCCGCTCCCGCTGACACACTCAACACAGTGTCCCGGGAGATATTTTTTAGAGACAACCAGATTAACTTTTTATCAACGAGGGGCTCCTTGTGAACAAGACTGAACTGATCGAGCACATTGCCAAGCATGCTGATATTTCCAAAGCTGCCGCCACGCGCGCGCTGGAGTCAACCATTGGCGCTGTGAAAACAACCCTGAAAAAAGGAGGCTCCGTGTCTCTGGTGGGTTTCGGCACTTTTGCCGTGGGAAAACGTGCTGCGCGCACCGGCCGCAATCCGCGTACCGGCGATGCGATTAAAATCAAGGCTGCCAAGGTTCCAAAGTTCCGTCCAGGCAAAGCTCTCAAGGATGCTTTGAACTGAAACGGAAACTCAACGTGGGGTGCTTAGCTCAGTTGGTAGAGCAGCGCCCTTACACGGCGTAGGTCGGCGGTTCGAGCCCGTCAGCACCCACCACCCACGAAAAAAGGCGAACATGGTTCGCCTTTTTTGTTGTTGGCTCCCGGTTTGTTCGTAAAGCTGTTGCAGCACAGGAAGTTCGAGATGTTTGATTTCATTCGCAAGCACACCAAAGTCACCATGGCGTTGCTGTTTTTGCTGATTGTTCCGTCCTTTATATTGGTGGGCATGAACAGCAATGGTCCCTCCGGGAACAACAGCGGGGTCGTTGCCGTTGTCGACGGAAAAGACATCACGCAGCCCGAATGGGACCAGGCCCACCAGAACGAAGTCCAGCGTATACGCGCCTCCATGCCGTCGATTGACGTCAAACTGCTCGATACGCCGCAGGCACGCTACGCGACGCTGGAGCGCCTGGTGCGCGACCGTGTGGTTGCTGCTGCTGCCCATGTCACCGACGACTATCTGGCCCGCGAGTTGCAGAAAATCCCGGAAATCGCCGCCCTGAAAGGCCCGGACGGCAAGCTCGATATGGAGCGCTATCGCCAGTTGCTGGCATCGCAGGGCATGACGCCGGAAATCTTTGAGGCCAATGTCAAGGCCGGGCTGCCGAGCCGGCAGGTGCTGGGCGGTATTGGTGCAAGCGGCTTCGCCACGAATGCTGCGGCTGATCTGTCGCTCAATGCCTATTTCGAGAAGCGCGAAATCCAGCTGGCCCGTTTTGATGCTGCCGATATGGCAGCCAAACTGGCACCGACCGATGCCGACCTTGAGCAGTTCTACAAAGCCAACGAGAAACTCTTTCAGGCGCCAGAACAGGCCAACATTGAATACGTGGTGCTCGACATCGAGACTGTTAAAAAGACGGTCACGGTCAACGAGGCCGATCTCAAGACCTACTATGAGCAAAATATCCAGCGCCTGGGCGGCACCGAAGAGCGCAGGGCAAGCCACATCCTGATTGCAGCGCCCAAGACTGCCTCGGCAGCCGATCGCGAAAAAGCGAAAGCCAAAGCAGAGGAATTGCTGGCGCAGGTCAGGAAGGCGCCCGATACTTTTGCCGATGCGGCACGCAAAAACTCGCAGGACACTGGTTCGGCACCTTCCGGCGGCGATCTCGATTTCTTTGCGCGCGGCTCGATGGTCAAGCCATTTGAGGACGCCGCCTTTGCGATGAAAAAAGGCGACATCAGCAATGTCGTGGAGTCGGAGTTCGGTTACCACATCATCAAGCTGACGGACATCAAGGCACCGAAGCGGCCCGCGTTCGAAGAAATGAAACCGCAGCTGGAAGCCGACCTCCGCAAGCAGGAAGCCCAGAAGAAATTTGCTGAAGTTGCCGATGTCTTCACCAATGGTGTCTATGAGCAGCCCGACAGCCTCAAGCCCGTGGCGGACAAGCTGAAGCTTGAAGTCAAGGCGGCCAGCAATGTGGCCCGGCAGCCCAAAACCGGTGCGGCTGGCGTGCTGTCCAATCCGAAATTCCTGGGCGCACTTTTTTCGCCGGATGCGATCGAAAAGAAGCGCAATACCGAAGCCATAGAGACAGCGCCCAGCCAGCTGGTTTCAGGCCGGATCACCCAGTACACCCCGGCACGCACCCAACCCTTTGCCGAAGTGAAAGATGTCGTGCGCCAGCGCTGGGTTGCCCAGCGCAGCGCCGAAGAAGCGCGCAAGGAGGGCGAGGCCAAGCTGGCTGCCTGGAAGGCCGCCCCGGCGTCTGCAACCGCTTTGGCCGCACCGGTGGTCGTGTCGCGTGAGCAAACCCAGAAGCTTCCCAATCCGGTGATCGATGCGGCGCTCCGTGCCGACGCGGCTGCCTTGCCGGCATTTGCCGGGGTTAGCCTCGGCGCACAAGGTTACGTCGTGATCAAGGTCAACAAGGTGGTTCCGCGCGAGGCGCCGCTTGAAGCGGCCGCCAAGCAGGAACGCAACCAGTACACGCAGTGGTGGACCGCCGCAGAAAATCTGGCGTATTACAACGGCCTGAAAGAACGCTTCAAGACGAAAATCCTGGCGGCAAAGCCTCCTGTCGCCAAGGCTGGCGCAGAAGAAGTCGTCACCCAGTAAATTGCAGCGGCTTTGCCGCTATAATGCAGGGCTCCGGTGGCTGTAGCTCAGTTGGTAGAGTCCAGGATTGTGATTCCTGTTGTCGTGGGTTCGAGCCCCATCAGCCACCCCACTATTTGAAGTCCCGCTTGCCGCAAGGCTCGCGGGACTTTTTCATTTGGGGGCCTGGCGCGGCTGCCTTGCACAGGCGGGCCAGGCCCTAGTTCACCATGACCAGCTTGCCCTTCACGCCACGTGAGCCCATGTGGGCATAGGCAGCTTTCAGTTCGGCCATGGGCATGGTGCGGTCAATAACCGGCTTGATCTTGCCTTGGGCATACCAGCCGGCCAGCTCGGCCATCATGGCCGCATTGGCCTTGGGTTCGCGCTTGGCGAAGTCGCCCCAGAACACGCCGACGATGGATGCGCCCTTGAGCAGCGTGAGATTGAGCGGCAGGGACGGGATGGGTCCCGAAGCAAAGCCCACCACCAGGTAACGGCCCCGCCACGCGATGGAGCGAAAAGCCGGCTCGCTAAACTCGCCGCCGACCGGGTCATAAATCACGTCAGGTCCCTTGCCTTCGGTCAGTGCCTTGATTTCGTCACGCAGGTTTTTCGTGGTGTAGTTGATGGTGGCGTCCGCGCCAATGGACGCGCAAAGGGCGCATTTCTCATCGGTCGATGCGGCTGCGATTACGCGGGCTCCGGCGGCTTTGGCAATCTGTATGGCTGCGGTGCCGACACCGCCTGCAGCACCCAGCACCAGGACGGTTTCACCGGCCTTGAGTTGTGCGCGGTCCATCAGGGCGTGCCACGAAGTTGCGTAAATCATGATGAAAGCGGCCGCGTCCACGAAGGGAAATCCTTTGGGCAAGGGCATGCACAGGGCCGCCGGTGCAAGGGTGTGCGTGCCGAACCCCCCGGTGCCGGAGAGGCAGGCCACGTTGTGACCTACCTGGAGGTGCGTGACGCCTTCGCCCACCGCCTGGACCACGCCGGCGTATTCGGAGCCGGGCACAAAGGGCAGGGGTGGTTTCATCTGGTACTTGTTCTGCACGATCAGCAGGTCGGGAAAGTTCAGGCTGGCGGCCTTGATCTCAATCAGCACTTCGCCTGCCTTGGGTTGCGGTGTGGGCAATTCTTTCCAGGTCAGGGCGTCTACGCCGGTGGGGTTTTCACAAAGCCAGGCTTGCATGGAATGTCTCCGATAGAAGGAATGCTGCGACAGGTACAGAAGAAACAGAAGAAGAAAGGCGGGCCGCCAGCGGAAAGAGACGGCGCCTTGCCTGCATCATAGGCAAAGCGGCAGGTTTTGCGATGTCCGGCAGGGCTCAGGCTGTCGCAGCCGTGACCGTAAAATCAGTCCATGAAAATCCTCATTTGCAACGACGACGGTTACCAGGCCTCCGGCATCATTGCCCTCTATGAAGCGCTTAAAACCGTTGCCGATGTCGAGGTGGTGGCCCCCGAGCACAACAACAGCGCCAAATCAAACGCGCTGACCCTGCACTCGCCGATGTACGTGCAGACCGCGGCCAACGGCTTTCGCTACATCAACGGCACACCGGCAGACTGCGTCCATATCGCGCTGACGGGTTTGCTGGGCTACCGGCCGGACCTGGTGGTTTCAGGCATCAATAACGGCGCCAACATGGGCGACGACACGATTTACTCCGGAACCGTGGGCGCCGCCATGGAAGGCTACCTGTTCGGAATTCCTTCCATCGCGTTTTCCCAGACTGAAAAGGGTTGGGCGCACATTGATGTGGCAGCCCGGCGTGCGGCCGAGCTGGTGCAGCAACTGATGCCCACGCTGGAGGCCGTGGCGGAAGGCGCTGAGCCGACGGTGCCGCCCTGGCTGCTCAATGTGAACATTCCCAACCTGCCCGACAACGAGATCCAGGGCGTGAAGGTGGCCCGCCTGGGACGCCGCCATGCGGCCGAACGCGTCATCGTGCAGACCAGCCCGCGCGGCGAAACCATGTACTGGATTGGCGGCGCAGGGCCTGCGAAAGAGGCTGGTGAAGGAACCGATTTTTATGCCACCAGCCAGAAGTTTGTGTCCATCACCCCGCTGCAGGTGGATTTGACCGATCATGAGCGTCTGCCTTATTGGGCTCAAACCGCTGCCCGGCTGGCCGAGTTGCACAAAAAATCGTCATGAAATCCAGCCTCAAACCGCCATTCAATCCCACTGCCAAAGCGCCGGCTGCAGCAGGCCGCCCGGCATTTCCGGTTCGCCTGAAGCCCGACGCGGGTGTCCCATCTGCTACAAAATCAATAGCTGGTAGCGCAAGACCAGAGCGCGCTACAGGCCAAAATAGCTTGAAGAAACCGGCACCGACCGCAGCCTCCGCGTTGCCGGGCGGTGTCGGCCTCGATTCGCACACCGTGCGCGCGCGCATGGTGAGCAAGCTTGCTGCGCAGGGTGTTGCCGATGCGTTGGTACTCGCCGCCATGGGGGCTGTCGAACGCCACCGTTTTGTTGACACCGCGCTGGTCAACCAGGCCTATGAAGACACCAGCCTGCCGATTGGCCTGGGGCAAACCATTTCCAAACCCAATGTGGTGGCCCGCATGCTGGAACTGCTGCGCCACGGCGCGGCCGGAAAGCTGGGGCGGGTGCTTGAAATCGGCACTGGCTGCGGCTACCAGGCCGCGGTGCTCAGCCATCTGGCGACGGAGGTCTACAGCATCGAAAGGCTGCGTGGCCTGCACGACAAAGCCAGGGAGAATCTGCGGACTTTACGCCTGCCCAATGTGCACCTGCTGTTTGGTGATGGCATGATGGGCTACGCCAAGGGCGCACCTTATGCGGCCATCATTGCTGCTGCCGGCGGGGAGGCCATTCCGCCTGCCTGGATTGATCAGTTGGCTGTG
The DNA here is from genome assembly GCF_056405695.1 of Polaromonas sp. P1_F6. Lineage (NCBI taxonomy): Bacteria > Pseudomonadati > Pseudomonadota > Betaproteobacteria > Burkholderiales > Comamonadaceae > Polaromonas > Polaromonas sp. P1_F6. Next base: position 89,100 of record NZ_JBFUBQ010000006.1, read on the forward strand.
GGCGGCAGGCTGGTGGCGCCCATGCAAACCGCCGGTGGTGCCCAGGCGCTGGTGGTGGTCGACAAAACCCCCCAGGGCGTCAGGCAGACCCTGCTGGAGGCCGTTCATTTTGTGCCTTTAAAATCGGGGACAAGCTGACGATCCGGCCACCTGCAGGACCCAGGCCGGTTATCGATATAGCAGTGACGGCATTGAACCATCCGATCATCCAGTTAACCAATACGCCATACCCGTCAGATTGACGACGAAAGAACCAATGAATCAAACCGTACGGCCGAACCGGGCAGTGTCTGTGGATGCCGCAGACGCAAGTCATGGCGCCCGCTCAACGCTCGGCAGGCTGGCCCTGCCATGCGCCCTGGCGGCAGCGCTGCTGCTTGCCGCTGGCTGCGGCACGCGTTCTACCACCCATGCCCCGGTTGAAGACCGCGGCACCGGGTTGTCGCGTCCCATGCCGGGCGCGGTGGACGCAGGCAATGTCAAACAGTTGCCCGGCTTTGAAAATGCCGGAAAACCTGGTTACTACACCGTTAAACCCGGTGACACCATGATTCGCATCGGCCTGGAAAACGGCCAGAACTGGCGCGACATCGTGCGCTGGAACAACCTTGAAAACCCCAACATCATCGAGGTGGGGCAGGTGCTGCGTGTGGTGCCGCCAAGCAGTGAAAATCCGCTGGTCGTGACGCGTCCCGTGACATCCGGATCGGCCACCACGTCGACCGCATCCACCACGCCGGCCCAGGCTGCCAGCGCGGCGCGTCCCGCGTCAACACCGGCTGGCACCAGCCCGGCGCCCGCTGCAACGGGCGATGAAGACATCGCCTGGATCTGGCCCGCGCAGGGCACGATGCTCGCAGGTTTCGATGAAGCCAAAAACAAGGGCCTGGATATTTCAGGCAAGGCGGGGGACCCTGTCATTGCCTCGGCCGACGGCCGCGTGGTGTACGCCGGCGCCGGCCTGCGCGGCTATGGCAACCTGATCATCCTCAAGCACAACAACACCTTCCTGACGGCCTATGCGCACAACCAGACTTTGCTGGTCAAGGAAGACCAGAGCGTGAAGAAGGGGCAGAAGATCGCCGAGATGGGCAACAGCGACGCGGACCGCGTGAAGCTGCATTTCGAGATTCGCCGTCAGGGCAAGCCTGTCGACCCTTCCAGATACCTGCCCGCCAAGTAAGCGGTATTTCCATCCGCAGAAAGGAGCCCCGCGTTTGCTGGGCTCCTTTTTTTTGTTTCTGGTGTCTTGACGCTGCTTGCGTCAGGGCAAAGCTATCGAAAAATTTAAGAAAAGAAAGCCCGCAGACCAGTCTGGACGAGCGCAAGCAGCTATCTATTTTGTAGCAATTGGTTGCTGGGAAGTGCGGCCGGCTGCCTATGTTCGTGATCAGTGCGGCTGCAAAATCTCGTCGTAGCCACGGCCCTTGAACTCCAGCAGGTCAATGCCATGGCCAAAGGGGTCGGCCAGCCCCGCGATGCGTCCCCAGACCCGTTCAGCCACGGGCATTTCCAGAACGGCGCCGTGGCGCTGCAGCCGGTCAACCGCCGCATCAATGTCTTCCACCACAAAATCAAGGTGAACAGGCGTCCAGTGGCGCTGGTAGGTGCGAACACTCTCGCTGCCCTGACCGCTGGCGATCGGCCGGGTACCCGGCGCATTGAAGAGCAGATCGATCGGGCTGCTTGCACCGAGAATTTCCACGAAATCGCTCTTGAAACGGCGGCCTGTGCGCAGCCCGAGTGCCTCTGTGTAGAACTCGACAGCACGTTCCATGTTGTCAACATCGATGCAAATACGAAGCTCCATGGCGCCTTCCTTTCACGGGTTCAGAAAATGGTACCGCAGCCTGAGACAATTGGTGCATGACAGAAGAAAGCCAGAACAAGCAGCCAGCGACGGCGGCCGACTACCCGCCCGACGTGCTCGAGGTCGAGTCGCTCGACATTGAAGCCCAGGGAATTGCCCACAGGGCTGACGGCAAAGTGGTTTTTATCGAGGGCGCTCTGCCTTTCGAACGGGTAACTGCCAACGTCTACCGCAAGAAAAGCAGCTTTGAAAAAGCCATGGTGATGGCGATTCACCGTGAATCGTCCCAGCGTGTGCGGCCGGCATGTCCGCATTTCGGCATGCACACCGGCGCATGCGGCGGCTGCAAGATGCAGCATTTGCATGTGGGGGCGCAGGTGGCCGTGAAGCAGCGTGTGCTCGAAGACAATCTCTGGCACATCGGCAAGGTCAAGGCGGACAACCTGCTGCGGCCCATTGAAGGGCCGGCCTGGGGATACCGCTATCGCGCGCGGCTGTCGGTGCGGTATGTCCGCAAAAAGGGTGTCGTGCTGGTGGGGTTTCACGAGCGTAAAAGCGGCTACGTGGCCGATATGACCGAATGTCACGTGGTGCCCCGGCACGTCAGCGACATGCTCGTGCCGCTACGCGAGCTGATCGGCAGCATGGATGCGAAGGAAACCTTGCCGCAGATCGAACTGGCCTGTGGCGATGAAGTCACGGCCATGGTGCTGCGCCATATGGAGCCCCTAAGCCCCGGAGACTTGAACCGCCTGCGCGATTTCGCTGCGCAAAACCGCGGCCTGCAATGGTGGCTGCAACCGGGGGGCCTCGAGACGGTCAAGCTGCTGGACGACGCTGTGCAGGAGCTGAGCTACGGCCTGCCGGAGTTCGATGTGGTCATGCCGTTCAAGCCGACCGATTTCACGCAGGTCAATCCCCACATCAACCAGGTGCTGGTGTCGCGTGCACTGCGCATGCTGGCGGTGCAGCCGGATGAGCGGGTGATCGACTGGTTTTGCGGCCTGGGCAATTTCACCTTGCCGCTGGCCACGCGCGCCAGCGAGGTGCTGGGCATCGAGGGCAGTGAAGTCCTGGTCGCCCGTTCACGCGAGAATTTTGAAAGAAACAGGCCTGCATCCAGCGTCCGACGGGCGCTGGCAGCTACAAAATTTGTAGCGCGCAACCTGTTTGAAATGACGCCGGCGATGCTGGTGAAAGACGGCCGGGCCGACAAATGGCTGGTGGACCCTCCGCGTGAAGGCGCTTTTGAGCTCTTCAAGTCCCTGGCAGCGCTGCACCAGCAGATCGTCAGCGGCGTCCCCTGTGACGACGGTGAGCACCAGCAGAGCCTGGCCCTGAACGGCTGGGCGCCGCCGCAGCGCATTGTCTATGTAAGCTGCAACCCGGCCACCCTGGCGCGGGATGCGGGCGTGCTGGTGGACAGCGGCGCATACCGCTGCACGGCGGCCGGTGTGGTCAACATGTTCCCGCATACGGCCCATGTGGAGTCCATTGCGGTGTTTGATTTGGCCCCCACGGTCTCTCACTACGTGTAGCTCCCTGCCCCCGAGGGGGCCGCTGCGCCTGAGACTGGCAGAGCCTGATCCGCGGCCCTGGCTCGAATTGGAGAAGCCCCAAGCTCACCCTGCGGAGAATGACACGAGGTGCGCATGAAAAAAGGGCCCTGAGGCCCTTTTTTTATTCTGTAGCGAAGCGGATGGATCAGTCCCGGTCGCCGCCGAAGATGCCCAGCAGGGCCAGCAGGCTCTGGAAGATGTTGAACAGGTCCAGGTAAATGGCCAGGGTGGCGCTGATGTAGTTGGTTTCGCCGCCGTCGATCACCTGTTTCAGGTCATACAGCAGGTAGGCGCTGAAAACCGCGATCGCCAGCGTGCTGATGACTGCCATCATCATGGTCGAGCCGACGAACACGTTGATGACGGCTGCCACCATGATGACCAGCGCGCCGGCAAACAGCCACTTGCTCATGCCGCTCAGGTCCCGCTTGATGACGGTGGCCAGGCTGGCCATCACGAACATCACGCCGGCCGTACCGGCAAAAGCCGTCATGACCAGTGATGCGCCGTTGCTGAAACCCAGCACCATGGCGATCATGCGCGAGAGCATCAGGCCCATGAAAAAGGTAAAACCGAGTAGCACAGGCACGCCCGCGGCCGAGTTCTTGGTCTTTTCAATGGCGAAAATAAAGCCGAAGGCGCCTCCGAGGAACACGATCAGGCCCAATCCGCCCGTCAGGGAGCGGGTAATGCCCGTCGCCACACCCAGCCAGGCGCCCAGCACGGTGGGCAGCAGGCTCAGGGCCAGCAGCCAATAGGTGTTGCGCAAGACCTTGTTGCGTTGCTCGACGCTGGAAGCAACGCCGTAGTCGAGGGTTTGAACATTGTCAGTCATGAAAGTCGTCTCCGAGGCGCCAGCAAATGCGGGCAAGATTATTTTAGGGTGCATTGCCGTTTTTCCAGCCCTCACTCCCTACTTTTTGTAAGGGTTCTATAAGCTAATTTGGCGGCAATGCGGGTGAGGGGTGGCCTTAAATTTGCGTATGCTCGGTATCTTTGCCAACAAACTCCGGAAATCCTGAAGACCATGAAATCAAAAGCAGTGCTTGAACTCGCCGACGTCAAAACCATCGCCGCCGCCGCCGAGGCCGAAGCCCTCAAGAACAACTGGGCCGTCACCATCGCCATCGTCGACGACGGTGGCCACCTGCTGCACCTGCAGCGCCTGGACGGCGCGCCGCCCATTTCTTCGCACATTGCACCCTCCAAGGCCAACACGGCCGCCATGGGCCGCCGTGAGAGCAAGGTTTACGAAGACGTCATCAACGGCGGCCGTACGTCCTTTCTGTCGGCGCCCTACATCCACGGCATGCTCGAGGGCGGCGTACCCATCGTGAAAGACGGGCATTGCATTGGCGCTGTGGGTGTGAGCGGCGTGAAATCCAGCGAAGACGCGCAAATCGCACGTGCGGGCATTGCCGCCATCGGCCTGTAAACCGCGTCGCAGCGGGAATAAAAAAGCCGGCCACAAGGTCGGCTTTTTTGTTGGCGAGAGCAGAACAACATCAAGGAAAAAAAGCCTGGCTAAACAACCCCTAAGGGGTCTGTGGCTGGCTAAAAACGACCTTGGAGGCTTGGTAGCCCCGGATCGCCCCACGATGAAACTGTGCTGGTGAAGAGGGTGATGAAACGGTGAAGGCGGCTTACTTGGTCAAAATCAGTTTGCCCAGGCGAGTGGCCTGAAGGCGATAAGTCGAGCCGTTGTGGTTGATTTCCACCGCTTTTTGCCCGCGCAGGATTTCGGTGCTGTTGACGCAAGCGGCGGAAGCGCCCGAAGGATGGCCGCCAGAAGCGGTCTCTGTGTGCGCAGGGGCGCGGGCAGGAAGGCTCAAGGTATGGGAGGCGGGCATTGCGATGGACATGATGGTTAAACCTGTTTGGGTTTCGTTAAGTTAATGATAACCATTCTCATTTGAAAGTCAAGCGAATCCAGGCTGCGGTTTTGTTTCTTTCTGTGTGAAAAACCTGGAGTGCCTGTCCAGCAGGCATGCATTCAGGACCCTGATCAGTCCTGCAGGCCCTGGTCAGTTCTTTGGTTCGGTGATGAAACCGATCTTGCGCAGCCCGGCCTGTTGGGCTGCTGCCATGGCTTGGGCCACGCGCTCGTAGCGCACTGATTTGTCGCCGCGGATATGCAGGTCTGGCTGCGGGTTCTGCGCCGCCGACGCCTTGAGCTGCGTGACCAGCTCTTCGTCTGAAACCTTGGTCTCGTTCAGGAAATAGCTGCCTTCCGCATCCACGCTCAGGCGAACCGTTTCCGGCTTGATGTTTTGCGCTTCGTTGGAGGCGCGCGGCAGGTCGATGTTGACGGAATGCTTCATCACGGGGACCGTGATGATGAAGATGATGAGCAGCACCAGCATGATGTCCACCATGGGCGTCATGTTGATCTCGTTCATCACCTCATCGCTGTCGTCTTGGGTTCCAAAGGCCATGGTGCTTCTCGGTCACTGAATGAGGGAGCTCCGCGGCTGTTGGGCGGCAGAGCAGGATAAAGGGTTGGCTTTCAGGCTTTTTTCATTGGCACAACATTGGCCTGCTGGCCGCTGGCGCTCACGCGGGCGCCGGTCACGAAGTAGGCGTGCAGGTCATGCGCGAAGCGGCTGAGTTTTTGCAGAACGCCCTTGTTGCCGCGCACCAGCGCGTTGTAGCCCAGCACCGCCGGGATGGCAACCGCGAGACCCAGCGCCGTCATGATGAGCGACTCGCCGATCGGGCCGGCCACCTTGTCGATGGTTGCCTGGCCGGCCGCGCCGATGGACAGCAGCGCATGGTAGATGCCCCACACGGTGCCGAAGAGGCCGACGAAGGGGGCGGTGGAGCCGACCGAGGCCAGGATGGCCAGGCCCGACTGCAGCTTGCCGGTGAATTCGTCGATGGTGTTGCGCAGCGTGCGCGTGACCCAGTCGCTCACGTCCAGGGCGTCGTGCAGGTGTGCCTTGGTGTTACGGTGATGCAGCGTGGCTTCGCGGCCTTCCAGGGCCAGTTGGCGGAACGGGTTGGCGGGGTCCGAGCCCAGCTTGGTGAGGCCTGCGGCAAAGTCTTCGCTGTGCCAGAAGTCTTCAGAGGCGCGGGCGATCTTTTTGTACTTGATGAGGTCCAGCGTCTTGATGATGATGACCATCCATGACGCGAGCGACATGACCAGCAGCAGCACGGCCACCGATTTGGTAACGATATCGCCCTGGCTCCAGACGTTGGCAAGGCCGAATTGGGAATTCATGAATCAATACTCCACGGGTTTCAAAAAGATTACTCCAGGACGAAGTTGATGGGTACGTTGAACCACATCTCTTCGGCCACGCCGCCACGCTTGCCTGGCACGTAGCGCCAGCGCATGACGGTGGTGACCGCTGCCTGGTCAAGCCGGTCAAAGCCGCTTGACTGGCGGATTTCGGTTTTCTTCGCCTGGCCGTCTGCGCCGATCAGCACACGCACGATCACTTTGCCCTGCTCGCCAAGGCGCCGGCTGATGGGCGGATAGGCGGGCTTGGGGTTTTGCAGGTAGTCGGCATCGCTCGACGGCAGCTGCACTGCCGGTGGCGCGGGCGGCGTAACGGGTGCCACGGCCACAGGCGCTGGTGGCAGCGGCGGTGTGACAACGCCTGTCGGGGCATTGGGCGAGGGTGTTGGATCTGCGATGGCCAGCGGCTGGGGCGCGGGTTTGTCGGGTGCCCTGGCAACCGCTTTTTTCTGCACGGTCGGCGTGGGTGGGGTAGGAGGGACGGGCTCCACCTTGGGGGCGGGCGGGTCCACGAATTGCGTGAGGATTTCTGCAGGAATCACGATTTCGGCGGCGCGCATCAACAAGCCGCTTTGCAGCGCCCAGATGAACCCCACGTGCAGGCCCACTACCACGAGCGCGATAACAGCATTGCGGCTGAGGGGCTGGCGCGGCGGGGCGGGGCGTGGTGCGGTGGAGAAAGTGGCGTTCATCGAGAGAGGGATAGGTGGGCGAATGGCCACATGAGGCGCGGTTTCGGTCAAAAAGGCAACCAGGAAACTAGCGGCGGAAGATCCACCACGCGGAACCTATCACCAGCACAAGGCTGACAGGAAGGGCCGAAATCAGTATTGGGGAGAAGGTTGCAAGGTGTTCCATGGGCTGCCTTCCAGCGTGTGGGCGGCGAGCTTGATGTTGGCCGTCGGGCAGCTGGCGCTGCACTGCGCCACCACGTCGCGGGCGCAGCCTTCGCACTGGCCGCACTGGGTGGCCACGCCGAGTTCGAACTGGATCTCGTCAAAGCCCAAGCCTGCTCGGGCATGGCGGGCAATTTCGCGGTCGGAGATTCGGCGGCAGACGCAAACGATCATGGATGGGCTTGGCTGGTGATTGATTCAATCGGTGCGTTGATTATAAATGCGAATCTATCGCATTTGCAATCATGGCACGCAGATTTCAGGAGGTGCGAGCCATTTGGAGCGGATTTTTGGCCTCATTTTTGAAGCCAAATTCAGTAGTAATCCTTGCTGGATGTGCGCAAGGTGCTATAAATTAGATAGCGAAAAGGCAGTTCCTTGAGGCGAGCGAGGCATCCTGGGGGTGATGGGTTGCCAAGACCCTTCACGATGCAGGATAAACGCGGTCCAGCCGTCTAAACCTCAGCCCACATCCGCAGCAGGTTGTGATAGCAGCCTGTAAGCCGTACCACTTCGGCGCCTTCGGCCGCACCTGGGGTCGAGCGTTCCAGTTCCTTTTGGCGCAGAGAGGTAATGGCCATGTCCATCTCATACAAAAGCCGGCGTTGGGCATCGGAGCGCACCATGCTTTCAATCCAGAAGAAGCAGGCCAGCCGCTCACCGCGCGTGACAGGCTCCACGCGGTGCACCGATGTGCCCGGGTACATCACCAGGTCACCTGCCTCGAACTTGATGCGTTGCTCGCCGTAAGTGTCTTGCACGACCAGTTCGCCGCCGTCGTAGCTGGCCGGATCGCTCAGGAACAGCGTACAGGAAATGTCGGTTCGCACGTGCCGTGCTGTGGCGGCATGCGTGCGTACCGCGTTGTCAATGTGGTTGCCGAAATTGTTGGCGTCGCCGCCGTAGCGGTTAAAGAGCGGCGGATAGACCGATTTGGGCAGCGCCCCGGTCACGAACATCGGATTACGGGCCAGCGCCACCGACACGATGTGCCGCGCCTGCTGGGCGGCGGGCAGCTCTTCAGGCAGCTGCAGGTTGTTCTTGACGGCGCCGCTCTGGCTGCCGGCCGTGATGCGGCCGTCGGCCCAGTCGGCGGCCAGGATCAGCTGGCGGATTTGCGCGAGCTCGTCCGGCTTGAGGGCTTGTTGAATGCGAAGCAGCATGGTGGGGCTTCCCGAAAAGCGACTGAAAAAAAATGGGCACCCGGAGTATCCCCCAGGTGCCCAACCTTGAAAACGTTCTTTTAAATCAGAACTTGCTGGTGAGCGTCACACGCACGCTGCGTGCGTCGCCGGGCGCCACAAAGCCGCGGTACAGCGTGTTGTAGTAGACCTTGTCAAACAGGTTGTCGATGTTCAGCTTGACGGTGTTTTTTTCATTGATGCGGTATTCCACCAGCGCGTCGGCCTTCACGTAGCCCGGCACCCGGTTGGTGGCCGTGACGGCATTGGCCGGCTTGTTGGTGCTGACGGCGGTGAAGCCGCCGCCGATACGCCACTTGTCGCCGATGCGGTAGGTGGTGAACAGGTTGGCCTGGCGGCTTGGGCTCAGCCCCGGGTTCTGCCCGATCTCGGCAGTGGCGCCGGTCTTGTCGATCCTCGCCGTCAGGAAGCCGATGCCCGCAAAGACATCCCACTGCGGCGTGATGCGGCCGGCGACCTCAAATTCCAGCGCATCGGTGTGCCGCTTGCCGGACAACAGGTAGGAGTTGGTGCTCGTGTCGATGTCGGTGTTGCGCTCGTTGTACTTCTCTGTGCGGGCCAGGGCTGCGCGCAGTGACAGGTCACCGCCGTAGAGCTCCCACTTGGCGCCAATTTCCATGTTGCGGCTGCTCTCGGGCGGCGTGTTGGCAGAGTTCGGGTCGAATTGGTACAGGTCGCCGGAGGTATTGAACGACGTGCCATAGGCGGCGTAGTAGCTGACCTCATCGGTCGGCTGATATATCACGCCCAGCCGTTTGCTCAGCAGGCTGTCGGATCTGGCGAGTGTCCCGTTGTTGGGCGGCGTGCCGGTGGGTCGCTGGTAGTCGGCCTTGAAGTTATCAACGCGCAGGCCGGCAACCAGCTTCCAGTACTGTGTGAGGTCGATCGTGTCCTGCATGTACAGGCCCAGCGTAGTGGCCTTGAATGCCGTTTCCAGTCTCTGCGTGTAATTGCCCCCGATACCGGTGCTGATGGGATTGCCCACAGTGGTGGTCGGCTTGGCCCCCGTCAGGAGGGGGTAGCTAAGGCGGTCGGAATTTTCCACGGCGTACTCGGCGCCGATCAGCAGGCTGTTCTTGCGGCCGAACCACTGGGTGGTCGTGAGGTAGTCGGTTTGCAGGAATGTGTGGTGTTCGTTGCCCGCCTTGGCATTGCCGGCGCTGGTGGCGCCGCGGCTCACCACCGTGTTGGCGCTCAGGTTGGCCAGGGTCGTGCCGGCGGCAAAGCTGGCCTGCGTGGCGCGCAGCGTGCGTGAGTAGTAGCCGTCGCGCACCGTGGTTTTCAGGCTGCTGCCGTCGGTCCATCGGTGGGTATGGCTCAGGGTGACAGCGTCGGCCTTGTCGTTCTGGAAATCGGTGTTGAGGCCATACCAGTATTTCTCGGTGCCAGGCGCGGGGCGGCTGTTGAACCAAGCAAAGCCCCAGTCGGGCTTGTCGTTGTAGTGCAGGTGGTAGTAGCTGATTTCAAATTCGTTCGCTGTGCCGATGCCGAAGCGGTAGTCCAGGGCCAGGCCCCGGCGATGGGTGGAGGCGCTGGCGTTTTCGCCGCGGCCATCGCCGTCTGTCGCCATGGCGTTGATGCGGAGAGCCGCGTCGTCGTCCAGCTTGAAGTTGAAGTCGCCCTGGTAGCGTTGGTAGCCTTTGGTGCCGACGGTGGCGTTCACTTCGTGCTCGGTGATCAGGCGTGGCTGCTTGCTGACCTGGTTAATCACCCCGCCGGTGGAGCCGCGGCCGAACAGCATGGAAGCAGCACCACGCAAGACTTCCACGCGCTCGGTGTTGAAGTTGTCGCGGTTGTACTGCGCGATGTCGCGCATCCCGTCCATGTAAATGTCGCCCGCCGCGCTGAAGCCGCGAATGCGGATGTTGTCGCCGACCCGTCCGCCTTCGCCCGCTTCAAAGGTGATGCCGACGACGTTTTCGAGTGCGCTCTTGAAGCTGTCCTTGCCCTGGTCGTGCATCAGCTTTTCGTTGACGACCGTCAGCGACTGGGGAACGTCCTTGGCCGGCACGGGCATCTTGCCGACACTGGTAATGCCGCTCTGGTAGGTCTGGCTGGCGCGATGGCGTGTGCCTGTCACTGTGACGGGGGCCAGGCTTCTGCCTTCAACAGGTGTTGCAGAGGTGGACGACGTAGCGGTCGTGTTGCCGGTGCTGGGCGTCGGGGTGATGCTCTGGGCCCAGCCCGACACCGAAACAGCCAGCATGAGCGCACCAAGCGGGAGCAGTGTTTTGTCGGAAGATGCGGCAGGATTGGCAACCGGGCTGGCAAACGGCGTGAAGTTGTCGGCGCCCATGGTGCGGTTTTTTTTGTTGCGCGCAGGGCGTGCGGCGCGAGCGGAAGGGTGTGCCAAGATGGCCTCCAAGCAGGGTCCTGCCTTGCAGGCGGTGGACCGGGTTCAGGAAAAAGCTTGGCTGGCTCAGAATGCCCGGGGGCGCGAGTTGGCTGGCTCGTAAAGTTCGCTCGAAGTGTATATCAAATGATAATGATTCGTAATCTGTTGTGTCTGAATGTTGCGGGAATAAGGGCGAAAACGGTGGTTGTGTGGCAAAAAGGCCAAATTCAGTAGGCGACAAAAAGAGCTTCTGAAAACCAGGAGCGGTCAGCGTTGGCGCAAACAAAAAAACGGGGCCTGTGCCCCGTCTTTTTTGTGCCAGGTATGTCACCGGGCTATTTCAAGACCACATTCAGCTCAGCTCGCCCATCTGGCTTTGCAGGTAGTTTTGCAGGCCAACCTTGCCAAGCAGTTCAATCTGCGTTTCCAGGAAGTCGATGTGCTCTTCGGTGTCATCGAGGATCTCCTGTAGGAGGTCGCGCGAGACATAGTCGCGTACGCTTTCGCAGTGGGCAATGCCGTCCTTGATGGTGGCCTGTGCACCGGTTTCGGCTTTCAGGTCGCAGTTCAGGGCTTCTGGAACATCCTCGCCGATCATCAGCTTGCCCAGGTCCTGCAGGTTGGGCAGGCCATCGAGCATGAAGATGCGGTCCATCAACTTGTCGGCGTGCTTCATTTCGCCGATGGACTCTTCGTATTCCTTCTTGGCCAGCTTGTCCAGGCCCCAGTGCTTGTACATGCGGTAGTGCAGGAAGTACTGGTTGATGGCCGTGAGCTCGTTCTTCAGCTGCGCCTGCAGGTGAGCGATGACTTTTGCGTCGCCTTTCATGGGAATTCCTTATCGTTGTGTAGTGCGGATCGCCCATTGTCACTGGCCGCGTGCCGTAACTCAAGCATTCCCCTGCTGGGGCGGTCTGGTTGCGTTTGATTGTGAGAAACGTTCGCATTGCAAACGTTTCCCGTTGTCAGTCAGCGCTCGGCAAATGCGCGTTCCACCACGAAGTGGCCGGCTCGCTGCATGTTGCCTTCCTCAAAGCCGCGCTCTTCCAGCATGGCCTTGATGTCGCGCAGCATGTCGGGGCTGCCGCACAGCATCAGGCGGTCGTTCCCGATAGAGATCGCGGGCAAGCCCAGGTCGCTGTACAGCTTGCCCGACTGCATGAGCTCGGTGATGCGGCCTTCGTTGCGAAAGCGCTCGCGCGTCACGGTGGGGTAATACAGCAGGCGTCCGCGCACCAGCTCGCCGAGGAACTCATGCTCGTGCAGCTCGTGCTCGATCAGCTCGCGGTAGGCCAGCTCGGCGCTGGTACGGCAACCGTGCACCACCACCACGCGCTCAAATCGCTCGTAAGTGTCTGGGTCCTTGATCAGAGAGAGAAAGGGCGCCAGACCGGTGCCGGTGGCCAGCAACCACAGCGTCTTGCCAGGTAGCAGGTTTTGCAGCAATAGCGTGCCGGTGGGTTTGCGTCCGACCAGGATGTCGTCGCCCGGCTTCAAGTGCTGCAGCCGCGAGGTCAGCGGGCCGTCGGGCACCTTGATGCTGAAAAATTCCAGCTGGTCTTCATGGTTGGCGCTGGCCACACTGTAGGCGCGCAGCAGCGGTTTGCCGTCCACGGGCAGGCCGATCATGGTGAACTGGCCGTTGACGAAGCGAAAGCCCGAATCGCGCGTGGCGGTGAAGCTAAATAGTGAGTCGGTCCAGTGGTGGACGGAAATAATGCGTTCTGTGTTGAAGGCGCTCATGAGAGAAAAAGAAGAGAAGGGGAAAGAAACGGGGGACGAGAAAGGGCTTTGGGTGATGCAAGGGACTCACCGCGCATCCCTTCAGGTCGTGCCCTCAGATCGTGCGTGAGCAAGCCTGAATTTTATAGCCTGGGCGGGCCTGCCGCCGGTGATGGCTATAGACGCCACACCGGCGCCAAGGTCAGGCACATCACCATCGCACTTCGCGCGGCGACAGAACTCAAGCGCCAGGCAGCCGCCCCTGGGCAAGTATGGCCCGTGAAGGCTTTATTGGGGTTGCTATCAAATCAGGAGCTGTTTGCGCTTGTTTTATAAGGGTTTCAGGCACTTTTCCCATGAGATTTTGGTGTTTTTGTGCTTCGCTTCAAAGTGCTGCCACGTTAACTTTACCTATCGCACCAGAACAAAAAAACCGGTCACCCACCCATTCAGCGTTTGCGAGGCCCGCCGGGCACCCACGAGAACCAGGCCATCACGGCCACGGGCACGCCCAACCCCAGCCAGCACCACCAGTCGCCCCAGCCGTCAGACACCAGTGCGGTCAGCAGGCCGGTGATGCTGAGCATGCCCAGCACGAGGGGCCAGCGCCACAGGCGCCAGAAAGCGGAGCCCTTCGCGGGATCGGCCTTTGCGCTCACACGGCACCGCCAGTCGTTTCATGGCGTGCGGCATGCGGCGCTGATGCTTGCCCTGCTGTTTTTTCCGGCTTCGCTGCTTTGGCCGGATTACGCCGTCCAAGCCACAGGTAAAGGCCGCTGCCCAGCACGATGATGGTTGCGATGTCCAGCAGGGCCCAGAGGATTTGCATCGGCATGCCGCCGTAGTCGCCGAAGTGCAGCGGCTGCGACACCAGTAGCGCGGTGAGATACCAGGGCAGCGGCGGGCTGGCGGTGAGCGCATTGGTGCCGGCGTCCACCAGCACCGGCTTGAGCAGCCGCGAGTTGAAGGGCTCATTGCCGCGCAGGAACACCGTGTAGTGGTGCGGGCTTGAAAACGATGTACCCGGAAAAGCGATAAAGGCCATCTTCATCTCAGGCGCCAGAGCGGTCGCTGATGAAGCTGCCTGCTGCACCGAGGCCAGGCGGGCTGGCGGTTTTTGCCCCTGGTAGGGCGCCAGCAGAGAGCTTAGCTGGTCGTACTGCCAGTACTTGATCAACAGGTCGGCCCAGGTGTTGATCATGCCCGTGGCGCCCACGGTGAAGGCCCACACCAGCGTCACGATGCCCAGCAGGTTATGCAGGTCCAGCCATTTGGCGCGCGGGCGGGTTTGCCGCACTGTGCCGAAGTCCAGCTTGCGCATGAAGGGCGCATACAGCACCACACCCGAGACAATCGCCACCAGCAGCAAGAGTCCCATGAAGCCCAGAAAGAGCTTGCCCGCGAGTCCGGCAAAGAGGTCAACGTGCAGCTTGAACATTACATACATAAAGCCTTCGTCGAACTTGGGCTGGGCCAGCACAGCTGCGGTGCGTGCATCGACGGCGACGGTCTTGTTACCCACCTCGGACAGCGGCGTGTCACCCAGCGTGACGTACCAGAAGCGGTCGTCGTCGATCTCATGGGACGCGAACATGGGCACCTTGCCCGGGTGCAGTGCCTGTGCGATTTCCATGACCTTGTCCAGGCTGGCGCGCGGTGTGCCCTTCGGTAAATCGGGCGCCTCAACTTCGGTGCCCAGCAGGTGGCCGATCTCATGGTGAAAAATCAGCGGCAGCCCGGTCAGGCACAGCAGCAGCATGAAGACAGTGCAAACCAGGCTGCTCCATTTATGCACCCAGGTCCAGGTCTTGATGCGCGGGCTGTCCATTTTTGCGGTCGTCGTCATCGGGATTTTCCATTTTGTGGCCTGAACCCTGGAGTCGTCAGGCGGCGCGTGGCGTGCGGCAGGTGCATGGTGAGCAAGGTCAAAACTCCTGGGAAGGACCACCAGAAAACTGGCGTGCACACGACAACCCGAACGCCACAGCAGGTAGCGAAATTCGAGGGGCAGGTGAGCGGGTTGTTGGCTTGCTACGCCCTGCGGCGCGAGCAGGCTGCAGGGCTGTTGGCTAGCGAAAGAGGATGCTGGGAACTATACATGAGATGAGAGTAATTCTCATCTGATGAACCCTTCGAAATGTCTGGTTTTAGAGGGGGATTCGCATTCTGCGTGCGAAAAAAAAGCCGCCCCGATTGAGGGCGGCTTTTGAGCTTCAGCGGTTCAGCACATGGCCGGACCGTCACCGATGCATTACGCGGCGATAGGGCTACGGATCAGGTAGTCAAACGCGCTGAGCGCCGCCTTGGCGCCTTCACCGGCCGCGATGATGATCTGCTTGAAGGGCACGGTTGTCACGTCGCCCGCCGCGAACACGCCCGGCACCGAAGTCTGGCCCTTGGCGTCGACGATGATCTCGCCGTGTTTGGACAGGTCCACCACGCCCTTGAGCCAGTCGGTGTTGGGCACCAGGCCGATCTGGATGAACACACCTTCAAGCTCAACGGTTTTCAGCTCGCCGCTGGCGCGGTCTTTGTAGATCAGGCCGTTGACCTTCTGGTCGCCGGTGATTTCGGTCGTTTGCGCGTTGGTGAACACCGTCACGTTCTGCAGGCTGTTCAGCTTGCGCTGCAGCACGGCGTCGGCGCGCAGCGCAGTGTCGAACTCGATCAGCGTCACATGGCCGACGATGCCGGCCAGGTCAATCGCCGCCTCGACGCCCGAGTTGCCGCCGCCGATCACCGCCACGCGCTTGCCCTTGAAGAGCGGGCCGTCGCAGTGCGGGCAGTAGGCCACGCCCTTGTTCTTGAACTCGTGTTCGCCGGGCACGTTGATGTTGCGCCAGCGTGCGCCGGTCGAGATCACGATGGACTTGCTCCTGAGCGAGGCGCCGCTTTCAAGCTGCACTTCAATCAGGTTTTTGTCCGGCCCGCTGTTCGGCACCAGCGCCTTGGCGCGCTGCAGGTTCATGATGTCAACGTCGTAGTTGCGCACGTGCTCTTCCAGCGCGTGGGCAAACTTGGGGCCTTCGGTTTCCTTGATGGAGATGAAGTTCTCGATGCCCAGTGTGTCCAGTACCTGGCCGCCAAAGCGCTCGGACGCCACGCCGGTGCGGATGCCCTTGCGTGCGGCATACACAGCCGCAGCTGCGCCGGCCGGGCCGCCGCCGACGATCAGCACGTCGAAGGCTTCCTTTTTGTCGATGATTTTGGCTTCACGTTCCACGCCGCTGGTGTCGATCTTGGCCAGGATTTCTTCCAGGCTCATGCGGCCGTTTCCGAACATGGTTCCGTTGAGGAAGACCGTGGGCACGCCCATGATCTCGCGCTCCTTCACTTCATCCTGGAAGGTACCGCCCTCGATCATGGTGGTCTTGATGCGCGGGTTTTGCACTGCCATCAGGTTCAGCGCCTGGACCACATCCGGGCAGTTGTGGCAGGTCAGCGAGACATACACCTCGAAATCGAAATCGCCGTCGAGCGCGCGGATCTGCTCCAGCACGGGTTGCTCGACTTTGGGCGGGTAGCCGCCGATCTGCAGCAGCGCCAGGATCAGCGAGGTGAATTCATGGCCCATGGGCAGGCCGGCGAAACGCGGGCCGTGGTTTTCACCGGGGCGGTTGATCGAAAACGAGGGCTTGCGGTGCGGGTCGTCGCGGCTTTCGGTCAGTTTGACCAACGGCGAGGACTCAGCCACGTCTTTCAGCAGCGACAGCACTTCGCCCGAAGCCTCGCTACCGTCGAGCGAGGCGACGATTTCGATGGGCGCAGTGGCGCGTTCGAGATAGCTTTTCAGTTGGGCTTTGGTGGCGTCGTCGAGCATGAGGGACTCACTTTCAATTTCAATGGGGAACAAAAAAGCCCGGGACGGCACACACGCGTGTGCCGGGGCCCGGGCCTTCGTCAGGAAGGCAGCGGGGCTGCTTGTTGGATTTTTAGATCTTGCCAACCAGGTCGATGGACGGGGCGATCGTCTTGGCGCCTTCGTTCCACTTCGCAGGGCAAACCTGGCCGGGGTGTGCGGCGGTGTATTGGGCCGCCTTCAGCTTGCGCAGGGTTTCCTTGACGTCACGTGCAATCTCGTTGGAATGCACTTCAGCCGTCTTGATGACGCCTTCGGGGTTGATCACGAAGGTACCGCGCAGTGCCAGGCCTTCTTCGGGGATGAACACGTCAAAGGCTTTGGTCAGCGTGTGGGTAGGGTCGCCCACCAAGGGGAACTTGGCCTTGCCGACGGCAGGGGAGGTTTCGTGCCAGACCTTGTGCGAGAAGTGCGTGTCGGTGGTGACGATGTAGACCTCTGCACCGGCCTTCTGGAATTCGGCGTAGTTGTCGGCTGCATCTTCAACTTCCGTGGGGCAGTTGAAAGTGAATGCAGCCGGCATGAAGATCAGGACCGACCATTTGCCCTTCAGCGATTCGTCTGAAACGTCGATGAACTTGCCATTGAGGAAAGCTTGGGTTTTGAAAGGCTGGACTTGGGTATTGATCAGGGACATCTAGATGGCTTCCTATGCTGGGTTAAAGAACTGGTAAAAATGCTTTCGAGACGATAGTATAACTCTTCTATATTTCATGTATCGATAGATATTAACTATTTATCGAATAGGCGTGGTGCGGCGATTTTTGCCTGTCCATTCTTGTTATTCGCTGTGACCAGGTGGTGACTGACGGAGGGGAACACAGAGCGGGAGACGCACGAAGGGTGTTATCACCCAGACTATTTTGCATCTAATTGTTGCGAATGAGAATAATTCGCATATACTTCGATCTCCTCAGAGCCAGCCACAAGTAACGCAAGCCTTCAGGCTTCACCGTTACGGCAGCAAGCCCTCCAAATGTTTCACTTTTTGGGCTTGCACGTGACGTCGATCCATCCATCTTCCCGCTTCGCCTTGCGCGAAATTTCCTTGTTGGCCGGTCTGGCCTGTAGCGCCGGCTTTGCCGCGCATGCACAGCCGGTGGCAAACGCTCCGGTGCAGGTTGCAGCCCTGAAAGAGATCGTGGTCAGCGGCTCCCGCACAGAGCAGGCGATTGAAGACCTTCCGATGACCATCGACGTCCTCAATGCAACCGACATTGAGCAGGGCCAGATCCGCGACATTCGTGATGCGGTCAAAAACATTCCCAATGTCTCAGTGCGGCGTGCGCCCGTGCGTTTTGGTTTTGCCACCGGCGGTGATACGGGCCGGGACGGCAATGCGGGTTTCAATATCCGGGGGCTGGATGGCAACCGCGTACTGATGCTGGTCGATGGCATTCGCATACCGCGCAGCTACAGCTTCAACGTCAATTCTTTCGGCCGCGACACCTTGTCGATTGACCTGGTCAAGCGGATTGAGCTTGTCAAAGGTCCGGCCTCGGTGCTTTACGGGTCTGACGGCATCGCGGGCCTGGTGAATTTCATCACCTACGAGCCCGAAGATTTTCTGAAGGACGGCAAAACCATTGGCGGCCGCGCTTCCACCACTTACAGCGGCGACGACAAGGGCTTCGGCGTGTCCGCGACCATTGCTGCGCGTGCCAATGAAGTGCTGGATGTTCAGCTGACAGTAGCGAGCAATCACAGTCAGGAGCTGGACAACAAGGGAAGCAACAACACCCTGGGTGTTGCCAGGACAACGCCGAACCCGCAAACCGACACCGGCAATTCGTTGCTGGCCAAGGCGGTGCTGCGTCCCGCGGCAGGGCAAAAGCATGTGTTGACTTTTGAGCATGTCGACAAGAAATCGGTTTATGACCTGCTGACGGCTGCGCGTTCCGCGACGGTACTGAGTACCGACGGCTTCAGCAATATGGACCGCAACCGGCTCACCTGGGACGCAAAGTACAAACTTGATGCCGCCCTGGCCGACAACCTGCAAACCGTGCTGAGCTACCAGGACGCCAAGTCGCGCGAGTTCGCCAAAGAGACCCGCACCGGTGCCACACCCCTGCGGACACGCGACACCTACTACCAGGAGCGCACGCTACAGGCCAGCATGCAGGCAGACAAGGTCATCCGGCCTGTGGGCCAATGGGCGCAAAAACTCACCTACGGCGTTGACTACACCCGCGCGAAAATCAGCAACCTTCAAACCGGCATTGCACCGACGGCGCCTGAGACTTTTCCGGTCAAGCGTTTTCCCGACACCACGGAATCCAGCGCAGCACTGTATTTGCAGGATGAGCTGATCAGCGGCGACTGGAGCCTCACGCCGGGCGTGCGGATCGACCGCTTCAGCATCGACGCCAGCCAGGCGGGTTTTGCGGCCACTCCCGTGTCTTTGTCCGGTTCGGCGGTTTCGCCCAAGTTCGGTGTTCTCTATCGCGCAACGCCGCAGTGGAGCGTTTTCGGCAACTATGCGAGCGGCTTCCGGGCGCCTAACGCCGGGCAGGTCAATGCGTTTTTTGAAAACGTGGCGCAGAACTACAGGACCATTCCCAACCCCAACCTCAAGCCCGAGAAAAGCAAAAACCTGGAATTCGGCGTGCGCGGCAATCTCGAACGGCTGACCCTCGATGCCGCCGTGTTCTATGGCCGCTTCAACAACCTGATCCAGGACAACGCAACAGTCTCGATCAGTCCGACGACGGTCTTCCAGTCCATCAACATCGACAATGCGACGATCAGCGGCTTTGAAGTCAAGGGCAGCATGGATTGGGGTCGGCTGGGTGACGGCCGTCTGAGCACGCCGTTTTCCTATGGCGAAACCCGCGGCACCGTCAAGAACACCGGCCTGCCGCTGGACACCATCGACCCGGCCAAGCTCACGCTGGGTGTGAAGTATGAAACCGCAGGCTGGGATGTCCGGCTTGACGCCAGCCACCATTCGGCCAAGAAATTCAGCGACATTGGCACGCAGCAGATCGGTACGGCCCCGGCCACGACACCACAGTTCGCGGTACCGGCGGCCACCACGGTTGACCTGAGCGGGCAGTGGCGCATCAGCAAGACCCTGCGCGTCAACGCGGCCATTGTCAACCTCACCAACAAGAAGTACTGGAACTGGTCCGACGTGCGCGGTGTCGCCGCCAATTCATTGGCGCTGGACTCGTACACCCAGCCCGGTCGCCACTTCAACGTGTCGCTGGTGGCCGATTTCTGATTCAACCCCTGATCGTCTTCATGAAGGAATGCGCATGAGCCAGTTTCCCGACCACGGCATCAACGACCCCGACGTCGGGACGGCTGACACGCCCGGACTTCCCACGGCTGAAGCCTTGCTGGCCGGCACGCTGGCCCTGATGACCGGCCACGCCCAGGCCTGCTGCGAAGGGCAGCGCGCATTGATGGCGGAAAAAATCATCGCCAACCTGTTCATGCTTTCGCATCATCCCGGCGCGCCGCCCAGTTTCAGAGCCATTGCCACCAACCTGCATGTCCTGTGGGTGCGCCTGCTGCCGCAGGGCCAGGATTTGCAGCAGGGCGCCATGCCGGCAGAAATAAACGACACCCCCATCCACCGCGTGCTTTGGCACACAACCCCGGAGACCCTTCAATGAGTGCAGTCCTTCAAACCCAGACGCGGCCAGTGGCCGCAACCCAGGCGCCGGCCGTCACGCCGGTCATGAGCGATGCCAGTGTGCGAGAACGTTTCGCGGCCGCGCGCAGCAGCGGCAAGCGCGCCAAAGATGCCGCTGAAAGCCTGGGGCTCAGCGAAGGCCGGGCGATAGCAGCCCATGCGGGCGCGCACGGCCAGCCCCTCAAAGCCGTTCCGCTCAAAGGTCCCTGGGTTGAAATCCTCCAGGCCCTGGAGTTGTGCGGCCCGGTCATGGCGCTGACGCGCAATGAATCCACCGTGCATGAGAAAACCGGCATCTACCAGAACATCAATGCGACCGGCCACATGGGCCTGGCATTGGGCGAGGACATCGACCTGCGTCTTTTCTTCAGCCGCTGGCATGCGTGCTTTGCGGTGCTCGAGCCCGCCAACGACACGAAGAACCCACCGTCGCAAAGCCTGCAATTCTTTGACGCGCACGGCGTAGCGGTGCACAAGGTGTTTGTGCGCGCTGAAACTGACCGCGATGCCTTCAACGACATCATCGAGCAGTTCACCGACGTGGAAAAGGACTACACCTTCACACCGGCTCCCCCCAAGGCGGCGCCCAAACCCGACACCGATATCGACACGGCCGGCCTGTTGCAGGGCTGGAGTGAAATGACGGACACGCACCAGTTCTTCGGCCTGATCAGCAAGTTCGGCGCGGAACGCCAGCAGGCCTTCAGGCTGGTGCAGGGGCACTTCACCGAACGCGCCGACTTGGGCATCGTGCGCAGGCTGCTGGACGAGTCGGCGATGGACGGCGCGTCCATCATGGTGTTTGTCAGCAGCAGCGGATGCATCCAGATCCACAGCGGCCCCGTCAAGCGCATCGAGCCCATGGTCACACCCACGGCGCATTGGATCAACGTGCTGGACGCCGGTTTCAACCTGCACCTGCGCGAAGACATGATCAAAACCGCTTGGATCGTGAAAAAGCCCACGGTAGACGGAATCGTCACGTCGGTGGAAGTGTTTGACGGCGCGGGCGAATTGATGGCCATGTTCTTTGGCAGCCGCAAACCTGGTGTGCCGGAGCAGCAAGCCTGGCGCGACATTGCAGCGCGGCTGCCCCGGCTCTCGTCTCTTGCCAGCCCGGCCCTGAACCCAGAGCACGCTTGAGTCATGACTTTCCGAAAGAATGCCCATGAAAAATCACCCCGACACACTTCAGCTGGCGCTTCCGCGCACGCCCTCGCGGCGGGACGCCCTGCGGTATTTTTCACTCCCGGCGGTTACCGCCGTCTCCAGCGTTTGCGGCCTGTCTGCGGCTGCTGTGCTGGCCCAGGTGCCGGCGAAGATGCCGCGCATCGTCTCGGTGAGCGGCGCGACCACGGAAATCGTGTACGCGCTGGGCGCTGAAAAACAGCTGGTTGGCACCGACACCACCAGCCTGTTTCCTGCCGCTGCATTGCAAACCCCCAAGGTTGGCTATATGCGCCAGCTCTCGGCCGAAGGGCTGCTCTCGCTCAAGCCGGATGCGGTGATCGGCACCACGGAAGCTGGCCCGAATGTGGTGATGGACCAGATCCGAAGTGCCGGCGTCAAGGTGGAACTCGTTGATGCCGACCACAGCTGGGCGGAAGTCCAGCGCAAGGTCGCGGCCGTCGGGCGCGCGACTTCGCGTGTCGCGCAAGCCGCCGCGTTGCAGGCAAAGCTCGATACCCAGTGGGCCGAAGTGATCGCCGCGGTGGCCCGTAAAACCGGCCGCAAACCCCGTGCCGTTTTTATCCTCAGCCATTCAGGCAGCCCCCAGGTCGCCGGCGACAAGACCGCCGCGCACGCCATGTTTCGCTACGCGGGCCTGGACAACGCCTTGATCACGCCCGGCAGTTCCGCCAACTTCAGCGGCTACCGCCCGATGACACCCGAGGCCTTGGTGACGGCCGCGCCGGATGTGATCGTCACGACCACACAGGGCATTGAAGCCATCGGCGGGATTGAGAAATTCTGGCAGCGCCCGGGCCTCGAGCTCACACCCGCCTACAAGCGCCGTGCGCTGGTGGCGCTTGATGCGCTTTACCTGATAGGTTTTGGCCCGCGCCTGCCGCAGGCCGTGGCCGAGTTGCACCGGGCCAGCCTGAAAGCGCTGGCATGAGCGGGCCCCTGAAACCCGTCATGACGGAAGTCCTGTGCGCACGCACACCAGCCGTTCTGCACTGCGCCGACTTGCGCCGGACACAGGCGTTTTATTGCAGTAACTGGGGCTTTTCCGTGCAGCACAGCGTGCCCGGTGTGATCGCGGTGCTCACGCGCGAGTCGGTGACGGTCCAGCTTTGGCAGCGCCGCGCCGACATGGCGCCGCAGCGTTTCGCCTGCCGCCTGCTGGTAGACAGCATCGAACAATGGCACATGGCCTTGCAGTCGGCGCCTGGCCAGGCGCTGCACAGCCTGGTGGAGCAGGAGTGGGGAACCGAGTGGGGCGTCAGCGACTGCGAAGGCAACCGGCTGTTGTTAGTGCAGTCAGCTCCGCATGCGGCCAGGCGCAAGGCGCGCGCATGAAGGCAACCCTGCTGCACGGCGATCACCGGCGCTGGCCTGCCGCGGCAGTACTAGGTATGGGTTTTCTGTTGCTTGCTATCAGTTTTATAGCTGGTAGCGCACGGGGCGCCTACGCTATCAGCCCTTTTCAGTTGTGGACTGTCCTGGTGGACATGCTGGCAGGCAATAGCCAGCCCACACCCGAGCACCTGGTTTTCATGAACATCCGCCTGCCGCGCCTGCTGCTGGGCGTGGCGGCCGGCGCGGCGCTGGGCATGTCGGGCGCGCTGATGCAGGGCCTGTTTCGCAACCCGCTGGCCGACCCCGGCCTGATCGGTGTCAGCAGCGGTGCGGCGCTGGCTGCGGGCATGACCATCGTGCTGGGCAGCCAGTGGTTCCCCGACATGCCGCGTACGCTGGGCAGCTGGACGCTGGTGCTCATGGCTTTTATGGGCAGCTTGCTGGTCACGGTGCTGGTGTATGCGCTGTCGCAGCAGGACGGCGCCACACGCGTCGGCATCATGCTGCTGGCCGGCATTGCCGTGAATGCGCTGGCCGGTGCGGGCCTGGGTTACCTCACTTTCCTTGCCACCGATGAGCAGTTGCGCAACATCCAGTTCTGGCTGCTCGGCAGCCTGGGCGGCGCGCGCTGGAGCGCGGTGGCGCTGGTGTTTTCCGTGGTGCTGGCCGCGGTATGCGCCGGCCTGACATTGGCCAAACCCCTCAATGCCATCGCACTGGGCGAAGCCCAGGCAGCCTTGCTGGGCGTGCCGGTCGAGCGCGTCAAGCGTTTCGCCGTGCTCGTGACGGCGCTGGCCGTTGGCGCGGTCACGGCCACCACCGGCATCATCGGCTTCATTGGGCTGGTGGCCCCGCATTGCGTGCGCCTGGTGGCCGGGCCCGACCACCGCATTGTGTTGCCGGGCTCGGCCCTGTTGGGTGCGGCGCTGGTGCTGGTGGCCGACAGCGTGGCCCGCACCGTGGTCAAGCCGGCCGAGCTGCCGCTGGGTGTGCTGACGGCCTTTGTCGGCGTGCCTTTCTTTTTACTGCTGCTGCGTCACTTCCGGAGCCGGCTATGAGGGCATGCCAGTGAACGCACGTAATCAGACAGATTTTTCGCCACTGGCCGGCATGCTGGAGGTGGTGGGTGTGGGCGTCGAGGTACCCGGCCGCTCGCTGCTGCAGGCGGCTTCGGCGCAATTCATCGCAGGGCAGGTTACGGCGGTGCTGGGACCCAACGGCGCAGGCAAGTCCACTTTGATGTCGCTGCTGACCGGGCAGCGCCAGCCCACAGGCGGCCATGTCTACCTGGCCGGCAGGGCGCTGCCGGCCTATGCGTCGGCTGATCTTGCGCGAGTACGTGCCTCGGTGGCGCAGGAAACACAGGTAGCGTTTGAGTTCACTGTGCGTGAAGTGGTCGAGCTGGGCCGCTACCCGCACCGCCGCCATCCCGGCAAGCGTGATGTGGATGTGGTGCTGCAGGCCATGCAGGCCACCGCGGTCGAGCATCTGCAGCACCGTTCGCTCAACACGCTCTCGGGTGGTGAGAAGGCGCGCGTTCACCTGGCGCGCGCGCTGGCGCAGGTGTGGGAGCCTGTTGCCGGCATCGCTGGCGATGGCCCGGTGCGTTGGTTGCTGCTGGATGAACCTACTGCCGCGCTGGATTTACAACACCAGCACCGCATGCTGCAGCTGGTGCGCGCCTGGGCCACAGCTCAGGGCGTGGGCGTGGTGGCTGTGCTGCATGACTTGAATCTGGCGTTGCGTTATAGCGACCGCTGCGTGGTGCTGCAGGGCGGGCTGGTTGTCGGCAGCGGGGCGACCGCCGATGTGCTCACGCCGGTATGCATCGAGAAAGTCTGGGGAGTGGTGGCACACCCGGTGGCCACGCAGGGCAGGGCGCCTGGGCCGTGCCAGTATTTGTTCGACGCGCTCATCTAGAACTACAGATACTCAGGTCGACAGAGCAATCACCACAGCGGATTCGTCGATCAAGGCCTGGACAAGGGCCTTGGTCTTCAGTCCGCTGCCGGCCGCTGCGAAACCCACCAGCTGCAAACCACCATCAAGTTGTAGCGACACTTCATCGCCTGTAGCACCCCGGCTGATGCGAACGGCCTGGCCATTGAGGCCTTGCACACCTGGCACCGCGGCGGCCGCAGGTGACTGCGCCGTCACGGTCACCGCCGTGGCCTTGCACAGCGCCAACACGGTTTGGCCTTTTTGCAGGCCCAGCAATTCGGCACTGGCTTTGGTAATGCGCGATACCAGCATCGCCCCGCCGGCCAGCGTCAGATGCACGCGTGCCATCTGGCCGCGCACCTCCAGCTTGTCGACCTGGCAAGGTAGCTGGTTGCGCATGCTGGTGCGCACGCTCATGCTGGACAGTACCGGCAGCGCGCGGGGCAGCAGCAGTTCATTGGCTTTGAAGCCCGCCAGCACCTGGCTACGTGTTTCGCTCAAGAGGCCCGCCACTGCCAGCAGCTTCTGGCCCGCCGGCGTCAGGGTGGCGCCGCCACCGCCAGAGCCGCCCACGGCGCGCTCCACCAGCGCCACGCCGGCCAGGTTGGTAAGGGTGTCGATGGCCTGCCAGGCGGCCTTGTAGCTGACCTTGGCCTGCCGCGCCGCCTGCGAGATCGAACCGCTTTCGCCGACCAGGCGCAGGATCTCGATGCGCTTGTCGGCCGGTTCATGGCTGAAGGCGCTTGCGAAGGAGGGAGCGGCGGGCGAGGAATTGGCGGCTTTTTTCATGGGAGCCTCGAGACAGGTACCGCTATTCTAAAATAGAATAGCGAATCGACAGGAGTGGCTTTCTTTCAAACGCATCTTCGCCTCCTTCACTGTCGTCTCCCATCTTTCATCATCGGAGCTTCATCATGTTCAAAACTGCGTCGCGCTGGCTGCCGGGTCTGTATCTCGTGCTGGCATCGGCCGCCGCACTGGCCGATGATGTCCAGGTCGCGGTGGCCGCCAATTTCACCGCGCCCATGAAACTGATTGCTGCGGACTTTGAAAAAGACACCGGCCACAAAGCCGTGCTGACCTTTGGCGCTACCGGCAAGTTTTATGCGCAGATCATCCATGGCGCGCCGTTTGAAGTGTTTCTTGCGGCTGACGACGAAACCCCCGCGAAGCTGGAGAAAGAGGGCGCGGCCGTGAACGGCAGCCGCTTTACCTATGCCACCGGCAAGCTGGTGCTCTGGTCGGCCCAGCCCGGCGTGGTCGATGCGCAGGGCGAGGTCCTGAAAAAGGGCGACTTCAAAAAGATCGCCATTGCCGCGCCCAAGCTCGCGCCCTACGGCGCTGCCGCGGTTGAGACGATGAGCAAGCTCGGCCTGCAAGCCGTCCTGGAGCCTAAACTGGTGCAGGGCGAAAGCATCGGCCAGGCCTTCAGCTTTGTCTCCACCGGCAATGCGGAGCTGGGTTTTATCGCGCTCTCGCAGGTCTACGAAGCCAGCAAGATCAGGTCGGGCTCGGCCTGGATTGTTCCCGACAGCCTGCACAGCCCGATCCGCCAGGACGCGGTGCTGCTGGCCAAGGCCAAAGACAATAAGGCCGCGGTGCAGCTGATGGTTTTTCTGAAAACAGAGAAGGCCAGGGCGGTGATTCGCTCCTTCGGCTACGAGCCCTGAACGCGGCATAGAAGCGGCATAGAGGCGACACTGAACCATGCTCGACGATGCAAGCCTTCAGGCGCTGGCGCTGACCTTGCGGCTGGCCGCCACCACCACCGTGGTGCTGCTGCTGGCCGGAACGCCCTTGGCCTGGTGGCTGGCGCGCACGCGTTCGTGGCTCAAAGGGCCGGTGGGTGCGCTGGTGGCCTTGCCGCTGGTCTTGCCTCCGGTGGTGCTGGGCTTTTATCTGCTGGTACTGATGGGGCCGAACGGCCCGGTTGGTCAGCTCACGCAATCGCTAGGTTGGGGCGTGCTGCCGTTTACCTTTGCCGGACTCGTGGTGGGTTCGGTGCTGTATTCCATGCCCTTCGTCGTGCAGCCGCTGCAAAACGCCTTTGAGGCGATTGGCGAACGGCCGCTGGAAGCCGCCGCCACCTTGCGCGCCTCGCCGCTGGACACTTTTTTCAGCGTGGTGCTGCCGCTGGCACGGCCCGCCTACTTGACGGCCGCCGTCATGGGCTTTGCGCACACGGTGGGCGAGTTCGGCATCGTGCTCATGATGGGGGGCAACATTCCCGGCAAGACACGCGTGATGTCGGTGCAGATCTACGACCATGTGGAGGCGCTTGAATACAGCCAGGCGCACTGGCTGGCCGGTGGCCTGCTGGTGTTTTCTTTCCTGGTGCTGCTGGCGCTCTATACCTTCAATGCCCTGCAGCCGGGCCGGCGAAAAGGGCAGGGCGCATGAAGCCAGCCAGCCTTGTCGAAGGCGGCATCACCGCCTCGTTTCATCGTGTCTTCACCGATTTCTCGCTCGACGTGTCGCTGGCCTTGCCGGGGCGCGGCGTCACGGCCATCTTCGGTCCCTCGGGTTCGGGCAAAACCAGCCTGCTGCGCAGCATTGCCGGACTGGAGCGGGCAGCGGCCGGCCATCTCTCGGTCAATGGCGAAGTCTGGCAAGACGACAAGGCCGGCGTCTTCTTGCCGGTGCATCAGCGGCCGCTGGGCTATGTATTCCAGGAAGCGAGCCTGTTCGCCCACCTGGACGTGCACCGCAACCTCGATTTCGGCCAGCGGCGCGTGCCGGCTGGCCAGCGCCGCATCTCGCTGGAACATGCCATTGAATTGCTGGGCTTGCAAAAACTGATGCGGCGCATGCCCGGCACGCTTTCGGGCGGCGAGCGCCAGCGCGTGGCCATCGCGCGCGCGCTGGCCACCAGCCCGCAGCTTTTGTTGATGGACGAGCCCCTGGCCTCGCTGGACATCGCCCGCAAGGCCGAAATCCTGCCCTACCTGGAGCGCCTGCATGACGAACTCGACATGCCCGTGCTCTACGTCAGCCACGCGCCCGATGAGGTCGCCCGGCTGGCCGACCACCTGGTGCTGCTGGAGGCCGGCCGCGTCACGGCCTCAGGCCCCACGCGCGAGCTGATGACGCGGCTGGACCTGCCGCTGGCGCACGGCGACGCCGCGGCCGCGGTGATGGATGCAGTGATCAGCGCCGTCGAGCCTGAATGGCACATGAGCCATGCCGAGTTTCCAGGCGGACGCATCAGCCTGCTCAACCCTTCGCTGCAGGTCGGCCAGCGCGTGCGCGTGCGCATCCAGGCGCGTGACGTGAGCCTGACGCTGGAGCGCCAGGAGGGCACCAGCGTGCAGAACATCTTTGCGGTCACCGTCACCGGCCTTTCAGCCGACAGCCCGGGACAGGTGATGGTCGGCCTGGACGCCGGCGGCAGCGCGCTGCTGGCACGGCTCACCCAAAAATCAGCGGAATCCTTGCAATTGCAGCCCGGCAGCTGTGTGTACGCGCAGGTCAAGGGGGTGGCGGTGCTGGGCTGACCCGGCGCTGCTATAAAAAAGATAGCTGTTCGCGCACGTCGGGATTGGGTTAACGGCTGATTTCATGCGAAATTTTTAACCAGGCCCAGGGCTCTATTTTTCGCTAAAAAATGCTTCCTGGCCAATAGGGGCGGGCGCAAGCAGCTATCAAATCAGTAGCAACTCACCCGATCCCGGGAAAAAACGGGCTCACCTTGTGCATCGCGTGCAGAGGCATGGGATGTACCGGGCCCCGCCTCAGTACTCCAGCCGCTCGGGCCGGATTTCCTGCAGGATGGTGGTGGCGATCTCTTCAATCGATTTGGTGGTGGTTGACAGCCAGCGTATGCCTTCGCGCCGCATCATGGCCTCGGCCTCATGGATTTCGTCGCGGCAGTTCTCCAGGCTGGCGTATTTGGAGTTGGGCCGGCGTTCATTGCGGATCTGCGCCAGGCGCTCGGGCGCGATGGTCAGCCCGAAGATCTTCTTGCGGTGTGGCACCAGCGCCGGCGGTAGCTGGCGGCGCTCGAAATCTTCGGGGATCAATGGGTAGTTGGAGGCCTTCAGGCCGTACTGCATGGCCAGATAGAGCGAGGTCGGCGTCTTGCCGCTGCGGCTCACGCCCACCAGGATCACGTCCGAACCGGCCAGGTCGCGGTTGCTCTGGCCGTCGTCATGCGCCAGCGAGAAATTGATCGCCTCGATGCGGTCGTCGTATTCCTTGCTCTTGGAGGCATCTGAAAACCGGCCAACCCGGTGATTGGACTTGATGCCCAGCTCACCCTCCAGCGGCGCCACAAACATGCCGAACATGTCCAGCAGCATGCCGTTGCAGTGGGCCTTGATGACGGCGAGGATCTCCATGTTCACCAGCGTCGTGAAGACGATGGGGCGTTTGCCCTCGACTTCGGCGGTGTGATTGATCTGCCGGATCGCCTGGTGGGCCTTGTCCACGCTGTCGATAAAAGGCAGGCGCACGTGGCGCGGCTTGAATTCAAACTGCGCCAGGATGGCGTTACCAAAGGTTTCCGCGGTAATGCCGGTGCCGTCGGAGATGAAAAACACGGTGCGTTGGGACATGGGAAGGGGATAAATGAGGGACAGGGAAGGAAAATAAGGGTTTCGCTGGTTGAAAGCCGGGTGAAAGCCTGACACGGCACGCCGGGCCCGAGGCCCCTACAATCGTGGCAATTATCCAGTTTGTCACATCATGCCCCGCCACAACCCCTTCCAACAACAACAAGGTTGCTTGCCGCGCATGGTGAATTCCACGGTTTTTAAACCTCCCGGAGTATTTTCATGTCCAAGCTGTTTGAGGCGACCGCCCTGGTCGTACCGTTTGAAAACCTGAGGATGACAGACGTCGAGTCTGTCGGCGGCAAGAACGCCAGCCTCGGCGAAATGATTTCGCAACTGCCGACCGGCCCCAACGGGGTTCGTGTTCCCACCGGATTTGCCACTACGGCCCACGCCTTTCGCGTGTTCCTGGCGCATGACGGCCTCGACAAAAAAATCAACGGCGTGCTGGACACGCTCAACACCGATGATGTGCGCGCGCTGGCCGAAGCCGGCGCCAAAATCCGCAAGCTGGTTGAAGCCCAGCCTTTCCCGGCCGATCTGGAAAAAGCCGTTCGCGACAGTTTTGCCGCCCTCAGCGCCGGCAATGCCCAGGCCAGCTTTGCGGTGCGCTCATCCGCCACGGCAGAGGACTTGCCGGACGCGTCGTTTGCCGGCCAGCAGGAAACCTTCCTGAACGTCGTCGGCATCGAGGACGTGCTGCACAAGATGAAAGAGGTGTTCGCCTCGCTGTACAACGACCGCGCCATCAGCTACCGGGTGCATCAGGGCTTTGCCCATTCCGACGTGGCGCTGTCCGCTGGCATCCAGCGCATGGTGCGTAGCGACAAGGGCGTAGCCGGCGTGATGTTCACCATCGACACCGAAAGCGGCTTTGAAGACGTGGTGTTCATCACCTCCAGCTACGGCCTCGGTGAAACGGTGGTGCAGGGCGCCGTCAACCCCGACGAGTTTTACGTGCACAAGCCCATACTCAAAGCGGGCAAACGCGCCGTCATTCGCCGCAACCTGGGCAGCAAGCTGCTGCAGATGGAGTTCACCAGCGCCGACGAGAAAAAAGCCGGCGGCAAGCTGGTCAAGACCACTGATGTGCCGACCGAGCTGCGTAACCGCTATTCACTGACCGACACCGACGTTGAGCAGCTCGCCCGCTATGCGCTGATCATCGAAGCGCATTACGGCCGCCCGATGGACATCGAGTGGGGCAAGGACGGCATCGACGGCGAGCTCTACATCCTGCAGGCGCGTCCCGAGACCGTCAAGAGCCAGTCCAAGGGCAAGGCAGAGCAGCGCTACAAGCTCAAGGGTACCGGTACCGTGCTGGCGGAAGGCCGGGCGATTGGCCAGAAGATCGGTACAGGCGCGGTCCGCATCGTCCACGACATCAAGGACATGGACCAGGTGCAGGCCGGCGACATCCTGGTGACCGACATGACTGACCCGAACTGGGAACCGGTGATGAAGCGCGCCAGTGCCATCGTGACCAATCGCGGCGGGCGCACCTGCCACGCCGCCATCATCGCGCGCGAGCTGGGTATCCCGGCCGTGGTCGGCTGCGGCGACGCCACCGAAACGCTGAAGGACGGCATGCTCGTCACCGTGAGCTGCGCTGAGGGCGATACCGGCAACATTTATGACGGCCTGCTGGAGACCGAAGTGACGGAAGTGCAGCGCGGTGAGATGCCGCCTATCGACCTGAAGATCACGATGAATGTCGGCAACCCGCAGCTGGCGTTTGATTTCTGCCAGATCCCCAATCACGGCGTTGGCCTGGCACGGCTGGAATTTGTCATCAACAACAACATCGGCGTGCACCCCAAGGCGATTCTTGATTACCCCAACGTGGATGCCGACCTGAAAAAGGCGGTGGAAAGCGTGGCACGCGGCCATGCCTCGCCGCGTGCCTTCTATGTCGACAAGGTGACCGAAGGCGTGGCCACCATCGCAGCGGCCTTCTGGCCCAAGCCGGTGATCGTGCGTCTGTCGGACTTCAAGTCCAACGAATACCGCAAGCTGATCGGCGGCTCACGCTACGAGCCCGAAGAAGAAAATCCGATGCTTGGTTTTCGCGGCGCATCGCGTTACCTCAGCCCTGATTTCGGTGAAGCTTTTGCGATGGAGTGCGAAGCGCTCAGGCGCGTGCGCGACGACATGGGCCTGGTCAACGTTGAGGTCATGGTGCCGTTTGTCCGCACCCTGGGCCAGGCGAAGAAGGTCACGGACCTGCTGGCGCAGCACGGCCTCAAGCGCGGCGAAAAAGACCTTCGCGTGATCATGATGTGCGAAGTGCCGAGCAACGCCATCCTGGCCGATGAGTTCCTTGAATTCTTCGATGGTTTCTCGATTGGCTCGAACGACCTGACCCAGCTCACGCTGGGCCTGGACCGCGATTCGGGCCTGGACATCCTGGCCCAGGACTTCGACGAGCGCGACCCTGCTGTCAAGGCCATGCTGAGCCGGGCCATCCAGGCATGCCGCAAGCAAGGCAAATACGTCGGCATCTGCGGCCAGGGCCCCAGCGACCACCCGGACTTTGCGCAGTGGCTGAAGGACGAGGGCATTGGCTCCATCTCGCTGAACCCTGATACGGTGATCGCCACCTGGAAGCAACTGGCCAACTGAAGACGGCTGACATGAATTGAAACGGTGCGCTGTGGAGAGATCCGCAGCGCATTTTTTTCGCGCGCTTCAACTGGATGACCACGGGAAAACCCCCGGTGGCAGAAGGTTTACCGGTAAGCCAATTGGCAAGGCCTCCGATGACAATCGGAATTGTTGCCTTCATCCCTTAATCCCTTCATCCCTTAATCCCTTCATCTGTTTGCCATGAGCCATGCTTGCCGTCGCCACTACCGTCAAACTGCTCACTGAAATCGCTCTGCTTGCATTGGCCGGCCAATGGGCGGTAGGCCTGCTGGCAGGCGCAGCCAAGGGCAGCAATCCGTTTTATCGTGTGCTCCAGCTGGTGGGCTTGCCTTGGGTCAAGGCAGCACGCTGGATATCTCCGCAGGTGGTGATGGACCGTCACCTGCCGCTGGTGGCTTTTTTGGTGCTGCTGCTGGTGTGGGCTGCCGCTGCCATTGCCAAAATCCGCATCTGCCTGGAGATCGGAGTGGCGCTGTGCAAATAGGGCAAATAAGGAACACCCTCCAATATGGTTTTCTGAAAACACGTGCACTGCTTTTGCTCGCCTGCGCCAAACGGTCTGCCGCGCTGGCCGTCTTTGATCAGATGCTGCAATTGCGCCCCGCAGACCCTTATGCGCTGGCCAGCCGCGGCCATGTGGCGGCGCAGCTCCAGCTCACGCAGGAATCCATTGCCAGCCTTCGGCAACTGACCGCTGTCAGGCCCGGGCAGGCGGCAGGCTGGTTCAACCTGGGTTACGTGTTGCAGCAGGCGGAGCGCCATGACGAGGCCGGGCCGGCCTTTGAACGCGCGGTGGTGCTGGACGCGCGCCTGGACCAGGCCTGGTATGGCCTGGCGCTGGTGCACATTCACGCGCACCGGTTTGAGGAAGCCGCCGAGGCCCTGAAAAAGAACACAGCCCTGCAGCCTTTGAGCCCTTACGGCTGGTATCGGCTCGCGCAGGTGTGGGTGGCGCTGGGCCAGCCCGCCAAGGCGCGCAAGGTGATTGCACACCTGAGTCGCTTTGAGCCGCGTGTGGCGGCCCAGTTCGAGCGCGAGAACGAGGCCGTTTTTGCGGCCACCGGCGAGGCAGCCCATGCAGCCCACTGAGAGTCACCGCCGTTACTGGCGCAAGAACCTGGTTGTGACGGCTGCGCTGCTCCTGATCTGGTTCAGTGTCACGTTCGGCGTGAGCTACTTCGCGCGGGCGCTGAATTTCACTTTTTTTGGCTGGCCTTTCAGCTTCTGGATGGGCGCGCAGGGCGCCCTGGTGGTGTATTGCCTCATTGTCGGGTTTTATGCCTGGTACATGAACCGGCTCGACATCGAGCATGACGTGGCGGACGAGGACTGAATGGGCGGCTTTTTTGGTTCGCGCGACGGGGTCATGCTCTCGAGCCAGCAGTTCAAAAAGCAGCTGGACCGCATCTACCGCTGGTACACGCTGGGCCTGGTGGTGTTTGTGGTCGTCCTGGCGCTTCTGGAACGTGCGGGCCTGCCGCGGCTATGGATAGGCACGGCCTTCCTGCTGGCCACTATCGGCCTTTATGCGGGCATAGGCGTCATGAGCCGCACCACCGACGCCTCCGAATACTATGTCGCGGGGCGGCGCGTGCCGGCGGTCTACAACGGCATGGCCACCGGCGCCGACTGGATGTCGGCGGCCTCCTTCATTGGCCTGGCGGGAACGCTTTACCTCACGGGTTACAGCGGGCTGGCCTTCATCATGGGCTGGACAGGCGGCTACTGCCTGGTGGCGCTGGTGCTGGCGCCTTACCTGCGCAAGTTCGGTCAGTTCACCATTCCGGATTTTCTGGGAGAGCGCTACGGCGGGCGACTGCCGCGGCTCATCGGCGTGGCGGCGGCCATTCTGTGTTCCTTCACCTATCTGGTGGCGCAGATTTACGGCGTCGGCCTGATCACCTCTTACCTGACCGGCATCGCGTTCGAGCTGGGTATCTTCCTGGGGCTGGGCGGCATTCTGGTGTGCTCGTTCCTGGGCGGCATGCGCGCGGTGACCTGGACGCAGGTGGCCCAGTACATCATCCTGGTGGTGGCCTATCTCATTCCGGTGATCTGGCTGTCGGTCAAGCAGACGGGCGTGCCGGTACCGCAACTGGTTTATGGCTTTCAGCTTGAAAAGGTCACGGCCAAGGAGAAAGAGCTGACGGCCGACCCCAAAGAGTTGCAGGTGCGCGAGCTGTTCCGGCAGCGCTCGGAAGCGTTGTCGGGCAGGCTGGAGCACCCCGCCGAGTCGCTGGCCGCCGACAAGCTGGCCGCCGCCAAACGAATGGAGCAGCTCAAAAGCGGCAATGCATCCGTGGCTGAAATTTCATCGGCCGCCAGGGCGATGGCCGGTATGCCCCGGGACGAGGCCGCAGCCGTCAAGGCCTGGACGGCGGCCAGGGCCGCTGCGGATGTCAAAACCCAGCCGCTTAACGGCATGCCCGCCCACGCGGCCCAGTTCTCAGGCAACCCGGACGGGACCCCGAAAGAGCAGGAGACTTACGACACTTCGCGCCGCAATTTTCTGGCGCTGGTTTTTTGCCTCATGGTGGGCACGGCGGCCTTGCCGCACATCCTCATGCGCTATTACACCGTGCCCAGTGTGCGGGAAGCGCGGCAATCAGTCACCTGGTCGCTGGTGTGTATCTTCCTGCTTTATTTCACCGCACCGGCACTGGCCGTGCTGGTGAAATACGAGATATTCACCGTGCTGGTGGGCATGCCGTTTGACCAGCTGCCCGCCTGGGTGCATTCCTGGACGCGGGTGGACCCTTCGTTGCTGTCGGTCACCGATATCAACAAGGACAACATCCTGCAGCTCAATGAGATGAACATAGGCGGCGATATTGTGGTGCTGCTGACGCCCGAGCTTGCAGGCTTGCCGTATGTGATTTCAGGCCTGGTGGCGGCGGGTGGGCTGGCTGCCGCGCTTTCCACCGCCGACGGCCTGCTGCTGACGATTGCCAATGCGCTGGGCCACGACCTTTATTACAAGATGATCGACCCCAATGCATCAACGGTGAGCCGGGTGACGGTGTCCAAGATATTGCTGCTGATCGTGGCCTTGCTGGCGGCCTATGTGGCGGCGCAAAAGCCGGCGGACATCCTGTTTCTGGTGTCGGCCGCGTTCTCGTTTGCCGCCGCCTCGTTCTTCCCGGCGCTCAGCCTGGGGATCTTCTGGAAGCGCGCCAACGGCATCGGGGCCGTGCTGGGCATGGTGTCGGGCCTTGGCGTAACCTCGTATTACATGTTCACCAACCAAGCTTGGCTGCGCGCCACCTTCGGCATTACCTCGCCGGTGCAGCTGTGGTGGGGCATAGACCCGATTTCGGCCGGGCTTTTCGGCGTTCCGGTCGGTTTTGCGGTGATTGTGCTGGTGAGCCTGCTCACCCCGCCACCCAGCCAGAAAGTCCAGGAACTGGTGGAATACATCCGCTATCCGGACCTGAAACGTCTCTGAAAAAGCTCAAGCCACGTGGTTTGGCTGCCTGGATTGTCGGGGCGCCGTGCGCCAACGCCAAAGCGTGCCAGCCAGCCATCCCAGCATGAGCAGCCCAAACGAGACCCAGGCGATATACGACAGCCGGTTGGCCATTTCCTGGCGTGCCGAGAAATTGAAAGCAAATGGCTTGTAGCTTGCGAATTTCTGGGCTTCCTCGCGTTGATCTGCACGGAAAAGATCGCCTGGTTTGCAGTTGTTTTCTTTTGGGTAAACGTAGCAGGCCGGGTTTTTCAGGTTCAGGAAACCGTTGTGCTCGGCAAGAACTGGCCCTGTTGTCAGGCCTTCTGCTGAGAATTTCTCCAGGCTGTAGCCGAAAACGGGGTTATAGCAAAATAGCGCCGACTTGCCTGCAGCCAGGAGGTTGTTGGATGTCACTTGCAGAATGCCCGTCTCGGTCTGCATGTCTGCACGGCTTCCGAGTTCCCGGATTCCAGCGGCAAATGTGCCGTCCCGTAATTTTTTTTCAGCGATTACCACACTGCGGGGGTCATATCCCTGCCACGAATAGAACTCCCGGCCTTCAAGCGCTGACTGCGCCACTGTTGCCGTGAGGCAGGCTGCCACGGCCAGGCTTTTCCAGCGTTTCCAGGTCGCGCGTTGCAGCAGCAAGCCCATACCGACGGCGAAAATGGTGATGTACACCACCAGCCAGCGTACCAGCGTGCTGGCCGAGTTGACGATGGGCAGCGTCTTCAGGAAGGCATTCCACCGCGGATCAAAGTAGTTAAGTGCCAAAGGCACGGCCAGGCTCAGCAGCAAGGCAGAGCCCAACAGAAATTGACGCCAGCCCGGAAGCCGAAATGCCGTTGTTGCTCGGCGAATCCTGTCAACCATAAGGCAAACCAGTAAAACGGCGCTCGCCATCCCGAAGTTGAAGGCCCACTCATGCGGCGATTGCGTGGCCTGCAGGTTGGTCATGGAAGCCTTGCCGATCTGGTAGGCCTGCTGGGACTCCAGAAAAAGTGCTGCGACGGTCATTCCCGCCGCTTCATGCCATGAAGGTGCGCCCGGCAGCGGATAAAAAGTACGAGGAAAAAGGGCAAGAAAGGAAAAGGTTGCCATCAGCTTGGACGCCGAAAGCGCCAAGCCGACGACGCTGGCAATCAATCCCCTCGCCATAAACTGCCGGAGGTCGCCGCCGTTCATGCAATGCAGCAGACCGATCACGAAAACAGCGAGGCCCCCCGCGAGCATCAGAGTGCTGAGGCCGGAATGCACCCAATAGGCAAGCACAACCCCCGCCAGCACTGATATCCCGGCCTGATCGAGTCGCGAGCGGATAGGCAGCAGGAGCAGTAAGGCCAGCCAAGGCACCAGGGCAAGCCCATGGAAGCCGACATGCCCGATGATGATCCGGTGTGGAAGAAACCCGTTGAACATCAGCAAGCCGCCCACCAATACTGCCGCCAGGGGCCCGGTTAAAAAGACCTTGCGCGCCAGCAGATAACCGCCCCAGAACATCAGGCTCGCGCTCAGGCACAGCAACAGATATGCGGCGTTGATCGGTCCGGCCAATATGGCCAGTAACTGTGGAAACGAATAAAAAGCGGACTGTGGATCAGGAAAAAAGGGCTGACCGGCACAGAATGACGGTGTAAACCATGGGGTGCTCAATCCGTTCGTGGAAAACCAGATGTGCCCATCCAGCCAGTTGGGCAACATCAGCGAGTAGTCATGACCCAGCCATCCTCTTTCCAGGGGGAAAAAGGGCTTGAAAATCAGGCCAAGGCAGAGCAACAGGAGGCCGTATACCAGCCAGACCGCATAGGTCGCATGCCGGCCTGAAAGGCTTGCTGGCGCGTGAGGCAGTTGCATGTCGACGGCGTAGGTAGGCGGGTGCGGGATGGTTGTAGTCCAGCGCATCCGGATCTGGCGGGAGATTAACACGCAGTAACAATCAGCCAAAGAGCTTCATTGCATGGGTCATTGCGTGGGTTCTACCCGGCTGTGCCCGGTGCTGGTGCCAGCGCTTTGAAGCAGGGGGAAACTACCCCAAAAGCTGCGATTTCTTGGGTTTGCAGGTCGCTGGCCAGGCCAAACTGGCATCCGAACAAGTCTTCAGGCTATAATCATGGGCTTCGCCTTGCTGCACCCTTAACGACGCTGGGGCAGCTTCAATTAACCACAAGGAGAGTTTATGCGTCACTATGAGATCGTCTTGCTGATCCATCCGGATCAAAGCGAGCAAGTCCCAGCCATGCTGGAACGTTACAAGGGCATGATCACCGCCGGCGGTGGCAAAGTGCACCGTGTCGAAGATTGGGGCCGCCGCCAGCTGGTGTACCTGATCCAGAAACTGGCCAAGGCCCACTACCTCTGCATCAACATCGAAGCCAGCCAGGCCGTGATGGAAGAAATTGAACACGCGTTCAAGTTCAACGATGCCGTGCTGCGCCACCTGACCGTGGTGAAGAAGAAAGCCGAAACCGGCCCGTCCCTCATGATGCGCAACGTCGAGAGGGAAGAAGCCCGTAAGGCCCAACAGCAGGAGTATGCGGCTTAATAGCCACCATGCTGTTGAACGCCTCGCTGCTGCGCATCTGCTTTTGAGCAAGAGCCCGCAGTGAACCACGTTGAACTGACCGCCTGTATCGCCGAGGCAAGTCCTCTTCGCTACACGCCCGCTGGAATCCCCGCCGCCAATTTCGTCCTCGAACACGAGTCCGAAATCGTCGAAGCCGGAGTCACCAGACAGGTCAAGTTGACGGTAAGGGCGGTGGCCTTCGGAGCGCTGGCTGAGCAATCAGCCAAATCCCCGCTAGGCAAACCCTTCAGGTTCACCGGTTTTCTCATCAATGCGCGCACCAGCAAAGGTGTTGTTTTTCATATCCAGGCTCTGCACAAGGTAGAGCAAATACCGAACCCCATTTAAGGAGTCCATCATGCCCGGACCAAAACGTTTCAACAAAGACAAGCGCCCCAAGCGCAATACCCAATCACTGCTGTTCAAGCGCAAGCGTTTTTGCCGCTTCACAGCCGCTGGCGTTGAAGAAATCGACTACAAAGACATCGACACCCTGCGCGATTTCGTAGCCGAAAACGGAAAAATCATCCCCGCTCGCCTGACCGGCACGCGCGCGATTTTCCAGCGCCAGATCAACACCGCCGTCAAGCGCGCTCGCTTCCTCGCGATGCTGCCTTACAGCGACCAGCACCGTAGCCTGTAAGGAGCACGACCATGCAAATTATTCTGCTCGACAAAGTCGTGAACCTCGGTAACCTCGGCGAAATCGTCAAGGTCAAAGACGGCTATGCACGCAACTTCCTGATCCCTTCGGGCCGCGCACGCCGCGCCACGGAAGCCAACAAGGCCGAATTCGAAGCCAAACGCGCCGAACTCGAAAAAGCTGCAGCAGCCAAGCTGGCCGAAATGCAGGCCCAGGGCGCAAAGCTCGGCGGCACCACCGTCAAGCTCACGCAAAAAGCCGGTGTTGACGGCCGCCTGTTCGGCTCCGTCACCAACCATGACATCTCGGCCGAGCTGACCAAGCAGGGCTTCCCTGTGCTGAAGTCGCAAATCCGCATGCCTAACGGTCCGCTGAAGATTGTTGGCGACCACGCCGTGACCGTTGCCCTGCACACCGACGTGGCAGTGGACATCACCGTCACCGTGTACGGCGAAACCGCTTAAGCGTTTTCGCCCTCCGCAAAAAAGCCGCTCGCCGAGCGGCTTTTTTCATGGCTGTTCATATCGATTGGCTATACACAAGCTCCGGGTGTATTTACACCGAATTTCCAACGCTTATTCACAACTTTGTCCACAGCGGTTTTTCGTAGCGGGCTTAGTATTTCAGTCTCTCAAGGAAACCCATGTCCGCCGTACTTTCCACCTATGACGATCCCGGCTACAGCCCCGACCGCCAGATCGCCCAGCTGCGCATTCCGCCGCACTCAATCGAGGGTGAATCCAGCGTGCTGGGCGGCCTGCTGCTCGACAACGGCGCGTGGGACCGTGTGGGCGACCTGCTGACCGACCAGGACTTCTACCGCTCCGAACACAAGCTGATCTATGCCGCCGTGGGCGCGCTCATCAACGCCTCCAAGCCGGCCGACATCATTACGGTGTACGAGCACCTGCAAAACCAGGGCAAGGCCGACGAAGTAGGGGGCCTGAGCTACCTCAATTCCCTTGCGCAATACGTTCCTAGCGCGTCCAACATTCGCCGCTACGCAGAAATCGTGCGCGAGCGTTCCATCCTGCGCAAACTGGTGTCCGCCTCGGACGAGATTTCCACCAACGCCTTTAACCCGCAGGGCAAAGACGTCGCGACCATCCTCGACGAAGCAGAGCAGAAGATCTTCAAGATCGGCGAGCAGGGCTCGCGCATGAAAGAAGGCTTCCAGAGCATGGATACGCTGGTCGTGAGCCTGCTCGATCGCGTCACCGAGATGGCCGAGAACCCGCAGGATGTCACCGGCGTGCCCACGGGCTTCTACGACCTGGACCGCATGACGTCCGGCTTCCAGGCCGGTGACCTGGTGATTCTGGCGGCGCGCCCCTCCATGGGCAAAACCGCACTGGCCATCAACATTGCCGAAAACGTCGCCTTGCTCGAAGGTCTGCCCGTTGCCGTGTTCTCCATGGAAATGGGCGCCTCGCAGCTTGCCGTGCGTATTGTCGGCTCCATCGGCCGCATCGACCAGACCCATTTGCGCACCGGTGCCCTCACGGACGAAGAATGGCCGCGCCTGACCGAAGCCATTGAAAAGCTGCGTACGGTTTCGTTGCACATCGATGAGACTCCCGGCCTCACGGTGAGCGAGCTGCGCGCCAACGCCCGCCGCCTGGCCCGCCAGTGCGGCAAGCTCGGCCTGATCGTGGTCGACTATTTGCAGCTCATGAGCGTATCCGGCGGCATGGCAGACGAGAACCGCGCCACGGCCGTCGGCGAAATCTCACGTGGCCTGAAAATGCTGGCCAAAGAGCTGCAGTGCCCCGTGATCGCGCTGTCGCAGCTCAGCCGCGGCGTCGAGTCCCGCACCGACAAACGCCCCATGATGAGCGACCTGCGCGAGTCCGGCGCCATCGAGCAGGACGCTGACATCATCATGTTCATTTACCGCGACGAGTACTACACCAAAGAGGCCTGCAAGGAGCCCGGTGTCGCCGAGGTCATCATCAGCAAACAGCGTAACGGCCCGACGGGCACGGTCAAGCTGGCCTTCCTGAACCGCATTACCAAATTCGAAAGCCTGGCCAGTGGCGGCAGTGGGGATTTTTAAGGCCTGAAGAAACTCGCAAGCCTTCCTGTCGCATCGACGTGGCCATGGCGCAGCCGCCTCCTAGGGTTTTCCGGCGGCCGTTTTCGGGGAAACGGTGATTTAATGGCAGAAAACAGCTGCAGGCCAATCAAGCCGGGCGCAAGCAGCTATCAATACAATAGCTAAAGGAGGAGGTTCCATGCCGATGCCCCTGCGGATTCTTACCGTCACCTCACTGTAGGTCCGGGAATCCATGCCTGTTTCCTCCGTCATTTCCGCTGCCATCCCCGACGCCGACATCCTGGCGCTTTTGCGTGGCGACGCGCTGTTCGCCGACCTGTCCGGCAGCCAGCTTGCACGCCTGCTCGGCAGCCTGCACACGCTCGAATTCGCCGCCGGCGACACGCTATACGAGAAAGGCGCGCCGGCCGAATATCTATACGTGATCGAAGCCGGCGAGCTGCAGCTGACCACGCCGGCCGGCCGTACTGTGGTGCTGCCCGGTATGCGCTGCGGTGAAGAAGCCGCCTGCGACACGGCCAATTATCTGTGCAGCGTCACGGCCGCCACGCGGGTCAGGGCGGTGCAGGTTCCGCGCGACGCCCTGGCCGAGCTGGCTGCAAAATCGCCCGCCTTGCGCAACAAGGCCTGGCTGACGCTGATGGGTTATGTGGGCGGCGAATCCTTTCTTGCGCCGGCCCCCGGCAAGCCCGCCGCCAAAAAGCCGGCCAAACCCATTTCCCGGCGCGAGCTTGTCGGCTGGCTGGGTGTGGTGCTGGTGCCGCCCGCGATTTATTTCCTTTCCGGCATGGCCGGGCTGGTGGTGGAGGCCTCGTTGTTCCTGGCCATCCTGTCGGCCACGGTGCTGATGTGGCTGTTCAACCTGGCCGATGAGTTCGTGCCGCCGCTGGTGGCCATTACCGCGGTGTTGATCGTGGGTCTTGTGCCCTACGAAGTCGCTCTGGCCGGGTTCTCGTCAAGAACACTCACCACGCTGGTCGGCGTGTACGCGCTGGCCGCCGTGATTTCCGCCTCGGGCCTGAGCTACCGCTTCATGCTGTGGTTGCTGATACGCCTGCCCGACACGCCGTTCTGGCACCAGGCGGCGCTGCTGCTGTCGGGTTACCTGCTGTCGCCCATCATGCCTTCTGGCAATGCGCGGCTGTCGCTGGTGCTGCCGTTTTACCGCGACATGATCGAAGGCCTCAACCTGCCGGCGCACAGCAAGTCCGCCACGGCCTTGATGGCCGCCACGTTTTCCGGCGCCATGCTGTTCTCGCCGATGCTGCTGACCAGCAAGTCGTCCAACCTGACGGCTTTCGGCATGCTGCCCGTGCAACTGCAGGACCAGTTCCAGGGCCTGTTCTGGTTTGCCGCTGCCGGCGTGGCCGCGCTCACTGTCACGGCCATGCACCTGGTGGTGGTGCGCCTGTGTTTTGGGCGCACGGCCCAGGCCGCTTTGCCCAAGGAAAGGCTCAAGCGCCAGCTGGCCTTGCTGGGCGACGTCACCCGGTCCGAAAAAGCTGCACTCACCGGTTTCCTGTTTTTCCTGCTGGGCGCCGGCACCGCCGGCTGGCACCAGATTTCTCCTGCGTGGCTGGCGGCCTTTTTGCTGGTGGGCCTGCTGCTCATGGGCTTGCTGAGCAAGAAAGACTTCCAGCAGAAGATCGACTGGCCGATGATTTTCTTTCTGCTCAGCCTCGACGGCCTGAGCCGCGCCATCAGCTACCTGGGGCTGGACACCGCACTGGCCCATTCGGCGGGCAACATGTTTGATTTCGTCGGCGGCAAAATGGTCTGGTTCATTCCGGTCGCGCTGGTGGTCACGCTGCTGCTGCGCCTGGTGCTGCCGATCACCGCCGGCATGATCGTGGCTGCGGTCATCCTTCTGCCGATCGGGCAGGCGCAGTTCATCAACCCCTGGGTCGTGGTCTTCCTGACTGCGATGTTCAGCGACATCTGGTTCATGCCCTACCAAAGCTCGCAGTACCTGCAGGTCATGGGCAGCGGGCTGGACCGCTACTACAAACACACCGATTTCCTGCGCTATAACCACTGGATGAACCTGGCGCGCCTGCTGGCGGCCTATCTCTCGATCCCTTACTGGGAATGGCTGGGCCTGGTATGAAAAATGGAACCCTCGCCGTCCTGACGGGCGCGGCCCTTCTTGTCGCGTTGCTGCTGCTGGGCATGTTCAACCTGTCCAAGCCGCGGGTGCTGGTGCTGCACAGCTCGGACCGAAGCTCCACCACCGTCGGCAAGATGGACGAAGGCATACGCCATGTCCTGGACAAAAACAGGCAGCCCTTGACTGTTCGCTGGCATTACCTCGGCATAGACCGCCTTCCCGATGAAGACCATCGCCAGGACGCCGCAAAAGAAGGCCTGCGCGCCATTGAGCAGTTCAACCCCGACCTGGTGATTGCCGTAGATGACGAAGCCCAGCAATACGTGATGCGCCGCTTCGCCGGGCAGGGCCGTCCCAGGGTGGTGTTCGCCGCCATAGACCATGAGCCCGCAGAGTACGGCTACGTGGGCGCAGCCAACGTCACCGGTGTGGCCGAGCGCCTGCCGCTGGCCGCCATGCGCGACTTGCTGCAGCACGTCAAAAAGGGCCAGCCCGTACGTGTGGCGGTGCTGGGCGACGCCGGCCCCACCAGCCAGGGTCAGCTCAGGCAGGTCGAGGCTTTCAACTGGGCGCCGCACAGCGTGGTGGCTACCCACACACTGGGCGATTTCCCCGCCTGGCAGGCTGCCACCAAGGCCATGGACGGCAAGGCCGATGTGGTGTTGGTGCTCTCGCACGGCAGTTTGCGTGCCGGGCCCGCAGCGGCCGGCGTGGTGCCCGATGCCGAGGTGATCAAGTGGCTCGAAGCCAATGCCGCGCCCTTGCCGCTGGGGGTCGATATTGAATACGTTCAGCAGGGCGGGGGGCTCAGCGTAGCGCCGTCTGCCAAGTCGATGGGGGAAATCGCTGCCGCCGACGCCCTAGCCTGGCTGAAGGCAAAACCCGCCAGTGCACCACCGCTTCCGGGCCAGGACGCGCGCTACAGCGTGGGTTTGCGCGCTGCCGCACTGGGTGCCCGCAACATCACGCTGCCGTCGATCTACACCGAGGCCGCGCGGCTGGAGCAACTCTACTACCCCTGATACCCGCTATTACCGAGGCGTAATGGGTTCCAGCCCGGTTTTCCGGATGACGGGCGCGGCCGCCGCAGTGGTAAAGAAACGAATCAATGCACGTGCGGCATCCTGCTCGACAGCATCGGTGGCAATGCCCGCTGAAAACACGGTGACGCGCTGTACTTCATCCGGCAGTGGCCCCACGTAGTCGATGCCCGGAACCGGAAGCAGTTCGCTGACCTGCTGGAAGCCCAGTTCGGCATCGCCGCGGGCCACCACGGTGCCCACCCGCTCGCTGAGTATTTTGGTGCTCTTGCCCGCAACCTGCGCGGAAATTCCCAGGCGCTGGAACAGCTCGGTCGAGATATAGACACCGCTCGCGCTGGCCGAGTAGGCAATGGACCGGGCGTCCAACAGCGTGCGCCTGAGCGCGTCGACCGTGCTGATGTCAGGCTTGGGCGCACCTGCGCGTACAACCATGCCGATCAGGGAGCGCACCAGGTCCACCCGGCTGCCGGCTTGCACCTTGCCCTGGCTGATGAGCGCATCCAGCGCCGGCGCCGCCAGGATCACGATGTCGGCCCGCTCCTTGCGCGCCAGCCTGTTCGGAATGGCATCCGGTGCGTCGCCCATGGAAGCGCCATACGCCGTGATGACTTTGTGCCCGGTTGCACGCTCAAAGGCCGGCACCAGCTCGTTGTAGGCGGCGGTAAAGCCGCCCGAGGTCATCACGTGAATGTCGGCCGCCCACGCGGCGCCGCCGGGCCACACCAGCACGGGCAGCAGCAGCCAAAAGATCCTGCAGAACTTCAGAAGTTGTTGCATGCCATCTCCTCGTTTCTTCGATTTGCAGCGTGGATGCGTGGCTCAGCGCACGCACTCAAACCCGTACTGCTCGGGGGTCGGCTTTGTCACCAGCCGGGCGTGCAGGCCGCGCTTCTGGCATTCCATTTCAGCGATGTCGGTGGCTTCGCCCAGTTTCGACGGGCGGGCTTTGACCACAATCAGTTTGTCATTGACGCTGACCAGTTCGGCGGCGCAGCCGGACATCAGGACGCAGGCGAGCAGGGGGAGTAGTGTTTTCATGGTTGTTTCCTTCTAAAGATAAAGACAATTTTGGCCGTCAGGGTTTTTAAGTAAAAAGCGGTTGAAACCCTTTGTGGATAAGCGCAGCCAGCTATCAATTTGGTAGCGTATTGCGGCCGCGCTTA
The DNA here is from genome assembly GCF_056405695.1 of Polaromonas sp. P1_F6. NCBI lineage: Bacteria > Pseudomonadati > Pseudomonadota > Betaproteobacteria > Burkholderiales > Comamonadaceae > Polaromonas > Polaromonas sp. P1_F6. Next base: position 134,053 of record NZ_JBFUBQ010000006.1, read on the forward strand.
CCCCAGCCCCAGCGCTTTGTACACCCGCAGCGCGCCATAGGCATCGTTGGCCGCATAAATGATCTGCGCTTCCGTCAGCCTTTCATTGGCCCAGTTGGAGGTGGCGGCTTTCTTGGACTTGAGGAAGCGCTTGTTGAACATCACGGCCACGGCGCCGCGCACACCCATGTCCTTGCGGTAGCCGCGCTCGCGGAACACCACGTTCAGGTCCAGCACGCCCTGCAGGTCTGTGCCCAGCTTGCGGATGATGCGGCGCTGGTCGTCCCCCAGGCCGAAGCCGGCCTTGATGATGGCGGGCGAGCTCAGCAGCAGCCCGACCACGCGGCGGCATTCGGCGTCTTCGAGCTGGAAGATCCAGGCCTTGTCGAGCGCCGAAAGCTGCACGATGTGCGGCCCTTCAGAGGCCTCGTTTTTGGCAAAGGTCGGTTTCGACTCGGTGTCAAAGCCCAGCACCGTGGCGCCAGCCAGGGCCTGCAGCGCTGCGGCGGCCTGGGCCGGTGTCGCCACCACCTGGATCTGTCCCAGGCTCAACCGGTCGAACGGCTCCAGCAGGGCAATTTCTTCTTTTCCGGGGGTTGGGTGACGCTCTGTCATGGGTATTGGGGCATAAGTGGGCAAAAAACAGGGCCGCGGCAAGGTCTGTGCAAGGCTAGAGCTTACAGTCAGGGTTAACGCATTACACCGGACAGCCCCCGACCGCCCTCACTCATCCACACCATGGCAGCAGCACAAAGCATCACCACCGAGCAATACAAGCTCTTTCCGTCGCCGCGCAACCGGCACCGTACGATTTTTCTGCACCAGGTGTTTGTGCCGCACTCCTTCATGCTGATCGACATGGAAAGCTACGGGCTCAAGGGCAAATACAGCCTGTTCGGCGCCTGCCGCCTCGCCGACATGCGCATGGGGCAACTGGTGACGCTGGAGCTGCCCGAAGACGAGGCGACCTTCAACGCGAAGTTTGTGCCGGACTGACACGAGCCGTGCGTTCAACCCGATTTACCGGATGCCGCTGACGCCGCGCAGCATTTCATGCACGTCATGCGTCATTACCGCCAGAAACGCCGCCAGGGCCAGGTAATAAAAGCCGTATTCAAAGCGCGTGGCGGCACTGGTGGCGTAATAGGTTTTCGCCTCTTCGCTGTCTGATTTATAGCGTATGGCCTTCAGCAGCTGCGGCCCGGCCAGCAGCGCCATCAGGATCAGCATGGGGCTGGGCCGCCAGAAGAACAGGCCCACCAGCACCGGCACCCCCAGAAACCAGATGCGCGGCGACAGCACCGCGGTGATGCGGCCTCCGTCAAACGGAGACAGCGGAATCAGGTTGAAGAGGTTCAGGAAAAAGCCGGAATAGGCAATCGCCAGCAGCAGATTGCTGTCCTGGTCGCGCGCCAGAAAATAGCAGGCCAGCGCGCCTATCGTGCCCAGCAGCGGGCCGCCCAGGCCTACATACGCTTCGGTTTCGGCGTCATGCGGCATGTCCTTGAGCTCTACCCAGGCGCCCACAAACGGAATGAAGGTGGGCGCGCCCACATTGAGGCCGCGCTGCCGCGCCGCAATGTAGTGGCCCATTTCATGCACAAACAGCAGCGCCACAAAACCCACCGCGTAGCGCCAGCCGAACAACAGCGCGTAGGCAAACACCGAAATCAGCATGCTGCCGCCCGTCAGCAGCAACTTGCCGAACTTGGCGCCGGTGAAAAGCAGCAGCAGGAGTTTCGTCACGCGAAGGTGCTTTTCAGGCGGTGGGCGGTGCGGGAGGTTTTGCCGGGGTGGTTGGCGCGTTTGCCGCACTGCCGAATGCGGCAGGAATCGTCTCCTGTTCGGCGGCCGCGACCGGCATGGGCGCTGCAGCCGGTTTGCGCTTGAAGTATTTCAGGAACACCGCGCCAAACCCCGCCACGGCCAGAAAGATCACCTTGGCAAATTTGGCAAAAAAGAGCGCGGCGACGGCGAAGAAGCCGAGTTTTTTCGCGGCCACGCCCAGCACCAGCGCGGCCAGGCCGTATTCGGCCACCTTGTCGGTTTTGGAGTTGAAATCGGCATAACGTTTGCCGTCGTTGTATTGCAGGGCCGACAGCAGCTCCGCGGCGACGGGTTTGTCTTTCGGCAAATCATTCAGCGCCGTCACCAGGTTCAGGCTGAAGTAACCTTCACGCCCCAGCGCATAGGTGTTGTAGTTCACCCCTTGCGCGGCATCGGGCGCTGCGCCGCGGTCCTTGCTGGACATGGCCCACACCAGCCGGTGGGTGGCGGCGTTGTAGGCCGGTTTTTCGGCCCAGCCGACAATTTCCATTTCAGGAAAACCCATCTTCTTGCGTTCGCTGTTCGAGGCCTCTGTGCCTTCGCGGTAGCTTTTGAGTAGGTCGTCGGCGTTCCAGTCCTTGGCGTCGTCGTCTTTCACGTAGCCTGCGGACTCAAAGCGCACCGTGACAAACCAGGAGTCGTTGGCCGCCGGAAACACCAGGCCCTGCAGCCGCGAATCCTTGCCGGGGTTGCCCATGGCATTGAGAAGCCTGGCGGCCTGCGGCTGCGGCACAAAAATGCGGCCGGCCGGCAGCTTCAGCACCGCCTGGTCGGCCAGGGCAATATCCTGCGGGCCTTCCTTGGCTGCTGTACGGGCTTCTGCCCAGATTTTTTCGGCTTCGTCTTTTGTCATCGGCTGCGCCATGGCAGCACCGCAAGACAGCACAACCGCCAGCGCACAGATGCGCGTCCACAAATGGTTCATCAAGTCCTCCCTGTTGGAATAAATTTCCGGATATTCTGACACGGGCTTTGGGGGAACCGGCGGCTGTTTGATCTGGATCAACAGCGCCCCTGATCGCCTCCCTATAGTCAAACTGGCTGCACGGTGTCCGGTTGGCTCTTCCCGGCGCTTCCTGGCTGTTGTCCGGCTGTTGCCGGGTTGGCTGGCCGGCAGGGTGCATCCGTTAACCAGGGGAAAGATCCATGAGCATCCATCACGTCAGCTACCACAGTGGGGAATTGCCCGCGCCTCCCGCCGCTGCTGGCCTGGTTGACCTCACCATGCCGTTGGCCGGCTTCTCGCAATGCCACTTCGGTATCGTGTCCCAGCTGCAGGCTTTCGCCGAACTGCCGGCCTTGCTGGCCGCGGCGGCGCAAGCGCGCAACGTCGCTTCGCACACGCTCAGCCTCTTCAAGTACGCGGTGGCAGGCCACCATGCCGACGAAGAAAATGAGTTGTTCCCGGCGGTGTTGCGCAGTGCCGCCAAGGGGGAAGAGGCCGACAAAGTCAGCGCGATGATCAAGCGCCTGGTGGCCGAGCACCGCAAGATCGAATCGATCTGGAAAGACCTCGAACCCGCAGTGAAAGCGGCGGCAAAAAGCCAGCCGGCAGAGCTGGACCTGCAAGCGGCGGAGGCGCTGGTGCAGGCCTACCTGAAACACGCGCGCTTTGAAGAGGAAGAATTCCTTCCGCTGGCCGAAACCATCCTCGGGCGCAACGGCAACCACATGGCGGCACTGGGCCTGTCGCTTCACCTCAGGCATGCGCCCATGGTGGTGGGGCATGTCTAGGCGCTTGCGTGGCTGAAATGTGTTGCACCGGAATATTCAAGCAAAAACAGGCTGTAGCCCAATAGGGTAAAGCGCAAGCAGCTATTAAAAGTATAGCGTTCCGGCTGCTGAAAACCTGCCGTGCGGCGGCCGCCTTCAGCCCTGCAGCTGCTGCGCCAGCAGTACCGCGACGTGAATCGCCTCGCGCTGCGCGCCGTCCCTGATCTGGTGGCGGCAGCTGGTGCCGTCGGCCACCACAATGGCGTCGGGCTGCTTGCGCACCGCTGGCAGCAGGCTGAGTTCGGCCATCTGCATCGACACCTCGTAGTGGTTGGCCTCGTAGCCAAAGCTTCCTGCCATGCCGCAGCAGCTTGACTCGATCAGCTCAGGTTTTGCGCCGGGAATCAGCTTGAGCACATCCATGATAGGGCTGACCGCGCCAAAAGCTTTCTGGTGGCAGTGGCCGTGCAGCAAGATGGGTTGGGCCGTCGCTTTCAGCCGGCCCTTGAGCTTGTCGAGTTTGCCGTCGGCTGCCTCGCGCGCCAGAAATTCCTCCAGCAGCAATGCATGGCGGCTGATGGTGTGCGCTGCTTCGCCCAGGCCCATCACCAGCATCTCGTCGCGCAGCGTCAGCAGGCAGGAGGGCTCCAGGCCGACGATGGCGATGCCCTTTTCGGCAAAGGGCAGCAGGGCTTCCACCACCTCGCGCGCCTTGGCTCTGGCCTTGCCTACCATGCCGCTGGCCAGGTAAGTGCGGCCGCAGCACAGGCTCTTGCCGTCGGCCTCGGTTTTCGCAGCCACATGCACCGTGTAGCCGGCGGCCTGCAGCACCTTCAGTGCAGCCAGTGCGTTTTCTGACTCAAAGTAGCCGTTGAAAGTGTCCACAAACAGCACGACCGGCCGTGCGGCGGCCAGCACTTCTTCGCGGCTGGCGGTCGTGATGCTTCCTTTCGACGCCGCGCCGGGTTTGTTCAGGCGCTTCCAGAAGGTCTGGCGCGTCCATTGCGGCAGTGTGCGGCGGGCCGACAGGCCCATCAGTTTTTCGCTCCAGGCCGCCAGCACCGGCACCTTGTCGCGCAGGTTCAGCAGCGGCGCCAGGCGGCTGGCCCAGTGGGCATAGTCGGGCAGGTACGCCACCATCTTGTCTTTGAGCGTGTAGCCGTGCTTGTGCTTGTAGTGGTGCAAAAACTCCACCTTCATTTTGGCCATGTCCACACCGGTGGGGCAGTCGCGCTTGCAACCCTTGCAGCCCACGCACAGGTCCATGGCTTCCTTTACAGCCTCGCTGGTGAAGGCGTCTTCGGCCTTCATCCCGTCGAGCTGCCCGCTCAATGCCAGGCGCAGTGTGTTGGCGCGTCCGCGCGTCAGGTGCTGCTCGTCGCGTGTCACGCGGTAGCTGGGGCACATGGTGCCGGCATCAAACTTCCGGCAATGGCCGTTGTTGTTGCACATCTCCACGGCCTTGGCAAAGCCGCGGGCCGGGTCGCCGCCGCTGCCGGGTGCGCTGGTCCTTTCGGTGGCCGGGTCGTTCTGCACGTCCCAGGCGCGCCAGTCCAGCGCAGTCTTCAGGGGAATGACACGATAGCCCGGCGGAAACCGCATCAGCCGCGTGTCGTCCATCTTGGGCGGGTTGATCATGCGTCCGGGGCTCAGCAAGCCCGCCGGGTCCATGTATTGCTTGATGTCGGCGAAGGCCTGGCTGATCTCCGGGCCAAACTGCCACTTGATCCATTCCCCGCGGCACAGGCCGTCGCCGTGTTCGCCGCTGTAGGCACCCTTGAACTTGCGCACCAGCACGGAGGCTTCTTCGGCAATCGCGCGCATCTTGGGTGCGCCTTCACGCCGCATGTCCAGGATGGGCCGCACGTGCAGCGTGCCGACGGAGGCATGGGCATACCACGTGCCCTTGCTGCCGTACTTCCTGAAGATCTCGGTCAAGGCGTCGGTGTAGGCGGCCAGATGCTCCAGCGGCACGGCGCAGTCTTCGATAAAACTCACCGGCTTGCCGTCGCCCTTGAGGCTCATCATGATGTTGAGGCCGGCCTTGCGCACCTCCCACAGGTTTTTTTGCGGTGCGTCCTCGGTCATCTCCACCACCGAGTCGGGCAGCAGCAGGTCGCCCATCAACTCGCCCAGGCGCTTGAGCTTGGGCAAGAGCTCGGCCTTGCTGGCACCCGAAAACTCCACCAGCAAAATGGCCGCCGGATCGCCGATCAGCGCGCTGCGGATCGTCGGCGCAAAGGCCGGGTTTTGCAGCGACAGGTCAATCATCGTGCGGTCGACCAGCTCTACCGCAGTGAGCGCGCCTTCGCCGATTTTGACGATGAATTGCGCCGCATCCATGGCGCGGTAAAAGGTCGGGAAATTCACCACACCCAGCACCTTGGCCCGGGGCAGCTCGCTCAGTTGCAGCGTCAGCGACCGGGTCAGCGCCAGCGTGCCTTCGCTGCCTATGAGCAGATGCGCCAGGTTGACCGAGCCGTCGCTGGTGTAGGGCCGCTCGCTCTGCGGGTCGAAGATGTCCAGGTTGTAGCCGCCCACGCGCCGCATGACTTTGGGCCAGCGCCGCTTGATGAGGGGGTGCAGCTCCTCGGCCAGCGCACGCACGTGGCTGCCCAGCTCGCGTGCCTTGCCGCTGCTGCCGGCGTAAGCACCCAGTTGCAGCAGGCTGCCGTCGGATGTCCAGGCTTTGGCACCCAGCACGTTGTGCACCATGTTGCCGTAGGCAATGCTGCGGCTGCCGCAGGAGTTATTGCCCGCCATGCCGCCCAGCGTGGCCTGCGCGCTGGTCGAAACATCCACCGGGTACCACAGGCCGTGTTTTTTCAGGGCTGCGTTCAGGTGGTCCAGCACAATGCCGGGCTCTACCTCGGCGGTACGCTCTTGCGGGTTCACCGCCAGGATGTTGCGCACATGCTTGGCGTAGTCGATGACAAGGCCGGTGCCCACGGTTTGCCCGCACTGACTGGTGCCGCCGCCGCGCGGCACGATGGGCACCTGCATGTCGCGGCAGATGTCCAGCGCGGCCTTCACGTCGTCTGCCGTGCGCGGCACAAACACTCCCACAGGCATGACCTGGTAGATGGAGGCGTCGGTGGCGTAACGGCCCCGGTCGGCCGGCGAAAACAGCACTTCGCCCTGTGTTTCGGCGGCCAGCCGTGCCGCAAGCCTGCCGGCAACTTCATTGCTGATGCGGGCCACGTTGTCGTAGGCGTGGGCCGCGGCCTGCCGGGATATCTTGAGTGGAAGGGGGGCGTTCATCGCGGGCGATCCGGGTTTTGTGTGGGTGTTGAGGCCCGGCCCTGAAGCCAGGCAAAGGTCACGTTGCAGGTCACGCCCTGGAAGGCGTGCTGGCGGGCGCCGCCGCGGCGCGCAGTTGCTGGACCACGACTTCGCGCTTGCTGGCCAGGTGGCCCAGCAGCACCTTGCGCATGGCGGCGGTGTCGCGCGCAGCCAGTGCGTCAATCATCAGCTCGTGTTCATTCACAGCTGACTTCCATTTTTCTTCGTCCTGGTTGGAGCGAAAGCGCAGCGCCTGCAGGCGCGCGTTGACCTGCCGGTAGGTGGTGGTGAGCACCGGGTTCTTCGCGGCCGCGTTGATGGCGCTGTGAATGGCGGAGTTGAGCCGGTAGTAGTTGGGCAGGTCGCGGCGCGTGTAGGCGGCCATCATTTCAAAGTGCATGGCCTTGATTTCGGCCAGCTCATCGTCGGTGATGCGCTGGGCGGCCAGTTCGCCCGATTGCGCCTCCAGCCCGGCCATGACCTCAAAGGTATTCAGCACGTCGGCTTCGGTGAGTTCCACCGCTATCGCACCGCGGTTGGGCAAGAGCTCGACCAGGCCCTCTGCGGCCAGCATCTTGATGGCCTCGCGCAGCGGTGTGCGCGAGACGTTCAAAACTTCGCTGAGTTCGCGCTCATTGAGCTTGGCGCCCGGGTGGATGCGGTTTTCAACCAGCATCTGGCGCAGGCGGTGCGCCACCTGTTCGTGAAGGGCAGCGCGGGGGATGGGAATGATTTCGGCGGCCATAAGCAAATTTTGTATGCAAAAAACAGGGGTGTCAAATCAATTTGTAACCCTTTGCTCTATTGACAAATGAATTTTGTATGCAAAAAATAGCGCCCTACTTCTGGAGTTTTTCGCCATGTTGACGCTTGACTTTCACCCCACCGGACGTCATTTTCTGCAAATTCCCGGCCCTTCGCCGGTGCCTGACCGCGTCCTGCGGGCCATGAGCCTGCCCACCATCGACCACCGCGGCCCTGAATTCGCGGCGCTGGGCCTCAAAGTGCTGGTCGACATCAAGAAGATCTTCCAGACCCAACAACCCGTCATCATTTACCCGGCCTCCGGTACCGGCGCCTGGGAAGCCGCGCTTTCCAACACGCTGAATGCGGGTGACCATGTGCTGATGTACGAAACCGGCCATTTCGCCGCGCTGTGGCAAAAGCTGGCTGCGCGCCTGGGCCTCAAAACCGAAGTCATCGGCTACCCCGGCGCCGACGTCTGGCGCCATGGTGTCCAGGCCCATCTGATTGAAGAGCGCCTGAAGGCCGACACCCAGCACAGCATCAAGGCTGTCTGCGTGGTGCACAACGAAACTTCCACCGGCGTGACCAGCAACATTGCCGCCGTGCGCAAGGCGATTGACGCCGCCAGACATCCGGCCCTGCTGCTGGTCGACACCATTTCGGGCCTGGCTTCGGCCGACTACCGCCACGACGAGTGGGGCGTTGACGTCAGCATCAGCGGCTCGCAGAAAGGCCTGATGCTGCCGCCCGGCATCAGCTTCAACGCCGTGTCGGCCAAGGCCATCGAAGCCAGCAAAAAGGCCACGCTGCCCAAAGCCTTCTGGGCCTGGGATGAAATCATCGAGATGAACAAGACCGGCTACTGGCCGTCCACCCCCAACACCAACCTGCTGTACGCCCTCAGCGAAGCCTGCGACATGCTGCTGGAGCACGGCCTGGAAACCGTGTTTGCGCGCCACCAGCGCTGGGCTGTCGGCGTGCGTGCGGCGGTCAAGGCCTGGGGCCTGCAGATCCAGTGCGCCGATGCGGCCGTGTATTCGCCGGTGCTGACCGGCGTCATGACACCTGAAGGCATCGACGCCGACGCAGTGCGCAAGATCATTTACGAACGCTTTGACTGCTCACTGGGCACCGGCCTGGGCAAGGTCAAAGGCAAGATGTTCCGCATCGGCCACCTGGGCGACTGCAACGACCTCACGCTGATGGCGGCGCTGAGCGGCTGTGAAATGGGTCTGAAACTTGCGGGCGTCAAACTCGCGGGATCGGGTGTGCAAGCCGCCATGGACCACTTTTCCAGCCATGCGGCTGTGGTGCCGCAGCGCAAGGCAGCCTGATCACCCGCTGCGCACGACCGCAGGGTGTTACGTCAAACGGTCATCAAAATTCCATAAATTACCGAATCAAAAAGGGAAACCATGCAACGCAGAACCTTTATCAGCGCGACGGCGGCCACAGCCGCCATGGTGGCGTCACCCATGCTCAGGGCGCAAACGCTGCCCAGTGGGCCGGTGCGCATTGTGGTGGGTTTCCCGCCCGGCGGCGGCACCGACGCGCTGGCGCGCGTGGTGGGCCAGAAGCTGTCCACCATGTGGAACACCTCGGTCATCATTGAAAACAAGAGTGGCGCGGCCGGCGTGATTGCCGCCGACTACGTGGCCAAGCAGGCCGGTGACGGCAACACCTTGCTGATGGCCCACATCAACAGCCACGCGCTGGCGCCAGCACTGGGCATCAAGCTCGGCTACGACGCTGATCGCGACTTCGTGCCCATCAGCATGGTCGGCGTCACGCCCAACATGCTCATCTGCAATGCCGACCAGCCCGCCAAAACCGTGAAGGACCTGGTGGCCTTGTGCAAGGCCAAACCCGGCCAGATCAGCTTTGCTTCTGCGGGCGGTGGTTCGGCCCAGCACTTTGCACTGGAAATGTTCAAGCTTCAGGCAAAGATTTTTGCGCTGCACATTCCTTATCGCGGCTCCGGCCCGGCGCTGGTCGATCTGATCGGCGGGCAGGTCAACTACTGCTTTGAAACCATGACCTCGGCCACGCCGCATGTCAAAAGCGGCAAGGCCATCGCGCTGGCGCAAACGCGCCTCAAGCGCGCCAAAGGCCATCCCAATGTGCCCACCATGGCCGAGTCCGGTTTCCCGGGTTTCGAAGCCACCGTGTGGTACGGCCTCATGGGCCCTTCAAAGATGCCGCCGGCCATGGTCCAACGCATGAACGAAGACGTCAACAAGGTACTGGCCATGTCTGACGTGCAGGAAAAGATGGACCAGTATGGCGCCGAAGACGGCGGCGGCAGCACCGAAAAATTTGCGGCCTTCATCAAGATGGAGCAAAAGAAGTGGGCGCAGGTGGCCCAGCAGGCCAAGGTCAGGGTCGACGCCTGACATACACCGCGCACCGGAAGCACAAGCCGGCCTTGGGCCGGCTTTTTTATTGACACCAATTTTTTCACAAGAGGGTAGGGATTCGTTTCATGAAAGTTGTTAATTTTTCAAAGGGCGGCCGTTTTCTGGCCGCTTTATTTCTGGGTCTGGCCGCCTCGGCCGCTTCGGCCGACATCGTGCTCGGCCACTCGGGTGACCTCTCTGGCAATAGCGCCGCACTGACGACCGACTATGTGCGCGGCATGAACGCGTACTTTGATGACATCAACAAAAAAGGCGGCGTTCGCGGCGAGAAGATCAAACTCGTCAGCCTGGACGACGGCTTTAATCCCGACAAGACGGCCGAGAACACCAAGGCCCTGATCGAAACCCAGAACGCCGTAGCGCTGGTGGGCTATCGCGGCACGGCCAACATGCTGAAGATTGTGCCCCTGGTGCAGGCGGCCGGCATTGCAGAGATCGGCAACACCAGCGGCGCAAAGTCGCTGCGTGAACCGTATGTGTCCAACCTGTTCCACGTGCGCGCCAGCACCACCGACGAGATCGAAGCGGCGGTCAACCACGCGTGGACCATCGGCATCAAGAAAATCGGCGTGATGTACCAGGACGACGCTTTCGGCAAGGAAGGCCTGGAAGCCCTGAACGCCGCCATGCAAAAGCGCGGCGCAACGGCTGCTGCCGTGGCCCCGGTGCCGCGCGGCACGGTTGACGTTGCCAAAGCTGCCGAGGTGATTGCCGCGGCGCAGCCGCAAGCCGTGATTTTGATCGGGCAGGCCAAGCCCAATGCGGCGTTCATCCAGGCTTTTCGCGCCAAGGGCGTGACCGCCCAGTTCATGGTGCTCAGCGTGTCGTCCGGGCTGCATGCCGAGCTCAAGGATGCGGCAGCCGGCGTGATTGCCTCGCAGGTCGTGCCTTACCCGTTTACCGAGCTGGGCAACGCCGTCGTGCGTGAATACCAGACCGTCATCTCGTCCAACGGCGACAAGAAATTCAGCTACAACAGCATGGAAGGTTTCCTGAACGCCAAGCTGGTGGTGCGCGCGCTGCAAAAAACGCCGGCGCCGGTCACGCGCGCCAAACTCATCAGCACGCTCGAAACATTCACCAATGAAGACCTGGGCGGCTTTGCGTTGACTTACAGCAAGCAAAGCAATCTGGGTTCGCGCTTCGTGAATCTGACAATGATTCGCGCCGACGGCACCTTCGCCCGTTAGGCGCTTTCTTTACGCCGCCGGCGGCGGCGTCTTCGGTTCAAAGTCGCACCACGGTGCCACCGCGCATTGCCAGCACTGGGGCTTGCGCGCAATGCACACATAGCGTCCGTGCAGTATCAGCCAGTGGTGCGCATCCACCATGTATTCGGCAGGCACGCGCTTGAGCAGGCCCAGCTCGACTTCCAGCGGGTTTTTGCCGGGCGCCAGGCCTGTGCGGTTGCTCACGCGAAAGATGTGCGTGTCCACCGCCATCGTGGCCTCGCCAAATGCCGAGTTCAGCACCACGTTGGCCGTCTTGCGGCCTACGCCGGGCAGGGCCTGCAGTGCTTCGCGGCTGCGCGGTACTTTGCCGCCATGCTGCTCTACCAGAATCTGGCACGCTGCCAGCAGGTTTTTGGCCTTGGTCCGGTACAGCCCGATGGTGCGGATGTAAGACTCCAGGCGTTCCAGCCCCAGGTCAATGATGGCCTGCGGCGTGTTGGCCACCGGAAAAAGCTTGCGCGTCGCCTTGTTCACACCCACGTCGGTGGCCTGCGCGCTCAACAGCACGGCGGCCAGCAGCTCAAACACGCTGGTGTATTCCAGCTCGGTCACAGGCATCGGGTTGGCCGCCTTCAGCGTGGCAAAAAATGGGGCGATGTCTTCTTTTTTCATGCCTCGCAGTGTATCGGCGCGCGAAGGCCGGCGCGCGCAAACACCTGTCCGTGCAGCAAGATGCCGATAAACAAAAACGGGAAAATGGGGAAATGGGGAAATGGGGAAATGGGGCAGGGCGCTCAGGCCGCCATGCGCGGCACGTCCCACACCGAGCTGGACGGCGCACCGGCCCGGTCCAGCTGGTCGCGCATCGTCTGCCATATGGCGTTGCAGTTGTCGGGCGTGGCAACGCCCCCGACGACATACTCCAGCTGCGCAGCCTTTGCCATCTCCTGCATGCGCTGGTGGGTCGCGGTGTCGCGGGCAACCCCCACCAGCACCGGCTTCGCAGGCAGGCCGTCGCAGGCGGCGATCATGCGGTCCATCAGCGCATTGTCAAACTTGGCCGCGCCGCAAAAGAGCATCACAAAATGCGGCCACTCCGGAAGGAAAGCCCGGCGAAGCCCGTGCGTCAGGCCGTTGCGCGCCACGGCAATCAGCCGGCATGGGTAGCCGCCTTCCATGAAGTCGACATACTCGCTGCTGCCGTCAAAGTCTGTCTCGCCGGCAAAGCGCCGTTTTGCGACCACCCCGCCCGTCTTTTGGGCCAGCCAGCCCACCATGTCGAAAGCCTCGGTGCCGCTGGCCGAGCAGATGCCCATGCGGTGAAAGGCTTCGGGGTCTGCGAGTGCCTGCGCCTGGGCAAGTTGCATGGGTGCCGACAGGCGGCGAAGCACCGAGGAGGGCGAATACTGTTTGCCCTTTTCAAGTTGCTCCCGCAGGGCCATGACCCGGCGGCCGAAATAAACCGCCGACTCGGTGGCCTGCGACATCGCCATGGACCACGGTGTCGGCAAAAGCCGCCGCCCCTTGCTGGTGTGCAATGTATGGGGTGAATGGTGGCGCGGGTCGTGTTGCACAACATGCTGCAGCAAGTCCCGCACTGCCGCCGAAGGCCCTTCGACCCAATGCACAAACCAGCCGCTTTGGTAATGCAGCACTACGTGCAGACCGAGGGGCGTGTTGTGGCGCAGCGACTCCGTGCGGATGTTTTCCATCTGCGCGAAGATGCCTTCCCGCATGTTGCACATGCTCGCCGTCACCACGCGCTCAACCTCCGTCTCTCCTGGAGCGGCGACATATGGCGCTACGTTGGGCGCCGCGTCCGGCGCTGCGTTGTTGGTCATGAATGCATCCTGCCTTACAACCGAAACGCACGTCAATCCTTTGGCATTGAAACCAAATGTGAACGAGACAGAAGTAGTAGTCCGGAGAGCCATGGTCCTACACAGGGGACCCAAATGGGTACGTGGTGACGCAGTTACCATGCAAGCCTTCCCGGCAACAGGCCGTGACAGCCAGGCCTGCTACGGGTGACTACTGTTGCCCGCAAACCATGAACTCACCTAGCATCACCCGCATGATCCCCATGAAACTTCACACACCTTTGCGTATTCTGGTTGCCGCGTTCACGGCAGTATTGCTGGCCAGTTGTGCCGCAGCGCCCGGCGCTACCGCGCCATCGCAAGCCGCTGCACCGCGGCCCAAACTCGTTGTCTTCCTGGTAGTAGACGGGCTGCCGCAGCGCCAGGTGCTGGACTACCGCGACCAGCTCGCGCCCGATGGCCTGGCACGCTTCCTTGACCGCGGCGCCTGGTTCGCCAACGCGCATTACGGCCATGCTTTCACCGTCACCGCGGCCGGCCACGCAACCATGCTCACAGGCGCTTATCCGCATCGCACCGGCATCATTGGCAACGACTGGCGCGACCCCATCACCGCAGAGCCGGTGTATTGCACGGGCGACACCACGGCCACTTACATCGGCCACCAGACCAATGCGCTCGACGGCACCAGCCCGAAGAACCTCAAGGTGGAAACGGTGGGCGACGTGCTGCGGCGGGTAGACAGCCGCTCAAAAGTGATCGGCATCTCCGGCAAAGACCGCGGCGCCATCCTGCCCGCCGGCAAAACCGGCACGGCCTATATGTACATGGGTGCCACAGGGCAGTTTGCGTCCAGCACGCACTACATGGCCGCGCATCCGGGCTGGGTCAATGCCTTTAACGGCCAGAAGCTGGCCGACCGTTACTTCAAGACCGAATGGAAAGCCCTGCTGCCCGAGGCCGCCTATGCGCGCTCTGTGCCCGACCAGCAAAAATGGTTTGGCCCCGCCGGTGGCGGTTTGCCAGCCATGTACGGCGCGCCCGACGACACGGCGCCCGGACCGCGGTTTTACAGCTCGCTGCTGCGTGGTCCTTTTGTCGATGCCATGTCGCTGGAGTTTGCCCGCGCGGCCATTGCCGGCGAGCAGCTGGGGCAGGACGACATTCCCGACATCCTGTCGGTCAGCCTGTCGGGCCACGACTACGTGAACCACGCCTACAGCGCCGAGTCACGGCTGTCGCACGACCACCTGCTGCAACTCGACCGCATGCTGCAGGCCTTCTTCCAGGACCTGGACGCCCGCGTCGGCAAAGACAACTACCTCGTCATGCTGACGGCCGACCACGGCTTCATGCCGTCACCTGACTACCTCGCCAGCCAGGGCCGTGAGGCCGGTCGCGTCAACAGCAGTCAGGTGCTGTGGCGCGTCAACACCGGCCTGGAAAAACGGTTTGGCGAAGGCAAATGGACGGCGGGATTCTCCGGCTCCAGCTTGCTGTTCGACAAAAAACTCATCGCGCAAAAGCAGGCAGACCCGAATGCCCTGGCAGAAGAAGCCCGCACGCTGCTGCTGGCAGAGCCCGGCTTTGCTGCGGCCTATACCCGTCGCGAACTGGCAAGCGCAAGCCGTGCCGGTGCGCCATTTTTTGATCAGATCCGAAAATCCTGGCACGCCGATGTGTCGGGCGACGTGCAGTATTCACTCAAGCCCGGCTGGATGTTCGGCAACACGGTCGCCACCCACGGCTCACCGCATCCGTATGACACGCAAGTGCCCATCCTGATGTACGGCCCCGCCTGGATAAAGCCCGGCCGCATCGATGCGCGGGTGGAAGTGGTGGACATCGCGCCCACGCTGTCGCGCCTGCTGCGCATTGCGCCGCCTTCCGCGGCCGAGGGCAAGTTGCTGCCGCTACAGGGGTTGTGATTACGGTGAAGGCCTCCGGTAAGGGGCGGTTGTTGATTTTTTGGTTGTGCTTCTTGTTGAGAGCTACTGGCCGGGGGTTGCCCGGCATGCAACTCACTTTCTTTTGCTTCGCCAAAAGAAAGTAAGCAAAGAAAAGGCGACCCTGGTTCCTGCGTCCCTTCGCTTCGCTGCGGGCAACCTGCGGTGCTCGGTCCAGCCGGGGTCAAAAACAACTCGCCTGCGGCTCAAACAAGTTTTTGCCCTGATCCGTCTGGCCCTCCGCTCCTCGGCGCATCCACAAGGGCCAATCGGGAAGGGGGAACGGGGGACCGAATACCAAAGACAATACCAACCCCCGGCCAGCAAGCCTCAGCAGAAAACGCCCAGGCCGGAGCAAGACCCGGCGCTACAGCGCCCGCACGGGCACGCAGAGCCAGCAACTGAAGGTGCCGGTCTTCGGGTCCATCACGAAGTCTTCTTCATACAGCTCCAGGGCCGGCTTGTTCTCTGGCTGGTAGCCGCTTTGCGGCAGCCACTCGGCGAACATGTGCGTCCAGGCTTCGTGCACTTCGTTGCCCGGCTTGCCGGTAAAACGGCCGCAGGCATAACGCCCGCCGCCAAAGTTTTGCACGCCTGTCTCGCCTTGCGGTTTGAAAGCCTCGTTCACCTCAATGCATGCGTCGTAGCGGCATTTTTCGGCCGGCGTGATCTCGGGGTTGTCCTGGCTGATGCCGTACATCCTGGGGCGCGGGTTCATGTGGCCGTGCTGGCCGCACCAGGCGACAAAGCGTTGCCACAGCTGCGCCACGCCGTCGCCGTAAGGGCCGGTGTTGCGCATGTAAGCCAGGCGCATGGCAGGAATGGTCTTCAGTTCAATGTGCATGCTCAAACCTCTTTCAGATAAAACCGGCCCCACGGGCCAGAGGGTTCTATCTTTAAACAATGCCATGAGGGAGTCTTGATTCATCTTGTGATTGCCTTGATGAATCTTGCTAAGTTCACGCTGCTGGCGCGCTGCCCAGTCGCGCCAGCCGCCGCGCCGCCAGGCCGTGGGCGTTGTGCCGAAATGGGCGCGAAAGGCACGGCTGAAAACCTCGGCCGACGCAAAGCCCGTGTCGAGCGCGATTTGTAGCGCGGTCTGCGGTGTAAAAATGAGTTGCTGGGCTGCCGACTCCAGCCGCAGGCGGCGCACGCAGTCAGCCAGGGTTTCACCCGTGACCGCCTGAAACACGCGGTGAAAGTGCCAGGGCGAAAAGTGAGCCACATCGGCCAGCGCTTGCAAGTCCAGCGTGCCGGCCAGGTTGGCGCTGACGTGGTCTACCACCCGGTTGATGCGGGCGATATACGTGCGGCGGGCCGCGGGGTCAAGGCCGGGCTCCGTCATGGAAGTTCAGCCACGAATTTTTCAGCCTGCGCCAGCATGCCGCGGCGTATGGCGGTGAACACCGCCTTGGGGAAATCTGCCGGCAACTGCGCGGCCACGCGCTCCAGCGCGTACGGCACCTGCAGCACCAGCGCCACCATCTGGTCGAAGGCGCCCGGCACACCGCTTTGCCGCGCCAGCGCTTCCCATTGGCGGGTGCGGATTTCGTGCAAATGGTAGTGCGCGTTTTTGCTGCGCAAGGCCATGGCCAGTTTGGCGCGGCGTGGGCTGATCTGGTTGGGCCCGTTGCCGATGATGGGCCAGGCTGACAGCACGTCGTACAGCGGCGTCATGCGAAAGCTGCCGCCGCGCTCCAGAAAGATCGAAAAATTCTTGGCATGGCCGTCAGTGGCGGCCATGATCCAGAAGGCCAGCTGGACCTGCGCGAAATGCAGAAGATCGGCGCGGGCATTGCTGCTTCCGCTCAGCAAGTCCAGCCCTGTGCGAATGCCTGGGCCGCCGTCGCTTTCATACTTGAGGTCACCGGGCGTCCCGGTGGCTTGGCAGAAATCCTCTTGCGGCAGGCGGGCGATCCATTGGCCGCCGTCCATCCAGCGCCTGTCAAAGCGCTCCACGATCAGCACCTTGCGCCGGCCGAAGCGGCCCATTTGTGTGGGCGCGACCTCAAACCCCAGTTCACCCAGCAGGGCGGCGCAGAGCCATTCGTTTTCCACCGAGTCCGACATGTCGGCGCGCATATTGCCGACCAGGCCCAGCGGTAGTTTGAAGATGTGCGTGGTGGGTGTAGAGCCCGACGGCAGGTGCCAACGCTGGCCAATGCGCAGCAGCGCTGTCTTTTCCTGAGCGCCGGCAATGGATATCCGGAAATCGTCCGCCAGCGAGGTGCCTTCCACACCGTCCCCGGTTACGTCACCCAGCAGCGTCTCCACCTGGCTGTCGGTCAGTGCCGTGCTGTCGATGCGGTCGTGCGGCGATGGCTGCTGGCCCTGTGGCAGCAGCTGCAGCGCGCCCACGCAATCCCGGCCGATGGCAGCCAGCAGGTCTGCGGCGCGGGTTGAAGAAGTCCCAAAGCGGCGGCGCAGCCGTTCGCGGATGCGGCTGCTGTCGGGTAACAGGTTGTCAAAGTAGTGCTCTACCTTGGGGCCCATCACATCGCCGCCCCCGGCCGGCATGGGCAGTGAAACCGACAGCGGCCGCGCATGGGGCGACTGCGGCCAGCTTTGGTCATAACGAAAACCCGGCGTGCCGGTTCGCGTCCAGAACCACAGGCCCACATGCTGGCCGTTCATCCACACGTCAAGATCGGCAAATGCCATGGGCCACCTTTTTAAACTGTTTCGTCATGCTTTCCCAAGCGCTTTCCCCGGTTACCAATCGGCTGTGGGGCTGTTCGCGGTGGGGGCGGGTGGGGTGTCAGTCTCGGCATACCGCCGCAAGTCTGCCAGCAGCAGTCGCGCGTCCAGCGCATGCAGCACCTGAAGCAACTGGTCGAGGCTCACCGCACCGGGGTTTTTTTCAATATCGGCCATGCGGACCTGCTTGACGCCTATGCGCTCACCCAACGCGGTCTGCGTCAGCCCGCGTGCCTTGCGCAGCGATTTCAAATGCACTGACAGCTGTGCTGATGTCTGAACGGGAAAGGTTTGAAGCGTGCTCATGGATACCGCCTTTGAGTGATATTTGCACAATATCGTTGTTAGACAATATTGTCAAGATATCGCTCAAGGGCGATCAGATGGCCAGACTTGTACCGTCCCCGCCAGCATCCCGTGTTTTGCGAAGCCTGTGGCCTGTCAACAGTCCCTAGGCCGCCTTGCGTATGGTGCCCTGCGCCGCCGCGCACAAGGTACGCTCTTGCCCGCGCAGCACAAAAATATCGCATCGGCATACCGCCTGGGTCTTGCCACTGCCCACCACCGTGGCTACGGCCAGCAGGCGGTCGGCATCTTTGGCCGGCCGCAGGTAGTTGATCTTGAACTCTGACGTGACAGAGTCGCCCAGTACCGAGCCGCCCGCAAACGTCAGTGCGTTGTCCGCCAAATAGGACAATACACCGCCATGCACAAAGCCGTGCTGTTGCAAGAGGCCGGGCACCACAGGCACCGACAGCTCCGCGCCGCCGGGCGCAAAGGCATCCAGCTGCGCGTTCAGCATCGCGCTGAAGGGCTGTTGGCCCAGCACCTGACGGCCCCAGGCCAGCAAGTCAGCGGGCATGCTGGCTGCGCGAAAACGGCGGGGTCAAGCGCCTGCCGCCCGACACCAGCCAGCGCAGCAGGCGTATGTAGGCCGGCCAGGGCACCTGCCGTGGCTCGTTGCCCAGCGAGAGCTGCGCCTGCGACAGCACGTCTTCCACGCAAACATCGTGCAGGGGGCCAATCACCAGCGGCCACAAGAGCAGGCCAGTGCCGCGTGTGTTCATCTCAATGCGGTGCTCCAGCACGCAATGCGCAGGCGTGGCCTCAAGCACCTCAAAACCGTGCCAGCCGTCAAAACCCGCCGGCGCGGTCAGGCGAAACCGCACCGACTGGCCCGGCGTATAGGCTTCCACCACATAGCGGATAGGCCCATGCCCACCGATGGCTCCCACCGCCAGCGGCCTGTCGAACTTCAGGCGCGGCCATGCCTTTCCGGGCCACAGCGTATCGGCCGATGAGCCCAGCGAATCAATCAGCGCGCCCACCTGCTCCGGGCTGGCGTGCAGCAGACGTTGATGAACATTGACGACTTTCATGCAGCTACTCCTTGTTGAAATCGGGAAGGTGTTTCAGGGGGCCATGGCCATCCAGGCCGCGTGTTCCAGTGCGGCCCGCACCTTGGGCGCAACGGCCGGGGTGGGCTGGCTGACCCAGCCCTGCGTAAGCGACATCGCGGGCGAAAACATCAGCGCCATCCACAGGTGAAAAGGCATGGCCCGCATCTCGCCGGCCTCCACCTGCTGCGCCACCCAGGCCCTCAGCGTGGCAAAGGCCTGCTCATTGGCCGCGTCGATCTCGGCGCCGCCTGCCATGTCGCCGCCGCGCCGCAGCGTGTGCAGCAGCCGTGCCTGGTCGGGGTGTTGCAGCACCCACTGGATGTACGCGCGCATCAGGCCCTTGACGCCGGCCTGGGCAGAGGCCTTGCCGCTGATGGGCTGCATCAGCGCCGCATGGAAATCGCGCAGCGTGTGCGCATACAGCGCATCGGCCAGTTGTGCCTTGGTGGGAAAGTGGTGGTACAGGCTGCCGTTGCTCACGCCCGCCTCCTGGCGAACCATGTCCATCGACGCGGCCGTGAAGCCGTGCGCCAGGAACACCTTGGTGGCGGCGTCCAGCAGGCGCTCCCGGGTGGAGAGGGCGGCAGCGGCAGGGGGTGTGGCAGAACTCATGACTAGAGTATTACTCTAGATTGATACTCTGTCAACTTCCCTGCGACCGCAGGGCAACCGGCGGTCCAGGCCGCAGGAAACCTGCGCGCAAATTGGCGACAATACAAAACAGAAAGCGAGACCCCCATGCCACTGCAATTTGCCGACCGCCTCAACAACGTTGAAACCTCCGCCATCCGCGAACTCTTTAAATTGCTGGGCAAGCCCGGCATTGTCAGCTTTGCCGGCGGTTTTCCGGACCCCGCCATGTTCGACGTGGCCGGCATCCAGGAGGCCAGCAACAAGGCCCTGAACGAAGAACCCGGCGGTACGCTGCAATATGGCGCCACCGAAGGCTACGGCCCGCTGCGCGAACAGCTGGCCGCGTTCATGGCCACCAAGGGCGCCAAAGACGTCGCCCCCGAAAACCTCATCGTTACCACCGGCAGCCAGCAGGCGCTTGATTTGCTCGGCAAAACCATGATCTCCCCCGGCGACAAGGTCATCGTCGAAGGCCCCACCTTCCTGGCCACCATCCAGTGTTTTCGCCTGTACGGCGCAGAACTCATCAGCGCGCCGATTGACGCCCATGGCGTCAAGACCGACGAGCTCGAACAACTCATCGCCCAGCACAAGCCCAAGTTTGTCTACCTGATTCCCACTTTCGGCAACCCCAGCGGCGCGCTGCTCAGCCTGGAGCGCCGCAAGAAGGTGCTGGAGATGGCCGTTAAATACCAGACGCTGATCGTCGAAGACGACCCGTATGGCGACCTCTACTTTGGTGAGGCGCCGCCACCCTCACTGCTGGCCTTGAGCGCCGGCGTGCCCGGCAGCCGCGAGCTGCTGGCGCATTGCGGTTCACTCAGCAAGGTGCTGAGCCCCGGCCTGCGCGTGGGCTGGATGATCGCCCCCGCCGAACTGCTGGCCAAAGCCACCATGTGCAAACAGTTCAGCGACGCCCACACCAGCACCTTCGCCCAGGCCACCGCCGCGCAATACCTCAAGGCCGGCCGCATGCCCGCCACGCTGACCCATGTGCGCAAGGTATACGGCGAGCGCGCCAACGCCATGGGCGCCGCGCTCAAGCGCGAGCTCGGCGACGCCATTGAATTCACCCAGCCGCAAGGCGGCTTGTTCTTCTGGGCACGCCTGACGGGCGCGGGCGGCAAAAGCAAAGACGCCGGCGAGTTCGCCAAAAAAGCCATTGAGCAGCTCGTGGCCTTTGTGCCCGGCGCGCCGTTCTACGCCAGCAACCCGGACCTGGCCACACTGCGGCTGAGCTTTGCCACCGCGGATGTGACGAAGATTGAAGAGGGTGTGGGGCGGTTGGGCAAGGCGTTATAAAGCGCGGGCCTTTCAAAACCTCTCATTTAGAACTCCCTTTTCTTTTTTCTTCGAAAGCTTTTCATGCGCCTTGTCCGCTTCGCCCTGCCTGTCTGCATGGCCCTTTTTCTTGTCGCTTGCGGCGCCACTTCCGCTGTAAAACTTTCTCCCAAATTGGCAGTGCAGGCGCCTGAGACCACCGGTTTCCGGTTTGTGGATGACCGTGCCGCTGAAACGCGTATCTCCAGGGCTGTAGACAACAATGGCGGCATCAACAACTATTTTGGTGACGACAACCTCTCGCCGGACGCACCAGCACTCATGAAGGCCTGGCTGCACAACAACCTGGCAGCCGAACTACAGGGAAGGAAGATCACCTTGAGCGAGTTTGTCGTCAACGTATACGCTCCCCCTGTCACGTTGAACCAGGCCGGCCTTGCAGCGGCTGGCGGTGGCATATTCACGGCTTTGTTGATCAAGGGCATTGAAAGCTCAAGAAGCGAAAAAGTCGTGCACATCAGCATCCAGGGCATGGTCGATGCCGAGCCATTCATCGCCATCGGCGCTGAGCGATTCCAGGGGCGGGTCTCGGACGACAACGTGCAAACCACACTGGTCGCCACGCTGGACAAGGTGGTTACCGACGTTCGCCGCGCGGCCGCCGTCAAATAGCAGTTGGAGCCCATGGGTTGAGCAAATTGGCCATCTGCGTGTCGTTGTAGCCGCAGAGAGCCTCGCGCGATTGATCGATTAAGAAAACAAAAAAGGCGCTTATGAGTGACTACCAGCCGGATTCTTTCACCAACCCCGGGCCACAAGGCGGCGGTATGAACGCAGACGCTTACCCCGCGCCACCCCAATTGCATTGGGCTTTGGTGCTGCTGTTTACGCTCCTCACGCTTGGGGTCTTCATGATCGCCTGGATGTTCGTCCAATCCACCTGGGTGCGAAAAATCAATCCGGCGTCGAATGCGACGATCCAATTCGTCATTTATGTGCCGCTGGCCATCTTTGCCCAGATACTGTTTGAAGGCTCAGACAACCTCAAGGGGGTTGGTTTTCTTTTGATGCTCGTGTCGTATGTGATTTTCTATTTCGGGGCTTATTCCATCCGCAGGTCCATGCTGAATCACTACAACAGCGTTGAACCCATGCAGCTTGAGCTTTCAGCGGCCATGACTTTCCTCTTCAGCACCTTCTATTTGCAGTACCACATGACCCGTATTGCGCAATGGAAATCTGCTTCCAAGTTGGCCATATAGCAGCTCCCGGGCCCGTTTACCTTCATGACTCCTGCCGACGCGCACAGCGCTCCCCACGCCAGCATTTCCCCCGCCGTCCGGCGCTCCATCCTTCTTCTTTCCTTCGGCACCTTTGCCAGCATGATGGCCCAGCGCATTTGTGACGCCATGCTGCCTGAGTTGTCGCGTGTGTTTGCCGTCAGCCTGGCCCAGGCCGCGCAGGTCGTGTCGATATTTGCCATGACGTATGGCGCGTCGCAGCTTTTTTACGGACCATTGGGCGACAGGCTGGGCAAGTTTCGCGTCGTCACTTTTGCCACGCTGGGCTGCAGCATCGGCAGCCTGCTGGCCGTGTTTGCGCACAGCCTTGATGCGCTGCTGTTTGCCCGCATGCTGATGGCGCTGGGCGCCGCGGCGCTGATTCCGCTGGGCATGGCCTGGGTGGGCGACAACGTGCCCGCCGACCAGCTGCAGGAAATGCTCACGCGCACCGGCCTGGGCAGCACGCTGGGCATTGTGGGCGGCCAGCTGATTGGCGGCCTGCTGACCGATGCTTTGGGCTGGCGCTGGGCCTTTGTTTTCATGACCGTGCTGTTTGCCGTGGTCGGCACGCTGATGTACCTTGACCTGCGCCGCCAGAATGCCGCACAGCGCGCCGAGGGCAAAGACCCGGCCGCCGCACCCCGCCAACCCGTGCAGCGCACCCATTTCGTCACGCAGGCGCTGGAAATCATTACCGGCCGATGGTCACGCGTCGTATTGATCATGGCGGTGATAGAAGGCGCCGCCGGCTTTGGCGTGCTGGCCATCTGGGCTTCGCACCTGCACCATGCCCAGGGCCTGTCGCTCTCGGTGTCAGGCGCCATCGTGGCGCTGTTTGGCCTGGGCGGCGTCGGGTACATGGCCGCAGGCCGCCCGCTGATCCGCCGCTTCGGCCAGCACGGTTTGGTGATTCTGGGCGGCGCGATGGTCGGCATCAGCGCCCTGGTGCTGGCCTACACCCCGCACTGGGCCCCGGCCATTCCTGCCAGCCTGGTGGGTGGGTTTGGTTTTTTCATGTTCCACAACGTCATGCAGGCCAATGCGACGCAGATGGCGCCGCATGCGCGGGGCACGGCCGTCTCAATGTTTGCCTCTTTCCTGTTCCTGGGGCAGTCGATTGGTGTGGTGCTGGCAGCCAGCCTGATTGACCGCATTGGGAGCAGCGCGGTGGTGGCGCTCGGTGGGGCGGTGATGGCGGCGGAGGGGGTTTACTTTGCCTGGGTGCTGAGAAGGCGAGACAGCAAGTCATCTCTTCAAGTCAAATAGACTCTGGAGAACTTCAATTGAAAGTATCGAATATGACCAACTCGTTTCTCAGTACTGGACTCGTCACACTGATGGTGCTCGGTTTTACGCCTGCGGCTCATGCCCAACTAGCGGTTGCTTCAGGAAACTATGAGAACGATCTCGGCCAGTTGTATGGCGCAGCTCAATCGTTGGGAGCCATCAAAGACCTGTGCGCTGAAGAATTTCCTGAGCACAAGGCAAAAAATGAAGCCGCTTACGCCGCTTGGCGGACAAGGTCAGCGCCCCTTCTGCAAGAAGTGGAAAGCAATATGTCGGCCATGATTGAGCGGGAGACCAAAGGTGATCGCGCGAAGGCCGACGCGGTTCGCGCGCAGCTCGATCGAAGGATTGTTGACTTCAAGGCTAATCAGAGGCGCACTGTGTTTTCGAGCGACCCCGCGCGGGCCCGAGAGCGTTGCGCCGCCTATCCCGCGCTTATTACTTCTCCAACCTGGGACTTTGAGAAATCCATGGCGGGGCAGGTTGCCACCATGCGCAAAGGCCCGGTGAAGCCTTAGTAGGCGGGCTAAGAAGGCGGTATGAGCACATGGCATCGCCCCCGCTGATACGCCGCTTCGACCAGCACGGCCTGGTGATTCTGGGCGGCGCGATGCTCGGTATCTGCGCCCTGGTGCTGGCCTACACCCCGCACTGGGCCCCGGCCATTCCGGCCAGCTTGGTGGGCGGGTTCGGTTTTTTCATGTTCCACAACGTCATGCAGGCTAATGCGACGCAGATGGCGCCCCATGCGCGCGGCACGGCCGTCTCGCTGTTTGCTTCTTTCCTGTTCCTGGGCCAGTCCATTGGCGTGGTGCTGGCTGCCAGTTTGATTGACCGCATTGGGAGCAGTGCGGTGGTGATGCTTGGCGGGGTGGTGATGGCGGTGGAGGGGGTTACTTTGCCTGGGCGCTGAGGCGAGGTTCAAAGTTGTAAATGCCGAAAGCATTGATAACTGTGTATTTATACAGTATTATTGTCGCATATGCTCCGGCATGTGCATGCAGTTTTTAATTTTGGGATCTAAGTTATGGACCCTCGTGTAATTGAATTGCAATGCATCATGCCCATTGGCAATGTGCAGTCAGTACTTCAGCATGGGCTGCTCTCTTACGAAAGAGCTGCTCTTCTCCAGCATCATTCAATTGCTTTGCAGCCGGTTCAGGACAAACGCGATCAGACGCAGGTACCTAGAGGGCTTCGATTGCACCAGTACGCTAATCTCTATTTTCATGCGCGCAATCCGATGCTTTATAAAAGACTCGGTGAAGCGGATGAAATTTGCGTTTTAAAGATCGCAAGGGAAGTGCTTGATATTCAGGGAACGGTAATTAGTGACCAAAATGCCGCCAGTGATTACGTCCGATTTCTTGCCCCATCTCAATGGCAACTGCTTGATTTCGAATCTATTTTTGCCAGGGACTGGCGAGATGTCGACAAGATTCGATACTGGCAAAAAAAATCAAAAAAATGCGCTGAAGTGCTTGTACCCCACCGCGTACCTCCTCACCTCATTAGAGGTGCCTATGTCGCCAGTCAGACGGCAAATACGCGTTTTTCGGCCTTAGGGGTAGCCATCGCGTCAACTATCGACGCTGATATGTTTTTCGGATAAGGATAGACCTATGTTTAAAGCTCTTATAGGAGATATGTTTGAAAGCCGTGCGCACACGTTGGTTAACACTGTTAATTGCGTGGGTGTGATGGGGAAGGGTGTCGCACAGGAATTCAAAAAACGGTTCCCAGACATGTTTGATGACTATCTGAGGCGTTGTGACTTGAAGCAAGTTCACCTAGGTGAGCCTTATATCTACAAAGATCTTTCTGGACTCAGTATTCTTAATTTTCCGACAAAAGGACATTGGCGCTCTTCGTCTCGCCTATCGGACATAGAAAGCGGTTTAGATTATCTTGTCAAACATTATTCGGAGTGGGGGCTAGAGTCGCTCGCTATGCCTCCCTTAGGTTGTGGAAATGGCGGTCTGGAATGGTCAGAGGTTGGCCCCCTGATCTATAGAAAATTGAACGGACTTCCAATTGACATTGAACTCTATGCTCCGTATGGCACCACAAAGAATGAACTCAGTACGGATTTTCTTAGCGCGTCAACACAGATGACCCTCGAGGGGAAGGGGCGTCAAGCTGATAAGTTGAATCCGGATTGGATCGTGCTTATGGAGGTTTTGAAGGAGTTGGCTGCGCAGCCGTATGCAAATCCTGTAGGACGTACTATTTTCCAAAAGATTTGCTATGTTGTTACGGAGATGGGAGTAACTACCGGATTCAAATTTGACAAAGGTAGCTACGGTCCATTCTCGAATGATGTGAGTAGAGCGCTGCATGTTTTTGCGAACAAAAACTGGGTTCAGGAAGAGCAGCTTGGGCGCATGGTCGCTCTTAAAGTCGCACCGCAGTATGAAAGAGAGCGTGGCGCCTACCTCTCGCAGATTAAGCAATATGACAAGAAAATCTCTAAGGCCGTTGATTTGTTCAGTCGAATTAAATCTACAGAGCAGGCCGAAGAGATGTTGACAGTCCTGTTTGCGAGTCGACAACTGAAGCTGGCTCATCCTAATGAGGAAATAGCTGAGCAACGGCTCTATGACTATATTCTTGAATGGAAGAAAAGTTGGAGCACCCAAGAGAAGAGCCAAGCAGTTGCACATGCGATCCGAAGCCTGGTTATGTTGGGGTGGATGAAGCTAACGCTGAGCGAATCTCTTACGCCTATCGATTGATTTTTATAGAACTATGAACTGTTGATTGTTCGTAGACCGTGCTAAGTAGTAAGGCTTGCCTAGGCGGCCGTAACGTAGTTGTCATTGGGCATTTGCGTCTCGGCATGTTCTAAGTTCAAGAGGAGTGGCAAATGGCGGAGTCAAACATCGAATGGACAGAGCACACCTGGAATCCGGTGACTGGATGTACAAAACTATCACCTGGTTGCAAACATTGTTACGCTGAGACAATGTCTCGACGTCTCGAGGCGATGGGCGCAACAGGCTATGAAAGAGGTTTCAAGTTGACTCTTCATCCTGAACGTCTCGATCATCCACGACGACGAAAAATACCGACGACCTATTTCGTGAATTCAATGTCTGATCTTTTCCATGAAGAGGTTCCAGATGAATTTATCGACCAAGTTATTGAAGTTTGTCGCAGCACTCCGCAGCACACCTACCAAATTCTTACCAAGCGAGCTGAGAGGCTTCCAGAATTTTTCGCTAAACGTTCCTGCCCTATCAATGTCTGGCTAGGCGTCTCTGTGGAAGACAGAAAGTACGGAGTTCCTCGTATTGCTCAACTAAGGAAGGTAAAAGCTGCGATACGGTTTTTGTCGGTAGAGCCGTTACTAGAGGATGTGGGGAAACTCAATTTAAAAGACATTCATTGGGTGATTGTTGGAGGCGAAAGCGGCGCGAAGGCTAGACCGATGAAGCCTGCATGGGCCGACAACGTGCGTCAACAAGCTATTGCGCAAAACGTTGCTTTTTTCTTTAAGCAATGGGGCGCTTGGGGTGCTGATGGGGTTCGAAGAGCCAAGAAAATAAATGGCCGCGAACTTGCTGGACGACGGTGGGATGATTTCCCAGTACCGGTAAGTGCTATTTGACGGCTAGAAATCGAGTTCCATATTTTTGCTTTTTGCGACCTCACCCCAAAGTCGCTTTGCTAAATCGTGGCGCGCAAAAAATACCAATCGATAAATAGCATGATTTGTGTTGTTATGGATAAGTGGCATTTCTTGGCTGAATTGAAATCCTAGGTTCTGTATCAACCCACACCAATAGTTAAAGAAAGCCACTGGCAAGGCAGACTTACTGGTGCCTTGAAGCTTTTCCCTCCAGCCGGGAGCGACTTCGTCAAACCGCGCCCTGTCAGGGTCTAACTCAAAGTCAATATTGCGATGTAAGTCCATTGTGGAGAAATGAACTGCGATATCCACATTTTTTAGTTTCGCAAGTTCTTGAATGATGCTAAATGAAAGGTACTTCAAGTTATAAGGGTCGAGATAAGCGAGACAGAGCGAGCCTTTCTGAACTTGAGAGACCATCTCAGTGATTGTTCTCACGGCAGGACCTTCGAAACTCTCAACCGGGGCACCTAAAGTTCTAAGTCGAGTTGCGCATGCCTGCGACCGATCACTTGCTAAATCTCCGATAAGTAGTTTCGTATAGGGTGTGCCATAGTGAGCAGCTTGTCGCCAAGCAACCACCACGCCGCCATCACGTGTGAACGACTCTCCCTCCACTTGAATTCTGCCGGGTCCACAAAATGGATCGATGAATACTAGATGCGGCCATTTCTTCATAGCTTCCCGCGCTGCACCAATGTACTTAGCAAGCAGAACATGCTTTTGCCCCGGAACCCACTTTCCAACACCTTTGTTGTCTGGACCTCGTTCAATTACCAAGTCTGCCCTGCAATCTAAATGCACTTCAAGTTCAAACTTGCTTTTCATTGTGTTCTTTCGTTATTTTTTCATTCTGTGCTTAATTTCTAAGTTTTTAAAGCTTTCTAAGAAGCAGTAGATGCGCCAAGCCGGCCTCTTGTTTTATGAATAGGAAGTTACTCATTTAGATGAGATGTGCGTGGTGCCATCGTCGGCTTGCATATCCAGCGTCTGTAAATCAGCTGCAGAACGATCTGGTCTTCACCCCGTCTTCACCACCGTCACAAACTCCGTCCCGCTCTCGGGCAGCCACACTTCCCCAGGCCGACCCAATATCTGCCGCACGCTCGCCGCAGAACGCGGCATGGTGATCACCTCAAACTTCTCCGTCGCCGGGTCAAAGCGCAAGAGGGCGTTGCTGCTCCACTCTGAGGCCCAGACGATGTCTTTGTGATCCACATACACGGCATAAACATGTGGCTCGGTGCCGGGGGCTTTCCACGCGCGCCAGCTGCTGGGGCCTGTGCCCAATGCGGGGTCGTGCATTGAGAGGTTGCCGCTGTTCCATTCCGATACCCAGATGCGGCCCCTGCTGTCTGACCAGACGCGGCGAGCGCCCTGGCGCGGGGTGGGGGGCTCGACGATGCGTGATTCGCCTGTCTTGCGGTCTAGTTGCGCGATGAAGGAGCCGGCCAGCGAGCACCACCACACATCGCCTTTGGGTGTGGCGCAGATGCCGTAGGGGCCGCGTCCGCGGGGGGACTCTTTCACGGTGACGGTGCCGGCGCGCACCTCTACCTTGCCGACGTAGCCGCTTTGGCCGGTGAACCAGAGGTTGCCGTCGCCGTCGAAGGCGCAGGTGTTGAGGTTGGCGTACGGTGTGCCGGCGGGCAGGGGGAAGACTTTGACTTCGCGCGTAGGCCAGGCCACGCGGGCAATCGCGTTTTGCCCGCCGTCGGTCAGCCAGGCTGCGCCGTCGGGCCCGGCAATGACGCCGTGGGGTGATGAGCCGCTGCCCAAAGCCACCAGGTCTGACTTGCCGGTGCGTGGGTCAAACCAGCCGAGGTGGCCGCTGCGCTGGGCCGAGAACCACACGCCGCCGTCGGGTGCGGGTGCGATGTCGTGAATGCCGGTGAAGGTGCGGGCGTTGAGCGGCCACGATTGCAGGCGCACGGTGCCGGGTGTTTGCGCATGGGTGGCGGCCGGCAAACTGAAACCGGCCAGAGCCGCCAAACTGGGCAGGGCCACCAACGCGGTGCGCCGGTTGATCTGGGTTGCGTCTGATTGTTGAGGAGCGTGGGATGAAGCGGGTGTCTGCAATGCCATGGCAAAACCTCCTGCGCATCTTGCTGCATGCGCTGAACACGGTGAACGGCGGTGAAGGGGTGTGTCTCTGGCATTTTGGCGGCAATGGGCGCCGCCATCAAGCTCACTTTTCTGTACTCAACTCATGCACGCGGTCTGCATTGGTGGTGCTGCGGGCGCCCTTGAGGTGCATCTCTACGTTGGTGGCCTTGTCGCCTACGGCGGCGATGGCTTCACGGAGCTGGTCGTTGGTTACGTCCAGCTTCTTCATCCACTGTTCGGTGCCGGGTTTGTCGTTCAGGTTGATGCGGTCGGGCTGTACGCCTGGCTGCTGGTGGGTACTCGTCATGGTGGTCCGCTCCTTTCCAGCTAAGGTAAAAGACCACATTAACGCGCTCAGAACCATACGTTTGTAGGCCATTGCCGACATCAGCAAGGGGTGAATGCAGGTCGCATCGTCGGCCAATAACCGCTATGCGGCCATTGCCGACGGGAAATGGCGGAAAAGTGGCGGAGAAATGACGGGAAGACGCCGCTTGCTGCTGCGGCGGCGCCGCCCTTGCTGCGCCTACTTGCCGGCCTGCGAGACGAGCACGGGCTTTTCGCGGTAGACCTCGGGCATCACGGTTTTCAGGTTGGCAATCTTGGGCAGGTCAAACCTTGCGATGTAAGGCTGGTTGGGGTGAAGGGTGGCGTAGTCCTGGTGGTAGGCCTCTGCGGGGTAGAAGGCGGCGAGCGGCGTCAGCTGCGTCACGATCTTGTTCGGGAAGGCCTTGGCGGCGTCGAGCTGGGCGATGTAGCTTTCGGTCACCTTCTTTTGCTCAGCGTCTTTGTAGAACACGGCAGAGCGGTATTGCGTGCCGCTGTCGGGGCCCTGGCGGTTGAGCGTGGTGGGGTCGTGCGCCACCGAAAAGTAAATCTGCAGCAGCTTGCCGTAGCTGATCTTTTTCGGGTCGTAGGTGATTTGCACAGCCTCGGCGTGGCCGGTGCGGCCTGAGCCGATCTGCTCGTAGGTGGCAGTCGCTTTGTCGCCGCCTGAATAGCCCGAGACAGCGTTGAGCACGCCGTCGGTGTGCTGAAACACGGCCTGCACGCCCCAGAAGCAGCCGCCGGCAAACACGGCGGTGGCGGTGCCTGCCTGCGCGGTGGCCGTGGCGTCAACCGCAGGTGCGGGCAGCTTCACGGCTTTTTCTTCCGCGGCGCGGGCGTTGGTGCCCATGCCGCTGCCAATGAATGCCCACGCGGCCAATGCCACAGCACCCAGGGTGAAAAGGTATTTGTTCATTTTTATGCTGCCTTGAAGTTAAGGGCCACGCCGTTCATGCAATAGCGCAGGCCGGTGGGTTTGGGGCCGTCGTCAAACACATGGCCCAGGTGCCCGCCGCAGCGGCGGCACAGCACTTCGGTGCGTTTCATGAAGAGGGTGGTGTCGGTTTCTTCCACCACGGCGTTGCTCATGGCTTGCCAGAAGCTGGGCCAGCCGGTGCCGCTGTCGAACTTGGTGGCGGATGAAAACAGCGGCAGGTCGCAACCGGCGCAACTGAAAACGCCGGCGCGCTTTTCTTTATTGAGCGGGCTGGTGAAGGGCGTTTCAGTGCCGGCCTTGCGCAGCACGCGGTACTGGTCGGGCCGCAGCAGCTTTTGCCATTCGGCCTCGGTGCGGGTGACTTCATAAGCGCGCGCGGCCGCGTGGGCGGGTGCGGACGCCAGCAGCCCGCGCAGGCCGGCGGCCATGGCGGCGGAGAGGGCGCCCAGTTGGAGCAGGGAGTTTCTGCGGGTCATCATGCTTTGGCCTCTTTCGGTTGGTTGTTGTATTGCTTGCCGTGAACAGGCGGCATGAAGGTTGGTCGGTGTGGCGCGGCGTTTCTTACGGATGACGGCGCCCCTGGTGCGAAAGATTGGATGACGCTGTACCGGTTCAGTTCCGTGCGGCGATATGGTGGGCACGCTGAAATTGCTATCAATACAGTAGCTGCTCGCGCAGACTCCTATTGGGCTGGAGGCCGATTTGATGCTTGAAAATGGCACTGCGGGTGACGAAATTGGCCCCAAAAGCGCCCGCAGGGCCCACGACGGCTGAAAACAGGCAAAAACAGGCGAAAAAGAGGCAAAAAAGAGGCCCAAATACCACCAAAACTGCCCCGCAGGACGCTATTAAAACAGTAGCTGCTCGCGCCCGTTCTGATTGGTCTTGAGGCCAATTTGGTACTTAAAAACGGCCTCCTGAAAGCCACCGAAGCGGCGTTTTTCCCATGGCGTGCGCTTCCCGCAGCGCCGCAGTCCTACAGGCCCGTTTACGCCTCCCATTTAGACTTGCAGGCAATGATGAAACAGCTCCTGACCCAACTTCGCGACTTTGCGGCCACCATTCCTGACCGCTTGCGCCACCCCACCAAACGCGGCGTGCTGCTGACACTGGCGGCCATTCCGGCGCTGGTGCTGCTGTATGTGCTGATCCTGATTCCGTTCACGCCCAGCATCAACGACCTGCTGAAAGCCAAAACCGCCAAGCCCTCGGTGGTGATGTCGTCTGACGGCCAGGTGCTGGCGGTGTTCAAGCGGGCCAACCGCGACTGGGTGAAGCTCGAAGACATTTCGCCCAGCGTGGTGGACGCGCTCATCGCCACCGAAGACCACCGGTTTTACGACCACCACGGCCTGGACATCAAGCGCACGGTGTCGGCCGTGCTGCACACGGCCGCCGGCAAGACGCAGGGCGGCTCGACCATCACGCAGCAGCTGGCGCGCAACCTCTACCCGGAAGAAATCGGCCGCTCCCTGTCGATCACGCGCAAGCTGAAGGAGGCCATCACGGCTTTCAAGATAGAGGCGGTTTATTCCAAGGACGAAATCCTGGAGAGCTACCTCAACACCGTGCCCTTTTTGTACAACGCCTACGGCATTGAAATGGCGGCGCGCACCTACTTCGACAAATCCGCCAACGAGCTGGACGTGCTGCAAAGCGCCACGCTGGTGGGCATGCTCAAGGGCACGGCCTACTACAACCCGGTGAACAACCCCGAGCGCGCCATGCAGCGCCGCAACACGGTGCTGGCGCAGATGGTCAAGCACGAGAAGCTGCCCGTAGCCCAGCTGGAGGCACTGAAAAAGAAGCCGCTGCGCATCGACTTCGAGCGCCAGGACGAAGAGCTGGGCTCGGCGCCGCACCTGGCGCAGCAGCTGCGCCGCTGGCTGATTGAATGGGCCGACCGCAACGACTACAACATTTATGCCGACGGCCTGGTGCTGCGCAGCACCATTGACTCACGCCTGCAGGACATGGCCAACAAGGCGCTGGCGGTGCAGGTAGACCGCTTGCAAAAGACGGTGGCCGGTGACTGGCGCTTTAACTCGGGCTGGAAGGCCAAGAGCGGCGCGCCGCGCGAGCTGGCCCTGGCCTTCATACGCGACACCGCCGAATACAAGGCCCTGCGCACCAAGGGGCAGGCCGACGACCAGGCCACCAAGGCGCTGTTGGCGGACGCGGAGTTCATGCAAAACCTGAAGGACGAAAAAACGCGCCTGCAGGCCGGCTTCATGGCGCTGGACCCAACCAACGGCCAGGTCAGGGCCTGGGTGGGCAGCCGCGACTTTGCGCGCGACCAGTTTGACCACGTGCAGCAGGCGCGCCGCCAGCCGGGCTCGACCTTCAAGCCCTTTGTGTACGGCGCGGCGTTTGAAAACGGCGCCAAGCCGTCCGACGTGTACCTGGACGGTGAGGTGGAAATCCCGCTGGGGAACGGCGCTTTCTGGCGGCCGACCGACGGCGGCGGCCCCAGCGGCGAGATGATGACGCTGCGCCAGGGCCTGATGTTTTCCAAGAACACGATCACCGCACAGGTCATGCACGCGGTGGGCCCGGCCAATGTGGCCAGGCTGGCCAAGGCCATGGGCGTGCGCCAGAGCAGGCTCGAAGAAGTGCCCTCACTTGCGCTGGGCACCAGCCCTGTCACGCTGAGGGAAATGGTGGCGGCCTACGGCACGCTGGCCAATGACGGCCGTTATATAGAGCCCGTGATCGTTACCCGGGTAGAAGACCGCAACGGCAAGGTGCTGGAAGCGTTTGAGCCCAAGCTGCCCGAAACCGTGATGCCGGCCACCGTGGCGCAGACGCTGCTGGACGTGATGCGCGGCGTGATCGACCAGGGCACGGGCGCTGCCATTCGCAGCCGCTACGGCATACAGGCCGACGTGGCCGGCAAGACCGGCACGACGCAGGGCAACACCGACGGCTGGTTCATCATGATGCACCCGCAGCTGGTGGCCGGCGCGTGGGTGGGCTTTAACGACAACCGCGTGACCATGGCTGACAGCTACGGGCAGGGCGCCCGCAGCGCGCTGCCGATGGTGGGTGAGTTTTTTCAGGGCGCGATCAAGGCAAAAGTGGTCGACGTGGCCCTGCGCTTCCCCGCACCGGAAGGCGCAGGCGTGACGGACCAGGAGCGGCAGCGCATTGAAGCGCTGCTCAATGGCGCCGAGCCGCCGCAGGAAAGCCAGCCAGGCCAGACCGGTGACGGCGGCATGCCCCAGCCTTTGGGGCAACAGAGCATGTCAGGCGCTGCGGGAGGGCCGGCCACCGAGGGCGGCCCGCCGCGCGTGTGGCAGCCGGCGCCGGTGATCAAGTACATCACCGTGAACGGGCCTGCTGCAGACGGCACGCCTGCACCCGGTGCGCCTGGCGTGGTGCTGCCACCCGAGCAGCCGCGGCGTGTGCAGCCCGACGCTGCGGCGGAAAACACCGCCGTGCCGGGCGTGGTGGTGGGTGCGCCCATCGCTCCGCGCTAGCGCTGTGCGCGGTGCGTGAGACTGCTATTAAATAGATAGCTGCTTGCGCTATTACTGATTGGGTTTCAGGCCTTTTTCTCTTGAATTGTTGCAACGCAGCGCGCGGCGTCAGCGTTTCGTTTTGCGCACCGCGTGCGGGCCGGTGTTGACAAAGCTGGCGTTGCCCAACCCGGTGCCCACCGTCAGCACGGCCCAGCGCTTCACGCCCTGCATGAAGGGCAGCTCAGACAGGCCCTGCACCACCGCATCGTTGTGCAGCCGCACCTGGGTGGTCTGGCCGTCCTGGCGCGGCAGCAGTTCGCTGAGGTCGTGCGCCAGGTTAAAGCGCGGGCTTTCCCAGTTGCCGGGCAGGTTCTGCGCGCCGGTGGCGATGGAGCCGTCGTCGCAGATCATGCCGGGGCAGGCCACGCCGACAAACGGCGCCAGGGTGATGCCTTTTCTGTCGGCCAGACGCTTGAGTTTTTTCAGCATGGCGGCAATGCCCTGCACCAGGTGTTCGCGGCGGGTCACATCGTCGTCGCCGCGGTGGCCCCACTTTTCCAGGCCCGCCACGCGCACGTCCGACAGGTCGGGCGACTTGTTCAGGCGCGGCCGCACAATGCCGCAGCGCACGTTGGTTCCGCCAATGTCTACCGCCAGGAAGCCGCCGTATTGCGACAACAGCTCGGGCGGCGCCAGGTGCACCCAGCCGATCAGCCCGCCTTCGTCGGGGTGGTGGCGCAGCGTCATCAAATGCACGCGGGCGTTTTGCTGGTAGAGCAATTCGGCCGCGCGGTCGATGGCCAGTTCGCCCACCAGGCTTTGCTGAAAGCCGCCGCCCACCACAATGCGCTGCACGCCGTGCCATGTGGGATGCGCCAGAAAACGCCGCACCACACGCACCAGTTGCCAGGCGTAGTCTTCCGATGCCGCGGAAATCACGGCGGCGGCCTTGCCGTCGCGTTGAAGGAGCAGGTCGAGCCGCTTTTTGCTGATGGCGGGTGTGGGCTTGGTGCCCAGCACGTCTTCGCCGCTGATGCGGCGAAAAAGCCGGCGCCATACGTCCAGCATTTCGCTGTAGGCGACGCGGCTGACGGTGTCGCCCAGAAAGCGCTCGCCGTCGTGCAGTTCCAGGCTGTAGCCGTTGATCGTCACGGCAGGCAGCTTCAGCTGACCGTGCAACAGGTCATGAGGCAGGGAAGCGGGGGAGGCTTTGCGCGGCATGTGGGGGCGTGTTGTGCTGTGGTGAAAGGTTTCATCATGCGGGCGCGGCAGGCCGCCGGCTATCAGCCAACGCGCCTGAACGCGTCAGCCAATGGCTGGTGTACGCGGCGATTTGCGCGCAAAAAAACGGCCGGGAAGAGCCGGCCGATGGTGGGTTTGCAGCGTTCAGTGCTGCTTAGCGACCCAGGGGGTCGCGGTCTTTGTCCAGATCCTTCTGGATGTCTTCTGCGTTCTCACGTGCGTCGCCGGCGGCCTTTTGTGCCTTGCCCTGGAATTCACGGGCGTGGCCCTTGGCCTGCTGCTCGGCATTGCCGACCAGCTTGCCGGTGTGTTCCTGCACTTCACCGGCAACTTCCTTGATCTTGCCTTTGACCTGGTCTTTGTTCATGGGATGTACCTTTCAGAGAGTTGCGTCATGGAAAATTCCATGCAGTTCAAGATAGCCCGCCGGCCCAGACCGCGCCGAAGGCATCGGGCCCATAGCCGTGTGGGTGTGTGCCTACAGGGCCTTTCGACGCGCGCCTGCTACGGGTCGGGAAACAGTTGCAACAGAACGTTCGTTGCGTCAGGATTAAACTGGCATTGCAGACAATGGACTGTGCTTTGAAGTGACCGTGCAGTGGAGGAAGGAAGAAAAAAGTCATATGAAGAAATTAGCCATCGTTTTAGGGACCCTGGTGTCCGGGGCTTCCCTGTGGGGCGCGCCAGCCGCCCCCACCACATGGTTTACCGTGATGGGTGACCCGGCTGACCCGGCCGTCAACACCATTGAGGTAGACCCGACCCCCATTGCCGCCAACGGCGACATGCGGGCCATGCAGGTACGCGTAAGCCGCGCGCTGCAACGCACCAGCTGGGACGGCGTGCCTTACCGTTCGTATGTTTCCACCGTGTTGTTTGACTGCGCTGACAAGAGCGCCAAGTACGTCACGCTGGCGTTTTACGTGCAGCCCCTGTGGAAGGGCGAGCCGTACAAAACAGTGACTTACCCCAACGAAGTGGTGCGCCCCATGGAGTTCCGCGACGTGACGCCCAACCCGACCCAGCGCATCATTCGCGCTGCATGCGAAACCGGCAAAATTACCACCAATTAGCGACCATGTTGCGGCGCTGGCGGGTTGTGCCCCGCTTGTGCCTTTAGGGCGCTCGGGCTACGATGGTTTGTCGCTTACGCATGGGGCTCCGGCGACTATCTTGAAGAAGGGTCTTGCATGCCGCAACTCATTGCAACGGTCGAAGGCGTCGAAATCAAGCACGTGTACCTGACGAACGACCGCACCACGCTGGGCCGCAGGCCCTACAACGACATCATCTTCGACAACCTGGTGGTCAGCGGCGAGCACTGCGTGTTCCTGCTGAAAGGCCTTGCGGACGTGTACCTTGAAGACCTGGGCAGCACCAACGGCACCTACCTCAACGGCCACATGGTCAAGTCGCGTGAGCTGCTGCACGACAACGACATCATCAATATCGGCAACTTCCGCATCCAGTACCTGGCCACCTCGCGGCATGAAGAAGAGGCTCCGCGCGAACATCAAACCACCGCCATGGCGCTGGACGCGATGGGCCTGCCCGGCACCAGCGGCACGATGCACGCGAGCCTGAAGGTGTTGTCGGGTTCGTCAGCGGGGCTGGAGGTGCCGGTGGTCAAGGCCGTTACCACCTTCGGGCAGCCCGGTGTGGCCGTGGTGTCGATATCGCACCGGCGCGACGGCTACTACGTGGCGCACATGGACGGCGAAAAGCCGCCGACCTGCAACGGCAAACCGATCGGCATGAAAGCGATTCCGCTGGCCCACCACGACATACTGAACCTGGCCGGAACCGAGATGGAGTTTTTGCTCAAGAGCGCCGAAGCCTGAGCGGGCCGGGCGGCGTGCAGGCTCGCTCAGATGGTCGAGTTGCTGATGCTGGTGGTGGGAAAGCCCATGGGCCTGCGCGAACTCCGTGGCCTGTAAGAAGGCGGCTCACCGGCCAGGCGCCAGGCAAAGGCCCGTGCCAGTGCCTTCAGCTTGAGCGTGGACTTCAGATGCAGCGGCGTCATGCCGGTGCGGGTCAGGTCCGATGCGTTGTTGGACACGCGTGACAGGCGGCGCTGCTCCAGCGCGGTGACGGGTTTGCGGGGCATGGCTGAGCGTGGCGTCTTTTTGATCGCCGCCTGCTCGGCGGCAGCACCGGTGAACTTTTCACGCAGCAGCGTGGCCTCGGGCCGCCGCTGGCTGTCCACAATCCAGTAGGGAATGCCGGCGCGGCCCAGCAGCTCGCGCTTGAAAGCATGCTTGCGGTCTGCCTGCTCGCCGCGCCCCAGCACATCGACGCAACCCAGCACAGCGCCTTTGCGGTCGGCCACGGCGCAGGCAAAGCTCACGGTGCTCAGTAGCGCCTGCCAGTGCGCGTCGCCGCCGCGGCTGTTGGGTTCAATAAAGCCGGTAAAGGGCACCTTGATCAATACATGGTGGTCCGGAAAAATGTCTGCCAGCCAGCGCCACACCGCGAGCTCGTCGCGACTGGTGAGCGGCTTGCGGCGCAGCGCGTGGTTGCGCGCCACCTTCTTGCGGGCCGACACCACATGCGACAGCCAGCGTTCATAGCCCAGCGCCCCCAAGGCTACGCTGCCCACAAAGATAAAGAAGCCGATCAAAAAAGAGGTGCCGGTCATGGTGCTGTCCTGGTGCTGGTACTGCGTTGATGTGCCGGGCCGATGCGCTGCCTGTTGTGATATGGGTGTATGACCCTGAGCGGCTGCGCGGCGCTGGCTGAAAATCCCAGCCGTGTTTATAAGGTACATTTTTCATTTTTCCGCGATTTGGCCCAGAACATTTGTGAACGTTCGTATTAGGCCGTGCTGACCCGGCCGTGGTGACCACACTGCGGTGTTACCCGGCCAGAGCCGCTTTCCACGCATCCCCTCCTTAAACTCCATGAAGAAACTCCCCACCAGCGGCGGCCTCGTGTATTCCACCGACGCGGGACGCATGTGCCCTGGCTGCCGCCAGCCGGTGTCCGCGTGCACGTGCAAGCAGCAGGCAACACCCAAGGGCGACGGTGTGGTGCGCGTCATGCGTGAAAGCAAAGGCCGCGGCGGAAAAACTGTCACCGTCATCAAGGGCCTGCCGCTGGACGCGCTGGCCCTGGCGCAATTGGGCAAACAGCTCAAAGCCGCCTGTGGTTCGGGGGGCACGGCCAAAGACGGCATCATTGAAGTGCAGGGCGACCATTGCGACACCGTCATGCAGGCGCTGCAAAAACAGGGCTACGCGCCCAAGCGGGCAGGCGGTTAGGCATGAACCCCGAAGACCTCCAGCTGCTGGTGACCCGCGAAATGCCTTTCGGCAAACACAAGGGCACCCTGATCGCCGACCTGCCCGGCAACTACCTTAACTGGTTCGCCCGCGAAGGTTTTCCCAAAGGCGAAATCGGCCGCCTGCTGCAGTTGATGCAGGAGATCGACCACAACGGGTTGAAGCCGCTGCTGGACCCGCTGCGGCGGTAGTCAAGTCACTCAATCACCGCGAGACTCTGGAAGCTTTGCAATCACCTTGATCTCAAACTGAAAGCCATAGAGCCAGGTCACGCCGACACCCGTCAGCGTAGGGTGCGGTGCGTTGCCCCAGTAGTCGGGCACCACTTTCCAGGCTGTCTCGAACACCGATTCCGGATCCACCATGAAGACGGTGACGTCGACCACGTCGTCGAAGGTGCAGCCTGCGGCCTTGAGGATGGCGTTCAGGTTGTCGAAGGCGAGCCGGACCTGAGCCTCCAGGTCCGGCTCGGGGGATCCGTCTTCGCGGCTGCCCACCTGCCCTGAAACGAACAGGAAGCCGTTGGACTTCACCGCCGGCGAATACCGGTTGCGTTCATAGAGGGCCTGGCGCCCCGGTGGAAAAACGACTTCACGCTTGGTCATAAAAATCTCCTTCATAAAGGGCCATGGTCGGCCCGTGGTTAACGATGAAAGAACTTTAAGAGGCTGCGCCTTTCGGATAAACAGGCAAGGCTAACCATCACTGTTCGTAAAATCCAAATAATCATCAACGTCAACGTATCTGGAGCAGAGATGGACCGTTTCGATGCAATGCAGGCATTCGCCCGCGTGGTGGAAGCGGGCAGCTTCACCAAGGCGGCCGAGACGCTTCACATGAGCAAGACCAGCGTGACGCAGCTGGTGCAGCAACTGGAAGCGCGGCTGCGGGTCAAGCTGCTCAACCGGACCACACGCAAGGTCAATGTCACTGCCGATGGCGCTGCCTACTATGAGCGGGTGGTGCGCGTCCTGGCCGAAGTGGACGATGCCGAGACCAGCCTGTCCAGTGCGTCAGCGTCGCCCAGGGGCCGGCTGCGGGTCGATGTACCCAGCCCCCTGGCCCGCATGATCCTGGTGCCGGCCTTGCCGGAATTTCATGCGCGCTACCCTGAGATTCAGCTCGACATGGGTGTCAGCGACCGTATGGTGG
This sequence comes from Polaromonas sp. P1_F6, assembly GCF_056405695.1. NCBI lineage: Bacteria > Pseudomonadati > Pseudomonadota > Betaproteobacteria > Burkholderiales > Comamonadaceae > Polaromonas > Polaromonas sp. P1_F6. The sequence goes on from NZ_JBFUBQ010000006.1 coordinate 173,674, forward strand.
ACCTGATCGGCGACAACGTGGACTGCGTCGTGCGCGGCGGCGAGCTAACCGATCAGTCGCTGATGGCCCGCAAGGTGGGTGACCTGCAGTTGGGGGTGTACGCCGCCCCGGCCTATCTGGAGCGCTCGGGCACACCGTTGCACCCACAAGAGCTGGAAGACACACATCACCGCATCGTGGGGTTCCTGTGGGCGCGCACCGGCAAGGCTTTTCCGTACGCCATGCACTGCAAGGGCGAGAGCATCAAGGTGCAAGGCCGCCACCTGTTCGCATTCGATGACGGCAATGCCTACCTCGCGGCCGGGCTGGCGGGATTGGGAGTCCTCTGGCTGCCGGACTATATGGCGAAGGCGCACCTGGCTGGCGGCGAACTGATGCGCCTGTTCAAGGGTTGGCGCCTTGACCCGATGCCCTTGTACGTAGCCTTTCCGCCCAACCGGCATGTCAGCGCCAAACTGCGCGTGTTCATCGAGTGGGTAGCCGGGCTGATGGCGCAGCATGCGCCTGTCGGTGGTCCAGATGGCGGAAGAATGAAATCCGATCCCAAATGAGCAGAGGGTATCCACGAGTGGGCGGAGCGGGTTATCACTCTTGGTTCCCTTGCTTTCACACCAGCAGGTGTTGGGGGGCCTGGATGAGGGTCAGGTTTGGATTAAAAAACCAGCAGCTTTTAATCTGGCAGTCTTTATTCAGCTAACGCCGCCTCGAAACGTTCCAGCTCCTCATCGAGTGTTCCACGGTTGTGGAAGTTGCGGTTCGCCTGGCCGTACCAGTACTCGGCATTTTCCAGGTCACCTTCCTGGATATGCAAGATGCCGTGTAGCCAGGCAGCCAGTTGCGATTCATCGCTTTGCACAATGCCGTGTGCGTCGTTCCATTGCCCCGAACGTATATGAATCAGAGCTTGGCGAAGAGTGGCCGTCATCGAAATCTCCTTGAATGGGATATGGATGCATTGCTCATCTATCGAGATTTGAATGAGTGTTGCATTGCGTGGATGGAGTGGTCAGAAATCACAAATCTTTGATCCCGATAGATCTTCTTATCGTGTAGCTTAGAACTAAATTGTTCAAGGCGTTGTGGGCGCGTCGGTGTTTACCCGGCCACCCTGTTATATGTGACAGGGGTGTCACTTCATATTGTCATTTGATTCGCGTAGATTGATTGCCGATCGCTCACATCGCTGCCACGAGTTTTATTGGATGACTTAAAAATTCACAACGTCAGGCTGAGTTTGTTAACTTATAGTCGCCGAAAAAGGGAGTTCATGAGTTGTATGAAAACCGATCAATTGGAGGAGGCCGAGCGATGCGTCTACCCGGATACTCAGCATTTTGAAACTAGATTCGAAACCATCAACGTAAATGGCAAGGCGCTCTGTCTCGCTCCCGGGAATGAATATCACCGCCGAGATCAAAGCTAGCAAGCGGCGAATCGTCAAGTACCTGCTTAGCCCGATACAGACAGCGGACAGTGTTCTGAGAAACAAAGGCTCCAATGGACAAGAAAAAGACGCCGAACGACTTTCCCGTGGTGAAGCGATGTAATAGAAAACTTTTGACCGGTTTTTTGGCGCTTACGACCTTTGGGTTGATGTTGCCTTTATTGATGTTGCCTTTATTTCTCCCAGGGTTGCCATGGCTGACCAATAGTTATCCATGGCGATTTCTGAATGCAGTGGTGCCATCTGCAAAAAAGTTGTCTCTCTCAATACAGAGTCCGAATACTGCGGATGTGTACTGGATTTTTATTTTGTTGGCATCTCTTCTTTTAGGGATTTATCAATTTCTAAGTTTAAAAACTCCTGAGGAGTTCTTGCGTGCCGACATGATTTTGAGTTCTCCAAAAAGCCGTTTTCGTATGTGGCTTAAAGCGGTAGGGGGGAGTTTCATTTTTGCCTTGCTGATTATTTTTTTCATATTCTTCCGGGTGAACTCGGCTTGGATCCCGGTGGAAGTCGAGGTCAATTGGTGGTGAGTTTGATGCTCATGAGCAACGTTGCGCTGGCAATTTTTGGCGGATTGATATCAGGTTCTTTGTCCGTCGTTTGGTTTTTCTTTTTGTATGCCGTCTATAGCGTCATACGAATTCCGTTTTTAGTAGTCAATCAACCGCAAGAGGAAAATGCAGCATGAGTGTTGAAATTAAATTGAGCGATCTGGCCCAGCTAACTACCGCTTGGGGCGGCGCGGTAGCCAGCGCTCTTTCAGATGGAGCGAAAAGATATACGGCGACTGCCGCACTTGTATTGGAACAATCAGGCCAGCAAGTGCTTACTGAGACTCAGAAATTCAATATTTTTGCTGAATCTCAAGCAGTATCTTTCAGGAACCTGAAAGATACTGCCAATGCTTGGGCAGAAGGGGCAGAGGCTGCTGGGAAAACCGGAATTGCAGACATCATGCGCAAGTATCGAGATAAGGCTGCTGCCCAGGCAGCTATCGTCGAAGCGAATGTAATGGGACGGCAGCAATGGCTTGAGAATCTTGTTTCTGACGCTAACGTAAAAATTGGTAGTGCGAATAAAACAATCGCGAGTGTTGGTGGCGGAATAGGAAAGGCTTTTGGGCCAATCGTCGATGCGGCGCAGATGATTACGGGGGCGTGGGAATATAGCCAGACCGGGGACAAAACCAATTGGGAGAACGCATGTGCAGGCGTCGCACTTAGTTGGGCCTTTGCTGGCGTGGCTGTTCTCCTTCTACCAGCTACCGCCACAGTAGTCACGATTGCGATCGTTGGGGGAATTGCGGCTGGAGTTGGCTCTTATTTGGGGGGGCAATATTTTCAGCAAGTAAACGGTTGGTTGCGAGATCAATGGTGGTTTACAAATACCATTGACTTTGTAATTGATGGACTGACGGGTAGTCGATTTGGTGCAGCGAAGAATTTCGTCATTCGACGGGATCCATTGGTTTTCGACCTAGACGGCGACGGCCTGGAGCTGGCAGGTGCCAGCGGCGCTATTCTCTTCGACCACAACGCCGACGGGATCAAAACCGGTACTGGCTGGGCCAGACCGGATGATGGGTTCCTGGTTCGGGATCTCAACGGCAATGGCACGATAGACACAGGCCGCGAGCTCTTCGGTGTAGACACCATCAAGAGCAACAACACATTGGCCACGGACGGCTTTGATGCTCTCCGTGACCTGGACGCCAACGGCGATGGTTTCATCACCAGTGCAGATGCTGCATTTGGCGAACTCAGGATATGGCAAGACGCCAACCAGGACGGCATTACCCAGAGCGGCGAGCTCAAGACCCTGAGCGAGCTCAACATCACCAGTATTGGGGTAAACGGCAGCAGCACGGGCCCACAAGCGGGGCAGGTGATCAACAATAATACTGTTGCCTTGAGCACGACGTTCACCCAGAATGGCCAGGCACATACCGTCGGGGCGATAGACCTGGAAGTCAACAACTTCTTTACCGAATTCCCGCCTGAAGTGGTGGACGAAGCCGGAAACCCTGTGCCCATCACCGAGCAAGCTCAGGCGCTGCCGCAGATGAATGGCTCGGGCATGGTGCGTAATATGCGGGCGGCTGCCAGCCTAGACAGCGACTTCGCCGATGCCCTGCAAACCTTCGCAACAACCTCCACCAGGGATGGCCAGCGCAGCCAGCTTGATAATCTCGTCACTCTGTGGGCCAACACTTCCACCTATTCCCACGGCGTGCTTTACAGCCTCAATGCCAACGTCACCTATAACCTGCCGGCTGGCGTGACTGAGGCCGAATACAAGAACCTTATCTATGTACTCGAGGCCTTCAATGGCAGCCGTTTCTACGGTGATGAAAATGGTGGGCCCCGCCCAACCGGTTTTGCCATCAATAGCAGCACTGATCCGAACACTGGGAACGTGGTGTATCACTACATCGTCAGTCCGCTGGCTGCACAGGTGGATCTGTTGCTGCAAGCCTATAGTGCGCTGAAGGAAAATGTCTATGCCGCACTGGTAGCCCAGACGAGGCTTAAGCCGTATCTCGACAGTATTGAAGTGGTTGTCGGCGAAACCGGAATTACGTTTGACACTACTGCGTTGACCGCTGCGCTTGTGAGCCATAGAGCTGCAGATGAGCGAAACGCGCTTATTGACCTGGTTGAACTTCATCACTACACGGCCGCAGCATTATCTGCTGTCGGGTTTGGTGGGATACCCATACTGAGCAGCTGGATTGATGCTCTGGCGGTAGATTCTCCGTTAAGGAGCGAGCTCGCATCCTTGGATGTGTATTTGAGCCTGATGACCAACGGAAGCAGCCGGTCAGACATTTATTTGGGAGATGCCTCCGCAAATACTTTCAATGCAGGTGCAAGCGGTGATTGGTTGGACGGAGGCGCAGGAAATGATCTGCTGCAAGGTGGCTCAGGCAACGACGTGCTCGAAGGCGGCGCCGGCGACGACATCCTGGCCGGTGGCGTGTACGACACCTGGAACGGTAACTACAACGGTGCTGGCAGCGACACCTATATGTTCGGCCTGGGCGATGGCCAGGACACAATTGTTGACCAGGACACCACCGCCGGCGCTATCGACCGGATAGTTTTCAAGTCAGGCATTTTGCCCGCTAGCGTGCTGATCTCCCGCTCGGGTGACAGCCTTGTGCTGAAGATTCAGGGCACCAGCGACCAAATAGCAGTCAACGGTTATTTCAATGGCGACGGCACTGGAGGCTGGGCGATTGAGCAGATTCAGTTTGTCGACGATGCGGCAACGGTCTGGGATGTTGCCAGCGTCAAAGCGCAAGCCTTGCTTGGAACGGTCAACAACGACACGCTTCAGGGTTATGCCACCGACGACACGATCAATGCCGGGGACGGCAACGACACCGTGACCGGCAATGACGGCAATGACATATTGAACGGAGAGGCGGGAGCCGACTCACTGAGCGGCGGCAACGGCAATGATCTTCTGGCCGGCGGTGCCGGTGCTGATTCCCTGATGGGCGGGAATGGTGACGACACGCTGCAGGGTGGAGCTGACGGGGACACCTTGCAGGGCGGCGCAGGTGACGATGTTCTGGATGGAGGCACCGGCAACGACGTGTTGGGTGGAGGGGTATACGACACCTGGAACGGCAATTACAACGGCACTGGCAGCGACACCTACCTGTTCGGCCTGGGCGATGGTCAGGACACGATCGCCGACGACGACACCACCGTTGGCGCCGTCGACAAGATCGTCTTCAAGACTGGAATATTGCCGGGCAGTGTGTTGGTTTCGCGCTCCGGCGACAGCCTGATCCTGGCAATCCAGGGCACCAGTGACCAGGTAACGGTCAACGGCTATTTCAATGGAGACGGTGCGGGCGGTTGGGCCATCGAAGAGATTCGCTTCGCCGATGATCTGAACACGGTTTGGACAGTGACAGACGTCAAGACTATGGCCCTTGTAGGCAGTGCCGGCAATGATGCCCTGACCGGCTACGCCACCGATGACGTGATCGTGGGCAATGACGGCAACGACACCATCAGCGCCCGGGCAGGCAATGACACACTGTATGGCGGCAATGGCGCTGACACTCTCAGCGGTGAAGATGGCAACGACCTGATCCTGGGCGATGCCGGTGCGGATTCCCTGATCGGAGGCAACGGTGTTGACACCCTGTTGGGTGGGGCTGACAACGATACGCTGCAAGGTGGCGCCGGCGACGACATCCTGGAAGGCGGAGCCGGCAACGACCTGCTGGGCGGCGGGGTGTACGACACCTGGAACGGCAACTACAACGGAGCGGGAAGCGACACCTATATGTTCGGCTTGGGCGACGGCCAGGACACGATCGCCGACAACGACACGACGGCCGGTGCCGTCGACAAGATCGTCTTCAAGGCTGGCATCTTGCCAGGCAGCGTGTTGATCTCGCGCTCGGGTGACAGCCTGGTTCTGAAGATCCAGGGTACCAGCGACCAGGTAACAATCAACGGTTATTTCAATGGAGACGGTACTGGCGGCTGGGCCGTGGAAGAAATCCGTTTTGCGGACGACCTGAATACGGTATGGACGGTTTCCGACGTCAGGACAATGGCCCTTGTCGGCAGTGCCGGCAACGATGCACTGGTCGGCTACGGCACAGATGACGTGATCGTGGGCAATGATGGCAACGACACCATCAGCGGCCGGGCTGGCAACGACACGTTGTACGGCGGTAATGGCGCCGACACCCTCAGCGGGGAAGATGGCGACGACCTGCTTCTGGGTGACGCCGGCGGTGATTCCCTGAGCGGTGGCAACGGCAATGACACGCTGAGCGGAGGCGCCGATGGCGACACATTGCAGGGTGGAGCGGGTAACGACATCCTGGAAGGCGGGGCCGGTAATGATCTGCTGGGCGGCGGGGTGTACGACACCTGGAACGGTGTCTACACCGGCACAGGCAGCGACACCTACCTGTTTGGGCGCGGAGACGGGCAGGACACGATCGCCGACAACGACACGACCGCAGGTGTCATTGACAAGATCATTTTCAAAGCCGGAGTTCTCCCGGGGGATGTCCTGGTTTCCCGCTCTGGCGATACCCTGGTGCTCAAAATCATCGGCACCGGCGATCAGATATCGGTGAGCGGCTATTTCAATGGGGATGGCGCCGGCGGCTGGGCCATCGAAGAGATTCGCTTCACTGATGACGTCAATGCGGTCTGGTCTGTAGCCAACGTCAAGAACATGGCGGCGCTGGTGGGCGGCGCCGGAAATGACACGCTGATTGGCTATGCCACCGACGATGTGATGGCGGGCAACGATGGCAATGACACCATGAGTGGTCGTGGCGGCAACGACTCGCTGTACGGCGGCAATGGCGCGGACACCCTTAACGGAGAAGATGGCAATGACCTGCTCCTGGGCGAAGCCGGTGGTGATTCCCTGAGTGGAGGCAACGGCAACGATACCTTGAACGGCGGTGCCGATGTCGACACACTGCAAGGAGGTGCCGGGAACGACACCCTGGATGGCGGGTCGGGTAACGACATTCTGGCCGGCGGGGTGTACGACACCTGGAATGGTGTTTACACCGGAACCGGCAGCGACACCTATCTGTTCGGGCGAGGTGATGGACAGGACACGATCTCCGACAACGACTCCACTGCTGGCGTCATTGACAAGATCATCTTCAAAACCGGGGTGCTCCCCGGAGATGTCCTGGTTTCCCGTTCCGGCGATATTCTTGTGCTCAAAATCATCGGCACCAGCGACCAGATATCGGTCAATGGCTATTTCAATGGGGACGGCACCGGCGGCTGGGCGGTGGAAGAGATCCGTTTCGCCGATGATGTCAACACGGTCTGGTCGATTGCCAATGTGAAGGTGATGGCTCTGGTCGGTACGGCCGGTAATGACACCCTGACGGGCTACGCCACCGACGACGTGCTCGTGGGCAATGACGGCAATGACACCATCAGCGCCCGGGCCGGAAACGACACGCTGTACGGCGGTAATGGCGCCGACACCCTCAACGGGGAGGACGGCAACGACGTGCTCCTGGGCGAGGCCGGTGGTGATTCCCTGAGCGGCGGTAACGGTAACGACACGCTCAATGGCGGAGCCGATGTGGACACCTTGCAAGGCGGATCAGGCAATGACACCATGGAGGGTGGTGCCGGCAATGACATCCTGGCCGGAGGGGTGTACGACACCTGGAACGGCAATTACAACGGCGCGGGCAGCGACACCTACCTGTTCGGCTTGGGCGATGGCCAGGACACGATCTACGACAACGACGGCACCGCTGGCGTTGTCGACAAGATCGTCTTCAAGGCTGGAATCCTGCCCGCCAGCGTGCTGGCTTCGCGATCGGGCGACAGCCTGGTCCTGAAGATTCAAGGCACCGCCGACCAGATTACGGTTAACGGCTATTTCAGCGGGGATGGAGCCGGAGGCTGGGCCGTTGAAGAGATCCGCTTCACTGATGATGTCAACACGGTCTGGTCAGTTGCAAATGTGAAGCTGATGGCGCTGACGGGCGGCTCAGGCAATGACACCCTGACCGGCTATGCCTCCGATGATGTGCTCGTGGGGAATGACGGCAATGACACCATCAGCGCCCGGGCCGGCAACGACACGTTGTACGGCGGCAATGGCGTCGACACCCTCAACGGGGAAGACGGCAACGACATGCTGCTGGGCGAGGCCGGCGGCGACTCCCTGAGTGGAGGCAACGGCAACGACACACTCAATGGTGGTGCCGATGGTGACACCTTGCAAGGCGGCGCCGGTAACGACATTCTGGTGGGCGGATCGGGCAACGACATCCTGGCGGGCGGAATCTATGACACCTGGAACGGCGTCTACACCGGCACGGGCAACGACATCTATCGCTTCGGAGTGGGCGGCGGCCAGGACACCATTTATGACAACGATGGGACCGCGGGAAACATTGATCGGATTGAATTTGACGCGGGTATTACACCTACCGGTATCACGGTAACTCGCAGCGGGAACAATCTCATTTTGAGAATCACGGGGACGACCGACACCCTGACGGTGAGCAACTACCTGGCCAACAACTCGGTGACACCCTGGTCCGTTGAGGAAATCGCGTTCGGCGATGGCACGGTGTGGAGGCCTGCAGACATCGACGCCATTTTGTTGAATGGAGGCGTCGTCGGGACAGCTACGACGGGTGCGGATAGCCTGATTGGCAACAACACCTCGGCAGATACGCTCAATGGGTTGGCCGGCAACGATATTCTCCGCGGCCTGGGGGGCAACGACACCTTGACGGGGGGCACTGGAAATGACCAGCTTTTTGGTGGCTCAGGCGCTGATACCTACCTGTTTGCGCGGGGTGACGGCGCTGACGTCCTCACAGACACAGATGCCACTGCGGGTGTGACCGACACCTTGAGGTTTGACGCCAGCGTTGCTGCCGACCAGCTCTGGTTTCAGCAGGTAGGGCTCAATCTGGAGGTCTCTGTCATAGGCACAACGGACAAAGTGGCTGTCACCAACTGGTACCAGGGCGCCGGCAACCATGTGGAAATATTTGAGCTGGCCAACGGGACTCGTTTGCTGGACAGTCAGGTGCAAAACCTGGTTGATGCAATGGCGGCGTTCTCGCCACCGGCGGCAGGTGAGACCACATTGCCGGCTGGCTATCAAACAAACTTGTCACCGGTCATTGCTGCAAACTGGCAGTAGAAGATGTCTGTTTGAATCCAGGGAGTACTGTCGCCAGCCGCCGTACGCAGTGGATGATGGCGACAGGCTTCTCTTTGTGTTTGGGCAGCAAATATTCTCGCCACAGGCTTGATGCTTGACGGGGAAGTGCCCCTGACCGGGCGGGTCTTCGTCAGCTATTTTCCAGCGTCGCCGCCACCTTAAACTCCGGTCATGTCATCGATCATCTCCAGCCAGTTTGCCAGCCGCGTCACGCTGGTGCGCGACAAGGTGGAGTCTTTCGCGGCCTACCCGTTTCACCTGCCGGCCATCCGCACGCTGGAGCATATTGACCTGCACCCGAAAGTGACGTTCTTTGTGGGTGAAAACGGCTCGGGAAAGTCGACGCTGCTGGAGGCGATTGCAGTTTCGCTGGGGTTTAACGCAGAAGGCGGTACCAAAAATTTCCGTTTCGGTACACGCGTTTCCCATTCGGTGCTGAACGAATACATTCGCGTTGCCAAAGGCTTCAAGCGGCCGAAGACCGGCTTTTTTCTGCGTGCAGAGAGCTTCTTCAATGTGGCGACGGAGATCGAGAACCTGGACGCAGAACCTTCCATGGGGCCGCCGGTGATCACTTTCTATGGCTCGCGCTCGTTGCATGAGCAGTCTCACGGCGAGTCATTTCTGTCGCTGCTCAACCACCGGTTCGGCCCGGAAGGGATGTACATCCTTGACGAGCCGGAAGCGGCCCTGTCGCCGCAACGCCAGCTGGCGGTGTTGTCGCGCATGCATGACCTGGTGCTGGAGCGGTCGCAGTTTTTGATCGCGACGCATTCGCCCATCCTGATGGCTTACCCGGACGCCTGGATTTATGCGTGCTCAGAGTCCGGCCTGGAGCGCATTCAGTACGTCGAGACTGAGCACTACCGGGTTACGCGCGATTTTTTGCAAAACCCGGAGCGCATGCTTCGCCTGCTGCTGGAGCGCAAGGACGAACCTGACGCATCTGCGTGAGCGGGGCCTGGATCAAACCATCGCCGCCAGCCGCGTCCCCTGGTCAATCGCGCGTTTGGCGTCGAGTTCGCTGGCTTCATCTGCGCCGCCAATCAGGTGCGTCTTGACGCCGGCCGCGCGCAGCGGCTCCAGCAGTTCGCGGAGGGGTTCCTGCCCGGCGCACAGCACGATGTTGTCGACTGACAGCACGGTGCCGTCCAGCCGCTTTTCGCCGAAGGTGATGAAGAGGCTGAGGCCTGAGCCTCCTTCGTTTTCACCAATGCGTTCATAGTTGACGCCTGAAAGCATTTCGACGTTTTTCATTTTCAGCGCGGCACGGTGGATCCAGCCGGTGGTCTTGCCCAGGCCCGCGCCCAGCTTGCCGGGCTTGCGCTGCAGCAGGGTGACATGGCGCGCCGGCGGCGTGACCTGCGGGCGCACGACGCCGCCGCGCACTTCGCCGGGATCGGCCACACCCCATTCGGCGAGCCAGGCGGGCAGGTCGAGTGCGGTGGAGTGACCGGTGGGTGTGACGAGGAATTCGGCGACATCAAAGCCGATGCCGCCTGCGCCTATGAGCGCGACGCGCTCGCCCACGGGTTGGCGGCCCAGCAGCACATCGATGTAGCTGAGCACCTTGGGATGGTCTTGCCCGGGAATGCGCGGGTTGCGCGGCGTGACGCCGGTGGCCAGCACGACTTCGTCAAACTTTTGCGCAATGAGGTCGGCCGCCGAGACGCGGGTGTTCAGGTGCAGCTTCACGCCGGTGCCGGTGATGCGCTGGCCGAAGTAGCGCAGGGTTTCTTCGAACTCTTCCTTGCCGGGCACGCGCTTGGCCAGGTTGAACTGGCCGCCGATTTTGTCGGCAGCGTCATACAAATCCACGCTGTGGCCGCGCAGGGCCAAAGTGGTGGCGGCGGCCAGACCCGCGGGGCCTGCGCCTATGACGGCAACGCGTTTTTTGGCGGGGGCGATGCGAATGACAAGTTCGGTTTCATGCCCGGCGCGCGGGTTGACCAGGCAGCTTGCCAGCTTGGCCTGAAAGGCGTGGTCCAGGCAGGCCTGGTTGCAGGCGATGCAGGTGTTGATCTCGTCGCGGCGGCCCTGCGCGGCCTTGTTGACAAACTCGGGGTCTGCCAGGAAGGGGCGGGCCATGCTGACCATGTCGGCGCTGCCGTCGGCCAGAACCTGTTCGGCCACTTCGGGCATGTTCAGGCGGTTGCTGGTGATGACAGGAATCGTGAGGCCGGCGGCACGCAGGTCGCCTCGCAGCTTTTTGGTGACCCAGGTGAAGGCGCCGCGTGGTACTGACGTCGCGATTGTCGGCACACGCGCCTCATGCCAGCCGATGCCGCTGTTGATGAGCGTGGCACCGGCGGCTTCAACGGCTTTGGCCAGCAGCACGACTTCTTCCCAGCTGCTGCCGCCGGGAATCAGGTCGATCATCGAGAGGCGGTAGATGATGATGAAGTCGCGGCCGACGGCTTCGCGCGTGCGGCGCACGATCTCCACGGCCACACGCATGCGGTTGCCATAGCTGCCGCCCCACTCGTCGGTGCGCTGGTTGGTGTGGGTAACGAGGAACTGGTTGATAAAGTAGCCTTCGCTGCCCATGATCTCGACGCCGTCGTAGCCGCCATCGCGGGCCAGCATGGCGCAGCGGATGAAGGCGCGAATCTGCCGCTCGACGCCGCTGGAGCTAAGCTCGCGCGGGGTGAATGGCGAGATCGGGCTCTGGATGCGCGAGGGCGCGACGCACAGCGGGTGGTAGCCATAGCGGCCGGTGTGCAAAATTTGCAGCGCAATCTTGCCGCCTTCGGCGTGCACGGCGTCTGTGACCTGCTTGTGGCGGCGCGCAGCGCCTGAGCTGGCGAGCATGCCGGCAAACGGTTTGGTCCAGCCGGCGATGTTGGGCGCGAAGCCGCCGGTAACCATCAGGCCCACACCGCCGCGTGCGCGCTCGGCAAAGTAGGCAGCCATGGCGGGGAAGTGTTTGCGGCCGTCTTCCAGGCCTGTATGCATGCTGCCCATCAGCACGCGGTTCTTCAGCGTGGTGAAGCCCAGGTCCAGCGGCGCGAGCAGATGGGGGTAGGGGGAAGCGGGGTCCAGGGAAAAAGAAGAAGACGCAAGGGAAGGGGGCGTCGTCGCCGAAGTGGGGGTCGCGGCCAAGGCAGGTCTCCTGTCAAAACTGCCTGCATGGTAGTCGCTGCAGGGCCAACGGCACAGCGCGCCGGGTACTCTAGGGGACAGGCTCTACGCCGCCTTCGGGCTAACCCGGGCCCCCACGGTCGCTCACTTCGTGTAGCTCCCTGCCCCCCAAGGGGGCCGCTGCGCCTGCGGCCCGGCGAAGCCGGTTCCGCGGCCCCTGCTTGCATGAAGAGTTCAGCGGCGTAACCAGTGGGCGTATTTCACCAGTGGGGGCCGCGGGACTGGCTTTGCCAGACCGCAGGCGCCGCCCCCTCGAGGGGGAACAGGCTACACGCAGTGAGCCTGGACGGGGGTGGCTTATAGATCGCCCGGCGAAGCCGGTTCCGCGGCTCATGCTGGCCTGGCCGGCTCGCTTTGCATCGCCTTTTCTGGTGCCCTCAGGGTATCGGGGCAGCGGCCTTGCGGTGTTGTCCGACACCCGCCCGCAGCCTGTGCTGGTACTTTGAAGCTTCGATTTCTGGAGCACTCATGGCAAAAACCAACACCAGCCCGACACGCGCCAAAACCGGCGAAGGCGCGACGGTGCCGCATCCTCCGCACAGCGAGCCGGACGATGAAGCGGATGGCAACGATGCCAGCACCTTGATTGAAAACCCGGTGAAGCCCGGAAAGGCCGGCAAGCTCAAGCAGCACAGCTTTCCTGACGGCGGCGGTAGCGGCGGTGCCGAGGCTTTCCGGCGCGGGCCGGGCCGGGGTAAGCCTTCGCCCGGCGTTTGATTGGGGTTTGGCCAGCGTTTGATCGGGGTCTGATGAAACTCGCGACCTTTAACGTCAACGGCATCAAGACGCGGCTTCCGCAGTTACTTGACTGGCTGGCCAAAGAATCGCCCGACGCGGTCTGCCTGCAGGAGCTCAAGGCGCTGGACAGTGTGTTTCCCCAGGCCGACCTGCGGGAAGCGGGTTACAGCGCTTTATGGAAAGGCCAGCGTTCATGGAACGGTGTGGCGATTCTGGCCAGGGGTGAGGCGCCGGTTGAAATACGGCGTGAGCTGCCCGGCGATGCGTCAGATGACCACAGCCGCTATCTGGAGGCGGCAGTGGACGGCATCGTCGTGGCCTGCCTGTACCTGCCCAACGGCAACCCGCAGCCCGGCCCCAAGTTTGACTACAAGCTGGCCTGGTTTGAGCGGCTGCAGAAGCACGCGGCGGGGCTTTATGCGTCCGGGCACCCGGTGGCGCTGGCGGGTGACTTCAACGTGGTGCCGACGGACTTTGATATCTACAACCCCAAGTCCTGGCGCAAGGACGCCCTGTTGCAGCCCGAAAGCCGGGCGGCCTATGAAAAGCTGTTGGGGCAAGGCTGGGTAGACAGCCTTCGGCATTTGCACCCGGATGAACGCGTCTACACCTTCTGGGACTATTTTCGCCAGCATTGGCAGCGCAACGCGGGCTTGCGCATCGACCACATCCTGCTGAACGCTGAACTGGCGCCGCGCCTGAAAGCTGCCGGGGTAGACAGCTGGGTGCGCGGGCAGGAGCACGCCAGCGACCATGCGCCGGTGTGGGTGGAGCTGGGTGTGGCGCGTAAAGCTGCGGGCGCGGTGAAGAAGAAGGTGGCCAAAGTGGCGAGGCCGCGAGCGGCAGCGATGCCGCGCAAAAAAGCTCCGTAAGCCAATGCCGTGCCTTGCGGATTCGTTGCTATTAATTCAATAGCTGCCTGCGCAAGTCCCTATTGGTCTAGCGGCTGTTTTTGATCGCAGTCGCGGCGTCAGTCACCAGTTCAGGGCCCTTGTAGATGAGGCCGGTATAGATCTGCACGACGTCGGCGCCGGCCTTGATCTTGGAGACGGCGTCCGCACCGCTCATGATGCCGCCCACGCCGATGATGGGAAAGCCTTTGCCGAGTGCCGTGCGCAACTGGCCGATGACGCGGTTGCTGGCTTCCAGCACCGGGGCGCCGCTCAGGCCGCCGGCCTCTTCGGCATGGCGCATGCCTTTCACCGCGTCGCGGCTCAGCGTGGTGTTGGTGGCGACGACGCCGTCCATGGCGTGGCGCTTGAGCGTGGCGGCAATCACATCGACCTGGGCTTCATCGAGGTCGGGTGCGATCTTCACAAAAATCGGCACACGCTTGCCGTGCTGTTTGGCCAGGGTCTCGCGGCGTTCGGCAATGCGGCCGAGCAGGGCGTCCAGGGCTTCGTCGCTTTGCAGGGCGCGCAGGTTTTTGGTGTTGGGGCTGGAGATATTGACGGTGACGTAGTCCGCGTGCGGGTAGACACCGTCCAGGCAGGTCAGGTAATCGTCCACCGCGTTTTCAATCGGCGTGGCGGCGTTTTTGCCGATGTTCAGGCCCAGCAGCAGGCTGTTTGGCGCGCCTTGCTTGCGCACGCTGGATCGCTGCACATTGGCCAGAAAAGCGGCCAGCCCTTCATTGTTAAAGCCCAGGCGGTTGATGAGCGCGTTGGCTTCGGTGAGGCGGAACATGCGCGGCTTGGGGTTGCCCGGTTGGCCCAGAGGGGTGACGGTGCCGACTTCGACAAAACCAAAACCCATGGCGGCCAGGCCGTCGATGCAACGGGCGTTTTTATCGAGCCCGGCGGCCAGACCCACGCGGTTGACGAATTTCAGGCCGGCCAGCTCGACGGGATCGCTCACGCGGTTGCCGCAATACGCCAGCGACAGCGGCGTGCCCTGGGTACGCGCGAGCGAAGCCATGGTCAGCTCGTGGGCGGTTTCGGGGTCAAGCCCAAATAAAAAAGGGCGGGCCAGGGCGTAGGGGAGCAGGGACATTGGATAATTCGGCTTTTGGCGATGAGGCGATGAACCACCCGGGCAGGCCGGGCATGAAGCCTGATTGTCGCAAAACCCGTTTCGCCCCGGCCCCCCAAACACTCTTCAACACTTCCATGACTCAAGCCATGACCCAAGACGAACTCAAAACCCTGGTCGGCCAGGCAGCCCTGCACTATGTCGAGGAAGGCAGCATTGTGGGAGTCGGCACCGGCTCGACTGTGAACAAATTCATTGACGCGCTGGGCACCATGAAGGGACGTATTGCCGGTGCGGTGTCGAGCTCGGTGGCCTCGACGGAACGCCTGCAGGCGCTGGGCATCAAGGTGTTTGACGCGACGGAGGTGGACGAACTGGCGGTGTACATCGACGGCGCCGACGAGATCGACAACGCGGGTTATATGGTCAAGGGCGGCGGTGCGGCGCTGACGCGTGAAAAGATCGTGGCGGCCCAGTCGCGCAAGTTTGTCTGCATTGCCGACGAGTCCAAGCTGGTGCAGGCGCTGGGCAACTTTCCGCTGCCCGTTGAGGTGATTCCGATGGCGGCCAGGCGCATCGCGCAGCAGTTTGCAGCCATGGGCGGCACGGCCAACCTGCGGCTCAAGGACGGTAAACCGCTGGTCACCGACAACGGCCAGCACATCCTGGACGTGACCGGCCTGAAGATCGCCGACCCACTGGGTTTTGAGTCGCAGGTCAACCAGTGGCCGGGCGTGGTGACGGTGGGGGTGTTCGCCCACCAGAAGGCGCATGTCTGCCTGCTGGGTGCGCCGGGCGGGGTGAAGACGCTGGTGTTCTAGGCTGCTCTAGCCCCAGAAAGCAAAACGCCGGGCTGGTACCCGGCATTTTGCATTTTCAGAGCCCGCTCAGAATTTGATGCCGGCAGGGTTGTTGGCCGTGGCGGCGGGTGGTGCCGCCGGAGCAGCCTGCTGGGATGGTGCGGCAGGAGCGGCTGGGGCGGTGCCCGCTGCTGGAGATTTGCTCACGGCGACCAGGGGTGTAGGCGCGGGGCGCTGGTAGGTGGCTGGCAATATGGACGCAGCAGGGTAGCCCGCTGCATTCAGGTACTGCGTCCACTCTGCGTCCGAATAGCCTTTGAGTTGCTGGGCGGCTATGGTCAGAAAGGGTAGCGATGCATCGCCGCTCACCCGCTGCAGGGCCGCAATATCTTCATTGGTGCTAACGGTTTTCTCGCTGAAGGGAATGCCACGGCTTATCAGCATGGCACGGGCGGAACCGCAGGGAATACATTTTTCGTTGGTGTACAACGTGACCGGGTATTTGCTGACAACCTGTCGCAATTCGAAAGGAAGACCTCCGGATGCTGCTCCACCACTTGACGCTGCGTTGGCAGCGCTAACCTTGCCGCTACTTGCCGCCGGCGGTGGCTGGTCGGAAAAGGTTACCTTGCCGTCGGGTCCCACGATGCGGTAGACCTGCGCGTGCGACGGCAGCGCCATAAAAATTAAGCTTCCCCCAAGCAGCAGCATGGCCAGCAGGGCGTTGGGAGAGAAGGATCTAACAGCGTTTGATTTCATGGTTTCCCCAGTCAGTCTTGAATTTGAATTGAAGTGGCTTGGCTCAGGTGTTTCAAGCCATACCCTGGTGGCGCATCAGCGCGTCCAGCGTTGGCTCCCGGCCCCGGAAGGCCTTGAATGATTCCATGGCCGGACGGCTGCCCCCTGCTTCCAGGATGGCTTGCCGGTATTTTCGGCCTGTTTCTACATTAACGGTACCCGATCCTGTGCCGGCGTCAGTGTTTGTACCCGGATCGGCTGCAGGATGGGCGGACTCTTCAAACGCGGCATAAGCGTCGGCAGACAGGACTTCGGCCCATTTGTAGCTGTAATACCCGGCCGCATAACCACCGGAAAAAATGTGACTGAATGTATGCGCAGTACGGCTGTAGGCCGGGGCCGCAATGACAGCGACTTCGCGGCGCACCTCGTTCAGGAGATCCATCAGGTCGTCGGCTGGGTTGTGAGAGGTGTGCAGCAGCATGTCGAATAGTGAAAACTCGACCTGGCGCAGCGTCTGCATGCCGCTCTGGAAGTTTTTGGCGGCCAGCATCTTGTCGAACAGCTCGCGCGGCAGGGCAGCGCCGGTGTCCACGTGGGCGGTCATGTGCTTGAGCACGTCCCACTCCCAGCAAAAGTTTTCCATGAACTGGCTGGGAAGCTCGACGGCGTCCCATTCGACGCCGCTGATGCCGGAAACGTCCCGTTCGTTGACCTGGGTGAGCATGTGGTGCAGCCCGTGGCCGAATTCGTGGAACAGCGTGGTCACGTCGTCGTGCGTGAGCAGGGCTGGCTTGCCGCCCACGCCCTCGGCGAAATTGCAGACGAGATGCGCCACCGGGGTTTGTAGCTTGCCGTTGTCGGGGCGCAGCCAGCGGGTGCGCACATCATCCATCCAGGCGCCGCCGCGTTTGCCGTTGCGGGCGGGCTGGTCCAGGTAGAACTGGCCCACGAGCTGGCCGTTGCGCTCGATACGGAAAAACTCTACGCCAGGCTTCCACACGGGTGCCGAGTCCTTGCGGATGGCGACTTCAAACAGTGTTTCCACGATCCTGAAGAGGCCTGCCAGCACTTTGGGGGCAGTGAAGTACTGTTTGACTTCCTGTTCACTGAAGGCGTAGCGCGCTTCCTTGAGTTTTTCGCCGATGTAGGCGTAGTCCCAGGCTTGCGGGTCGGCCAGGCCTAACTGGGTGGTGGCAAAGGCGCGCAGGTCGGTAACATCCTTTTCGGCATAGGGTCGGGCGCGCCGGGCAAGGTCACGCAAAAACGTGATGACCTCGTCGGGGGACTTGGCCATCTTGGCGACCACCGAGACCTCGCCGAAATTACGGTAGCCCAGCAGCTTTGCCTCTTCGAGGCGCAGCGCAAGGATTTCCTTCATGATGGCGCTGTTGTCGAATTTGCTGAACTCGGGTGCGGCCTGGTCGCTGGCGCGGGTGGTGTAGGCCTTGTAAAAGGTTTCGCGCAGTTTGCTGCTTTTGGCAAACTGCATGACAGGCAGGTAGCTTGGCATTTTCAGGCTGAGGCGGTAGCCGGTCTTGCCTTCGGACTGGGCCTGGTTGCGTGCTGTTTCAAGCACGTCTGCAGGAATGCCCTCAACCTCGGCTTCTGTCGCGTAATAGGCAAATGCGTCGGTGGCGTCCAGGGCGTTCTCGCTGAATTTCTGGTTCAGCTCGGCCTGGCGTTCCTGGATCTCGGCAAAACGGTCGCGGTCGGCGCCCTTCAGTTCCGCACCCGACAGCACAAAGTTGCGGATGGCGTTTTTATGGGCCTGGCGCTGCTCGGTGTTCAGGGTGGCCACGTCGATGGCCTTGTATTTGGCGTAAAGGCGCTCATCGGCGCCCAGGCGGGTCCAGAACTCAGTCACGCGCGGCAGGGCGGCGTTGTAGGCCGTGCGCAGTTCCGGCGTGTCGGCCACGCTGTTGAGGTGGCTCACGGCGCCCCAAGCGCGGCCCAGGTTCTCGGTGGCCACGTCCAGCACGCCGGCGATACCGCTCCATGAGGCCGGAAAATCCGCTGCCGTGACATGCTCAAGGGCGCTTTCAGCCTTGGCCAGCAGCTCGTCGAGGGCTGGCGCCACATGCTCGGGCTGAATCCGGTCAAACAGGGGAAGGTCGGAGAAGTCGAGAAGGGGATTGGTCATGACGTACAGCTGTGGGCGAAAGTCTCGAATCTAAAGGCCTGGGGCTACCGGGCCAGGAAGAATGTGCCTGTCGGGGCGCTATCGGGGCAATTACCCCGTGCCTTGCGGGCGGGGAACTCAGCCCTGTGCACTCTTCTTGACGCTTTTCAATTGGGGTTTTTTGGCGCGTTTGACGGTGCCGCCGGGCGTGAGGCGCTGGTTGCCGAGCACGCGCAGGGTTTTGACTTCGGGGCGCTGGCCGTAGCGGGAGCTGTTTTTCAGTACCTTGACATCACGGGGGCCGGGCATGCGGTCTTCATTGACCTTCTTTTCCTTTTCCGGCATTGGGCGCCACAGGACCAGCAGCTTGCCGATATGCTGGATGGGGGCGGCGTTGAGTTCATCTGCCAGGTTCTGGAAAATCGCTTCTCGGCCGGCGCGGTCGTCTGATTGAACCCGCACCTTGATGAGGCCGTGCGCGTTCAGGGCCGCGTCGGTTTCTTTCTTGACGGCAGCGGTCAGGCCATCGGAGCCGATCATCACCACTGCGTTCAGGTGATGGGCATGGGCGCGGTGATCCTTGCGCTGGGCGGGGGTAAGTTGTATTTGAGCCATGACCCAATTATCGGGGGAGTCGGGAAGAGGACAATAGACCCCATGAAAGTAAATGCCAAGACCGACTTCAAACCCGGCACCCAGACCGACGCGAAGGCCGCTGCCAAAGCCGTATCGAAAGCCAGTGCGAAAGGGAAAAAGGTCAACAAGGCGTGGTTGCACGACCACATCAACGACCCCTACGTCAAATTGGCCCAAAAAGAGGGCTACCGGGCCAGGGCCGCTTACAAATTGAAGGAAATTGACGAAACCTTCGGCCTGATCCGGCCGGGGGACTGTGTGGTCGACCTGGGTAGCACGCCCGGGGCCTGGAGCCAGTATGTGCGGCGCAAGCTGTCACCCACCGGCGCGGCGGCGGGGGAGCTCAACGGCCGCATCATCGGGCTGGACCTGCTGCCCATGGAGCCGATCGAGGGGGTGACTTTTATCCAGGGCGACTTCCGGGAGGTGGAGGTGCTGCAGAAGCTGGAGCAGGCGCTGGCCTCGTCCGAAGGGCAGATCCGGGTCGATCTTGTGATCTCGGACATGGCGCCCAACCTGTCGGGTATTGAATCGGCCGATGCGGCCCGGATTGCCCACCTCATAGAGCTGGCCGTGGAATTTGCCCAGAACCGGATGAAACCGGATGGCACGCTGGTGGTGAAGCTTTTTCACGGCAGTGGATACGATCAGCTCGTGAAGCTTTTCAAGGACACCTTCAAGACGGTCAAGCCCCTCAAACCCAAGGCCTCGCGCCCCGGGTCGTCGGAGATTTTCCTGATTGGCAGAGGACTTAAAAGGCGCGCTGACGCTGCACAATGAGTGCGATACGGTGGCAAAAATCACCTAAACCCGCTTCAAACATGGGGCTGGCAGGGGATTACGCGGTTTTTGCCCTTGAAACGCCTAAAATCAGGCGCATGTGACTTTTGTTCTTATACCGGAGTAGTCCTTGAACAATCAGTGGTTTTCCAAAATTGCAATCTGGCTGGTTATCGCCATGGTGCTGTTTACCGTATTCAAGCAATTTGATCCACGCGGTAGCGCCGGCTCAAACTACCTGGGTTACTCCGAGTTCCTGGAAGAGGTGCGCGGCAAGCGCATCAAGCAGGCCACCATCGCCGAAGGCCAGGGCGGCACCGAGATTTCCGCAACCACGGTGGATGATCGCAAGGTTCGCACCACCGCAACCTACCTTGACCGCGGCCTCGTCGGCGACCTGATCGCCAACGACGTGAAGTTTGACGTCAAGCCCCGCGAAGAAACCTCCCTGCTCACGTCCCTGCTGATCAGCTGGGGCCCCATGCTGCTGCTGATCGGCGTGTGGATTTATTTCATGCGGCAGATGCAGGGCGGCGGCAAGGGCGGGGCTTTCAGCTTCGGTAAATCCAAGGCGCGCCTGCTCGATGAATCCACCAATCCAGTGACTTTTGCCGACGTGGCGGGCTGCGACGAAGCCAAGGAAGAAGTCAAGGAAGTGGTCGACTTCCTGAAAGACCCCGCCAAATTCCAGAAACTGGGTGGCCGTATTCCGCGTGGCTTGCTGCTGGTTGGCCCTCCGGGCACCGGTAAAACCCTGCTGGCCAAGAGCATTGCCGGCGAAGCAAAAGTTCCGTTTTTCTCGATTTCCGGCTCTGACTTCGTTGAAATGTTCGTCGGTGTGGGTGCGTCGCGTGTGCGCGACATGTTCGACAACGCCAAGAAAAACGCGCCTTGCATCATCTTTATCGATGAAATCGACGCAGTCGGCCGCCAGCGCGGCGCGGGCCTGGGCGGCGGCAATGACGAACGCGAGCAGACCCTGAACCAGATGCTGGTCGAGATGGATGGTTTTGAAACCAATGTCGGCGTGATCGTGGTGGCTGCCACCAACCGTCCCGACATCCTGGACGCCGCCTTGCTTCGTCCCGGCCGTTTTGACCGCCAGGTCTATGTGACGCTGCCCGATATCCGCGGCCGCGAGCAGATCCTGAATGTGCACATGCGCAAGGTTCCGCTCGGCCAGGATGTGAGCCCCGGGGTCATCGCCCGCGGCACGCCCGGCATGTCGGGCGCTGACCTGGCCAACCTGTGCAACGAAGCCGCCCTGATGGCTGCACGCCGCAACGCGCGCACCGTCGAGATGCAGGACTTCGAAAAAGCCAAAGACAAGATACTGATGGGCCCCGAGCGCAAGAGCATGGTCATGCCCGAAGAAGAGCGCCGCAACACGGCCTACCATGAGTCCGGTCACGCGCTGCTCGGCAAGATGCTGCCGAAGTGCGATCCGGTTCACAAGGTCACCATTATTCCGCGCGGCCGTGCACTGGGCGTGACCATGAGCCTGCCGGCGCAAGACCGCTACAGCTATGACCGCGAGTACATGCTGAGCCAGATCAGCATGCTGTTTGGCGGCCGTATCGCCGAAGAAGTCTTCATGAACCAGATGACCACGGGCGCCAGCAACGACTTTGAACGTGCCACAGCGCTGGCCCGCGACATGGTCACCCGTTACGGCATGACCGAGGCCCTGGGCCCCATGGTGTACGCGGAAAATGAAGGCGAAGTGTTTTTGGGCCGTTCAGTCACCAAGACCAACAACATGAGCGAGTCGACCCTGCAAAAGGTGGACGGCGAAGTACGCCGCATCATCGACCAGCAGTACGCCCAGGCGCGCAAGCTGATCGAGGACAACCAGGACAAGATGCATGCCATGGCCAAGGCCTTGCTCGAATGGGAAACCATTGACGGCGACCAGCTGGACGACATCATGGCCGGCAAGGAACCCCGGCCGCCCAAGGACTGGACGCCGCGCAATTCGTCGGTAGGCGGCGGTAGCGGTCCCAGCGGCGGTACACCTGCTGTCAGTACCGATCCGGCACCTACGGTAGCCTGATTCCTCCACAAGCATGAAGACGACTGCCAGGCAGTCATCACAACCGGGGCCAGTCCCCGGTTTTTTCATGGTGGAGAACATGGCTCCTGGGCTTGCCACTTTGTATGGCTTCGGCAACGCACCGTTCGTTGCGCGGTATTGCATTGCTTACCGGCCTGTGGTTTAACCCTTCATTCGTTTCGGGACATCCATCCATGATCTGGCAAACCTCCCGCTTTCAGATTGATCTGTCCAAGCCGCGCGTCATGGGTATCGTCAATGTCACGCCCGACTCATTTTCGGATGGGGGCAGGTATTTCACCCTCGGTGGTGGTTTTTCAGGCGTCTTTGCTCATTGTGAGAAATTGATCCGGGATGGCGCCGACATGCTGGACATTGGCGGTGAATCAAGCCGGCCTGGCGCACCGCCCGTACCACTGGAGGAAGAGCTTGAACGGGTGCTGCCTGTGGTTCGCCATGCGGTCAGCCTCGGTGTGCCGCTGTCGGTCGACACGTACAAACCTGAAGTGATGCAGGCTGTGCTCGACCTGGGCGCCGATGTCATCAACGACATCTGGGCCCTGCGCAAACCGGGTGCGGTGCAGGTGGTGGCGCAGCACCCGAATTGCGGTGTCTGTCTGATGCACATGCATCGCGAACCCCAGACCATGCAGGTTGCCCCCATGGAGGGCGATGTGGTACCGCAGGTGATGGCTTTTCTGGAAAGCGCCGCATCTGGCCTGCAGGCCGCTGGCGTTGATAGATCCCGCATCGTGCTGGATGTGGGTGTGGGCTTTGGCAAAACCGTAGCGCAGAATTTCGCGTTGCTCGCGCGGCAGCAGGAGTTCCTCGCCACCGGTTATCCGTTGCTGGCCGCCTGGTCGCGCAAATCGTCTTTGGCCGCCGTAACCAGCACCTCGCTCGCGACTGTCGCCCAGCTCGACGTGACCGACCGCATGGTACCCAGCGTAGCGGCCGCCTTGCTGGCGGTGGACCGAGGCGCCCGTATCGTGCGTGTGCATGATGTGCGTGAGACTGTGCAGGCCCTGAAGGTATGGATGGCAGCGCGCTAGCAGTTTTGTCGCTATCCGGCAAAGATGGCGGCTTTGGCCGACAAAGGGCTGTACGGGGCACCTAAAATAGGCCCCTGTTTCAAGAACAACAAGCTCCACAGGGACAAAACTCCATGACCAGAAAATACTTCGGCACCGACGGCATTCGCGGAACGGTGGGCCAGCCGCCCATCACGCCCGACTTCGTCTTACGGCTTGCGCACGCGGTCGGCCGGGTCCTTCGCAAGACCGAATCCCGCCCTACGGTGCTGATCGGCAAGGACACCCGCATTTCCGGCTACATGCTGGAAAGCGCGCTGGAGTCCGGCTTCAACTCCGCCGGCGTCGATGTAGTGCTGCTCGGCCCCTTGCCTACGCCGGGTGTGGCCTACCTCACGCGGGCCCAACGCGCCAGCCTGGGGGTCGTCATCAGTGCGAGCCACAACGCCTACCCTGACAACGGCATCAAGTTTTTCAGCGCGCAGGGCACCAAGCTCGATGATGCGTGGGAACTGGCCGTGGAAGCTGCGCTCGACGAGCCACCCGTCTGGGCCGATTCTGCGACTTTGGGCAAAGCCCGCCGTCTTGATGATGCGGCAGGACGTTATACCGAATTTTGCAAAAGCACCTTTGCCAATGACCTGACGCTTCGCGGTCTGAAGATCGTGGTGGACGGTGCCCACGGTGCGGCTTATCACATCGCCCCCATGGTCTTTCATGAACTGGGCGCTGAAGTCATTGCCATCGGCTGCGCACCCGACGGCCTCAACATCAACCACGAAGTCGGTGCGACGCACCCCGAGGCGCTGATAGCCAAGGTCAAGGCCAGCAAGGCGGACTACGGCATTGCGCTGGACGGCGACGCCGACCGGCTGCAGATCGTGGACGCCGAAGGCCGGCTTTTCAACGGCGACGAGGTGTTGTACCTGATGGTCAACGAGCGGCTGGCGCGTGGCGAGAAAGTACCCGGCACCGTGGGCACCCTGATGACCAATATGGCCGTGGAAGTCGCGTTGAAAGCCAAAGGCGTGGAATTTGTACGCGCCAAGGTTGGCGACCGCTATGTGCTCGAAGAGCTTGAAAAACGTGGCTGGCTGCTGGGCGGTGAGGGTTCGGGCCATCTGCTGGCGCTCGACAAGCACACCACCGGTGACGGCCTCATCAGCGCGCTGCAGGTGTTGCAGGCCTGTGTGCGCAGCAAGAAAACTCTGGCCCAGCTGCTCAGCGATGTGGTGTTGTTCCCGCAGACGCTGGTCAACGTGCGCCTCAAGCCCGACCAGGACTGGCAGAGCAGCAAACCCTTGGCCGACATGACCAAAACGGTGGAAGCCGAGCTGGGCAACACGGGCCGCCTGCTGATTCGTGCCAGTGGCACCGAACCGCTGCTGCGTGTGATGGTCGAAGCGCGCGATGCGGCCCAGGCGAAAAGTTGCGCCGAGCGGGTGGCGAATACGGTGCGGTCCTGAGCGATTTATTCAGGAAGATAGCGGCTGCAACTCTTTAAGGGCGGGCGCAAGCAGCTATTAAATCGATAGCGCTCTGTCAAGCAGGCTAGGAAGCCTCTACGGCCTCCATCAAGCGAGCCCGCTCATCCGGCGTGAGCACCTTGGGTGATACGCGTGGCATCCCATCATCCGGGTTAAAGAAGGGCGTGATCTTGTAGCCGCCATTGAGCCTCGTGCGTATCAGTGTCGCCATGAACCGGAGAATGGACACGCTGGTGCTGACCGGCATGGCTTTGGGGTTACCTTTGGCGCTCTTCATGCCGACTTTCATGCGCACAAGGCCGAAGGCGGCGTCGAGACTTGTTGACGGATCTTTCAGGCAGTTGTGCAGCAGGCCGACATGCGAGACCTTGAAGTCACGCG
The DNA here is from genome assembly GCF_056405695.1 of Polaromonas sp. P1_F6. Classification (NCBI taxonomy): domain Bacteria; kingdom Pseudomonadati; phylum Pseudomonadota; class Betaproteobacteria; order Burkholderiales; family Comamonadaceae; genus Polaromonas; species Polaromonas sp. P1_F6. The sequence continues at coordinate 198,709 of NZ_JBFUBQ010000006.1, forward strand.
AGGTGTTGCCGATCGGTGTGTTGCAACAGCTGGCATACCAGCGCAACATGCCCTTGTCACTGAGCGACATGCAGGTGAGCGCCTCCTGGCCGTGGGTGAAGGTGACGTGTTGGGGCAGCGTGGCGACCACGTCCGATCCGCCCATTTCATCCAGAATCTCGTCGGCTTTGCCCAGAAAGTGGGCGTAGGCCTGGCAGTCTTTGCAGTAGCAGACGCCTCTACAGACAGTTTCGGTGTGGCTGACGTAGCCTCGTAGGGTGCCGCATCGGCATTGCAATGGATGGTTCATTCAGGAAGCTTGTTGTTTTTGAACTGATCCTCTTCGCAAGCATTCTGGCGCTTCTTCACGTGGAAGCCAATCTCCGATAGGGAACTGAAGTACCGGTTTGGCTCCATACCGCGTACCTCGGCAATCGCTACCTCAAAGGTATCCATGACTGGATCTTCACCGGATGCGAGCTCAAGTTTGTATTCGCCATTTTCGACAACGAAGCCAAACAGCCTTCGCTTATTGGGTCGAACAAAGCGCGGCTTCAGCCACGACCCGTCTTCTGCATAGAAGGAGAAAACCCCGTTCTCGACATCTATAGCCTCGTACCTACGCTCTGCTGCTATCTCGTTTTCCAGCACTGCAACCATGCCGTCTTCCGCAATTACGAACAGCATGTGAGGCTCCTGTCTAGGCGAAAAGTATGCGATGCCAGCAACCACAACACCACCGGTAACAGCAGCGCAGCAGCAACCACTTCCGAAAGAATAGTGACGTTGGCGATCAGGGGATGAAGTTCGATGGGAGCCAGTGCATAGTGGCCCAGGCCATCAAAGCCCATCACAGCGTACACAGCCATCAGCAGAAGGCCCGAGGCCATGAATCTCTTGCGTATCAGAAGCAGGCCGACCACACCCACAGAGGTGATAGCCGCCCACACCGCATAGACCTGTGCGCGTGTCAGCCAGGCCGGTAGGTTGGGGTATTCGCAGATGAACTCGGCGTTGTGGCTGAAGTGGCCAAGGCTGGTGAGGAAGTAGGCCGTAGTCAGTGCGAGAAGTATCTTTGGGATGTGGTTGAGTTGGAGCATGGATGCACTCTTTGAATGATCGACATGGATGATGCGTAAGCCCGCGCGTCTATTTTCCGAATCCGAAAAGCGGCATGGCTAAGGCAAAAGCGGACAAGAACAGTGCGATGAGGCCCAGGCGGCGAACCATGACGCGATTTTCGGCGAGGCTTCCGGGACGAAGCCTGGCTTGAACTGCCAGTCCCACCAGGAAAGCAGGGAAGGTCGCAATAGCCGCGCCAAACCACAAACTTTCAAACCAACGGGGGAACTGTGGAAATGCCAGGCCGGCAAGCGCACCAGCAATCTGCGCGCCAAACACGATCACTGTCAATGCGCGAACAGGCTGAAGGTCGGCCCACGAGTATTGGAAACCGAACTGGGATTCTTTCATGGGCGAGTCGATGGTTGGTTGAGCAGCTGAAGGGTGATCTGACCGATTCTATGGAGCTTTTACCTCGCATCAGATATTTCAGCGCTCTGCACCGGCTGGCTGAAGCGCCGTTGCGACACGTCCTGGAGAGACGGTGCCGCGCCGGGCATCGTCTCTTCTTGATCCTCAAGCCAGCGTATATGCCGTCTTCACCGTCGTGAAAAACTCCTGCGCATACTTGCCCTGCTCACGCGGGCCGTAGCTGGAGCCCTTGCGGCCGCCAAACGGCACGTGGTAGTCCACACCGGCGGTTGGGAGGTTCACCATGACCATGCCGGCCTGGCTGTGGCGCTTGAAGTGGGTCGCGTATTTGAGGCTGGTGGTGGCGATGCCAGCTGACAGGCCGAATGGCGTGTCATTGGCAGCGGCGAGTGCGGCCTCGTAGTCCTTCACCCGGATGATGCTGGCAACGGGACCGAAAATTTCTTCGCGGTTGATGCGCATGCCGGCGGTGCTTTCGCTGAAAAGCGCTGGTGTCATGAAGTAGCCTTCGGCGCCGCTGCCGGTGTGACAACGTACGCGGTCACCGCCAAATGACAAGGTCGCGCCTTCCTGCTGGCCGATGGCGATGTAGCTTAAGTCCTGCTCCAGCTGGGCTTGTGAAGAAACCGGGCCGATGTCGGTTCCGGCAGTCAGGGCGTCGCCCACCTTGATGCGGGCCATGCGTTCCTGAAGCGCCTTGACGAAAGCAGGGTAAATGCCTTCGGTCACGATGAGGCGGCTTGATGCTGTGCAGCGTTGCCCAGTGGAGTAAAAAGCGCTCTGTGCGCTGAGTTCCACGGCCTGGGTCAGGTCGGCGTCGTCCAGGATGACCTGCGGGTTCTTGCCGCCCATTTCGAGCTGCACCTTCTTGAGGTTTTTCGCGCAAACCTCAGCAATGCGGCTGCCCACGCCGACCGAGCCGGTAAAGCTGATGGCATTGACGCCCGGATGGTTGACCAGCGCATCGCCGATGACGCGGCCGGGCCCCATCACCAGGTTGAACACGCCCGCCGGAATACCTGAGCGCGAGATGATTTCGGCCAGGGCCCAGGCACTGCCTGGAACCAGGTCTGCCGGCTTGAGCACCACGCAATTGCCGAAGGCCAGCGCCGGCGCAATCTTCCAGGCCGGGATGGCAATGGGGAAATTCCACGGCGTGATCAGGCCGACGACGCCCACGGGTTCACGCGTGATTTCCACGCCGATGCCCGGGCGAACCGACGGCATGGTTTCACCGCCCAGGCGCAGGCATTCGCCGGCAAAGAATTTGAAGATGTGGCCAGCGCGGGTGGCTTCGCCAATGCCTTCAGGTTTGGTCTTGCCTTCTTCGCGCGAGAGCAGGGTGCCCAGCTCTTCGCGGCGTGCCAGGATTTCAGTGCCGATCTTGTCGAGCGCATCGGAACGGGCCTGGATGCCCGAGGTAGACCAGGCCGGGAAGGCGGCCTGTGCGGCCTGCACGGCGGCATCCAGCCCTGCGGCGTCGGCCTGTGTGTACTCGCCGATCACGTCGGCGAGATTACTGGGGTTCAGGTTCGGGCTGTAGCTGCTGCCGGCCAGCCATTGGCCGGCGATGAGGTTGTCGTGTTTGGTGGACATGAGGTGGCTCCAGAAGAAATCAGGGTTGATCAGGGGCGAGAGGGCGCGCAGGTTGCGGGAATGCCACAGGCGGCGCCACATCAATCGCGTAGAAACGCAAGGCGTTATCGCACATCATCGCATGTTGCTGGTTTGCCGGCAGGTGGTCCAGCATGCCGGCCACACTGCCAACCAGGTCCGGATAGTTTATGCGCAGGCCCGCCACCGGAAAGTTGCTGGCAAACATGCAGCGCTGCCAGCCGAAAATGGCCACCGTCTCGCGCACGATGCGCGCGTTTTCGTGCCAGTCCCAAGGCTGGCCGCGCAGGCCGAACTCGGAAAGCTTGACGTGTACGTTTTCCTGCCGGGCCAGCGTTTCCATCCAGCCGCGCCAGCGTTTGAGGCCTTCTTCGCTGCGGTCCCAGGCAAAGCCGTGGTGGTTCAGGGCGATGGGCACTTTCGGAAACATCGCTGCCACGGTAGCCGCTTCGGGCAAGTGCCAGGCGGGCACGCGCAGGTCCCACCGCAGGCCGAATTTCTCCAGCAATGAAAAGCCGCGCAGCCAGTTTTCGTGTTGCATGGTGCCTGCCTGCCCTTTGACGCTTTGGTCCGCTGCGGCCGATGTGACAGGTTTGCTGCGGATGCCGCGCACCAGCGGAAACTGCGACTGCGCAAGGAGGCATTCCCCGCTATCAGGCCGGTCAAACCAGGCGTGCGCCACGATGGCATTCGGAAACCCGTGCCTGGCGTTGACCTCATGCAGCCATGCAGTTTCTGCAACCTGCTCAAGGCGGCTGCGCTCGGCTTCCACATGCACGGTTGCCACCACGTCGCAAGGCCCTACAGCGGCCCGGTAGTCCGTTGCGAGGAAATCCCGGCAAATCGGCCGGTAGTCGCCAAGGAAGAAGGCGCCAGGATCGTACGCTTCCTGCAACCAGGGGTAGTGGCCTTTCGACAGGTCCCACAGGTGGTGATGTGCGTCGACGACGGGCCCTGTAAACGCCTTCACAGGTGCGGGCAGTGAGGTGGGCGATGTGCCTGTGCTCTTCATGAACCGGGAGTGGATACAGACCTTGCTGAATCAATGCCGCCAGACGTAGGACGAATCAGGCTCACGCAGCGTCCTGATTTCCTGCTCGAACGCAAAGCTGTCCAGATTGAGGCGGCGCACCGTCTCGTCCTGAAACGAGATGTAGACCGCCCGGTCCACCGGGTGAAACGACAAGGCCAGCGGGTTGCTGGGCAAGGCAAAGCAGCGCTGCTCCTGCAGGTCCAGGCCGAATATCGACAGCGAATGCTCGCCCGAGTTGGTGGTGAGCAGCAGGTCCTGGCCTTGCGCGCCCTGGAAGCGGTAGACCCGGTTGGGGTCGCGCCGTGTCTTGCCTGAGGCTACGACTTTCATGCTGGCTGTGTCGACCGCGACGATGGTGTCGTCTCCGCGGTTGGCCACGTACAGCAGCGACTCGTCAGCCGACAGCACATTGCCCTCGGGCACCGGGCCGGGCATCATGGCGACCGGTGTGAAGGTCGGATCGTTCGGCTTGATTTTGGTGACGGTGTTCGACAGCAGGTTCAGTGCATAAGCTGTCTGTGCATCTTGCGTCAGCGCAAACAGGTGCGTCTTGTAGCCGCCCGAAGACACAGCCAGGTCCGGTACATGCACCTTTGCCGGGTCTGAAAAGCGCAGCAACACGTTGTGCGCCTCAGACATCACGAACAGGCGGCCCTGGCCGTCCACTGTTAAGCCATGCGGCCGGTAATACGGCCAAAGGTTCAGGGTGGCCACATGCTCGCGTTTGTCCAGGTCAATCACAAAGACCGAGTGCCCACCTGCGTCTCCCAGATGGCTGGCGGTTTCGATGCCGTAGTGGCCCACGTAAGCAAGCCGGCGCACCGGGTCTACCGTGAACTCGTGCGGAAAGTTGGGCAAGACGATGTGTTCTTCCGTCTGGCCGGTGGCCAGGTCGTAAAAGCTGAAGGTATGGGCGCATTTCTGCACCAGCAAGAGTGTTTCCCGAAGGGGCATGGTTGTCCTGAAGATGGGGGAGCCTGAAAGGAAACAGAGAAAGAGAAAGAAAGAGAGAGAAAGAGAACGCGTGAAGAGGCCGGCCAAAGCCGTTTACCTGCCCCAGCGTAGCACCAGCGGGTCCAGCCGCTGCGCGGTGGCGATCAACCCCTTGCGAACCTCAGGGTGCATGGCGGGAAACGGATGGCGCGGCGCTTCACAGGCGATCACGCTTCCTTCCTTCATCAAGGCCTTGGCCGTCAAGATGCCGCCCTGGCGGTTTTCATAGTTGATCAGCGGCAGCCAGCGGGTGTATTCGGTAATGGCTTCATCCCGCTTGCCGGCGACCCATGCATCCATGATCCTGCGAATGCCGTCCGGGTAGCCGCCACCTGTCATTGCACCGGTGGCGCCGGCTTCCAGGTCGGGTAGCAGGGTAATGGCTTCTTCGCCGTCCCACGGGCCTTCAATCGCGTCGCCGCCCAGCCGAATCAACTCGCGCAGCTTGGAGGCCGCACCCGGCGTTTCGATCTTGAAGTAGGCCACATTGCGGATCTCTTTGGCCATGCGTGCCAGGAAGGTTGCCGACAGCGTCGTGCCGCTGACAGGTGCGTCCTGGACCATGATGGGAATGTCAATGGCGGCCGACAGCGTGGCGAAGAACTCATAAGTCTTTTCTTCCGTCACGCGGATGGTGGCACCGTGGTACGGCGGCATCACCATGACCATGGCCGCGCCCAGGTCCTGCGCGCGGCGGCTGCGTTCGGCGCACACCCGGGTGCCGAAATGCGTGGTCGTCACAATCACCGGCACGCGGCCCGCTACGTGCTTGAGGATGGCCGCGGTGAGGACTTCCCGCTCGTCATCGGACAGTACAAACTGTTCCGAGAAATTGGCCAGGATGCACAGGCCCGTCGATCCCGCATCGATCATGAAATCAACACAGCGCTTCTGGCTTTCCAGATCGAGCTCGCCCGCATCAGTGAAAGTGGTGGGAACCACCGGGAACACGCCCGTGTATCTTGCTTTCATGCCGATCATTCGACGATGTTGAAGTCTTTGAGGAACTCGGTCTTCATCGTCAGGCCCAGGCCGGGCTTGTTGTCATCGAGCTGCAGGAAGCCGTTCTCCGCCACCGGTTCTCCGTCAAAGATGTAATAGAACAGCTCGTTGCCAACTTCCACGTCGAACATCGGAAAGTACTCGCTCATGGGCGAGGCGAGGGTGCTCATGGTCAGGTGGTAGTTGTGCATCTGCCCGGCGTGCGGAATCACCGGCACGCTGTACGCCTCGCACAACGCGTTGATCTTGTGCGCCGCCGTGATGCCGCCCACACGGTTGGTGTCGTACTGCACGACCGACACGGCTTTCTTGTCCAGCAGCTGTTTGAAGCCATAAAGGCTGAATTCATGCTCACCGCCCGAGATCGGGATGCTGGTGAGCTGATTGAGCTCGGCATAACCGTCGATGTCGTCAGCAATGACAGGTTCTTCCACCCAGCGCGGCTGAAATTTTTCCAGCTTGGGCAGCATGCGCTTGGCGTACTCCAGGTTCCAGCCCATGTAGCACTCCATCATCAGGTCGTTGTCGTAACCAATGACTTCGCGGATCGCCTCGACGGCTTTCAGGTTTTCAGCTACGCCCTTGGTGCCGTGCGCCGGGCCGTAGCCAAAGCGCGACTTGAACATGGTGAAACCCTGGTCCAGGTATTTCTGCGCTTCGTCCTGCATGGCCTTGATGTCGGTGCGGTAGAGCTTGGAGTAGTAGCAGGGAATCTTTTCCTTGGTGCGGCCGCCCAGCAGCTTGAACACCGGCTTGTTGACCGACTTGCCCAGGATGTCCCAGATCGCCAGATCCACCGCGGAGATGGCGGCCATGGTCACACCCTTGCGGCCCCAGGCGTGGGTGCTGCGGTACATGCGCTGCCACAGGTATTCGTAGTCCCAGGGGTCCTGGCCCAGCACCAGCGGCGTGAGGTACTGGTCGATGATGGCTTTGGCAATGTGCGGCGCCAGCGCCACGTTGCCCAGGCCGACGATGCCATCGTCGGTTTCGATTTCGACCACCGTCCAGGAGTGGAAGCGGAAAGTGCTCATGGACTCTGTCTTTGAGTAGACCAGGTCCATGGCGTTGGAGCAGAAGTTGCCTTGTGGTGGAACGGTCTTGCCTTTCCACTCGAATACACGTGCGCGAACTGATTTGATCTTCATTTAAAGGTCCTGTGTGAGATGAATCTTTCGAGCCCTCCCCTGGAAGGGGAGGGTTGGGGTGGGGTGAGCCGTATTACTCTCTTTGGGGAGGCGCCGCCAGGCGTCCTCCCATGCGGCAGGCGATGCGAAAAGCGTTGAGCGTGGCGTTGACATCGGCCACGCCCTGGCCGGCGATGTCATACGCTGTGCCATGCGCCGGCGTGGTGATGGGCACCGGCAGGCCACCCTGCACGGTGACGCCCTTGCTGAAGCCCATGAGCTTGATGGCGATCTGGCCCTGGTCGTGGTACATGGTGACGATGGCCTGGTACTGGCCGGCCTGCGCTTTCAGGAAGATGGTGTCGGCCGGGAAGGGGCCGTCTACCGGCACGCCGCCGGCTCGCAGTTCGGCCACCGCCGGTTCGATGATGTCGATTTCTTCGCGGCCGCAGACACCGCCGTCGCCACCATGTGGGTTGAACGCCGCCATCGCTACTTTGGGGCTGTTGTTGCCGCTGGCCTTGAGCGATGCGTAAATCAAGCGGGTCGCGTCGACGATGCGCTCCTTGCTGAGCATGGCCGCTGCGTCTTTCAGCGGAATGTGCGAAGACACACGCGCGGTCCACAAGTCGCCCAGCGTATTGAACTCGCAGAAGTAGCCGGTCACGCCCAGGTACTCGGCAAAGTGGTGCAGCTCGTCTTCATGCTTCAGGCCGCCCAGCTTCATGGCCTGCTTGTTCAGGGGGGCGAAGCAGATGGCATCGACCTCGCCGCGTTTGGCGCCATCCATGCAGAGGTTGAGTACCTGCAACACTGCCGCACCGCAGGCGGCCAGCGCCTGGCTGCGCTGCACTTGTGCCGGTTGAATCGTGTCTGTGGGCAGGAAGGCCGGCAGGCGTGTGTCGGCGCGGCCGCGCACTTCGGCCAGACTGGTCACAGCTTGCGTTGCCACCGTCTGCTTTGCCATGAGTTGGCCCTGCTGCCAGAGCCAGGCATCACCCAGTAGCACGATGTTGGCGCTATCGGTGATGCCGGGCTGCGACAGCAGCCGGGCGATCAGCTCAGGGCCTATGCCCGCTGCGTCGCCCAGCGTGAGGGCGATCACGGGCTTGTATGCAGGCGTTGGCGTGTTGCTCATGGCGTCGGTCCAGTCAGTGAAGTCGGTTTGTCGGGCTCAGTCGAGCTTGATGTTTTTCTTGGCGATCAGGTCACCATAGCGCTTGTTCTCGTCATTATGAAATTGCGCGAACTGCGCCTGCGTCATGGGCGTCAGGTCCGCGCCGATGGCGCCCAGGCGGGTTTGTGTTTCCGGCATCGCCAGGACCTTGGTGACCTCGGCGTAGACACGCTCCTGCACCGCCTTGGGCGTGGCTGCCGGCATGTAGATGCCGTACCAGGCGCTCATCTCGACACCCTTCACGCCGGCTTCCGCCATGGTCGGCACATTGGGAAGCTGCGGGTTGCGTTTGGCGCTGGCCACCGCCAATGGTTTGATGCGGCCGTTCTTGATCTGGCCGATCACCGAGGGCATGGTGTCAAAGCTCAGCTGCACCTGGCCGCCGACGAGGTCGATCAGCGCCGGGCCGCTGCCGCGATAGGGGATGTGCGTGATGAAAACGCCGGCCTGGTCCTTGAAGAGCTCGGCCGCGATGTGTTGCGTGCTGCCCGAGCCGCTGGTGGCGTAGTTGAGCTGGCCGGGTTTTGATTTGGCCAGCTTGATGAGCGACTGCACCGAATCTACCGGCAGGGCGTTGTTGACCACCAGCACATTGGGCACCGCGCCGACAAACACCACGGGCACCAGGTCCTTGTTGTTGTCATAGCCGAGTTTCAGCAGGTGCGGGGCAATCGCATGCGCGGTCGAAACACCCATCAGCAGGGTATGGCCGTCGGTCGCCTTGGCCGTCAGGTCGGCCGCCAGCGTGTTGGAGGCGCCGGGGCGGTTCTCGACCACCACCGGCTGCTTGAGCAGGGGCCCCAGCCGGTCTGCGACCGCGCGGGCCATGGCGTCGGTGCCGCCGCCGGGGGCCGAGCCCACCAGGATGCGTACCGGCTTGCTGGGCCAGTCTTGCGCCAGCGCGGGGAAGGCGGCGGCCATCGCGGCAGCCGCCAGCAGCGCCGGGAGGAATGTGAAGGGTTTCAGGCGGGGCATTGTCTTTGTCTCCGGGTCTTTGTGCGGGAAAGCTTGAACGAATGCCTCGATGGTAGGGATGGCAACACTTAACGTAAATTGAAAATACCTGATTATTTGATAACCTATGGTGATCAATTGAATTGACCCCCTGAAAGACCGCCGATGCCCGACACTTCACCTGGCTCCTCCATTCCCCAGCTGCTCAACCGTCTGCGCATGCGCCAGGTCGCACTCATCCTGGCCGTGGGTGAACACGGTACCTTGCGCAAAGCTTCTGCGGAACTGGGCATGACCCAGCCGGCCGCCACCAAGATGATCCAGGAGCTGGAGTCCGCGCTGGGCCAGCGCCTGTTCGAGCGGGTGGGGCGCGGGCAAAAGCTCACGCCGGCCGGCGCCAGCGCATTGCGCTATTTCCGCGGCATGCGCGGTTCCATCGAGTCCATGACCCGTGAGCTGGCCGAGCTGCAGCTGGGCAGCTCCGGTCGGGTGTCGGTCGGCAGCATCATGGCGCCGTCGCCAAACTTGTTGACACACGCGATCATCGCGCTCAAAAAAGCTTACCCGCTGCTGTCGGTCGATGTCATGCTGGACACCAGCGACCGGCTGTTCGAGCTGCTGCGCGAAGGCGTGCTTGACGTTGCCATCGGGCGCATTCGCGACGAGCACCGGGCTGACTACGCCTTCACCCCGCTTGAAAATGAGGCGCTGGCCGTGGTGGCTGGCGTGCACCATCCGCTGGGGCAAAAGAAGGCGGTGAAGTTTGCCAGCCTGCTGGACTACCCATGGATATTGCAGCCCAAAGGCAGCCCGATGCGTGAGGTGCTGGAGCAGGAGTTCCGCATGTTGCAGGCGCCCACGCCCAAGGGCCTGATCGAAACCGCGTCCATCCTCACGACGACCAACCTGATTGCCGAAACCGACATGGTGGGCGTCATGCCGCAGTCGATTGCCGAGAACTACGCCCGGCATGGCCTGCTCAAGATCCTGCCCTGCTTCATCCAGCACAAGATGGAAGCGTTTGGCTCCATCACCCGCAAGGACAGGCCGATGAGCGACGCGGCACGGTTTTTCCTGGCGGCGCTGCACCAGAAATAGCCGCCGGAGGCCGATGGCAATCCGCTGCGGAGAAATTTCCTGAAAATTGCGGGCCTTGGTCCACGGAGTGAGCGCCGGCCGCTATGAAATATGCGTCAATGCCAGCGAAGAACAGAAATTGAAATCGGCGTGTGTGGTCATGGATGAACACTCCATGACCTGGATCAAGCTTTTGCCCCGTGCCATTGCTTACGCTTGGCGTATTGCCAACATTGGAAGCACACATGCCGAATCTTCAATGGTCAGACGCCCTCGTGCTCGGACTCCCCCTGATGGATGACACTCACCGGGAGTTTGTCGAGTTGCTTGCGCTGGCAGAAAACGCGGCGGATGATGCGTTGCCGGGCCACTGGCGAGCGCTGGTGGACCACACCGATGAGCACTTCAGCCGCGAAGACCGGTGGATGCTGGACACGCGGTTTTCATCCTCCAATTGCCACACTGTGCAGCACAAGGTGGTGCTGCAGGTCATGCGAGAAGGCTTGCTCATGGCCCAGGCCGGGGATTTCACGTCTTTGCGCCATATGGCAAGGGAGCTCGCTCTGTGGTTTCCGCAGCATGCGCAGACCATGGATGCCGCGCTGGCCCTGCATCTGCGCGGTATTGGCTACGACCCGCTAACGGGAGTGGTGAGCATGCCGCAAGCTTTGCCCAGGGACACCATACACGGTTGCGGTGGCCTGAGCTGTTCTGATGGTCAGGCGCTTTAACACACCGCATAAACGCGGCACGCTGTTGGGTCCGCTGGGTCATGCAATTTATTGCCCCGTTTGCCAACCCCCGCCCAGCGACTGAATCAGCGCCACCGCCGTGGTCTGGCGGTCGGCCATGGCTTGCACCAGTGCGCGGCGCGCGCTCAGCGCGGTGGCCTGGGCGGTGATGACTTCGGTGTAGCTCACCTGGCCGCTGCGGTAGCGGTTGAGCACCTGCTGCTCGACCTGGTCGGCGGCCTGTGACGCCTGGCGGCGCAGTTCCTGCTGGGTCAGCAGCACGCGTGTAGCCGACAGCTGGTCTTCCACGTCCTGGAAGGCGGCCAGCACGGCCTGGCGGTAGCGCGCCACTGCCTGCTGGTGGGATGCCTCGGCGCCTTCCACGCGTGCGCCGGTGGCTCCCGCATTGAAGAGGACTTGCGCGGCCGAGATGCCGATGGACCAGACGCTGCTGGAAGCCTTGAAGAGGTCCGCCACCCGGCTGGCGCCCTGGCCGGCCGAGGCGCTCAGCGACAGGCTGGGGTAATAAGCACTCTTGGCGATGCCGATCTGTTCATTGGCAGAGGCCACGCGGCGTTCGGCGGCGGCAATGTCGGGGCGGCGCTGCAGCAGCTCGGACGGTATGCCGACCGGCACGTCAGGCACTGAAGGGTTCCAGGCCACAGGGACAATCGAAAAATTGCCAGGTGCTTCGCCGACCAGCACCGCGATGGCGTGCTCCAGCTGGGCGCGCTGGCGCACCAGGCCGGCGTCGTCGGCCTGCGCGTTGGCCAGCTGTGTTTGCGCCTGCAGCACATCGGTTTTGGCGGCAATGCCGGCGTTGTAGCGGTTCTGCGTGATGTCCAGCGCGCGCTTGTAGCCGTCAATCGTGTCCTTGAGCAGCGCCTTTTGTGCGTCTGTCTGGCGCAAGGACAAATAATTGGTCGCCAGTTCACCCTGCGCCGACAGTTTGGCCGAAGCCAGGTCGGCGGCGCTTGCCTGTTCGCTGGCTTTCGCGCCGTCCACGGTGCGGCCCAGGCGGCCCCATACATCGGGTTCCCAGCTGCCGCCAATGCTGAGCTGGTAGTTGTTGCCCACGCGGCCACCGACATTGTTGCCCGTCGTGCTGCTGCTACTGCTGCCCGAGCGGCTGGCGCTGCCATCCAGCGAAACCGTCGGGAACAGCGATGCCCGTTGCTCGCGCACCAGGGCGCGCGCCTGCGCGTAGGCGGCAACAGCCACCGCCACGTTCTGGTTGGACACTTCCACACGCGATGCCAGCTGGTCCAGTACCGGGTCCTTGAAGAGTGACCACCACGGGCCGCGCTCCAACGTATCGGCGGGCATTGCCGCGACCCAGCCTTGCGCTTCCTTGTAGGTGCTCACGTCGACCGTGGCCGGGCGCTGGTAGTCGGGGCCGACCGCGCAGCCGCCAACGGCAAGCACCAGCGCAGCGCACAGCAGGCGAAGCTGAAAGCGTGAACGGTATGCGGGGTGAGTGTCGGAAAAGTGTTTCATGGCGTTGTCAGTCATTGCAGTTGGAGCGGGGCGCCGGGCGGCGGCGCATCGGACTCGTCCGGGTGACGGCTGAGCTGGCGCTCGGAAGGACTGCGCCGGCGCAGCTTGTCCATCAGCACATAGACCACCGGTGTGGTGAGCAATGTCAGCAGCTGGCTGGCGATCAGGCCGCCGATGATGGCGATGCCCAGCGGTCGGCGCAGCTCGGCGCCTTCGCCGAAGCCGATGGCCAGCGGCAGCGCGCCCAGAATGGCGGCCAGCGTGGTCATCAGGATGGGGCGAAAGCGCAGCAGGCAGGCTTCGCGCACAGCCTCAATCGCGGAAAGGCCACGAGCCCGCTCGGCTTCCAGGGCGAAGTCGATGATCAGGATGGCGTTCTTCTTGACGATGCCGATCAGCAGGAACAGCCCGATCAGCGCGATGATGGAAAAATCCAGCTTGAACAGCAGCAAGGCCAGCACAGCGCCCACACCGGCCGAGGGCAGGGTGGACAACACCGTGATGGGGTGCACCAGGCTTTCGTACAGGATGCCCAGCACAATGTAGATCACCACCAGCGCCGCGAGGATCAGGAGGGGCTGCTCGTTTTGCGATTGCTGCGCATTGAGCGCCGTGCCGGAAAAACTGCCGCGCACGTTGTTGGGCAGCCGGATGTCGGCTTCCGCCTGGTGCACCGCGGCCTGGCCGTCGCTCAGCGTGCTGCCATCGGCGAGGTTGTAGGAAACCGTGGTGGAAAGCTCGCCGTCTTCGTGGCTGACCGAAGCGGCGGTGGGGTTTTCGCTGAAGGTGGCGATGGCCGACAGGGGCACCATCGTGCTGGCCGAGGCGCTCAGGACCTGGCCCGACGAAGAGTCACGCAGGGATGGATTGGCCACAGAGGTGGCGGTGGCCACCGTGGTTGCAGCCTGGGTGCCGGTGCTGTTGGCTGTGCTGCCTCCAGCCCCCTTGGCCGGTACGTAAATATCTTTCAGCGACTCGGGGCTGCGGGTGTAGCGCGGCGCCACTTCCATGATCACGTGGTACTGGTTGAGCTCGGCGTATATCGTGGCCACCTGGCGCTGGCCGAAGCCGTCATAGAGTGCGTTGTCCACATCGCGTGAACTGATGCCCAGGCGTGCCGCGCTTTCCTTGTCCACGGTGACCATGGTTTCCACGCCGTTTTCCTGCTGGTCGGTGTCCACGTCGGTCAGGGCGGGCTGCAGTTTCATCTGGTCTGCCAGGCGTGTGGCCCATACGCGCAAGTCGGCCGCGTTGTCGCTTTTGAGCGTGTACTGGTAGGTCGAGTTGGTCTGGCGGCCACCTCCGCGCAGGTCCTGCACGGGGTTCAGGAAAAGGCTGACCCCGGTCACCCGTGCCAGCTGCGGGCGCAGCCTCGCAATCACGGCCTGGCCGGCCACGTCGCGTTGCCCCACCGGCTTGAGGTTGATGAACATGAAGCCTCCGCCGGCGCGGGAACCACCAGTAAAGCCCACCACGGTGTCCACGGCCGGGTCGGCGCGGATGATGTCGACCAGCTGCTTGAGCTTGGCCTGGAGGGCCTGGAACGAAATGCTGCGGTCGGCGCGCAGGCCGCCGTTGATCTGCCCGGTGTCCTGTTGCGGAAAGAAACCCTTGGGCGCCTTGACAAAGAGAAAACCGTTGAGCCCGATGACCGCCACCAGTATCAGCATCACCAGCAGTTTGCTGTGCAGGGCCCAGTCCAGGCTCACTTCGTAGCTGCGGTGCACGCGGTTGAAGGCACGCTCGAACCAGCGCCCCACAAAAGCAAAACGCCCTGGCTTCTTCTCGTGCGCGTCAGGCCTCAGAAGCCAGGCGCACATCATGGGCGTGGTGGTCAGCGAGATGACTAGCGAAATCATCACCGCAGCAGACAGCGTGACTGCGAATTCGCGGAACAGCCGGCCTACCTGCCCGCCCATGAAGAGCAGCGGGATAAAGACGGCCACCAGCGACAGGCTGATCGACAGCACGGTGAAGCCGACCTCGCGCGCACCCAGCAACGCGGCCTTGAAGCGGTCCATGCCGGCCTCGATGTGTCGGCTGGTGTTTTCCAGAACCACGATGGCGTCGTCCACCACGAAGCCGGTGGCCACGGTGAGTGCCATCAGGCTCAGGTTGTTGAGTGAAAAGCCCAGCAGGTACATCACGCCGAAGGTGCCCAGCAAGGAGACGACAGTGGCCGCGGCCGGGATGATGGTGGCACGGGCGCTGCGCAGGAATGCACTGACCACCAGCACCACCAGCACGATGGAAATCAGCAGCGTGACTTCGATCTCGTGCAGCGAGGCACGGATGGAGTTGGTGCTATCGGATGCCACCTGCAACTGCACGTCCTGCGGCAGGGCGGCCTGCAGCTCGGGAATCAGGGCGCGCACGCCGTCGACAGTGGCAATCACATTGGCATCGGGCTGGCGCGTGACCAGCACGATCACCGCCGGCTCGCCGTTGAAAAGGCCGAGCGTGTTGATGTTTTCCACGCCGTCCTGTACCTCGGCCACGTCCTGCAGCCGGATGGCGGCGTTGTTGCGCCAGGCTACGACGAGATTGCGGTAGTCGGCGGCCTTGAGCCCGCCGCTGGCGGTGTTGGAGCCTGAGTAAATCTGGAAGCGCTGGCCGTTGCCTTCGATCGCACCCTTGGGCCGGTTGGCGTTCGATGCCTGCAGGGCTGCACGCACGTCTTCCATGGCGACACCATAGCGGTTGAGTGCAAACGGCAGCAGTTCCACGCGCACCGCCGGCAACGAGCCGCCGCCAAGCTCCACGTCGCCGACCCCGGGTACCTGGGCGATTTTTTGCTGCACGAGGTTGGAGACCTCGTCATAGATCTGGCCCGGTGAGCGAGTCTTTGACGTGAGCGCCAGGATGATGACCGGCGCCGAAGCCGGGTTGGCTTTGCGGTAGGTCGGGTTGCTGCGCAGTGTGGCAGGGAGGTCGGCGCGCGAGGCGTTGATGGCGGCCTGCACCTCGCGCGCTGCCGCGTCGATCTTGCGGTTCAGGTCAAACTGCAGGCTGACACGGGTTGAGCCGTTGCTGCTGTTGGACGTCATCTCATTGACGCCCGCGATCACGCCGAGGCGCCGCTCCAGCGGCGTCGCCACACTGCTGGCCATGGTGGAGGGACTGGCCCCCGGCAACGAGGCGCTGACCGAGATCACCGGGAAATCGACTTGCGGCAGCGGTGAGACCGGCAAGACGAAGAATGCGGCGATGCCCGCCAAGGCCAGGCCTATGGTGAGGAGGACTGTGGCTACCGGGCGGCGGACGAACGGTTCGGAGAGGTTCATGGCGTGGCTCCCACGCTGGCCGTGACGAAGGTGACTTTTGTTCGAACGGCGGGAATTTTTGCTGAGGGTAGCTGGCCGGGGGTAGCCCGGCGGCTACTCACTTTTCTTTTGCTTCGCCAAAAGAAAAGTAAGCAAAAGAAAAGGCGACCCTGCTGTCTGCGTCCCTCCGCTTCGCTACGGGCAACCTGCGGTGCTCGGTCCAGGCGGGGTCTCGCTCGAACTCGCCTTCGGCTCAGACAATCGCGATCCCTGATCCGCCTGACCCTGCGCTCCTCGGCGCATACAAAAGGGGCGATCGGGAACGGGGACCGAAGACAAATACCAACAAGGACACGCCATGGCGTGTCCTTGTTTCTTCTGGTGTTCGGATTCCGGCATTCGGCAGTGGGCTGTTCGGTATTTCTGTTTCCACCCCCTTGTGGATGCGCCGAGGAGCGCAGGGCCAGACGGATCAGGGCAAAAACTTGTTTGAGCCGAAGGCGAGTTGTTTTTGACCCCGGCTGGACCGAGCACCGCAGGTTGCCCCGGAGCGAAGCACAGGGGACGCAGGAACCAGGGTCGCCTTTTCTTTGCTTACTTTCTTTTGGCGAAGCAAAAGAAAGTGAGTTGCCGCCGGCAACCCCGGCCCCGGGACAAAGCACACCCCGAAAGAACGAAAGAGCAACAGGCCTCACGCGGAAACCTCCTTCTCTTTCCCTTTCCCCCGAAACCTCCGCCCCAACCGGTCAAACGCCAGATAAATCACCGGCGTCGTAAACAGCGTGAGCACCTGACTCACAATCAACCCGCCAAAAATCGCCAACCCCAGAGGCCTCCGCAATTCAGCGCCTTCGCCGAAGCCCAGCATCAGAGGCACAGCGGCAAACAGCGCGGCCAGCGTGGTCATCAGGATGGGCCGAAAGCGCAGCAACGCGGCCTGGTGGATGGCGTCCTGCGGCGATTTGTCCTGGTTGCGTTCGGCGTCGATCGCGAAGTCGATCATCATGATGGCGTTCTTCTTCACGATGCCGATCAGCAGGATGATGCCAATGATGCCGATCACCCCAAGGCCTGACCCGCTGATCATCAGCGCCAGCAGCGCGCCCACGCCGGCGGAGGGCAGGGTCGAGAGGATCGTCAGCGGGTGGATGTAGCTTTCATACAGCACACCCAGCACGATGTAGACGCAGATCACGGCCGCCAGGATGAGCCAGAGCTGGTTGGACAGCGAGGCCTGGTAGGCACCCGCCGCACCCAGAAAAGTCATGGTCACGCTGGCTGGCATGGCGATGTCTTTGGCGGCCTGACGGATCTCGTCGACCGCCTTGCCCAGCGAGACGCCGGGCGCCGTGTCAAAACCCAGTGTGGTGGCCGGGTACTGGGCCACGCGGGTAACCTGCAGCGGGGCCGCTTGCTCCGTGATGGTGGCGATGGCCGACAGCGGTGTTGGCGTGCCGGAGCCGGTTTTGAGTTGCAGGCTGCCCAGCGATGCGGGCGTACGCAAGGAGTCGGGCATGGCTTCGAGGATCACGCGGTACTGGTTGGTCTCGGTGAAGATGGTCGAGACAATGCGCTGGCCGAATGCGCTGTAAAGCGCGTCGTCAATGGACGAGGTCGTGACGGCCAGGCGCGACGCGGTATCGCGGTCTACCGTGATGTAGGCCCCTGCGCCGCTGGAGCCTGCATCGGACGACACGTTGCGCAGGCTTTCGAGCTGCCGCATGCGCTGCGTGAGTTTGTTGGCCCATTCCACTACGGTGGCGTTGTTCGAGCCTTCGAGCGATACGCGGAACTGCGTGGGCCCGGTTTCAGCGTCGATGGTCAGGTCTTGCGTGGGTTGAAGGTACAGAGTAACCCCGGCTACCGCGGCGGCTCGCCGCTGCAGCCGGTCCATGGTTTCCTGCTGGCTGCCGGTGCGCTCTTTTTTCAGGTTGATCAGCATGCGGCCGGTATGCAGCATGGTGTTGTTGGCCGCATCCACACCAATGAAGGAGCTCAGCGTCTCGACGTCGGGGTCTTCCAGGATGGCCTTGGCCGTGGCCTGCTGCAGCGCGGCCATGCGGTCGTAGGACACCGACTGTGCGGTTTCCACGCGAGCCTGCAGCTGGCCGGTGTCCTGCGTCGGGAACAGGCCCTTGGGGATCAGTACATACAGCAACACCGTGAGCAGCAGGGTGGCCAGCGCCACCAGCAGCGTGGCGCCCTGGCGTTTGAGCACCCAGGTGAGCCACACGTCGTAGCGTGCGATCACGTCGTCAAAAAAAAGCTGGAGCCGCGCGCCCGCCTGGGCCATGCGGCCTTCGCCCGCCGTTTCCGGCACGTGCTTGAGCCATCTCGCCGACATCATGGGAACGAGGGTGAGCGACACCACGGCCGAGATCAGGATGGTGATGGCCAGCGTCACGGCAAACTCGCGGAACAGCCGGCCGACCACATCGCCCATGAACAGCAGCGGAATCAGAACCGCGATCAGCGACACCGTCAGCGAGATGATGGTGAACCCGATCTGCGTCGCACCCTTGAGGGCGGCAGCCATCGGCTCTTCACCTTCCTCGATGTAGCGCGAGATGTTTTCGATCATCACGATTGCGTCGTCCACCACAAAGCCGGTGGCGATCGTGAGCGCCATCAGGCTCAGGTTGTTGAGGCTGTAGCCCAGCAGGTACATCAGGCCGCAGGTGCCGACGAGTGAAATCGGCACGGCAAGGCTGGCGATCACGGTGGCGCGCAGGCTGTGCAGGAAAGCAAAGATCACCAGCACGACCAGCAGCACGGCCAGCAGCAGTTCAATTTCCACATGCATCACCGAAGCGCGTATGCCGGTCGTGCGATCGCTCAGAACATCGACCCTGAGGGAGGTGGGCAGGCCGGCCTGCAGTTCGGGCAGGCGTGCCTTGATGGCATCCACCGTGGCAATGACGTTGGCGCCGGGCTGGCGCTGCACATTGAGGATGATGGCTGGTTTCAGACCAGACCATGCGCCCAGCTTGATGTTCTCGGCGCTGTCCACCACCTGTGCCACGTCGGACACGCGTACCGCCGCGCCGTTGCGAAAGGCAATGATGAGGTTTTTGTAGTCGGCCGCGGCGACCAGCTGGTCGTTGGAATTGATCGAATAGGACCGCGTGGGTCCGTCGATGCTGCCCTTGGCGCCGTTGGCATTGGCTGCGGAGATCGCAGTGCGCAGTGAATCAAGCCCGAGGCCGTAGGAAGCCAGCGCCCGCGTGTCGGCCTGGATGCGCACTGCGGGACGCTGCCCGCCACTGAGTGACACCAGCCCCACGCCATTGACCTGGCTGATCTTCAGGGCCAGCCGGGTGTTGACGATGTTCTGCACCTCCGTCAGCGGCATGGTGTCGGAGGTGATGGCCAGTGTCAGCACCGGGGCATCGGCCGGGTTGACCTTGGCATAGACGGGCGGGGCGGGCAGGTCAGCCGGCAACAAGGAACCGCCGGCGTTAATGGCGGCCTGCACCTGCTGCTCGGCGACGTCCAGCGCCAGGCCCAGGCCGAACTGCAACGTGACGATGGAGACACCAGCGGCGCTGGTGGAGCTCATGCGCGAGAGGCCGGCCATCTGGCCGAACTGGCGTTCCAGCGGCGCTGTCACGGTCTGCGCCATCACTTCCGGGCTCGCGCCGGGATACAGCGTCTGCACCTGGATGGTGGGGTAGTCGACCTGCGGCAACGCCGACAGCGGCAAAAACTTGAAACCCACCAGGCCGGCCAGCACGATGGCCACCATCAGCAGCGAAGTGGCTACCGGGCGCAGGATAAAGGGGCGTGAGGGGCTCATTCAATAACCTTCGTGCTTCGCACTGCGATGCTATTTGCCTTGGGAACGGCCCGGCGGCTCATTCGTGAGAGTCCCGGGTCATTGCACCGGCCGTTCGCCCTGGCGGCGGTCCTTCATGCCTTGCCAGCGCGCCAGGGCTTCCGGGTCGCCCTTGTCGATCTGCTCCAGGAAGCGCTTGCGGCGTTCCAGCGCGACCGGGTCGTCCTTGACCTGGTCGAGCATGCGCTGGCGCTGCTCGGCCGTGGGGCCGGCGATGGAAGGCGGCGCAGCGCCGGGCTGCAGTGCTGCTGCCGGCGGCGTGGAAGGTGCCGCTACCGGTGCGCTGCCGGCGGAGTCGGATGCGGGGCGCTGGCGCCCGGCCGCGGAAGCGCCGCCGCCTGGTGCACTGGCGCCGCGGCGTTTGCCGCCCATGCCGGCGCCGGGTGCGTCGCCCGGCAGCACCACACTGGCGCCGTCTTTCAGGCGGTCGGCGCCTTCGGTGATCACGCGCTCGCCGGCCTTTAGCCCGGAGGTGATCACGATTTTTTCGGCTGTGGCCTGGCCGCGCTGCACCGGCCGCAGGGACACCGTACGGTCGGCGGCGTTCAGCACATATACGTAGTCGCCGGTGCTGCCTAGGCGTACGGCGGTGACGGGCACCACCACCGCGTCTTCCAGTGTCTTGACCTGCAGCTGCACGTTCACGAACTGGCTGGGGAACAGCGTGAGCTTGCTATTGGCAAAGCGCGCCTTGGCCCGGACGGTGCCAGTGGTGGTGTCCACCTGGTTATCGAGCGAGGCAAAAACGCCGGTATCGAGTGTGGCGGTGCGCGTGCGGTCCAGCGCAACGACTTTCATGGCAGTGCTTCCAGCGGCGTTTTGCTGCAGCTCGCCCGCCCGGTCCTGCGGGACGGAGAAGACCACGTCAATCGGGCTGACCTGGGTAATCAGCGCAATGCCGTTGGCGTCGCTGTTGCTCACCACATTGCCGACGTCCACAGTGCGCAGGCCCACGCGCCCGCTGACGGGTGCCACCACGCGGGTGTAGCCCAGGTTGAGCCGCGCTGTGCCTTCGTTGGCCTTGTCGATGACGACTGTGCCTTCCAGCTGCTTGACCAGTGCGGCCTGCGTGTCGACTTTCTGCCGTGCAATCGAGTCCTGCTCGAGCAGGGTCTTGAAGCGCTGCAGGGTGACGCGGGCGCTGTCCAGCTGGGCCTCGTCGCGCTGGCGCTGGCCCACGGCCTGCATCAGAGCCATCTCAAACTGGCGCGGGTCGATGGTGGCCAGTAGTTCACCAGCCTTGACCATCTGGCCTTCCTTGAACAAAACCTTTTCCATCACGCCGGAAACCTGTGGCCGCACCCTGACCGTGGCCTGGGGAGTGACGGTGCCCAGGGCTTCCAGGACGATCGGGATGCTGGCCTTCTCGGCGGTGGCGACGCCTACCGTGGTGGCCGGTGCGCCGCGCCTGAAGGCTCCGCCAGGACCGCCTGGGCCGCCGCCGGTTGGAGTGTCTGTGGAGGGATGGGTGAGGTGCCAGGCCAGCCAGCCGGTGCCGGCCAGTGCCAGCACGGCGATCACGCTGCCGATGATGGACGCGCGGCGGCTCAGTCGTTTACGGGATGGGGTAGGGGCGCCGCTTTCCGGCGTCTCGGCTTTCGGGTCCATCAGCTGTCCTTGGTGCCCGCTACGCCAGACGGGCCGGCGCAGCATTTTTTTGTGTTTGATGGTGATTCATGCGCCGGCAGCCAAAGCCCTCGGGTCCACCTGACGGCGCACAATAATTATCACTGCAAGCCCTGGGGGCGCAGATAAAGCGCCTGAAAGAGGCGCGTAAATATCCGGTAAAGCGGCGATTGGCCTACACGGTTGCGGGCAACAACAGGAAGTCGAGCTGAATTGGCCTGTCGCTATTGTTTTAATAGCTGCTTGCGCCCGTTTTCATTGGGCTACAGCCATTTTTTTAATAACAACGACTACGCAAGCAACGCCGCGGTTTCTGCGGAGGACGGCATGCCGTCGATGGCGCCGTGCCGCGTAACGGACAACGCGGCAGCCGCGTTGCCCCACTGCATGGCAACAGACAGCGGTTCTCCGCGCGCCAGCGCAGCGGCCAGCGCGCCGGTGAAGGTATCGCCCGCGCCTATGGTGTCGCGCACTGCCATGGGGCGGCCCGGCAGTGAAACGGGCGGCTTGCCGGCCTGGAAGAGCCGGCAGCCGTCAGCGCCCAGCGTGACGAGCACGGCGCGTGTACCGCGGTTGAGCAACCGCAGGGCAGCGTCGTCCACCGAACCGGCAGGCGCTGCACCGGCCAGCAGGTAGAGTTCATGTTCATTGGGCGTGAGCACATCGACCAGCGCCAGAAGCTCGTCTGACAGGGGGCGAGCAGGTGCGGGGTTCAGTATGGTGATGGCGCCTGCCCCGCGGGCCAGGCGAAACGCCTCCAGCGTGGCGTCTGCAGGCACCTCGCACGAAGCCATCACGACGCGGCAAGCGCCCAGCACCTGCTGCGCGGCCTGCGCATGCCGCGCGGCCAGGCCTTTGCCGGCACCGGGATACACCGCAATGCTGTTGTCGCCGTCCTCGTAGACGAGAATTTGCGCAACACCGCTGCGCTCACCGGCTACCTGTTCGACGTGTGTGGTGGCTATGCCTTCGTCCTGCCAAAGCTTCATCCCCATGCGCCCGAAGTCGTCGTTCCCGATGCGTGCGATCAGTGCCACGCGCGCGCCCTGTCGGGCAGCGGCCACTGCCGCATTGCTGCCCTTGCCGCCCGGGCTGATGCTGAAATCGGTGGCCATCAGCGTTTCACCGCGCGCGATGGGCCGCTCGACGCGGGAGATAAGGTCAGCGTTCCAGCTGGCAACGCAAACGACATCGGCGTCTTCGTCAGCCCTGGCGCTCATTTATTTGGCTCCATAACCCATGGTTTGCGGTAGCCACAGAACGATTTGGGGAAAGCACGTCATGGCCAGCAACAACAGCAGAAGCATGACGAGGAAAGGCCAGCCTTCCTTCATCATTTCGCCGATGGGAATGCCGGTAAGGGCTTTCGTCACGAACAGCAGCATGCCGAAAGGTGGGTGGATCAGCCCGATCATCATGTTGAGCACGACCAGCACGCCGAAGTGCACCAGGTCGACGCCCAGCAGCTTGGCCGCCGGCAGCAGCATGGGCACAAACACCAGCAGCAGCACTGACACATCGAGGAAGCAGCCCAGCACCAGGAACATGACGTTCACCATCAGCAAAAAGCCGATCTGTGAAAAATGCATGCTGTCGACCCACGCGGCCATGGCCTGCGGCACGCCTTCGGCGGTGAAGGCGTAGTTGAGCATGAAGGAGCCGGCCAGGATCATGGTGATCACCGCGCTGGCGCGTGTGGATTCCATGACCACGACCCAGAAGCTGCGCCACGTCAATGCGCGGAACACCAGCGCCGCCAGGATCAATGCATGCAGCGCGGCCACGGCGGCGGCTTCGGTCGGCGTGAAGATGCCGGAGTAAATGCCGCCCAGCAGCACGATGGGCATGGACAACGGCAGCGCACCACGGAAGATCAGGCCGGCCCATTCCGAGCGTGGCACAGGTTCGTCGCGTGGCATGTTGCGCTTTTTCGCGATGACCGCGACCACGCCCATCATCAGCCCGGCCATCAGGAAGCCCGGCACCACGCCGCCCAGGAAGAGCGCGCCGACCGAAGCGCCCGACACCAGCGCGTAAATCACCATGGGGATCGACGGCGGGATGATGGGGCCCAGCGTGGCGCTGGCCACCACCACCGCGCCGGCAAAGCCGCGCGTGTATTCCGGTTTTTTCAGCATCTGGCGAATCGTGACCAGGCCGGGACCGGCCGCGTCGGCGATTGCACTGCCGCTCATGCCCGAGAAAATCACGCTGACCAAAATGTCCACCTGCGCCAGGCCGCCGCGAAAGCGGCCCACCAGGATGCGGCAGAAGTCAAAAATCCGTTCACTGACCGTGCCCGCGTTCATGATGTTGGCGGCGAACACAAAAAGCGGCACCGCCAGCAGCACGTAGCTGTTGTAAAGGCCGTTGCCGATTTGCTCGGCCACCAGGCCGATGTCCTGTCCCTTGACCACGAGGTAGCCGATGCCCGCCGCGATCATCGAAAAACCGATGGGCATGCGCAGCAGCATGCCGCCCGCCAGTACCCCAACCAATACCCAGATAGCGCTTGTCATATCCGCAGCTCCGCTTCAAGACCCTTGCCCCGGATCGCGTTCCAGATCGCCCAGGCCGAGCGCACCGCCAGAGCAGCAAGCAGCAGCACAAAAGGCATGAAAACCCATTGGAAAGACACGCCCAGCACGGGCGTTCCTTCGCGGGCCATGAAATGCACATAGTCCCAGCAGCCCGGAATGCCCCAGGCCGCCAGGCCACCCACGATCAGGTTGCCGGTAATCGCCATGGCCTGGCGGCCGCGGTAGGGCATGTTGTTCCAGACCAGGTCGAACACCACATGCTCGCGCTCAGGCACCACCACGGCGGCGGCCCACAGGATGACCCAGACATAGAGGATCACGGCTGCCTCATCCGTCCAGGCCAGCGGCTTGTTGAAGAAAAACCGCGCCGTGATCTGGATCACGAACACGATGAACAGGGTCAGGAAGAGTCCGCCGCCAATCAGATTGGCGGTTTTTTGGAGCCAGCTTTTCATGGTTGTTTTCAGGGAACTCTGCAGGAATTACTTCGTGCTGTTGATGCGCTCAAGCAGGCCTTTGGGCCACGCCTTGGCGTACTCGGAGTTCTGGTAAGTCGTCTGCACCGTCTTGCGGAAAGCGTCCACATCGGGTGTCGTAACGGTCAGGCCTTCCTTCTTGAAGAATTCGACGAGCTGGCCTTCTTCCTTGATGCGGTTTTCATTGTTGTAGGCGGAAGCAGCCTGTGCAGCCGCCTTGACCTTGGTTTTTTGCGTCGCGTTCATGGCGTTGTAAGCCTTGTTCGAAATCGCAATGAAGATGCCGTCCACCAGATGGCTGGTCAGCACG
Organism: Polaromonas sp. P1_F6; assembly: GCF_056405695.1. Classification (NCBI taxonomy): domain Bacteria; kingdom Pseudomonadati; phylum Pseudomonadota; class Betaproteobacteria; order Burkholderiales; family Comamonadaceae; genus Polaromonas; species Polaromonas sp. P1_F6. The sequence continues at coordinate 223,437 of NZ_JBFUBQ010000006.1, forward strand.
ATCTGCTTGGTCACTTCATAGAATTTCGCCGCGCGCACGGAGGGCAGGGGGTTGTCCTGGCCGTCGATGGTGCCGGTCTTCAGGCCCAGGTAAACCTCGCCAAAGGCCAGCGGCGTGGGCGTGGCGCCCAGTGCCTCACCCAGGAACAGCCATTCCTTGGAGCCTGGCATGCGCAGCTTCACGCCTTTGAGGTCAGCCGGAACCTTGACGTTGCGAGCTTCGCGCAGGTTGACCTGGCGTGTGCCGAGGTACACGGTGGACAGCGGCGTCACTTCCATTTTTTCGGAGACCAGCTTGAACATCTCGGTGCCGATGGGGCCGTTGAACACCTTTTGCTGGTGGTCCGGGTCGCGCACGATATAACCGGCCGTGAAGATCGAGAACTCGGGAATCAGCTTGGCGATGTCAAAAGCGGAAATCGACGACAGCTCAAGGTTGCCGCGCGCCATGGCGGCTGGCTCTGTGCCCTGCTTGAAGAGCGATGCATTCAGGTTGATCTGCACGTCGAACTCGCCGGGCGCGCTTTTTTCAAGGTTCTCCTTGAAGACCGTCCACATCTTGGCGTGCCAGTCATCCGGCACGGCCGGCGTGGAAACGCGCAGCACGACCTTGTTCTGTGCCTGTGCGGCGGGCAGCAGGGCGCCCATCAGCAGCACGGCGGAAGCGGTGCCCAGCAGGCTGCGGCGGAAAATACCTTTGAGGGAAGCTGTCATGTTGTCTCCTTACTTTGTCGTTAAGTCGCGTGAAATTATCGAAACCGTACCGGGACCAGCCCGGCGTGGCGTCACTCGGATTTTGTATTAACCCCGAAGGCGCTGATGGTTTTTTCCAGTGCCGTGTATTCATCGGGTGTCAAAGCTACCAGCGGTGCGCGCACGCGCAGCCAGGTCTTGTCGCCGCTCAGCATGGCCATGATCCCCTTGAGTGCGGGCATCAGTGAATAGGGTCCCAGCATGCCGATGAGCTCGACAACGCGTTCGCGTTCAGCGGGGGTAGTGGGGGCGTCGGGCTCCGTGACCAGCCGCTTGACCAGGCGCGGCATGAAATTGGCCAGGCCGCTGATGGCGCCGGTGCTGCCGCGGCGGCCCATCTCCGGCAGGTCGGGCTCGAACCCGACATACACCGTCATCTCCTTCATGAACGCATCGGACAGGCCGACCGAATGTGCGGTGGTGCAGGCGCTGTCCTTGATGCCCACGATGGTGTCCGGGTACTGCTTCTTGAGCGTGCTGATCACATGGTGCGACAGCGGAACGCCCGTGACCTGGGGGATGTGATACAGGTATAGCTTGAAGGGTGTGCCGGCCATGCCGTCGATCACAAAGCGGTAGCTGTCGATGATGCCCTGGTCGGACACGCCCTTGAGGAAAAACGGCGGCAGCATCAGGCAGCCGTGCACCCCCGCCTTGACGGCGTGGCGCGTCAGCTCCAGCGTTTCGGGCAGGGCGGCGCAGCTGGTTGACACCATGATCTGCGCGGCCGGGATGCCGTTCTTGATGAGCTGGTCAATGGCTTCCTTGCGCTCGGCCAGGGAAAAAGACGGTCCTTCGCCAGTGGTGCCGAAAGCGGTCACACCGGGGCAACCGCTGGCGATCAACGCCTTGCAATGGGCTGCGAATTTTGCGTGGTCAATGTTCAGGTCGGCCGTGAGTGGCGTCAGCAGGGCGGGCCAGATACCGCGAAACGATTTTTCGGCGGCGGGGAAAGAACTCGTCATTCAGGGGTCTCCAAAGACCACGGCATATCGGGCCGCGGCAGTCCTAGCACACGTCGGTGCGCGCTTTCAATGTGGTGGCTCAGGCGTTCGATCACGGCAGGCGCGTCGCGCCGCTTGAGGGCGTCGATAAACCAGAGGTGCTCTTCCATCGCTGGAATCAGCACGTCGGGTGAAAGGGTCGAGCCTTCGAGCTTGATCAGCCGCACCCGCAGGCTGTTGATGCGGTAGACCTCGGAGATCAGCTCATTGCCCAGTGCGTCGATCATCAGGTCGTGCAGGCCCCAATCCACCGCGGTGGCGTCCTTGAGCAGGCTGTCGTCAATGGCCTTTTTCCGCGCACGCTTGACGATGTTCAGGTGTGCCTGCTCGATGGCTGCGAGGTCGGCGTCCGACACGGTGGTGACAAAGCGGGTGGCGGCCTCGCGCTCCAGCAGGCGGCGCAGCTGAAATGCGTTGTTGATCAGTTTGAGGTCCACGTGGGCGACCTGCAGGCCGCGCTGCGGCACGGTCTTGAGCAGGCCCTCAGCCTCCAGGCGGGGAATCAGCTCACGCACGGCGCCCAGCGGCATGCCCAGCAGCTGCATCAGCTCACGTTGCGAAACAAACTGCCCCGGGCGAATGTTGGCATCGACGATCTGCTGCTGAAAGCTCTCATAGGCCTGCGCGCGCAGGCTGATGGGCGGGGCGTGAGGCGCTTGCGCCGTACTGCTCATGGGTCAGCCCGCGTCGCTGGATATGACGCCCTTGCGCAGCAGGATGTTGCCGTACTTGCGCTGCTCGCCCGTCTGCAGGATCAGGAAGGCCGCTTCGGTGCGCGCATAAAACTCAAACCGTTCCAGCGTGGCGGCTGGCCGCTCGGCCGCCTGGGCCAGCAGCGCGGAAAATTCGGCGACAGGGGCGGGCACAGCGCCGGCATCACCCACCACCTGCATTGTCCAGGCAGCGTCGCGCACGTAGTTGTCCAGCGGCAGAAGTTGCAGCACGGCCTGCAGCGCCTGCGGCGACGTGACGCCCGCCAACTGCACTAGCCGGGCGCCCCCCCGGGCCGCCACGGCAGCGGCTGGAAAGTTGGCGTCCACGATGGCGACGTCATCCCCATGGCCCATGCTGCAGAGTCCATGCAGTGCGTCAGGGATCAACAGTGGCGGAATATTCTTGAGCATGCGTTGGGGGGCGAGGTAGTGATAGGCAATAGCCCAGATCCGCCCGGCTTTTCAGGCTGCGGGTTTCTCCGGGTTGGATGACTGACATGTTAGCTATAACATTGCTGAACTTTTATTGGTGTTTACCCGGAACTGCGGTTTGCCGGCATGTTGAAATGACTTCCACCTTTTCCAGTCTCACATCCCTTCGGCTCGGGCTCGGCGGCGCGCCGCTGGGGAACCTGTTTTCGGCCGTCAGCAACGAAGAGGCGAAGGCATTGGTGGATGCCGCCTGGGCCGGCGGCTGCCGCAGTTTTGACACGGCACCGCACTACGGCCATGGGCTGTCGGAGCGGCGGATGGGCGACGCACTGCGCTCGCGGCCACGGGACAGCTTCACCCTGTCCAGCAAGGTCGGCCGCATCCTGACACCTGACGGGCGTGCCGCGACCGCCCAGCACGGCTATGTCGACATCCTGCCTTTTAACCAGCATTGGGACTTCAGCGCTGGGGGCACGCGCCGCAGCGTGGAAGACAGCCTCCAGCGGCTGGGCATGTCCCGGCTCGACAGCGTCTACATTCACGACCCGGATGCACAGACCCATGGCACCAATGCGAATACTGTGCTGCGTCAGCTGATTGACGAAACGTTGCCGGCACTGCAGCAACTGAAACGCGAAGGCCTAGTACGCGCAATCGGGCTGGGCACCAATGATGTCGGCGTCGTACTGGACGTATTGCGCGAAGCCGAGCTGGATGTGCTGATGCTGGCCGGCCGCTACAGCCTGCTGGACCACAGTGCGCTGCCCGTTTTGCTGCCGCAGTGCCTGGCGCGCGGCGTGCGCATCGCACTGGGTGGTGCATTTAACTCGGGCATTCTTGCTACCGGGACGCGCGGCGGTGCTGCAACTTTCAACTACGCGCCGGCCGCGCACGAATGGCTGGAGCGGACCGCGAAAATTGAAGGGGTTTGTGAAGCGCACGGTGTTCCACTGCGCGCCGCTGCGCTGCAGTTTCCGCTGGCACACCCGGCCGTGCACAGCCTCATGCTGGGTGCCCGCAAAGCCGGCGAATGGACGGACGCCGTGGCCATGATGGCGCACCCCATCCCGCCGGAGTTCTGGACAGCGCTGCGCACGCAGGGCCTGCTGCCCGCCGAGGTGCTGACGCCATGACATCGTTTCCGGTGATTGACGCGCACTTTCATTGCTGGCAGCTGGCGCGTGATGACTACGGCTGGCTGACACCGGAGCTGGCGCCGATCTACCGCGATGTGGCCGTGAAGGACTGGCAGGCGCAGTCTGCGCCATTGGGTGTGCGGGGCGGCGTGCTGGTGCAGGCCGCAGCCACTGAAGCCGAAACACATTTTTTGCTGACGCAGGCCGATGCGAGCCCCGGTGTGCTGGGTGTGGTCGGCTGGGTGGACATGCTGGCGCCCGACGCGCCTGCCCGCATAGCGGCGCTGGCCCGCCACCCCCGGCTCAAGGGACTGCGCCCGATGCTGCAGGACATTGCCGATGCGCAATGGATACTGCAGCCTGCGCTGGCGCCGGCCCTGCATGCGATGGTGGAATGCGGCCTGGTGTTCGATGCGCTGGTCAAGCCTGTGCACCTGCCGCATATCGTGACACTGGCGCGCCGGCACCCGGATTTGCGCATGGTGATAGACCATGCCGCCAAACCTGACATCGCTGCGGGCCAGTGGCAGCCTTGGGCCGACGACATGCTGCGCGTTGCCGGCGAGACACAGGCCTATTGCAAACTGTCGGGCCTGATGACCGAGGCCGGGCCGAAGCCGGCTGCCGGCGCTGTCACGCGCTGGGGCAAGCGCGTGCTCAAAAGTTTTGGTGAGCAGCGTGTGGTGTGGGGCAGTGACTGGCCCGTGCTGGAACTGGCCGGCAGCTACGCGCAGTGGTGGGGCGAGACGCAACAATTGCTTGCGCCGCTCGACGTAGCGAGCCAGGCGGCCGTCATGGGTGGCAACGCCAGAGAGTTGTACTGGCTTTAAATCCCGGTTTGCGCTCTGCTTTGCGCGCCGTCTTTAGAATCATCCGATTGTCTGCACTGAAAGCGCATCGCGTGACCGAATCCTCCAACCCTTCCGAAAGCCCGCTGCAGGTTTGCCGCGCCGATTATCACAACCCCGTGCATGCCGCCGCTGTCGTGCAATTGCTCGACGCCTATGCGCAAGACCCGGCCGGCGGCGCCAAGCCGCTCAGCGATTTCGCCAAAGACAACCTCGTCAGTGAACTCGCCAAACGCCCGCATGCCTTCAGCGTGCTGGCCTTTAGCGGCGACAAGGCTGTCGGCCTCATCAACTGCATTGAAGGTTTTTCCACCTTCGCCTGCCGCCCGCTCGTCAACATCCACGACGTGGCCGTGCTGCCAGGCCACCGTGGCCAGCGTATCGGCGAGAAGATGCTCACGCTGGTGGACGAGATTTCACGCGAACGCGGCGCCTGCAAACTGACGCTCGAAGTGCTGCAGGGCAACCGCAGCGCCATCAAGCTTTATGAACGCATCGGCTTTGCCGGCTACCAGCTGGATCCGGCCATGGGCCAGGCGCAGTTTTTCCAGAAGTGGCTGGAGTGAATATTTCAGGCGCCTTGGTCGCCCGCATCGGACGGATCCCGCGGCAACATCAGCACCGCAAAAGCCACCAGACCCAGCGCCGTTGAAAATCTGATCGTGTCCTCACTTGGGCGGGTCTGCGGCCGCCTTCCTGGGGCCAACCTGCCACAGCACGCCGAACGAAATCAGTCCCCCAAGCACCGGCAACAGAAGAGGCAGAAGACCGAACACGGCCCAACTGCGACCAAACGATGCAGCTGCGTGGCCCAACTGAACGTGAAAGACGGCGAAGAGCACCAGCATCGCAGTTAAGCGATAGGACGCGTACTCTTTGCCCACCGACTCAGGGAATAGGAAAACGCAAGCCAGCATCAGCATGAAGGTCCAACGTGCCCATTGGAGACTGTGCCCCGTCGTGGCGCCAGGAACCAGCGCAGCGGCGGGATCAGTTGCCGCATCGGAGGAAGCCATTCGGGTGGGCCCGGCTCCATCCGTCAGCTTGTCGCGCCGCTCTTTCATGTAACTGTGGATGAACACCGTCCCGATGAACGCCAGCAGCAGGCCCCACGTAATTCCGCCTACACCACCGATAGCGGTCGCCAAGGCCGCAAAGAGGACGATGAAAACAAGGGTACGCGCAAGCATGTTCATAAGAGTCGCTTCGGTCAATAGAGTGATCGTGAAGCCGCTACCAGTGTGTGAGGCCTCTGCCGGCTTTTGGCCGATAGCCGCCATCTTACTGAGGTCCGGCTCGGGCCCAAAGCGGGCTTCTCGCTCGCTGATTACAGACTCGGCTTTGGCGCGACGAGTCTTCGCTCGCGCCAAAGCCGACTGAATTTCGCCTAACAATCAGGTATGACTTCATTCGTCTTTGCGACAAATTCGTAGACGAATTGAGAGCCGCTTGTGGCGGTCCTCAATCTCAGTCTTGCTGTCGTCAGTGCCGGAAGGACATCGGTTGCCGGATCAGTGTGGGTCTGGCGGTTCTTACACAAGACGACCCGAATCTTCGGAGCGTCGGCAGGGACCTCTTGAATCGGGAGGTCTCTGCCGTGACTCAATCCATACCAAAACTGCGACTTGGACGGTTCGCTTTCCACCGATACCGGTGGCAACCAGTTAGAGAACTTATCGGCGGAAACGATTGACGGTAGCCTGAACCAAAAGGTGGGCGCGCTGGCCCCGGGCTCAATATCCGCATTTAGCAAAGCGACTCTAATCGCCACGTAGTTTCTGGCCGGGTATCCGTAGCCCTTCTCATACACAGGCTGCCCACTGATTGTGGAGTCCTCGACGGGGACGAATCCAGCGCCAAAACTGAATCCCCCGTCCCTGTTCAGTGCCTCTCCGAAGCTAATTCCGTAACTTCTAACCGATCGCGGATCATTTACCACCCTGGGGTCGTCGAAGGGCGCGGCACGTCGAATTGTCTTTGGTGCGAGCTCCAGTTGCTGCTTCGAATACCTTGTGAACATTGGATGATTCTCAAGTTGATCGAGCTCAAGATCGTTGAAGTAGATTCGCTTGCCCGGAACGCACACCTGAACTCTGACTTCTGGCTCTGCCTGAGGGGTAGTTCCCTGCGATTGAGCGTTCGTGGCGCACCCCAGTGTCATGCTGAGCACCAGCACTCCTGCATGGTGAGCCCAATTTTTGGGCGCGAAGGTCATGCGATCCGCGAATCCCTGATCGAATTTTTCTTTGCCTCGCATGCGTTTGCCCTTGGTGAATGTCCGCTTCTGAGTGATCGTGGACATGCTAGCTCAATCTCTGTGCCGGGCTGTTGCAGAGGAAGGGTCTTGCAGCGCCATCAGCGCCGCAAACGCCACCAGCCCCAGCGCCGCTGAGAACCACAGCGCGCCGCTGCCAAAACGGTCAATCCCCAGGCCAAACAGCCAGGGTGCTGTGGCCTGCGCAAAGCGGGCTGGCACCATCAGCAATCCCTGGCGCGCGCCGTAATCCCGCACGCCGAACAGCACCAGCGGCAGCGTGCCCTTGGCAATCGTCAGCACGCCATTGCCGGCGCCGTGCAGCAGGGTGAACACCGCCCCTGCCGGAATTCCAAAAAACAGGAACACCATCGCGCCCAGCGTGTGCAGGCTGCCGGCCACCCGCGCCGACACCAGCGGGTGGATGTTGCGCAACAGGCCGTATTCGAGCAGCCTGCCCGCAACTTGCGCGGGACCGACCAGTCCGGCAAATACCAGCGCGGTGGCCAGCGGTACGCCATGGGCTTGCAACAGCCGTGGCAGGTGTGCGGCCATGGCCGTGCTGATGAACCAGGTGACGGCAAACACCAGCGCCAGCAGGACTGCGGTGCGGGTGCTGCTGGAGACGGAGGAGGTGAGAGAAGAAGTGGATGTGGATGGTGCGGACGCAGCGGCGGGCGCCAGGGCATCGGGCGGGCTTGCGCCTGAATGAGACTCGGTGGGAATGCCTGACGCGGGCGAAGCCGGAAGCCGCCAGTTCAGCGGCAGCCCCACCAGCAAGTGCAATGCGGCCCAGACCAGACAGGTCGCACGCCAGCCCCATTCAAGCTCCAGCCAGGTCGACAAGGGCCAGCCCACCGTGCTGGCAAAACCGGCAAACAGGGTGATTCCGGTGATGGCGCCGCGAGCGTCTTTGCCGTACAAATGCACCAGCGCGGCAAAGGCCGCTTCGTACAGGCCCGCGGCCATGGCCACACCCAGGATCACCCAGCCGGCAAACAGGCCCACCGGCCCCTGTGCCAGGGCCAGCACCAGCAGGCCGGCGGCAAAAATCAGGCTGTTCGCGGCCAGCACCGGCCTTCCGCCGTGCTGGTCAATGGCCTTGCCCGCAGCCGGGCCCAGCAATGCGGAGACCACCAGCGCAGCAGAAAAAGCAGCAAATACGTTGGGCGTGCCGACGCCGAGGTCGCGCGCCATGGGCACCGCCAGAATTGCCGGCAGGTAGTAGCTGGAGGCCCACGCCAGCGTCTGTGCGATGCCCAGCTGGACGACGGTGGCAGAACGGCTTTTCGGTGTCACAGCCACAAGGGTACCAAGGACGGACGCGGTGCCTTGATTCGCCGCCTGCGTTTCAGCCTTGGCTCACCGCCTGCTGCCGGCCGAGCGCATGGTGCAGGGCGACGCCCGCCAACGCACCGGCAGCCTGGGCAGCCACAAAGCCCGCTGCACTGGCGGGCGCGATGCCGGCAAAACTGTCTGACAACATGCGTCCCAGCACGGCGGCCGGGTTGGCAAACGAGGTGCTGGCGGTGAACCAGTACGCTGCGCCGATGTAGCAGGCGACCAGCGCCGGCGCCTTGGCCGCAGGGGCGCGCAGCACGACAAAAATCAACCCGCCCGTGGCGACCGCTTCGGCTAGCCACTGACCCCAGCTGCTGCGCAGTTTGGTACTGAACTGCAGCACGCTCATGTCAAACATGGCATGGGCCAGCCAGGCTCCGGCTACAGCGCCCAGTAGCTGGAATGCTATAAAAAGAATAGCTGCTTGCGCCCGTCTCTTATGGGTTGCAGGGCCTTTTGACCACATAACAAGGGTGACCAGCGGGTTGAAGTGCGCGCCACTGACGGGCCCGAGCAGCTCGATCAGCACGTACAGCGCCCACACGGTGGCCAGTGTGTTGGCCAGCAGGGCCACACCCATGTTGCCGCCGCTCAGGCGTTCGGCCATGATGCCCGAGCCGATGACGGCGCAGAGCAGGGCGGCGGTGCCGATGAATTCCGCCAGTGCCTGACGCGCGAGCGAGGGCGCGTCAGGGGGGCGCGGTGCCTCCGCTACGGCAGGGCTTAACAGCACGCCGCTTTTGTGCTGGAAGCTGCGCCAGCGGGCGCGGCGCAGCAGGCCTTGCCGGCGGCGGGCTTGGCTTCGCTGAACACTGGAATGCTGTCCAGCGTATGGAACTGCTCCCAGGCGATGCCTTGCGGGTCAGTCAGCCAGTATTTGTCGCTGCGGGCGTAGCAGCAGGTGGTGGGGCCTTCGTCCAGCAGCGTCATGTCGGCGCGGGTGGCACTGGCTTTCAGGGCCTGCAGCTCTTCGGGCCTGTCGACCTGAATGCCCAGATGGTCCACGCCGGGCGCACTTCCCCGGGTAGAGATGGCAAAGTTGACCGGCGGGTCGCTGAGCATCCACTTGGCATAGTCGGCCTCGGTGCGGGCAGGCTGCTGGTCAAACATGGCCGAGTAAAAGGCGATGTTCTGCTCGAGATCTTTCACGTGGACGTGGACATGGAAGCGTTTCATGGGGCTCTCCTTGGGTGGTTGTGTTGGCTTGGATCTGTGCGTGATGGAGGTGGTGGCGTGCAATCGCGTAGGGTGTTCAGCAGTTGCTGCAATCGGCCTTGGTGGCTACTTCACAAGTGCCGCCTTCGCAGCAGTGCTCTGTCAGGTAGCCCAGCAGCGCATTCATTTGCCCGAAGTTGGCGCGGTAGATCAGGTTGCGCCCGCGTGCCTCGCTGTTGACGAGGCCGGCGTGTGAGAGCTCTTTGAGATGGAAAGACAGGGCACTCGGTGCGACGCCCAGTTGTTCGGCCATCGCGCCCGGCGTCAATCCCTCAGGCCCGGCGACGACGAGGGCGCGGAACGCGCGCAGGCGCTGGGCTTGCGCCAGCGCTGCCAGGGCCTTCACGGCAGAACCTTCCTCAAGCGGGGGAAAATCAAGGTTTGGGATTAATGCTTTCATAATTCAAATATAATTGAAATATTGAATCGATGCAACCAATCCCTTTTTCAGGAGTGAACTTATGCCTTCCGCCGTCACGATTTACCACAACCCCCAATGCGGCACGTCGCGCAATGTGCTGGCGCTGATCCGCAATGCCGGCATCGAACCCGAGGTCATCGAATACCTGAAAACACCACCCACACGGGAAAAGTTGCTGGAGCTGGTCGCGCAGATGGCGGTGCCGGTGCGGGAGGTGGTCCGGCAAAAGGAGGCCGTCTACAAGGATCTGGGCCTGGACGACGCCACGCTGGCCGACGAAGCCCTGATCGACGCGATGCTGGCCCATCCCATCCTGATAAACCGGCCCATCGTCGTCACGCCGTTGGGCACGCGCCTGTGCAGGCCTTCGGAAGCCGTGCTGGACATCCTGCCCATGCCGCAGCGGGGTGCGTTCAGCAAGGAAGACGGTGAACAGGTCGTCAATGACAAAGGGGAGCGTGTGGCGGGCCGCTGAGCTTCCCAGCCTCAACGCAATGCAGTCCGGGCCGTTCGACTGCCCGGCCGGTAGCACGGTCTGTCCATGGTCATGCATAGGCGGCAATGTCGTCTTTTCGGTCATTTCCGCTGTTTAACCGGGGGAATGGGCACCTGATTTGACAAATGCTGTGCTTATAGGCCCAAGAATGCTGGTGCCCCCGCGTTTCCTCACGCATAATCGGGAGGTGCGGCTGCCATTGCATTCGCACAGGTTAGGTGATCGGTCAGTTTCGCGCGCTACGGCGGTACTTTTTAGGTTTGTTGTGCTTTCGGGACCCCATCGCTTTTGTTTTATGTATTTTTGAGGAGTCCCCATGGGCAATAAACTTTACGTCGGCAATCTGCCATACACGGTCCGCGACGAAGACCTGCAACAATCTTTCGGCCAATACGGCTCTGTCTCCAGCGCCAAAGTCATGATGGAACGTGACACCGGCCGCTCCAAAGGTTTCGGCTTTGTCGAAATGGGCAACGATGCCGAAGCACAAGCTGCAATTTCCGGCATGAACGGCCAGTCGCTCGGCGGCCGCAGCATCACCGTGAATGAAGCCCGTCCAATGGAAGCACGTCCTCCACGTAGCGGCGGCTTCGGCGGCGGCGGTGGTGGCGGCTACGGTGGCGGCGATCGTTCCGGCGGTGGCGGCTACGGCGGCGGCGGCGGTGGTGGTCGCGGCGGCTACTAAGCCCTGCAAACCCCGTCAACGGCAGAGATGCCGTTGCCAACCCGCTCTCTCGGCGTTACGTTGAGAACAGCATAAAAGGCTTCAGAACTTCGGTTTTGAGGCCTTTTTTCTTTGGGGCTGGGTAATATTTACCTGCGGGCACTTTGCCGGGCGGTCACAACGTTTGCACTTCAGTGTGCAGGGTGTTTCGTGGCCTAATGCCCCTCTATGAAGGTTCACAAGGTGCACGACGCGACCATCCTCATGCTTGGTGACAGTCCTCCACCGGGCGACTTCGATCTATGCATCTATGAGGCAGAAGACGGCGACGGATGGCAAGGCTTTGTTGCCGGGCGCGCCGGGTCAGCCAGTGCCGAATTTCGGCTTGCAAGTGCCTCGGCTACCTATGAAGCCGCACTGGCCAGCTGGATGGAGTCCAACCGGGGTCATGGCCGATGACCATCTGGACGGCATCTGGCACGACGGTGATGAGCCTCCGGCAGCATCTCCCGGCGCCACAAGCGCTGCCGATCTTGATGGCAAAAAACTTTATGGAACAGGCGGCGACAGGGCCTCGCGAAGACATCTTTCCAGGGCCTGCGTGACGCGCCGGCGGGAACTCATGCCTTTGCGCAGGATGCCGATCTCGCGGTAAAAAGTCTTTTCACCCAGGGAGATTGCGCGCACACCCGGTGGCATGGGCAGGTAGGCCTCCACCATCGGCACTAGCGCAACTCCCAGGCCTTCGGCGACAAGGTTCATCAGACCCGTGATCTCGTCAAGCTCGATGGAGTCCTGCACCGCCAGTTTGTTCTCGCGCAGGAACCGGGTCACCAGACGCCCACCGAAAGACGTGCGTTCGTAGCGCAAAAAAGGCTGCGACTGGAGCAATGCGCGCCAGTCCCGCCCTTTGATTTCCTTGCGCACGAGCAACTTGAAGGGTTCGTACATCAAGGTTTGCCAGGTCATTTCCGGCAGGATGCCGAACGGAGGCCGGATCATCACCGCCGCGTCGATCTCAGCACTGTCGAGCTGGTCCATCAGCTTCATGGACACGCCGGGGGCGATATGGACGGGCAGTTTCGGGTTTTCCTTCCTCAGTGCCGCCAGCGCACGGGGAAGCACCGAAGACTGAACAGATGCAATGGCGCCGATCCGCAAGGTGCTGGCAAGCTCGTCATCGGTGCCCGCATCGCCCAGCTTTGAGAACAGCAGAACAATCTCTTCGGCACGCGCGAGCACCCTGGCACCCTCTTCGTTGAGCACTGCGGAACGCCGTGTCCGGTCAAAGAGCGCCAGCCCGAGGGATTCTTCCAGCCGCTGGATCTGGCTGCTCACGGCGGACTGGGTCAGTCCAATCTGGCCGCCGGCGGCAGAAAAGCCTCCGTAACGCACCACCGCGATCAAGGTTTTCAATTCGGTAATCACACGGGTTTCTCGTTAATTCATCGAAATTATTGATTCTCAGATTGAATATATATCGTTTTGCAAAGTGCATCAATCGACCTAAAGTGCGGCTTCCACGACTCAAAGAGGCTTTCGATGACCCCGCAAAACGCAACCACTCCCGCCAAAGCGCTCCCGCCGTTTCATCTGGCATTCCCTGTCCACGACCTCGCCGTCGCACGCCGGTTTTACGGTGAATTACTGGGCTGCCCCGAAGGCCGCAGCTCCAGCGAATGGGTCGACTTCAACTTCTACGGCCACCAGATCGTGGCGCACCTGGCGCCCGACGAATGCGGCCACCGCCAGACCAGCGCCGTTGACGGCCACAATGTTCCCGTTCGCCACTTCGGCGCGATCCTGTCCCTCCCCGAGTGGGATGTCCTGGCGGCCCGATTGAAAGCGGCGGGCACGCAGTTCGTCATCGAACCCTACGTCCGCTTCAAGGGTGAGCCCGGTGAACAGGCCACCATGTTCTTCCTCGACCCGTCCGGAAACGCAATCGAGTTCAAAGCCTTCGCCACGCTCGACAGCCTGTTTGCCAAGTGAAGGAGGCATGATGATGAAATTGGTAGCCTGTTCGGGCATTGCCGCAGCGTTCACCCTGGCGGGAGCTGCGGCCACCGCGCAGCCAATCGACACGCTCAAGAAGATCAAGGAGACGGCAGCCGTCACCATGGGCGTCCGTGAAGCCTCCGGCGCCATGTCCTATACGCTGGGGGCCGGCGAATACACAGGGTTTCATGTGGACATCTGCAAAAGGGTGATCGCGGATATCCAGAAACAGCTGGGCCTGGCGAAGCTGGACGTGCGCTTTCAGTCTGTCACCGCGCAAAACCGGATCCCTCTGGTTCAAAACGGTACGGTAGACCTGGAGTGCGGGACAACGACGAACAACGCCGCACGCCAAAAGGATGTTGCCTTCGCACCGACGCTCTATATTGAAGAAGTCCGGGTCGCCACCAAAACCAGGACCGGAATCACCAGCCTGTCCCAGCTTGCCAACAGGACTGTGTCGGCCACATCTGGCGCCACGGCCGTTCAGCTTATCCGCAAGCACGAACGCGCGGCGGGCGTCGACTTCAAGGAGGTTTATGGCAAGGACAACAGCGAAGGTTTCCTGCTTCTTGAAAATGACCGGGCCGAAGCGTTCGTGGCGGACGGCCAGATCCTGGCCACCATGATTTCCCAGTCAAAACAGCCGAAAAACTATGTGGTGCTGAAAGAAGTCCTGAGCGTCGAGCCGATTGCCATCATGCTGCCCAAAGGGGATGCATCCTTTAAACAGGCGGTGGACGCCAGCATCGCCAGAATGGCGAAAAGCGGGGAGGTGGCGAAGCTCTATGAAAAATGGTTTGTCCAGCCGATACCGCCGAACAACACGCAGGTAGGCATGCCCGCATCGGAGCTGACCAGGGCGGCATGGGCCAACCTGAGCGACAAGCCGCTGGAAGACTACACGAAGAAGTAGTGAGGAAGAGGGCGAGGGGAGCAGCCCGCCCTGAAACGCATCGGCCCCAACATAATCGGCAGCATCGAAACGCACCGGGAAGAAATGACATGACACACTTCAAGGAAGTCGCCCTCGCACACGCCAGCCGCCTGATCAATCACGGCCCAACGGTTTTGGTGACGAGCGCGCACGGCACGGCGCGCAACGTGATGGCCGCCGCCTGGTCGATGCCCGTGGAGTTCACGCCGCCTCGCATTGCCATCGTGATCGACAAGAAAACCTATACGCGTGAACTCATCACCGCCAGCGGCGGCTTCGGCATATGCCTTCCATGCACGGCCCTGGCCGGCTTGACGCATGCGGTCGGCAGTCAGTCCGGCCGCACGGGCGACAAGTTTGCGCAATACGGCTTGAAGGCCCGCACGGGGCCGGTGCTCGGCATGCCCTTGCTGGAGGAGGGCTGCGCGGCATGGCTGGAGTGCCGCCTGATCCGCGAGCCGCATACCGAAGACGCGTACGACACCTGCTTTGCGGAGGTGGTCGCTGCCGCTGCCGATGAGCGTGTGTTCCAGCAGGGGCACTGGCGCTTCGGCGATGACAACCTCGATCTGCAGACGATTCATCATCTGGGGGGCGGGAATTTCGTCAGACCGGCGGGAATGTTTCGTGCCGGTGACGTGGCGACAAAAATACCCTGAGGCCATCGTCAATCAGGAGTTGGTTTCGCCCCACAACCTTCCCCGCACGGCATCCTGGGCCAGGCGAAGGCTTTACCATTGCGGGCATGAAAACAACCTACATCCTCGGCGCCATCCTGGCTTGCAGCATCATCGGCGCATTGGTCGGTGCCCGTTCGGTGAAAACCGGACTTCTGGTGACATCGGGACTTCTCTCTCTCTATGGCTTGTTTCGCCTGCTGGGCTGAGCGAGCCGGCACTTCCTGACCGGCGCGAGCCCATCGATTCCATGGCGACCACAAGCCGAAACCAGGGCAACCTGATCACTCGCCTCTTGCAGCGTGGCCGGGAAGAACGCATCGCCCAGGCGGCGGGCGGCCTCACGTTCACGATGGTGATGTCCATGGTGCCGATGCTGGCGGTGAGCTTCGCGCTGTTCGCGCGCACGCCAGCCTTGCACGCCACCGGTGACGCGATTCGCGAGCACCTGCTGCGCGGCCTGTTGCCGGAGGGCATCGCCAAGACGGTGCTGAAGCACCTGGCGCAGTTTGCGGGCAATGCCAATGGCCTCACGCTGGTGGGCTTTGCGCTGCTGCTGGTGTCGGCCCTGACGCTGCTGCTGAGCATGGAAAACACGCTGAACCGCATATGGCAGGTGAAGAAGTCACGCCCCGTGCTGCGCCGACTGGCTTTGTACGCAGGCATGCTGCTCACGGGGCCGGTGCTCATCGGCGCCAGCCTGTGGGCTGCGTCTTATCTGGTGGCGGCTTCCAGCGGGCTGGTGGGGGCGCGGCCCGCCTGGGTGCCGCATGCCATTAACCTGGGGCCCGCCATTCTGAGCGCCATCGGTTTCACCTGCCTGTTCCGCTTTGTACCGAACACCGTCGTGCGGTGGAGTCATGCGATCGCTGGCGGCCTGCTCGCGGGTATTGCCTTTGAGCTGGGCAAGTACGGCTTCGCGATTTACCTGGCCAACGTGCCCACCTACCGCACGATCTACGGCGCCTTTGCGCCGCTGCTGGCTTTTCTGGTGTGGGTGTATTACTCGTGGCTCGTCACGCTGGCCGCGGCGCTGGTCAGCGCCAGCCTGCCGCGTGCCGGGGCGCAACCGGCGCGTCGGTTGTCACGGGCCTGATCTGGCTTGCGTCGGCCAGGCCGTGTAGCCTCTTGCCATGGATTCTCTGATTGCCGCCTCCGCCCGTGCACTTGCCGCCGGCGATGCGCTCGGTGCCCTCAAACGCGTTGCCCTGCGCGACGACCCGCCGGCGCTGGCTCTGCGCGGCATCGCCATGGCCCAGTTGGGCGAGCACCCGCGTGCCCGCGAACTCCTTCGCCGCGCGGCCCGCGGTTTCGGTGCCCATGAAGAACTGGCGCGTGCACGCTGCGTTGTGGCAGAAGCCGAGGTGGCGATGGCCATGCGCGACTTCGCCGGCTCACCACGCGCACTTGCGGCTGTGGCAGCCACGCTGGAGGCGCACGCCGATACGGCCAACGCGCTGCAGGCGTGGCTCATCACGGCACGGCGGCTGTTGCTGCTAGGCCGGCTTGATGAGGCCGCAGCGGCGCTGGCGAAGCTGGATGCGCGCGGCCTGCCGCCTTCGCTGCGGGCCGTGGCCGAACTCACATCCGCCGAGCTGGCATTGCGATCGCTCCGCGTCGGTGAGGCGCGCATGGCGCTGGCGCGCGCGCACGCGGCGGCAGAGCGGGCGCAGGTTCCCGCGCTGATGGCCGAAGTCACTGAAGCGCGCACTGCACTTGACAGGCCCGCCGCCCGGCGCCTCACCGCCGGGGGCGAGCAGGCGCTGCGCCTCGACGAGGTCTCGGCGCTCCTGGCCTCGGACGCGCTGGTGGTCGACGCCTGCCGCCGCGGGCTGGGCGCGGGAGACCAGTGGCGGCCGCTGGCGCGCCGGCCGGTGTTGTTCTCCCTGGCGCGTTCACTCGCCGAAGCATGGCCTGGTGATGTGAGCCGCGAAGCGCTGATCGAATTCGCCTTTCGCACCAGGCGCCCCGACGAGACGCACAGGGCGCGCCTGCGGGTGGAGATCAGCCGCCTGCGCGCGCTCGTCAAAACACTCGCAAGCATCGAGGCTACCGAGCGGGGCTTCATCCTGAAGCCGCTGGCGGGGCGCGACGTGGCTGTGCTGGCACCGCCCATTGACGGCGAGCAGGCCTCGCTGGTGGCGCTGCTGTCGGACGGCGCGGCCTGGTCCACCTCGGCCCTGGCGCTGGCCGTGGGGGCAAGCCAGCGCACCGTGCAGCGGGCGCTGGCCGATCTGGAAGCCGGCGGGCGGGTGCGTTCCATCGGGCGGGCACGGGCACAGCGCTGGCTGGCGCCGCCGCTGGCGGGATTCACGACGATCTTGTTACTCCCTGCTTCGCTGCCGATTGGATAGAGTTGACTCCATGGCGCTGATTGATGGCGCGACAAGGAGCAACGATGACCCGCAAGACCCTCACCGCAAAACCCGAACCCAAGGCGCGCCCCGCCGAAATCGTGCGCGAGTACAGCTTCCCCGGTGTCAACGACGTCGCCGGTGTCACGCATGACGGCCAGCGTGTCTGGGCCGCCACCGGCGCCAGGATCGTCGCCTTCGACCCCGCCAGCGGTGAGCAGACGCGCACGCTGGAGTGCGCCGGTGACGCCGGTACCGCCTTCGACGGCAAACACCTCTACCAGATTGCTGAGACGCGTATCGACAAGATTGACCCCGCCACCGGCAAGGTGGTGGCGTCCATACCGGCGCCCGGCAGCGGCAGCGACTCGGGCCTGACCTGGGCCGAAGGCAGCCTGTGGGTGGGCCAGTACCGCGACCGCAAGATCCACCAGGTTGACCCGAAGACAGGCGCCATCCAGCGCACGATTGAATCGAACCGCTTCGTCACCGGCGTGACCTGGGTGGACGGCGAGCTCTGGCACGGCACCTGGGAGGGCGACGACAGCGAGATCCGCCGCATCGACCCGAAAAGCGGCGCCGTGATCGAACGGCTGGAAATGCCGAAGGGCACCGGCGTCAGCGGCCTGGAGTCCGACGGCGCGGACCTCTTTTATGCGGGCGGCGGCAAGAGCGGAAAAGTCCGTGCCGTGCGACGACCGAAAGCCGCGAAGGCCGCGTAGCCCGCCTGGCCGCATAACCCCATTCGGTCACCAGGACCGATAACGAGCGCACCTGTTACCAGCACGGGTCGGGCAGCGCATTGACCCACGCAACACAAACCCAAGCAAACGGCTCACCGAGCCAAGGAGAAAACCATGAAGCTTTACTACAGCCCGTCCGCCTGTTCTTTGTCGCCGCACATCGTGGCCAATGAGTTGGGCCTTGCCATCGAACTCGTGAAGGTCGACGTGGTCGCAAAACGCACCGAGCACGGCGAAGACTTTCTCGCCATCAACCCCAAAGGTCTGGTGCCTGTGCTCCAGCTGGATGACGGCAGCCTGCTGACGGAAGGCCCCGCCGTTGTGCAATACCTGGCCGACCTGAAGCCTGAGGCGAAGCTGGCGCCCGCCAGCGGCAGCATGGCGCGCTATCGCCTGCAGGAGATGCTGGGGTACATCAATTCAGAGCTGCACCAAGGCTACATGCCGCTGTTCAACCCGGCTTGCAGCGATGAGGTTCGCAGCGCACGCATGACCCATCTGCACAAACACTACCGTCTGCTGGAAACCACGCTGGGCCGCACGCCGTTCCTGCTGGGCGACCGTTTCACGGTGACCGATGCCTATTTGTTTGTGGTCACGCGCTGGGCGGAGTTCGTCAAGCTGGACCTGTCGGCCTTCCCGAACCTGCTGGCGTTCCAGGCACGCATCGCGGCCCGGCCTGCCGTGCAGACGGCGATGCGCCGTGAACAACCGGCCGTTGCCTGATCCCGACCACCTGCCTTTCATTCACTGAATCACCCACTCGTTTAACCCAGGAGAACACCATGAATACCACCGTGACCGAAACATCCCCTATGAAGCACTCCGTCGTGTCCAGAGACAAATGGCTGGCCGAGCGCAAGACGCTGCTGGCGCAGGAGAAGGAACTGACACGCCTGCGCGACCGGATCGCCGGCGAGCGCCGTGCGCTCCCCTGGGTCCGCGTCGAAAAAAACTACGTCTTCGACACGCCCGAAGGCAAGCGCTCGCTCGCCGACCTGTTTGAAGGGCGCCGCCAGCTGATGGTGCAGCACTTCATGTTCGGGCCGGGCTGGGAGCAGGGCTGCCCGAGCTGCTCTTACATGGCCGACCACACTGAAGGCATGAAGATCCACCTGGCGCACCGCGACGTGAGTTTTGTGGCCGTCTCGCGCGCAACGCTGCCTGAGATCGAGCGTTTTCGCCGCCGCATGGGCTGGGCCTTCAAGTGGGTCTCTTCAAACAGCAGCGACTTCAACTACGACTTCCACGTGAGCTTCAAGCCCGAGGAAAGGGTCAACGGCACCGTCAACTACAACTACGGCATGACCGAATTCCCGGCCGAAGAAGCGCCCGGCATCAGCCTGTTCTACAAGGACGACGCGGGCGAAGTCTTCCACACCTACTCGACCTACGGTCGCGGTGTGGAAGTGATGATGGGCACCTACAACATGCTGGACCTCACGCCCAAGGGCCGGGACGAGCATGACGGGTTTTACAAGATGGACTGGGTGCGCCACCACGACCGCTACGAAACCGCGTCCGCATTCACGCCCGCGCCCGAAGCCGATTCGTGCTGCAGCACGAAGGCCTGAGCAGTCCGCGAACGGTGCGCCCATCATGTCAAGCCTTTGGCCGTGGCTTGTGGTGGCAGGGGTCGGCGCCCTTCATGGGCTGAACCCCGCCACCGGCTGGGCGCTCGCCGCCGCGTGGGGCGTGCGCGCACGCGACCGGTCGCAGGCGCTGTGGGCGCTGCTGCCGATTGCGGCCGGGCACACCGCTTCGGTCGCGCTGGTGGCCGGCGCGGTGGCAGGGGGCCTGACGCTGGATCGCTTCACGCTGCAGGTCCTGGCAGGCGGCCTGCTGGCCGCCTTCGCCGTGGTTCACCTGTCGGGCCGCGCACCCAGGGCGGCGCGCGCACCAGCGGGGCACGCCGGGCTGGCGCTCTGGTCTTTCATGATGTCCACCGCGCACGGCGCCGGCTTGATGCTGGTGCCGGCCCTGATCCCGTTGTGCGCAGGGGAGGCGCGGGCTGCGGAGCTGGCAGGGTCAGGACCGCTGGCGCTGGCCCTCGCGGCGGTAGGCGTTCATACCGCCGCGATGCTTGCCGTCACCGGCTTGGTTGCCACCGGGGTTTGCCGTGGTCTGGATGCCGGTGCCCGTGTGATCAACGCTCGAATGCGGGTACGGCCTCCGGCGCAGCGCTGATGGTGATGTGGCTGCGCGAAGCGCTGGCCAGGCTCCGCAGGCTGCCATGGCCGAGGTAGTTGCTGCTTCCACTGTCTGGGTGCTGTTTGATTTGCTATATTTTCTATAGCTGCTTGCGCAGATCCCTATTGGGCTTGAGCGCGATTTGATGCCCGAAACAGGCAAAAAAACAGCAGTTTTTGAGCATTTCGATGTTTTTTCCTCTGCCTAAGCGCCTTTTTGGGTGCCTTGAGGGCCCGTTTTTAGGGGTAATTTAGCCCTTCGAGGCAATATGGATGGGCGCGAGCAGCTATCAAAACAATAGCGATTTCGCCGCGCCGTGCGCAGCCATTTCGACCGCCTGCAGCTGGAACACACCCGGCGGGGCTATTTCCTGGCCGCATTCCGCTTGCGGGTGGCTGCGGCTTTTTTGGCGGAGGCTGACCGCTCTTGCGCCGTGCGGGAAGCTGCGGCTGCGCCGCCAAGGCGCCCACCCTTGCGGGACGGCGCATGGTTTTCTGCCTTGCCGCGGCCCGATCCGGACTTCTTGCCGCCGCCGGTCTCCTTGTTGACGGTGGCCCAGGCCCGGCGCTCGGCTTCTTCCTTGCCTACGCCGCGGTCTTCGTAGCCTTCTTCAATGTGTTCAGCCTGGCGCTTTTGCTTGTCGGTGTAGGCAGATTTGTCGCCTCTGGGCATGTTGGTTCTCCTTAGCTGGATTTTCTTTGCCGTGATCGCTGCGATGGCGAGAGCTTGAAAATACTGCACCGGGGCAGGGCGCTTCGCGCGCGGCATTCCCGAAAAAAGGTCGGTGATCTCCTACGCGGCGCAGGCGCTTCGCTGCCGATCTCAATCTTCCGCCGAAGGCGTGGCGTTCAGTTCATCCATCAGCCACTGCACAAACTGCTGCGTCTCCGGGGCGGCATTGGGCGCAAGGCCAAAATAGTGGCGACCCAGCGCCATCCGCAATTCCGGCAAAGGGCTCATCAACCGCCCCGCCGCCATGTCATGGGTAATTTGCGATACCGGCGCCAAGGCAAAACCCAGCCCGTCGACGGCGGCCTGAAGCACAAAGTGCAAATGGTCAAATTGCAGGCAACTGGCTGGATTGAGCTCTGGTGCGTTCACCTGCTTTTTCCAGTTTTCCCAATCATGGTTGCGCGATTTGGATAGCAGCAGGACATGGGACGCCAAAGAGTGCGGGCCGGTGACGGGGCGGCTGGCAAACAGTGCAGGCGACCCCACAACAAGAACTTCGTCTTCCAGAAATGGATGAATCTGCATCGCCGGCGGCCACCCCTTGGTGCTCCGCCGGATGGCCAGATCGAATTCATCCACCGCTTTGTCCGGCGGCAAGGTGCTGGTCATCACCTGCGGTTCGATGTCTGGGTGCTTTGCCACGAACGCTGACAACCTGGGAATCAGCCAGCGCACCGCGAACGTGGGCCGGACGTTGATCTTGACGGCGCGCAATGGTGTACCACCCCTGAGTGATTCGGCGGCTGCGCCAATCTGCCCGAGTGCGGGCCCCACCTGCGTATGGAACTGATGGCCGGCTGCCGTCAGAAGAACTTGCCGGGTTTTCCGCTCGAACAGGTCCACGCCAAGATAGGTTTCCAGCGCCTTGATCTGGCGGCTGATGGCACCGTGCGTCACATGTAATTCCAGGGCGGCCCGGCTGAAACTCTGATGGCGCGCCGCCGCAGCGAAAGCGCGGACCGCGTTCAACGGAGGCAGGCGAGGCAACATGTGTGCAATTTTCTCACACGTGCCGCGCACTAATATCGTTTGTCGGGAGAGGCGGCCCTGCGCACCATACAAGCCATGCAACAGATCACGGCTTCTACTTCCGACCGCAACTCGCGCCAAGCCGCCATGGTGCTCGGGCTGTCACTTCCGGGGGACACGGTGCTCTACCTGCTCCTGCCGATGTTCGCTCCTGCGTTTGGCGTCACCTTGCCCGAAGCGGGCATTCTCCTGGCCGCTAACCGCTTGGTGCGCATTGCGGGCTACGCAGCGGTGGCAAGGTTTTACGCCCGCAACGGCGAACGGCTCACCTGCTCACTGGCGGCGCTAGCGGCCGCGGTGTGCGCGCTGGGTTACGCGATGCTGACCGGGTTCGTCGCCCTGTTGTTCTTGCGGCTCTTGTGGGGCCTGGCCTTCGCAGCCCTGAACCTGGCCACCCAGGCATTGGCCACCGCCGAACCGGCGGGCGCTGCGCGTCGGGCAGGGCGATCCCGCGCATTCACGGCACTGGGGCCCATGCTTGCCCTTCCTTTGGGCGGCGTGTGTGCGCTTTGGTTTGGCCCTAAAGTTATTTTTTTCCTGTTCGCGGCTGTTGCGTTGAGTGCCTTGCTGGTCGCACGGCAGCTGCCAACCGCCGCACATGCCGAGCCGGCACCACGAAAAACAGGAATCAGGCTCCCGGGCGGGCTGGACATCTTTTCCTTCACGGAAGGCCTGGTGCTGGACGGCCTGTTCATCATCGGCCTGTCTTATCTGGGCCGTGACCTGTTGCCCGGCAACCCGGTCATCGTGGCGGGGCTTCTGCTGTCGGTCCGTTACCTGGCGGAAATTGTCTTGAGTTCTGCCGGCGGATACATGGCTGAAAAGCATGGCGTCGAAGTTCTTATGGTGACCTTCTCCGTGCTCACTTCTGTTGCCCTGGTGGGCTTTGGTTTCGGCTGGCTGTGGACTTGCGCACTTGCCATCGTGGTTTTACGTGCCTTGCTGTTGCCGCTGCTGCCGCCGCTGGTTGCACTGCGCACGCCGGGACCCGGACGCATACAAGCCCTCGCCACACGCTCGGTCTGGCGCGACATGGGCGCCGGCGCAGGTCCGGTGCTGGCCGGCCTGTTGTTGCCCATCGTGCCCTCCGCATGGATTTACGGCGTTGCTGCACTTCTTCTTTCGGCCACCGCCATGGCCTGCCTGAGGCAGCGCAGCGACTGAGCGCGAATCCGATGCCACTCTCTTCATTCTCTCGTTTCTTTTGGAGATTTTCACTTGGACATTCACCACACACTCATCAATTGCGCCGGGGGCACGGTCGCGTTACCCGTCAGCCCGATGAACCATCGAAGCGATGGCGGACATTTGCTGGTCAATCCGCCCCGGCCGGTGTGGGAAAGAAGTGAATTGACGCCCAATGAACTGGCGCTATGGGGCTGCCTGGTCGCAGCCACCGCAAGAGCCATGCTGGAAACACTGCCCCAACTCGCCGGAGGGTGCCTGAACTACTGGGAGGCAGGTAACAACGCGCTCAACGAACTGGCGCATCCACCCGGACCGAAAACCCCTCAACTTCACCGGAAAATGCATCTCCACATTTTTGGGAGAAGCCCGACAGCGAGTCACCCCGATTGGCAATGGGGCGAACCTCCGCAGTTTCCAAAATTTGCTTCATCCAAAGCCTGGGCGGCCCAGTTCAGCCGTCTGGAGGCGGACGAATGCGAGGCCATAACAAAGAGGCTCGAAGTGCTGTTGGCAACGAGGTACGCGACAGGCTCCTAACTGCGTTGCGCAGGCGGCCGTCCACCCGGTCGATTTACCGCTGTTTGGATCGATTGCCGATGGCAACTACTCGTCGCTTTACAGGGACGACGATTTCTGTTTTAGCCAATCCAGGGATGTCCGATTTGTCATCTCTGGCATGTCCGTTCTCTTTTGCCGTTTGTCCGTACTCATGCGCCGGCACGGTGGTGAGGTTGCAAGGCCAGGGCAGGGCTGCGCCTTGCCGTGGAGGGATTGCCGAAAAAAACGGTCTCCTGAGCCATCGAGGCGGCCGATGCGTGCCCGCCACACGACGCGAATTTCTTCCCGTGTCACACAACTGCCATTGAACTGACACGAACGCGTCACCCCCGGCTCCCAGAATCACGCCATGACCAGCATGACGGAGCACCCGATGAATGACGGACAGGCGCAGGGCCCCAGCCGCACCCTGAGCAGCGGCATCCAGGACTTCAACAAGCAGTGCCTGCGCATCCTGCGCTGCACCGCGCAAGCCTTGGCCAACAGCCCGGGCGGCTTGCGCTTCAAGGCGGGCACCCGGCCCTGGCTTGAGGGTCTTTCGAACGCGCGGCCGATGCTGGCCGCCGGTTTGGGGCGACGTGACAAGGTGGTTTCGCTGACCGCCGGTGATTGAGAGTCAAAGCCCCTTTTTTGGGGCTTTTTTACAGCGCGATTTGAAGTTGCTGAATTGCCGAGTTGATGAGTTGCCGAAGTTGTTGAGACACCAGGAAACAAGGAGTTAGCCATGAAAGAACTGCCCAATCCCACCTTTGCATTGTCGCCAGTCGCAATGCCACGGGGGTCACTTCATCAAAGCGGTCATGCTGTCATTCCCGCCGTTGTTCAAAGGCCTGCCGTGGGGAAAATCACGGTCAGCTGGGCCCGGCACCAGGACGAGGTCCGGCAGGCGCAGCGCCTGAGGTACCAGGTTTTTGCGCTCGAGATGGGTGCCAACCTTTCCAAGGTGCTGCCCGGCCACGACGTCGACCTGTTTGACGACTATTGCGAACACCTGCTGGTGCGTGATGCCGACAGCCAGGAAGTCATAGGCACCTACCGCGTGCTGACGCCGACCCAGGCAAAGCGCGTGGGCAGTACCTACAGCGACACCGAGTTCGACCTCACTCGCCTGCGCTCCCTGCGTGAGCGCATGGTCGAGCTGGGCCGCAGCTGCGTGCATGCCGACCACCGCCACGGCGGCGTCATCCTGGCGCTGTGGGGTGCGCTGGCTGAATTCATGGCGCGCAACCAGCTGGACACGATGATCGGCTGCGCCAGCATTCCGATGCAGCACAACGGCGTGTCGAGTGGGCACGCGGCCGCCAGCATCTGGCGCCAGGTGCGCCAAACGCATCTGGCGCCCATTGAATACCGCGTGACGCCGCGCCTGGCGCTGCCGGTGGAAAAACTGGACGACACGCTGGACGTGGAGCCGCCCGCACTGATCAAGGGCTACCTGCGCCTGGGCGCGAAAGTGCTGGGCGCACCGGCCTGGGACCCGGACTTCAACTCGGCCGACCTGCCGATGATGATGCGCATCGCCGACCTGCCACCGCGCTACCTCAAGCATTTTTCCGGCAAGCCTGTGTCGGGCAGCCCTTCGGAGGCCTGATGCGCAGCATGTTTGACGCCATGGGCGCGCTGGGCAATGGCTTCAGCGGGAACAGCGACGACCATGATGACGACGACTCGCTGCGCAAGCGCTATCGCACCATCTTTATTTCCGACATCCACTTGGGCACGCCCGGGTGCCAGGCGGTCGCGCTGCTGGATTTTTTGAAGGCCCACCCGAGCGACAACCTGTACCTCGTGGGCGACATCGTCGACGGCTGGCAGCTGCGCCGGCGCTGGTACTGGCCGCAGTCGCACAATGACGTGGTGCAAAAACTGCTGCGCCGCGCCCGCAAAGGCTGCCGCGTGGTTTATGTACCGGGCAACCATGATGAGTTTGCGCGTGAATTTATTGGCAACCAGTTCGGCGGTATCGAGGTGATCGATGAAGCCGTGCATACCACCGCCGACGGCCGGCAGCTGTGGATCATCCACGGCGATTACTTCGACGCGGTGGTGCAGTGCGCCAAGTGGCTGGCGTACGTGGGCGACAACCTCTATGAATTCACACTCAAACTCAACCGCCACCTCAACAGCCTGCGCGCCCGCCTGGGCCTGCCGTACTGGTCGCTGTCGGCCTACTTGAAGCAAAAGGTCAAGAGCGCGCTCAATTACGTCACCGACTTTGAAGAGGCCGTGGCCAATGAAGCCCGCCGCCGCGGCCACCAGGGCGTGGTTTGCGGGCACATCCACCGGGCCGAGATGCGCGACATCAACGGCGTGCTGTACTGCAACGACGGCGACTGGGTGGAAAGCCGCACTGCGCTGGTGGAAAACTTCGACGGCTCGCTCGAACTGGTGCACTGGGCACCGGCGCACGAAACACAAGGCCGTGGCCACATGGCTTCCACGGTGACAGCATGAGAGTCGCTCTGGTCACGGATGCTTGGCAACCGCAGGTCAATGGTGTCGTCACGACCCTGGTAGAACTGGTGCGCGAGCTTCAGGAATTGGGCCACCAGGTGGAAGTGATCCAGCCTGGCCTTTTCAAGACGCGGCCTTGCCCGGGTTATGCCGGCATTGACCTGGCGGTGCGCCCAAAGCGTGGTTTGACCGAAAAGCTCGATGCCTTTGCGCCCGAGGCCATTCACATTGCCACCGAAGGCCCGCTGGGCTGGGCTGCGCGCAGCTACTGCCTCAAGCGCGGCCTGAAGTTCACCACCGCGTTTCACACCAAGTTCCCCGAGATCCTTCATGCGGCATTGAAGATTCCGCTGTCCTGGGGTTATGCGCTGTTCCGCCATTTCCACAGGCCCTCGTCGGGTGTGATGGTGCCTACCCACGGCGTGTTGCGCATGCTGGAGCAGCGGGGCTTTCAGAACCTGCGCAGCTGGACGCACGGCGTGGACACGGAGCTTTTCGGCTTTGAGCCGCAAGCGCGGCTGTACCCGCCCATGGGGACGGTGGTGCGGCCGGTGTCGCTGTTTGTGGGCCGGGTGTCGTATGAGAAAAACATCGAGGCTTTCCTCAAGCTGGACATTCCGGGGACCAAGGTGGTCTGCGGGGTAGGGCCCCTGGAGGCGACACTCAAGGAGCGTTATCCGCAGGTCCGCTGGATGGGCGTTCTGCCCCGAGATGAGCTGGCCAAGGTTTATGCCGCCGCCGATGTGTTCGCCTTTCCCAGCCGGTCAGAAACTTTTGGTCTGGTGATGCTCGAAGCCATGGCAGTCGGCACACCGGTGGCGGCCTACCCGGTCGATGGCCCGCTGGAAGTGCTTGGAAAGCCCGATGGAAGTTGTCACGGCGGTGTCATGCATGAAGATTTGCAACAGGCCTGTTACAGCGCTTTGGCTGTGCCGCGCCATGAAGCCCGTTTGCGTGCGCTGGACTTCAGCTGGGCCCATGCGGCGCAGCTTTTCGAGTCTTTCCTCGTAACTGCCGGGAAGAACAGCGCTCAGGCCAACCCCGGCAATAACAGGGGCAGTGCTTGCGTACCCCTTCAGGCGGGTGCACCATCAGTCAAAAGTACTGTCACGCCATTGTCATGAAACACGTCAACACTGTGACTTGTTGTTAATGACAAAGACCACTCTTGTTGATGCCCACTTCACCCGCCTCGGTGGCCGCCGCCGCGCCACCCGTCCAGTTCCTGGACCGCGACCACAGCATTCTTGCCTTCAATGAGCGGGTGCTGGACTGGGCGAAGCGGCCCGACGTGCCGCTGCTGGAACGGCTGCGGTTTCTGTGCATTGTTTCGTCCAACCTGGACGAGTTTTTCGAGGTTCGCACCGCGCCCCACCTGACGGCGGCGCAGGCCAATGAACAAAAAGCACTGTATTCGGTGCAGTCTTTCGCGGCACTTTCAGCGGCAGCCCACGACATGGTGGCGCGCCAGTATTCGCTTTACAACGACGAGCTGTTGCCGGCCTTTGAGCGGCAGGGCATACGCATCGTCTCGCACGGTGAGCGCAATGCGGCCCAGCGGCGCTGGGTGAAAGAATATTTCGAAAGGGAAGTGCGGCCGTTGCTGATTCCAGTCGGGCTGGACCCTTCGCACCCGTTCCCCCAGGTGGCCAACAAGTCGCTCAACTTCATTGTGCGGCTGGGCGGGCACGACGCTTTCGGGCGGGACAACGACATTGCCATCGTCAAGGTGCCGCGCGTGTTGCCGCGGCTGATTCATATGCCCTCGCACGGCAAGGACAAGAGC
Source organism: Polaromonas sp. P1_F6 (assembly GCF_056405695.1). Lineage (NCBI taxonomy): Bacteria > Pseudomonadati > Pseudomonadota > Betaproteobacteria > Burkholderiales > Comamonadaceae > Polaromonas > Polaromonas sp. P1_F6. Next base: position 251,359 of record NZ_JBFUBQ010000006.1, read on the forward strand.
CGGCTGTTCGTGTCGCTTTCCAGTGTGATTCGGGCCCACCTGGCCGAGTTGTTTGCCGGCCGCGAAGTGGGGCAGTTTTCGCAGTTCCGCGTCACCCGGCATTCTGACCTGGCCGTGGATGAAGACGACGTGAAAAACCTGCGCACCGCCTTGCGCCAGGGCCTGGAGCAACGCCATTACGGGCAGGCTGTTCGGCTGGAGGTTTCCGCGGGCTGTTCGGAATACCTGGCCAGCTTCCTGCTCAGGCAATTCAACCTGCCGACACAGTCCCTGTACCGTGTGCACGGCCCCGTCAATCTGGTGCGGCTGACGCAGCTGGTGGACCTGGTCAATGACCCCAAACTGCTCTTCCCCGGGTACAGCGCGTGTTACCCCACCCAGTTGCAGCCCGGCCAGTCGTTCTTTGAGCGGCTCAAGGAGGGTGACGTTTCCATTCACCAGCCTTTTGAAAGTTTTGACGGCGTGCTCGCCTTCCTGCGCGAAGCGGTTAACGACCCGCAGGTACTGGCGATCAAACAGACCATTTACCGCACCGGTACCGACTCGGAGCTGATGGTGCTGCTGCGCGAAGCCGTGCGCCGCGGCAAGGAAGTGACGGTGGTGGTGGAGCTCAAGGCGCGCTTCGATGAGGAAGCCAACATCAACTGGGCGGAAATGCTGGAGTCGATAGGCGCGCAGGTGGTGTATGGCGTGGTGGGCCTGAAAACCCACGCCAAGATGTTGCTGGTGACGCGGCGCGAAGGCAAACACCTGGTGCGCTATGCCCACTTGTCTACCGGCAACTACAACCCGCGTACGGCCCGCCTATATACCGACCTGAGCTACCTGACGGCCGACCCCTTGACGACGGCCGACATCGACAACGTGTTCGTGCACCTGGCCAGCCAGAGCCGCCTGCCCAAGCTGCACCATTTGCTGCTGGCGCCGTTCCAGCTGCACCGCAAGCTGATCGAGAAGATCGACGCACTGGGCGAGGCCGCCCTGCAGGGCAAAGACGCGCGCATCGTGGCCAAGATGAATGCGCTGACCGACGAGGACCTGATGCTGGCACTGGTGAGGGCAGGGCAGCGCGGCGTGAAGATAGACCTGATTGTGCGCGGCGCCTGCATGCTGCCGGCCCAGGTACCCGGTGTCACGGACAACATCCGCGTGCGTTCCATCATCGGCCGTTTCCTCGAGCATTCACGGGTGTTTTATTTCCGCTGTGCTGAAGAAGAAACTTTGTTGCTTTCCAGTGCCGACTGGATGAACCGCAACATGCTGCGCCGGGTGGAGCTGGCCTGGCCTGTGACCGACCCCGTGCTGCGCCAGCGCATCATCGACGAATGCCTGGTGGCCTACCTGCATGACGGGCGCGACGCCTGGGATCTGCAGCCTGACGGCACCTACCTGCGCGTGAACCTGCAGGGTGATGCCCCGCGCCACGGTGCGCAGGCTGCCTTGATGGCGCGCTATTCGGCCCCCCATCACCAGGAAAAATGACATGGACCTCATCCTGTGGCGTCATGCAGAGGCAGAAGACTGGCCCGAGGGTGACCCGCAGGGCGCCAGCGATCTTGAGCGCTCGCTGACGTCAAGGGGCGAAAAGCAGGCGGCCCGCATGGCCAACTGGCTGGACCGTCAGTTGCCCGAAGGCGCGCGCATTTTCGTCAGCCCGGCGCGGCGCTGCGAGCAGACCGCGCTGGCGTTGGGACGCAAATACAAAATCCGCAGTGAGCTGGCGCCCGACGCCACGGTGGAGCAGCTGCTGGAGCTGGTGCAATGGCCGTCGGCCAGGTCGCCGATTCTGGTGGTGGGCCACCAGCCCAACTTGGGGCAGGCCATCGCGCAGCTGCTCAGCTTGCAGGAAAGCGAATGCCCGGTCAAGAAGGGTGCACTCTGGTGGCTTCGCAGCCGGGACCGCGACGGCCTTAACCAGACTGTTGTGGTCACTGTGCAGTCGCCTGAAGTTCTCTGATCGGTACTTGCCGGCACGGGTTGAGCTCGTGGTCGTCATCCTGGAGGGCTCCTACCTTGCGATCTCTTATCGCGCGAATACGGCATGCCCGTTGCGGTCATGCCAGCGGACAAAAAAACAGACCCAATACAGGCAAGTTTTCTCGGTGCCAAGGCTATAGTGCAAATACCGAACCCGCTCCCGAACCTGGTCCAGCAAGCGGGCAGACTGCAGCGGAGGATTGCGGGGTTTCACGGAATTTTTATAACTGTATAAATTTATAGCGTGGTGCCCTGAAATCCAGCGTGAAAGCGGCTTACAGGAGTTTTTGATGTCCAGATTAGATTGCAAGCGCCAGGTTATACGGCAGGTTTTGCGGCATACATTACGTTAGGCCGCATGGGCACGACTACCCACCTCCGCAAGGCACTGAAGACGGACATCTTTCCGCGTCTCGTTGAGCTTGGCTTCTCGATTGATCAGCGCCACGCGCCGCACTTCATCGACTTTCGGCGCACCCGTGAAAATCAAGTCGACTTCATCGAGTTCCAGTGGGAGAAGTACGGCAGGCCCAGGTTCAAGCTGTCCTTCGGCGCGGTGAGTGCCAAAGGAACCATCGCCGACGGCATGCATACCTCGGCGCAGGACATTGGCCCAGGCCAGGCACCATGCTATGTCTGCCTGTACCCCACGGGCACCGGTTCCAGCACCCGACACTGGTTCTGCCAAGATGCGCCGCTATGGCTTCGAATCTTCGGCCGTCCGCCACGGCCAGCTTCCCTGATCACCGCAGAGTTGGCCGCTTTGCTGCCAGAGGTCGATGAATACTTGCTCAACGGTCGGCTTGGACCACATTGCTTTGAACACCAGAATCCCCCCTTCGCGAATGCGGCCTAACCATTCCTTCAAGCGGACGCCTATCGGCGCCGCTTAAGTCAAACGGTAGGCGTCATATTCCACCTCACATAGAAAGAGTGCAACGCAATGAACTCTGTCAACCTTTCGGCAGTGCTATCAAGTGTTTCTGAATCATGGCAACCCGAAACGGTTGCGCACTTCAATGGCAACGAAGTCATGGTTGCCAAAGCCATGGGCTCGTACGCTTGGCACAAGCATGAAGATACAGACGATTTCTTCTTGGTACTCAAGGGCAGCATCACAATCGAAATGCGCAATCGCAGTGTTCACCTCGGCCCGGGAGAAATGTTCGTCGTTCCACGAGGCGTCGAGCATCGCCCAGTAGCCACTGAGGAGGCTCACTTCATACTTATCGAACCGCCGGGTACCGCGAAAGACGGAACTATGCTTGTCTAAAGTTTCCTTACCACGCCGCCGCCCGTCGTTCAGCTCAAACGTTCACCGCCAGAATAGAACCAATGATTCAAATCGTCCCCTTCTCTCCGGCTCACGCCGATGGTGTCGTGTCTGTGATCCTGCCGATTCAACAGTCCGAGTTCGAAATCCCGATCACACTGGAAGCACAACCAGACCTGCAGGACATTGCCGGTTTCTATCAGCATGGCATCGGCAACTTCTGGGTCGCCCTGGAGGCGGGAGCCGTTGTCGGCACACTTGCTCTGCTAGACATCGGAAACTGTCAGGCAGCTCTGCGCAAGATGTTCGTGGCCAGCTCGCATCGCGGGCCGGAGCATGGCGTCGCCAAGGAGCTGCTTCAAACACTGCTCAGCTGGTGTCGTGCTCAAGGTGTACGAGAGGTCTTCCTGGGCACAACAGCCAAGTTCCTTGCCGCCCACAGGTTCTACGAGAAGAATGGCTTCCACGAGATGGTCAAAGAAGCTCTGCCAGAGAGCTTTCCCGTCATGGCTGTTGACACCAAGTTCTATGGGTTGTCACTGCAACGCAATGACGCCTAACCTTTCCATCGAGGGGACGTGCCCCGGCATGCCGGATCACGCCTCTCATCTCAAACGTTAGGGGATCTGAAAGCTTGAGTGCTTTGGTGCCCAGAGTACGTCGCGCGGCTCCCGGAGAAGAAGAGAAGAAGAGAAGAAGAGAAGAAGAGAAGAAGAGAAGAAGAGGGTTCATGTCAAACTTTAGACGCCGCAAGGAATTCCATGCCGTTGCTCAAGCCGCTTGTTGCCTGGCTGGTCATACTTGCCCTGGCCGTTGCCAACGGAGCGCTTCGCGAGATTGTTCTGATTCCTGTTCTTGGCAAGACCACTGGTCTGGTCATGAGCGGGGCGCTACTTTCCCTTTTTGTGATGCTTGTGTCTTTCGCCCTTGTTCGTCTCAGCCACGGCATCACAATCTTGCAAGGTCTTTGCGTTGGCGCTTCCTGGTTGTGTCTCACACTGGTCTTCGAGTTCAGCTTTGGCCGTTACGTTCAGCACAAGGCCTGGTCTGAGCTACTCGAAGCGTATGCATTCAAAGACGGTAATATCTGGCCTGTTGTGCTTCTCGTCATTCTTCTGGCGCCGCCGGCCGCAGTCCTCCTTCAGGCAAGATCTCAGCATGCAAACGGCAGCGCCTGACCCATCCTTGAAGCGAACGCGCCTTCGGCACGCCGCACAAGTCAAACGTTAGGTGTCCAGCTCGCATGACCAAGCGCACCAAGCCCTACCTGCTTCACGCGGCAATTCGTCCAGACGCGGTTGTTGACTACGAGTCCTATCCGTTCAGCATTCCCGCTGTACGCGAGATTGCCAACATCGACTTCCATCCAAACGTGACCTTCTTTGTCGGAGAGAACGGGTCGGGGAAGTCGACCGTCATGGAAGGCATCGCAGTTGCTCTTGGCTTCGGAGCTGAAGGCGGCACAAAGAATGTGCGCTTTCACTCTGCAGGCTCACTATCCGCACTTCACGACTGCTTGCGTCTGGCTCGCGGTGTTCCAAAACCTCGTGATGAGTATTTCCTTCGCGCCGAAAGTTTCTTCAATGTCGCGAGCTATATGGATGAAACTGGTTACCTGGAAGGCTACGGCGGCAAGTCCTTGCACACGCAGTCTCACGGTGAGTCCTTCATGGCGGTGCTTTTGAACAAGCTACGCGGCAACGGCATCTACCTCCTGGATGAGCCAGAAGCGGCTCTGTCGCCCAGCCGCCAACTCGCCGCACTCAGTGCCATTCACCAGCTTGTAGAGGATCACTCGCAGTTCATCATTGCAACGCACTCTCCGATACTTCTTTCCTATCCAAACGCGAAGATCATTCAGTTCGACGGGTCGGGAGTCAGTGAGGTCTCGTTCGAAGACACAGAGCACTTTGCTGTCACCCGGGACTTTCTCAACAACTATCCAAGGCGTCTCGAGCAACTGCTTCAAAATGACGTAGACACCTGACCATTCCGTCGAGCTGCGTGCACTGGCAAGCCTGGCACGTGGTTCCTGTTAAACGTGAGATCGTAAACTCGCCCCTGCCATGATCGTTTCTCATCGAAAGCCCCAAGTCTGTTTACTCGGCAGCGCTGAGCCGGGTTCTCGCGCCTACGAGCTTGCCGGGCAAGCTGGTGAAGCGCTCGCTAAACTGGGCATTACCGTTGTAAGCGGGTGCGGCAGTCCCGCAACCCGAGTTGCTGCGGAGCGCGCAATTCAGGCTAACGGCCTGGTGCTCAGCATAGTGCCGCCAGACCAGATGCCCGAGCCGGATTGGCCCGCCACGGTGGTGCTCCCCTGTGGCATGGGAGATGCACGCAATCTCTTGATGGCGCTTGCCGGCGATGCCTGCATCGTCATCGGTGGTCGCGCAGGCACCAAATCCGAGGTTCACCTGGCCTGGCTGCACAAGCGGCCTTTGCTTCCCCTGGTCGGCTGCGGCGGGTGGTCTGATGAACTGCCGTCCAACCCTCCAGACGATCGGGCGAACTCCCGGATCCTGCCGTGGAGCACCATCGCCGAGCTGGAGGCAAATCTCCGCAGTCTTGGGTTGGTCAAAAATGAGGATTGACTTGGGGAACTGGTTCGACAAGCGGGAGGGCAGATTGCAAGGGAGAACTGCGCGGTTTCATGGCGTTTTTATAACTGCATGAATTTGCAGTATTCTTCCTTGAAACCCGGAATGCGAGCGGACTGCAGGAGTTTTGAATGTATAGACCAGATCGCAAGCGCCAGGTTATACCGCAGGTTTTGCGGCATACATTACGTTAGGCCTCTGTGCGCGATTTTCTGAAATTCGTATTCGTTAACTGGCCTTCGCTAGTACTAGGCGCCGGTGCAATCTGGATCACATCACTTGCAGTTCAGAAGTCTGAACCGTCAACAAATAGGCTGCTTGCCAAAGTTGTCGGTCGCCTTGGTCTTTCAGTCTTGATAACACTCTCCTTTTGGGGGCCGCCAGGCATGTTCCTCGGCCTTGTAGGAGGCGGTGTTGCCCCCTTCCTAGTCGGCCTATTGGTTGCTCCAGTCCTGGTTTACTGGGCTCTCTATCCACTTTTCGGCCCTGCACTAGAAAGGTATCTATCTGCAGATGCCCGTGTACCACCACGAAGTTCAAAAGAGGACCCTGACGACCAAGAGACCTAGCAGCCGTCGATTGCGAGAAACCATCGCATCCTTACCTTGCCATTCAAAGAGCTTGAGCAGCTACTAGAGAGCCACCTGATCTGGAAGTAGCGCCCTCCCCCAAGTTCTCAGTCGGCGCCAATCGAGGAAAAGCAATGAAAGTCAGTTCTGTCTTCAYGCCGAGGCCTAACCCTTCCATCGAGAGGGGCGTCCAAGAGCTATCGCTCTTGGACGCCGTACTTGCGATCTCTGCATCCCTGGGCTCGTTACTCTCAGTTGCTGTCTCTATCGTCTTCACGCTACTGCGCATTCGGAATGGATTAAAGGACGGCGATGGTGTGCTTGGCGAGCACGAATATGCGCTGACGGCAGACGGGCTGACGGAGAGGACTGCGGTCAATGAAACCTTGGCAAGATGGAGCGGAATACGAGGGGCGAACAAAACAAGAGCCTTCGCGTTCATCGAGATGCGAAGCGGGTCGTTTCACATCATCCCTCGTCGCTGTTTCAGGTCTCCGGCCCATGAGGCCGAGTTTTTATCCGAGCTTCAGCGCGGTGCGACAAGTAGTGCCTAGCCGGACACAAGCGCAAAACTCCGCGCTCTTGCGAGCGCGGGAAGATTCCTCGGTATAGCTTAAGAGCCGAGCGTGGGCCGGCCGGTCTTGATGGCGGGAACCTGCTCGAGCGCGGTCAGGAAAGCCGCATCGGAAATGCTGGCTAGCAACTTGATGCCTGCGCGCAGCAGTTCGCTTTTCTTGGCGGGGCGGGTGAGCTTGGCGGCGCGCTGCTTGAGGTCGTCCAACACCACGTATTCGGCTTTCGGAATGGTGAAGCTGTCGCGCACCAATTTTGGCTTTTTGGTCTTTTCCAGCTTTGCGGCTTTGGCGGGCTTGGCAGGCTTGGCAGGCTTAGCGGTGGCCTGCGGTTTGRCCGCAGGCTTTTTGGCGCCGGCCTTTTTCACGATGGCTTTCTTGACCGTGCCTTTGCCGGTCGGGGCCTTGGCGGGGGACGCCTTTTTCGGGGTGGGCTTGGCGGCGGTTTTCACGGGTGCCTTGGGCGTGGCAGGTGCCGGTGCGGCGGGTTTTGCAGTTGCTTTTTTGCTGGTAGCCATGGATTGATCCTTTTTGGTGCGCGGTCAAATAAACCGTATATATAGTTTATACGGTTTGTTTAAAAACCGTCAAGACCTGGTCCGGCGAGGCAGAAGAAGGGTGCTCATGGGCCGGGCACAACCAGCGTCCACGGCGTTTTTTGCCACGCCAGGACTTCTTCCTGCAGTAGATGGGCTGACTGCGGAAACGACTGCGCCCAGCCGGGGCGGCAGTTCAGTACAAAGATTCTTCCGGGTTCAGCGCTGCTCTCAAGCTGAAGGCCTTTCAGGTCAGGGTCGCGCCGGGCGTGGCAGAGGATGACGGCCAGGCGCAGGCACAGCAGTTGCTGGATGAACACGCGGTCTTCAAAATTGACTTCAAGCTTGCGCAGCTTGCCGCGGTGGCCCAGCACCAGAAGGCTCAGGCGATGCAGTTCGGGCAGGGCAAAACCCGGCGCGTCGGCGTTGTCCAGGATGTAGGCGCCATGCTTGTGATAGTCGCTGTGCGAGATCTGGCTGCCGATCTCGTGCAGCTCTGCGGCCCATTCCAGCTTGCGCTGGAAGCGCTCCGACTCTGCGCGAGGCATGCCGGCACTGGCCATTGCGAACAACTGCCTGGCGACTTTGCTGACGCGCTGGGCCTGTGCGTTGTCGGTATTGAATTTGCTGGCCAGGCGCTGCACGGTGGTGGAGCGCAAATCGGTCAAATCCTGCTCACGGTCCACCAGGTCATAGAGCACACCGTGGCGCAAGGCGCCTTGTGCGGCTTCCATTTGCGCGATGCCCAGCAGGTCGAACACGGCCCTCAGCACGCTCACACCGCCGCCTATGACGGCGCGACGGTCGTCCTTCATACCGTCGAGCTTGAGCCGGTCGGCGCTTTGCGCCTTGAGCAATCGGTCCAGCAGCCAGTCGAGGCCTTCTTGCGTGACCATACCCGCAGGCCAGCCCGAAGCTGTCAGTACGTCACTGACGGCGCCAATCGTGCCGGAAGACCCATAGGCGGTATCCCACGCATCGGCGCGGTAGATGTTGACGGCTTCGTCGAGAACTGCCTTGGCGGCGACTTCCGCTGTCTGGAAAGCACGTGGGGTGAACTGCCCGTCGGGGAAATACTTCATGGACCATGCCACGCTGCCGACACGGTAGGACTCCATGGTGCGCGCGTCCAGCCCCTTGCCGAGGATCATTTCGGTGGAGCGCCCGCCTATGTCCACCACCAGCCGGCGTTCATCGGACTGCGGCAGGAGGTGAGCAACGCCCTGGTAAATGAGGCGGGCTTCTTCACGGCCCGGGATGACGTCGATGGCAAAACCGAGGATCTTGTGGGCGCGCGCCAGGAATTCCTCGCGGTTGCGCGCTTCGCGCAGGGTCTGCGTGGCGACGGCGCGGACCTGGTACTTCTTGAAACCGGCCAGCCGTTCGCCGAAGCGCGCCAGGCAGTCCCAGCCTCGCTGCATGGCTTCCGGGGTCAGGTTGCGGTCGGCATCCAGCCCGTTGCCCTGGCGAACGGTTTCCTTGAGGTATTCGGTGCGGTGGATCTGGCCGGCATCAAAGCGGCCGATTTCCAGTCGAAAGCTGTTGGACCCGAGGTCTACAGCGGCGAGCAGCGTTCCATTTTGCATACCTGAGTTTAAGGGCTTGCCATAGCATTCGCGCGGGACTCGCATCAGCATTTCTGGGTCTGTGAACATTGTGTTTGCAAGATGCGTTGCGAGTCAAAAAGGCCATGAGCAAGGCGTAAAACGCAGGCGGGGTGAACCCCGTCAAGGCTTTGCAACGCCGCGCAGGGCCTTTTTGATCGCAACCCGGAGGGAATGGGGTGAAAACGGCGCCAATCAAGGCGCGTGACGAATCCCAGACCGGGAGTCTGGGTGAGGAGTGCAACGCGGAGTGGCGCCGTTTTCACCCCATTCGCATTTGCAAACACAGTGTTCACAGGCCCTGCCTAGCCGATCAACCGGCCATCGACCGTCATCATGCTTTGCGTGACGTAGGTGCCGCTTCTGCGCTGGGGGTTGAAGCTGATGCTGAATCCGCCGACGTCGAACTTTGTGCGGCGCTGGAAGGCGGCAAGAACGCTCTGGCGGTTCAGGGGGCCATCGACGTCATTGAGCACTTCGTAGGTGTAGCGTGCTGCAATGAATCCTGCCAGGCTCAGCGGCGTGGGCGGCTCGTCGAAGAGGCGCGAAAGCGTTTCACGGTAGCTTCTGACCACCGGAAGGCTGGCGTTGACCAGGGGCACCGGCTGGGTGGCGATGACCGGCGTGTTGCGCGCCGCGCCCATCTGCAGCATGGTTTGCAGGTTCACATCGGCCAATGCCACGACATAGCGCTGGCGAGCCTGCTTTTCCAGGCCCTGGGTGAATTCGGCGAGCTCCGGCGTTCCGCCCACAAAAAGCAGCACGGCGGGTGTACGGGGCGTGAGTTTCTGACCCAGTGCACGCAGGTCGTCTGTTGCCTTGAAGGGCTGCAGCTTCAGTTGCATGTCCAGGGCGATGCGCTCGACGTCCGTGTGATAGGCGGCATGGTCCTGTGCTGTGGCGTAAATCGCACCCAGCTCCTTGAGGCCCATGGTCGAAAGGCTCTTGAGCGCATAGGCAATCTGTTCCTGGCGCGCGGCGAAGATGGGAAAGGTCTTGTCGTCGATTTCGAGGCTGGAGTTTTGCAGCCACGGGGCGGCGTGGGGGATGCCCAGCCCGCCCTGGCGGGACAGCGCCACGATCTGGCTGGCAACCTGGTCGCCGACACTGCCGGAAAGCACCATGCAGAGGGGGTTGTCCTTGACCGAGTCCAGTGCCGTGCGCAGGCTTGCGGGGGTGCCGTCCGTTTCCAGCGCCAGGTGCTGGACCTGCCTGCCGCGGACGCCGCCGCGCAAGTTGATGTCCTGCCAGGCGGCGCGTGAGCCGATCAGGAAGTCCTTGGACACATCCTGCTGCGCCTGGGAAAAATCAACCGGCTGGGCCACGACAACGCTGCGCGATGAGGCGCCCTTGCCGGGCTGAGCCCAGGCCGGGCTTGTAATTGCTGCGGCGACCAGGCCGGCGCGACGCAGCAGCCGGCGGCGACTGACTAAAGGTAAAGGCATTTGAGCTGGCATGGATGTTCCCCGGTGCGAGGTGGCTCGCCGTGCATGGATTGCTATTAAAACAATAGCTGCTTGCGCTGGCTCCATAAGGGATGGAACACGAAATTGCACAAATTCAATAAAAAACGGGTCAAACCTTCCGGCTTGACCCGTTCCAGCACCCGTGGGCTTACTTGGCGGGTGGGATCAGCACGCTGTCCACAATGTGAACGACGCCATTGGTGGCGGAAATGTCGGCGGTCTGGACCATGGCGTCCTCGATGGTGACGAATTCTCCGGCCTTGGAGAGCGCCACATTGGCGCCATTGACGGTTTTGGCGTTGCCGTTTTTGACGTCGGCAGCCATTACCTTGCCGGGAATGAGGTGGTAGGCCAGAACCGCCTTGAGCTTGGCCGGGTCTTTGGCGAGCTCGTCCATGGTTTTGGCTGGCACTTTGGCGAAGGCCGCGTTGGTGGGCGCGAACACGGTGTAGGGGCCGGTGCCCTTGAGTGTGTCGGTCAGCCCGGCTTTGGCTACCAGGCCATTGAGGGTGCTGAGCTGCGATTGGGTGGCAATCGTGTCTGCCACGGACACCGGGGTGGAGGTGGTGGCGCAGCCGGCGAGGGCGGCAACGGCGGTGGCGAGGACCAGAAAGCGGCGGTTCAACATGAAAGATTCTCCTGATTAATCCTGATTAAGACGAGGCCAAGGGTAGGAGAACCCGGTGACAGATTCGTGACGGTAATTTGAAGGTTTTGTGACGCTATAGAGGGACGGCAGCCCACCGGGAGGCTGTCATATTTGTCACATCCTTGTCACACAAGATTCCTACAGTCGACGCATCTTTCCGATCAATCCCAACCAGTTTCGACCAATCCCAACCCAAGAGGTGTTCTGATGAACCTGACTTTCAAAGCTTCCCTGACTACTGTGATGGGCGTTGCCCTCGCGTCGTTCGCCACGCTGGCTGCAGCCCAGGACGTGACAGGCGCCGGCGCCAGCTTCCCCGCCCCCCTGTATTCCAAGTGGGCCGCTGATTACAACAAGGCTACCAGCGTCAAGATCAATTACCAGTCGGTGGGTTCCGGCGCCGGTTTGCGCCAGATTGAAGCCAAAACCGTCGATTTCGGCGCTTCCGATGCGCCCCTGAAAGACGAAGAACTGGCCAAAAAAGGCCTGATGCAATTCCCCACGGTGATCGGCGGCGTCATTCCTGTGGTCAATATCAAGGGCATCACCCCCGGTCAGCTCAAGCTGAGCGGCCAGGTGCTGGGCGACATCTACCTCGGCAAGATCACCAAGTGGACCGATCCGGCCATCAAGGCCCTGAACCCCACGCTGCCCCTGCCTGACGCCGCCATCGCACCGGTTCGCCGTGCCGACGGCTCCGGCACCAGCTTTATCTTCACCAATTACCTGAGCAAGGTGAATGCCGAGTGGAAGTCCAAAGTGGGCGAGGGCACCGCAGTGAACTGGCCAGTGGGCGCAGGCGGCAAGGGCAATGAAGGTGTGGCGGCATTCGTCGGTCGTCTGCCCAACTCGATCGGCTACGTGGAATACGCTTACGTCAAGCAGAACAAGATGACCTTTGCCCAGCTGAAGAATGCGGCCGGCAATTTCGTGTCGCCGGAAGATGGCGCCTTCAAGGCTGCTGCAGCGGGTGCCGAATGGTCCAAGAGCTTCTACCAGATCCTGACCGAGCAGCCCGGCAAGGATTCGTGGCCCATCACCGGCGCTACTTTCATCCTGATGCAGAAAGTCCAGGACAAGCCTGCCCAGGCCGCCGCTTCGCTCAAGTTCTTTGAGTGGGCTTACAAAAACGGCGACAAAACCGCCGACGACCTGGACTACGTGCCCATGCCTGCCGCTGTGAAGACCATCATCGAAAAAGCCTGGGGCGACATCAAGGATGCATCGGGCAAGACGGTTGCCTACAAGTAAGCACAGCCAGCTGATTTTTCCCAGTCGTTACACACCATAGGGGTTTCTCACGTGTCCTCTACACTTCCGGCTAGCCGGGCCGCTTTTGACCACCCGGCAAAAGCGACCGGACGCGCTATGACCAATCCTCCTCCTGGCAGCACTGTGCGCAGAAGCCCCCTGGCAGACCGGCTTTTCGGCTGGGCTGCGCAGGGCGCGGCCTGGCTGACACTGGCCCTGCTGGCCGGCATCCTGGTTTCCCTCGTCATCGGGGCGTGGCCGGCGATCAGCAAATACGGCCTCGGCTTCCTGACGAGCAGCGTCTGGGACCCTGTCAAGGGCGAGTACGGTGGGCTGGTCATGATTTACGGCACCATTGCCACATCACTGATCGCACTGCTCATCGCGGTGCCGGTGAGCTTCGGCATTGCGCTGTTCCTGACCGAGTTGTCGCCCGCATGGCTCAAAAGGCCGCTGGGCACCGCCATCGAGCTGCTCGCCGCCGTGCCGTCCATCGTCTACGGCATGTGGGGCCTGCTGGTGTTCGGCCCCATCCTGGCCACTTACGTGCAGCAGCCGCTGCAAAGCATGCTGAGCGGCGTGCCTTACCTGGGCGCACTGGTGTCTGGCCCTCCTGTGGGCATCGGTATTTTGTCGGCCGGCATCATCCTGGCCATCATGATCATTCCTTTCATTGCCTCGGTGATGCGGGACGTGTTCGAGGTCACGCCGGTGCTGCTCAAGGAGTCCGCCTATGGGCTGGGCTCCACCACCTGGGAAGTTGTCTCCAAGGTCGTGCTTCCCTACACCAAAGCCGGTGTGGTGGGCGGCATCATGCTGGGCCTGGGCCGCGCACTGGGCGAAACCATGGCGGTGACCTTCGTCATCGGCAATTTCAACCAGCTCGATTCGCTGAGCCTCTTTCAGGCCGCCAACAGCATCACGTCGGCACTGGCCAACGAGTTCGCTGAAGCCGGCGAGGGCCTGCACCAGGCGGCGCTGATCTACCTGGGCCTGGTGCTGTTCTTCATCACGTTTGTCGTGCTGTCGCTGTCCAAGCTGCTGCTGGCCCAACTGCGAAAGAGTGAAGGGGTGAAAACATGAGTACCGCGGCACACGACGCGCGCCTGGCCAAGTTCGCCAGCCGCAAGCGGGTCAACCGGATCGCGTTGGTCCTCTCCCTGGCGGCCATGTCCTTCGGCCTGTTCTGGCTGGCATGGATTTTGTGGGAAACCATACGCCTGGGCGTGGGCGGGCTTTCGCTGGCCACGCTGACGCAGATGACGCCGGCACCCAATGAAGAGGGCGGTATCGCCAACGCGATTTACGGCTCCTTCCTCATGGTGCTGCTGGCCACCTTTGTGGGCACGCCGATCGGCATCATGGCGGGCATCTACCTGGCCGAGTACAACACCAAGGGCATGCTGGCGTCTGTGACGCGCTTTGTCAACGACATCCTGCTGTCCGCGCCGTCCATCGTGATCGGCTTGTTTGTCTACACGGTCGTCGTGTCGCAGTTCAAGTCCTATTCGGGCTGGGCCGGTGTCCTGGCGCTGGCGCTGATCGTTATTCCCGTGGTGATTCGCACGACGGAAAACATGCTGCAGCTGGTGCCGCCGGGCCTGCGTGAAGCGGCTTACGCCCTGGGTGCGCCGAAGTGGAAGGTGATCACCAGCATCACGCTGCGCGCCGCACGCGCCGGCGTGACGACCGGCATTCTGCTGGCCGTGGCGCGGATTGCCGGTGAAACAGCGCCGTTGCTCTTCACCGCGCTGAACAACCAGTTCTGGACGTCTGACCTGAGCCAGCCCATGGCCAGCCTGCCCGTGACGATCTTCAAGTTTGCGCTGAGCCCTTATGAGAACTGGCAGCAGCTGGCATGGGCAGGCGTGTTCCTGATCACCATGGCCGTGCTTGGCCTGAACATCCTGGCGCGCGTGCTGACACGCGCCAAAAACTGACAGGCTGACGCCTTTCCTTTAGACCACACAACACAACAAGGTCACAGATGGATACCCCTACTGCATCACGCGAACAATCGAAAATCTCGGTCAAAAACCTCGACTTCTATTACGGCAAGTTCCACGCCCTCAAAAGCATCAACCTGGAAATTCCCGAGAAGAAGGTCACTGCTTTCATCGGCCCCTCGGGCTGCGGCAAGTCCACGCTTCTGCGCATTTTCAACCGCATGTATGAGCTCTATCCCGAGCAGCGCGCCGAAGGTGAAATCATGTTCGACGGCGAGAACCTGCTGACGTCCAAAAAAGACGTGGCGCTGATCCGCTCCAAGGTCGGCATGGTGTTCCAGAAGCCCACGCCTTTCCCGATGTCGATCTACGACAACATCGCCTTTGGTGTGAAGTTGTTCGAAAGCCTGAACGCCTCGGACATGGATGAGCGTGTGGAATGGGCCCTGCGCAAGGCCGCGCTGTGGACGGAAGTCAAGGACAAGCTGAACCAGAGCGGCTCAAGCCTCTCGGGCGGCCAGCAGCAACGCCTGTGCATCGCCCGCGGCATCGCCATCAAGCCTGAAGTATTGCTGCTGGACGAGCCTTGTTCGGCGCTGGACCCGATCTCCACCGCCAAGGTGGAAGAGCTGATTGCCGAGCTCAAGAACGAATACACGGTGGTCATCGTGACGCACAACATGCAGCAGGCTGCCCGCTGCAGTGATTACACCGCCTATATGTACCTGGGCGACCTGGTTGAATTTGGCGCAACCGAAGACTTGTTCTTCAAGCCAAAACGTAAAGAAACCGAAGACTACATCACCGGCCGTTTCGGCTGATACGGATTAGGGAGCACAC
Organism: Polaromonas sp. P1_F6; assembly: GCF_056405695.1. Lineage (NCBI taxonomy): Bacteria > Pseudomonadati > Pseudomonadota > Betaproteobacteria > Burkholderiales > Comamonadaceae > Polaromonas > Polaromonas sp. P1_F6. The sequence goes on from NZ_JBFUBQ010000006.1 coordinate 266,639, forward strand.
ATGCCTGATAAACACCTATCGACCCAGTTTGACAGCGAACTCAATGGCGTGTCCTCGCGCGTCATGGAGCTCGGCGGCCTGGTCGAGTCGCAGATTCGCCTGGCTATCTATGCGCTGTCCCAGTTCAGCGCCGAAAGCGCCAACCAGGTGATCGAAACCGAATCGCGCGTCAACGCGATGGAGATCGACATCGACCGCGAGCTGTCGTCCATCATTGCGCGGCGCCAGCCCACGGCTCGCGACCTGCGCCTGCTGATTGCGATTTCCAAGACCACGGCCAACCTTGAGCGTGCCGGTGACGAGGCCGAGAAGATTGCCCGCATGGTCAAGTCCATCATCGAAAGCGGTTCGGCCCGGGCCCTGCCTTCGTCCGACCTGCGCATCGCGGCGGAGCTTGCCTCCGGCCTGCTGCGCAAGGCACTGGACGCTTTTGCCCGGCTGGACACCGCGGTCGCGGTTTCCATCCTCAAGGAAGACGACCAGATCGACCAGGAATTCGACGGTTTTGTGCGCAAACTCATCACCTACATGATGGAAGACCCGCGCACGATTTCGCCGAGCCTGGATTTGCTGTTTGTGGCCAAGGCCATCGAGCGCGTGGGCGACCATGCCAAGAACATCGCAGAATTCATCATTTACATCGTCAAGGGCGCCGACGTGCGGCACACTCCTATGGAACAAATCGAATCCGCCGTGAAATGAGCCCCCACGGTCGCTCACTTCGTGTAGCTTCCTGCCCCCCGAGGGGGCCGCTGCGCCTGCGGTCTGGCGAAGCCAGTCCCGCGGCCCCTGCTGGTATGAAGAGCTTGCAACTGTCGGGGGGATTTTCCGCATGGGCGCTTCGGTGTCTTTGCCTTTGAACGAATATTCATCATGAAACACCTGCCACGCATACTGATTGTTGAAGACGAGCCGGCCATTGCCGAGCTGATTGCCGTCAACCTGCGGCATGGCGGCTTTGACCCCGTGGTGGCGGAAGACAGTGTGTCGGCCCAGCGCGAACTCGACGCTGTGTTGCCCGATGCCATCCTGCTCGACTGGATGCTGCCGGGGCAAAGCGGCCTGGCGCTGGCCCGCCACTGGCGCAAGCAGGCGCGTACCAAGAGCATTCCCATACTCATGTTGACGGCACGCGGTGACGAGCCCGACAAGGTGGCCGGACTGGATGCCGGCGCCGACGACTACATCACCAAGCCGTTTTCTACCCAGGAACTTCTGGCGCGCATACGCGCCGTGCTGCGCCGCCGCGCGCCCGAGTCGGTGAACGACAGCGTGACGGTGGGCGGGCTGGTCCTGGACGCCGCCACGCACCGCATCTCTTACCTGGGCCAGGAGCTCAAGCTGGGCCCGACCGAGTTCAAGCTGCTGCATTACCTGATGAAACACGCCGAACGCGTGCACAGCCGCAGTTCCCTGCTCGACAAGGTGTGGGGCGACCACGTGTTCATTGAAGAGCGCACCGTCGACGTCCACGTCAAGCGCCTGCGTGAGGCCTTGGGCGCAGCGGGCACCATGGTGGAAACCGTGCGCGGCGCCGGTTACCGGCTGACGGCGATGGCCGCCAACAACCCGGTTGCTGCGGCACAATCCAGCGCATGATCAATCGGTGGATTGTTTTTGCCGCCTGCATGATTGTTGGCGGCGGTTTGGGCTTTTGGGCGCGCACCGCAAACGGCTTGACCTTCGGACTGGGCATAGGCTTGGCTGTGGGGGCGATGCTCTGGTTGGTGATCGACAGCGTCTATATCGGCCGCCTGCTGCGCTGGCTGCGTACCGAACAGAACAACGACGCGCCAGCCGTGATGGCAGGCAGCGCCCCCAGCCTTCCCGGTGTATGGGGCGAGGTCGTGGACCGGACCCGCCGGCTGCTCAAGAATCGCGATCAACAGTTGCAGGAAAGCCAGGCGCGCCTCGATGAATTCCTGGCGGCCATGCAAGCCTCGCCGAGCGGCGTGGTGCTGCTCGACGCGCAAGGCCGTATCGAGTGGTGCAACCAGATGGCCAGCCAGCACTTCGGCTTTGACGCCCAGCGCGACGTGCTGCAGCACATCGCCAACCTGGTGCGTGACCCGGCCTTCAAAGCTTATATGGCAGCGGGTGATTTCTCGCACGACGTGGTGATCCCCGGCAACTTCAGCACGCCGGCCCGTCCGGTGAAGCTGTCGGTGCATGTACATTCCTATGGCAAAAACCGCAAGCTGCTGCTGTCGCGGGACATCACCGCCGTGGAGCTGGCAGAAGCCATGCGTCGCGATTTCGTGGCCAATGTGTCGCATGAGATCCGCACGCCGCTGACGGTCTTGTCGGGTTTTATCGAAACCCTGCAGACGCTGCCGCTCAAGGAGCCGGAGCGGGCCCGCTACCTGGCGCTGATGTCGCAGCAATCGCAGCGCATGCAAACGCTGGTGAATGACCTGCTGACCCTGTCGCGGCTGGAAGGCAGCCCGTTTCCGGGTGCCAATGACTGGATGACCGTCAGTGCGCTGATGGCCCAATCAGAGCAGGAGGCAAGGGCCTTGTCGTTGGTGATTGCGCCGCAGGGCCACCAGCTGGAATTTGACCAGGGGCCAGGCACCGAAGTTGCCGGGGTTCAGACCGAGCTTTATAGCGCGATGTCCAATCTGGTGACCAATGCTGTGCGCTACACGCCCGAGGGAGGTCTGGTCCGCGTCAGCTGGACGCTGCTGGCGGACGGGCGTGGTGAGTTCAAGGTCAAGGACAGCGGGCCGGGTATCGCGCCTGAGCACCTGCCGCGCCTGACGGAACGTTTTTATCGCATCGACCGCAGCCGATCGCGTGAAACCGGGGGCACCGGCCTCGGCCTCGCTATCGTCAAACATGTCGCCCAGCGTCACGGTGCCGAACTCAACATTCAAAGTGAACCGGGGCACGGCTCCTGCTTTTCCATCATTTTTCCCGTCGTGCGGGTTCGCCGGACTCAACCCGTTTGAGTCACCTTCAGGCTGCGCCTGACCGCATGCCACAACAGGGCCAGAAAGCATGCCGCAACGAGGCCAATGGCGAGCGTGCTGGCTGCCCAGAAACTGCTGGCGGACTGCGTCGCGGCCCGGCCTGCAATGCCGTCGTAAGCCAGACGGTAACCCCCCAGAAGCCCAAGTCCCCAGAGCAGCACGCCATAAAGGGCCAGCGGCGCAATGGTGATGCGGTAGCAGCGAAGCAAAAAGGCCGTCAGGGCCTGTGTTGCATCGGCGACGTGATAGAACGCAACCCACACCAGCAAAGCGGAGGCCAGCGCGACAATTTCCGGGTTACCGGAGTACCAGCTTGCCAGTACGGGGCCGGCCATTGAAACCAAGGCCGCGAGTGTCAGCGCCGCGAGCCCCGTGAGCTTCAGCCCCAGCAGCACCACGCGTTTGGCGTAATCCGGGCGTCCTGCGCCTATCCAGAACGAGACACGGGCACTGCACGCGATTGCCATGGACAGCGGCATCATGTAGAGAACCGCAGCCACGCTGGATGCAATCTGGTGGCTTGCGGAGGCTACGGTGCCGAGGCGGGCGATGAAGAGTGCCATCAGCGTGAACGACGTCACTTCCACCAGATAAGCCAGGCCGCCGGGAATGCCGAGCCTGGCGAAGTGACCTATTTGCAGCCAGTCCGGCCGTTCCATGCGTTGCCAGATGCGATAGGGCTGGTACAGCGTCTGTGTGCGCAGCATCAGGATGGCCAGCGCCAGCAACAGGTAGTTCACAATCAGCGTGGCCCATGCGCAGCCGACAGCGCCCATGGGTTCTACGCCGGCACCGCCGGCCACCAGCCAGATAGACAGGGGGATCTTGACCAGCAGGGCGCCGACCTGCAGCCAGGTGACCAACAGCGGCTTGCCCAGTGCCTGGTTGAAGGTGCTGTAGATGCGAAACAGCAGGGATGGTGCGAACGCAAAGGCCAGCACCGCCAGGTAATGCTGCACCTCGTCGCGCATCAGTTCAGGCACTTGTGCCCAGCGCAGCAGGGGGCCGGGGAAGAGCATGGCGGCCATGCCCGCCACCACGATAAAACCGCACAGGTACATGCTTTGGCGCAGCGAAGCACCTACCGCCTCATGGCGGCGCGCGCCCATCATTTCGGCCCAGATGGGCAGTAGCGCCTGAACAATGCCGATCAGGCCGACGTAAACACTGATGTAAAGCGCCGACCCTACCGACAGCGCGGCCAGGGCCTCGTCGCTGTAGCGGCCTGCAATCACCGTGTCGGCCACACCGAAGGCCATGACGGCCAGTTGCCCGACGAGCACGGTGCCCGCGTGCTGGCTGATGATCTTGAGTTCGCTCAAGGGCTGGTTCTTGAATTCGGGCGGGGAAGCCCCACTCGCTTGAACAGCAGGACGTTTTCAGTCTTGTCCGTGGGGCGGCGCACTGTCGCCTGGAAGGCCCAATCGGGCAAATTAACGACGCGGCTGAGCGTTGGCTGCGCCTCGACATCCACAATCAGGTAGGGGCAGCTTGCCTGCGTTCCGGCTTGCCGGAGCTCGAGCCCGCCGTGGTACTGCAGCGCGGCGGCCTGCGCACTGCCTACGCCGTAAATCTCAACGCAGGCGCTTTTGTCGACGAGATTTGCGATCTGGCGCGACAGGGGCGCAAGGCTGCGGGCGTAGTCGAGCAGCGGTAGCCAGAGTGTCATCAGCAGCAGCCAGCACAGGGTGGCGCCGCCGGCAGGCAGTACCAGCGATTTCCAGATGGCCGCACGCTGCGCGCCGGCGCGCCATTTGACGAGCCAGGCCCAGGCCAAGGTGGCCAGCAGTGCGGCCAGGAATGCCAGCCACGAGAAGCTGGGTTCAAACCCCGGTGCCAGTTTGGCGACGTTGGCTGCGGGTTGACGCGGAACGCCGGTCTGCATGGCAATCCAGACCACCCAGATGATGATGCCGCAGCCGGTGAAAAACAGCAGTGTGAACCAGTCAATCAACGAGGCCACGCTGCGTTTGAGTGTGGGGAGCGCGAAGGCAGCCAGCGCTGCCAGCGGCGGCAGGCTCAGCAGCAGGCTGCGGTCCGAGGCTGTGGTCGTCAGCGTGGCGGCCACGGCCATCGCGGCGAACCACAATGGCAAGGCGACATGGCGGCTGGCCAGTTGCCTGCGCCAGCGGTAAAGTGTCCACATCGCCAGCGGCCATGCCGGCCAGGTAAACCACAGCAGCAGGCGTCCCAGGCTGCGCCAGTCTTTCAAGGCCGATTGACCGTCCGCACCGGGCAGGTGAATCCTCCAGCGCCACAGGTTCAGCCCATAGGCCAACAGCGCTACCAGCAGCGTGATGCCGGTGATCAGCAGCACCCAGTGCCATGACTGCTGCCTGGCCGCAGGGTCGGACTGGCCGGTGCCCCAGCGCATGTGGGTCCATTCCACCAACGCTCCGCCCATGCCAATCAGAAGTGCCAGTGTGGGCGCGCCGCTCAGGGCCAGCCCTGCAAGCCCGACCAGCAGGCCGAATGCCGGCCCCAGGATCTTGGTGGCCGGGCGGTAGGGGCTTGCGGCCATGGCGTAAAAGGCCAGTGCCGTGAAGCCGAGCTGCGCCAGGGCCGGTGTGGTTTCATGGGAGAGCTGTGCCAGGCCAAGACTGGCAATCAGCGCCAGCAGGGCGGTATCGGCGATAGCCCGGGCATAGTCGACCGGACTGGCCTCGCCGCCGAAAGCAAAGGCGACGGGCTGGGCTTGCGGGCTACGCGCCAGGTAGTAAACGGCGTACCACGTCGCCAGCATAGTCAGCACCAGCAGCGCCACAAATGGAATGCGCACAGCCCATGCCGGATCCAGAAAAGGGAAAACCTTGATGGCGATGGCACCCAGCCAATACGGTGCCAGTGCATCGAACTCCGTGACCTGGCCCAGCAGCTGTGGACGCAGCCAGTTGCCCGCCATGGAGGCGAGTTCACGCATCACGCCAAACGCAGCAATGTCTTCGTTTTTCCAGGGGCCGCGCCCCAGAAAACCCGGCAGCGCATAGGCTGCGCAAAACAGGAGCAATGCGAGTCGCGGCAGGCGGCGCACAGCGGACTGGGCAATGATGGCAGGAGACGGTTTGTTCAAAACGTAGGGGATCGGATAGATAGATCTGAGGGATCGAAAGGGGGCGGCTGCTGTCGGGTCGTTCAACCTTGGCTACGGGTGATTCTGCGTCAAACCAGGCTGAGGTACATCGCGTGACCTGGCAAATTTTGCCGAAAAAAAAGCAGCCTGAAATTCAGGCTGCTTTTTTGCAGGCTGGCGAAAGTTTTTCGCAGCTTATCCGGCAGCTTACTTCGCAGCTTCGGGCGCGGCCTCTTTGGCTGCGGTCTTGCCGAAACGGTTGCGGAATTTCTCGACGCGGCCACCCATGTTGTCCACGGATTTTTGCGTGCCGGTGTAGAAAGGGTGCGATTCGCTGGACGTATCGAGCTTGTACAGGGGCAGTTCGCGACCGTCGTCCATCTTCACCATTTCTTTGGTGTTCACGCAGGAGCGGGTGACGAACTTGAAGTTGTTGGACAGGTCCAGGAAACAAACTTCGCGGTAATTGGGGTGAATGCCTTCTTTCATGATCTTTCCTTATTCGTTGCGGGAGCCACACCAAGCCAGTCCTGGGCACTTTCCGCTAAGCCGCACATTATGGCATGAAATCAAGCACTTAGCGCACTTTTGGCCTTCTGAGAGGCGATTTTGTGTCCAAGACAGAGCTAAGAGGAGGTAAGGAACTGGTCTTAACCCAGCCGGGGCCGCGGAACCGGCTTTGCCGGGCCGCAGGCGCAGCGGCCCCCTCGGGGGGCAGGAAGCTACACGAAGTGAGCGACCGTGGGGGCAACAATTGGCGTGGCGGCTTTAGCCGCCGCGCCTCATCATGTCGAAGAATTCGTGGTTGTTCTTCGTCGCTTTCATGTTCTTGAGCATCAGCTCCATGGACTCGATTTCATCCATGTTGTACATGAATTGACGCAAAATTCGCGACTTTTGGAGGATTTCGGGTGCAAGTAACAGCTCTTCCTTGCGGGTACCGCTGCGGTTGAGGTGAATTGCCGGGAACACGCGCTTTTCGTACAGGCGGCGGTCCAGGTGGATTTCGCAGTTGCCGGTGCCCTTGAATTCTTCAAAGATCACTTCGTCCATGCGGCTGCCGGTGTCGACCAGTGCGGTGCCGATGATGGTCAGGCTGCCGCCTTCTTCAATATTGCGGGCCGCACCGAAGAAGCGCTTGGGGCGCTGCAGTGCGTTGGCGTCCACACCGCCGGTCAACACCTTGCCGGAGGAGGGCAGCACGTTGTTGTAGGCGCGGGCCAGGCGGGTGATGGAATCCAGCAGAATGACCACGTCCTTGCCGAGTTCGACCAGGCGCTTGGCGCGTTCGATCACCATTTCGGCCACATGCACGTGGCGCGCGGCGGGTTCGTCAAAAGTGGAGGAGATCACTTCGCCGCGCACGCTGCGCTGCATTTCGGTCACTTCTTCAGGGCGCTCGTCCACCAGCAGCACCATCATGACCACTTCAGGGTAGTTGGCGGTGATGGCATGGGCGATGTTCTGCATCATCACGGTCTTGCCGGACTTGGGCGGCGCGACCAGCAGGGCGCGCTGGCCCTTGCCGATAGGCGCGACGATGTCGATGATGCGGCTGGTCAGGTTCTCTTCGCCCTTGATGTCGCGTTCGAGCTTGAACTGCTCGCGCGGGAACAACGGCGTCAAGTTCTCGAACATGACCTTGTGCTTGTTGTCTTCGGGCAGGCCGTCGTTGACCTTGTCCAGCTTGTTCAGGGCAAAGTAGCGCTCGCCATCCTTGGGGGTGCGCACTTCGCCTTCAATCATGTCGCCGGTGTGCAGGTTGAAGCGGCGAATCTGGCTGGGGCTGATGTAGATGTCGTCGGTGCTGGCCGTGTAGCTTGAATCCGGAGCACGGAGGAAACCGAAACCGTCGGGCAGCACTTCCAGCACGCCGTCGGCCACGATGGTCTCGCCGGTTTTTGCACGTTTTTTGATGATGGCGAACATCAGCTCCTGCTTGCGCATACGGCCAACGTTTTCGATCTCAAGGGCTTCGGCCTGCTTGAGGACTTCAGACACGTGCAGTGCCTTGAGTTCGTTTAAGTGCATGGAGTTACTCCTTGCGGAGTTCATTGATGGAAATGGGGGAGGTTTGAAAAGAAGCCGCAGAAGATGGCTTACAAACCGGGAACTCGAACCAGGCAGCGAGTGCCGTCTGGTGAATAAAGCACATTATGACAGGAAATTCAGGCGGGAAATCAAGGCATTTTCCCTGCATCCGGCCAGCGGCCGGGAGACCTGCACGGGTCGGGAAGCGGCGGTGCGCCGTGCCTCCCTTCCCGCGCGAAAAACCTCAGGCCAGTTGCTGGTCGATGAAGGCGGTCAGCTGGGCCTTGCTCATGGCGCCGACCTTGGTGGCGGCAAGCTGGCCATCCTTGAACAGCATCAGGGTGGGGATGCCGCGGATGCCGAATTTGGCAGGGATGTCGCGATTTTCGTCGACGTTCATCTTGGCGATCTGCAGACGGCCGTCGTAACCCGTGGCCACTTCGTCCAGAATCGGCGCGATCATCTTGCACGGACCGCACCATTCAGCCCAGTAGTCCACCAGCACGGGTTTGGAGGCTTGCAGCACGTCGGCTTCGAAGGTGGCATCGGTGGTATGTTTGATCAGTTCGCTCGCCATGGCGGCTCCTTTGTCTGGTTAGGATGGTTACGATACGGTACGGTACGGCTAAAGTTGTAGTCATTGTGGCAGAAAGCAAGTGGCCGGGTCGGGCGCGCGGGGGCTATGGCCCCGATAGAGATTATTCAATTTGCGGCTTCCGGCCTCATTTCTTTCTTGCCAACCTCTTTTCCCCAACCTCTGTATGCCACCCGTCCCAACCTCTGATGCCGCATGGTCTGCGCCTGATGCGCTGTGCTGGCATCAGGCCATGGGCCGGCTTGCAGAAGCAATGCAGGCGCGCGGCGTCCATCCCGCAGAAGCCGTGGTGCTGCTGCCCTATGCCCAGCTGATCCAGCAGGCGCGCCGTGCCTGGGCTGCGCAGGCGGGCGAGACGTTTTTTGTTCCCCGCTTTGAAACCACCATGAACTGGGCCAGCGGCCTGGGCGGCACGTTGGGCCTTTATGTGCCCTCGGGCGACGATTTGCGCATGGATGTGGCGGTCGACATGCTGACGGCCGCGTCACTGCTGGGCCGCGCCGGCTTGGGCGCCCAGCAGGATGCGCTGGCCGGCAGGCTGGTTGAAGCGGCCTGGAGCCTGGCCGGTGTGGCCGCAGCCGTCGTGCCGGCCGCGCGCCGCGCCTGGAGCGAGCGGCTGGCGCTGACGCTGGGTGCCGGCCTGGACTCGCCGGTGCTGGCCCTCGAAGCTGCTGTGGGGCGCATCGCGCTGGCCTGGGCGGCGGCGTCCGCCTATCCCACAGACCGCCTTTTCCAGGCGAAACCGCAGCTGTTCGCCGTGCTGGAAGGCTTTCAGGCCGACCCGCTTACCGAAGCCCTCAAGGCGCACTTCGGCGACCGGTCGGTTTCCATCCTGCTGTGCATCTCACTCGAAGAGCCCTCGGCACCACCCGCGCTGCACATTGCGCAAGACGCTGAAGACGAAGCGGGCCGGGCCGCCGCTTGCGTGCTGGCGCATCTGACGCAAGGCCGCAGCCCGGTCGCGTTGATTGCGCAGGACCGGCAGCTCACCCGCCGCGTAGGCGCCATGCTGGCTGAGCGCGGCATCGCCATGCGCGATGAAACCGGCTGGAAGCTTTCGACCACACGCGCCGCTGCCGCCCTGATGAGCCTGCTGCGCGCCATGCCTTGGGATGCCTCGACGGATGCCGTGCTGGACTGGCTGAAAAACGCACCGGCGTTTGACGCCGCGCTGGTCACCGCCGCCGAAACCGAGCTGCGCAAGACCGGCGTGCGCGCCTGGCGCGACCTGCCGGACTTTGCGGAAGAAGACATCTTGCCGCCCGCGTTTGCCGCTACAGGCCCGCTGGCGCGCGAAGTGAACGCATTGCGCAGCCCTTTCGGCCGGGCCCGTCCGCTGGCGATGTGGCTGCGCGACCTGCGCACCCTTTTGCAGGCGGCCGGGCAGTGGGACGCACTGGTGCAGGACGAAGCCGGGCAGACGGTGCTGGATGTGCTGCGCCTGCACGAAGGCGCTGAGACCGAATTTGAAGCATCGCCGGTGATGCGGCTGCATGATTTCACGCAGTGGGCCAACCAGGCGCTGGAAGGCGGCAAGTTCTCCCCGGTGCATCCGCCGGCAGAACAGGTGGTCATCTTGCCGCTGCCGCAGCTGCTGGGCCGCCCCATGCAGGCCGTGGTGTTACCCGGCTGCGATGAAATCCGCCTGCCGGTGTCGCCGGAACCTGCCGGCCCCTGGACGCCCGGCCAGCGCGAGCTGCTGGGCCTGCCGCCCCGGGAAGTGCTGGCCGCGGCCCAGCGCCAAGCCTGGCACTACGCCCTGCACATGCCGCATCTCGACGTGCTCTGGCGCACCAGTGAATCGGGCGAGCACCTCATCCCCAGCGGCTTTGTGCAGGAGCTGCTGCTGGACCAGGACGAGGAAGCGGTACAGCGCATGGCCACCGACCCTCGCAGCCTGCGTGCCGTGGCAACCCAGCCCACGCCGCACCCCTTTCCGACCGGCGAGGCCTTGCCCGTCACCCGGCTTTCGGCCAGCGCGTATGAAGACCTGCGGCGCTGCCCCTACCGCTTTTTTGCGCTGCGCCAGCTTAGGCTGCAGGAACCCGAAGAGCTTGAAAGCGAGCTGGGCAAGCGCGACTTCGGCAACTGGCTGCACAGCCTGCTGCGGCATTTTCATGAAGCCCTCAAAGCGGCGCCAACCCCCGATCTATCAGCGCGGGTAGCTATGCTAAACATAGCAGCCGAGCGCGCCACGCAAGAGCTGGCGCTCAGCGACAGCGAGTTTTTGCCCTTTGCCGCGGCCTGGCCCGGCGTGCGCGAGGGCTACCTGAAATGGCTGGCCGACCACGAAGCCGCCGGCGCGGTATTCGACGAAGCCGAAGTCTGGCGCGAAGTGCCCGTCGGCACGCTCACGCTGCTCGGCCAGCTCGACCGCGTCGACCGCCAGCCCGACGGGCACGCCCTGGTGATCGACTACAAGACCGAGCCCCGCACCACCACGAGCGAGCGCATCAAGAACGGCCAGGAAGACACGCAGCTGGCGTTTTATGCCGCCCTGATGAGCGACGACACGTTGGCCGCGGCCTATGTCAATCTCGGTGAAAAAGAGCCGACCAAAACCTATGAGCAGCCCGACATCGTCGGCCTGCGCGACGAGCTCATCGACAGCATCCTGACCGACATGGCGCGTATCTCGCGCGGTGCGGTGCTGCCGGCGTTGGGGGAGGGCAAGGCTTGCGATTACTGTTCAGCCAGAGGGTTGTGCCGCAAAGACTTCTGGAATCTAGAGGAACAAGCTGCGAGAGGGGAAAGCCAATGACACCTTTCAACCAAACGCTCGTCCCCCACGCCGCCGCCTACGAATGCAACGGCGAGCCGCTCTCCGCCGATGCCTTCTACGCCATCGCCTGCGACCCGCGGCGCAGTGTGGCTGTCGAGGCTTGCGCAGGCGCCGGCAAGACCTGGATGCTGGTGTCGCGTATCGTTCGGGCCTTGCTTGACGGCGCCACGGCCGCACCGGGGCAGCAGGTCTTGCCGCATGAGATCCTGGCGATCACCTTCACCAAAAAAGCCGCCGGTGAAATGCGCGAGCGCCTGGACGACTGGCTCAAGGCCTTTGCCCACGCCGACGATGAGACCCTGCAGCGCGAACTCGAAATGCGCGGCGTCAGGGTCGATTTTTCAAGCCAAAAAGGCTTGCAGTCCGCACAGGTCGTGCGCGGGCAGCTATCAAATTTATACCGCTCCATCCTGGCCAGTGGCCGCTCGGTGCAGATCCGCACCTTCCACAGCTGGTTTGCAGCCCTGCTGCGCAGCGCACCGGTGGCGGTGCTGCAGCGCCTGGAACTGCCGGTGAACTATGAGCTGCTGGAAGACGACGCGCCAGCGCGCGCGCTGGTGTGGCGGCGGTTTTACGCGGCCGTCGCGGCTGATGCGTCGCTCAAGGCCGACTTTGAGGCTGTGGTGCTGGCGTATGGCCGCTTCCAGGCCGACAAAGCCTTGCAGGCCGCGCTCGATAAGCGCACCGAGTTCACACTGGCCGACGAAAAAGGGGTGATCGACGCCTCGGTACAAGCCTTCAGCGCTCAGTTCACTGAATTTGGCGGCCTGGATGAACCCGAAGAGCTGCTCAGCACCAACCGTTTTCACCGGCAAACCTTGAGGGACGCTGCCATCGCGCTGGGCCGTGCGAGCGCGCCGACTTTCTCGGCCAAAGGCGTGGAACTGGAGCAGGCGTTGATGGCCGGTGACTTTCCGGCGGCCATCGCGGCCCTGCTGACCGAGAAGGGCACGCCACGCAAGTTCGGCGAAAAAATCGTCGGTATCGAACAGGTGCGCATTGCGCAAGATTTGGTGCTGCGCGTGGTGGCGGCCCGCCAGCAGCACGACGCCTGGCTGTACCAGCAGCGCATGGCGCGTCTGACGCGCGCGTTGATTGCGCAATTCACCGCGTTGAAGCGCGACCGCGGCTGGGTCGACATGAACGATGTAGAGCGCGCTGCGCTGCTGATGCTGGCCGACCCGGTGTTGTCGGGCTGGGTGCAGGAGCGGCTGGACGCGCGCATCCGTCACCTGATGATTGACGAATTCCAGGACACCAACCCGCTGCAGTGGCAGGCCCTGTATGCCTGGCTCATCGGATACTCGGGTGCGGGTACGGCGCCCAGCGTGTTCCTGGTGGGTGACCCGAAGCAAAGCATTTACCGCTTCCGCCGTGCCGAGCCGCAGGTGTTCCGCGCTGCGCAGGCTTTTGTGGTGCACGGCCTGGGCGGTGACTTGCTCAGCTGCGACCATACGCGGCGCAACGCTGAAGCCGTGATCGACACCGTCAACTCGGCCATGGCCATGGCACGGGAGGCCGACGGCTATGACGGTTTTCGCGAACACACCACGGCTTCAGGCCTCGCCGGCGCCGTGGGCCGGCTTCCGCCCATTGCACGCAACAAGGACGAAGAAGAGGTCTCGCCGCTGGCCGCCGGCTGGCGCGACAGCCTGACCACGCCGCGCGAACTGCCCGAGGAGACCCTGCGCACGCGCGAGGCGCGCCAGGCCGCTGCCTGGATTTCAGAACAGGTAGCCGCCGGACTGCGTCCCCAGGACGTGATGGTTCTCTCGCGCAAACGCGCAGGCCTGCTGCCGCTGCAGGACGAGCTGCGCGCGCTGCACATTCCTGCGCAGGTGGGCGAGAAAACCGAGCTGATTGACTGCTGCGAAGTGCAGGACATGGTGGCGCTGCTCGACGTGCTGGTGTCGCCGCAGCATGACCTTTCCTTGGCACGCGCGCTGCGCTCGCCGCTGTTCGGGCTGGCTGACGATTGCCTGGTGCAGCTGGCGCTGCTGCAGCGCGAGCACCACCAGCCGTGGTACGGCCTGCTACAAAAAGAGGAGCTGCTTGCGCCCGATTTGAAAGGGCTGGGGCCCATTTTGACCAAATGGAAAAGCTGGCTGGACCGTTTGCCGCCGCACGATGCGCTGCAGGGCATTTACGACGACGGCGACGTGCTGGCGCGCTTTGGCGCTGCCGCCCCGGCGGCCCAGCGCAGCGCGGTGCTGGCCAACCTGCGCGCGCTGCTCGGTGTGTCGCTGGCACTCGACGGCGGGCGTTACGCCACGCCTTACGGTTTTGTGCGCGCGCTCAAGGCCGGCGGCACCCAGGCGCCGGCAGCCGTCAGCAGCGAGGCGGTCCGGCTGCTGACCATCCACGGCGCCAAGGGCCTTGAAGCCGAAGCCGTGCTGCTGCTGGACACCGACACCGTGGAACGCAATGCCGACAGCATGGGCGTGCTGGTCGACTGGCCCGGCGAAGCGACCGAGCCGCGCAAGTTTGTTTTTTTGGTCAGCGAAAGCCGCCCGCCCGCCTGCGCCGCCGATACGCTGGCCAGCGAGCAGGCCGCCCGCAAGCGCGAAGAGCTCAACGCCCTGTATGTGGCGCTGACGCGCGCCCGCCATACGCTGGTGATTTCCTCCATCGAGCCGCACCGTGTGACGACTGAGAGCTGGTGGCAGCGCCTGCACGCACTGGTGGGCGAGCTGCCTGCGCCGGTCGCGGATGAGTCTGCAGCCGCCCATCTTGATGCGGCCGACGCGGGCGTGTTCTACCTGCCCGAGTTGCCTGAACTGCCCGAGGTCATGACGATTTCCGAGCCCGCTGCGGTGCGCGTTGATGAAGATTCGCTCAAGGCGCGCATCGGCAAGGCCATGCACCGTTTGCTGGAGTGGGGCGGTGCGCTGTCGGCGGAACAAGTGAAGGCCGCGGCGCGCGAGTTTCGCCTGAGCCCGGCACAAGCCGCCGAGGCCGCCGGCCTGGCCGGGCGCATTCTGGCGGGTGAGGGCGCCTGGGCCTGGAGCCCGCAAGCCGTGGCCTGGCAAGGCAACGAAGTCGGCCTTGTCTACGCCGGGAAAGACTTGCGGCTGGACCGCCTGGTGCAGCGCAAGGACGCCGGCCACGAAGGCCACTGGTGGGTGCTCGACTACAAATCCGCCGTGGCGCCGGAGCTGCAGCCCGCGCTGGTGGCGCAGCTGCAGGACTACCGTGCGGCGGTGCAGCTGATTTACCCCGGCGCGCCGGTAAAAGCAGCTTTCCTGACGGGGCGGGGAACTGTTGTCGAGCTGGATTGATCTCACACAGCCCGCGCTCTACCCCATGTTATTCGCCGACCTGAAGAAAGAGACAACCATGTTCAAGCAACTTGCCGCCTCGCTAACCTTCCTGGCCGTCCTGCCACTGGCATGGGCCCAAACCCCGGCACCGACTAACCCCACGGTGCGCCTGCGCGCGACGATTGAAAAAGTCGATGCGACCAGCCTCACCATCAGGGAACGCAGCGGCGAAGTGATCACGCTGGTGCGCCCGGCCGAGATGGACGTGTCCGAGGTGTACCCGCTGTCGCTCGCCGACATCAAGCCCGGCAGCTACATCGGCACTGCCGGCATGCCGCAGCCCGACGGCAGCCAGCTGGCGCTGGAGGTGCTGGTGTTCCCCGAAGCAGCGCGCGGCGCCGGTGAAGGCCACCGCCCCTGGGATTTGCGGCCCGACAGCACCATGACCAACGCCACCGTGGCCGACCTGGCCGCGGCGCCAACGTCGGTGCCCGGCGGGCAAAAGCTCACGCTGCGCTACAAGGACGGCGAGAAAACCGTGATTGTTCCGCCGGATGTGCCGGTGGTGTCCTTCAAGCCCGGCAAGGCCGACGAAAACGCCTTGCTGGTGCCGGGCGCCAAGGTGATGATCACTGCGCAGGAAAAAGCCGGCAAGCCGACCGCGCTGCGTGTCATCGTCGGCCGCGATGGTTTTGCGCCGCCCATGTAATGCGCCGCGCGCGGGCCGGCAAGTGCGGCCTGTGATAATTGGCGCATGCCGCCCACCGGCGCCAAACCTGTACCTGGCCCCTGTTTTTAAGCGATTTAGCCCTGCAGGCCAATAGGATAGGGCGCAAGCAGCTATCAAAAACAGAGCAAACACATTCGCCTGTGAAGCGCTATCTTTGACGCCTTTCAGGAAGGCGGCGGTTGTTTGGCCTTGATTTCTCCCATCTCACCATACCTCGCCTCCGCGAGCAGACGGAACACCTTTTGAACGACTCAGCCTCTCCCGTGAAACCGCCGCCTGCCGGCCCCCTGCGTATTGCCGTCATAGGCGGCGGACCCGCCGGCCTGATGGCCGCCGAGGTGCTGGCCGCTGCCGGTGCGGCCGTGAAGGTCGAGGTGTACGACGCCATGCCTTCGGTGGGGCGCAAGTTTTTGCTGGCCGGCAAGGGCGGGCTCAACCTCACGCATTCCGAAGCACCGGAGGCTTTTCTGAGCCGCTATGGCGAGCGCGCTCCACAGCTGCAGCCGTTGCTGGCCGCGTTCGGCCCGGCCGAGCTGCGTGCCTGGGCTGAAGCGCTGGGTGTGGAAACCTTTATCGGCAGCTCGGGCCGCGTGTTCCCCAAAGACATGAAAGCCGCGCCGCTGCTGCGCGCCTGGCTGCACCGCCTTCGCCAGGCCGGCGTGCAGTTTTCCATGCGGCACCGCTGGCTGGGCTGGGCCGATGACGGCGCGCTGAAGTTTTCAACGCCCACCGGCGAGGTGCTGGCGCAAGCCGACGCCGTGGTGCTGGCTTTGGGCGGCGGCAGCTGGGCGCGGCTGGGCTCTGATGGCGCCTGGGTGCCGCTGCTGGCTGCGCGCGGCGTGGCCGTGGCGCCGCTGCTGCCGTCCAACTGCGGCTTCGACGTGGCGGCGCGGCCCGACAGCCCGGCGCAGCTTGAAGAGGCGGCAGCCGACGCCGGCGAGACCCGCCGCGAATTCCTGCAGGAGCTCATCGGAAAAAGTCCCTTGACCAAGGCCGGCTGGACTGAACACTTCGCCAGCCGTTTTGCCGGCCAGCCTTTCAAGTCCGTCGCCATCAGCTTCACCGATTCACGCGGCCGAGCTTTTAGCCGCAAGGGCGAGTTCATTGCCACCGCCACCGGTGTGGAAGGCAGCCTGGTGTATGCCGCCTCCAGCTTGTTGCGCGACGAGATTGCGAAACACGGCAGCGCCACCTTCCTGCTCGATTTGCTGCCCGCCAAGACCGCCGAGCAGGTGCTGGTGGAAGTGCGCCACCCGCGCGGCTCACGCTCGCTGTCCAGTCACCTCAAGAGCCGCCTGAACCTCGACGGCATCAAGGCCGCGATGTTGTACGAACTGCTGGGCAAGGACGCCATCGCCGATCCGGTGCGCCTGGCCGCCGGCATCAAGGCGCTGCCGGTGCGCGTTACTGCGGCCAGGCCGATGGATGAAGCCATCAGCACCGCGGGCGGCGTGATGTTTGAGGGCCTGAGTGCACAGCTACAGCTGGGTGCTGCGGCTGCAGTGCCCCAGCCCGTGTTCTGCGCCGGTGAAATGCTGGACTGGGAAGCCCCCACGGGCGGCTATCTGCTCACGGCCTGCTTTGCTGGCGGGCGCGTTGCCGGGCAGGGCGTTTTGAGCCATTTTGGCCTGTAGCCCAATGGGAGCGGGCGCAAGCAGCTATTGATTTTATAGCAATAATTTTTGAAACATTCGCAGTTGCGCGAGAGGAGCCGCCATGATCGTCCGTTTTAACATCGACTCTTTTGACAAGACCCAGTACGAATACCGCGTGACCTACGAAGGTGAAGACCTGTTCGGCGACGCCGGGCTGGGCGGCATTGAAGAATGCATCATCGCCGCCACCGAAGGCCTGGGCCAGGACGCCGTGGCCGCAGAAGTCGCCTTCAGGGGCATCATCAGCGGCACCTACCCGCTGGCCTCGCTGGCGCTCATGTCGGCGCAGATCGCCGTTCACGCATTGCAGACGACTGAGGCGGTTGAAGAGGTGAGCCGGTAGCACCGAGGCCCACAAAAGCCCCGGGGGCGGACTTTGCCGGGGAACTTTCGTTTGTGCGGTAGCGCACATACCGGGGGGCCGTTAGTGCCTATACTTCGAAGACGGTGCGAGATCTCTGCCAGAGGCCCAACTCGAAGCCAGATCCGCCCCGGAGTGTCTCGATGGCCAATGCTTCCAACCCCAAAGACAACGAGCTGCTTGCCGCATTGCCGGACGCAGAGTGGCAGCGCTGGCTGCCGCAACTGGAATGGGTCGACATGCCGCTGGGCCAGGTGCTTTATGAGTCGGGCACCACGCTGGACCATGTGTACTTTCCCACCACGGCCATCGTCTCGCTGCTTTATGTGATGGAAAACGGCTCTTCGGCCGAGATTGCCGTCGTCGGCCATGAAGGTGTCGTGGGCATCTCCCTGTTCATGGGCGGGGAGTCCACACCCAGCCGCGCCGTCGTGCAAAGCGCTGGCCAGGGTTTTCGCCTCAAGGCACAGGCGATCAAGGACGAGTTCAAGCGCGCGCCGGTGCTGCACCTGCTGCTGCGCTACACCCAGGCACTGATCACGCAGATGGCACAAACCGCGGTGTGCAACCGCCACCATTCGCTCGACCAGCAGCTGTGCCGCTGGCTGCTCCTCAGCCTTGACCGGTTGCAGAGCAATGAGCTGGTGATGACGCAGGAGCTGATCGCCAACATGCTGGGCGTGCGCCGCGAAGGTGTGACGGAAGGTGCGACCAAGCTGCAAAACCTCGGCTTGATCCGCTATTCGCGCGGCCGCATCACGGTGCTGGACCGCCCGGGCCTGGAGCAGCGCACCTGTGAGTGTTATGCCGTGGTCAAGAAGGAATACGACCGCTTGCTTCCCGAAAAACTCGCCTCCTAGCATCCCGGTGTGCGGCCTGTTGTGTGCTGTGTGCGCTGGCACACGGTGGCGTTGGCGACACGTCGTGCATACTGGGGCACCGAATTGAACTGACGACAGTAGCGCGGCCTTGTCCATGACCCGGCACTCCCCGGGGTCCGCCTACACCGGAGAGCCATTTTGGCCCCTGTCGAAAACCACCTCATTGAGCTTCTCCCTCGCAAGGACCGCCTGCGCCTGCTCGCCGTCTGCGAGCCCGTCGAGCTGTCGCTGGCCGAGGTGCTGTGCGAACCCGGCAAACCCACACGTTACGTCTATTTCCCGGTCGAAAGCTTCATTTCCCTTGTGGCCCTGGTGGAAGGCAGCCCGGGTGTAGAGGTTGGCATGGTGGGCCGCGAAGGCATGCTGGGCGCGCAACTGGTGTTGGGCGTTGTCACCGCGCCAGTGCATGCGGTGGTGCAGGGCGCGGGGGCATCCTGGCGGATCAGCACCGCCGTTTTCCGGCGCGAGCTGGCGCTCAGCGCTTCGTTGCAACGCGGCCTGAACCGCTACCTTTATGTGCTGATGGCGCAGCAGTCCGCATCAGCCGCCTGCCTTCGCTTTCACCTGACGAGCCAGCGCCTGGCCCGATGGCTGCTGATGAGCCAGGACCGCGCGCATTCCGACAATTTTCATGTGACACACGAATTTCTGGCCTACATGCTGGGCATGCGCCGCGTCGGCATCACGTCGGCCGCCAGCGCGTTGCAGCGCAGCGGATTGATCGAATACCACCGTGGTGAATTGAAGGTTCTTGACCGCGGCGGCCTGGAAGCCGCGGCATGCAGCTGTTACGCGGCTGACCGGAAAACCTATACCCAATTGCTTCACTGACGAGCGGGTTTGGGATAGCGGGGGCCTGCCTGTCAGGCAAAAGCATCGGTTTACCTGTTTCAGCTCAATGGCAGCCCGCGACACGGCCTGAAAACCTTTTGCGGCTGATGTGCGTTACCGCACGGACGGATCGCCTAGGGCCGCCTAGAAAGGAGCGTACGGCGATATTGCGAACCTTTGAAGGCGCAGCGCCCAACCGCTGTTGCAGCGCCATGCAACTCCTTTAGCGAGGGTTCTGAAATGATCCGGCTTGCTTCCTCACCCCCTCCCAATATCAGGCTGCTGGCGCGCTCGGCGCTGACCATGCTGAGCTCTCCTGAACTCATGAAGGAGTCCCGATGCGAGCTGCCCGCCACCAGTGCCGCTGCGCTGGATGTTCTGCGCGACTGGGCCAAAGGAGACGGCGAGGGCGCTGACGGCATCCATCTCGCTTCGCTTCCCGAGCGGCAGCTCGAAGCGCTCACCCCCGACCACCCGCTGGACATCGCGATCGCTGATTGGGACGCGCTGTTTCACGCCGTCAAGGCCAGGCTCATGCTCAGCGTCGGTGAAAAACTCGCGGCCGCACCCAACTCGCAGGCCGGCGAGGCCGCGGAGCTGGTCCAGTCCATCGTGCTGGAGTGTGTGGGCGCCTTGCACCAGCTTCACCTGGCGCTGACGCATGAGCGCGAGCAACGCGCTCACCCGACAGCCCCAGGCGCGCAGGCCACCCAGCCGATGGCGCCGGGTTAACGCCGGGTTAACGCCGGGTTAACTTCTCTGCCTGCCTTCTGGGATGTCCGTGAGGCCGTCAGGCTGGCTTTGACGCAACCGGCACGGGCTGAAAAGTTTCCAGGTGGGCGATGATCAGATCGGTCACCTCCATCCCGCTCAATGAACTCAACGCAAAAAACGCCACAGAGTCGGCATGGCCGGCCCGGGGATCGTAGTACTGCGAAGGCACCTGCCGCAAATAACGCGCACGCGGCCTGCTGCCCTGCACGTCATACACAAGGGCATCGTCGGCAATTCCTACTTGCAGCCCGTGAAGCGGGCCTCCTATGCAGGTCATCAGCATTGCATGGTTGTCTCCGTCAATGGACTGTATACGGATGGGGTGGCTGTGGCTATGGGCCGTCTGGCCTAGTGGTGGCTTTGTCGGCTGGATGGGCAGCGTCAAACCTAAAATGCTTCCGGCAGCCCAGGGCCGCAGGTCCTTTGGGCCTTCCATGGCGAATCCCGGCCCAACCTTCAATCCATGAAACCCTATTCCATCCTTTTTGTCTGCATGGGCAACATTTGCCGCAGCCCAACGGCTCACGGTGTGTTCCAGAAAGTTACGGATCGCGGGCTTACCCATCACATCCAGGTCGACTCGGCCGGCACGCACAACTACCACCCCGGCAACCCGCCCGACGAGCGCTCCCGGGCACACGCATCCAGGCGAGGTTATGACCTCTCAGGCCTCAGAGCCCGGCAGATTTCGGATTTGGATTTTGATCGCCACGATTTGATTCTGGCCATGGACTGGGACAACCTGGCTTTGATTCAGGAAGGGTGCCCGGCTAAACATCTCGGGAAGGTGCGCAGGCTCACGGAGTTCTGCCTGAAGCATGACAGCCCGGTTGTGCCTGATCCTTACTACGGCGGCAAGGACGGGTTTGAGCATGTGCTCGACCTGGTGGAGGATGCCTGCGAGGGGCTGATGCGGTATGTTGAACGCCAGCTGAAGCCGGCGCATTGACTGGCAGCGGCTGCGCGCGCTGCAACTTGAATAAGGTGACGAGCCTTGACCCCGGCACTGACTCCACAGTTAGGGCTGCTTGGTTCCCCACCTGACCCGGTTGGCCGCTTTACCATGCGGGAAGGCCCGTCACCCTCGATTGTAAGGGACTTGGGAATGACCCCTCTGGCATACCCCCATCAGTGAAAAGGGCACCGAGCGATCTATTCCAGCCGGGGCCGCGGGACTGGCTTTGCCAGACCGCAGGCGCAGCGGCCCCCTCGGGGGGCAGCGCATTACACGAAGTGAAAAGCGTGGGGGCCATATCCTAGAATGGGCGGATGTCCTATCTCGTTCTTGCCCGCAAATACCGCCCCAAAAATTTCTCGGAAATGGTGGGGCAGTCGCATGTGGTGCAGGCGCTGGGCAATGCGCTGGCCACCCAGCGGTTGCACCATGCTTACCTGTTCACCGGCACGCGGGGCGTGGGCAAGACAACCATTTCACGCATTCTGGCCAAGTCGCTCAACTGCCTGGGCCCGGACGGGCAGGGCGGCATCACGGCCACGCCGTGTGGCGTGTGCCAGGCCTGTATCGACATCGACAGCGGTCGTTTTGTCGACTACACCGAGCTGGACGCGGCGTCCAACCGCGGCGTGGATGAAATCGCACAACTGCTCGAGCAGGCCGTTTACAAACCTGTCGTCGGCCGCTTCAAGGTCTTCATGATCGACGAGGTGCACATGCTGACGAACACGGCGTTCAACGCCATGCTCAAGACGCTGGAAGAACCTCCCGAGTATTTGAAGTTTGTACTGGCCACGACCGACCCGCAGAAGGTGCCGGCTACCGTGCTGTCGCGCTGCCTGCAGTTCAACCTGCGGCCCATGGCGCCCGAAACGGTGCTGGAGCATTTGACGCAAGTGCTGGGCGTTGAAAACGTTCCGGCCGAGCAACAGGCGCTGCGCCTGCTGGCCCGCGCGGCGCGCGGCTCCATGCGTGACGCCCTGTCGCTGACGGACCAGGCCATTGCCTTTGGCTCCGGCAAGCTCGAAGAAGCCAGCGTGCGCACCATGCTGGGCAGCGTGGACCGCAGCTATGTCTACCGCCTGCTTGATGCCCTGGCGCGCGGCGACGGCAAAACCGTGGTCGAAACCTCCGAAGCGTTGCGGCTGAACGGCTTGAGCGCGGCTTCCACCCTGGAAGAAATGACGACGGTGCTGCAACGCATGGCGGTGTTGCAGGCCGTACCCGAGATGGGGGCGGGTGACGACGGGGCCGACCCGGACATAGCGGAGACGGCCCGGCTGGCCCAGGCGCTGCCCGCTGATGAAACGCAGCTGCTTTACAGCCTGTGCCTGCATGGCCGCGGTGAATTGGGCCTGGCGCCCGACGAATACGCGGGCCTGACCATGGTGCTGCTGCGCTTGCTAGCCTTCAAACCGTCGGCTTCGGCTACCACCCATGCGGGGGGTGCCGCCGAGCCTGGAAAAAAGCCCCAGCCTGAGGTGGCGCGGGCCCATGCGCCCGTGGCTTTGCCTGAACGGCGCGCGGCGCCGGCGCCTGCCGCTGCACGCGAACCTACCCATGATGAGCCGGTGCCTGCTGCGCCGCGTGTTCCGCAAGAAACACCCACTTCTCAGGATTTTGAGAAAAAACAGCCCGCAGCCCAAGCGGAACGTGCGCAAGCAGCTATCAATTCAGTAGCGGCTCCTGTGGTGATGCCGGAGCGCCCAGTGCCGCAGCAGCGCCCGCAGCCGGGCGCGCCAGCAGCTGCCGTTGCGCCTCTGGTGCCTGTTCCGCACGGCGAAGACTGGAGCCAGACTGTCAACCAGCTGGTGGCCGCCGAAGCCGTGGCGGCGCTGACGCGTGAGCTGGGCCTGCAGTCGGAGCTGCGCAGCCAGGCCGATGGGCTGTGGACGCTTCGGGTAGAACGCGAGTCGCTGAACCAGGCGGCAGCGCGTGAAAAGCTGCAAACCGCACTGCAGGCGCATCTCGGCGATGCGGCCTTGCGGCTCGCGGTGGAAGTGGGGCCTGTCACCGACACCCCGGCCCGCCGCAATGCGGCAGCACAGGCCGAGCGGCAGCGCGCTGCCGAAGAAATGATCCAGAACGACCCGTTTGTGCAGGACATGATTCGCGACTGGGGCGCCAAAATTGTCCCCGGCAGCATCCGGCCGCTGGCCGCGAAGTCGATATGATCAAAGGCAGGTTTTAAAACCAATTTCTGCCCCCAATTTCGACGCAATTTCAGACGCAAAGCACACCTCGATTTCAAGTTTTAAAGGAACTACCATGTTTAACAAAGGACAACTCGCGGGCCTCATGAAGCAGGCGCAGGCGATGCAGGACAACCTCAAGAAAGCCCAGGAAGAACTGGCATTTGTGGAAGTCACCGCTGAGGCCGGCGCCGGCCTGGTGAAGGTCACCATGACCTGCAAGCACGATGTCAAACGCGTCGAAATTGACCCCAGCCTGCTGACTGACGACAAGGACATGCTGGAAGACCTGGTAGCCGCTGCGTTCAACGCCGCCGTGCGCAAGGCCGAGGAAGTGAGCAACGAGAAAATGGGCAAGCTCACGGCCGGGATGCCCGGCCTTCCCGGCGGCATGAAGCTCCCCTTCTAAAGTTGTGAGCCCCCACGGTCGCTCACTGCGTGTAGCTCCCGAGGCCTTGCAGGCCGCGGCTCGCGAGACGCTTCGCCTCTGTCGCCTGTCCAAAGCTGCTCAAGCAGCTTTGGAGCCGCAGGCTTCAGCCCCTCGGGGGCCGCTGCGCCTGCGGCCCGGCAAAGCCGGTTCCGCGGCCCCTGCTTGCGAAAGCGGGTACAACGCTCGGTCGCTGCTGCCACATGGCTGACTCCAACGCTCTCGAAGGCTTGACCCAGGCGCTGCGCAAGCTGCCGGGCGTGGGTGCCAAGTCGGCCGCGCGCATGGCGTTCCATCTCCTGCAGCACGACAAGCCCGGCGCGCTGCAGATTGCCCGTGCGCTGGAGCACGCCGTCAACAGCGTGCGGCATTGCACCCTGTGCAACACGCTGACCGAGCAGGAGGTTTGCACCACCTGCGCCAACCCGCAGCGTGACCGCAGCAAGCTGTGCGTGGTTGAAACACCGGCCGACCAGGCTGCCCTTGAACGCACGCTGGCCTACAAGGGCCTTTATTTTGTGCTCATGGGCAAGCTGAGCCCGCTTGACGGCATAGGCCCCAACGACATCGGCTTGCAAAAACTGTTTGACCGCGTGGTGCCCAAGAACGAGCGCGGCGAGGCGTTGCCGCCTGCATCGCGCGAAGTGCAGGAAGTCATCCTGGCGACCAATTTCACGGCCGAAGGCGAAGCCACTGCGCACGTGATTGCACAAGCGCTGAAAAGCCGCGGCGTCCAGGTGACGCGCCTGGCGCGCGGAGTGCCGGTGGGAAGCGAACTTGAATACGTAGATTTGGGCACCATTGCCCACGCGTTGGTGGACCGCAGGTGAGGGCGGTGTTTTTAGTTTTATCTTGACAGCTTCATGCCCGCAGCGGGCGACCATAACGAAAGGAACCCACCATGACATTCGCACGCTTCACCATCGCCTATTGGTGTGTTCTGATTGCGGCCCTGTTGCCCATTGTGTGTGCCGCCATTGCCAAATACGGCACGATGAGCACCCCGCGGCGCGATGGTGGATATGACAACCACAACCCGCGAGGCTGGCTGGCGCAGCAAACCGATTGGCGTGCCCGGGCCAACGCCGCACAAGCCAACACATTTGAGGCACTGCCCTTTTTCTTTGCCGCAGTGATCATTGCGCACATCCTGCAGGCGGGGCAGACACGGCTGGACATCCTGGCATTGCTCTTTGTCGTGCTGCGCATTGCCTACATCATGATGTACATCGCAGACCTGGCCAAAGCCCGCTCGGCCATCTGGGCGTGTGCACTTTTTATCAATATCGTCATTCTTTTTTCCGGCTTTCGTTGACACATGCGTCGCGAGTGTGAAAGTTACCTCTGGTAACGCGATCACCTTCGGTAAAAACCCGCACGGGATCACCCCGATGCGGGTTTTTTTATGCCTCGATAAGCTTGTGACATCAAAAAAAGAGAGAGGCTTGCATGAATCGCCAACCCCTGATTTCCCGCCGGGCTTTTGCCGGTGGCACCGCACTGGCAGCAGCAACGCTGGCATTGCCGGTGCTTCGCGCGCAGCCCAGGCTCGAGAAAACAAAAATTGCGCTGGCGGTCGGCGGCAAGGCTGCGTTCTATTACCTGCCTCTCACCATTTCCGAGCAACTGGGGTATTTCAAGGCCGAAGGCCTGGACATTGAAATCAGCGACTTCGCCGGTGGCGCACGCGCGCTGCAGGCCGTGGTGGGCGGCTCTGCCGACGTCTGCTCGGGTGCTTTCGAGCACACCATCAACCTTCAGTCCAAAAACCAGATGTTCCAGGCTTTTGTGCTGCAGGGCAGGGCGCCGCAAATCGCTTTTGGCGTCTCGACCAAAAACATGCCCAACTACAAAACGGTCGCGGACCTGAAGGGCAAGAGAATCGGTGTGTCTGCGCCGGGGTCGTCCACCAACATGATGGCCAACCTGGTACTTTCGCGCGCAGGCCTCAAACCCGGCGACGTGAGTTTTATCGGAGTCGGCACTGCGGCGGGCGCACTGACCGCGATGCGTTCGGGGCAGATCGATGCCATGAGCAATACCGACCCGGTCATGACCATGCTCGAGCAAAAGGGCGAGGTAAAGATCATCAGCGATACGCGCACCCTCAAGGGCACGATCGAAGTTTTTGGCGGTTCCATGCCGGCGGCCTGCCTGTACGCCCCGATAGAGTTCGTCCAGAAAAATCCCAACACTTGCCAGGCACTGGCCAATGCGATCGTGCATGGGCTCAAATGGCTGCAGACGGCAGGCCCCGGTGACATCATCAAGACCGTGCCCGAGAGCTACCTGCTGGGTGACCGGGCGCTGTACCTTGCGTCATTCAACAAGGTGCGTGAGTCGATCTCGCTTGACGGCATCATTCCTGATGATGGCGCGCGCACGGCGCTCAAGGCACTGGCAAGCTTTGACCCCAGCATCAAGGCCGACAAGATCGACATCGCCAAGACCTATACCAACGAGTTTGCGCGCAAGGCCAAGGACCGATTCAAAGCTTGAGCCCCCACGCTCCCCACTGCGTGTGGTTCGCTGCCCCCCGAGGGGGCGCTGCGCCTGCGGCCCGGCAAAGCCGGTTCCGCGGCCCCTGCTGGTGAAGACGGATGCCCGCGTTGATCGTTCGGTGCTCTCCAATCCCTCCTCTTTGACCTGCCTCGTGCAAGC
Organism: Polaromonas sp. P1_F6; assembly: GCF_056405695.1. Lineage (NCBI taxonomy): Bacteria > Pseudomonadati > Pseudomonadota > Betaproteobacteria > Burkholderiales > Comamonadaceae > Polaromonas > Polaromonas sp. P1_F6. The sequence continues at coordinate 292,816 of NZ_JBFUBQ010000006.1, forward strand.
ACCTTGCTGTAAGCTCCCGCCATGCCAGAACCCGACGACGCCTACGCCCTGGAGTTGATCAACATCAGCTGTACCTTTCACTCGCGCGACGATGCGGGCCAGCGTTATACGGCGGTGAGCGACACTACCTTGCGCATACGGGCCGGTGAATTCGTTTCGGTTGTCGGGCCTACAGGGTGCGGTAAATCCACGTTGCTCAATATTGGTGCCGGTTTGCTGGAGCCGTCTTCCGGCGAGGTTCGGGTGTTTGGCCAGCCGCTGGGCGGCATCAACACCCGCGCCGGCTACATGTTCCAGACCGAAGCTTTGATGCCATGGCGCAGCGCCATCGCCAATGTGATGATGGGATTGCAATACCGGGGCATTCCCGACGATGAAGCCCGCCGCCAGGCGCAGGCCTGGCTGGAACGTGTGGGCCTGGGCGAGTTCGGTGACCGCTATCCGCACCAGCTTTCGGGCGGCATGCGCAAACGCACCGCACTGGCCCAGGTGCTGGCACTGGACCCCGACATCATCCTGATGGACGAGCCGTTCAGTGCGCTGGATATTCAGACACGCCAGCTCATGGAAAACGAAGTGCTGGACCTGTGGGCTGCCAAGAAAAAGGCGGTGCTGTTCATCACGCACGATCTGGACGAAGCCATTGCCATGAGCGACAGGGTGGTGGTGCTGTCGGCTGGCCCCGGCACGCATCCCATCGGCGAATTCGCGATTGACCTGCCGCGCCCGCGTGACGTGGCGGAGGTGCGCAGCCAGCCGCGTTTTGTGGAGCTGCACAAACAGATCTGGGACGTGCTGCGCGATGAAGTGCTTAAAGGCTATGCACAGCAACTCAAGAAGGCAGCCTGATCATGTGGCGCCATCTCAAGCCCTCTGAAAGCAATCTCCGCGCATGGCAAGTCGGTTTGCTGGTATTCATTCTGATCGGCTGGCACCTGGCGTCGCGCGACCAGAAAATTGCTTTTTTCCTGGGCGAGCCGATCAAGGTGGCCGGCAAGATATGGAGCTGGTTCATGCCCTTTGGCTTCGGGCGGAGCGGCCTGTTCCCCGATGGACTGGCAGGCAACGCCGACATCTACCTTCATCTGGGCACCACCCTGCTGGAAACTGTGTTGGCCTTCGGCATAGGCACGGCGCTGGGCCTGGCCTGCGGGCTGTGGCTGGCCTTGGCCCCTACGGCCAGCGCGATCCTGGACCCTTACATCAAAGCCGCCAACTCGATGCCGCGGGTGATTCTGGCGCCGATCTTCTCGCTGTGGCTTGGCCTTGGCATCTGGAGCAAGGTAGCGCTGGCGGTCACGCTGGTATTTTTCATCGTGTTTTTCAATGTTTACCAGGGTGTGAAAGAGGTCAGCCCGGTGGTGCTGGCGAATGCCCGCATGCTGGGCGCCAACCAGCGCCAGCTGTTGCGCACGGTGTACCTGCCAAGCGCGACCAGCTGGGTGTTTTCCAGCCTGCATACCTCTGTGGGCCTGGCGTTTGTCGGAGCCGTCGTGGGTGAATACCTGGGGTCGGCGCGCGGAGTGGGCTACCTGATTTTGCAGGCCGAGGGCACGTTTGACGTGAACACGGTGTTTGCCGGCATCGTGGTGCTGACGGCGTTCGCCCTCGTGCTGGACGGCATTGTTGGCAAGCTGGAGAAGCGGCTCATGAAATGGCAGCCGCGCACCGGTGAGACAGAAAAACTCTGACGTTTTCCCTGTACCGCAACTCTTCCTGTCGTCCTACAGCCTGTGGCCGGGCGGCTCCTTAAAGTCGTGGCTGCCTGCACCGCTTCTGCCATGCGCAGCAGCGGCGAGCCGGCTTCACTCCAAGGACACACCATGAATCTTTCACTCAGCATCGGCCCCATCGTGTCGCTCATCGCGGGGATCCTTATCCTGCTGATACCGCGCCTGCTCAATTACATCGTGGCGATTTACCTGATCGTCATCGGCCTGATCGGGCTGTTCGGCAGCGGTTCGTTCAAGCTGTAGCAGCAGCCCGCAGTTGGTGACTGCTGAAGTGCGTGCTCCGGAGCGTCAACGTTTTTTGGACTTGACGACCGTCTTGGTATTGCTGCGTTTGGTCACTTTCGCGGAACTGCCGCGACTGCGGCTGGAGGCTGAGGCCTGGCTTTTGGAGGCGTGGCTTTTGACCGGAAGAAAAACCACCACCTGATGGCCCAGTTTGAAAGCGCTGGAAGTGCTGACATTGTTCCATTCGGCAACGCTGGCAGCGCTCAGGCCGTAGCGCTTGGCAATGGTCGCGACCGATTCGCCCTTGCGGGCCTTGACGGTGGTGCGGCGCGTCACGACTTCAGGAGCGAACGAGACCTGCGCGGTATCCGCAACGTGGCTGGTAACGTCGTTTTCAACCTTGGCTGAACGCGGCACCAGCAAGGTCGAACCGGCCTTGATGAGCATGCGCGGCGGTATGTTGTTGACGCTGCGCAGATCGGCTTCACTCATGCCGGTACGCCGCGCCGCTTCGGCCGGGTTCATGGTGCTGGGGGCTGACCAGGCGGTCCAGCTGGCGTATTGCCCCTGGGTGTAGGCCTCGAAATTACGTTGGAACACCGTAGCGTTATCCCAGGGAAGCAGGATCTGGGGCGTCCCCGCCGCAATGATGACGGGGCGGTGCGCCGAAGGGTTCAGTGCCTTGAAGTCTTCAATCTTGACGTCGGCAAGGCGTGCGGCCAGGGCCACATCAATGTCGCGTGTGATCAGCACCTGCTGAAAATAAGGGTGGTTTTCGATCAACGGCAGCTCGGTGCGAAATGCCTGGGGATTGGCCACAATGTTCTTGACGGCCTGCAGCTTGGGCACATAGAGCCGGGTTTCTGCCGGCATGTTCAGGTCGGTGTAGCTGGTGCCCAGTCCCGCTCTCTGGTTTTTGGCAATGGCGCGGCCCACACTGCCTTCACCCCAGTTATAGGCCGCCAGCGCCAGATGCCAGTCGCCAAACATGCCATGCAGCTTTTGCAGGTAGTCCAGCGCTGCTCGGGTGGAAGCCAGTACGTCGCGCCGGTCGTCACGGAAAGCATTTTGCTTCAGGTCGAAATATTTACCGGTGGCCGGCATGAACTGCCACATGCCGGCGGCTTTGGCGCTGGAAACGGCTTGCGGGTTAAAAGCGCTTTCGATGAACGGCAGCAGGGCCAGTTCCGTCGGCATCTGGCGGCGCTCGAGTTCTTCAACGATATGAAAAAGGTATTTGCTGGAGCGCTCGGTCATGCGCAGGATATAGTCCGGCCGGCTGGCATACCACTGCTCGCGATCCGTCACCAGCTCATTTTGCAGGTCGGGCATGGCGAAGCCGCGGCGAATACGGTCCCATAGTTCCTTGGGAGGTTCCGTGGAGGCGATCTGGTAAGAGCCGATCTGACCTGGTGTGATGGCTTGAAGCGGGCCGCCCGGCACTTGCGGTTTGGCGGTGGGGCTTGTTCCTGTTGTGAGGACCGGGTCACCCGGCATGCCGGGTGGCTGTGTGGCGCAGCCCGCTAGCAGCGTCGCCACAAGCAGAAACGCCAGCGGAACAATACGGAAATTGATGAGTTTGGGAAGAGGAGCGGCTGCAGTGGTTCGGTCGTGTGGCGTCATTTGAATTGGTTTTTCCACTGCCGGATGGCGGCAAATACGGTGTTGTCGTCTCGGGCCGACGCATCAAAGTGCCGGGCAGCAGCCATGATAGTGGGTTGGCGGGTCCGCAAGAAGGGGTTGATCAGCAATTCCTGGGCCACAGAGGTCGGCAAGGTCGGCTTTTCCTGGGTGCGAAGCGCAACGCATTGCGCCTGATACGCCGCCAGGTCGGTGTTTTCCGGCTCGACCGCCATGGCAAAGCGCAGATTGCTGAGTGTGTATTCATGGGTACAACAGACGACGGTGTTGCCGGGCAACGCAGCCAGCTTGTCGAGCGAGGTCAGCATTTGCGCCGGTGTACCCTCAAACAAACGTCCGCAGCCTCCCGAGAACAGCGTGTCGCCGCAAAACAGCAGCGGCCTGCCGTTCACCTCGGGCGTGTAGAAAGCAATGTGGCCTGCGGTATGGCCAGGTACATCAATCACCTGAAAATTAAGACCAAGGGCTTTCGCTGTGTCGCCACCGCTGAGGGGCGTGTATGGCCGCGGAATGTGTTCGGTGGCCGGGCCCCAGACCTGAGCACCTGTTGCCTCGCGAAGGGCATCTACGCCGCCTGTATGGTCTGCATGGTGATGCGTGACTAGAATCGACTCCAGTTGCAACGCATGCTGCTCCAGGGTGCGCTGCACCGGCCCGGCATCTCCCGGGTCCACGACCAGGGCGCGCCTGCCGTCATGCAACAACCAGAGGTAGTTGTCGTCAAAGGCAGGAATGGGAATCAAATACATACAGTGGTCTCAATGAGCTCTGAAATTATAGGTTTGACGGACTGGCTGAAGACCCCTCCCGGTGGCTATCTTCTGGACTGGGAGCGCGCGCATTTTGACCAGGCCGTCGGTGACGTTTTTGGTTACCACGCCCTGCAACTGGGCCTGCCGGAGCTCGACGCCCTGCAAGCCAATCGCATGCCGCACAAATGGCTGGCGCTGGATTCATTGCCGCCGCCATCTGAACCCGGAAAGTCCCCGGCTACAGATACGAGCGGCCGCACGGCCGCAAGTTCCCGGCGCGCGGCGCTCCTGACCGATGCGGGAGCACTTCCATTCCCGGAGAACAGCCTGGACCTGGTGGTATTGCCGCACACGCTCGAACTTAGCAGCGACCCGCATGCCAGCCTGCGCGAGGTGAGCCGGGTACTTGTTCCGGAAGGGCGGGTGGTCATCAGCGGCTTCAACCCGACCAGCTTGTGGGGGCTGCGCCAGCGCCGCGGCCACATCTACCAGCGTTGGGGGTATGACAACCTGTTTCTTCCCAAAACAGGCGAGTTCATCGGCTACTGGCGCCTTCGCGACTGGCTGAGGCTGCTGGACTTTGAGGTAGAGTCGGGGCGCTTCGGCTGCTACCGGCCGGCGCTCACAAGTCAGGCCTGGCTGGACCGGTTCGAGTGGATGGATGCGGCGGGGGAACGCTGGTGGCCAATTTTTGGCGCTGTTTATTTCCTCGCGGCGGTCAAGCGTGTACGGGGAGTCCGCTTGCTTGAGCCCGCCTGGAAGGCGCGAAGGGCGCCGGCGACGGCACCCGCCGCGATAGCCAACAAGGAGCCGCTCACCCGATCATCCCGCTCTCAGCCGCCTGCCTGATTTTCTTTAACCACCGGCTGCTCTTTGGAGCTTCCCGGGAGCATTTGTAACGCATGACCGACACACCAACAGGCACAACGCCACAACCACAACACGTCGTGATCTATACCGACGGCGCATGCAAGGGAAACCCCGGCCCCGGAGGTTGGGGGGCGCTGCTGGCAATGGGCGGCACCGAAAAAGAGCTATTTGGCGGCGAACTTGGCACTACCAACAACCGCATGGAAATGACTGCCGTCATCGAGGCGCTGGCGGCGCTGAAGCGGCCCTGCAGCGTGACGCTTTACCTGGACAGCGAATACGTACGCAAGGGCATTACCGAGTGGATTCACGGCTGGAAAGCCCGGGGCTGGCGTACAGCGGCCAAGGCGCCGGTCAAGAATGTGGATCTCTGGCAGCGCCTGGACGCCCTTGTCGTCTCCAGCGGCCACAAAATCGACTGGCGTTGGGTCAAGGGCCATGCCGGTGACCCCGGCAACGAGCGTGCCGACGCACTGGCCAACAAAGGCGTGGAACGCGCGCTCGGCCGCTTGTAACAAAGACCTGTCAGGGAGTCTGAAGCCGGGGTGGGAACATGTGCGCAAAACACGCACCAAACAGCCTTGGCCCACACAAAAAAACTGCGCCTTCCGGAACGCACCATAAGCGTACATAGCATCCGCACCGTTTTGCTCGCCCGCGCCGTTTGGTAAAGCCGTTGTAAAGCTACCGCGCTCACCCTGCGCAGAGGCCAGAAAAAGGCTGCGCGCGCCATGGTGTCCTGCTACATTGGAAGTTTGTATCTCTTTGTATAACAAGTTTTCCTCCCCATGGCATCAAAAGCAATTTACACAGCGGTCGCGGTAGCGGGCATAGCGGTCGCCTCGGGTGCTGCCTGGTGGCTGCAAAAACCCAAGGCGCAGGGCGGTGCGGCCGAGTCTTCTCCGGTTGCCTCGACGGGCCAGGGCGCCGGCAATGGCACCAACGGCGCCGCCGCTGGAAAACCGGTGACCGTGGAAGCCGCGAAGGTGGAACTCGCCAGACTGTCGGATGACACCTCGGCCGTGGGCAGTTTGCGTTCGCGCCGCGGCGTGGTCTTGCGCCCCGAGGTCAGCGGGCGCATCACCCAGCTCAATTTCACCGATGGCCAGCGTGTGCGCAAAGGCCAGGTTCTGGTGCAGTTCGACGACCAGTTGCCGTTGGCGCAGGTGCAGCAAAGCCAGGCCGAACTGTCGATCGCGCGGGCCAACCAGAAGCGCAACCAGGAACTGGTGGCGCAAAACTTCATCAGCCAGCGCTCGCTCGATGAAAGCGCCGCCAACCTGCAGGTGGCCGAGGCCAAGCTGTCGCTGGCCAAGGCCACGGCCGCGCGGCTGAAGATCGTCGCGCCATTTGACGGCATCGCCGGTATCCGGCTCGTGAACGTGGGCGACTACCTGAAAGACGGCGCGGACATCGTCAACATCGAGGACATCGAGGCCATCTTTGTCGATTTCCGGCTGCCCGAACGCTTCCAGAACAAGGTCAGGCGCGGCCAGACAGCTGTCCTCGACATCGACGCCTTGCCAGGGCGCAAATACAACGCGCAAATCCAGGCCATCGACCCGCTGATCGACGCCAATGGCCGCTCCATTGGCATCCGCGGCTGCATCGACAACCGCCAGCTGCAGCTGCGGCCCGGCATGTTCGCCCGGGTCAACACGGTGTTCGGCGTGCGCGAGAACGCGCGCGTGGTGCCCGAGGAAGCGATTGTCCCGCAGGGCGGCCGGCAGTTCGTCATCAAGCTGCTGGAAGGCCCGAACGAGCAGACCCGCACGACCAAGCGCGTGGAAGTCAAGGTCGGCCTGCGCAGCCCCGGCAAGGTCGAGATCCTCGAAGGCCTGGAGTCCGGCGACGTGGTGGTTGCGACCGGCCATCAGCGCGTGCAGCGTGACGGCACCGTGGTGGCCGTGGTGGATCTGGCCGCAAATGCTTCTGCCCGCGCGGGCAACGCAAAAGCTGCCGCTGCCGGTACTGCGCCCGCGGCAGCTGCCGCAACGGCCCCTGCGGCTGCGGCCACGCCGGCCAAAGCTGTGGCCGCCGCACCGCAAGCGCCGCCGGCAGGCCCCAACCCCTGTGGCGTGGTGGTGTCGGAGGCCCCAGGAGCCCTGGTGCCGGTGCGTAGCGTGGCCCCGGCCGAACGCCGCCCGGCCGGCCCGCCAGCGCGCGACCCCGCTTGAGCGGCAGCCGCGCCATAGCCCCCACAGGCCCTTATGCAACTCGCTGAAGTTTCCATACGCCGCCCGGTCTTTGCCACCGTGCTGTCCCTCCTCATCGTGCTGGTTGGCGCGGTGAGCTTCAACCGCCTTTCGGTGCGTGAGTATCCCAAGATCGATGAACCCGTTGTGACCGTGAGCGTGCGCTATGCAGGCGCATCCGCGGAGGTCATAGAAACGCAGGTGACCAAGCCGCTGGAAGATTCCATCGCAGGCATTGATGCTGTCGACGTCATCACCTCCATCAGCCGTGCCGACCAGGCGCAGATCAGCGTGCGTTTCAGGCTCGAAAAAGACGCTGACTCGGCTGCCGCTGAAGTACGCGACCGTACGTCGCGGGTGCGCAACCGGCTGCCTCAGGCGATTGAAGAGCCTGTGATCGCCAAGGTTGAGGCCGATGCCTTTCCGGTCATCCAGGTGGCTTTTTCCAGCGATTCACTGACGCCGCTGCAGATCAACGACCTGGTCAACCGCATCGTCAAGCCGCGCCTGCAGACCGTGACCGGCGTGGCCGACGTGCGCGTCTTTGGCGAGCGCAAGTACGCCATGCGCGTCTGGCTGGATACCGACAAGCTTGCCTCCTACAAGCTGACCACGCAGGACGTGGAAGACGCCATCAGCCGCAGCAACCTCGAGCTGCCGGCCGGCCGCATCGAGTCCCAGCAGCGCGAATTCAGCGTGACCTCGCAGACTGACCTCGTCAGGCCCGCGCAGTTTCGCGAGATCGTCATCAAGAATGTGAACGGCTTTTCCGTCAAGGTGCGTGACGTCGCGCGCGTGGAGGAGGGCGCGGCCGACGAGCGCACGGCGGTCAGGCTCAACGGCCGCTCCGCTGTGGCAGTCGGCGTCATCCGCCAGGCAACGGCCAACCCGCTGGACCTGTCCAGGGGTGTGCGGGAGGCCTTCCCCAAGCTGAAGGCCGACCTGCCGTCCGACATGCTGATTGACGTCGCCAACGACAACTCGGTGTTCATCGACCGTTCCGTGAACAACGTGTACCACACCATCGCCGAGGCGATTGTGCTGGTGGCCCTGGTGATCTTTGTGTTCCTGCGCACCCTGCGTGCCTCCATCATCCCCATCGTCACCATCCCGGTGAGCCTGATCGGCACCTTCGGCATGATGGCGCTGGCGGGCTTCACCATCAACACGCTGACCCTGCTGGCGCTGGTTCTGGCTATCGGCCTGGTGGTGGACGATGCCATCGTGATGCTGGAAAACATCTTCCGGCACATTGAGGAGGGCATGGACCCGTTCTCGGCCGGCATCAAGGGCGCGCGTGAGATCGGCTTTGCCGTGGTCACCATGACGGCCACGCTGGTAGCCGTGTATGCGCCGCTGGCGTTTACGCCGGGCCGCACCGGGCGGCTCTTCGTGGAGTTTGCCCTGGCGCTTGCCGGTGCGGTGGTGGTGTCGGGCTTTGTGGCGCTGACGCTGACGCCCATGATGTGCACCCAACTGCTCAAGCACAATCCCAAGCCCAATCGTTTTGACCGGTTCATGGAACGGGCGTTGACGTCGATCTCCGACCGCTACGGCTCAGTGCTGCGTTGGGTCGTCACCACACGTTACGTGCCCGTGGCGGAGGCTGACCCTGCCGGCCGGCCCTCGCTGGCCCAGCGGCTCAAAGGCATGGCCTTGCAGGCCCGCTGGCTTGTTATCGGCGTGATGGTGCTCAGTGCCCTGGCCATTGCACTGGTTTTCCCGAGCATGAAGCAGGAGCTTTCGCCCATTGAAGACCGCGGGGTAATTCTGGCCAACGTCAATGCCCCTGACGGCGCCACGCTGGACTACACCAACCGCTATGCCAGGGCGCTGGAAAAAATGGGTGAACCCTTTCCCGAGTTCGACCGTATTTTTGCCAACGTGGGCAACCCGACGGTGGCGCAGGCCAGCGTGGTGTACCGCACAGTCGACTGGGACAAGCGTACGCGCTCCACCATCGACATGGCACGCGAGCTGCAGCCCAAATTCAACGCACTGCCCGGTGTTACCGCCTTTCCGATCACACCGCCGTCCCTCGGGCAGGGCTTTCGCGAACGGCCGCTCAATTTTGTGATCCAGACCTCCGACAGTTACCAGAACCTGAACACCGTGGTGCGCCAGATGCTGGAAGAGATCGCCAAAAACCCCGGCATCGTCTCGCCCGACGTAGACCTGCGGCTGAACAAGCCAGAGCTGCGCATTGAGGTAGAGCGGGACAAGGCGGCCGACCTCGGCGTCAGCGTCCAGGTTGTCGCGAAGGCCATCGAGACCCTGCTGGGCGGGCGCAACGTAACGCGCTACAAGCGCGATGCCGAGCAGTACGACGTGATCGTGCAGACCGAAGCCAGCGGCCGCACCACGCCTGAAGACATCGACCGCATTTATGTGCGGGGCCGCAACGACGCGATGATTCCGCTGTCGGCACTGGTGAAGGTGCGTGAAAGCGTGTCACCTCGCGAGTTGAACCATTTCGGCCAGCGTCGCTCGGTGTCCATCACGGCCAGCCTTGCGGGCGACTATTCGCTGGGCGAAGCGCTCAAGTTCATGGACCAGACCGCCGCCAAGGTGCTCAAGACCGGCTACAGCACCGACCTGAACGGCACCTCGCGCGAGTTCAGAAACTCGCAGGGCGCCCTGGCCATTGTGTTTGTATTGGCACTGGTGTTTATTTTCCTGGTGCTGGCCGCACAGTTTGAAAGTTTTATCGATCCGCTGGTCATCATGCTGTCGGTGCCGCTGTCCATGATCGGGGCCTTGCTGGCACTCAAATGGTCGGGCGGCTCTCTCAATGTGTATTCCCAAATTGGTCTGATCACGCTGGTTGGCCTGATCACCAAGCACGGCATCCTGATTGTGGAGTTCACCAACCAGTTGCGCGGGCAGGGCATGGAAATGATCGACGCGCTGGTCAAGGCGTCATCGCAGCGCCTTCGCCCCATCATGATGACGACTGGTGCCATGGTGCTGGGAGCCTTGCCGCTGGCCCTGGCCAAGGGCGCGGGTGCCGAAAGCCGCACGCAGATCGGCTGGGTTATCGTGGGGGGCATGTCGCTGGGCACTTTGCTCACTGTGTTTGTGGTGCCCACCATGTACACGCTGTTTGCCCGCAAGGCGGTCCCAGGGGCCAACAAGGCCATTGCCAGGGAGCAACCCGATGAACACCTTGAACACCCGGAGTACGTGGCGAAATGATCATGAGGAACCGCGTGCCCCAGGCCGGGTCCCTGGCATGCTGATGAGAAAACCGGTTTGACCGCAAACCCAGCGGGCCGAATCCGTACAGTTGCTTCTTTTCTCCTGATTCCGTTCCTGCTTGCGCTGGCCCATACGGCTTCTGCGCAAGCCCAGGAAGCGCCTGGAACGGGCGCATATGGCGTGCAGTTCTTCTGTTCACCGTCCCAGCTGGAGCGGCTCGGCCCCCACATGTTCCGATATCTCCAGCAGCTCGGCATTCCAGCCCGCCTGGTTCAGGAAACTGTCGACAAGCCGCGGGGCACCATGACGTATTCCCTGCTGGGCTCAGGCGCGGCCGTGAGCACCCTGTTTTTGGCGCAACGCCCGGAGCTGGCGATCAAGGACGAGGTAGTGCTGGTGCCGGTGAGAAACAACAAGACACGCAAGCTCAAGACGGTTTCCAAAAAAGAAATCCTGTTGGCCCTTTTGCACCCGGGCCGATTGACCGAATTCAGGGGAAAGGCTTGCGATGTGCAGGCATTGGCCGACCATGTCGGGATTCGCCAGAACACCGTGATCTGGGCAGAGGTGCTGGAATGGGGCTGGCCAGAGGGTGGCCCTGCCAAGTGGAATGCCCGCTATTGGATCAATGGAACGCCCAAGCTTCGTACCCCTTTGCACAAAGCCCTCAATGACATGTTTTTTGAGCAGGGGAAATACGAGATAGGCTGCTACGCCGCGACCAAGGTGGTATTCGCCCAGGGTGCACTGGATTACTTCCGCCGCGTCAAGAAGGACGTGGGCAGGGCGCAAGGCGTGGAGCGGCGATTACTGGCCGATGGTGAGCCGCTGGTTGACCTGGAACCCGGCCGTATGTGGAGTTTTGAAACGGATTTTGATCCGCTGGAGCTTGAACGGCCAGGCAAGGTCTTGCGCATGGTGGGCGGTGTTGCCGCCGGCAACTTTGTCCCGGGCGATTGGGCTTATTTTCTGAACACCGACCAGCGCACCAGCCAGAAAACGGGGTATGAAGGCTCCAATGCCATCTATCTGGGCGGCAACCGGTTTGACGACTATTACAACGACAACGACCACCACTACACCTACGAGGAAAAACTCAGTGAGGTCTATCAGTGGCGTCATGATGTTTTCAGCCGGCAGCGCGATGCCGCAAAAATACAGCACCTGGCCGCGCATGACTACGAACGCCTGAACGCAACGCCGGAAAACGGCGGCTTGCTGATGAGCTTTCGGGTTGTGCCCTATTTTTTCGGCTACGAAGACCTACCCCCGTTAACGGGCACCCGGAACGACTAGGGTCTGCCAGCGCCGTGCATTCAAGGGATTTACAGGGCGCCCTCAAACATGAGGACGTCAACCGGGTCCCCTGCAGCGACATTGCCCTGCGCATGGTGAAGCACCATCAGGCCGTTGGCCTCGGCCATGGAGCGCAAGACGCCCGAGCCCTGGCTGCCGGTGGTCCGGACCTCCAGGGAGCCGTCGGGCGCGGTGGATACCCAGCCGCGCTGGTATTCGGTACGCCCCGGTTTCTTGCGAATGGGCTCCAGGCTGCGTGCCTTGAGCAACGGCGCCGGCGCGGCGCTGGCGCCCATCATCTGGAGCAGGGCGGGGCGCACAAAGGCCAGGAACGTCACCATCACCGCAACGGGATTGCCGGGCAAGCCAAAAAGGATGGCGCCGTTGGGGTTGGGATTTGGGTATGAGTGTGGGGCGCTATCTTTTTCATAGCTGCTTGCGCCTGTAACTATTGGGTTAGAGGTCGATTTCTCTATTGAAATCCGTCCCACGGCCATGGGCCGGCCTGGCCGCATCGCAATGCGCCAGAAAGCCACGTCGCCCAGCTTCTTCATCATGGCCTTGGTGAAGTCTGCTTCGCCCACGCTGACACCGCCGGAGGTGATGACAGCGTCGGCCTCGGTTGCCGCGCGTTTGAATGCGGCCTCCAGAAGCGCCGGCTCGTCACGCACCACGCCCATGTCGATGACCTCGCAGCCCAGCCGGCTGAGCATGCCGAAGACGGTGTAGCGGTTGCTGTCATACACCGCGCCTTCGCGCGGTGCTTCGCCCAGCGACAAAATCTCATCGCCAGTGGAGAAGTAGGCCACCCGCAGCGGCCGCCAGGTGGCCAGTGTTTTAAGGCCCAAAGAGGCTGCAAGCCCAAGGCGGGCGGGCGTAATACGCTCACCTTTTAATAGCGCCGGCCGGCCTTGCATGAGGTCCTCGCCGCGCAGCCGGCGGTTGTCGCCGGGCCGGAGCAAACCCGACGGGATGCTGATGCGCGAGCCCTGGCCATCCTGGTGCAGGGTGACAAACTCCTGCGGCACCACGGTGTCCAGGCCGGAGGGCATGATGGCGCCGGTCATGATCTTGACGCACTGGCCTGGCCCGGCGCTGCCTTGCCAGGCTTTGCCCGCCAGCGCTGTTCCGTCGGCCACCTGCAGCTCGAGCGCCTTGCCTGCAGCCAACTGCCCACCATCGAAGGCATAACCGTCCATAGCAGAGTTGTCGTGCGGCGGCACGTCAAACGGCGAAACCACATCCTGGGCCAGCACCCGCCCGAAAGCCTCCATCAAGGGCAACTCGAGCTGCTCCTGCACCGGCATAACCAGCCGCGACAGGAAGTCCAATACCTGGTCGGCAGACAGGGCCTGGGGGTCGTAGCCTTGCAGCTCCGCGGCAATCTGGTCGAGTGTTTTCACGGCTGGCGGGATTCCAGCTGGTGCAGCTCGGCCAGTGTGTTGGCGTTGAAGAAGCTGCGGCTGTCGTCGCCGGGTTTGTCAAACGGCACGACGGCTGTTTTGTGCTGCGCCGTCCAGGCGTCTATCTTGCGGCCGCCACTGTGGGTGAAGCGCACCAGGCTTTCCAGCATGTGGGTACCCATGAGGCAAAACACCGGTTGGGGCCTGAGCTGCCCATCTTCTTCGGGCGCCGCCGCCACGGCAAAGTCAGCACCGTCCTGCGCAAGTGCTTCGGCAAGCCGTGCCACCAGGTCGTCGGGAAACAGCGGGGTGTCGCAGGGCACAGTCAACAGGTAAGGGGTTTCACAACGCTCCAGGCCCGTCAGGAATCCTGCCAGCGGCCCGGCAAACTCGCCCAGCCCGGTACTGTCGGGCCACACCGGAACGCCGAATGATTCATAAGCGGACAGGTTGCGGTTGGCATTGATCATCACGTCACCGACCTGGGGCGACAGCCGCATCAGCGTGTGCAGGGCGAGAGGAACGCCGTTGAAGTTCTGCAGGCCTTTGTCGACCCCGCCCATGCGCGAACCACGGCCACCGGCGAGGATCACGCCGGTGATGGCTTCGGCGTGGATGGGCATGGTGTTGTGGTCGTGGGTTGTCAAATCAGCCGCCTATGTAGCTCATCTCAACGCGCTTGGCGTTGTTTGAATCGGGTGTGCTGGTGTCAGCGGGCATCGCAGCGCGCAACTCCGAATAGCGGTCATCGCGCCCTTGCCAGATATGGGCCACAGCCGCCGCGATCTGGTCGTCGCCGTAGCCGCCGCGCAGCAGGGCGCGCAAGTCCTGGCCCTGGCTGGCAAACAGGCATAAAAACAGCTTGCCCTCGGTCGATAGCCTTGCCCGGTTGCAGTCGCTGCAAAAAGCCTGGGTCACGCTGCTGATCACGCCAATCTCGCCAGCGCCATCGGCATAACGCCAGCGCTCGGCGGTCTCACCAGCGTAGTTGGGGTCTATGGCTACCAAGGGAAATTCGGCGTTGAGGCGTTCCACCACCTGGGCTGAAGGCAGGACCTCGTCCATGCGCCAGCCGTTGGTGGCGCCCACGTCCATGTATTCGATGAAGCGCAACACCGCCCCGCTGTGGCGGAAATGCCGGGCCATGGGTACGATCTCGGCGTCGTTGGTGCCGCGTTTGACCACCATGTTGACCTTGAGCGGCGCCAGGCCAACCTTTTGCGCCACTTCGATGCCCTTGAGCACGTCGGCTACCGGAAAGTCCACATCGTTCATGCGACGGAAGATGGTGTCGTCCAGCGCATCAAGGCTCACGGTGACGCGCTGCAGTCCAGCATCCTTGAGGGATTGGGCTTTTTTGGCGAGCAGCGAGGCGTTGGTGGTCAGCGTGATGTCCAGCGGCTTGCCCTGCGGCGTTTGCAGCTTCGCCAGCATTTCGATCAGTATCTCCAGGTGCTTGCGCAGCAGCGGCTCGCCGCCCGTCAGCCGGATTTTCTCGACCCCATGAGCCACAAAAATCTTCGCCAGGCGCGTGATTTCCTCAAAACTCAGCAGCGAGGTTTGCGGCAGGAAAGCGTAGTCCTTGTCGAATACCTCGCGCGGCATGCAGTAGCTGCAGCGGAAATTGCAGCGATCCGTCACGCTGATGCGCAAATCCCGCAGCGGCCGGCCCAGCGTGTCGCTCAGCAGGCCCGTCGGGGCAGACAACCGGGCAGGGATATGCGGTACGCGGCTTGCGTAGCGAATATCTGCCAGCGGAATGATTTTGTCGGTCGTCATCGTGAGGAGCCCAAAGGGAGAATTTACCCCATTGGCCCGGCTGGGGCACTAAAACCAGGCCTTATCCCCAAAGAGGGATTGGCTCACCCCCGTCCAGGCTCACTTCGTGTAGCCCGTTCCCCCCTCAAGGGGGCGGCGCCTGGGGCCGGCGAAGCCGAAAAATTGGCACACCCCTATCGGGCTCACTTCGTGTAGCCCTTTTCCCCTTGCAGGGGACGGTGCCTGCGGCCCGGCAAAGCCGGTTCCGCGGCACCCATTGGTGAAATACCTCGCACTGGTTACGCACAGAACTCTTAAACCCAGCATGAGCCGCGGGACTGGCTTTGCCGGGCCGCAGGCACCGTCCCCTGCAAGGGGAAAAGGGCTACACGAAGTGAGCGACCGTGGGGGCTCTACACACACCGGGCGCCGTCTACTTCCAGGCATACACCGCTGATGAAGTCCGCTTCGTCGCTGGCCAGGTAAAGCGCGGCATTGGCCACATCCAGCGCGGTCGAAAAACGTCCCAGCGGAATGCTCGCGCGAAACTTCGCCTTGCGTTCTTCATCCAGCGGGCCACCCGCGAATTCGGCCGAGAGGCCTGTGTCGGGGTTGAATACCGGGTTGATGCAATTAACCCGGATGTTATCGGGGCCGAGCTCGGCCGCCAGCGACTTGGAGGTCGTGATGACGGCCCCCTTGGAGCCGTTGTACCAGGTCAGGCCAGGACGGGGGCGTACCCCCGCCGTCGACGCAATGTTGATGAAACTGCCCCCGCCTTGCTCGCGAAATACCGGCGTGGCGTGGATGGTAGCCAGGTAAATGCTCTTGACGTTGATGGCGTAGCACTTGTCGAAATCGTCTTCGCTGACATCAAGTGCTGGCTGGTTGCGGTGCGTCCAGCCGGCGTTGCTGACCATCACGTCGAGCCGGCCGTAGCGCTGCACAGCGGCAGCCACCAGCGCCTTGACCTCGGCGGACTTTGTGACGTCGGCGGCAAAGAACGAAGCTGTGCCGCCGGCCTTGACGATGGCAGCGACGACTTTCTCGCCCAGCGCCACATTGATGTCGTTGACGATGACCCTGGCGCCCTCGGCCGCCAGCCGCCGCGCGATGCCTTCCCCGATACCGCCTCCGGAGCCGGTCACGATGATGGATTTGTCCTTGACCCGCATGATTTTGTCTTTCTCGTAAAGGTTGCTGCCGGCGCACGCTGCCGTACGGTGGCGTGCGGCTTCCATTGCTTATTGTTGCTGATCACGGTGGTGCGGGTTTTCCCTCTGTCTCTCTCGCTTGACGGGATTCGTGAAACATGAAGTTACATCTACAATGCGCTTTATAAAAGGGAGGGATTTCATGAGTTATCAATTTGCCCGCACCGGTGCGGGTGCAGCCTTGTGTGCGCTGGTGCTTTTCGCGGGGACAGCGCACGCGCAACAATCCAGCAAGAACCTGGCACCCGGATTCTCGGAACGCGCAGCGGCCTCGAAGCTGGTTGTCGTGCCCGCAGACCTCGAGCTCTTTTCCATCGGTGCCGGCGGCGTGCAGGAGCCCAGGGCCGACTGGACCATGGCTGCCCAGAAAAACGTCAAGTCCGGTCTGGCTTCGAGCAAGCTCAAGTTGGGTTCTGACGTGATCGGGCTTGAAGAAAAAGACATGGACGAACTCGCGGACATCAACTCCCTGCACGGAGCTGTCGCGCAATCTGTTTTTCTGCACCACATGATTGGTGGTGTACTCAAGCTGCCCACCAAGAACGATGCCCTGAACTGGTCACTCGGAGATGCCGTCAAGCCTCTCAAGGACAAGACGGGGGCTGATTACGCCCTGTTCATCTGGATGCGCGACAGCTATGCCAGCAGCGAGCGCAAGGCCGCGATGATCGCCATGGCTGTGCTGGGCGTTGGGATTGCCGGGGGCGCGCAGATTGGCTATGCCTCGCTGGTCGATTTGAATAACGGGCGGATTGTCTGGTTCAATGATTTGCGCCGGGCCTCAGGTGACCTGAGGGAACCTGAGCCAGCCAAAGAAACCATCGAAGCCCTTCTCAAGGGCTTTCCGGTCGCCAGATGATGGGCATGCCGGCTGGCGGGCGCCGCGCTTTTTTGCGGTCGGCCTGCAAGCACTGCGTGGGCATGGGCGCCCTGTTGCCAGGCCTGTCAGCCTTTGGCCAGGAGAACCCTGCGGCTGCCTCCATCCCGCCTTTGCCCGCAGAGCGCTTTGCCCGCCCCGCGCTGGAAACGGATGAGGGCGGCCTGTGGGGAATGATGGACCGCGAGGAAACGCGCCTGCGGCGCAGTCCATTTACCGTACGTGACCCGCAACTGAGCCAATATCTGCAAGACTTGGTATGCCGTCTTGCGGGAGACCACTGCCCCGATATTCGTGTGCATGTGGTGCGTACGCCGCTCTTCAATGCCAGCATGGCGCCGAACGGCATGATGCAGGTCTGGACCGGCTTGCTGCTGCGCGCGGAGAATGAGGCGCAACTCGCTGCGGTACTGGGCCATGAAATCGGCCACTACATCGAACGGCACACGCTGGAGCGCCTGCGGGACCTGAGAAGCCGGGCCGCCTTTGCCCAGTTCATCGGCATGTTCGGCCTTGTCGGCGCCATTGGCCAGCTTGGTGCGCTGGCCGGCGCTTTCGCTTTTTCCCGGGACCACGAGACGCGGGCTGATCGTCTGGGCATGCGCCTCATGACCCGGGCGGGTTACGACGGCAGGCAGGCTGCGCAAGTGTGGGACAACCTGCTGGGCGAACTCAAGATCACGGGCGGTGAAGACGTTGGCAAACGCAGTCCCATGATGGCGACGCATCCCCCGCTGGAGACGCGCCGTGATGATCTGCTCCGCCTGGCAGGCGACGGCGGCGGTAAAACGGGTGCAGCGGAATATCAGCAGGTTATGTCCCGGCACCGCTTCGGGTGGCTGCAGGATGAAATCCGGCGTGGCCAGTTTGAAGAAAGCCTGGTGCTGTTCAATCGCCTGCTGTCGCGCAATCCCGAAGATGGCCAGGCGCTGTATGCGCGGGGTGAGGTGTATCGGTTGCGGGCAGGCAAGGAAGATCTTCAGGAGTCCCTGAACGACCTGACACGCGTGACCGCTCTTGAACAGGCTCCGGCCGAGGCTTTCAGGGCGCTCGGCCTGGTGCAAAAGCAGCGGACCGACACCGCCTCGGCCGTACAAGCCTTCGAAAAATACCTCACCGTCGCGCCTGAGGCAGCGGATGCGGGTCTTATTAAAAATTACATTGCGGAACTTAAACCATGAAAAAACTCCTGATCCTTCTTGCCTTCGCTTTCCTGTCGGGCTGCATGTCCATCACCAAGGTTGAAGGTGAGCAACTGGTCAATAACCGGCTGGCCGTCAAGGTGACCGACGCCTGGAACAAGGTTTCCCCTCCCGGCACCAAGCAGCCTTTTGACATGTGGACCCAGGAGGGGCTGACGCTTGACCATTTGCGCCTGTGGGCGGCCATCAAGCCAGGCCAGGCACTGCTGGTCAGGCCTGCAGGCAGTGTGCCGGCCGGGCAGAAGGCCGCCCGTGTTCCAACCTATCAGGCAGGTATGCCACTTGACCAACTGGTCAATCTTTTCGAAATCATGTATTCGGCCGACGGTTCCATCGTCAGCATGACCAAGGTTGAGCCCTCGGTATTTGCAGGTGAAAAAGGTGCGCGGTTTGAATTCGCCGTGACGAGAAAGGGTGATGACGTGCAGCTCAACGGTGTCGGCTGGATCAGCCAGCGAAACGGTGAATTATTTGCCGCCACTTTCCTCGCCCCCAAGCTTTCATTCTTCCCGCGGCTTTTGCCAAAAGCTGAAAGCGTTGTGAAGACGGCGCAAATCAAAGGCTGACAGCGCAGAGCCGCCATGGTGGCGGCTTGCAGGTGGGTCGTGAACCTGGCTGGGTGCCGCGGCTCAGCTCAGGTTAACCATGCCGTATGGCCACTGTTTTCAGCGTGGTGAAGCCATGCAAGGCCTCAAAGCCTTTTTCACGGCCGTAGCCCGATGACTTCACGCCGCCGAAAGGTAATTCCACACCACCGCCGGCGCCGTAGTTGTTGATGAACACCTGGCCGCTTTTGACTCGTTTGGCCATGCGGAACTGGCGTGCCCCATCGCGCGTCCAGATGCCGGCGACCAGGCCGAACTGCGTGGCATTGGCAAGTTCCACTGCGTGATCCTCGTTTTTGAAGCTCATCGCGCACAGCACCGGGCCAAACACTTCCTCCTGCGCCAGCCGGTGCATCACCGGCACGTCGCGCAGCAGGGTGGGGGCCTGGTAAAACCCGGTGTCGGGCGCCTCGTCGACGATCTGGCCCTGAGCCACCATGGGAATGTTGGCAACCTGCGCATCGCTTAAAAAGTCCCACACGCGCTGCTGCTGGTTTTGCCGGATCAACGGGCCGACGTCCAGGTCCATGGCGGCGGGGCCGACGCGCAGGTTTTCAAAGGCTTCGCCCAAGCGCAGCAGCAGGGGTTCGTAAATCGCCTGCTCCACCAGCAGACGCGAACCGGCCGAGCAGGTTTGCCCGGCGTTTTGCACGATGGCGTTGATGATGGCCGGGATGGCGGCATCCAGGTCGGCATCGGCAAACACGATTTGCGGACTTTTACCGCCCAGCTCCAGCGTAACGGGGCAATGGCGCTCGGCCGCCACCTGCTGGATCAGCGTGCCCACCGTGGGGCTGCCGGTAAAGCTGATGTGGTCTATGCCCTTGTGGCGGGCCAGCGCGTCGCCGACCTCATGGCCGTAGCCGGTCACGATGTTGATGGCGCCGGCCGGAAAACCCACTTCGGCCGCGAGTTGCGCCACGCGAATCAATGACAGACAGGCATCCTCTGCCGGCTTGACCACGCAGACGTTGCCTGCGGCCAGCGCGCCGCCCACGCTGCGGCCGAAGATCTGCATCGGGTAATTCCACGGAATCACATGGCCGGTGACGCCGTGTGGCTCGCGCCAGGTCATCACGCTGTAGCCGTCCAGGTAGGGAATGGTGTCGCCGTGCAGCTTGTCGCAGGCGCCGGCGTAAAACTCGAAATAGCGCACCAGTGCCGCCGCGTCGGCGCGTGCCTGTTTGGTGGGCTTGCCGCAGTCGCGCTGCTCGATCATGGCCAGTTCTTCGGCATGCTCGGCCACCTTGGCGGAAAGCCGCATCAGCAGCCGCCCGCGCTCGGCGGCGCTGAAGCGGCCCCACACCAGTTCCAGACATTCCCGGGCGCTCTTCACGGCAGTGTCAATGTCGTGCGCGTTGCTGCGCTGGATCTCGTCAAACACCTGCCCGTCGGACGGGTCGATCATCGGGATGGTTTTGCCTGAAGAAGATGCGACGGAGGTGTTGGCGATGTAGTTGAGTTGCATGGCGCTATTGTGCTGAATTTGCCCTTGGCCGGAGGTTACCTCCTCCCACGGGCAGAAATGGGCCATGAGGGCAGGCCGGTCCGCGAGGTAACGCTCCCCAAAACCGTGCGTTTGTCACAGCCTCAGCGTTGTGTCCCGGCCAATTTACAAATCCTTTGCTGCGCCAGGATTGGCATTTATGTAGGATTGAACCTACACATGCACCTTGCCAATTCCTGCAGGGAACGGTGCTCATGTTACGCAGCGGCCCGGCCGTATTGGCGTGACGACAGCGGCAGGCAGCCGGCAACTGCGGGTCCACATTTTTTGACGCATACCGCGATGACTGATCCCACCAAAAGCCCAGCCGATGTCCCACCCGGCGACGGCGCGCCCACCACCAGCCTGCTGGCCTGGTTCAAAGCCTTTGTGGCCCGTTTGCGCGACTGGTTGTCGATCCAGGCCTTTTGCATGAAGTTCGCCGTTCTGGCCGTGGCATTGATGATTCCGGCAAGTGCTTATTACGCCTGGTCGACCCTGGAGCGGCAGGAAAAAATGGCGCTGGAAGTCAAGGCCATGGCCGCGTCGGGGCCGGGCGTTGAAGCGGCCTGGACTTACAACACCGCATTGCCGGTCGTCTTCGGAAGCGGGTCGGTCCTGAGCTTCCTCGAAGCCCATCCGGTCACGCGCATCACCATCATTTACCGGCCAATTTTGTGGACCGTTTCCGAGCGTTTTGTGCTGATTGAATCGGAGGGCAGGCAGTACGCCTATTACCCCTCGGACATGGAAACCAAGATACTGGCCGACAAAGCCGTCACAGCGCCCTGGGGCGGCAAGCTCACCTTCGTGCCCCGGGGCGCGCTTGATGATGCGAGCAAGGACATGCTGGCGCGCCTTGAGCAACGTTTCGGTGACGCACGTCCGCAATCCGAACAGGATGCCTGGAAAGGCGGTGCCAGCGCGCTGGTATCAGCGACCTTGACGCTGGGGCTCATCGCCTTCCTCTGGTACCAGACAGGCGGGCAGCGCAAATCCCTCAAGTTCATTTCCCCGGGGCAGATCAGCGGCGACTTGGCGGACCTCGTCGGCATGGACGACATCAAGGCCGAGGTTGCGCAAATCCGCGACCAATATGAGCGCCGCCTCGAGTACGCCGCTTATGGCGTGAACAAGCCTTTCAACGTGATGTTCAGCGGCCCCGCGGGTACCGGCAAAACCAAGCTGGCCAGCTACCTCGCCAAAGAGCTGAACCTGCCGATTCTTTTCCATTCAGCTGCCAACCTTGAAACTGGCTATGTGGCCGGCGGCTCGAACACCTTGTCGCGCATCCTGGCGCTGGCCAAGCGGCGTAAACGCTGCATCGTCTTTCTTGATGAAGCGCAGGACCTTTTCATGCGGCGCGGCGGCAACCGCAAATATGACGACGATACGCAGAACATGTTGCTGGCCATCCTGGACGGTGTGCGGACCAAATCGGATACTGAAATCATCTGGATCGTGGCGTCCAACTTTAATTCGGCCAACCTGCAGATGGACGAGGCCATGCTGCGCCGCTTCCAGATGAAGGTCGACTTCCGCATGCCCAACCAGCAGGAGCGCCTGGCCATCACCGGCCACTACCTGCGCCAGCGTGCCGACAAGGTGCTGCCCGACATGGACCTGCGCCATTTTGTCGAACTGACGGAAGGCTGCAGCCCGGCAGACCTCGAAACCATGGTCAACCAGGCCGGCATCATCGCGGTGCAGGCGGGTCAGATGATAGGCGCGCATACCCTGATGCAGGCCGCCGAGCGTGTGCTGGTGGGCAATGTCAACGACAACACCACCAAAGAGCGCGAGCGTGACCGGCGCATCATCGCCGTGCATGAGTGGGGCCACTTCCTGATGGATTTCCAGCACCGGCGCAAGCTGGCCGGCGACAACTGGAACGCGCTGCTGGCCGACATGACCACCATCAAAATTTCATTGAAGGCCAACCCCCGCAACAATGCCCTCGGCTTTGTACTGCACAAGCAGGACAGCAACCTGCTGCAGACCAAGGGTGACATGGAGCATGAGGTGAGGGTGCTGCTGGGCGGCATGGCGAACGAGGAGATCTTCTTCGGCGAAGACGGAACCACGGGCGGCGCCCACAATGACATCACCCGTGTCACGCGGCTGCTGCACCATGCGGTGGCTGAAATGGGTATGTACCGCAAGACCCGGCTGAATTACGCCGCGCTCCTCAAGGACGGCGGCACGGCACCGCCGGACGAGGAAACCCGCAGCATCATGGAAGCCCAGAGCGAGCGGCTTTACAGTGAAACCAAGGCCACGCTGGCGCAGTACACCGCCTTGACGGAGTATCTGACCGGCTGCCTGATGAATGCCGGAGAGATGACACTGAGCGAAGCACTCCGCGAAATCAGGTACTTTGAAAGCCTGACTGCCGCACCGGATCTGGCGCTGCCTGGGCCGGGTTCCAGCCAGTGGATGCCAGCCTGAGTCAACGAACCTTTGCAGCTTCGTCCTCACCGCCCAAAGAAAAAGCCCTGCAATGCAGGGCTTTTTGCATGGGCCGGAGCGGTCTAGCGTGACGCTGGTGCGGCCGGCGTTGGGGTAGCCGCTGCATTGGGCGCCTGCGTGGGCGCGGGGGCCGGCATGGCGGGTGCAGTCGGTGTGGCGGCCGGTGCACTCATGGCAGCGGGCGCGGCCATGGGTGCTGCCGGGGCCGCCGCGGCTTCACCGCCGTGGAACTTCATCACCAGCGGCACGATCAGCAGCGCCACGATGTTGATGATCTTGATCAGCGGGTTCACGGCCGGGCCGGCTGTGTCCTTGTAGGGGTCGCCCACGGTGTCGCCGGTCACTGCGGCCTTGTGTGCCTCGGAACCCTTGCCGCCGTGATGGCCGTCTTCAATGTACTTCTTGGCGTTGTCCCAGGCGCCGCCGCCGGTGCACATCGAGATGGCAACGAAGAGGCCGGTGACGATGGTTCCCATCAGCAGACCACCCAGTGCCTGGGGACCGAGCGCCAGGCCGACCACGATGGGTACGACCACGGGCAGCAGCGAGGGGATCATCATTTCCTTGATGGCGGCTGTGGTCAGCATGTCCACGGCGGTGTCGTACTCGGGCTTGCCCGTGCCGTCCATGATGCCCTTGATGTCGCGGAACTGGCGGCGCACTTCAACTACCACGGCGCCGGCTGCGCGGCCCACGGCTTCCATCGCCATGGCGCCGAACAGGTAGGGAATCAGGCCGCCGATAAAGAGGCCGACGATGACCTTGGGATTGCTCAAGTCGAAGCTGATCACGTTGCCGTAGGCTTCGAGCTTGTGTGTGTAGTCGGCAAACAGCACCAGCGCGGCCAGGCCGGCGGAGCCGATGGCATAGCCCTTGGTCACGGCCTTGGTGGTGTTTCCCACGGCGTCCAGCGGGTCGGTAACGGCCCGCACCTCGGGGGGCATGTCGGCCATCTCGGCGATGCCGCCGGCGTTGTCGGTGATGGGGCCGTAGGCGTCCAGTGCGACCACGATGCCCGCCATGCTCAGCATGGAGGTGGCGGCAATCGCAATGCCGTACAGGCCCGCCAGCGAATACGCCGTCAGGATGGCGATACAGACAAAAATCACCGGCCATGCGGTCGAGCGCATGGAGACGCCCAGGCCGGCAATGATGTTGGTGCCGTGGCCGGTGGTGGAGGCCTGTGCAATGTGCTGCACCGGCTTGTACTGCGTGCCGGTGTAGTACTCGGTAACCCAGCACAGCGCACCGGTCAGGATCAGGCCGACCGCGCAGGCACCGAAGAGGCGTATCTGCGTGCCGCTTGCCGTGACGGCGTTGTCGGGCATCAACCACATCGTGACGAAGTAGAAAGCGATCAGCGACAGTACGCCAGCAATCGCCAGACCCTTGTACAGGGCCGGCATCACGTTCTTCATGCCGGGAGAGGCCTTGACGAAGAAGCAGCCGATGATGGAGGCGATGATGGACACGCCGCCCAGCGCCAGCGGGTAGACCGCGGCAGTGGCGCCCGCGCCTGAGAGCAGCAGGGCGCCCAGCACCATGGTGGCGATCAGCGTGACCGCGTAGGTTTCAAACAGGTCGGCGGCCATGCCGGCGCAGTCACCCACGTTGTCGCCCACGTTGTCGGCAATCACGGCGGGGTTGCGCGGGTCGTCTTCGGGAATACCTGCTTCGACCTTGCCCACCAGGTCGGCACCGACGTCGGCGCCCTTGGTGAAGATGCCGCCGCCCAGCCGGGCGAAGATGGAAATCAGCGACGAGCCGAAAGCAAAACCAATCAGCGGATTGAGCAGGTTGGCCAGCTTGAGGTCGGGTGTGTAGTTGCCATTGCCCACCAGGAACCAGTAAAAGCCGGTCACGCCCAGAAGGCCCAGGCCCACGACCAGCATGCCCGTGATGGCGCCGCCGCGAAAGGCGACGTCAAGCGCGGGGCCAATGCCTTTGGTGGCGGCTTGGGCCGTGCGCACATTGGCGCGAACCGACACGTTCATGCCGATAAAGCCGCAAGCGCCTGACAGCACTGCGCCGACGACGAAGCCGATGGCGGTTTTTCCGTCAAGGAAAAAGCCGATCAGTACGGTGAGGACGACGCCCACCATGGCGATGGTTTTGTATTGCCGTGCCAGGTAGGCGGCGGCGCCGGTCTGGATGGCGGCTGCAATTTCCTGCATGCGGGCATTGCCTGCATCCTGGGAAAGAATCCAGCTGCGAGCCCAGATGCCGTAACCCACGGCGACCAGCCCGCAGACGAGCGCAAGAATAAGCGCTGAGTTGCCTGTCATAGAAATCTCCTACGTTGTTTTTCGCTTGGAGGGGGTTTCAACGCTAGCAAATGGTGTCTTGACCCCCGCTGCGTTGCTTCCTCGTTGCTTGGTCTACGTAGAGACAAGACGATTGGCCAACTCGCGCAATTTACAGTGAAAACATGACAACTTTAAGAACCGTAAGGTGTGAATCAGTAAAATGAGGGTAAATACCGAGCAGTTGGCCTGTGCCACGGCTGCGCAGGTAGCCCATGTGTTTTAAGAATCTTCTTTTCTCCTTTCTTCCCTTCCTTTCTTCTTCCTTCCATAAAGAACTCAAGCGACCATGTCCCTCGATAAAGTTTCCCCCGGCAAAAACGTTCCCGAATCCTTCAACGTCATCATCGAGATCCCGATGAATGCCGACCCGGTGAAATACGAGGTGGACAAGGAGTCCGGCGCGATTTTTGTGGACCGCTTCATGAGCACGTCCATGCACTACCCGACCAATTACGGTTACGTGCCCAAGACCATCAGCGGCGACGGCGACCCGGTCGACGTGCTGGTGATCACCCCGGTGCCCCTGATTCCCGGGGTGGTGGTGACCTGCCGCGCCATCGGCATCCTGAAGATGACCGACGAAGCCGGTGAAGACGGCAAGGTGCTGGCGGTGCCCATCGACAAGAAATGCTCGCTCTACACCCAGTGGCAAAAACCTGAAGACATGAACCCGCTGCGCCTGAAGACGATTGCGCACTTCTTCGAGCACTACAAAGACCTGGAAGAAGGCAAATGGGTCAAGGTGCTGGGCTGGGAAGGCCCGGACGCGGCCAAAAAAGAGATCACGGATGGCATTGCCAACTATGCAAAGGCCGGCAAGACTTGAGACCCGGGCGCCAAGCCTGAAAATTTAAGCGTTTTAGTGCTGTAACTAGCACACGCCGTGCGCAAGCAGCTATAAAAAGTATAGCGGTGGCGATGAGGGAAACGTAAAAAGGCGCGTGCAGCGTGGTCTGCAGGCGCTTTTTTTATGCTTGGGTGAGACGGTGTGCGCCGCCGCCCGGCGCCACGTTGAAGCCTTACGCTTTTCGCGCAGGGTCCGGGAACACCAGGCCGTGCAGCTTGCCCTTGTCCTCGCGCGAAAACGGCTTCCATTGGCCTTCCGGCTGTGCCAGGCGGTCGGCCACGGCCCACCAGGCGCTGGGGTTCACGCCCATGCCGATATGGCTGGCCAGCACTTCGATGTTTTCGGTCTGCGGATGGGTGGCACTGGCTGCCTGGATGCTGGCCTGCCAGGCGACCACGCCGTCGCTGCGCGAATAAATGCTGGTGGTCGGCACAGGCGGGGCGGCCGGCAGATCGTAGCTTTCGGATTCGCGCTCGACGTTGCGGCCGCTGGTGAGTTCATAGATGCGCCAGGCGTTGGTGGCCTTGTGCGAGCCCGCGAAGGGCGTGCCCAGCGTGATCACGCCGCGCACCATGTGCGGCAGCTCCTTGGCCAGTTCGCGCGCATACACGCCGCCCAGGCTCCAGCCGATCAGGCTGACCTTGCGGCCTGTGGCGTCGAAGGTGCGGGCGAGGCTGTCGCGGGCTTCTTCCAGCACGCCGGCGCGCGGGCCGAAGTTAAAGCCCTGTTCCCAGCCCCAGGGCCTGTAATTGAGCGACTGCAGGTATTGGCGCAGCGGCACCGTGGTGGCGTCATTGGCCGACAGGCCCGGAAACACCATCACCGCATGGCCGTCGCCACGTGGCGCGCGGGCCAGCAAGGGCCAGGCGGGAAGCAATGCGCCGAATTCCCAGAATRCACGCAACTCAAGCGCCAGCAACCACGCGCTGGGCGGAACATCGTGCGGGGACGTTTCTGCTTGATCTTGAGGGGAGGATGAAGACGGATTTCGCCTGGATGACGGGCTTGCCATGGCTTGAAGCATTGATTGTCTTGTTGGAGTTCCGACTAGGGTCTGATAGCGCTGTTTTTGCAAGATGCGTTGCGAGTCAAAAAGGCCATGAGCAAGGCG
>NZ_JBFUBQ010000007.1:0-197611 GCF_056405695.1 Polaromonas sp. P1_F6
ATAGCGCTGTTTTTGCAAGATGCGTTGCGAGTCAAAAAGGCCATGAGCAAGGCGCAAAACGCAGGCGGGGTGAACCCCGTCAAGGCTTTGCAACGCCGCGCAGGGCCTTTTTGATCGCAACCCGTAGGGAACGGGGTAAAAAAGGCGCCACTCAGCGTTGCGCTCCTAGCTCAGACGCCCGGTCTGAGCGTCGTCGCGCGCCTTGATTGGCGCCTTTTTTACCCCGTTCGCATTTGCAAAAACAGCGCTATTAGACCCTAAGAGTATGGAGGCGCCTACAGGTTTTTACAGAGGGAGGCACCTCTAACTTGAGCGCTTCGCCGTGGTTTTCGTCGCGTTTGTGACAGCGGCTTTGCGGGTTTTTACCGGGGTACCCTTCACTGCAGCTTTGACGGTGGCCTTTTTGGTAGCGACTTTGGCCGTCTTTTTCGGCGCGGGCGCCGTGGCGGCGGGGGCGACAGGCGCCGTAGCGGACATCAGCGCCTGTGCCTGCAGGAAGGCGTCTTCAATGGCCTTGGCCAGGTCCTTCGCATGCGGCAGCGCCTTTTTGTCGGCAACGATGCCGAAATCCACATGGCCGGCATAGGTCTGTATGGTGATATTGAGCGCCAACCCGTGCATGACGATGGACAGCGGATGGAAGGTCAGGAACTTCGCGCCGGCCAGGTACAGCGGCACCGGCGGGCCCGGCACGTTGGAAATCGCCAGGTTGGCCACCATGGGCAGGCGGCTTGCCATGCCGCTTTTGCCGTAGGCGTTCAGGGCCATCTTGGCCGCACCGCCCACCAGCCACGGCGCCAGCAGCGAAGGGTAGTCGGTCGGCAGCAGGCCCTTCAGGCTTTGCATCGACGTTTTTACCTTGGCGGTCGATGCCATGATGGCGTTCATGCGCTTGAGCGGGTGCGCCAGCTGCGTGCCCAGCTCCACCAGGCTCATGCTGACCTGGTTGCCCAGGTTGCTGGCGTCGGTGGCGCCGGCTTCGCGCAGTGACACCGGCATGGCCGCCACCAGCGATTTTTTCGGCAGGCTGTGGTGCTGCGTGAGGTAGCTGCGCAGCGCTGTTGAGCAGATCCACAACACCACGTCATTGAATGAGCCGCCCACCGCCTTGCCCATGGCCTTGCACTCAGCCAGCGGCAGGGTGGCCGTCACAAAGACGCGGTCTGTGGTGATGCCGGTATTAAAAGGCGTTTGCGGCGCCAGCTTCATCGGCATCTTGGGCTTGATGCCGGTGGCCGAACTGGTGGTGGATTGTTTTGCCAGCGTGCTGCCAAAGGTGCTGGCCGCAGAAGGCAGCGCCTTGGCCAGTTTGGCCAGCTGACCCAGCGAACTCGAAAACACTGAACCGATCATCTTGCCCAGCTTCAGGTCGGCCTCGGTTTTGCGGCGGCGGGCAGGGTCGGGCGGCGGCACCTCGCGCGGTACCGGGCTGAAATCGAGCAGGGCATTGGCCAGCATCACGCCGCCTTTGCCATCCAGCGCCGCATGGTGAATCTTCGAGAAAAACCCCGCCACCACCTTGCCGCCCTGCGATGCGGGCAACTGGATGCGGTCAAAAATATAAAACTCCCAGAGCGGGAAATTGCGGTCGATGACCTCGCTGTGCAGTTGCGCGCACAGCTTGTGCACCTCGGCCAGCGTCATGGGCGTCGCCCGTTTTTTGGCGGAGTCCGCGCGGCGGATGTGAAAGTCGATATCCACCTCGTCGGCATCCACCCACAGCGGGTGGCCCAGGTCCAGCGGCATGAACACCAGCTTGCGGCTGAACACCGGCGCCAGGTGCATGCGTTTGGCGATGTGCGCTTTGACCGCCTTGTGAAAGCTGCCCTTGAAGCCCTCCGGCAATTCACACAGGTTGAGCGAGCCCACATGCATGGGCATTTCGGGGGTTTCAAGGTAAAGAAAGGTCGCGTCGAGTCCGGTGAGGGATTTCATTGTTGTTGTCTCCGTGAGGAAGACATTAACCGAGTGGACGGGGTTGCGGCACTAGGGTTTGCCGTAGCGGCAGCTGTCACGCCAGGCTCAGCGCGCGGCCGTGATTGCGTTCAAGCTTCGCAGTCGCCCAGCATGCCTTGCTCATCGTCGTTGAGTCCGGCCACCGGCGTCGCCTTGGCCAGCGCCATCCAGACGCCGAGCGGCAGCTGCTGGCGCGTGTGCCGCGGCGCGGCCCTGGCAACGGCCAGGCGCGCGTTCTCCAGCACCATCACACCGCATTCCAGCGGCACCTCGCTGGCATCGCCGATCGGCCGGCCCTTGGCGTCGCAACCGAGCACATACCAGCACTCGCCGCCCAGGTCGAGGTAGGCGGCGCGTTTTTCGGGGCGGCGCAGGTCGCCCAGCAGGTCGGAGCGGTGCACCTTGATCTCGTGCACGATCGGCTCGACATATTCCTGCACCGTGGTGTTGCGGATGGAAAACACGTCGGGCCGGGCGATGCACCAGCGGGCCTTGCCGCCTTCTTCTTCGGGCGGCAGCTGGGCACGCAAACCCAGGCCGCGCCAGGTGATGCGGCCGGCACGCACCATTTCGCAGGCCACCTGTTCGACCAGTGCCTCGTGCTTTGAAAGCGCCGAGCGGTTGCGCACGAGCACGGTGGCCAAGTAGGCCACGCCGGCATCGGTCACGCGCAGGGTTTCGTGGCCTGCAGGGCCGGCCACGCGCTGCAGCATGCCGGTGGCCAGCAGTTCGATCTCCAGCAGGTCCTGGCAGGGCCAGCCGGCGGAGCGGTAGACCTCACGCAGGCGCCGGGCATGCGGACGGCCCAGCAGGGGCGCAGGGTCGGCAGTCTGCGTTTCGGGGTTTTCGGGTGTAGCAGTCACGAGAGCATTCATGGGGAAATAGCGGTTTGAGCCGGCGGCAAGGTGGCCGCCGGCGCCTTGAAAACCGTTCGAAAACAGGCGTGAAAGACAGAGCTTAAATCAAGCTGTGGCTTAAGGGAAATGAACCGTTGGCGCAATACTGGCGGACGCAAGCAGCTATCAATACGATAGCGTTACGGCGTTTCCGCGTTCACCGCAGGCGGCGGTGGTTGCCCTGCGAAGCGGGCCGCCGGCCAAGCGGCCCAGGGGGTCAAAGCGGGAGGATCTCGAAGCGCGCGTTGTCCAGGTTGTCGCCCAGCGGCCGCATCGCCGCCAGAATCGCGTCGGTCTCGGCGTGTTGCCAGAGCGCGATGACCTGTTCTTCCGCCTCTGAGGCGTTCTCCAGCGGCAGGCCTTCGTGCAGCGTTTGCGTCAGCATGTAGGCCTGAAGCGAAGGCAGTACATATTCGGGGCCGCCCAAGGCGAATTCAAGTGCCATGCGAAAACGCAGTTCGGCCGCTGCGCGCTCGTCGGCGGTCAGGGTTGGGCATTCGACGAGGTTGACGGTGTACGTACGTTCGTTGGCGCGGTTTTTGTTGCTCATGGAAATTCCTTTGAACGGGCTTTATAGCAAATAACGCTTGCCCGTGTGATGACAGGTATGACGGGGTTGCAGGTATGGGTGGGAGCGCGGCCAGTGCATGTTTTGCACAGAATATTTATGGAAAAAGTCCATGAAACCCAATATGGGAAAGCGCAAGCAGCTATGAAAAACGTAGCACCCGCGGCTAACGCAAGCCAGTGCTCAAGCCGAAGTGCGTGGCGCAGCTTGCCTGAAAGGGCTGCGGCGTTCCAGGTCTTCCATGTAGTTGTCGATGCCGGCGCCTTCGCGCGCCAGGAAGCGCTCGACCGCATCGGCAAACGAAGGATGCGCCAGCCAGTGAGCGCTGGTGGTTTTGACGGGCAGCAGGGCGCGGGCCATTTTGTGCTCGCCCTGCGCGCCGCCTTCGAAACGCTGGTAGCCGTGCTCAATGCACCACTGCAGCGGCTGGTAGTAGCAGGCTTCAAAGTGCAGGCAGTCGACGCGGGCGAGGGCGCCCCAGTAACGGCCGTACGCAACCAGGGACTGGTTTTCGGCACTTTCGTCGCCGTGATCCCTTTCAGGACGGGCACTGACGGCGATCAGGCTTGTCGCGACGGGCCGCCGCTGGCCGTCGGCGTTGTGCTCCGCCACAAACAGCAGCCAGTTCTCCGGCATGGTGTCCTGCATGCGCTGGAAGAAGTCGCGGCTCAGGTAAGGCGCGTTGCCGTGCTCGTAATAAGTACGCTCGTAGCAGCGGTAGAAAAAATCCCAGTCGGCGTTGCTGATGCCCTTGCCCAGCGACCAGCGGAAAGTGATGCCCGCCTCGGCGACCTTGCGGCGCTCCTGGCGGATCTTTTTGCGTTTTTCCTGGCTGAGCGACATCAGGAAGTCGTCGAAGTTGCGGTAGCTGGAAGGTGGTCCAGTCCAGTGGAATTGGACTGTGTGGCGGAGCATTAAACCAGCTTCTTCACACGCCACCACGTCTTCATCGGTCGTGAACAGCAGGTGCAGGGATGAAAGGTCTTCTTCGGTGCACCAGGCCACCAGGGCCTTGATCAGCAAGCTGCGTTCTTCGGCCGTGCGGGCCAGCAGGCGGGCGCCGGGTACGGGTGTGAAGGGCACGGCGACCAGTGCCTTGGGATAGTACTCAAGCCCATGCTGCTGGTAGGCATTCGCCCAGGCGTGGTCGAACACGTATTCACCGTAGGAATGCTCCTTGAGGTAAAGCGCGCAGGCGCCTGCAAGCACCTTGCCCTGCCAGAGGGTGACAAAACGCGGTGTCCAGCCGGTTTCGGGCGTGGCGCTGCCGCTTTCGTGCAGCGCGGCCAGGTATTCATGGCGCATGAAGGGGTTTGCGGGCCCGCCCGGGCTTTGCGCCGCCAGCAGGGCGTTCCACTCGGCCGCATTCACCTCCAGCGGTGAATTCAGCACGCGAATGACATAATCGTTTGAGTTCTTTTTCACGTGTTTTCGGGGTTCTACTTCAACATGCCACTCAAAATCTGCGTTGCCCAATTGAACTATTGCGTCGGCGATATGCCGGGTAATGCGCAAAAGATCATCGACGCTGCCCGCACGGCCTATGAGGGCGGTGCCCGGCTGCTGCTGACGCCCGAGCTGGCCATTTGCGGCTATGCGGCAGAAGACCTGTTCTTGCGCCCATCGTTCATCCAGGCCTGTGATGATGCCGTGAATCTGGTGGCCCGCGAGCTGGCCGGGTTAAAAGGCCTGACAGTGGTGGTGGGCACGCCCACCCACGGCGACAACGGCAAGGGCCTGCGCACCAAAAGTGTGGAAGTGCAGCAGCGCCACAATGCGGCCAGGGTGCTGCGCGAGGGCCGCGTCGTCGACACCTATGCCAAGCGCGAACTGCCGAATTAC
The DNA here is from genome assembly GCF_056405695.1 of Polaromonas sp. P1_F6. Lineage (NCBI taxonomy): Bacteria > Pseudomonadati > Pseudomonadota > Betaproteobacteria > Burkholderiales > Comamonadaceae > Polaromonas > Polaromonas sp. P1_F6. The sequence goes on from NZ_JBFUBQ010000007.1 coordinate 5,263, forward strand.
CAGGTGTTTGACGAACGCCGCTATTTCACGCCGGGGCAGGGCACTTGCGTCTTCCAGGCCGGGGAAGGTGATGACGCCGTCAGCGTCGGGCTGCTGATTTGCGAAGACGCCTGGTTTGAAGAGCCGGCACGCCTGGCCAGGGAAGCGGGTGCCGAACTGCTGGCGGTCATCAATGCCTCGCCGTTTCACGTCGGCAAAGGCGGCGAACGTGAGCAGATGATGCAGGTCCGGGCCCAAGCCACCGGGTTGCCGCTGATTTATGCGCACCTGGTGGGGGGGCAGGACGAAATCGTTTTTGAAGGGGCGTCTTTTGCGCTGCAGGCCGATGGCGCCCTGGCCGGAAGGGCTGAAAGTTTCAAGGAAAATCTGTTTGTAATTCAGGCGGGACGAGCGCAAGCAGCTATTAAATTAATAGCAAGCACGGTGCCTGAACGCAGCCACGAGGCGGACTTGTGGGACGCGCTGGTGCTGGGCGTGCGCGACTACCTCGGTAAAAACGGTTTTCCCGGTGCCATCCTGGGGCTGTCGGGCGGCATTGATTCGGCCCTGGTCTTGGCGATCGCGGTGGATGCGCTGGGCGCCGACAAGGTGCGCGCGGTGATGATGCCTTCGCCCTATACGGCAGACATCTCCTGGATTGATGCGCGCGAAATGGCTGAGCGCGTGAAGGTGCGCTACGACGAGATTTCCATCGTGCCGGAGTTCGAAGCCTTCAAGGCGTCGCTGGCTGGTGAGTTCAAGGGTCTGAAGGAAGACACCACCGAGGAAAACATCCAGGCGCGTATCCGCGGCGTGTTTTTGATGGCGCTGTCGAACAAGTTCGGCTCCATCGTGCTGACCACCGGCAACAAAAGCGAAATGGCGACCGGTTATTGCACGCTCTACGGCGACATGGCCGGCGGCTTTGCGGTCATCAAGGACCTGCTGAAGACCACGGTGTTTCGCCTGGCGCGCTGGCGCAACGAAAACGACCCGTACGGCACGGGCAGCAACCCGATTCCCGAGCGCATCATCACGCGGCCGCCCAGCGCCGAGCTGCGGCCCGACCAGACCGACCAGGACAGCCTGCCGCCCTACGAGGTGCTGGACGCCATCCTGGAGCGCTACATGGAGAACGATCAGGGCGTGGACGCCATCGCCGCTGCCGGGTTTGACCGCGCGATGGTCGTGCGCGTGGCCCAACTGATCCGCATCAACGAGTACAAACGCCGCCAGGCGCCCGTGGGTATCAGGGTCACCCACAGGAGCTTTGGCAAGGATTGGCGCTATCCTATTACCAGCAAATTTCGGCAATAGGGCCCCCACGCTCCCCACTGCGTGTGGTTCGCTGCCCCCCGAGGGGGCCGCTGCGCCTGCGGCCCGGCAAAGCCGGTTCCGCGGCCCCTGCTGGGTTTGGGAGAGGATGCCCTATGCTGACGATATTTAGAACGAATGGAGATATTCAGTGAAACAAATTACCGCCGTCCTCAAGCCTTTCAAACTCGAAGAAGTCCGCGAGGCCTTGGCAGAATGCGGTGTTACCGGCCTGACCGTCACTGAAGTCAAGGGCTTTGGCCGCCAGAAGGGCCACACCGAGCTGTACCGTGGCGCCGAATATGTCGTCGATTTCCTGCCGAAGGTCAAGGTCGAAGTCGTGGTGAAAACCGAAGACGTGGAACGCTGCGTGGATGCCATCGTGCGTGCTGCGCGCACCGGCAAGATCGGTGACGGCAAGATTTTCATCACCAGCGTCGAGCGGGTGGTGCGCATCCGCACGGGCGAAGAAGACGAAGCGGCGGTCTAGATAGGCCCCCACGCTTAAATAGGCCCCCACGGTCGCTCACTGCGTGTAGCTTCCTGCCCCCCGAGGGGGCCGCTGCGCCTGCGGCCCGGCAAAGCCGGTTCCGCGGCCCCTGCTGGCCTGAAGAAAAGTCCCTGCGACCGGTGTCAGATTTGGTCGAGGCGGGTGTTGCCTGGCGTCATGCCGGCTGCCTGTACCAGCGTTTCAAGCAGTGATTCCGCGTCGCTGCTGGTGCGGATCAGGTCCATCAGCCAGTCATTCATGAAGCCGGTTTTCACCGAAGAGGCCAGGAACGCCAGCAGGGCGTCGTAGTAGCCGTTCATGTTGAGCAGGCCGACCGGTTTGTCGTGGTAGCCAAGCTGGCGCCAGGTCCATACCTCAAAAAACTCCTCCAGCGTACCGATGCCGCCAGGCAATGCCAGGAACGCATCGGCATGCTCGGCCATCAGGTATTTGCGCTCATGCATGTTTTCCACGATGTGCAGCTCGGTGCATCCGGTGTGGGCCCATTCTTTCTCTACCAGTGCCTTGGGGATGATTCCCACAACACGCCCGCCGGCCGCCAGCGCAGCGTCGGCCATGATGCCCATCAGGCCGTTGCGGCCGCCGCCGTAGACCAGTTGCCCGCCGCGCTTGCCTATCCAGGTGCCGACGAAGGCGGCAATGGCGGCGAATTCGGGCTGGTTGCCGGGACGGGATCCGCAATAAACGCAGATGGAAAAAGCAGGTTTGGAGGCGGGTTTGGAGATATCGGTCACTTTGTTGATGCTTGCATTCATGCGGCAAATCGCTGGAACAGCGCCAGGGCCCATGTACCGGCGCACAACAGCAGGCTGAGCAGGACGGCGGCGCTGCCCATGTCCTTCGCGCGCTTGGAAAGGTCATGCCATTCGGGGCCGATGCGGTCGATGGCGGTTTCAATGCCCGTGTTGAGAAGTTCCACGATCATGATGAGGATGACCGTGCCGGCCAGGAGCACCGTTTCGACCCAACTGCGGCCCAGCCAGAAAGCGGCGGGGATCAGCACAATCGATGCGATCGCTTCCTGGCGAAAAGCGGTTTCGTGCCAGCCTGCGCGCAGGCCGGCAACGGAATAGCCCGTGGCGTGCCAGACGCGGCTCAGGCCCTTGCGGTGTTTTTGGGGGTTGACGGGCTCATTGGAGCCCACTCGGGAGGTGGCGCCAGCAGGAGCGACATCAGCATCAGATGGCGGCGCTGGCACAGACATGGGAAACGGAACTTGTTCTGACATGGTGCCATTGTCGCGCAGCTTTATGGCACATTGATGTTAGGGCTGATGGGGCGCAGTACTGGCGATACCGGCCTTGTTTTTGGCCTTGCGCCCGGGTTTTTCGGGTGCGACCCAGGTGATGAGCCGCGTGCCTGCCCAGGCGTCGTGCCAAAACTGTTTTTGCGGATGAAAGCGCGCCAGGATGGCCCAGATGGCGACCCATCCCAGCGTCAGTACAGCGCCTTCCCGTCCTGGCAGCGCCATTGCCCAGCTCACGGCCAGGGGTGGCAGAAACCAGAGCCAGCTCAGCGCATAACGCAGCAGGGCGCGTTTCTGGGTGACGGGTTCACCGTTGACGTCGACTACGCGGATGTTCCAGGTTTTCATGGCCAGGGTCTGGCCTTTGGCCCAGAACCAGACGAAGTAAATACCGAAAATCACAAACACGAACGCCTGCAGGGCATGGCGATTGTCCAGGGCATTTCGGGTCTGGCTCAATGTGCTGAAAAGGTAACCGGCCAGAAAAACCACGCCGAACATCAGCATGCCTTCGTACATCCAGCAGGCCATGCGGCGGGGAATGGACGGAATGGGGAGGGTGTCTGTGACTGTCAAAGATGTCGCGATAAAGGTTGGCCACAGTGAACGGCAGCAGGCATGGGCCAAGCCCAGCCGCTGCGGGTAGCGTTTAGCGTTGGGGCGTAGCGCTTGTTGCGGCACCGCTTGCGGACGGCGCGGCGGGCGTAGCAGCTGAGGCAGGTTGCAAAGCCGTGATTTTAGGGCCAGGTTTGCTGGCTGCCTTGACCGGATGCGGTGTCACGGGCGCCAGCTTTTGCGGCGCCACTGGTTTCACCGCTGTTGCCGCTCCGGTAGGCTTTGGACTGGCCTTGGCGGCCAGCTTCTGCTTTTCTTCGGGGCTGAGGGCCTGGTAGGTCTCCCACTTGGCTTTTTTCTCTTCAGGCGTGAGCTGCTTGGAGAGTTCTTTGGTCTTGCCGAAGTTCAGCCGGGCTTGCGCACGCTGCTGGGGGCTCAAGGTGACCCATTCATTCATGCGGCTGTGCAGGTTAGCCTGCCCTTCCGGTGCGAGTGAGGGGTAATTTTTGGAGATTTCCAGCCATTTGCGCTTTTGCGCCTCGCTGACGGTATCCCAGCTTGAAGCCAGCGGTTTGAGCGCCTGCTGCTGCATGGGCGTGAGTTCGGCCCAGGTCGGTTTGGCCACGACGGGCTTGGCAGGAACGGCAGGCGGCTTCACAGCTGCGCTGGCTGGGGCTACGGGTTTAGGCGCCTGTGCAAGGCCCAGAATGGGCCAGGCCAGCAGGGTAGCCGTCACAAGCCCGAACGACAGCCATTGCAGCCTCAACCGCATTGAGCGGCCATCGACCGATGGGGCGCGTCGGGAGATTGCGCGCGGGATCATTGGGCCGTGGGGACTTGGCGTGTGGTTTTGAGGTACTGGACAAAACCCGGATCGGCAAAAGCAGCGGGCGGGAGTTCGTCCGTAAGCAACGCCACATCGACTTCTGCCAGTTCCTGGGCGCGGTTATCGTTCTGGATCGAATTGATGGCCAGCAGGCCGACAACCAGTGCAACAAGGGGAAGGACCGAACCAATCCGTGCCCACCAGCTCAGGCCGTCATCAGATCCCCATGACAGGGCGGCACTTGTGCCAACGCCGACGACGTTGGTGGCGGTTTGTGTTTTGGCGACTTTACGTTTTGAAACAGCTTGGGCGCGTGCGGCGCGCAGGCGCTCGGAAATGTCGTAAGGCAGGTCTGCAGCTCCTGCGGACAGGTAGGACGCGGTCTTCAGGGCAAAGCGGTCCTGCAGGATTTCGGCTCTTTTTTGTAGTGAGTTAGTCATAGTTTTATACCTTTGGCACTCAGGGCTTTGCTGAGGGCGTGAACTGCACGGGAACAATGTGTTTTGACACTGCCCTCCGAACAGCCCATGGCGGCTGCTGTTTCAGCGACATCCATTTCCTCCCAGTAACGCATCAGAAAGGCTTCCCGTTGACGGCCCGGCAATTCCTTTACCTGCAGTTCGATCTCATGCAATATTTGCGCCCGCTCAGTAGCATCCTGGGCGCTCTCTGTACCCTCTGAGTTGGTAAGGCTCTCTAAAGTTTCCAGAAGATCGAAATCTCCGTCTTCTCCCTGCGATTCAAAGTCGCTCATGTTGGAGAAAAGCGCGTTCCGGGTCTTGCGGCGGCGGAACCAGTCCAGCGTGGTGTTGGCCAGGATGCGCTGGAACAGCATGGGTAGCTCGGCCGCAGGCTTGTCGCCGTAGTGCTGGGCCAGCTTCATCATGCTGTCCTGAACGATGTCAAGGGCCGCTTCTTCATCCCGCACGTGGTAGATGCTGCGCTTGAAAGCCCGTTTTTCAACGCTTTTCAGGAAATCCGAGAGTTCTTGTTCAGTTGCCAACGGTGTGGGGTTCCGGTTCGTCCAGCGCTGCACAGGGTGGTGGTCTGCGGGTACTCGCAGGGCCGATGCCGATAAGGCATGTGTCCAAGGATACAGCTGGAAAATTATCGCATCCCGGCCGGTCCCGGCTGCGATTTTTCACCGCGTGCAGCCATTGCGCAACGCGAAATGTCATAATACGGCCTGCAATTCAAAAGGCAAACGGGTCATGACTCGGCGGTTTATGTTTCCGCTCATGGTTTTGGCCTCAAGTCTCGACGCTGCTTCACAAGAGTGGGCGAAGAGGCACCCAAGGTATTTCGTTAGAGAAATTCACAAAGGTTCATCATGGAAATCTCCAAAGCGGAAATCGCTTCCGCGGCAGCTGCGTCTGCACAAACAAATTCTCAAGAACTCCGCGGCGCGGAAATCCTCATGAAGTCCCTTCAGGCTGAAGGCGTCAAATACATGTGGGGTTATCCGGGCGGTGCAGTCCTGCATATCTACGACGCCGTCTACAAACAGGACTCGATCCAGCATATCCTGGTGCGTCATGAGCAGGCCGCTGTGCACGCAGCCGACGGCTATGCTCGCGCCACAGGCGAGGTGGGCGTGGCGCTGGTCACTTCCGGCCCGGGCGTGACCAACGCCGTGACCGGCATTGCCACCGCCTACATGGACAGCATCCCGATGGTCATCATCACGGGACAGGTTCCTACCCACGCCATCGGGCTGGATGCCTTCCAGGAATGCGACACCGTCGGTATCACCCGGCCCATCGTGAAGCACAACTTCCTGGTCAAGGATGCGCGGCACATGGCCGAAACCCTGAAAAAGGCGTTTCATATCGCCCGCAGCGGCCGGCCCGGCCCTGTGGTCGTTGATATCCCCAAGGACGTGTCCTTCAACAAGGTGCCTTACAACGGCTATCCGCAAACCGTTGAGATGCGCTCTTACAACCCGGTGCGCAAAGGCCATGGCGGGCAGATCCGCAAGGCCCTGCAATTGCTGCTGGCGGCCAAACGGCCCTATATCTACACCGGCGGCGGCGTGTTGCTCAGCAATGCCTCGCAAGAACTGCGCACGCTGGTCGACATGCTGGGCTACCCCTGCACCAACACCTTGATGGGCTTGGGCGCCTATCCGGCCAGCGACAAAAAATTCCTCGGCATGCTGGGTATGCACGGCACCATAGAAGCCAACAACGCGATGCAGCATTGCGACGTGTTGCTGGCGGTAGGTGCGCGTTTTGATGACCGCGTGATTGGCAACCCCAAGCATTTCGCGCAGAACGAACGCAAGATCATCCACATCGACATCGATCCTTCCAGCATTTCGAAGCGCGTGAAGGTCGACATTCCAATCGTGGGCGACGTGAAGGATGTACTGACCGAACTGATTGCCATGATCAAGGAATCCGGCCTCAAGCCTGACGCGAACGCGCTGGGCGGTTGGTGGGACACGATTGAAGGCTGGCGCAAACGCGACTGCATGAAGTACAGCATGGGCAAAGGCGACGTCATCAAGCCCCAGCATGTAGTCGAAACGCTCTGGAAGCTGACCAAAGACGCGGATACCTACATCACGTCGGACGTGGGGCAGCACCAGATGTGGGCCGCGCAGTACTACAAGTTCGACGAGCCGCGCCGCTGGATCAATTCAGGCGGCCTGGGCACCATGGGCGTCGGTATTCCCTATGCCATGGGCATCAAGCTGGCCAAGCCCGACTCGGAAGTGTTCTGCATCACGGGCGAAGGCTCGGTGCAGATGTGCATCCAGGAGCTTTCCACCTGCCTGCAGTACAACACCCCGATCAAGATTGTCTCGCTCAACAACCGTTACCTGGGCATGGTGCGCCAGTGGCAGGAAATTGACTATGAAGGCCGCTACAGCAGCAGCTACATGGACGCGCTGCCCAATTTCGTGAAGCTGGCCGAAGCCTATGGTCACGTCGGCATGCTGATCGAAAAACCGCAGGACGTGGAGCCGGCGCTTCGCGAAGCCCGCAAGCTCAAGGACCGCACGGTGTTCATGGACTTCCGCACGGACCCGACCGAAAACGTGTTCCCGATGGTACAGGCCGGCAAGGGCATTACCGAAATGCTGCTGGGGTCGGAAGACCTCTAGGCCCCACGCCAACCACACCCATTCATTCACCGTCACCTGACGAATCTATTGTCTGCCGAGCCTGCGCATTACCGTGCGCAGGGGAGGGCAGCGAAAAGAGGAATCTTCTTATGAAACACATCATTGCAGTTTTGCTGGAAAACGAGCCGGGCGCTCTTTCCCGCGTGGTCGGCCTGTTCTCGGCGCGCGGCTACAACATCGAAAGCCTGACCGTCGCCCCGACGGAGGACCCGAGCCTGTCGCGCATGACGATACAGACCACCGGTTCCGACGACGTCATCGAACAAATCACCAAGCACCTGAATCGCCTGATCGAAGTGGTCAAGGTTGTCGACCTGACCGAAGGCTCCTACACCGAGCGTGAACTCATGATGGTCAAGGTGCGCGCGGTCGGCAAGGAGCGCGAAGAGATGAAGCGCATGGCTGATATATTCCGCGGGCGAATCATCGACGTGACGGAGAAAAGCTACACCATCGAGCTGACTGGGGACCAGTCCAAGAACGATGCGTTTCTGGAAGCCATAGACCGCAGCGCGATCCTTGAGACGGTGCGAACCGGCTCCAGCGGCATCGGCCGTGGAGAGCGGATTTTGCGGGTTTGATTTAAGTCGTCCGTGCGCGCGTTTCGACAGGCTCAACGCGAACGGATTTTGAGTGGCGATATGCGTTTACCGTTCGCCCTGAGCCTGTCGAAGGGCATTTTCGCCAATACCTATTCTGGAGAGAAACATGAAAGTTTTTTACGACAAAGATTGTGATTTGAGCCTGATCAAGGGCAAAACAGTCGCCATCATCGGCTACGGTAGCCAGGGCCACGCGCACGCGCAAAACCTGAACGACAGCGGCGTGAAAGTGGTCGTCGGCCTGCGCAAGGGCGGCGCTTCTTGGCCCAAGGTCGAAAAGGCCGGCCTGAAGGTCGCTGAAGTCGCGGACGCGGTCAAGGCCGCTGACGTGGTCATGATCCTGCTGCCCGATGAACAGATCGGCGCGGTTTACAAGAACGACGTGGCTCCCCACATCAAGCAGGGTGCTTCCCTGGTGTTTGCCCACGGCTTCAACGTGCACTACGGCGCCGTGATTCCGCGCGCCGACCTTGACGTCTGGATGGTCGCCCCCAAGGCACCCGGCCACACGGTGCGCAATACCTACGCCCAGGGTGGCGGTGTGCCTCACCTGGTCGCAGTGCACCAGGACAAGTCCGGCAAGGCCCGCGACCTGGCCCTGAGCTATGCCATGGCCAATGGCGGCGGCAAAGCCGGCATCATTGAAACCAACTTCCGCGAAGAAACCGAAACCGACCTGTTCGGCGAACAGGCCGTTCTGTGCGGCGGCACCGTTGAGCTGATCAAGGCCGGCTTCGAAACACTGGTGGAAGCCGGCTACGCCCCCGAAATGGCCTACTTCGAATGCCTGCACGAGCTCAAGTTGATCGTTGACCTGATCTATGAAGGCGGCATCGCCAACATGAACTACTCGATCTCGAACAACGCAGAATATGGCGAATACGTGACAGGCCCGAACATCGTGACCTCGGCCACGAAAGACGCGATGCGCAAGTGCCTGAAAGACATCCAGACGGGTGAATATGCCAAGAGCTTCCTGCTGGAAAACCAGGCCGGCGCGCCAACCCTGCTGAGCCGCCGCCGCCTGAATTCCGAGCACCAGATCGAAATCGTGGGCGAAAAGCTGCGCGCCATGATGCCTTGGATCGCGAAAAACAAGCTGGTCGACCAGACCCGCAACTGATCCAAGCCCGTCAGGGCTTTGTCCTGCAAAAAGCCGCGCAAAGGTCCTGCGCGGCTTTTTTTCTGACCAGGGCAGACTGGATGGGATGAGGTGAAGGTTTCTGCCGGGGCCGATCTTGGTATCCTTGGCGGCTTGAGTCGACGGCTTATTCCTTCAAGGAGGCCCGGCTTCTGGATGGCATCTACAGATGCTATGAATTTGATAGCTGTTTGCGCGCACCAGTTGTGCCTCAGGAGTGTTTTTATGCATGATGGTGAAGATTCGGCGTTCCCTACCGAAGCGGTGGTGATACGCAAGCGACGCAAGGGCATTTACATATTGCCCAATTTATTCACGCTGGCCGCCCTGTTTGGCGGCTTTTACGCCATCGTCATGGCTATGAACGGGCGCTTCGACCAGGCCGCCATCGGTGTGTTTTGCGCCATGATTCTCGACAGCCTGGACGGCCGCGTCGCCCGGATGACCAACACGCAAAGCGCTTTCGGCGAGCAGATGGATTCGCTCTCGGACATGGTGTCTTTCGGCGCCGCACCGGCGTTGATCGCCTACGTCTGGGCCTTGACCAGCCTGGGGCGCTGGGGCTGGATAGGCGCCTTTGTTTACTGCGCCTGCGCGGCGTTGCGTCTGGCTCGCTTCAATGTGAACACGGCCGTGGTTGACAAACGTTTCTTCCAGGGTCTGCCGTCGCCCGCCGCGGCGGCATTGGTGGCCGGCTTTATCTGGCTGATGACCGATGCGGGAGTCAGTGGACTGGAAGTGCGCTGGGTGACCTTCGGCCTCACGCTCTATGCGGGCCTCACTATGGTCACGAATGTGCCGTTCTACAGCTTCAAGGACGTGCAAATGAAGCGCAGCGTGCCTTTCGCGGCCATTGTGTTGATTGCGCTTGGGATCGCCGTTATCAATATCCATCCACCGACCGTGATGTTCGGCCTGTTTGTGCTGTACGGTTTTTCGGGCTACGTGCTGTACGGCTGGCGTAAGGCCAAGGGCCAGCAGACCAGCGTGATCTCGACGTCCACCGACGAACCCGACGAGCGCGGCCTTCACAAATAATTGTGGTACATTGACCGTATGAAACAAATTTCGCTAGCACTACTGCTATCTGCCAACGGGCGGAGACGGTAGCGCACGCGTACACCTGATTCAACGGCCCGTTTGCACCAGCAACGGGCCGTTTTTCTTTGGGTTGCTGGTTTTTTGTAATCTTTGGGGTTGACGAGATGACCATGTTGAAAACACCTTCCAGCAAATACCAATCCTTCGCGCCAGTTCGACTGGCCGACCGCACTTGGCCCGACGCCGTGCTGACGCAAGCGCCCATCTGGTGCAGCGTGGACCTGCGGGATGGCAACCAGGCGTTGATCGAGCCAATGGATATTTCCCGCAAGCTCAGGATGTTCCACACCCTGGTGAAAATCGGCTTCAAGGAAATCGAGGTGGGCTTTCCATCCGCGTCCCAGATTGAATTCGACTTTCTCCGCCAGCTCATCGACGGGAATTTGATTCCCGATGATGTCACCATCCAGGTGCTGACCCAGGCGCGCGAGCCGTTGATCCGCCGCACTTTCGAGTCGCTCAAGGGCGCCAAAAAAGCCATCGTCCACCTCTACAACGCCACCGCGCCGGTCATGCGCCGCGTGGTGCTGGGCATGAATGAGGACGAGATTGTCCAGCTCGCGACCGACAATGCGCGGCTCTTCCAGCAACTGGCTGCGGCGCAGCCTGAAACGCAATGGACGTTCCAGTACTCACCCGAGATGTGGTCGGGCACCGAGCTGGCGTTTTCCAAGCGCGTTGTCGATGCCGTGACCGAGGTCTGGCAGCCGACGCCCGAGCGCAAATGCATCATCAACCTGCCGTCCACGGTGGAGCATTCCACGCCGAATATTTTTGCCGACATGATGGAGTGGATGCACCGCAACCTGGCTCGGCGCGACGCCATCGTGATCTCGGTTCATCCCCACAACGATCGCGGCACAGGCACCGCGGCCGGCGAGCTGGCCTTGATGGCGGGCGCCGACCGGATTGAAGGCTGTCTCTTCGGCAACGGCGAGCGCACCGGCAATGTGGACCTGGTGAATATCGCGCTCAATCTCTACACGCAAGGCGTGTCGCCCGGACTGGATTTCTCTGAAATCGACGAGATACGCCGCACAGTGGAGCACTGCAACCAGTTGCCCGTGCATCCCCGCCATCCTTATGCAGGCGATCTGGTCTACACCTCTTTCTCGGGCTCCCACCAGGACGCCATCAAGAAAGCCTTTGCCGCACGCAAAGAAGGCGATATATGGGACATGCCCTACCTGCCCATCGATCCCAAGGACCTGGGCCGCAGCTACGAGGCCGTGATCCGCGTCAACAGTCAGTCAGGCAAGGGCGGCATCGCCTACCTGCTGGAAAGCGAGTTCGGCCTCGAGCTCCCGCGCCGATTGCAGATCGAGTTCAGCCAGGTGGTGCAATCGGTGATGGATGCGACCGGCAAGGAGTTGACCGGCAAAGACATCTTTGCGCTGTTTGAGAAGGAATACGGCGTACAGACCGTAGCCGCACCGCAGCGTCTGGTGATTGAGGAAACCGGAAAAGCCGGCGGCGAGTCCTTCCACATCAAGGCCGAGGTTCAGCTTGGCGGCAGACGTCACGCCGTTGAGGGCACAGGCACCGGGCCCATTGATGCCTTCGTGGCCGGCCTGGCTGCGGCGACAGGCCACACGGTTCGCGTGCTGGACTACCACGAGCACGCCATCGGGGCGGGGGCGAGCGCGCAGGCCGTGGCCTACCTTGAGTTGCGCATCAACGACCAGACGCTTTTCGGCGTCGGCATGGATGGCAACATTGTCTCGGCATCGCTCAAGGCCATTGTTTCCGGCCTGCAGCGCAGCAAGGCCGGCCAGACCGTCGGCGAGGCTACCATTAGCGGTTAACCCGGTTCAAGACCTTTCAAAAAAAAGAGCGCCCAACGCATCAGGAATCCCACCATGACCGACAAACTCATTATTTTTGACACTACCTTGCGCGACGGCGAGCAATCGCCCGGCGCCTCCATGACCAAGGACGAAAAGCTGCGGATTGCCCGCCAGCTGGAGCGCCTGAAGGTCGATGTGATAGAGGCCGGGTTTGCCGCCAGTTCCAATGGTGATTTCGAATGCGTGAAGGCTATTGCGGAGGTGGTGAGGGACTCCACCATCTGCTCGCTGGCACGCGCCAACGACAGGGATATTTCACGCGCCGCCGAGGCCCTGAAGCCCGCGGCCTCGGGACGTTTGCACCTGTTTCTGGCGACCAGCGCCCTGCACATGGAGAAAAAGCTGCGCATGACACCCGATCAGGTATTCGAGCAGGCCAAGCTCTCCGTGCGCTTTGCCAAAAACCTGATGGGTGATATCGAGTTCAGTCCTGAGGACGGTTATCGTTCAGATCCGGACTTCCTGTGCCGTGTGCTGGAAGCCGTGATCAAGGAAGGCGCGACCACTATCAACGTGCCGGACACCGTGGGCTACGCCATCCCCGAGCTCTACGGCAATTTCATCAAAAATTTGCGCGAACGCATACCCAACAGCGACAAGGCTGTCTGGTCCGTGCACTGTCATAACGACCTGGGCATGGCCGTGGCCAACTCTCTGGCCGGTGTGAAGATTGGCGGCGCGCGGCAGGTGGAATGCACCATCAACGGACTCGGTGAGCGTGCCGGAAATTGCTCGCTCGAAGAAGTGGTCATGGCTGTGAAGACCCGCAAAGATTACTTTGGCCTCGAACTCGGTATAGACACGCAGCACATCCTGGCCGCCAGCCGCATGGTGAGCCAAACCACGGGCTTCGTGGTGCAACCGAACAAGGCCGTGGTCGGCGCCAATGCGTTTGCGCATGCCTCGGGCATCCACCAGGACGGCGTGCTCAAGGCGCGCGACACCTATGAAATCATGCGCGCCGAAGACGTGGGCTGGAGCGCCAACAAGATCGTGCTGGGCAAGCTGAGTGGACGCAATGCGTTCAAACAGCGCCTGCTGGAGTTGGGCGTGGCCATGGAAAGCGAAGCGGACATCAACAATGCCTTCGCAAAATTCAAGGAGCTCGCAGACCGCAAGAGCGAGATCTTTGACGAAGACATCCTGGCGCTGGCGAGCGATGAAAGCGCTTCCCACGACAACGAGCAGTACGGCTTTGTGTCCCTGTCGCAGCACAGCGAAACCGGCGAACGCCCCCAGGCCAGCGTCGTGTTCACTGTGGCCGGCAAGGAAGTCAAAGGCGAATCCGACGGCAACGGCCCTGTTGATGCCTCCCTCAAAGCCATCGAGTCACACGTCAAAAGCGGTGCGGAAATGGTGCTTTACTCCGTGAACGCCATCAGCGGGTCGACGGAAAGCCAGGGAGAAGTCACGGTGCGCTTGCAGAACAGCGGGCGGGTGGTGAATGGTGTGGGCGCCGACCCCGACATTGTGGTGGCATCGGCAAAAGCCTATTTGAGCGCGTTGAACAAGCTCCAAAGTAAAGCTGACCGCGTGGCGGCACAGGGATGATGTAACAATTCGGAAAATAAAATCCTTTGTATTCAATGACTTAGCGTTGAATCTGGGTGCAGATGGGGCTTCAGGCGTTAAAAACGTCACAAAGTGATTGTATTTTTAGGAAAGTCGCGCAAGTTTTTGATATTGCGTGACTTTTTCTATTTGTATACACTCCAGCCATCCCATTCATTGCAATCCACGCAGGCAAGACCATCATGTCTCATCAGATTTTCAATCGCGCATTAAAAATCGTTGGATTCATGGCCCTGATCGCCGCCTTTGCAGTGCCAGCCGCGAATGCGGCAACCGCCAAAAAAACCATTGTCAAAAAGCAGCACGCCTCGTCCAAGGCGTCGGCTTCCCAAAAAGTTATTTCCACACGCAAGAGCGTACGTTTTGTTGCAGGTACAAAACGCAGAAGCATCATCCGCGTGTCCATTCCGGCCAAACCATCCTTCGGTCAGATTGCCGGTTTGCACGGCTCGCAAGATCCCCTTGAACTGAAGTCCAGCGTTGCGCTGGTGATCGACCAGGACACACGTGAAGTGCTGTTCAGCAAGAACGATCATGCTGTGTTGCCGATCGCATCCCTCACCAAATTGATGACCGGCGTCATCGTCAGCGGCGCCAAGCTGCCCATGGATGAGCTCATCACGATCACGCAGGACGACGTGGACACCGAAAAGGGAAGCAGTTCACGCCTGAAGGTCGGCACCACGCTCACGCGTGGTGAACTGCTCCACCTGGCCCTGATGTCCAGCGAGAACCGCGCTGCGCACGCCTTGGGCCGTACCTATCCCGGTGGCATGGGCACGTTTGTCAGCCTGATGAACGCCAAGGCCAAAATGCTGGGCATGACGGACACCAGCTATGTAGAACCCACCGGCCTTTCCAGCCGCAATCAGTCCAGTGCGCAGGATCTGGCGACGCTGGTCAACGCTGCACATGGCGACCCGATGCTGCGCGAGCTCTCCACGTCGACGGGTTATCAAGTCGCTGTCGGCACCCGCACGCTGCAGTACAACAATACAAATCGCCTGGTGAAGAATCCCGACTGGGATATCGGCCTGCAAAAAACCGGCTACATCTCTGAGGCCGGCCAGTGCCTGGTCATGCAGACCAAAATCGCGGGCCGCAAACTGATCATGGTGTTTCTGGATTCCGCCGGCAAGCTGAGCCGCTTGGGTGATGCCGAACGTGTACGCCGCTGGGTGGAGTCGAATCCGGTGGCCGAACCCAAGGTGAATGTCAGCACTTCCATCAAGCAGGTGAACGGCTGAGCATTCCCGAGGTGCGCAGCCTGCTATTGTATTGATAGCTGCTTGCGCCCGACCTGATTGGGCTGCAGCCTATTTTTACTTGGGTTTGTAGCCCAGTGCGGCTGAAATCTCATTCGCAGTCGCCTGCAGCTTGGGCAGCCAGTGTTCGTCCAGCCGGTCGGCCGGGGCCGAAATCGACAAGCCCGCTACCAGCTGGTTCTGGTCATCGTAAATACCTGCAGCCATGCAGCGCACTCCCAACTCCAGTTCTTCGTTGTCGCGTGCGATGCCGTATTGGCGCGCTTTGGAAAGCTCGCGTTCCAGAATTGGCAGCTGCGTGATGCTGTTGCGTGTCTGCCCCGGCAGGCCGGTGCGCGTCGCGTAGGTCCGCAGGCGCTGCGGGTCGTCAAACGCGAGGAACAGTTTGCCCACAGACGTCAAATGCAGCGGCGCACGACCCCCGATGGCCCGTACCACCTGCATGCCGGAGCGTTCACTGTAGGCTCGCTCCACGTACACGATTTCATCGCCCTGGCGCATGCTCAGGTTGACCGGTTGCTGTGTGAGCTTGTGCAACTCGCGCATGGGCAGCAGCGCAGCGTCGCGGACGTCCAGACGGGCCTTGACGAGGTTGCCCAGCTCCAGCAGTCGCATGCCCAGCCGGTAGCTGCCCGCTGCGGGGCGATCCACAAAACGGCCCGTGGCCAGATCGTTCAGGATGCGATGTGCGGTAGAGGGGTGGAGCCCCGACTTCTCGCTGATTTCCTTGAGCGAAAGCGCTTCCTCGCGGTTCGCCAGGATTTCGAGCAGCGTGAACATCCTTTCAATGACCTGAACGGTCGGCGTGGCGGGAAGGGCTGAGTCGGACTTTTTCATTTGCAGGCTTTCTGCTGCAAATTTTACCCTGTGAAATCCCGATGCGCTGGATGGGGTGCCTGGTTGGCCTATACCTATGCCTGGTCGGATGACCTGCCTGTATTTTCCACCGCAGGCTCTGCGGAAAGCACCCACTGCCCGTCGATCAGCACTTCGTTGGGCCTGAATCCGGCCTTGTAATTCATTTTTGGGCTTTCCGCGATCCAGTAGCCCAGGTACACATAGGGTAAATCGAGGCGCCGGGCCTGCTCGATCTGCCACAGCACGCTGTAGTTGCCGTAGCTTGCGCGGCCATCCGGCTCATAAAACGTATAGACCGCGGAAATGCCGTCTTCCAGCACATCAAGGATGGACACCATCTTCAGGGCGCCCGGTTCGCCGTCAGGCAGGCTTTCACGAAACTCAACCAGGCGCGAATTCACTCGGCTTTGCAGGAGAAACTGTGTGTACTGGTCAATGCTGTCATGGTCCATGCCGCCGCCTGCGTGACGGCCGTTCTGGTAACGCAGGTAGAGCTGGTAGTGCTCCGGCATGAAGCAGAGCTTGAGGATGCGGGCCTGCAGCGTCTGGTGCCGCTTCCAGGCGCGGCGCTGGCTGCTGTTCGGGCTGAAGCTGCCAACAGGCACCCGTAGCGGGACGCAGGCCTGGCACCCATCACAGTAGGGGCGGTAGGTGAACATGCCGCTGCGCCGGAAGCCGTTGGTCACCAGGTCCGAATAAGCGTCGTTGTGGATGAGGTGGCTGGGTGTGGCAACCTGCGAGCGGGCCTGCTTGCCCGGCAGATAGCTGCACGGGTAGGGCGCCGTTGCGTAGAACTGCAAGGTTTGCAGTGGCAGGTCTTTGAGATGTGTCACGGTAGGTCCAGGGTTCCCTTCGTTCCCGTCGTCAGTATCTGATTCCAGTATACGGGCTCAAAGCGCCAGCCGGGTCCCGTTTTACCCACGCTTTGCCCGAGGTGGGCAACAAATTCCGCCCGGCTGATTTCCCCCGCGCCCAGGGACGCCAGGTGATGGGTATTTTGCTGGCAATCAATCATGGTGATGTGATGTTCACGGCAAAAAGCCACCAGTGCCGCCAGCGCGATTTTGGATGCATCGGTCTGGTGCGCAAACATCGATTCGCCAAACACCATGCGGCCCAGATTCACACAATACAGGCCACCCGCCAGCTCGCCGTCGATCCAGGTCTCCACGCTGTGCGCATGGCCTGCCTCATGAAGAGCGGTATAGGCCTGCACCATGTCAGGAACAATCCAGGTACCGGGTTGGCCGGAACGCGGCTTGCTGGCGCAGGCGTCGATGACGCGCTCAAAGGCGCTGTCGAACCTGATTTCGCAGCGAGGCTGTTCCTGAAAACGAACTACCGTTTTGCGCAGCGACCGGTGCAGCTTGAAGTGGCGAGTCTGCAGCACCATGCGAGGGTCAGGGCTCCACCAGAGCACGGGCTGGCCGAGGCTGTACCAGGGGAAAATGCCCTGCGAATACGCATGGACCAGGGTCGGCACATCCAGCGCTGCACCAGCCGCCAGCAAACCGGGTGCCGGGTCATGAGGTCCCCACGCGGTATCCAGCGAGGGAAAGTTTTCGCCGGCGGCAAGCCAGGGCACGGGGCGCGGGAGTTTACCCATGGTTTAAAAATGGACAGTCATAAAGCCATTAAAACAGTGGGCCGTGAAGGACATGCGCAAATGGTAGCCGAGCAGGCTACCGCGACATGGCCAACGCGTTGCCGAGATCAGTGATTCATAGAGATGCTATTGATTTGATAGCTGCTTGCGCATATCAAACAAGGGTCAGGGGCCAATAGGGCTTTGTGCTTTTTGCCCGTGCGGGGCCGGCCGCTCGCCATTCAGCAGAAACGGCATTGGCAGAATGCCGCGAGCTCAAAAAGCCAGAAAATTGACGCTATAATCTAAGGCTGTATTCCTCAATAGCTCAGTTGGTAGAGCGCCGGACTGTTAATCCGTAGGTCCCTGGTTCGAGCCCAGGTTGAGGAGCCAATAAATTCAAGGGCCTGCACGCAAGTGCGGGCCTTTTGTCTTTTCAGGCGTTGCGAATGTAATTTCCAGCCTCGTGTTCTGCCGCGGAGTGATCAATCGCCGGGTAGGTACCTAGTACCATCGTGATCATGAAAATCTTCGGACACGCAAGCCAACGAGCAGGACCGGATCAACTATATCCGCCTGTCCAGTTCAAAGTTGATCACTTCCGGACCATGGACAACATGCAAAGCTCCAACATCAAGCAGCGGATATTCGGCGCCTTCCTGGTGCCTTTGCTATTTGTGTCAGCCAGTCATGCGCAAGTCTATAAGTGGGTAGATGCGAAGGGGCAAACGCATTATTCTTCGCGAAAGGATGATGCCGGCGCGGCCAGGGCAGATGAAGTGAAGCTGCCGCCTCAGCCAGCACCCTCTCCAATAGCCAAACCTTCAGCCGAATACTTGCGTGGGCAAAACAAGCAAACGCCACCACGCCTGGTGCCGGAGAAGGAGGCTGACAGCCCGCCCACGCCAAAACCGCCCAAATCGCTCTCCGGGGGAAAAGAAGATGGCACCGATGCGTCACGCTGTGCGCTGGCTCGGGACGTCCTTAGCGGCGCTGTAAGGCACCGCAATGGGCAACCCACGGACAAATATGATCGTGACGTTGCCCAAAATGATGTCCGGGCATTTTGCCGCTAGTGGCACCGCTGCTTAAATTTGCGCGTGTTCCTGAAGGCCACGGAAAACGAATGACCGCATCCATGACTGAAACCGTTTTCGACCACGAATACCCCCGCGTGCTGAGCATTGCAGGTTCCGACAGCGGCGGCGGGGCCGGCATCCAGGCTGACCTCAAGACCTTTGCCGCGCTGGGTTGCTACGGCATGACGGCCATCACCGCGCTGACGGCCCAGAACACGCGCGGCGTTCGCGCCATCCATGGCGTGCCGCCGCAGATGCTGCGCGACCAGATCGACGCTGTCATCGAAGACATAGGTACGGATGCGGTGAAGATCGGCATGCTGCACGCGCCCGACATCGTACAGACCGTGGCCGAGGCGATCGATCGGCATGCGTTGCAGAATGTGGTGCTGGACCCTGTCATGGTCGCCACCAGCGGCGCGGTGCTGATCGACAACCCGGCCATTGCGGTACTGGTGCGGGAGCTGTTTCCGCGTGCCATGGTGGTCACCCCAAATCTCGACGAAGCTTCGCTGTTGGTGGGCCGCCCGCTGGGCGATGAGCAGGCCATGCAGGCCGCCGCACAGGAGTTGCTGACGCAGGGCGCCCGCGCCGTGCTGCTCAAGGGCGGGCATTTGCCCGGCGATGTGGTCAGCGATTTACTGGCCACGCAAAGTGGCGAACTGCACTGGATGCGCGGGCCTCGCATTCCCAGCCCCAATACCCACGGCACCGGTTGCACGCTGTCGTCTGCGATTGCCGCGCACCTGGCGTTGGGGCACCCACTGCTGCAGGCCGTGCAGCTCGCACGTGCCTATGTGCGCGCGGCGCTGGAGGCCGGTGCGCGGGTGCGTACAGGTGCCGGTGGCGGACCGCTGAACCACGGCCACGCGCCCATCGCGATGCGGCTTAAGCTGCTGCGCTAGGGCTTGGATTTCCGGCGCGAGTGAGGCGTGCCAGCACAAAGGTCAGCACCAGTGTTGGCAAAGCCGCTCCCCAATCCGGCGCGAACTTGGCGCACAGGTGATAGCAGGCAATGCCCAGCACCCAGATCGCGACGGCGCTGGGGTTCACCTTGCGTTCGGCTACCAGCGAAGCGATATCGGCCGTGCCGGCCAGCCGTGCCAGGATCACGCCATACAAAGGTACAAACACCGAACTGAGCATCAGCAAAAAAGGCTCCAGGCTGTGCATGGGCAGCACCAGTGCCAGCGCGGTGCACAGCAGTGCCAGCCCCACGCCCCAGCGCCGCACGCTCCAGGCAGGTTTCAGGCTGTGGCCGGCTACCGAGCCCGAATAGAGATCGCCATACGCGTTGTCGACCTCGTCGATCAGGATCAGCCCCAGCGCGATCAGGCCGCCTTGCGCCAGCAGCAATGCGGCGACCAGGTCGGTGCTGGGTGCGGTGATGGCGACCAGCACGCCCAGCGCATAGCACCAGATATTGGCGACGGCGTAGCCCATCCAGGTGCCGCGCAGCGCGGCTTTGCCATCGCGTCCATGGCGCGCGAAATCGGCCACGAGGGGTAACCACGACACCGGCATTGCGATCACCAGGTCGAGTGCGGACAGCGTGCTCATGCCGTCTTCGCCTGGCCGCATCCACAGCGCGCTCAGGCCCTGGGCATTGGCCTTGGCCAGGAATTGCCAGCTCAGCCACAGCAACGAGGCGATGACCAGTGGCAAGCCGTAGCGGCCTATGAATTTGCGCACCAGCTTGACCATGGAGCCCGACAGCAGCGCCAGCAGCACCGCGCCCCACAGCAAAGTGGCCAGAAGCGGCCAGAAGGCACCTGCAAAGTTGCCGGACTGGCGCGCAATAGCCACTGTTCCGTCGCGCATCACCACAAGCTCAAACGTGGTCCAGCCGATGAGCTGCACAATGTTGAGCAGCACCGGCAGGCGCGCAAAGCTGCTGCCGTAGGTGGCATGCATCAGCCCGGCGCTGGAAAGCCCACTGTCGCAGCCGATCCTGGCCGTCCAGGCCAGCAAGCCGGCGCCAAGTACCGAGCCGCAGACGATTACCGTCAAGGCTGTCTGGGTGCCAACGGCCGGTACCAGGTAGGCGCCGATCTGCATGACCAGCAGGCCCACCCCGAGGCTGAGCCACAGTGCGGCATGGTCGCTCCAGCCGAACAGGCGGTCGCTGGAGGGCAACGGCGCAAGCGCGGTGTTGCCGGCGGCAGCAGAAGTAGAAGTCGTGGTCATCAGCAGTTCCGATCATCGATGCCAGGTCGGCCTGCTTGAAGCCCGCAAGAACAGCGGGCATCCGGAACATGCTTCCCTGCGCGAGGATTACCTCAAATCAGGTTCAAAGGGACTTTCTCAGCCGCCGCAACTCGCACGACGAATTGCAGCAACACCCCCAGCGAAAGCGCCTGTGTAGACGCCAGCCAAATTGTAGGGCGATTCCGGGCGGGCCTATTGCGTAAGCCGTACAGGCAACAAAAAGCCCGCACGCGGCGGGCTTTCAGGTGGAAGCGAGCCAGCTCGGCTCAGTCGTCAAACACCGGAGATTCAACGCCCAGCACCTTGTGCAGTTTCGGGCTGGTCGTGGTGTATTGGAGGTGGATCTTCTTGTCCGGGAAGATCAAGGGAGCCGCGCCAAAGGCTGCCAGCGCGCACTCATGGAAGCCGCTCAGAATCAGCTTCTTCTTGCCGGGATAGGTGTTGATGTCGCCCACGGCAAAGATACCCGGAACATTGGTGGAAAACTTCTCGGTATCCACCTTGAGCTGTTTGCGCTCGATGTCCAGGCCCCAGTTGGCGATCGGCCCCAGCTTGGGTGACAGGCCGAAGAACACCAGCAGCACGTCCAGCGGCACCACGCGCGTGACGCCGTCGGAACCCGTGACCTTGGCACCGGTCAACTTGCCTTCTTTTTCTTCGTAGCCGGTGATCTGGCCCACGATGAACTGCATTTCGTAGGCATCGCAAAGCTCGCGCATTTTGGCCACGCTGGCAGGCGCCGCCTGGAAGCCGTCGCGGCGGTGAATCAGGATCACGCTCTCGGCCTTGTTCGGGCCTTCGGCGACAAAGTTCAGCGTCCAGTCAAGCGCCGAATCACCGCCGCCCACAATCACCAGGTTTTTTCCGGCAAAGTCGGCCGGGCTTTTCACGCGGTAGAACAGCTGGCTGTCGTCGAACTTCTCCAGGCCTTCGACGCGCAGCAGCTTGGGCTGGAAGGCACCCACACCTGCCGCGATAAAAATCGTTTTGGTCAGAAAGCGCGTGCCTTTGGAGGTCTCGACGAAGAAGCGGCCGTCCTGCTGCTTTTCAACCACGCTGACTTCCTGGCCGAAATGAAAGGTCGCACCAAAGGGCTCGATCTGCTTGAGCAGGTTGTCGGTGAGCTCTTTGCCGGTGCAGACGGGCACGGCCGGAATGTCGTAAATCGGCTTGTCGGGGTAAAGCTCAATGCATTGGCCGCCCGGGTAGGCCAGCGAGTCGATCACATGGGCCTTGATCTCAAGCAGCCCCAACTCAAACACCTGGAACAGGCCGACAGGCCCGGCGCCCACAATCACCGCATCGGTTTCGATGGGACCGTCGTGCTGCGCTGCGGTATTGATCACTTCTTGGTTCAGTTGGGGTTCCATGGTTCCTGGGGCGCTTTGCAAAGCGCGTGGCGGCCCGGGGAGGGCGAGATGCCGGTGGCTTCAGGCCGGATAAGCCGAATAGCCGGATGAACCGGCTTAGTAGGGCTTAGCGGACCAATTCGGACAGTTTGCCCGTCTTGTCTTTCCATTCCTCGGCGTCGGGCAGGGCATCCTTGCGCTTGGTGATGCTTTTCCAGCCCGCGGCACGGCTCAATTCCACATTGAGCTGGATGAATGCCACCTGGTCGGCCGGCACGTCTTCCTCGGCGTAGATGGCATTGACCGGGCATTCGGGGATGCAGACGGCGCAGTCGATGCATTCGTCCGGATCGATCACCAGCATGTTGGGGCCTTCCCGGAAGCAATCCACGGGGCAGACATCCACACAGTCGGTGTATTTGCAGCGGATGCACGATTCGGAGACGATGTGAGTCATGTTATTTGGGGCTAATCGGTGGAAACCCTCAATTTTAAGAGGATTCCGTGAGCAGGGTTAAGTCGTTGAAGGGCGCGGGGCTTGGATCCCGGTCAAAGGACCAGCACGGCACCTGAAGTCTTGTTTGAGGCGGTGTCCACCAGGACCAGCGAGCCCAGCATGCGCGAACGGGCATAGGGCAGGGTGGCCAGCGGTTCCTGCAGGCTCAGCTCGATGTGGCCGATGGCATTGGGCGGCAGCTCGCTGGCGTCTTCTTCGGCGAGGGTGTTGACATCGAGCTTGTGAACGATGCGTTTGACCTTGGCCTTGACCCAGCGGTGGCCGTGCAGCGCCCAGTAGATGCGCCCGGCGACCAGCGGCTCATCGTCCATCCAGGCCACGGTGGCCGAGATATCCCGTGAGGGCTCAAAGGTATCCGTGGCCAGCAGCCAGTCGCCGCGCGACACATCGACTTCCCGGTCCAGCACGATGCCTGCACTGTGGCCGGCCAGGATGGCCTTGGGCTGGCGGGCATGGTCCAGCACCTGGGCCACCACGGCCGTCTTGCCGCTGGGGAGTATGGTCACGCTCTGGCCCGGCTGTACGCCGCCCGAGGCAACGCGGCCCCAGAAGACACGCCGGCCCTGGGAGGTATCGGATGAGGACGAAAACTTTTCAACCCATTGCACCGGGAAGGCAAAGGCTTCGGTGGTCTCGGCCGGCGTGACGGGCAGGTGTTCCAGCAACTGCAGCAGCGACAAGCCTTCATAACCGCACCAGCCGGGCTGGGCGTCCACCACGTTAAAGCCCTTGAGGGCAGACACGGGAACGGTCGCTTTCACCGGGATTTTCGCGGCCCGGGCGAATGTTGCCAGCGCTGCTTGAATGTTCCTGAAAGCCAGCGTTGGGTCTTCCACGGCGTCGAGCTTGTTCACGGCGAACACGATGGACGGCACGCGCAGCAGGTTGACCAGCAGCGAATGGCGGCGGGTTTGCTGCAGCAGCTCCAGCGCGGGGTTTTTCCAGTCGAGCTTGGTCGCATCCACCAGCACGACGGCGGCGTCGGCACTGGAGGCGGCCGTCACCATGTTGCGGGTGTATTGCTCATGCCCAGGGGCATCGCCGATGATGAATTTGCGGCTTTCAGTGGCGAAATAGCGGTAGGCCACGTCAATGGTGATGCCCTGCTCGCGCTCGGCCGAAAGGCCGTCCGTCAGCAATGCCAGGTCGGTTTCACCCTGGCGCTGCACGCCGGCCAGGTGGTCCTGCAGCACGGCCTTGCTGTCCACCAGCAGGCGGCCGATCAGAGTGCTTTTGCCGTCGTCGACCGAACCGCAGGTGATGAATTTCAACGCAGGTTTCAGGTCATTTTGGCCTGCAACCGTTTCTGGCTGTGCGCCGTCAGCTATCAAATCAGTAGTGTGGGTACTTGTGGTCATCTCAGTCTCAAAAATGGTGGCAAGGTCTTTATCAGTGGGGGCCGCGGGTCCGGCTGTGCCGGTCCGCAGGCGCCGCCCCCTGGGGGGAGCAGGCGAAGCCTGTCCGGGGGAGAACTAAAAATACCCGTCTTTCTTGCGCTTTTCCATCGAAGCGTCGGAGGTCTTGTCGTCCATGCGCGTTGCGCCGCGCTCGCTCACGTCGGCGGCCAGCGTTTCGATCACGATCTCGGCGGCCGTGGCGGCCGGGCTGTCGACCGGGCAGGTGCAGGTGATGTCGCCGACGGTGCGGAAACGCACGGTCTTTTCAACGATCTGCTCCCCGTCGCGTGCCGGGGTGAGGTCCGTCACCGGTACCAGCAGGCCCTTGCGTTCGACCACCTTGCGCTGGTGCGCGTAGTAGAGCGAAGGCAGTGCGATTTGCTCCCGTTCGATGTACTGCCACACGTCGAGTTCGGTCCAGTTGGAGATCGGGAACACCCGGAAGTGCTCGCCGGGCTGCAGCCGGGTGTTGAACAGCGTCCAGAGCTCAGGGCGCTGGGCCTTGGGTTGCCATTGGCCGAAGCTGTCGCGGTGCGAAAAGATGCGCTCCTTGGCGCGGGCTTTTTCCTCGTCGCGGCGCGCGCCGCCAATCAGGGCGTCAAAGCGGAATTCGTCAATCGCCTCAAGCAGCGTGACCGACTGGTGCACATTGCGCGATTCGCCTGGGTGGGCCAGGCGCACCGTGCCGCGTTTCATCGAGTCTTCGACATTGCGCACGATCAGCTCGGCGCCCAGTTCTTTTGCGCGGAAGTCACGGAAGTCGGTCACTTCGTGGAAGTTGTGGCCGGTGTCGATCATCAGGAGCGGGTAGGGGATGCGGCCCACGCCGAAGGCCTTTTCCGCGCACTTGAGCATCACCAGCGAATCCTTGCCGCCCGAAAACAGCAGGGCCGGGCGCTCAAAGGCGGCGGCTACTTCGCGCAGGATGAAGATGGTTTCCTCTTCCAGCGCATCGAGATGGGAGTTGGACAGCCGCGCGATGGAGATCGCCGGGTCGGCTGGCAGCAGGTGGGATGGTGTGCGGGCGTTCATAGGTCAGTCAGTGCGCAAGGTGCAGGCCGCATTCGCGGTTGTCTTCGCCCTTGGTGGGGTCCACATAGTCAAAATTGTTGGGCAGGCCGTTGATCTCACAGTACTGGTAAAGGTCCTTGGACGACCAGTGCAGGAGCGGCGCGACCTTGATCAGTCCGTCGGGGTTGACGCTGACCGGGTCCATCTGGGCGCGTACCGCGGTGTCGGTGGCGCGCAAGGCCGTGAACCAGACCTGGGGCGCGGTTTCACGCAGGGCGCGGGCAAATGGCTCGAGTTTGACTTCTTCGGTGAAGGCAGCATGGCGTGGATCGTCCAGCGCCGGGGTCAGGCCTTCCACCGCCTCGCGGTGCGCACGGGAGCGGCGCGGCAGGTAAATATGCAGGTCCAGCTTGAGCAGCTTGGTCACTTCGTCGGCGAACTGGTAAGTGGCCTCGGTGTTGTAGCCGTTGTCCATCCAGACCACGGGAACGCGGGGATTGGCGCGCGTCACCATGTGCAGTATCACCGCCTCGAAGGGGCGGAAATTGGTGGTGACGATGGCAGGCCGGCCCAGTCCCACGGCCCAGCCCACCAGGCCCTGTGCGTTGTGGCCGAGTTCTGCGTTGATTTTTGCAAGGTCGAGGCTCATGGTGTTCAGGCGGCAGCCGCCTCCTTGAAGTGGGGTTGCACGTCTACCGCATCGCCCTGGTATTTGCCTGCTTTGTAGCCGGGGTAGCTGCTCAACACACGTTGGGCAACGGCCATGTCCTGGTCAGCACGCAGCACGGCAGTGTCAAAGCCGCTGCGCTCCATCTGGGCGAGCTGGTCCACCAGTACGTCGCCGGTGGCGCGGATTTCACCCTTGAACTCGCGGCGGCGGCGCAGCAGGAAGGCCTGGCTGTAGGCGCGGCCATCGGTGAACTTCGGGAAGTGCAGGTCAATGCGCGCGATGCCGTCGAGTGTGATCTCGAATGGATCGGCATCGTTCGCAAGGACCAGGGTACCGGGTTGTTCGGCGCCGCTTTGTTCGCTGAAAGGCAGTAATTTCATCGTGATTTCCTTTCCAGTGTTCAGTGCGCGACGGTGTTGGGGGCAAAGCGCGCATTCTTGGCGGCGGCCTTGTAGGGTTCGATGCCGACGCGGCGGAAAGTCGCAATGAACGTTTCGCCGTCTTCGCGCAGCTGGCGATAGGTGTCGAGCACTGCTTCAATGACTTCCGGCACTTCGGCGCCGGTGAACGAAGGGCCCACCACCTTGCCAGGCACCGAGGCGCCGCTCAGCGTGGAACCATCGGAGCCGCCCAACGACACCTGGTACCACTCAAGGCCGTCCTTGTCTACGCCCAGGATGCCGATATGGCCGCTGTGGTGGTGGCCGCAGGAGTTGATGCAGCCGCTGATGTGCAGGTCGATCTCGCCCAGGTCGTGCAGCTCGTCCATGTCCTGGTAGCGCTCGGTGATGGCTTCGGCAATCGGGATGGAGCGCGCATTGGCCAGCGAGCAGAAATCACCGCCGGGGCAGGCGATCATGTCGGTCAGCAGGTGGATATTGGGCTTGGCAAAACCGGCCTTGCGGGCGGCGCGCCAGAGTTCGGGCAGCTCGTCGCAACGCACCCAGGGCAGCAGCAGGTTCTGGTCGTGCGTGACGCGCACTTCACCGGCGCTGAACTGGTCGGCCAGATCGGCGGCGATGTCGAGCTGGTCGGCCGTCGCGTCGCCGGGCGCCTGGCCCAGGCGCTTGAACGACAGCGTCACGGCGCGCAGGTCGGGGTTCTGGTGCGGGGCCACATTGCGCTGCAGCCAGCGGCCGAACTCCACGTCGTCTTCGGCGGCGGCGCGCAGGATGTTGGCAATTTTTGTATCGGCGCTCTTGCGGTCGCAATTGAGCGCAGGCGGCACAAAGCAGGCTGTCACGCGGTCGAGTTCTTCCTGCGTGATGGTGTGCGGCGCGCCATCGTGTTCCAGGATCTGCTTGTATTCGGCCTCGACGTCGTCAATGTAGCGCTGGCCTTCGGCTTTCACCAGAATCTTGATGCGGGCTTTGTAGATGTTGTCGCGGCGGCCATAGCGGTTGTACACGCGCACCACGGCTTCCAGGTAATTCATGATCTGGTTCCAGGGCAGGAACTCGCGGATCACCGTGCCGATCACCGGCGTGCGGCCCATGCCGCCGCCCACCAGCACCTTGAAGCCCAGCTCGCCTTCGGCGTTGCGGATCAGATGCAGGCCGACGTCGTGCCAGGCGGTGGCGGCGCGGTCTTCGCGGGCGCCGCTGATGGCGATCTTGAACTTGCGCGGCAGGAAGGCGAACTCGGGGTGCAGCGTGCTCCACTGGCGCAAGATTTCGCCGAAGGGACGCGGGTCGGCGATTTCGTCGACGGCGATGCCCGCGCGCTCGTCGCTGGTGATGTTGCGGATGCAATTGCCGCTGGTCTGGATGCCGTGCATGCTGACACTGGCCAGCAGGTCCATTACCTCGGCGGATTTGTCGAGCGGGATCCAGTTGTACTGAATGTTCTGGCGCGTCGTGAAGTGGGCGTAGCCGGTGGTCAGCTTGGAGTTGACCGACAGGCCGTTTTTCAGGTTCACGGGGCCGAGCTTGTCCTGTTTGGACTGGGCTTCGTTGAACAGCGCGGCGTTGGGCTGGTCGTACTCGCGGGCGATTTTGGCCAGCACGCGCACCTGTGCGCTGGATAGTTCGCCATAAGGCACGGCCACGCGCAGCATGGGCGCGTAACGCTGCACATACCAGCCGTTTTGCAGGCGCAAGGGGCGAAATTCGTCTTCAGGCAACTGGCCTGCCTGCCAGCGGGTCAGCTGGTCACGGTACTGGTTGGCGCGGGCCTTGACAAACTCGCGGTCAAATTCTGTGTATTGGTACATGGCTGTCGGGATTCAAACGTCGTGGGATTTTTATAAGGAGCGGGTCAGATCGAAATCAGTTTCACGCCGGCATAGGCCAGCAGCACGGACAACAGCGAGCGGATCACGCGGTCTGGCGTTTTGTGCACCAGGTGCGAACCCAGCCAGATGCCGGGCAGGGAGCCGGCCAGCAGCTTGATGAGCAAAGGCCAGTCGACCGAACCGATGGAGGCATGGCCCAAGCCTGCCACCAGCGTCAGCGGTACGGCGTGGGCGATGTCGGCCGCCACGATGCGCGGCAGCGGCAGGGTGGGGTAGAGCAGCATCAGCACGATCACGCCGATGGCACCCGCGCCGACTGACGTCAAAGTGACCAGCGTGCCGATGACCGCGCCAAACAGCAGCGGCAGCGACCAGTGGCGCGCACGCGTGGCCTGGCCTATGAGTTCGGGCGCGATGGTGGTCGGGGCGGCCTTGCCGCGCAGCACCTTGTAGGCCGTGGCGCCAGCCGTCAGCAGTAACGCCAGGCCGAGGGTGGTGGTCATGATGGCTTGCGTAGCCGGGTTGGCCGGGCCCATGCGCTGCAACATATAAAGGGTGGCCAGGGCCGCCGGAATGCTGCCGGCTGCTGTTTGCCCGACGATTTTCCAGTCCACCACCCGGGCGCGGGCCAGGCTGACGGTCCCGCCCATCTTGGTAAAGGCCGCAAACAGCAGGTCGGTGCCGATGGCAAGGTGCGGTTTGATGCCGAAAAAGAAGATCAGCAGCGGCGTCATCAGCGAGCCGCCGCCCACCCCTGTCAAACCCACAACCAGGCCGACGGCAAAACCAGCAAATACAAAGGCAAATTCATGCATAGCGGGAGAATGTAAGTGCGCGACTTATAAAAACAAACTACACATTTGTTCTGCCGTTATGCAGATAAGCTTATTCGCCAATAAATATGCGGGTTTCGAACGGTTTTTTCGTGTTGGCGGCATAAGGCTTGCATTCAGGTTGGCCGTTCACCAGCCGACCCGTCACAAAGCGCTGGTACAGTCCCTGCTCTTTCGGATGAGCTGCCCGGTTTTGGGCTTGCCGCACGAACCGAATTGCCCATTTTTGGAGAAAACCCGTGAAATTGATGAAGTCCGCCCTGATGGGCGGTTTGTTTCTGGCCTGCGCCACGGCGGTGACGCTCGCCCAGGGCAGCCCGAAACCTCCCATCAAGATCGGCGAAATCAACAGCTACTCCGCCATTCCCCAGTTCGCCCAGCCTTACCGGCAAGGCTGGCAGCTTGCGGTCGAGGAAATCAATGTGGCTGGTGGTCTGCTGGGGCGCAAGATCGAAGTCATCTCGCGCGATGACGCCGGCAAACCCGAAGAAGCCCTGCGCCAGGCCGTCGAGCTGACCTCAAAGGAAAGGGTGGATGTGCTGGCGGGAGGGTTTTACTCTAGCGTCGGGCTGGCGCTGGCCGGCCATGCCCAGGCCAGCCGGCGGGTGTTTATCGCCAGCGAATCGCTGGCCGACGCCATTGTCTGGGAGCAAGGCAACCGCTACACCTTCCGCCTGCGGCCTAGTACTTATATGCAGGCGGCCATGCTGGTCGAAGAGGCAGCCAGGTTGCCGGCCAAACGCTGGGCCACGATTGCCCCCAATTACGAATACGGCCAGAGCGCAGTCACTGTATTCAAGGAGTTGCTGAAAGCCAGGCGCCCGGACGTCGAGTTTGTGAGTTACCAGTGGCCGGCCCTGGGCAAGATAGAAGCCGGCCCGACGCTGCAGGCGGCCATGCAGGCAAAACCCGAGGCGATCTTCAACGCGACTTTCGGCGCCGACCTGGCCAGGCTGGTTCGTGAGGGCAACCAGCGCGGCATTTTTTCCCGTATGCCGGTGGTGTCGATGCTTTCGGGGGAACCCGAGTACCTGGATGCGCTGAAAGACGATACGCCGAAAGGCTGGATCGTCACCGGCTATCCGTGGGACCAGATCGACTCCCGCGAGCATGCCAGCTTTGCCGCCAACTACTATCGCCGCTTCAATGAATATCCCAAAGTCGGTTCGGCGGTGGGCTACGCCACCATGCAGGCGATTTTTGCCGCCATCCGCAGGGCCAATTCCACCGACAACGAAAAGCTGGTGGTGGCGCTGCGTGGCCTGAAATTCTCCACGCCTTTCGGCCCCGCCGAATTCCGCGCCATTGACCACCAGTCCACCATGGGCGCCTATGTGGGCAGGCTGGACCTGCGCGGCCACAAGGGCACCATGGTGCAATGGCGCTATGCCGACGGCAAGGCCTATTTGCCAAGCGATGCGTATGTCAAGGCCCGCAGGCCCGCCGCGGCCATGAAGTGACGTTTTGACAACGCAGGCGCTGAATTCCTTGAAGCCTCCCCGGCGATCCCCCCATAATCGGGCGCAATGACGAATACGGGTGGTGAGGCTGTCAAGCGGGTTTTTGTAAAAGTGTTCGGGTTTGATGACGTTGAGCGTCATGCCCTGAACGCGGTGTTTCGCATTTCCGAAACACGACCTATCGCCTACACCCCCTGGACGCCCGACGCGCCCGAAGAGGCCTTGATGGCGCTGATTGACGGCGACAGCTGGGAAGCTGCGCTGGAGCTGGCCAACCCCGCGAATGACGACTTCACTCTGATCTGGATCGGCGACAACCCGCCGGCCAGGGCGCGCCTGGTGATTCCACGCCCGCTGCAGTGGACCGCCGTGATTGACGGCATGGACGAATTGCTGGCCGCTGAACGGCGGCAGGCCGCGCAGGCTCTGCCGCCGGGCAAAACGCGTGGTGAGAAGGACCTGGATCTCGACCTGCTGTCCGAATCCACCGCGCTGCTGGACCTCGATCTCGACTTTGATTCGCAGGCGCCTACCGCGCCGGCGCCGCTGGAAGCCCCGGAGCCCCTGCCGGAGCGCCCTCAAGTGTTGGTGGTGGATGCTGATCGCGACGCGCGTCTTTACCTGCGTGCCAGGCTGGCCATGGCCGGTTTCGTGAAGATAGACGAGGCGACCACCGGCACCGAAGCGCTCAAGCTGATTGACACGCATCTTTACAAGCTGGTGATTCTCGACATGGAGCTCCCCGACATTGAGCCCTGGGAAATGGTCAAGCGGGTGGAGGCATCGCGCCCTGCCATCGCCTATCTGATTTTGACCGGCAACCGTCTCTCCCCGCTGGACACCGTGCGCGGATGGTTCGGCGGCGCGCGCGGCAGCCTGCGCAAACCCCTGCACCCCGGAAAGCTCAAACGCCTGCTGCGCAGCGTGGAGTGAAGGCGCTCATTACGCCCTGAATGCTATCTATTTGATAGCTGCTTGCGCCCGTTCCCCCTTGGTTTCAGCCCTGTTTGGCTTAAAAATCTCAAATATTGACGATCAGCGCGGGCAGGGCATGCTGCGGCATCAGCGCCTCCGCCAGCCGCTGTTCAATCGGCAAAGGTTCGGCGTGCAGCTTCGCCGCCAGCAATTCCCCGCAAAGCGCGGCAAACGTCAGCCCGCGCGAGCCCATGCCGCTGCACACCCACAGGCCCGGGCTTTCTTCCAGCGGGCCCAGTGCGGGCAAGCGGCTGGGCGTGGCACAGCGCACACCCGCCCAGGACTGAACCTTCCCGGGCTCAAACTGTGCGGCCAGTGCACGGGCGGTTTGCGGCAGCAGGGTTTGCAGCCGGCTGAAATTGTGCTGGTCGTCCTGGGGCCGCGTTTCGGCCTGGGTGTTGTCGCGTTCAAAGCTGGAGCCCATGACCCAGGCCAGGCCGCCGGCCTTGCTGGGCAGGGGCACCGCGGGCACCAGGCTGCCATGGCCGTTCACGGGAAAGGGCGGCAGTGCGCTGGCCGCGCCGGGCTCATGCAGGCCCCAGCTCACCTGGCCCCGGATGGCCTGCAGTGCAAGGTCACCAGCCTTGTTCGTTGCGGCGCCGGCAGCCAGTTCGAGGCTGGCATAACCGGCCGCCAGCACCACGAGTTCGGCGCGGGCCAACTCCCGGCCCTGCGCATCCAGAACCTGCCACTGGCCCGAGGCCTGGTTCAGGCGGCTCACCACTGATCGGCCGTGCGATTGCACACCCGGCCCAGCCAGCCAGGCGTCGACCAGGGCGGCCGGCCGGATCCAGCCCGCCCGCGCATGCCACAACGCGGGCGTATCCGGCGGCAGGCCGCATTGCCTGAGCTGGGCAGCGTCGGCTGGCCCTGTCCAGTCCCCAGCGGCGTCGGCCCAGTCCGTTTGCCAGGCCTCGGGCTGTTTGCGCGGGTGCTCCACCGCATGCTCCAGTACGCCGGTGCGGCCCCAGTCGCCGGCCTGCAGCATTGCCTCGGCCTGCTGCAGCGTGGCGCGAATGCCATGGCGCGACAGGCGCGAGAGCGGGTTGTCGTCGGGCGAGACATGCGGCGCCAGCAAGCCGGCGGGCAGGCCGGACGCCCCGGTGGCGGGCTCTTCGGCTGCGTCCAGCACCACGACCTGCCAGCCGCGACGCGCCAGGCTGGCCGCCACAGCCGCGCCGGCCAGGCCGGCGCCAATCACCACGCAGCGCCCGGGCAGCCGGCGAGCGGGCGAGGGCTGCGCTTTTTTAGGTTCCCACGCCGGGTTGAACTCACCCTGCAGGTTGTCGCGTTTGGGCGGAATGCCCGGCACCTTGTTGACCACAAATCCGCATTGCGCCAAGGCGTCGCGCACGCTGCGTGCAATCGTCCAGGTGGCGATTCGCGTGCCGCGCCGGCAGCAGCGGGCCACCGCCTTGAAGGTGTGCACGTCCCAGATGTCCGGATTGCGCTGCGGGCTGAAACCGTCCAGGTAGACCGAATCTGCCTCAAACGATTGTTCGCGCAGCATGGCCTTGGCGTCGCCGATGCACAGCGTCAGCAAGACTTGGCCGCCTTCAAACACCAGCCGGTGAAAGCCCGGCAGCAGGCCCCACAGCTGGCGCTGCAGCTGTTCGGCGAAGGGAAGTAGTTCAGGGTGGGTTCGGGCGCTGCGCAATACGTCTTCGGCGCTGGCCGGAAAGGCTTCCGTCGAGACGAAATGCAGCAGGCCAGGGCGCTGTGGGTCGGCCTTCCAGGCGGCCCAAGTCACGAGGAAATTCAGGCCCAGGCCGAAGCCGGTTTCAAGAACAGTCCATTGTGGCTGGCCAGCCCAGGCTTCGGGCAGGCCGCAGCCCTTGAGGAAGACTTCTTTAGCCTGGTCCAGGCCGCCCAGCTCGCTGCGGTAGCGGTCGCCAAAGCGCGGGCTGTAGGGGCTGCCGCCGGCTGTGCCGTCGTCCAGCCACTCGATCACCTCAGCCATGGCCGACCAATGCAAGTTTCATTGTTAGTGACAGGCGTGTGGTCCCCGGTTTCAGGCCAGCCGGGGCCGCGGAACCGGCTTTGCCGGGCCGCAGGCGCAGCGGCCCCCTCGGGGGGCAGCGCAGTACGCGAAGCGACAAGCGTGGGGGCCTTATTGAGTCGGGGGAACGTAGCCTTGGACGGCATCGGCGCCGTCGCCGAAGAAGTGTTTTTCCATCTGGCGCGCCAGGTACTGGCGGGCGCGGGCATCGGCCAGGTTCAGGCGGTTTTCGTTGACCAGCATGGTTTGCTGCTTCATCCACTCCGCCCAGGCTTCCTTGCTGACTTCTTCCCAAAGGCGCTTGCCCAGCGGGCCGGGATAGGGCGGAAAGTCCAGGCCTTCGGCTTCTTTACCGAGTTTGATGCATTTGACGAGGCGTGCCATGGGGTAGTTCTTTCGTAGGGCTAAGGTGTCTAAGGATGTTTGTGGAATAAAGAACTGATTTTTTATTCGTTCCAGTTTCTAAGGTCTGCTTCCAGAATCCATTTTGTTCGCATTTACACGCAATTTTTTGGAAAAGAGAGCAACCATGACTTCACGCCGCAACTTTATCAATGTTTCCGCCCGCACTGCCGTGGCGGCCGGTTTGGGTTTGACGCTGGCAGGGTCACTGCTGACCGCCCAGGCCCAGCAAGCGCCCGTCACGCTGCTCAACGTCTCGTATGACCCAACCCGTGAGCTTTACGTCGAATACAACGCGGCCTTCAGCAAATACTGGAAAGCCAAGACCGGCCAGGATGTGACGATCAAGCAGTCGCACGGCGGCTCCGGCAAGCAGGCCCGCTCCATCATTGACGGCCTGGACGCCGACGTGGCCACCCTGGCCCTGGCCGGCGACACCGACGCGTTGGTCAAAAACGGCGGCTGGTTGTCGGCCGACTGGCAAAAGAAACTCCCGCACAACTCGTCGCCCTACACCTCGACCATCGTGCTGGCCGTGCGCCAGGGCAACCCCAAAGGCATCAAGGACTGGGACGACCTGATCAAGCCCGGCATCACCGTGATCACGCCCAACCCCAAGACCTCGGGCGGCGCCCGCTGGAACTACCTGGCCGCCTGGGAATTCGCCAAGCGCAAATACGGCAGCGATGCCAAGGCCAAAGAGTTCGTTGCCAAGCTGTACGGCAATGTCTCCGTGCTGGACACCGGAGCGCGCGGCTCCACCATCACCTTTGCCCAGCGTGCCCAGGGCGACGTGCTGATCGCCTGGGAAAACGAAGCCTACCTGCTCGAAAAAGAATTCGGCGCCAAGTTCGACGTGGTCGTGCCGTCGCTGAGCATCCTGGCCGAGCCCGCCGTCGCCGTGGTCGACAAAAACGTCGACAAGAAGGGCACCCGCGCCGTGGCCGAGGAATACCTGAAGTACCTCTACTCTGAAGAAGGCCAGGACATCGCCGGCAAGAACTTCTACCGCCCCGCTGTTTCGCAGAAAGCCATTGCCAAGTACGCCAAGCAGTTTCCCAAGCTGAACCTGTTCACCATCGACCAGGCCTTCGGCGGCTGGGCCAAGGCTGATAAAGAGCATTTCGCAGACGGCGGCTCGTTCGATCAGATCTATACAAGGAAGTAGGCTTCCCCCCGAAGCAAAACAGTAACCCCCCCCGAAGCGGCCTTTGGCCGCCTCCCCCCAGGGGGCGCCCGCTGCGGCCCGGCGAAGCCGGTTCCGCGCCGGCACTGGAATGAGAGAGCTGGCACACGCCGCTTGGTAATCAATGCAAATCAGAGAGCTCCACAAATAATGTCCTCGCAACAATCCGTATTGCTGATCGCCGGCAGTCCTTCTGAGCAGTCCCGCTCGGCGGCGCTGCTTGACTCCGTCAGCGACAGGCTGGCCCTGCGGGGTGGCCTGGTGGTCGATCGGCTGAACATCCGTGAGCTGCCGGCCCAGGCCTTGCTGCTGGCTGAGTGGGGTCATCCGGCGATCGTCAAGGCGATTGACCAGATTGCCCGTGCGCGCGCCATCGTGGTGGCCACGCCGGTGTACAAGGCGGCTTACAGCGGCCTGCTCAAGGTGCTGCTGGATTTGCTGCCGCAAACGGCGCTGAAGGAAAAAACCGTGCTGCCGCTGGCCACCGGCGGCAGCCCGCACCACATGCTGGCGCTGGACTACGCCCTGCGCCCGGTGCTGCAGGCGCTGGCGGCCCGCCACATCCTGCCCGGTGTGTATGCCACCGATTCGCAGGTGCCGCAGTCGGCCGACAAGCGCTACGAAGTCGGCCCCGAGATCACCGTGCGTCTGGACGATGCGGTGCTGACCCTGCTGGCCGAAAGCTTCCGCATGGCGGCCACGACAGGCTTTGAGCCGGTGCATTTTTCGCGGGTGCGATGTAGCGTCTGACGCCCGTCCCGGTGCGCGGGGTTTGCAGGCCGCTGTGTAAGGCCTGCGCCATTGAATTCGCTGAATTTCAGCGCAACGAGTTTTAAACCAGTTTCAGGAAAATTTTTATGTCCATCCAAGCCATCAATGTCCGCAACCAGTTCCGCGGAAAAATCAAGGAAATCATCCGCGGTGACGTGGTGTCTGAACTCGACGTTGAAACCCCATGGGGCATCGTCACGTCGGTCATCACCACGCGGTCGGTCGACCAGCTCGAACTGGCTGTCGGCAGTGAAGTGGTGGCACTGGTCAAGTCGACCGAGGTGTCCATTGCCAAGCTGTAGGCCGTCCCGGGCGGGTTGATTGCCAAATTGCTGCCTGGCGCTTTATTGACGGGCGCAAGCAGCTATTAAAACCATAGCAATCCAGGGCCGTCCCGTTGTGATGAACAGCAGGGCGGCCGCCCGTGCGTGTGCCTTACTGCAGTTCGACGCCCGCCTTTTTCACCAGCTGCGCGTACTTCACCAGTTCGCTGCGAAAGTACTGCGCGGCGGCTTCCGGGCTGCCGGGGTTGATGGTGTTGCCCTGCTTGAGCATGGCTTCCTTCACTTCGGGCGTGGCATAGGCGGCAACCACCGCGTCGTGGATGCGTTTGACGTCGGCCGCCGGCAGCTTCGCGGGGCCTATCACCGCGAACCAGCCTTCCATGTTGTAGTTGGGCAGGCCTTGTTCCGCAATGGTCGGAATGTCGGGCGCCGCGGGTGAACGGGCGCTGCCGCCCACACCGATGGCGCGCAAGGCGCCGCTCTTCAGGTGCGCCTGCACGGCAGGGAGCGCCAGCACGCCCATGTCCACCTGCCCGCCGATCATGTCGGCAACCATGGGGCCCACGCCCTTGTAGGGAATGTGTTTGGCCTTGACCTGTGCTTCGTCCAGAAACATCTGCGCAGCCAGGTGCAGGATGGTGCCGTTGCCCGACGACGCATAGTTGTAGGCGTCGGGTTTGGCCTTGAGCAGGGCGACCAGCTCTTTCACGTTGGTGGCCGGCAGTTTGGCGGGGTTCACCACCAGCACCATCGGCGTGGTGCCAATGACGGTGATGGGCGTGATGTCGGCCACCGGGTCGAACGGCAGCGACTTGTAGACGCTGGGGTAGATCACGTGGTTGTTGGACACCACGCTCAGCGTCATGCCGTCGGGGGCAGCCTTCACAAGCGCGGACGTGCCGACAATGCCGCCTGCGCCGGGCTGGTTTTCAATCACCACCGGGTTGCCCAGCGCCTTGCCCAGCGCAACACTGGCCGCTCGCACGATGGTGTCCACGCCCGAACCGGCGCCCACCGGCAGGATGAAGCGCACCACCTTGTCGGTGGTCTGGGCCATCAATCTGCGCGGCGAAGCCAGGAAGGCGCCACCGGCAAAAAGGGCGCCCAGTCCCCAGAGGGCCTGGCGCCGGGTTGCGGGTTTGTTGCTCAAGGCTGAGGTATCGGTACTGCGGATCATCTTCATCTTCGGGGTCATTTTGTCTCCTTCATTGTCGTGAGTCGCGCAAATCGGCTGGCAGGTTCAACTCACTGCCTCAACTGACGGCCGCTTGCCGGTGCAGGTCATCCATTTCACCCGTGCTGTAACCCAGGCCTGCCAGCAACTCGCGGGTGTGTTCGCCCAGCGTGGGCGGGTGCAGGCGAACCCCCAGGCGCTCCCCCTGCATGGTGATGGGGAATAGGGTGGTTTTTACCATCTGGCCGGCCTTGGGGCCATCGGGCAGGCGCACATCGGCCAGGCCGCCGGTGGCCAGCAAATGTTCGTCGTCGAACAGGTCTTCGGGCCTGCGGATGGGGGCAAACGGCAAGCCGGCTTTTTCCATCACGGCTGAAAGCTCGGTAGCGCTGCGCGGGGCCAGCCGCGTCGCCAGATCCTTGAGCAACGCGGGGCGCACCGCCACGCGCTGGTTGTTGGTGGCCAGCGCCGGGTCGGCCTTGAGGTCGGGAAAGCCCAGCACGGTGCAAAAGATCTGCCACTGCGCGTCGCTCACGGCCGCCAGGAAGATCTGTTCACCGTCCCTGACCGTGAACACGTCGTACACCGCCCAGGGGTTGTCGCGCGCGGGCATGGGGGCCGGGTGTTTGCCTGTCATGGCGTACTGCAGCATGTGCTGGCCCATCAGGAAGACATTGTTTTCATACAGTGCCGACTGCACTTCCATGCCCTTGCCGCTAATGCCTCGCTGGATCAGCGCGCCCAGCGCCCCGATGGCACCGAAGAGCCCGCCCATGATGTCGTTCACGCTGGTGCCGGCGCGCAGCGGGTCGCCGGGCCGGCCCGTCATGTAGGCCAGGCCCCCCATCATCTGCACCACCTCGTCAAGCGCGGTGCGGTGGTCATAGGGGCCGGGCAAAAAGCCTTTGTGGCTGATGTAGATGATGCGCGGGTTGACGGCGCTGAGCGCGGTGTAGTCCAGGCCGTACTTGGCCATGGTGCCGGGCTTGAAGTTTTCGGCCACCACGTCGGCGCTGGCGCAGAGCTTGCGCGCCACTTCGGCGCCCACCGGGTCGTGCAGGTCAATGCCGATGCTTTTCTTGTTGCGGTTGAAGAGCGGAAAGAAGCCCGAGCCGGCGCCCAGCAGGCGGCGGGTCCGGTCGCCGTCAATGGGTTCGACCTTGATGACTTCGGCTCCCATGTCGGCCAGCACCATGCCGCAGGTGGGGCCCATGACCATGTGGGTGAACTCCACCACGCGCAGGCCGGCCAGCGGCTGTGGGGTGGTGGATTCGGGGATGGGTTGCATGCAGTGTTCCGGAAGAAAAAATAATTCAGGCCGCAGCGGCGGTGGGGTCAGCAGATGCGCGCATGGTTTTGGGCAGGCCCGCGCGCCACAGCGTGCCGTGCAGGATTTCGCCTTCAAGCCAACCCGCCACCCGGGTGCGCAGCGCCATCAGCTTGTCAAAATCAATGCCGGTTTCAATGCCCATGCTGGCCAGCATATAGGCCAGGTCTTCAGTGGCCACGTTGCCGCTGGCGCCGGGCGCATGCGGGCAGCCGCCTATGCCGGCCAGGCAAGCGTCAAAGCGCGTCACGCCGGTTTGCAGCGCGGCATACACATTGGCCATGCCGAGTCCGCGGGTGTCATGAAAGTGGCCGCAGTCAAGCCGCTCTCCAGCCACTTCAAAAGCCTGCTCAAACAACAGCCGCACCATTTCCGGGTCGGCGTAGCCCACGGTGTCCGCCAGGCCCACGCGGTCGGCGCCGGCGTCCAGCACGGCGCGCAGCAGCCGCAACACTTCGCGCGGCTCGACCCGGCCCTGCAGCGTGCAGCCAAAGGCCGTGCTCATGCCGACTTCGATCACGATAGGTGAGCCCGAGGCATCACGCAGTTCGCGGATGCGGGCGATTTCTTCGACCACGTCGTCGGGCGTCTTGCGCAGGTTGGCCAGGCTGTGGGCGTGGCTGGCCGAAATCGGCAGCAGCATCAGGTCGGCGCCGGATTCAATGGCGCGTTCAGCGCCCTTGAGGTTGGGCACCAGCACCGACGTGACCAGGCCGGGCAGTGTTTTGGCAAAGGCCACCAGCTCGGCGGTGTCGGCCAGCTGCGGCAAGAGGCGCGCCGGCACAAACGAGCCAACCTCGATTTCGCGCTGGCCGGCGTCGTAGGCCGACTGGATCCACTCCAGCTTGTGCGCGGTCGGCATCACGGCGGCAATGCTTTGCAGGCCGTCACGCAGGCCGACTTCACGGATCGTTGCCTGCCGGGGGAGGGCAGGCCTTGAAGGCAGGTTCACTGTGGTCTCCGTTGTCGTCTGTTCATTTTCGGGGCGCAGCTGCAGTTTAGAATTTCCCAAAGGGTTTGATTGGTCAATTTTGGAAGCACTGACGTTCCGCTTGGGAATATCAAATCTGCGCCGCTTTTCCAGGCGAGTTGTACGTGTACCCAGGAGCCGCCCATGAGAGACCTCGACATGACCACGCTGCGGCTGTTCGCGGCAGTGTGTGATGCGCGCAGCATTGCCCGCGCGGCCGAGCAGGCCAACATCGTCGGCTCGGCCATCAGCAAGCGGCTGGCCCAGCTCGAAGACACCGTCGGCACGCCGCTGCTGGTGCGGCGCCGCCGCGGTGTGGAGCCCACACCTGCTGGCGAAAGCCTGCTGGAGCACGCGCGCACCATGCTGGCCAGCGCCGAGCGCATTGAACGCGACATGGCCGCCTATGCCCAGGGCGTGCGCGGCCAGGTGCGCATCCTGGCCACGGCTTCTGTCATGGCCGAGTCGCTGGCCGACGACGTGGCGGCTTTTTTGCAGGAGCCGGCGCACCACGACATCCAGGTCGACATGGAAGAGCGCGTCAGCCCCGATGTGATTCGCGGCATCAAGGAGGGTGTGGCCTCGGTCGGCATTTGCTGGGACGCTGCCGACCTGAGCGGCCTGCAGTCGCGCAGCTACCGCACCGATCACCTGGCCATCGTGACCCACCCGTCGCACCCGCTGGCAGGCGAGAAAACCCTGCACTTTGAGCAGACGCTGGATTTCGAGCATGTCAGCCTTCCCGCGCACAGTGCTGTGCAGGTGCTGCTCTTGCGGGCTGCAGCGCTCAAGGGCAAGGTCGTTGTCCACCGCGTCATCGTGTCCAACTTCGAGGCCGCCTTGCGTGTGGTCCGCGCCAACCTGGCCATCAGCGTGGTGCCACGCGAGGTGGCCGAGCCTTATGCCGCCACCTATGGGCTGCGTGTGATGCCGCTCGCCGACCCCTGGGCCCGCCGGCGCTTTGCCATCTGCTTTCGGGATGAGGCGGGTTTGTCGGCGGCGGCCAGGCTGCTGGTGGCCCATCTGGCGGCAAAAGGGTTGCCCGATGGAGGGTAAAAAGTACCGTAGACGCTCTGCGCGGTATTTTTGGTGCTATCAAATCAGGAGCTACTTGCGCTTACCAGCATTGGTCTGCAGCTACTTTTCATCCATTAAACAGCGTTCAAAAGACGTTTGGTAACACCTGCAGGCACGCCAAATGGCCTCTGGAAGCCCGGGGAAAGCTTCCGGGCCTGCCGTTTAGAGGTAAAATAGGCCTCCAACCCACAGCAGACAAGCGCGAGCAGCTATAAAAAATATAGCGCGCAGGGCTGATCCAGGCTAGCCCGAAAGGGGGCCAGCAACCGCCGAAGGGCGGTTACCTGGTCCGCAAAGTGCTTGATTTAGGGGAAGGAAGCCCCAAATTCACTGCATGAACGCCACCCAACCCCATCCCCACAAAACCGACCTCACGGTCACCCACGTACTGGCCGGGCTGCTGGAACGGCTTGAGCACAGCGCGGTGCCGGTGGGTGCCGAGCAGTACCGCTCCGTGGTGCTGCACCTGGTCAACGAACTGGGCGATGTGGAACCCGGCATGGCGCTGGGCGCACTGCTCGACACGCACCCGGCTGCGGCCGAGCTGTATGAAAACGTCAATTACCAGTATGCGGGCCTGTGCCGGTCTGCGCTGGACGCCTCGCTCGCTGCCGAGCTGAAGGCCAAAGAGGCCATTGAAAAGGCCATGAAACCCATCAACCCCCAACTGAAGGAAGACCCCAACCATGGCAAGAGCTGACGCCAAAACCGCCGTACTCGCTGACGGCCTGCGCTACAAGTCCAAGGTGTCGGGCTCACCGTTTGCTGCCACCACGTCATTTGGCGCTGCCACGATGTCGTGTTTCATGTGCGGCAAGCACCGCGCCCGCTCCCTGATGGGCACCCGTAAAGTGCTGGGCAAGTCCCAGGCCGTGTGCTCGCCCTCGTGCAAGGCACTCGACGAAGCCCTCGAAAACGCCGCCAACCAGGCCTGAAGCTGAACCGCGGGGCCGGCACCGCCGGCTCTGCCTGGCTACCCACGGCTACCAACACGCCGATGGGGCCGTACGGCTCCTTGATCACTGCGCACACCCGGGCGCATACTGTGCTGAAGACGTTTTTCAATGTCTGAACACACAGCTAAAGGTGATTTTCATGGCCGATTCGTCCCAACCCGACCCGTTTCTCGAACCCGACGACGCCATCGACCATATCCATGGCCCGGCGTCGGCCCCGGTCACTGTTGTGGAATACGGCGACTTCGAATGCCCGTCCTGCTTTCAGGCCTATGGCGCCCTGAAGGTGATGCTTCCGCACTTCGGGCGCCAGCTGCGTTTTGTCTTCCGCCATTTTCCGTTGCGCGAAGTGCATCCCCATGCCGAACTGGCCGCAGAAGCCGCGGAAGCCGCTGGCGCGCAACACAAGTTCTGGCCCATGTACGAGCTGCTGTTTACCAACCAGCACCACCTCAAGGACAAGCACCTGCTTGACTATGCCGCCCAGGCCGGGCTGGACATGGCCCGCTACCAGAACGAAATGAACGACCACGTCTACCTGCAGCGCGTGCAGGAGCACATGCAAAGCGGCCGCCACCTGGGCGTGCGCTCAACGCCGGCGTTTTATGTCAACGGCGTGTTCTGTGATGTGTCGTTTGGGCTGCAGCATCTGCATGAGGCTATCGACAAGGTGTTGACCAGCCAACAGACTTAACCGTCAACAGGCTGAAGCGGCGTCTTTAACGTCTTCTGCAAAAACGCCAGATCCAGCCAGCGGCCAAACTTGAAAGCCGCCTGTTTGATCGTGCCGCTGTGTTCAAAGCCCAGGCGCTTGTGAAGTGCAATGCTCACAGCGTTGTCCAGGTCAATCGCGCCGACCAGAACGTGCATGCCTTGCGCTTCAGCCCTGGCCACAATCGCCTCCAGCAGCTTGCGCCCCAGGCCCAGGCCGCGGCTGTCTTTCTCCACATAGACCGAATGCTCGACCGTGTACTTGTACGCCGGGAATGCGCGGAAGGTGCCGTAGCTTGCAAAACCCAGCAGCTTGCCGCTGCCGTCTTCCATCCCGATCACAAGAAAGCCGTTGGCACGCTTGGTGGCAAACCAGGTCACCATGCTTTCAGGTGCGCGTGGTTTGTAGTCATACAGCGCCGTCGAGTTGACGATCGCCTCGTTGAAGATGGCCAGGATCTGGCCGGCATGGCGCTCTTCGTTGCATTCGACGAGGTGCATGGGGATTCCTTTCGAGCGGATATTGAATTTGTCTACTATAAGAGATTATTTGTCCTTTATGATGGACGAATGCTTTTTCTGAAGGACACCCCATGACGATTGACGCCCTGATCGCGTCGCGGCTGCTGGCATTGCGCCAGGCCCGGAGCCTGAGCCTGGCGCAACTGGCTGAGGTATCGGGCGTCAGCAAAGCCATGATTTCCAAAGTGGAGCGCGTCGAAAGCAGCCCGACCGCCGTGGTCCTCGGCCGCCTTGCCGCCGGCCTGGGCGTGCCGCTGGCGCAGCTGCTCACCGAAGACAAGGAGGAAGAGGCCGGCCGCAGGCTGCGGAAGAAGGCAGGGCAGGCAGTGTGGCGCGATCCGGAAGCCGGCTACCTGCGGCGCCAGGTGGCAGAGCGCGGGCCCGACCACGGCGTCGAGATGGTGGAAGTCGAGCTGCCGCGGTCGGCCAGGGTGGCTTACCCGCGGTGGAGCGGCCAGCCTTACCGTCAGCGCCTCTGGCTGGTCGAAGGCGGCTTGCGCGTGGAATACGGCGACGAAGTTTTCAAGCTTGAACCCGGTGACTGCCTGGACTTCGGCGTTGACCGCCCCGTGGCCTTTAAAACCCTGGGGCGCAGCGCCTGCCGCTATTTGCTGGTCGTCTGGCCCAGTTGAATTTGTCGCCCCCTTAACTAGCGGCAGCAGACCCCGGCACAGCCGCGACGTTCAGCGCCGCATGGCGCGTGCGTATGCGCCGCACCTGCAGCGCCGCCCCAATGACGTAAAGCAGCAGGAGAACGCCCGTGGCGGCCTTGAGTTCGGGCGCATCGGCGTTGGGCAGAAGTGGCGCACCCAATGGCAGGCGCGTCGATGTCTCTGTGATGGCCGGAATCATGTGGAACAGAAAGGTGATCGAATAGCCCAGCGTTTCAACATACGGCGAGCCACGGCCCAGCACCTTGGTGGTGCCCGCCACCCAGGCAATGCCCAGCACCAGCAGCGTAATGATGCCCAGCGCATGCGGCTTGCCGAAGCCGCCATGCTGGAAGATGCCAAAGCCGGTGAGGCAGGTGAGCACCGTGGTCCAGATATAGACCTTGCCCAGTGTGGACGCGGCAATGATTTCCTTGTCGCGAAAGAAGGCAATCACGGCAGCCGCAACGGCCACCAGGCTGATGGCGGTGTGGATCACACCGAGGTACGTTAAACCATAGATCATCGGAATCTCCTTGTGCCCCTGCCAGGTGAGGGACGTGGGGTTGAACAAGCTGGCATGGGTACCCATGCAAACGCCATGCCGCGCAGATTGTTGCCGGTGACGCTGCTTTTTCCTATGACTTTTCGGCCTGCCCAGCCACGGCCCGATAATCGGTAGTACACCGTGGCCGCAATGCGCTACTCTTTAGATCAGAAGTACTCATGA
This sequence comes from Polaromonas sp. P1_F6, assembly GCF_056405695.1. Classification (NCBI taxonomy): domain Bacteria; kingdom Pseudomonadati; phylum Pseudomonadota; class Betaproteobacteria; order Burkholderiales; family Comamonadaceae; genus Polaromonas; species Polaromonas sp. P1_F6. The sequence continues at coordinate 49,286 of NZ_JBFUBQ010000007.1, forward strand.
AAAAAACCTACCAACTCACCATCGAAGGCAAAAACCGCGACCGCCTGCTCGATGCCGCCAAACACGACATCCGCAAATACCTCAAACGCGAACGCGCCAAAGCCTTGCCCAAGGGCGTGGACTACTGGGACTTTGACTGCAAGTCTGGCGCGAGTGATGCCGCTGCTTCGGAGGTGCCGGTGGCAGACCTCATCAAGTCGATTGACGAGATCGTGAAAGACGGCGCGCCGCAGTTCTATGTGGAAGTGGTTGCCAAGGTCGGCGTCAAGGCGCCCCGTGCGCGCAATGAGGGTGACGACGATTTCGCTGACGTGGAATAAGCATGCGCAGACTCTTTGCGCTCCTGCTGATGGCCGCGTGCGCCACCTCAGCGAATGCGGACCCGAATCTTGTCGGCCAGTGGAAGTCTGACTCCGAAATCAGCATGCGCTTCAATAACGAGCGCGCAAAGCTTGACAGCAAGACGGCCCTGTTTCTTTCGCAGCTGATGGGTCATATGACCCTGACCTTTACGGCAGAGGCCATGACTTCCGAGCTGCCGGATCTGGAGACGAAAACGCAGGAGGGCCGAAAGAGGCCACTGACAGGCTTTCGCGAAACCCATCCGTACCGTGTCCTGGGCGTTGCTTCGGATTCGGTTGCAATCAAAACCGTTGCGCCAGTGACCGGCAGGGACGCCATCGTTGTCTATAACTTCATAAGCCCAGACATGCTGTGGGTGTACGCAGGCGGCGAAGACAACTCGGAGAGTCTTCATCTGCGTGAATACTATGTGCGGGTGAAGGAAGCGCCCAAGCCCGATGTGCCTAAAAGCGCTCAACCCTAGGGACGTCTCGCCCCACGGGAGGAATTTTTCGTGGGTATGCGTTTTCTCACGAAACCACAGGAATCTGTATGAAACGTTGTTCATGGTGGGTCATTGCAGGGTTCGCATTGCTGGTGCTCGCGTTTGCAGGGTGGGGCGCGGGTGAGTGGTACGCAAGGAGCTTCGTTCCTGACACGCCGGTCAGGATGGACAGTAAAAACTTCACTCATTCACCCCGAAGCGATTTCCTTCTCCGTGTATGGCTGCTTTCGTTCTCTATCCTCGTGCTGGCAGCTTTCACCAGTGTGATCGGCTTGCTCATCGGCCCGAGGATGCGCGCTTGCCTGCTCGCAGGGCTTGCAGGGCCGCTTCTACTTTGCATGCTTGTGGCTACGCCGGCAGTTGTGAGCACCGTGCAGCAAATCAAGCGTGCGCTTTAAGCTGCGTGGCAGCATAGGCGCGGGCATCGACTGCGCGGGATGAGAAACTACGGCTTATGGACAGAKACCCAGAAGCCCCACAAGGCCCTTACCCCGACACCATCAAGCAGGGCGATGTGTTCTGGATTGAAGCGGACCCCTCACGTGGCTCCGTCCCAGGCTCCCCGCATCCCCATGTCGTTGTGCAGGAAAACGTGTTCAACCGCTCTCGCATCAGCACCGTCATTGTTTGCGCACTGACCTCCAACCTCAACCGCGCTACGGAGCCCGGCAATGTCTTGCTGGAGCCCGGCGAGGGCAATCTGGAGAGGCAGAGTGTGGTGGTTGTGTCGCAGGTGTCTTCCGTGTACAAAACACGTCTGGGTGCGCATATCGGGACGCTTTCGGGTGAGCGGGTTCAGCAGATTTTTGCCGGGATGCGCTTCTTGCAGGCTTCCTTTTACAACCGATAGTCTCCCAACCCGTCAACGGTCTCCGTATGCAGAAAAAAACACTGATTGCCGCGTTGCTGTTTGCATTCGCATCAATGCCTGTATTGGCATGCAAGCCCACGCTGGCAGCCGATGCCTTTTTTGCCAATGGCGCCGTGGCTCTGGATGAAAAATCACGGGCAATGGTGATCGCCATTGTGGAAAAAGCCATCCCCCATCCCGTTGAAAACGCGATCGTAATGGGCTTCGCCGATATCTCGGAAGGCGACCCGAAGTCGATCAAGCGCATTGCAACCGCTCGTGCTGACTACGTCAAATCCTTGATGGTCAAGGCCGGATTTCCTGCCTCACGAGTTTTCGTAGAGAGCCGGCAGTTGATAGGCCCCTACTATGGATCGCCAGATGCCGCAAAGAACCGGCGCGTGGAGCTGGAGGTTCTTTATTTCCCGCCAGGTGCGTGCGGCGGGCCACTGCGGAAGTTTCCCTAAGGAAATTGCAGCAGGATTTTGAGTGAAGTTTATGTGTCCTACACCTGATCGGCTTTTAGATCTCTCCATACCAAACCATCAGCAGCACATGAAACTATTCTTAAGTGTTCTCGGAAACTCAAAGACGTGACCTGAAGGCCCACACCATGCAAGCGCCGAGTCCCTCCACCATCACATTGCTTGTGCTTCTTCCGTTGATCGCGTGGCGCGTTTACGCACGCTTTCGCCGCATGGTCGGGCGCCAGCGCTTGTCGAGGATCCGTCCCTGGGTCACTCTGGCCATCTTTCCCGTCCTGCTTGTGTTGCTTGGCTTCGCCGCGCATGAACACCTCGAGCGGCTTTGGTGGCTGGCTGGTGGCCTGGGCCTTGGCGCGTTGCTTGGCATCTTCGGGCTGGGCAAGACGCGCTTCGAACCAACACCCCAAGGCCTGTTCTACACGCCCAATGCTCACCTGGGCATCGCACTTTCACTGCTGTTCGTCGGGCGCATTGCTTACCGCCTGTTTGAGATATATACCGCAGAGCCGACGGTGCAGCACGGTATGGGCGACTTCGCACGCAGTTCGCTCACGCTCGCTGTCTTTGGGCTGCTTGCGGGTTACTACATCAGCTACGCCATCGGTCTGGTGCGGTGGCGATTTCGTGTTCTGCGGGCCAAGAAGGCGCGCGAGGCGCTGAGGGGAGAGGCGTAGCCTCCCATCGGCCAGGTTAATTTCGGCAAGCTTCGCACATCTCTACGCGTCGTTTATTCCAATGCTAGGAGTCAAAAATGGCGATATTTCATGGACGTAATCCGAAAAGAGCACTCTTAGCTGATACTTACAGTAAAACATTCAGGAGCGGGTATGGGGAGACATAGGATTTTGTGGACGGAACGGCTTTGAAAAAGCCGACCCCGCATCTTTTTGAACGCCAGCACCGACTCGCATACTTTCGAGATGATGAGCGTCGGCGGCGCAAAGATCGGAGACATGTACCGCCTCAGAACAAGTACGTTCGTCCAGGCTCTTTCATCATCGCTCCGGTGAAATTTGATGCTATTCGCTCGGCGGGTACAGAAGTTCTGAAATTTCTCCGCGCGATGGCGCACACAGTACTCGCAATGAAGCAGGCTGTGGTTTTGGACTTTCGTCGCACTGAGTCGTTCTTCCCTATCACTACCATTTACTTGTTTGCTGAGATCGATCGCGTGGTCTCTCTGTCTGACTTGGTAAAGCCAATTACGATTCTGGATCCTAGGTTGCGGCGACCTCGAGAAGTGTTGAAGCAGATCGGCATCCATGAGATCACGGGAGATACATGTGACATCATTCCGGAACGGGAAGATGTTGTTTATTGGAAAGCAACAAAAGGCCGCGACCAATCTGGAACTAATCTGGCGGTCCTCGAAGTTGTAGCGGAACGAGTTAATCGAGATCACGCAAAAAACGTCGAACTGAGCGGTGTTTGGCGTGGAGTTAGCGAAGCAGTTGGAAATTCTGTCGAACACGCCTATACGTTGCCCCGCGACGATGGATTCCAGGGGCTAAACGATACGAAGTGGTGGATGTTTACCCAGCTCAGATCGGGTACTTTTACTGTTGCAGTTTGTGACTTGGGGTGCGGTTATCGCAATACGATTGCCCAAACATTGCCGCAAAAATTCGTGGTTGAGCTAGCCGCAGCTTTGGCGGGTACAAATCGTGATGCTGTAGCTATACATACCGCCATGGAATACGGAAAGACCAGGACTGCAAAGACAGAGCGAGGGAAGGGATCTAGAGATGCGCTTTCTGTCCTACAAAAACATGGCCGCGGCGATCTTATGATCCTTAGCAACAGTGGGTGGGTTCAATACTCATCTTCGCGGGGAAAGCCCCTTGTAGAGTCTCGGGGAAGCCTCACTATAGATATAAGAGGTACGATAATTTGGTGGAAGTTGCCCATTGGAGATTGACATGGTTTATGTAAACATTGCGAAAGACTTCACTCGATTCCCTGCTGGGCGCTACAAAGTTAATGGTGACACCAGTGGCGAGGCATTTCGCGAGAAATTCTTGGAGCCTGCCTTGAAAGCAGGAGAGCACGTCACGGTAAATTTCGACGGTACGGTTGGCTACGGGTCTTCATTCTTAGAAGAGGCGTTTGGCGGCTTAGTCCGAAAACTGAAATTAACGTCGGAGTATGTTTTAGAACACCTCTCCTTAGAGTCCTCAGACTCGTCCATCAACGAGGAAGTGACAAGCTATATCAGTGAGGCCGCTCGCTCACTAGCTGCATGACGGCCTTTTTATCCTGGCTAGGACAAGCCGTTGTAGTGGGAATCGGGTGGTATGTAGTTGATCGGCTCTCTGCCAGACGCGACAGTGAGAAGGCCCGTCGCGAAGCTATCGTTGATTCAGTTGATGCGATCGCATTGTCCGCTACGGAGATACTCACTAATGCGCGTGAGTATCACTCGAAAGATAGGGTGATTGCACTTGAAACCAGAATCAAAATGGATTTGCAAGATCTGTCTATGAAGCTTGGAAGTCTTACAGATATCTATAAGGATGCTTCATCTATCGCTCATTGTCGCAGTCAGATATTGGCGCTACGAAAGGCAATAACGGGTCGACACTTCGAAGATGAGCATACTTCTCCGCTTGCAGACGGGGACATTCAACATGAAGAGATCGCGGCAGCAATGTTGGACTTGAAGCGGGGTCTATTGAAGATTCGTCATCGTCAGTTCGCGATCAATGACTGAAGGCCACTAATCCGAATTTGGCAGAGTTGACGCTCTAGACGCTAGTCTTCATTTTTGGATGCCGTAGCCCGCAGCTTATCCTTCTTGCTAGGCCGTTTCCCCTTGACCCCACCGGTCCCAGCAGGGTCCGCCGGATTCACCACCGCCACCTCTACCGGCTCAAACCCCGCCACCTGCTCACGCGCCACCTTGATACCCAGGCGCTTTTCGATCAGCTTGAAATGGGCTTCGGTCGCCGCACTCACAAAACTCACGGCGACCCCCGATTCACCGGCGCGCCCGGTGCGGCCTATGCGGTGGGTGTAGTCGGTCACTGAACGCGGCAGGTCGTAGTTCACCACCACGGGCATCTGCGCAATGTCGATGCCGCGGGCGGCGACATCTGTGGCCACCACCACTTGCACGGCCTTGATCTTGAAGTCTTGCAGCACTTGGGTGCGTTTGCCCTGGCTGAGTTCGCCGTGGAAGGGTTCGGCTTCGATGTCTACTTTTCGCAGCTTGTCGGCCACGATTTCGGCGGCGTGTTTGGTGGCGACGAAGACCAGCACGCGTTCCCATTTTTCGGTTTGCACCAAATGGCGCAGCAGCTGGGTGCGGCGGGGGGCGTCGACTTCGATGGCGCGTTGGGTGATGTCGGGTATGGCCTGTACAACGGCCTCCACCTCAATGCGCTGCGGGTTGCGCAGCAGGCTGGCTGCCAGCGCTTCAATGGCGGGCGGGAAGGTGGCTGAGAAAAATAATGTCTGGCGTTTGGCCGGCAGCAAGGCCAGGATGCGATTCAGCTCTTCGCCAAAGCCCAGGTCGAGCAGCCGGTCGGCTTCGTCGAGCACCAGCGTGCCGGTGTTGCCCAGTGTCAAGGCGTTGTGATCAATCAGGTCAAGCAGGCGGCCCGGCGTGGCGACCACGATGTCGGCGCCGCCGCGCAGGTTCATCATCTGCGGGTTGATCGACACGCCGCCAAACACAATCGCGACTTTGATTCGCTTCGGAAGGTATTTGGCAAAGCTGACAATCGCTTCGCCGACCTGGGCGGCGAGTTCGCGTGTGGGTACAAGAATGAGCGCGCGCACGGGCCGGTGCTGGCCAGCAGCGGAGGCTTGCGAATTGATCAGCTGCTGCAGCAGCGGCAGCGAAAAAGCCGCCGTCTTGCCCGAGCCCGTCTGGGCCGAGCCGAGTACATCGCGCCCTTCAAGAATGGCCGGAATGGCGGCGGACTGGATGGGGGTGGGCGCGGTGTAGCCTTTTTCCTCCAGGGCGCGCAGCAGCAGCGGCAAAAGCGAAGGTGTAAAACCAAGGGAGCTAAAGGGCATGGAGAGGGTGTAGAGGAGGGGGAAGAAGAGGCGAGGAGCGCGCGGAGGGCGCGTGCGGTGGGGCGGTGCGCTGCCGTCTGAAGCCCCAAGTTTAAGCCTCGGGCCTGCAGCTATTTTGCCTGTATAGCTAGATACCCTTTACTCCGGCACTTTGGAAGCGTGACTTCGAGCTTCTTGCAAAAGCTCCTCCCAAACAGGGCTGTAGTCATTCATTTGCTGAGAGAGCTTGTAAACCCGCTGCTCAATCTCAGTGAGCAATTGCAGGGATTGACGTTTGTAGTCCTCAAACATCCTCATTCCTTGATATGCGCCAATTCCTAATAGAACGTACAAGGTTATCCAGCGACTCTCTGATTCGCCGCTATTGAGCGACCATGAGACTGCAAGCAGGCCGATGATGCCTATAGCCCCCCACTTGAAGAAATTTTTCATGCTGTCTCCTTTGATAGCTTAAGCAATCATCCTGGCTTCGTTAGATTGGTCAAGTTCTTTCTTCTGCGGGTTGCTGCGCAGGCGCCAGAAACAGCAGCGCGCAGGCCGATGCGCCCAGCGCGCACAACACGCAGCCCAGCACAACCCAGCGAAACGCGGCCACCAGCACTTCGGGTGAAGCGGCCTGCAGCGGCCCGCCCAGGCTGGCGGCAAACACCACGCCCAGCACGGCCACCGCCAGCAGGCCGGCCACGCGCGCCACGGCGTTGTTGATGCCGGAGGCAATGCCTGCGTGGGTAGAAGGCACGGCGTTCATTACCGTGGTGGTAAGCGGCGCCACGGCAATCGTCATGCCCAGGCCCAGCATCACCATGGCCGGAAAGAAACCGGCCCAGTAAGACCAGCCCACGCCGGGCAGGGCCAGCAGGGCAAAGCCCGCAGCCGCCACCGCCGGGCCGGCCATCAGCATGCGCCGCGCGCCGAAGCGCTCCGTGAATTTGGCGGTAGCCGGTGACAAAAAGCCCAGCAGCAGCGACAGCGGCAGCAGCGTGGCGCCCGCGGCGGTGGCGGAATATTTAAAGGCGCCGATCAGCACAAAGGGCAAAAAGAACAACGCACCGCTGAGCGCAAAGTACAGCAGCAGGGTCAACAAATTGGTGCCGACAAAGTCGCGCGACTTGAAAAGGCCCAGCGGCATCATGGGTGCACGTGTGCGTGCCTGCGCGTAGACAAACGCCACCAGCAGAACCACGCCCGCCGCAAACGGGCCCAGCACGCTGATGGCCTGCCAGCCGCGCTCGGGCGCCAGCGTGAGGCCGTAGGTCAGCGCGCCCAGGCCGCCGGCCACCAGCAGCACGCCCAGCCAGTCGAGCTGCTGTGGTGCCTCGGGGTCGTGGCTGTCGGGCACGGCGTACAGCGCCAGCCACACGGTGGCCACCGCCATGGGCACGTTCAAAAAGAAGATGGACCGCCACGACACGGCGTCGACCAGCCAGCCGCCCAGCACCGGCCCTGCCGCGCCGGTAATCGCGGCCCACGCGGCCCAGGTGCCAATCGCCTTGCCGCGCGCTTCGCCCTCAAACACATTGCCGATGATGGCCAGGCTGGCCGGCACCAGCAGCGCCGCGCCCACACCCTGGATGGCGCGCGCGGCAATCAGTGCCAGCGGCCCGGGTGCAAAGCCGCAGGCCACCGAGGCGGCCGTAAAAATGGCGATGCCCAGAATGAATATCTTGCGGCGGCCAAACCTGTCGCCCAGTGATCCGCCCACCAGCACCAGCGAGCCCAGCGCCAGCAGGTAGGCGTTGATGACCCACTGCATGGCAGCCAGCCCGCCGGCCGAATCACCTGCCAGGTCGCGCTGGATGGCGGGCAGGGCGATGTTGACGACCGAGCCGTCGATAAACGCCATCGAAGAGCCCAGCACCGTGGCCGCCAGCGCCAGCTTGGGGTGCGCCGTCTTGCCGCAGTCGCCGCCCTGGGCGCGGATGATGCCTTCGTCACAAGGGGCGTGCGGGTTGGCGGGCATGGGGTCTCCTGCGGTAACTGGTTGGGAGGTGATTCTTTGATTTGACAAATTGTCTGACAATAGATAATATTTCCAGATGACGACACACCTCGCGCAGCCACCCATGCCCCATCCTGCCAGTTCCCTGCCGTCAAAGGCAAGCAGGCCGGCTGATGCCCAACTCCTGCTGCTGGACAAACACGCGGTCGAATCCCTGCTGCTGCCCGCCGATGTCCTTGCGGCCACGCGCGAAGCCTTTGTGCTCCACAGCCAGGGGGAGGGCCGCGTGTTCTCCCTGGTGCGTGAAAGGCTGGCCACCGGCGGCGTGTTCGGCATCAAGTCGGGCGACGTGGGTGCGCAGTCTCTGCTGGGCTTCAAGGCAGCCGGTTTCTGGCCTGGCAACCTCGCGCGGGGCGCCGACGCCCACCAGGCCACCATCATGCTGCTCGACCCCGCCACAGGCCGGCCGACCTGCCTGATTGACGGCAACGCCGTCACCACCGAGCGCACCGGCGCCGCGGGTGGCCTGGGCCTGGAACTGGCGCGGCAGGACAGCCGCACGGTGTGCGTCTTCGGCACCGGCGTGCAGGCGCAGGCGCAACTGCGCTATGCCCTTCGCCAGTTGCCCGGGCTGCGCCAGGTGTTTTACGCCACGGCCAGTGGCCTGCCCAAGGCGGCGTTTGAAGCGATGTTTGCGGGTGGCCCGTGCGCCATCTCGCACGCGGCAGACGTGAATGCCGCCGTGGCCCAAAGCGATGTGGTGATCGCGGCCACCACCGGCAAGGGCCCGTTGTTCGAGCTGGCTGCTCTCCGGCCCGGCACCCACATCAATGCCGTGGGCAGCGACACCAAAGGCAAACGCGAGCTGCCCGAAGGCCTGCTTGCCAAAGCGCGCGTGTTTGTGGACGACGCCGCCCAGTCGCGCAGCATCGGCGAGCTGCAATGGGCGCCCGACACCGCCTGCACTGAAATCGGCGATGTGCTGTCGGGCAAGGCCACCTTTGTGCGCGGCGCCGGCGACATTACCTTCTTCGACATGACCGGCATCGCCCTGCAGGACCTCACGGTCGCCCGCCTGCTGGAGCAGCGCGCGCGCCTTGCCGGCAAGGGCCAAAGCATTGCCTGGCCCTGGTGAGTTTGACGCCCATATCGTTCTGGAGATTCCCTTGACCGCCACACAACCCAACCCCCTGGCCACACTCGACACGCCCGCCGCGTTGATTGACCTGCCGCGCATGCAGCGCAACATCGCGCGCATGCAGCAACGCATGAACGCGCTGGGCGTTCGCTTCCGGCCGCACGTCAAAACCAGCAAATGCACACCCGTCGCGCGTGCGCAGGTGGCCGCGGGTGCGCAGGGCATTACCGTGTCCACACTCAAGGAAGCCGCGCAATTCCATGCCGACGGTTTCACCGACATCCTCTACGCGGTCGGCATGGTCGCCACCAAGCTGCCGCAGGCGCTGGCCCTGCGGCGCCAGGGCTGTGATCTGAAAATCATCACCGACAGCGTGGCGTCGGCCGCCGCCATTGCGGCCTTTGGCCGTGAACACGGTGAAAAGTTTGAAGTCTGGATAGAAATCGACAGCGACGGCCATCGCTCCGGCATCAAGCCCGGCGAGGCTGCCTTGCTGGACGTTGCCCGCACGCTGCACGAAGGCGGCATGCAGCTGGGCGGCGTGATGACACACGCCGGTTCGAGCTATGACCTCAACACCCCCGAAGCGCTGGTGGCGATGGCCGAGCAGGAGCGCGCCGCCTGTGTGGAAGCTGCCGAACGCGTGCGCGCCGCGGGCTTTCCGTGCGCTGTTGTCAGCGTGGGCTCCACGCCGACGGCGCTGTCAGCTGCGCAGCTCCAAGGCGTCACGGAAGTGCGCGCCGGTGTGTATGTGTTTTTTGACCTGGTGATGCACAACATCGGCGTGTGCGGGGCAGACGACATCGCGCTCAGCGTGCTGACCACGGTGATCGGGCACCAGCCCGAAAAAGGCTGGGCGATTGTGGACGCGGGCTGGATGGCCATGAGCCGCGACCGCGGCACGCAAAAGCAGCAGCATGACTTTGGCTACGGCCAGGTGTGCCGCACGGATGGCACGGTATTGCCGGGGTATGTCCTCAGCGGTGCCAACCAGGAGCACGGCATCCTGTCGCATGAAGGCGCGCCCGACACCGACATTGCCGCGCGCTTTCCCATCGGCACACAGCTGCGCATCTTGCCCAACCACGCCTGCGCTACTGGCGCGCAGTATCCGGAATATCACGCGCTGGCGGAAGACGGTGCGCTGGCGACCTGGAGCCGATTGCACGGCTGGTGATCTCTGGCTTCCATGTGGCCGGATGCTATTAAAAGCATAGCTGCTCGCGCAATCATCTATTGGGCTTCAGGCCTTTTTTTCTTGAGAATTCCTTGAGCTGACTCACTTGCACATGCTGTAGCCGCCGGTCTCCAGGTGGAAGTGGTCCTTATGCGCGGCGTTGTAGTCGGGGCCCAGCACACCCTTGAAGTATTTGCAGGCCCCTTTGTGGGCGTCGCGCAGCAGCAGCGCCTCGGGCCCGGGCGGCGCAGCGTCGTCTTCGTCGGGCCAGTGTTTCAGCACCGTGACGCGCTTGCCGCTGGCCAGTGTGAAGGCAGAAATGTCCAGCGCATTGGCGGTGGCATGGCGGCTGCGGGCACGGGCCGGTGCATTGGGCGGCGCGCCTTCGCCGCCGCCGTTGATGTTGCGGCAGGCATAGCTGCCCAGGTGGTCAATGCCCGCCACGCGCTGGCCAAAATGCAGCTGCGCGGCTGGCTGCAGCGCATTTCTTTCCCACATGAAGAACGACAGCGCCATGGGGCAACTGAGCGGCAGGGCCGCGCCTATGCGCACCGGCGCCGCGCGCAGCCGCACCGCATTGCTGAACCCGCAGCCGTCGCCCGTGCTGCGGTCGGGCAATTCGTCGTACTGCATGCCGGTGCTTGCCAGCGCGGCCAGGCAACGAGCAGGGTCGTTGCGGGCACGTGACAGTTTGTAAAAGGTCAGCATGTTGGGCGGCGCCGTCACTTCCAGTGGCGCCCACGGGTTGATGTGCGTGGGAATCTGCAGGGCGCCGTTGTAAACCCCGTACGCCGCCGTGAGCAGGCCGCTCCATGCGGCCAGCCATACCCAGCGGCCCCAGCGCAGCCGCCTGGCAGGCACTGCGTCGGGCGGAAGGCCGGAGTCTGGGGGAAGGGGCATGGCGTTCGTTGATAAGCGGGGGTGCAGCCATGAGCGTACAGGCCTGCTAGCCCAAGATGGCCGGATTTGTTCTCTTGCGCCGAAATCCCGACTGCTGCAGGAGGATTCGACATGCAATTCGTCGTTTAATGGCATCGTCTGACTGATGCCAAAGCCCGCGCGCACAAGCCGCGGGCAACAGGCTTAACGGAGTAATTTGATGGCCGACAACGCAACCCACACCCCAGCCCAATCCCCGCTGGCTGCCGACACCAGCCGGCACCACCAGATGTTTCCGGTGCTCAGCGCCGCTGAAATTGCACGCATCCAGCGCTTCGGCAAGGTGTTGCAGTTCAAGAAAGGCGAGAGGCTGTTTGCCGCCGGCGAGCCCGGCCCCGGCATGTTTGTGCTGCTCAAGGGTTCGGTCACCATCACCCAGCGCGACGGCCTGGGCCATGTGGTGCCCATCGTCAACCAGGGGCCGGGCCAGTTTCTGGCCGAGGTTGGCCAGCTGTCTGGCCAGAACGCGCTGGTGGATGGCCATGCCGAAGAAGATGTCGAAACCCTGCTGGTGCCGCCCGGCCAGTTGCGCGCGCTCATCATTGCCGAAGCCGACCTGGGCGAACGGCTGGTGCGCGCGCTGATTTTGCGGCGCGTGGCCTTGATAGAAGCCGGCGCCAGTGGCCCGGTGCTGATCGGCCAGCCCAACTCGGCCGGTGTGGTGCGCCTGCAAAGCTTTTTGAACCGCAACGGCGAGCCCAACCATGTGGTGGATATCGCCCAGGACGCAGGCGCCGCCGCACTGATGGAGCAATACGGTGTGGCCGCGGGTGATGTGCTGGCGGTGTGCCCGGATGGTTCGGTGCTGGTGAACCCCGACGAGAACCAGCTCGCGCGCTGTATCGGCATGGTCGACACGGAAGAACACGACGAGCTGTTTGACGTGATCGTGGTCGGTGCCGGGCCCGCCGGGCTGGCCACGGCGGTGTACGCCGCATCGGAAGGCCTGCATGTGCTGGTGCTCGACTGCCGCGCCTACGGCGGGCAGGCCGGCGCCAGCGCGCGCATTGAGAACTACCTGGGTTTCCCTACCGGCATTTCGGGCCAGGCGCTGGCTGGCCGTGCGTATGTGCAGGCACAAAAGTTTGGTGTGGAAATGCTGATCCCCGCGCAGGCCCAGTCGCTGGACTGCGCCCACAAGGCCATCAAGGGCGAGTTGCAGGTGAAGCTGACTGACGGCCGCAAGCTGCGCGCCAAGACCGTGGTGGTGGCGAGCGGTGCCCGCTACCGCCGGCCCGAAGTCCCGCGCCTGGAAGAATTTGAAGGCCGCGGTGTCTGGTATTGGGCTTCTGCGCTGGAAGCAAAAATGTGCAGCCAGACCGACGTGGTGCTGGTGGGCGGCGGCAATTCGGCCGGCCAGGCGGCGGTGTTTTTGTCGCAGCATGCGGCCAAGGTCAACATGCTGGTGCGCGGCCCCAGCCTGGCCGCCAGCATGTCGCGCTACCTCATAGACCGCATTGAAGCCGCACCCAACATCGAACTGCTGCCGCACACCGAGGTGGTGAAGCTGCACGGCGATGATGATGGCGACGGCAATGGCGGCACAGGCCTTTCCGGTGTGACATGGCGAAACCGCAAGAGCGGCACCGAACACGCGGCGGATGTGCGCAACGTGTTCCTGTTTGTCGGCGCCGATCCCGAAACCAGCTGGCTGACAAGTTGCGGCGCAGCCATTGATGCACACGGTTTTGTCCGCACCGGGGAGGCCGTGACCTGCAAGCACTCCGACTACAAACCCGCTCCGCTGGAAACGAACATTCCGGGCCTTTTTGCCATTGGCGATGTGCGCAGCGGCTCCGTCAAGCGCGTGGGCGGCGCGATAGGCGAGGGCGCTGCGGTAGTGGCCATGATCCACCAGCACCTGGCAGCGATGGAGCGCACGGCGGTTGCTGCCTGACTGGAGTTTTGTATGCGTATCAAACCTTGTACCCACGTTCCTGCGGAGATTCACTCACCCAATGCAAGAGGTTGCGAAGAATGCCTGAAGATGGGCGACACCTGGATGCATTTGAGAATGTGCGTGCACTGCGGCCATATCGGCTGCTGCGATGACTCCAGGAACCAACATGCCAGCAAACACCATGCGGCGACCGGGCATGCGGTGATCCAGTCGTTTGAACCGGGGGAAAACTGGATGTGGTGCTATGAACACCAACTGCAAGTGGGCTAGGAGCCGTTCACAAAACCTTCCTGGCGTTGTTGCGTCGCCTTGCCGTGCCGGTGCACTGTCTGCGGCGTCGCGCCTAGCCAGGACCGCTTCGCTGGGCTTTGTGAACGGCTCTTAGACGGAAGGCGGGGGTGCCGCCTTGGTAGTCTTGGTGAACTCCGTCGTGGCCACCATCACCGGACTGGATTTCGGGCTGCGCTGCCAGTGTTCGTCGGCCGCTTTTTCCACCGCGTCCTTGTCGTAGACGCCTTTTGAAAGGTCGGCCCAGACGTGCACGTAGGTCCGGCACCAGGCGTCGTGTGCCTCATTGACCTTTTCTTCGGAAAGCTCCGGGGTGGGGCCTGGAGCTGGCTCGGATTCTGTGACCATGCAGCCATCCTAGCGGCCTACGGCCGGCGAGTCCACTGCCGACGAGCGGCCCTAACTGCCTATTTTTTGACGATTTTCTCAGTGACAGGAAGCTGGGTGTCGGCGTCTTCAATCCATACCGAAGAGGACTCTTTCTTGAGCTCACCTTTCACCACGTACTTTCCATTGGGCTGCGGCGTGAAATCCACCACGCCTTCAACCGAAAAGAAGGTTCCCGCCATCTGGCTCGCGATGGCTTGTATGGGTGCTGCCGTGGTGTGGCTGGCGCGCAGGGAGACTTTCATTGGTTTTGCCGGAACTTGCCTTTCGACGATTGACGTGGTCAATGCGAAGCCCCGTCCGTGGCTGGCGCTGGCGCTTGCCCCGAAGCTGTTTGCAATGCGGTTGCCATCCACGCCATCAAGCACGAAAAGCTGCGCCTTGCTGCCGTCTTCTGCAAAGCCGCTGTCAGCGACGGTTGCGACGGGGCCGGTATAGCCTTCCGGGACAGGCTTGTAATTAGCGCATCCGGAAAGTACGACAAGGAGAAGGGCAGGTGCGATGAGTTTAAGTTTCATGCTATGAATTTTAATGGTGCGCGGACTACGCTTGATTCTAGTTGCCGTGATTCGCGTCGCGGTGCAAACGGAGCGGATTAAAAGCCGCTCGTTGTTTGCCTTGGAAAAATACCTATTTCACACAACCTATGGTTTGAAGCGCAGCCCTGACATCCGCCGGCCCCCGCACATGGACCGCCTGCAGCCCGGCGGCCCTTGCGCCTTCGACGTTGTCGGGATGGTCGTCAAAGAACAGGATGGCGTTCAGGGGGACGCCCATCGCGTCAGCGACGTATTCAAAGGCCCGGCGCTCGGGCTTGCGATAACCTATTTCAGACGACACAAAAATTCGCTCGAATGACTGCGCCAGGCGGGGGTAGAGCGCTGTCCACGCCACCTGGTGCGCGGCGTTCGTGTTGGAAAAAACGTAGCACGGAAGATGGGCGCGGGCTTCCTGCACCAGGCTGAAAGTCTCGGTGATTTCGCCGCCGAAAATGGCGTTCCATCCTTCTGCGATGCGCACCGGATCATCCTGCAACTCCAGGTTCGCGGCCAGGTGCGCGAAGTATTGCGCTGCCGTGATTTCACCGCGTTCATGCTGCTGATAAGGCAGATCGGCGCTGAAGGTGGCTTTCAGTTCTTCAAGGGACAACCGGGAAATAGGCTGCCAGTACTCAAGCACGCGGTTGAAATCGACATCGATCAGCACGCCGCCGAGATCAAACAGCAGGGCCTGGATTTTGTGTGTAGTCATGGGATGGATGAGTTGTATTTTTGGTATGCGCTACGCTTCAATCGCCGGCTGACCACTGGGGGTTCCATACCGCCTCCCACAGATGCCGATCTGGATCCTGGAAATAGCCAGCGTAGCCGCCCCAGGCGGTGTCATGTGCTTCCTGGGTGATCACGGCGCCCGCTTTTTTGGCCTGCGCCATGACGGCATCAACTTCTGCTTTCGAAGAGACGTTATGGCCCAGTGTGAATTCGGTTGCGCTGGCATTCTCCAGCGGAACACCCGAATCATGGGAAATACTTTTGCGCGGCCAGAGGGCAAGCTTCAGGCCCGCCTGCAAGTCGAAGAATGCCACGGCGCCATGTTCAAACTCGGCTCCCACAATGCCTTCGGTCTGAAGGCCAAGGCCATCGCGGTAGAAGCGAAGCGATCTTTCCAGATCATCAACGCCGACAGTGATGACCGTAATCCGTGGCTTCATGGGAACTCCTTATATTGGGTTGATGTGTCTCAAACATGCGCCCCTGATATCAAGGCTTGCCAGGCGTATGAAGTCTATTCCTGGCGATAAATACTGTCTCCGTGCGGTGCTGCCATGAACTCAGGCAGTTGCTCAGCCCGGGCAGAGAATTCACACAGGGCCGGGTAGTCGGCGGCGTTTACCACCTCTGGAATCATGGCTTGCGTGAAGTGCCAGGTAATGCCCACGGTCACACCGTCCTGACCCATGGTGCCGCTGGTCGCAGCCAGCGGTTTGCGCTGAAGTTCGGATTCCAGTTCACCATAGGCCGCCAGCAACTGGCCCGTCACGCGTGATACCCAGGGCTGGTGCAACTTTTCAGCGGGGCGCAGGTTGCGTTCATAGATGATTTGCACGCTTTTTTCACAGGCGGCCATGGCCAGGCCGATCACGCGCAGCGCCTGCTGGCGTTCGGCAATGGCCGCCGGCATCAGGCTCCTGGGTGGTGCCTGCTGGGCGGCCAGCGCCTCGGCGTAGTCAATGATCAGGGTGGAGTCCATCAGCACCGTGCCGTCGTCACACACAAGGGAGGGCGCTTTGACAACCGGGTTGATTTGCCGGAATTTCTCGAAGGTGCTGAACACCGAGATCGACTGGTGTTCAAAGCGCAGGCCGAGGAGTTGCAGGGAAATGGCTACGCGGCGAACGTAGGGCGAGTCGAGCATTCCGATAAGTTGCATGGGGGCTCCGGCAGAACTGGTGGTAATGGGAGCCGCTATGTTAAAGCCATGGAGCCGGCGTCGCTGATGCGTCAAAAATCGCAGCTACCGCAGTCCAGGTCAATGCAGTCGGTCGGACTGCAAGAGTCGCCGCATGAATTCTCGTCCTTCTTTTTTTTCGGGTCTTGTTCCGGGGCTGCCGCTGCGGCGATCGCAGCGGCCAGCAGGACTGCATAGGCATTGCGGCACCGTTGCAGTTGGCGGGGCAGCGCGCGAAACAAGGCAATCACGCCATACCGCAGCACGATCTTGCGGGCAAACTCGGAGCACGAGGAATGCCCCGTATGTGCGCGATGGGCGCAGCAATAGCCTTTGTGGGGCGAGACATACCGCTGGTAACCACTGATGGAACCGGCTGCGATGTAGCGAAGCATGACGTCCTCCCGGGGCGGCATTGTCGTGGACCATGCCAAACTTTTTTTGTATGAGCGGCCCATCTCAGGGAGACAGGTTGCGAGCCGATTCTATGAAATGCGGATCCTGCGCGCAATGCGCCGTGAAGGTGTGGGCGAGGCTCTTGAATTTTTCAACCTGCCAGGCGAACTCCCCTTCAAAAGCCGATGGGTCAGTGACTGCATAGCCGCCATAACCATAGACAGCCGCATATGCCGCGTAGCCTGCAGCTTCCAGGGCACGGCCGGCAAGGGCATTGGCCACGGCATAGGTGGCCGAAACCGCTGCGTGGGCCGAGCCATCAATGGAGTTGGAGCCCCTGTGGCTATTGGCAACCGCTGCAATTTCTTGTGCCGCCTGCGCCAGGGCGGGGCGGTCTGATTTTCCTTCGACGAAAGACCGAAGGACCGCCAGGCAACGGATGGCTTCCGGGTTTTCGAGCAGGTGTTCTGCGCGTTGTGCGCAGGCCAGCCCAAAGGCAAGGCGAAGCGGTTCATGCTGCGGTTCGCTAACGTTGATCGCAGCTGCCAGACGTGAAAGTTCCTCGTTCATGAAACATCTCCCGGGAGAAGCTATCGTAGCGCCTCCCGCAGGCCTGGCGGTGAAAGGCTATGGAAAGTCGCAGCCGGTGGCCGACAACGCCACTGAAGAAGGGCGTGCGCGTAAACGCCGGGTGGACGTGGTGATCACACTCAAGGGCAAGCAGCCCGGGTCGCGTGGTTATGGCGACCTGGTTGCGGCCGCTTGCTGGACTGGGGGCCCGAACTTGCGCGGCAGCAACCATGCGGCCAGGTACCGCTGGCGTTTCGCAATTTCCAGCACGAGCAGCGGCAACGCGATGCCCGCAGCCAGGCTTGCCGCCCCAACCAGGTAGTCGTTGTGGCTGAAGCGGGAAAGCAGCAGGAAGGCCCGCCCCTGCGCGACGGGATGAAACACCAGGATGAGCAGGCTGCCGGAGCCTATGTAGGTCAATGGGCGCTGCAGCCGCGGATACCGCGCCAGCAGTGCAGAGATGCAAAGCACCATATAAATGCCCAGCGCGGCCTGCAGTGTCGCAATGAGCGGCTCGCCGTAGATGCGCAGGTTCAGGTCCATGGTCTCGTTGAAGTGGTAGTGCAGCGCCGCAAAGGCAATGGCCGCGGCAAGCAGCCTGATGGCGTTGAATTTCACGGCCATGACCTGTTCGCGCAGCAGAAACCCGAACAGCAGGCAGGCTGAGCTGATGAGGGTCAAATCGAGGCTCCAGGGCAGCCCTGGCAAGCGGGCGAGGCCCATGAAATGCAGGCTGGCCGTGTCGATTTGCCAGAAGCTCCCAATCCAGCGGATGCCCGCGGCCAGCAGCATCGAGGCGGCCAGAAAAACCCAGCGTGCGCGGTGTTCAACGGCCCTGGTGGCGCGCAGGATGGCCATGGCCACCACCGACGCGACAAAGAGGTGCGGCAAAAACCAGAGCGGCGCCCACGCAATGGTGGGTGCGGTGGCATACAACACGCCGAAAAAATAATCAGAGGCGCTTGTGTCGGCGGTGGGAACCATGTCGGAATCAAGCGCCATCAGGATGCCCACCAGCCCCAGCACCACAAAGTAGGGCTTGAGAAGCGCATCGGCCCGTGACAGCGCAAACTTGCGCAAGGAATCGGAATCTTTCAGGAACAGGCCGGAGAGGAAAAAGAACAGCGGCAGGTGAAACGCGTAAATCACCCGGAAAAGCTCGCCCTTGTTTTCCAGTACCAGGCTGTTGTGCCCGAGCACCACCAGGATGATTCCGATGCCCCTGGCGATGTCGACGGTGGCGTTGCGGTGTGTGTGTGTCATGGTGTGGATCAATCAGGAAATGACGGGCTCAGACCAGGCGCCTGATCGACTTCTTCTTCCAGACCAGCCGGTAATAAGCCGTTTGCAGACCCAGCATGGCGATGAAGGTGACCGGGTAGGCCACCCAGATGCCGTTGATGCCGATGCGGTGGCTCATGAGCCAGGCGACGGGCACCTCCACCAGCGCGATGCAGGAGATGGCGATTCCCGTGGGCACCAGCACCGACCCGCTGGCGCGCATGATGCCCGAGAGCACCGAGGCCATGCCGAAGATGACGCTGCTCCACAGCATGATGTGCAGCAGCGTCTGCGCCACCTCAATCACCGGTTCGCTGGTGATGAAAAAGCCCATCAGGTGGCGCGAGAACAAGTACCCCAGCAGCACGAGTGAGCCGGTCAGCGCCAGGTTCATCAGCAAACCGGTGCGCACGATGGTGCCCAGTTTGTCGGTGCGGCCCGCGCCGATCGCCTGCGCACCCAGGATCGAAGCGGTGATGGCAATCGAAATCGCCGGGAACTGCACATACGCCACTACCTGGTTGACGGCGCCGTAGGCCGCTGTGGCGTTGGAGCCATAACTGTTGACCAGCGAGAGCAGGGCGACTTCAGCCAGCGCAATGACGATCATCTGTACACCGGTGGGCACGCCGATCTTGAGCACGGTCTTGAGGATGCTGCCGTTGATGCGCATGTGGCGTACAAATTCCGCATCAGGTGCCAAGGGACTGTGGATGCGCCGCAGCCTGAAGGCCAGCCAGGCCGTGGCCGTCACCATCGACAGCACCGAAGCCACCGCACCGCTGGCCACCCCCAGCTGCGGCAGGCCGAACCATCCGCGGATCAGCGCCGGTGTGACGGCGAGGCCCACCAGGGTCGAGATGCCCAGCGTGTAGAGCGGATTGACCGTATCGCCCACGCCGCGCAGCATGGCGGTGGCCAGCAGGTAGACGAAGAGGCCGGGCCCTGCAATCATCATGATGCGGGCATAGAGCGTGGCGTCCGGCAGGATGTCGGCCGGTGTGCCCAGTGCCCTGAGCAAGGGCCCGGTAAAGATACCGCCGAACAGCGCGACGAGCAAACCAAAAATCAGGCCGACGCTGAGGGTGGTGCCCGCAATCGCCTTGACCTTGCCGGTGTCGCGCGCTCCCCAAGCCTGGCCGATCAGCACGGAGGCGCCAGCGCCCAGGCCGATGGTGAAGGCAATGAAGAAAAACAGGATGGGGAAGAAACTGGACACCGCCGCCAGTGCGCCGACGCCGATCATCTGGCCGACATACACGTTGTTCAGCGTGCCCGACAGCGACTGCAGGATGTTGCTGAGCAGCATGGGGCCGAGGAAAGCGGCAAAGGTCTTCCACATCGGCACACCGTCGTTCAATGCGGGCCGGGTGTGCGAAGCGGGTTTCGCCGCCGCGGGCTGTGTTGCCAGCGGCGGGACCGGATCTGCTACGGAAATCGGTGGCGCCGCGATTTCGCCCGCCGCGCGCACGTCGCCCTCACGCACTTCGGTTTCAAGCCGGTGATCAAGGGCGGAAAGATCCGGCGGCTTCATGCGGCGCTCCAACTGGCTGCGGCCAGTGCCGCCAGGTAGGTTCGCACGTCGTCAGGCCAGGGCTCGACCAGGCTGGCAAAACGCAACCGGTCGCCGGCAAACAGGGCGCGGGTGGCTTCTTCGAAGCCGGGCAGGTCGCCTGCGATTTCCGCCATGAAGCGGTAAGCGGCTTCGCGGGAGGCCCGTACCGCGTCGCGTGCCTCGTTGGCCTTGCTCGCCTCTTCCACCAGCTTGCGCAGCGCAACCGAAGCACCGCCGGATTGGCGGCTCAGCCATTCCCAGTGCCGCGGCAGCAAGGTGACTTCACGCGCAACCACCCCCAGCCGGGGGCGCCCCACAGGACGCGTTACCGGTGCTTCGTGTTCGGCGGCGGGAAGGTCGGGCGGCGTGTCGTCGGGCGCATCCACGGCGTCGGGCCGCAGGTCAAGGTCCAGGCGTTCCCCGTTGGCATCGTTGAATATGCGAAGCAGGATGTCGGCCGGCTGGGGCGTAGCGCGCAACTGCGCGAGCAGCTCGCGGCGAGGGCCCGAGGCAATGCGCTGGAAACCGGCGAAGGCCGTCAGGGTGCGGGGCGTGGCGATCATGGTAGAGGTCATAAAGTCATTTACGGTTAATTTTGTCCGGGTCAAATGAGGAATTTATATCATCCGGGTATAAATGATCAAGTTTTGGCTGAAAAATGCGTAAATGCCTGTAAATCGGGTTCTATAGCTAATTAATGATCTAACTAGTCTATTTAATATTCTTTTGAGTTTGGGGAAAGCTCGGCTAAATTCGCGTCCTGTTCAAAAAAGAGCCTCACACGTTTTCACAAGAACCGTGAGGGGCGACAAGGTTTAGCGAATTTTCATGATCGAGCTCAAAGGTATTTTTCAAACCTACAAGGGCCCTAGCGGCCCGGTCGAAGCATTGCGGGGCGTCGACCTTCACATCAACCAGGGCGAGGTCTACGGCATCATCGGCCGCAGCGGTGCGGGCAAAAGCTCGCTGGTGCGCGTGGTCAACCTGCTGAACCGGCCGACGGCCGGCCAGGTGCTGGTTGGCGGCCGGGAACTGACTTCGCTGAACGGCGAAGCACTGCGTGTAGCCCGGCGCGACATCGGCATCATCTTTCAGCACTTCAACTTGCTGTCGTCGCGCACCGTGTACGGCAACGTGGCCTTACCGCTGGAGATTGCGGGTTTGTCGGCAGCGGACATCAAGGCGCGAGTTGAACCGCTGCTGGACCTCGTCGGCCTGAGCGCCCTGGCGGACCGCTACCCGGCACAGATCAGCGGTGGGCAAAAGCAGCGTGTGGGCATTGCGCGCGCGCTGGCCAACCGGCCCAAGGTGTTGCTGTCGGATGAAGCTACTTCGGCGCTGGACCCCGAAACCACGCGCTCCATCCTCGGCCTGCTGCGCCAGATCAACAAGGAATTCGGCCTCACCATCGTGTTGATCACGCACCAGATGCAGGTGATCAAACAGGTGGCCGACCGCGTGGCGGTGATTGACGCCGGCCGCATTGTCGAAAGCGGCCCGGTGATTGATGTCTTCACGCGCCCCCAACACGAAACCACACGCAGCCTCATTGCCGAGATCGTGCCGCAGGATTTGCCCGACAGCGTACTGGCGCGCATACGCACGCTGATGAGTGCCGAGCACCCCGAAGAAGGGCAGCTTTTGCGGCTGGCGTTTGCGGGAGACGAGTCGGATCGTCCGCTGTTGTCAGACGTGATCCGCCGCTTCGGCATTGACTTGTCCATCGTGCACGGTCAGGTTGATGAAATCCAGGGCAAGCCCTTCGGTTCGCTGGCAGTGTTTGCGCGCGGTGCGGCTGAGCAGCTCAACGCCACGGTGGCGCATTTGCGCGGCGCTGGGGTGCATGTAGACCAGGTCGGCGGTGAGCTGGCCGTGGGCGGGAGGGTTTAAGCCGTGTTCAGTAATTTCTCACAAGCCCTGCTCGAACTCTTTGTCAGCTCGCTATGGGAAACCATCGTCATGGTGGGCATCTCGGGCGCGGTCGGTGCGCTCATCGGTATTCCACTCGGGGTGTTTTTGCGCCTGACGGACGAGGGCGGCGTGTTGCAGAACGCTGGCGTGAACCGCGTCGTCGGCGGCCTTGTCAATGCGGTGCGTTCCACGCCCTTCATCATTTTGCTGGTGGCCATCATTCCGCTGACGCGTTTCATCACCGGTTCTTCCATCGGCACGGCAGCGGCCGTGGTGCCGCTCACCATCGCGGCCGCGCCGTTCATTGCGCGGCTGGTGGAAACCTCGCTGCGCGAAGTCGACCACGGGCTGATCGAAGCCGCGCTGGCCATGGGTGCAACCACACGGCAGATTGTCTTCAAGGTGCTGCTGCCAGAGGCGCTGCCCGGAATCGTCGCGGGCCTGACCATCACCTTCGTGAGCCTCACGGGTTACTCGGCCATGGCCGGCGCCATCGGCGGCGGCGGGCTGGGCGACCTGGGCATACGTTACGGCTACCAGCGCTTCTTGCCGGAGGTGATGCTGGCCGTGGTGCTCGTGCTCATCCTGTTTGTACAGGCGGTGCAAAGCCTGGGCGATTGGGCTGTGCGCAGGTTGAGCCACAGATGACCCCTTCCATCCACGACAGCCATGCGCGGCGATGTTGATTGCTACGGTTTTGATAGCTGCTAACGCACGACCCCATTGGGCTGGAGCCCGATTTACTTCTTAAAAATGGCCCTCAAATTGATCTTCAGGGCAAAAAAAAAAATTCATTCATCTTCAAAAAAAGGAAACACCATGAAAAAACGCACCCTCATCCAGTCCGCCGTCGCACTCGCGCTGGCCGCCTCGTTCACCGGCGCTGTGCTGGCGCAAGACAAGCCGCTGAAGATCGGCGTCACCGCCGGTCCGCACGCGCAGATTTTTGAGCAGGTCAAAAAGATCGCCGAAAAAGACGGCCTGAAGATCCAGATCGTCGAGTTCAGCGACTACATCCAGCCCAACGCCGCGCTGGCCGCCGGCGACCTGGATGGCAACAGCTACCAGCACAAGCCTTTCCTCGACCAGCAGGTCAAGGACCGCGGCTACAAGATCGTCAACGTCGGCTACACCGTCAACTTCCCGATCGGCCTCTATTCAAAAAAGGTCAAAAGCCTGGCCGAGTTGAAGGAGGGTGCCCGTTTCGGTATTCCCAATGACCCGACCAACGGCGGCCGTGTGCTGCTGGTGCTGCAGGACAAGGGCCTGATCAAGCTCAAGCCCGACGCAGGCCTGAAAGCCACGCCGCTCGACGTGATCGAGAACCCGAAGAAACTGAAGTTTGTGGAGCTCGATGCCGCACAGCTGCCGCGCTCGCTGGACGACCTGGACGCCTCGGCCGTCAACACCAACTACGCGCTCTCCGCCGGGCTGAACCCGAAGGACGCGATTGCCCAGGAAGCCGCCAAGTCACCGTATGTGAATCTGTTGGCCGTGCGTGAGCAGGACAAAGACAAGCCGTGGGTAGCCAAGCTGGTCAAGGCCTACCACTCGGAAGAAATCCGCAAGTACGTACAGGCCGAGTTCAAGGGCGCTGTGCTGCCCGGGTTCTGAGCGTAGCCAGGCGGAGCGCAAGGCATGAGCCGGTTGCTGACCCTTCCCAATGCCGGCGCCTTGTCGATTCGCGCCAAGGCGCTGGTGTTCGAAGACCCCGGCTCGCTGGCCTTGCTGGAGCGCGTCGACCAGGTCGCGCCGACCGAAGCCACGGTCTTGATCATTGGTGAAACCGGCACCGGCAAGGAATTGCTGGCGCGCCGGATCCACCAAGGCAGCGGGCGCAGCGGGCCTTTTGTGGCCGTGAATTGCGGCGCTTTCAGCGAGTCGCTGATCGATGCCGAACTGTTTGGCCATGAAACCGGCGCTTTCACCGGCGCTGCGCACGCCCGCGCCGGCTGGTTTGAGGCGGCCGACGGCGGCACGCTGTTCCTTGACGAAATTGGTGACCTGTCGCTGAGCCTGCAAGTCAAGCTGCTGCGCGTGCTGCAGGAGCGCCAGGTGGTGCGCATCGGTTCGCGCAAGCCGATTGCGCTGGACGTGCGCCTGATTGCCGCAACCAACGTCGACCTGCGCGACGCGGTGAACGCCAGCCACTTTCGCGCCGACCTTTACTACCGCCTGAGTGTGGCCACGCTGGAGCTGCGCCCGCTGTTTGAGCGGCCCGGCGACATCCTGCCGTTGGCGCGACATTTCCTGGCGAGCTACGCCGCGCGCCTGGGCATCAGGGATGCCAGCATTTCGCCCGAGGCAGAGCAGGCCCTGCTGGCCCATGACTGGCCCGGCAATATCCGCGAGCTGGAAAACGTCATCCACTACGCGCTCATCGTCGCGCCGGCCGCAACGCTGCATGTCGCGGACCTGCAGGGCATCCACCGCTCTGCGCGCCTGGCGTCCCGCGCGGCTCCGGCCGCATTGCCGGCACCCGCTTCCGTAGCAGAGGTTTCAACAGAAGCGACGCAGGGCGCTGCACCCGACAGTTTGCGCGAGGTGCTGCTGCAACGCATGAACCAGGCCGAACCTGAACTGTTTGAAACTGTCGAGGCCACGCTGGTGAGGACGGCCTTCGACTTCTGCCATGGCAACCAGGTGCAGACGGCCAACTTGCTGGGCCTTTCGCGCAACGTGCTGCGAACCTTGCTCAAGCGCCATGGTTTGCTCGACCGACCTGCGCAGGCTGATGACGTGGCAGAAGATCAAACCGCTTCGTTGTCACAGTAACTGCAGGTGGGTGCTGTATTCACAGCAGCCGTTGAACACTTTCCCTCACCCACTCCTGCCCGGCTGCTTCGATTGCAGCAAGAGATTGAAAAAAAGCCGTACGGTGCCCGGTTTTCACTGGCACAAGTCATGCGTAGAAGCTTGTCAGCAGCGTCATTTCTGCCGCCCGTTTTATCAACGATACAAGGAGCTTCTTCATGACAACATTGCCCGTGGATATTCACCCGGTCGCCGGCCGCATTGGCGCCGAGGTGCGCGGCCTGCGCCTGTCTGCCGACCTGCCAGGCGCCACCATCACCGCGCTGAACCAGGCGCTGCTCAAGCACAAGGTGCTGTTCTTTCGCGGCCAGCAGCATCTGGACGACGCATCACAGGAGGCGTTTGCCAAGCGCCTGGGCGAGCCGGTGCCGCACCCCACGGTGCCGGTGCGCCAGGGCACGGGTTTCATCCTTGAGCTGGACTCGGAACACGGCGGGCGTGCCAACTCCTGGCACACCGACGTGACCTTCGCCGTGGCCCCGCCCAAGATATCGGTGCTGCGCGGCGTGGTGATCCCGCCCGCCGGCGGCGACACGGTGTGGGCCAACACGGCGCTGGCTTACCAGGGCCTGCCGCCCGCGCTGCGCGAGCTGGCCGAAAAGCTCTGGGTGATTCATGGCAACGATTACGACTACGCCGCCTCACGCAGCGAAGACGAAGTGTCGAGCGAAGGCCTGCGGCATTACCGCGAGGTTTTCACCCGCACATTGCATGAAGCCGAGCACCCGGTGGTGCGCGTGCACCCCGAAACGCGCGAGCGCACGCTGGTGCTCGGCCACTTCGCCAAAAAGCTGGTGGGTTATTCCAGCACCGATTCGCAGCACCTGCTGTCGGTGCTGCAAAGCCATGTGACCCGCCTTGAAAACACCGTGCGCTGGCGCTGGATCCAGGGCGATGTGGTGATCTGGGACAACCGCGCCACCCAGCACTACGCCATCAACGACTACGGCGACCAGAAGCGCATCGTGCGCCGCGTCACGCTGGCCGGCGACGTGCCGATCAGCGTGGACGGCCGCCGCTCACGCGTGCACGGCGGCCAGGCGCAACCACCGAGGGTTGCCCAACCGGTGGTGCCCTCCGAGGCCGTGGCTGCTTGATTGAGCTCTTGTGTGGCGGGGCCGTGCTGCCAGTGCGGCCGGTCATTTTTGCCGGCTTCGCGCCGGCTTTTTTTGCTTGCAGGCAAAAAATGGCCGTTTTGATGCCTTTTTTAGCAATCAAAACGGCCGCTAGACCAATGAGAATGTGCGCCATAAGCTATCAAATAGATAGCATTGGTGGCGATGGGTTGAGGCTCAGGCCCTTTGCAGCAGGTGGTAGCTGTGGTCGTCCGAGGCGGTTGACTTGCGGCCACCGCCCCAGCCCACGGCTTTGCGGTAGCTGCCGAGCAGCGCGCCACGGCGCAAAGTTTCTTCGTTCACCTGCACGGATTCATCGGCGCTGGGCGCGACGAACAGCGCGTCTTCGGGGCAGTACAGCTCGCACATGAAGCAGGTCTGGCAGTCTGCCTGGCGCGCGATGACCGGCGGGCCACCGGGCACGGCGTCGAATACGTTGGTGGGGCAGGCCGTCACGCAGATGTTGCAGCCGGTGCATTGCGAAGCGCTGATGAGCTCGATCATGCGACAGCTTCCTTGCTGACCCGGATTTCGTCGAGCCCGTTGCTGATGAGGCGGTGCCGTTGCGTGAGGTCGGGCGCGGCGTGCTCCTGGCGCCGGTGCATGCCCCGCGTTTCGTTGCGGGCGAGGGCGCTGCGGTACATCCAGCGCGAATGGGCCAGCAGCGCGGCGGCTTCGCGTGTGCGAACCGCCTGTTGCCTGTCGGCCGGTGCGGCCTCGCGCAGGCGAATCCACAACGCATCAAGCCGCGACAGTGAGTCTTCGAGCACATCACCAGCGCGGAACCAGTTGCGCTCATATGGAAACACTTCGGCCTGCACGGCCCGGATCAGGACTTCGCTGTCGGTGTGTTCGCTGCCCGTGCCCTGCAGGCCCACGCCGCCGGCGCGCAGCACCGCGCGTGCGGCGCTGTGCCCGTTGGAGCGTGCGAAGCCCGCTGCGCCCGCACCGGCCCAGAACCCGGACGACAGGGCCCAGGCCGCGTTGTGGCTGCCGCCGCCGGTAAAGGCGCCGCAGATCAGCTCACGCGTGGCAGCATCACCGGCGGCATACAGGCCGGGCACTGAAGTCGCGCAGTCGCGGCCCGTAATGCGCAGGCCGCCGGTTCCGCGCACCGTGCCCTCCAGCCGCAAGGTCACGGGAAAGCGCTGGGTGAAAGGGTCTATGCCTGCGCGGTCGAAGGGCAAAAAGAAGTTGGGCTGGGCGGTGCGCATCCAGGCTTTCACCTGGTCATCGGCTTTATCCAAACGGCCGAACACGCGCTGGGTCTGCAAGGTTTTGGCAATCAGGCTGCGGCCGAAAGCCGAGCCGGCGCCTTCAATCACGCTGCCGTCTTCGTAGTAGAAGGTGGCCCATTGGTAGAACAGCGACTTGGTGACGGAGGCAAAGGCCGCGCCCAGTCCGTAGGCGTTGGAAAACTCCATGCCTGAAAAATCGGCGCCCACCTCGGCGGCCATCAGGTGGCCGTCGCCGGTCAGCACATTGCAGCCCAGTGCGCGGCTCAGGAAGGCGCAGCCGCCGGTGGCAATCACCACAGCGCCGGCGCGCACCACCCAGGGCTCGAGCGTCTGGCGCTGCTGGCCGGTGGCGCCGCAGACCGTGCCTTCGTCGTCGACCAGCAGCTCCAGCGCCGGGCTGTGGTCGAGGATGCGCACGCCTGCCTCCTTGGCACGCTTGCGCATCAGGCGCATGTACTCGGGGCCTTGCAGCGAGGTGCGGCGCTGCTCGCCGTCTTCGCCAATCGGGAAGGGGTAGCCCCATTCGGCCAGCTGCTGCATGTTGGCGTAGGTCTGCTCAAGCACGCGGTCCATCCACGCGTGTTCGGCCAGTTGCCCGCCCTTGTTGTAGCGGCTGGCTTTGGCGTCTTCGCGCTGCGTGCCTTGCGGTTCCACGTACCAGACGCCTGTGCCCGAAGGCGCCGTGGCGCCCGAGGTGCCGCAGTAGCCCTTGTCGGCCAGCACCACCTTGGCGCCCTGTGCCGCGGCGCTGATGGCGGCCCAGGTTCCGGCGGGGCCGCCGCCTATGACCAGCACGTCGGCATCGTGTTGCCGGGCGCCGGCCGCGTTCGCGAGGGCGGTGAAGTTGAAGTCGCGGCTTCCCATCACGCCACCTTCTGGGCCTTGACGGCGAACTGGTTGACGGGCCGGTCCAGGCCGAGGTTTTCGCGCAGCGTGCTGCCTTCGTATTCGGTGCGGAAAATACCGCGGCGCTGCAGCTCTGGGATCACCAGGTCCACAAAATCGTTGAGTGACTCAGGCAGCACCGGCGGCATCACGTTGAAGCCGTCGGCGGCGCCGTTTTCAAACCACTCCTGGATCCTGTCGGCGATGGTCTCTGGTGTGCCCACTACCACCCAGTGGCCGCGTGCACCCGCCAGGTATTCATACAGCTGGCGCACGGTGAGCTTGTCGCGCCGCGCCAGCTCCAGCACCACGTGAGCGCGGCTGTTCTGGCCCTTGGGCGGTTCGGGAATGTAGGGCGGCGGGGCGTCCAGGTCCCACTTCGTGAGGTCTTCGCCGGGCCAGAATTGAGCAATGGTGTTCAACCCCACTGAAGGGTGAATGAGCTTTTGCAGCTCGGCCCACTTGGCTTCAGCTTCGGCCTGCGTGCGGCCGATCACGGGCGAGATGCCAGGCAGGATCAGCAACTGCTCAGGCCGACGGCCGTACTTGGCCAGGCGGCCTTTCACGTCGCGGTAGAAGGCCTGCGCTTCCGCCAGGCTGGTCCAGGCCGTGAAGATGGCTTCGGCGGTGGCCGCCGCGAGTTCGCGCCCAGGTTCGGAAGAACCGGCCTGCACGATGACGGGGTAGCCTTGCGGCGGCCGCTCGAGGTTCAGCGGACCCTGCACCTTGAAGTATTTGCCGTGGTGGTTGATCTCGTGCAGCTTTGCCGGGTCAAAGTAGCTGCCTGTTTCGGGGTTGCGGATGAAGGCGTCGTCTTCGAAGCTGTCCCACAGGCCCTTCACCACGTCGATGAACTCATGGGCCTGCTCATAACGCACCTCGGGGTCGGGGTGTTTGTCGAGCCCGAAATTGCCGTAGACGTTGTCGGCGCCCGTGGTCACCACGTTCCAGGCCGCGCGGCCCTTGCTGATGTGGTCCAGCGAGGCGAACTTGCGCGCCAGCAGGAAGGGGTCTTCATAAGTGGTGGAAGCCGTCGCTACGAAGCCGATGTGTTTTGTCACAGCCGATAAGGCCGCCCACAGCGTGACCGGTTCGAAGTAGGACACGCGGCCCTGCCGGCTAAAGGCTTCGTCGGTACCGTGGAATGCGACGCCCGGGCTGTCGGCCACAAACACCTGGTCGAACAGGCCGCGCTCGGCGGTTTTGGCGACCTCGATGTAGTGGTCGATGTTGACGCCTGAATCAACCTGCGAGCCAGGATGCCGCCAGGCCGCGATGTGGTGGCCCGTGGCCATGATGAATGCGCCCAGGCGAAGTTTGCGTTGAGTCATGAGGGATGTCTTTCTGTGGGTAAAGGAGTCAGCTGTGGGTGGAAGCAGGCTTCCACGCCGTGAAGTGACGCTCCAGCGCCTGCAGCGCGAAGTTCAGCGTGACCCCGATGGCGGTGATGGCGATGATCCCGAAGTACATGTCGGCAATCAGGAAACTGAACTGGGCGTAGATGATCAGGTAGCCCAGCCCGGCCTTGGCACCCACCATCTCGGCGGCAATCAGCACCAGCATGGCCGAAGCCGCAGCCAGGCGGATGCCCACGAACATGGTGGGCACGGAAGCCGGCAGGATGACCTTCAGGAACAGCTGGCGCGGTGTCACGCCCATGGTGCGGGCCGACTTCACGAGCAGCGGATCCACCTGCCGCACGGCCGAGATGGTGTTGAGCAAGAGGGGCCAGGCGCACGAATACACCACGATGGAGACCTTGGACACCTCGCCAATGCCCAGCAGCAGCAGGAAGACCGGCAGCAATGCCAGCGGCGCGGTATTGCGCAACAGCTCAATCAGCGGATTGAGCGTGTTGCCCAGGCGCCGGTACCAGCCGATGGCCAGCCCCAGCGGAATCGCGAACACGACGGCCAGCAGCAAGCCGCCGAGCGAACGGGCCAGGCTGATGGAGGTGTGCTCCCACAGCTGGCCGTTCAGTGCCAATGCCCAGCCGGCGGCAAGCACCTCGCTGAGCGGCGGCAGGAAGGTCGGGTCGGTGAGGCCCAGGCGCGGCGCCAATTCCCACAGCAGGGCCAGCGCCACGATCAGGCCGGAGCGCCAGGTGGCGTTGGCAACTTGTGCCTGCAGGCGTTTCCAGAGCGGCGGCGTGTGAAGGGTAAGCGGTGCGGCGCCCGCGTTCAGGGCAATATCAGACATGGGCGATTTCCTTGAGGATGGGTTGTGAGGAAATACGGGCGCGGCGCTCGCGGCGGGCGGATGCCACCTCGTCATGCAGCTGCGACCAGATTTCGTGGCGCAGCTCGCCGAACAGCGGCAGCGAGCGCACGTCGTCGGTGCCGCTGCGCAAGGACTCGGGGATGTCCACGATCTGCTTGATGCGGCCCGGCCGGGTGGTCATGATGGCCACGCGCTGGCCCAGCACCACGGCCTCGTCGATGCCATGCGTGATGAACACAATCGTCTTGCCGGTGCGCTGCCAGATTTCGACCAGCTCTTCCTGCAGCGTCTCGCGTGTCTGCGCATCGAGCGCGGCAAAGGGCTCGTCCATCAGCAGCACCTGCGGCTCGTAAGCCAGGCTGCGCGCAATGGCCACGCGCTGCTTCATGCCGCCCGAAAGCTCATGCGGAAAACGGTTGGAAAAATCGGTCAGGCCCACCAGCTCTAGGTAGTGCGCGGCCTTCTCGCGCCGGGCGCGTTTGCCCACGCCCGCCACCTCCAGGCCAAAGGCCACGTTGTCCAGTGCGCTGAGCCAGGGGAAGAGGGCGTACTGCTGGAACACCACGCCCCGGTCGCGTGCCGGGCCGGTAATGGGTTGACCGTCAATCAGCACGCGGCCGCTGGTGGGCAGCGCCAGGCCGGCCAGCAGGTCAAGCAGGGTGGACTTGCCGCAGCCGCTGGGCCCGACCAGCACCAGGAACTCGCCCGGGCGAACGTCCAGTGTCACGTCGTGCACGGCAACAAATCGTTTGGCCGCGCCACCGTCGTCCGCGCGAACGGTGAACTCCTTGCTGACGTTTTCAAAGCGGATTTTTGCGGCGCTCATTTGGCGGCCGCCAGCTTGTCGCCGCTGTTGGAGGTATTGGAATAAGGGTTGAAGGCGTTGGTGTAGAGGTCAGTGGGCTTGACCTGGCCGGGTTTGAGCAGGCCGTCCTTGACCAGCCAGTCGATCCAGATCTGCAGCTCCTTGTCCTTGATCACGCCACCCGTGCCCGCCACGCCGGTGCTCTTCCAGTACTGGATGGTGTCTGCGCTTTCGGCGCGCTTGCGGCCGTCAATGATTTTGACGAAACGTGCCCGGACCTCGGCAGGCGGTGTGTTGCGCGCCCATTCGATCGAACGCGCCAGGGCCGACACCAGGTGGCGGCTGGTGTTGGGATTCTGTTCGATGAACTTGTTGTGCAGAACGATGGAGCCTGCCGTGAAGTTGCCGTACAGGTCCCGGTCTGTGAACAGCGGGCGTATGCCGCCGCGCTCCCGCGCCTTGTCGCGCAGCACACCGCCCAGGGTGGTGACTTCGACCTGGCCCTGGCGCAGTACCTGTTCACCGGTGACCGGCGGCGTTACGACCAGCGTCACCTGTTTGGCTTCCGCTTCGCTGAGCTTGGCACGTTCCAGGTATTCGCGGACCATGAACTCGTGGTGTGCGCCCAGCGTGTTCACCGCAACTTTTTTGCCGATCAGGTCGCGTGCGGATTTGATCGGGCTGTCTTCCTTGACGTAGTAGCCGCTCCAGGTGTTCTCGTCCACCCCGTAGTAGCCCAGCACCGCCTTGATCGGCGCTTTCTTGGCCAGCAACTTCACGACCGCGCCGTTGAAGGCGCCACCCAGGTCGACATCGCCGGTGACCACGCTCTGGATGTCTTGCGGGCCGCTGATGGTGTTGCCCACCCATTTGGCCTTGAGCGGCGCAAGGTAGCCCAGGTCTTCGGCCAACTCGATCCAGGTGACCTGGCCGGCCCAGCCCTGGTAGCGGATTTCGGTTCGTTCAGGTGGGGGGGCGGCATGGCCTTGAGTGGACAGGAGGCCAAACGACAAAGCTGTGAGACCGAGGAAGCGAGTGATATTCATGGCGTGAGGAGTGAGTGGTTGACAGGCTCAACATCGCAGCATCCATGCCAGTGATTTCGGGCTGATTCAAGGGTGATTTCGGGGTTTTCAGGGCGTCCGGGTTGCTTTGTTGCTGCATCCCGGGCAGTCGGCTGTTGGGGTGCTGTCTGGTTTTGCGCAGAGGCGGCCTGGCGTGTTGACGGGAAGCGGGCAGCGCTGCGGAACCTTGGGGTATTTCTGTCCTGAAGTCCTACAGCGCGCGGCGGTGAATTGATTTAAAACCGGGAATGCCTTTTGCGAATTCGTGCATTCGCTGATCAAACCCTTTCATCCTCACCTTCCTGGAGAACCCCATGGCCCAATACAACATCGCCGTCGTCGTCGGCAGCATCCGCAAGGACTCGTTCAACAAAAAACTCGCAGGCGCGCTTGAAAAGCTGTTTCCCGCGGACTTCAGCTTCACGCATGTGCGCATTGACGACCTGCCGCCCTACAACCAGGACGACGACGGGAATCCGTCGGCAGAGGTGAAGCGGCTCAAGGGCGAGATCAAGGCGGCGCAGGGCCTGCTGTTTGTCACGCCTGAATACAACCGCTCGATTYCCGGTGTGCTGAAAAATGCCATTGACCATGCCTCACGGCCTTATGGCCAGAGTGCATGGGACGGCAAGCCTGCCGGCGTGATTGGAGCATCGGTTGGCGCCATTGGCACCGCGCTTGCCCAGCAGCACCTGCGCAATATCCTGGCCTACCTGAATGTGCCTACGCTGGGGCAGCCTGAGGCTTTTGTCCACAACAAGGAAGGTTTGTACGACGCTGATGGCAGCATCAGTGAAGGCAGCCGCAAGTTTTTGCAGGGGTGGGTGGATGCTTATGTGGGGTGGGTTAAGAAGCACGCCTGAGCTTGCGTTTCCCGTTGCTGCTCTTGTTCGGCGGCTACGCTTTTTGCTGAGAGTGGTTGGCCGGGGGTTGCCCGGCATGCAACTCACTTTCTTTTGCTTCGCCAAAAGAAAGTAAGCAAAGAAAAGGCGACCCTGCTGTCTGCGTCCCTTCGCTTCGCTACGGGCAGCCTGCGGTGCTCGGTCCAGCCGGGGTCAAAAACAACTCGCCTTCGGCTCAAACAAGTTTTTGCCCTGATCCGTCTGGCCCTGCGCTCCTCGGCGCATACAGAAGGGGTGGGGTCGAGGAATACCTGAAACCGGGATACCTAAAACCGAAACCCGAATAGCGGACGCAGGCTTCTGCTTAAAACGGGGCGTCGCCTTCGATGGTGGTGCGGTAGAGCTTGCGGCGCAGGTGGTCGGGGGTGCCTGCTGCCAGGTGGGTGACTGAGCGGTTGTCCCAGAACACCATGTCGTGCGGCTGCCATTGGTGGCGGTAGATGAGTTCGGGGCGTGAGGTGTGTTCGAACAGTTCGCTGAGCAGCGCTTTGCTTTCGTCCTCTGGTATGCCCAGGATGCGGGTGGTGAAATGCTCGCTGACAAAAAGCGCCTTGCGGCCGTTTTCAGGGTGGGTGCGTACCACCGGGTGGACCACCGGCTTGACCTCTTCAACCTGCTCTTGTGTGAGCTTGGGTCGCCACGGGTTGCGGCTGCGCAGCTCTTCGTATTTGGCGAGGTAGGTGTGTTCGGCGCGCAGGCCCTGCACAGCTGTCTTCAGCGCGTCGGGCAGGGTGTCCCAGGCGGTGTGCTGGTTGGCGAAGAGGGTGTCGCCGCCTTCGGAGGGCAACTCCTGGGCATGCAGCAATGAGCCCAGGCTGGGTTTGTCCTTGTATGACAGGTCAGAGTGCCAGAAATGGCCGGCGTCGCCCAGGCCGATGGGTTCGCCGTTTTCCTTGATGTTGGAGACGATCAGGATTTCAGGGTGGTTTTGCAACTGGAAGTTTTTCAACACATGAATTTGCAGCGGCCCAAAGCGGCGGCTGAAATCAACATGTTGCTGCGGCGTGATGCGCTGGTCGCGAAAGACCAGCACGTGGTGGTCCAGGTGTGCGCGGTGGATGCGGCAGAAGTCAGCTGTGGTGAGCGGTGTGGACAAATCCATGCCCAGCACCTCGGCGCCCAGCGGGGCKTCAAAAGGCCGGATCTCGATGGAGGATTGGGTATGCGTTGCTGCCGATGCATCGGCACGGTCGTTCGGAGTCAAAGTCGCTGTCATCTTCATCTTTCTCATCTGCGTCCTGGGGCGCCGGTCAGCCTATAAATGTAGGAGTGCCGCCGTGCAAAGCGAACTACCTATTCGTCGTTTGTTAATTACTTTTAAGTCTGTTCGGCTTCGCCACACGAGGGCGCCAACCATCTTATCTATCGGATCCACTCACTCGCAACGCTTTCACCACCAGCGAGAAGGCCGGTGAAGGCTGGCGTCTGCTGGGATAGTACAGGTGGTAGCCGGAAAATTTTGGGCACCAGTCCTGCAGAACGCGCACCAGCCGCCCGGCTTCAATGTGCGCCGTCAGTTCGTCTTCCGGCAGCAATGCGATGCCCAACCCCGCCAGTGCCGCGTCGACCTGCGGCGTTGTCGTGTTAAAGATCAGCGGGCCATCCACCCGGACATTGACCTGCCGACCGCGGCGCTCAAAGTCCCAGACGTACAACCCGCCGGAAGTAGGCATGCGCTGGTTGATGCACTGGTGTGCGGTGAGGTCGTGCGGTGTTTTGGGGATGGAATGGACCGCAAAATAACCGGGTGAAGCCGCTACTGCCATGCGCAGCGGCGGGCCGATGGGCAAGGCGATCATGTCTTTGTCGATTGTGTTTCCCAAGCGTACGCCGGCATCAAAACGGTCGGCCACGATGTCGCGAAAACCATAGTTCACGTCGAACTCCAGCTTGATGTCCGGATACTCGCGAAGCAGTGGCGCGAGCTTGGGCAGCAGGGTGCTTTGCAGCACGTGGTCGCCACACGTGATGCGCACGGTGCCTGCAGGTTTGTCGCGCAGGTCGGTCAATGCGTCGAGTTCAGACTCGATTTCGTCAAAGCGGTGGCCGATCGCCTTCATCAGCCGCTCGCCTGCAGATGTCGTCGCGACGCTGCGTGTGGTGCGTGTGAGCAGCCGGATCTTCAAGCCTTCTTCCAGCCCCCGGATGGCCTGGCTCAGCGCTGACGGGGTCACACCCAGCGTGGCGGCGGCCCGGGTGAAGCTGCCTTGGCGCGCCACGGTGACGAAGGCCAAGAGGTCGTTGAGATTGCGTCGAGGCATTGCGGGTCTCTGTTTCGTGGGCTACTGATTAGCCATACTAACAAATTCATTAAGAATTCATTACCTAGTCAATGTTAAAGGTACTTGGCAAACTTCAGGAACTGCGAACGGAACACGGACCACGTCGAACAAGGGCAACCGTCACGCGTAGTGCCTTCTGACCCAACCAAAGAGGAACATCGACCATGAAAACACCATCAGAGAACGACGGCCGCGCAGCGGTCGAACTGTCCAGCGACGCCTCTGGTCGCCGTGAGTTTTTGAGAATGACTGGAACAGGCGTGGCTGCGGCCGGCATGCTTTCGACCGTTGGAGGCGCTGCCTTTGCGGCGGATACGCCGGCCATACCAGGCAGGCCCGGTGGTGCCGATAACTTTTACAAGAGCGACAAGGTGACCATGCAGAAGGTGACTTTCAGGAATCAGTACCGGATGAACGTCGCGGCGAATCTTTTCATTCCCAAAACGCTTGACCGGAAAAAACGCAACCCGGCCATCGTTGTGGGCCACCCCATGGGTGCGGTGAAGGAGCAAAGCGCGAACCTGTACGCCACCAAGATGGCGGAGCAGGGCTTTGTGGCCATGTCCCTGGATCTCGCTTTCTGGGGCGGCAGCGACGGCCAGCCGCGCAATGCCGTTGCGCCGGACCTGTACGCCGAGAACTTCAGCGCTGCAGTGGATTACCTCGGTAGCCAGGCGTTTGTCGACAGGCAGCAGATCGGCGCCATCGGGATTTGCGGCAGTGGCAGTTTTGTCATCAGTGCGGCGAAGATTGACCCGCGCATGAAAGCCATCGCCACAGTGAGCATGTACGACATGGGCGCGGCCAACCGCGACGCCCTCAATCATTCGCAGACGCTCGAGCAGCGCAAGCAGATCATTGCCGCCGCCGCCGAGCAGCGCGATGTGGAATTCAAAGGCGGTGCGATCCAGTACACCAGTGGCACCGTGCATCAACTGACGGCGGACACGCACCCCATCCAGCGCGAGTTTTACGACTTCTACCGCACACCGCGAGGCGAATACACGCCCACGGGCGGATCGCCGCGAACCACCACGCACCCGACCCTGGCCAGCAACGTCAAGTTCATGAACTTTTACCCGTTCAATGACATCGAGACGATCTCGCCTCGCCCCATGTTGTTCATCACGGGCGACCAGGCGCACTCGAAAGAATTCAGCGAAGACGCCTACAAGCGGGCCGCTGAACCGAAGGAGTTGTTTATTGTTCCGGGCGCCGGCCACGTGGATCTGTATGACCGGGTGACGATGATTCCGTGGGGCAAGCTGACTGCGTTCTTCGGCAAGCACCTGGTGCAGACCGGCGCCTGATGGCGGTTCGGGCGATCATCAATGTGGTGAGCGGCGTCTGCGTCGAACGCGAGACCGCCTTTCACTTCGCCGCGCGCAGACGGAGGTTTTGCGCCTCGCTGATGCTTCCACTGCTTTGCGCGAGTAGTCTCGCTGCTGCGGGCGGCGACACTCGGGCAGTTTCCCAACAACCATCTGACCCGACGCCCCGCAGGAAGGCACCCGTGATGAAAATTCAGATGAGCGTGGATGGCATCGTCATTGCGACGGCAACACTTGACAGCAATGACAGCGCCAGAGATTTTGCGGCACTGCTTCCGCTGAACCTGGTCCTGAAAGACTACGCGGCCACGGAAAAAGTCGCTGATTTGCCGCGTGCGCTGTCAACGAAGGGTGCGCCGGTGGGGCACAAGCCCTCCACCGGCGATATCGGTTATTACGCTCCGTGGGGCAATCTGGCGATTTATCACAAGGACTTCGCTTTTTCAGACGGCCTGGTTCGGCTCGGGCGGCTTGATTCAGGGCTGGACGCCATGCGGCGCCCCGGCCCCGTGGCGGTGAGGGTTGAACACGCTCCTCCATGACGCTGCACGGCGCAACGTGTCGGGCCGTGTGCATCAGGCCGATGATGTTGGCGAAAACGAAAAAGCCCGCAGTTGCGGGCTTTTTTCCGTACGGCGTTCCGGCATGGGTGCCGGACGCCTGTGGCTCAGGCCGCCAGCGCGGCTTTTTCCTGGTTGGCAGGCTTTTGCGTGTGGGTCACGATTTCAATCTGCGCAGCTTCCAGTGCGGCAGCCTTGGCGGCTTCGCCCATGGCAAGGCCTTCAGCGCGCACAAAACGCACGTCGGTGATGCCGAAGAAGCCGAACACCACTTTCAGGTAGCTCTCCTGGTGTTCCAGGGCTGTCATCGCGTCGCTGGTTGAATAGACGCCGCCGCGGGCGGACGCCACGATCACCGTCTTGCCGCCGGCCAGGCCCACGGGGCCTTTGTCGGTGTACTTGAAGGTGCGGCCGACTTGCGCAATGCGGTCGATCCAGGCCTTGAGCTGGCTGGGAATTGCGAAGTTGTAGAGCGGTGCGCCCACAACGATCACGTCGGCGGCCAGGAATTGCGTCACCAGGGCTTCAGACACGGCGTTTTCGCGCTTTTGCACGTCGCTCAGGGCGGTGCCGGCAGGCATGCGGAAACCGAGTGATTCGGCGGAGAGGTGGGAAGGTGTGTCGGCTGCCAGGTCGAGGTAGCTGACTTCGGTGCCGGGGTTGGCGGCGCGCCATGAGGCCACGATCTGGGCTGTGAGCTGGCGGGAAACCGAGTTGCCGCCAAGGATGCTGGAGTCGATGTGAAGAAGCTTGGTCATGGTGAATTCCTTGAATTGAAGTGATTGATCGGGTGGGATAAACCGGTTTTCAGGCCGTGTTCACCTTGAACCGCAGCCATGGGATAGATTGTGCGGATGAGTCGAGTGTTTGATAAGTTGGCAATAATGCGACTTATCGTTCTACTGATGAGACAATAAACACCGCAAAATCACGAAATGCCTTCGATCTGGCGCCATCGCACCTGGCGCAAGGCGAGTAAAGGCGACGAAAGGACTTTTCCCATGCAAGACCTCAATGACATGCTGTACTTCGCCGAAGTGGTGGAGCGGGGCGGCTTTGCCGCCGCCGGCCGGGCGCTGGGTTTGCCCAAGTCGCGCCTGTCGCGCCGCGTGGCCGAGCTGGAGGCGCGGCTGGGCGCGCGGCTGCTGCAGCGCACCACCCGCAAGCTTTCACTGACCGAGGTTGGCGAGATTTACCTGCGCCACTGCATCGCCATGCGCGACGAGGCGCTGGCCGCATCGGAAGCCGTGGCGCAAATGCAGGTCGAGCCGCGCGGCACGCTGCGCATCACCTGCCCGGTGACGCTGGCGCAAAGCACGGTGGGCTATCTGGTGCCGCGCTACATGGCGCTTCACCCCCACGTGAAAGTCGACATGCGCGTGACCAACCGGGTGATTGACCTGGTGGAAGAGGGCATCGACATTGCCCTGCGCGTGCGGCCCACGCTGGAAGACAGCGGCAGCCTGATCGTGAAAAACCTGGGTGCCGGCTCCGGGCGCCTGCTGGCCAGCCCGGATTTGCTGAGGCGCCAGGGCACGCCGGAAAAACCGGAAGACCTGCACAAGCTCGACACCGTCGCCATGTCCTGGGTGGACGGCCGGGCGTCGTGGACGCTGTTGGGCCCCGACGGAAAAGAGTTTGTGCTGCAGCACCAGCCGCGTTATGTGGCCGACGACCTGCAAACCCTGAAGCTGGCCGTGCTGGCGGGCACCGGCATGAGTTTTTTGCCCGAGTCCCTGAGCGCGGTAGAGCAGCAGGCGCAGTTGCTGGTGCCTGTGCTGCCCGGCTGGGCGCTTCGTCCCGGTGTGGCGCATGCGGTGTTCACTTCGCGGCGCGGACAGATTCCGGCGGTCCGGAGCTTTCTGGACTTTCTGGGGGAGCGGATGCGGGGTGAAGAGCTGGTTTGATGGCCTGGCCTGGCGGATTAGCCGGCCGCGAGTGCAAGTAAGGCGCTATGAATTTAATAGCTGTTTGCGCTTGTCCCTATTGGGCTGAAGGCGGTTTCGATGCTCAGAAAAGCTGTCAAAACGGCGAAAAAAGGCGGTTTGGGACCTGTGGGCGCAGGTTGAGGCCGGAAATAGCGCCCCGAAAGCTTGTTTTTTTCACGAAAAAAATGGCTGCAAGCCAACAGGGATAAGCGCAAGCAGCTACAAAAATAATAGCGCCCGGGCCCGCCGGGAATCACGGCCGACGGCAACCTGGCGGAAGCCGTCGGGCGATTTCAGCGAGCAATATGCTTCAACGCTATTACTGCCAGTTGGCAGCAATCACCGGCGCCAGACTGTTCTGGTAGCTGGCAGGCAAGGTGGTCTCACCTGCTGCCGGCGGGCTGAACGATGCCATGGCTTGCACGAGGTTTTGCACCTGGGTGTTGAGCAACGTCAGCCCGCCGCTGGTCTTGAACTGCTCGACATGGTACTGGCTGTCCAAGTACCAGTTGCTGACCATGAATTTGTCGTCGGTGCCGATGATGCTGACCTCAAGGTCGTTGTTGACCTCACGGAACCAGAGCTGGTCCGCGGCGATACCGGCATCAAATTGGGCAATGTCCACGTTGCCGGCCGTGGCGTCGTCTTCCTCAATGGCGTCACTTCCATAGCCGCGAGCCAGGAAGAATTTGTCGTCACCAGTGCCTCCGCTCAGGGTGTCGGCTCCAGCGCCTCCGTTGAGATAGTCATTGCCCGCGCCGCCTTCCAGCACATCGAGCCCGACCCCGCCGTAAAGGGTGTCATTACCGCCGTCACCGCGCAAAACATCGTTGCCATTGGAGCCCAGCAGGAAGTCGTCACCGGCAGTGCCCACGTAGGTAGACGTGGTGGCCAGGGCGGCCTGATCCCAGACCGTGCCATCGGCGAACTCAACGCGCTCGATCCTGTACGCGCTGTCGAGGAACCAGTTGCCCAGGGTGATGCGGTCGTTTGTTCCTGCGATATTGAGATAGAGGTGCTGCTGGTCGCGGCTGGTGGTCACGTCGCTGGCCAGCACCGTGCTGTCAAAGCGGAACGTGTCCGTGTTGCCTGCCGTCTCGTCGTACTCAACGGTGGTGTCGGATCCGTCACCCCGGCTGTACAGGTAAACGTCGTTGCCTTCGCGGCCGTAAAGCACATCGTCTCCCTGCAGTCCTTGCAGGGTGTCGTTGCCGAGGTCACCCGACAGGTAGTCGTCGCCGGCTGTACCGACGACATTGAGTGCAATGACGGTGGCCGAGGCGGCCAGGGTTTGCGAGTCCCACACGGTGCCGTCGGCGAACTGGACCTGCTCGATCTTGAACTGGTCGCCGTTGAACCAGTTCCTGAGCTGGATGCGGTCAGTGCCGCCGGAGATGTTCAGGTACAGGTTGTCCTGGTCGCGGGTGACGGTGACGTCTCCAGCCAGCACACTGGCGTCGAAACGCACGGTGTCGATGTTGCCGGCCGTGGCGTCCAGGTCGTAGAGGTGATCTGAACCGTCTCCGCGCTTGTACAGGTACACGTCGTTGCCGCCGGCGGTGTCGAAGATGTAGTCGTCTCCGCCTGCGCTGTTGAAGGTGTTGCTGCCGGCCCCTCCGGTAATGACGTCCAGGCCTTCGGTGCCCACATACGCAGATGTAGCGGCAAGGGCCTGCTGATCCCACACCGTGCCGTCAGCGAATTGGACGCGTTCGACCTTGCGTGCATCCTCGAGAAACCAGTTCGCTAAAGTGATTCGGTCCGTGGTGCCCYGAATGCTGAGGTACAAGTTCTGCTGGTCGCGACTGGTGGTCACGTCGCCAGCCAGCACGGTGCCGTCGAAACGCAGGGTGTCCAGGTTGCCCGCCGTCTCGTCGTAATCGATGATGGTGTCGGAACCATCACCCCGGCTGTACAGGTAGACGTCGTTACCTTCGCCGCCGTACAAGGCATCGTCTCCGGCCTGGCCGTCGAACACATCTGCTGCGCTTGTGCCGCCCAGCGTGTCGTCTGCGGCTGTGCCAGTCACGGTCAACGCTGCCGCCGTCACAGCCGCACCCGTCCATATCGTGCCGTCGGCAAAAGAAATTCTCTCCAGCCTGCTGAAGATGGTGCCGTCAAACCAGTCCTTGATGGTGATGCTGTCAGCGCCGTTATTGAGCGTGAAGACGGCGTCATTGCCGGTGCGCGAGACGGTTACGTCTTGTTGGGTAATGCCTGCGCCGAACACCAGCGTGTCCCGGTAGCCTTCGTCGTCCGGATGCGCAGCAAAATAATCTGGCGCAGCCGCATTGGGGTAAAAGCGCACATCATCAGTGATGGTGTCGTGGCCATCACCCAGGTTGAAGACATAGGTATCGCCCGCGTAACTGCCAATGAGCGTATCGTCGCCTGTGCCGCCTTCATAGGTGTTCGCGCCAATCGTGCCGGTGTTGTGCGGAACCGTCAGCAGGTCGTTGCCGGCACCACCAATCAGGTGTCCCAGAGCACCCATGCCGGTCAGTACGTCGTCGTACTGTGATCCCTGCAAAGTGCCGGTTCCCGTCAGGGTCAGGCCGGACATACTGGCCATATAGGCAGAATCCCAGACCGTGCCATCGGCGAACGCGACCTGTTCGATCTGGTAGCCGGCATCGGCAAACCAGCCTGTCACCGTAATCTTGTCGGTGCCGTTGGCATGGCGGAAGATCATGTCATTGCCTGACCTACCCATGCTGATATCACTGACCAGAATGCCCGCGCCAAACACCAGCGTGTCAGTCGGCCTGAAGTTGGACTGGTTCTCGGTGATGGTGTCCTGCCCGTCGCCCAGGTTGAACTTGTAGGTGTCGGTAAGGCAAGTGCCGACGATGGTGTCGTTGCCTGTGCCTCCCTCAAACACGTTGTTGTTCGGGCCGTAGTAAAAAGCGCTCAGCGTGTCATTACCGGCGCCGCCAATCAAGGTATTGGACGTGGAACTCTGCTCGCCATAAAGCACGTCGTCGCCATCGCCGCCGTCGAGGATGTTCACACCTGCGCCTCCGCGGATGTCGTCGTTGCCAGCGCCACCATGAATGATGTCGTTCATGACAGTTCCGGTCATCACATCGTTACCGGCCGTACCGGTAACTTCCAGCCCGGCCGAGGTCAGGACTGGCTCCAGCCATACAGTGCCGTCGGCAAACTCGACCCGCTCGATCTGGTAACCCGAATCGGCATACCAACCCTTGACGGTGATCTTGTCGGTGCCGTTGGCGTGGCTGAACACCATGTCGTTGCCCACGCGAACGAAGCTGATGTCTGCAACCAGAATATTCGCACCAAACACCAGCGTGTCAGTCGGCCTGAAGTTGGACTGGTTCTCGGTGATGGTGTCCTGCCCGTCGCCCAGG
Source organism: Polaromonas sp. P1_F6 (assembly GCF_056405695.1). Lineage (NCBI taxonomy): Bacteria > Pseudomonadati > Pseudomonadota > Betaproteobacteria > Burkholderiales > Comamonadaceae > Polaromonas > Polaromonas sp. P1_F6. Next base: position 91,932 of record NZ_JBFUBQ010000007.1, read on the forward strand.
TTGAACTTGTAGGTGTCTGTAAAGCACGTGCCGACGATGTTGTCATCACCGGTTCCGCCTTCAAACACGTTGTTGTTCGGGCCATAGTAAAACGCGCTCAGCGTGTCATTACCGGCACCACCGATCAGGGTGTTGGAGGTAGAGGTTTGGTCGGCGTACAGCACGTCGTCACCGTCACCGCCATCCAGCAGGTTAACGCCCGCACCGCCATTGATGGTGTCATTGCCGGCGCCGCCATACAACTCGTCGTTGCCACCGCCGCCAGAAATCACGTTGGCGCCGGCACTGCCAACCACCGCCCAGTTTGCGTTGTCCTGCACCGCGTGGTTGGTGTCGCCGCTTCCCAGTACGGCAACATGCTCCGCCGCAAGCATGGCCTGAATTTCAGGCGTGCTGGTGTTGTTTTCAAGAATGCTCTGAAGCGTGAAATAAGGTTCCCAGCCCACTGCTTTAACCGTGGCGGAGGCGTACTTGTGCAACTCAACCAGGTCGATGGCTGTGTTGTACGTGTCACTCACAGCCCGGGTGTTGGCCATGGCCTGCGCAGCGGTGGTATCGAAATGAACGCCGGTCTCATCAATCGCCAGCTCAATGCTGTCGAGGTAGGGCTTCAACCGCGTCTGAACAACAAGTGCGGAGTACACACTTTCTTTCAATGCGTCGTAGGCCTGCTGAAGCAACGCGACCTGCTGGGCTGGGGGGCTAACGATATAGGTATAGGTAACGTTCCCTGTGGTGGGGTCTGTCGTCGCCTGTATGGCAAAGCCGGCGGGCCGGGGGCCGCCACTTTCTTTGCTATAAAAGCGGCTGCCGTTGAACTTCTCCAGCACGTTCACCATGTTCGTGAAGTGTGACTGCGACACACCAGGAGGCAGGGTGTAAATAATGTTAAATCCGCCCGAACCCAGCAAGCCTGCCGGGAAGCTGGAGGTCTCAGACCATTTCTGAACAAGTTCATCCAGCTGACCGCGCTGGCCATCTCGCGTGGTGGCAGCGGCGAAAGTTTGCAGTGCGCTCGAAAAGTCACCGTCAATGCTGGCGGCGGCCCGCAAGTTGCGCACCATGCCAGCACCGTTCATCTGCGGCAATGCCCGGGCTTGCTCGGTGATGGGAACGGGGTTGCCGGCCTCGTCCACCACCTCCGGCGGGAACTCAGTAAAGAAGTTATTGGTCTCGAGGTCGATCGCGCCAACAGTATGCGTCTGGCCGTTCTGGGTAAAGGTGGCGCTCAGGGCCACGGTGTTGTTATTGATCACTTGCCCCGCTTGTGGGCCGGCGCTGCTGCCGTTGACTCCAATGCTGGTGATGTTGAGCTCGATCAGGGTCTTGAGCTCGCCGCTCTGGGTAATGCCGTCCTGGTTGGCGTCTTGCCAAATCTTGAGTTCACCAAATGCAGCATCTGCACTGGTGATGAAACCATCGCCATTGGCGTCCAGGTCACGCAGTGCATCAAAGCCATCGGTAGCCAGTGTGTTGTTGCTCTTGATGGTATCTACACCAAAGAGCTCCCGGCCTGTGTCTATGGTGCCGTTGCCGTTGAGGTCGCGCACGAGGAGGCCGTCGTCTGGCCGGGCCCAGCCGGTGCCGGTTTTTATGCCGTCGGCGTTGTGGTCGAAGAGAGTGGAACCGCTGGCGGCTGAGAGTTCTAGGCCGTCGCCGTCCAGGTCCAGAACTAAGGGGTCACGGCGGATGATTAGGTTGCGGGCCGATAGAAAATACGTATTCAATTCGGATGACAAGTCTTTCAACGAAGAAAGCATCCAGTCCGCAAGGGAATAATCCGGTGAAGAGTAAAGCTTTCCTGCTGCGTCATAAACCCATTTTTCAGTGGAGCCGTCAGAATGCTCAATGGTGTATTGGCTACTACCGTCGGCGAAATACTCCTCGGTTTCGGTATATCCCAGTACGTTGGGATAAGTCGTATTCAACTGGGTGCGTAGCGCCTGAACCTCATCGATATCTAACGCTAACCTGGTTTTTACTTCACTCAAAAAGCTGTCGATATATCGTCGACTGTCATAGCCGGCCATGACGTTGCGTGATTCATCAATAAGCTGGGCATCCGTTTTACCTGCCGCTTCCAAATCCGCGAATTTTCGGTACAACTCATTTGTAGCTAGCAGGCGCTGTGCTTGCCCTGCGTACTCAGTAGGCAGCTCCTTCAAGGCCCTGTAGCCTGCTAGGCGGCTTGCTGTTTCATCATCGAGCATCGCTTTTAGGAATTCATCCGCTCGGATAGACAAAGAATTGGAGGGGTTTTGCAGCATTCGATAGGCGTCGTCTCGATCACGTTTCAACTCATGGTGTCGAAACTCATGAGCGATGTCGTCAATCGCCTGAGGTAGCTGGGAGTAGCGCTGTAGATACTGAGCCTGTATGACCATGCTATTGTTGTTGTCGTAAAAAGCATGCGCGCCGGCGGGAATCACCTCGCCTGGAACAGGTAATCGAATAGTGGCCGTTCCGGCATTGAGTTCCTGGCGCAACCCTTCAAGCGATGTCATGGCGGGGTTGTTCAATAGTCCCTCAAGCTGCATTACAAAGAAGGCGGGTACGCCGCTGCTGGAGGCGCGCAGGTTGGCTAGTGCATTGGCATTGAGCGTCGTCATTTGGCGCCTTTCTCAGAAAATCTTTGGCTTGAAATTGAAAGAACTTTCACGCAACGCGCGTCGATAAGCTGCCCATCAACCACATTGGTGTCCACATAGATGTGGAACCCTTTGTTGGAGAAGTACAGACCTGACTTGGCACGGGCGAACATTTCCCACTCGTACTTGGGCGGGTAATGAGTGGTGTTATGTGGTCCTCCATCCATTCCGGAAAAATCAGCACCGAAGTAGATGGCCAACTCGTAGGGATCTAGACAGAATTTTTGGGTTTCAAAGGGAATATCCAGGACGTAGCTGTATGCTTTGGGGCGGCTACTGTATCGAAACGATTTCCACAATAGGGGACCACCTTTGCGTGGGTCGCCAAAGCGAAACTCTGTATCAATGGGCCACGGCGGGCTCACTGAAAGCCCGCGGATACGCCAAGCTGCGGCATAGACGTCTGGAATTCCTTTTGCAAGAGTGAGCGGTACCAGTTCAGCACCAAGCACGCGCCCAATCTCAGCAATACTTGGTAGATCTTCCGCTTGACGGCGTTCTGCACCAAAAAGCGCAATGGCGCCCTCGACGGTTTGTCGAACTTCCGGTTGCCATGTTTTGGCAATATCAGGATTAGCGGGAGGTAAGGGCGTGCCCGCCGGTGGCCGACTCTTGGTTGGGGGCGTTAGTTGCTGAGCGTCCACCGCAAAGACCGGAGCGACCAAAGAGACCAAGATGCTAAAGGTTAGCCACATGGGCAGTTGCCTAAGCAACAAGAGATTTGATATGGATTTGTTCATTATTTCTCCCCGTGATTTATTGGTATTAAACGGTAACTCTTAAAGGTTGATCATGCACATACCTGAAATTTGAATTCTTTTACGGTGTCACACCTATTGACCTCGATTCCTCTGCGGCAACGTCTACGATTGAATCAACACTAGCCGTATCGACGCGAATAGACTCTTGGGAAACTCATTCTCCAAATCTATTACTTCAAAATAACAACACCGATAACTGGACAGATTGCTATGTACCCCGCGCCGACCATCGTGATGGGCTGAAGGTAGCGATAGCACGCCACAAGCCAGAAACGATCAGGGCGTTGCGCGGCCTCTAACAAACGTTCATCGTTTGTCGGCGAGCCAGGCGAGTCTTTATTTGGTGTGCTTCCGGTTGCAAACCAGAATGCCAAATTTGCGATCGCAGCAACACCAATGGTGGCAAGCATTGGAAAAAATATTAGAGGAAATACGATCATTTCGTCATGAACTCCATTTAGTGAAACGACATATCCCAATACACATAGGCCAACAATCACTCCGGCTGGTATGCCCAATATTTTTGGCTTCTTCTTTTTAATGCCGATTGTCATTGCGGAGTTCTTCGTAATTTTTAGATGTGAATCGCTGAAATCTGCCCCTAGTGTGGAGCGCTCCACCGGACTGAAACCGCGTCGGCTGTCACGTGATTAACTTGGGCTTGCACGGTGCCATAGCGGGTGTAGAGAAAGGTTTTGAGTTTGACCTCGGCTGTGGTAAAGCAACTTGCCATCCACACCACAGGCGGCGGCGTCACCGAAGCACAAGCTTTTATGATCGTCGTGCCTGAGGACGCACAGGTCACGGCCGAAGTCACGCTGGAAGACAAGGGCATCGGCTTTGTGAATGTCGGCAACGGCCCAGCGTCCATGCGCTCATGGGTTTTGTCTTGCGTGGCATGGCCGGAGATATAGCCCTGGCCCACGAGTTTTCTAAAGTTTGTCTCACGCGCCGCGGCGATGGGCACGATGGTTTCGAGTTTGGTTACGGTGGTGAAAGCCATCACCCAAGCCGAAAACCCGGATTGGCCGAGTAGATGGTCCCCCGATGAAAACGGGCGAACGGGCGTAGGGCAAGCAAACCGAAGGCTGCAGCGCAAGTAGACACATTGGCGACACAAACAGCGGCAATACAACTTGTCTTATTGGTTCTTTGTGCGCGCGCTGGCGTCTCCTTCGCCACAGCTGCTTCTGCCTGAGTCATACACTCCCTGCCCATTCGTTATTTATTGGTAGCCACTGCCAGTTTATGTTGAACGGCTCCGGCAAACCAAATTAAATCGCACTCGTCGTCTGGCCGCCACAAGTCGTTTTCATTAGTTAGCGCAGAGGAAGTTCAGCAAACGTTTTAATCAAGCGGCTTGGTGCGGACCGGGCAGAGGTAACCTACACGCGATAGTGAAAATTCACCTACGGCACAACAACTGAACATGAACAGCCCACACCGCGGCCGCTTAGAGCAGACGGCGCCTTTTCGAGAGAATTGAGCGCAGAAGCAAATGGCGTCCATCGTTAGGTCGCCACAAAATCTTTCATCACCTTGTTGAGTTGCGCTGAAGTCTGACCCGAGGGGATCACTCCATCTCTACGTTACTTACAACCAGTCGTGGGCAGATGCCTCAATGCCCATTCTTAACGCTGGCGGGACCGGTAGTCAGCCACTGAAAGCCCAATTCTTCATGAGAAATATGCCTGCAAGCCAATTGGGGAAAGCGCGAGAAGCTATAAAAACAGGAGCGCTTGCGCTGACCCGCTGCTTGTCACATCGCCGCGGCTAGCCAGTTCAAGCCGCCAGGCTCAACACCGTTTTGACCAGCGCCTGCGCACGCGGCACCAACGTATCGAGACAGCAGTATTCGTTATCGGTATGCGCCTTGGCGCCCACCGGGCCAACGCCGCACAGCGTGGGAATACCGAGCGAGGCTGTGAACCCGGCGTCGGAACAACCGCCCGTGGCTTCACCGGCAACGTCGAAGCCGACCTGGGCCGCACTCGTTTTGTAGCGCCGCATCAGGTCGCTGCTGGCTTCGGGCTCCAGGGGCAGCGACTCCGACATTTGTGTGATGCGGATGGTGGTACCCGGCACGCCGGGCGCGGCGGCCAGGGCGTGGATGCTGGCGAACACCGCCTGGCGTTCGGGCAGGGTGCGAAAGCGCACGTCCAGCTTGGCCTGCGCGGCGGGCGCCACGGTGTTGGTCGACATGCCGCCGCTGATCAGGCCGACATTGGTGGTGATGCCGCAGCTGTAATCTGTCAAGGCATGCAAGGCGGTGACCAGTTGCGCCAGGGCACCGATGGCGCTGGCGCCGTCGGCGTGGTTCATGCCCGAGTGGGCGGCGCGGCCCGTGACTTCGATCAAAAAGGTGGCGCCGCCCTTGCGCTCGGTGACCAGGTTGCCGCTGACGCGGCCGGGTTCGGAGTTGAAGACTGCCCGCGCGCCGCGCGCGTGGTTTTCGATGGCGATGCGCCCGTTTTGCGAGCCGATTTCTTCGTCGGCCGTGAAAAGGCCCAGCACAGGGAAGGGCAGCAGCGGCAGCTTCTGCAGCGCCATCATCACAAAACATTGCAGCACCAGGCCGGACTTCATGTCGGACACACCGGGGCCGTAGCTGCGCTCGCCGTCCACGCGCCAGGGCCGCTGGGCCACGGTGCCGGTGGGGAACACGGTGTCGCGGTGGCCCATTAACACCACCGGCGCTGCCGCAGGTTGCGCGCCCGGCAGGCGGGCCAGCAGCACGTCTCCCTCGGCGACATCACCGCGGTGTTCGGCGCTGATGCCCGCGGTTTGCAGCCAGCCTGCCATGGCCTGGGCCACGCGGTCTGTGCCTGGCTTGTCGTGGCTGCTGGAGTCGATGTCGACCAGCGTGGCCAGGGCCGCCTGCATGGCGGGGCGCTGGCCGGCCAGCCATTCGGTGGCGGCGCAGCCTGGCACTTGTACGTCGTTCGTCACGGCATTCATCGCGGCGCTCATGCGCATTCCTCCATCACGCCGGCGCCTTCTTCAGCCAGGTCCCAGAACATGCCGGCCATGATCTGCAGCGATTCGCGGGTGGTGTCCACCAGGATGTGTTCATTGGGGGCGTGCTGGGAGCAGGCGGGGTACGAATGCGGCACCCACAGCGTGGGCAGGCCCAGCGTTTCAGAAAACACGTCGTTCGGCAGCGAGCCGCCGAGGTTGGGCAGCAGGGCCGGGCGGCGGCCGGTGCTGCGCTCGATGGAAGCCATGCCCCAGCGCACCCAGGCGTTGTCGGGGTCGAGGCGGGTGGCGGCCATGTTCACGTCGGTGCCGCGCACTTCCACATCGTCAAAGCCGTGGGCCAGCAAGTGCTTGCGGATGTGCGCCAGAAAACTCGCCGGGTCGCTGCCCACCACATAACGCATGTGGCAGTGCGCGCGTGCCTCGGCCGGAATGGCATGCACTGGCATGGCCGGGTTGCCGGTGGTGAAGGCCAGCACCTCCAGGCTGTTCCAGCCGATCACGCGCTCGGCCGGCGAGAGGCCTGGCTCGCCCCAGTCGGGATCGATCTCGGGATCGTTCGGGCCGCCGCCGACCTCGATGTCCTGCAGCGCGGTGCGCACGCTGGCCGGAATGGCGGTGGGCAGCAGGCCGGGCACCAGGATGCGGCCGCGGGCGTCCACCAGGCTGGCAATCGCGTGGGCCAGGCGGATGCCGGGGTTGCGCAAAAGGCCGCCCCAGTTGCCCGAATGGTGGCCACCGTCGCGCAGCTTGAGGTGCAGGTCGAAGTTGAAAACGCCGCGCGAGCCGAGAAACAGCGTGGCGCGCGAAGCCGACACACGCGGGCCGTCGGAGGCCAGGAACAGGTCGGCCGCCAGCGCATCGCGGTGCAGGGCACAGACCTCGTTCAGGCCCGGTGAGCCGTCTTCTTCACCCATTTCCAGGATGATTTTCACGTTGTAGCCCAGGCGCCCGCTGCGCACGGCCAGCACCTGTTCCAGCGCGGTCAGGTTGATGGTGTGCTGCCCCTTGTTGTCGGCGGTGCCGCGGCCGTACCAACGGTTGCCGTCCACCACGATCTTCCATGGGCTCAGGCCTTCACGCCACTGGGCATCGTAGCCGCGCACCACGTCGCCGTGGCCGTAGGTCAGCACGGTGAAGGCGGCGCCGGGCTCGATGCGCTCGGCCAGCAGGAAAGGGCTTTTGCCCGGCACCGGGTTGTCGACGATGCGGCAGGCAAAACCCAGCTCCTTGAGCTTGGGCGTGATTTCGTCCTGCAGATAGGCGTGCAGGATGGGGCCGCTGGCGGCGTCCTGGCTTTCGGTTTTGTAGGCAACGCGTCGGTCCAGCGTTTGCTGGAAACGCCCGTCGTCGAAACAGGCGAGGGTCTGGGCCACGGCTTGGGTACGGCTCATGAGAGGTCCTTGAAATTGAAGGGAAATTGCGCGGTTGAAATGAATGGGTAAAACGTCAGGCGATGGCTTCGGCGGCAATGTCCGGCACGCCCAGCCCGGGCTCGGGCGTGAGGGCAGAGGCCAGCAGCATGCGGGTGTAGGGGTGCTCGGGCCGGGCAAAGACCTGTTCGCGCGTGCCCAGCTCAACGATGGCGCCGCGATGCATCACGGCCACGCGGTCCACCAGGTGTTCGACCACACCCAGGTCGTGGCTGATAAAGAAGTAGGTCAGCCCAAACTCTGCCTTCAGGTCCATCAGCAGGTTCAGGATCTGCGCCTGCACCGACACGTCGAGCGCCGATGTCGGCTCATCGCAAATCAGGATGTCGGGGCGCAGCACCAGCGCTCGCGCAATCGCCACGCGCTGGCGCTGCCCACCCGAAAGCTGGTTGGGGTACTGGCTGTGCGTGCGCTCGGGCATGCCGACCAGGTCGAGCATCTCGCGTACCTTGCGCTGCTGTTCCTGCGCAGTGCCCACTTTGTGCAGGGCCAGGGGCACCCCGACAATGCCTGCCACCGTGCGGCGTGGGTTCAGTGATGAATACGGGTCCTGAAAAATCGGCTGGATGTGGCGCGCCAGGGCGCGGCGTTGGCTGCTGTCGACTTCCTTGCCGTTGACCAGCACATTGCCGGAGGTGGGCGGCAGCAACCCGAGCAGCATCTTGGCCAGGGTGCTTTTGCCGCAGCCGGACTCCCCGACCAGGCCCAGGGTTTCGCCCTTGCGGATGCGCAGGGAGACGTTATTCACCGCCCTGATTTCACCGGGCGCTGTGAACAGCCCGCGCTTGAGTTTGAAGACGCGGCTGAGTGCGCACAGCTCCAGCGCAATGTCTTCGCTGCCGCCGGGGGGCGTTGCCAAAGGGGTGGTGGGGTTCATGCGGCCTCCGCCAGCAAGGGTGAAGCCGCGACGCAGCGCACGGCATGCTCCGCGTCCAGCGCCACATAGGGCGGGGTGGCGGCGCAGCCTGCCTGTACCTGGCTGCAGCGGTTGGCAAAGGCACAGCCCTCTACCTTGCCCACCAGGCTGGGCACCACGCCGGGGATGGCCTGCAGGCGGCTGCCGGGCAGGGTCTTGCCGCGTACCGGAATGCAGTTGAGCAGCCCGCGGGTGTAGGGATGGGCGGGGTGGGCGAACAGTTCGGCCACCGGCGCGGTTTCCACCACTTCGCCCGCATACATCACGGCCACGCGGTCTGCGATGCGCGCCACCACGCCGAGGTCGTGTGTGATGAAGACCACCGCGGTGCCGAACTCTTTTTGCAGCTCACGGATCAGCCTAAGGATCTGCGCCTGGATGGTGACGTCCAGCGCGGTGGTGGGTTCGTCGGCAATGATCAGGTCCGGCTCGCACATCAGGGCCATGGCAATCACCACGCGCTGGCGCAGGCCGCCCGATAGCTGGTGCGGGTACTGCCGCAAACGGTCTGCGGCCTGCGGAACGCCCGCGCGTTCGAGCAGGTACAGCGCACGCTCACGCGCCTCGGCCATGCTGACCTTGCGGTGTGCGCGCAGCGCCTCGCACAGCTGGTCGCCCAGCGTGTACGACGGGTTCAGCGCCGTCATCGGCTCCTGGAAAATCATCGCCATGCGCGAGCCGCGCAGCGCGGACATTTCCCGCTCGGGCAGTCCCTGCAGGTCCACACCGCCGAAGCGGATGTGGTCGGCGGTGCGCACGGCCTTGCGCGGCAGCAGGCCCATCAGCGCAAGCGACGTCATCGACTTGCCACAGCCGGACTCGCCGACCAGGCACAGCATTTCCCCGCGCCGCACCTGGAAGTCGATGCCGCGCACGGCATGCAGCATGCCGCCCGGTGTCGGCAGGTCCACACGCAGGTTTTTCACGTCCAGCAAAATGTCCATGGGGGTTCCCTTTCAGTTGCGGCCGTCGGGCGCGGTCAGGTCACGCAGGCCGTCGCCCACCAGGTTGATGGCCAGCACCAGCAGGGCCAGCACCACCCCGGGCACCAGGATGACCCAGGGCTGGAAGAACATGTAGGCCTTCCCTTCGGCCACCATCAGCCCCCACGACGGCGTGGGCGGCTGCACGCCCAGGCCCAGGAAGGAGAGGGTGGATTCCAGCAGGATCGCGTGCGCCATCTCGAGCGTGGCCACCACGGTCAGCGGGCCCATCAGGTTGGGCAGCAGTTCGCGCACCAGGATGTAGGGCGTGGACGCGCCGAGCGCCTTGGCGGCGGCGATGAATTCGGCGTCGCGCAGCTGCTGCGTGGCCGAGCGCGTGACGATGGCGAAGCGGTCCCACAGCAACAGGCCCAGCAGGATGATGACCACCTGCAATGAGCCGCCGATGAGGGAAGCTGTGGCCAGCGCCACCAGCACCACCGGCATGGCCAGCCGGGTGGTGATGATGTAGCTGACCACGGCGTCGACGCGGCCGCCGAAATAGCCCGCCAGCACGCCCATGGTGGTGCCGATCAGCCCGGACACCAGTGCCGCGACCAGCCCGATGCCCAGCGATACGCGGGCGCCGTACAAAAGGCGGCTCAGGTAGTCGCGGCCGAGCTTGTCGGTGCCGAAGACGTGCTCCCAGCTGCCCTTGTCGTGCCAGAACGGCGGGATCAGGCGCTGGGTCACGTCTTGCGCATACGGGTCATGCGGGCTGAGCCAGGGCGCGAACAGGGCGGCCACCACGGCCAGGCCCAGCAGGATGCTGCCCAGCGTCATGCCGCGGTGGCCCAGCACACGCCGCAGGCTGCGGCGCCAGGCGGGGACGGGCGGCAGCGGCAGCGCCGGCGCGGCGGAAACGGTCAGGGAAGGTGCGTTCATGGTGATGTCCTAGCGTGTGCGCATGCGGGGGTCGAGCGCGGCGTTGAAGACATCGGCCAGGAATGTCAGCCCGATGTAGAACACGGCGATGATCAGCACCACGGCCTGCACCACGGGGTAGTCGTTGCGCGAAATGGAGTCCCAGGCGAGTTGGCCCAGGCCCTGCATGGAATAGACCGATTCAATGACGACCGAGCCGCCCAGCATGAAGCCCAGCTCCACGGCCGCAAGGGCGACAACCGGAATGATGGCGTTGCGCAAGGCGTGCTTGAACACCACGCGTGCCGGGCTCAGGCCCTTGGCGCGCGCAGTGCGGATGTAGTCCGCGCCCAGCACGTCGAGCATGCCTGCGCGCGTCAGGCGCATCAGCGACGGCATGGCGTAGTAGCCCAGCGCAATGGCCGGCAACACAAAGTGCTGCCAGGTGGTGTTGCCCGCAACGGGCAACCAGTGCAGCCCGACGGCGAAGAGCAGGATCAGCGTCAGCGCAAACCAGAAGTTGGGCATGGCCTGGCCGACCACCGCCACCATCAAGGCCAGCCGGTCTATCCAGGTGTCGCGGTAGACGGCGGCCAGCACGCCCAGCGGAATCGCCACCGACACCGCCAGCAGCAGGGACACGGCACCCAGCTTGAGCGTGATGGGCAGGCGCTCGCCGATGAGTTCCATCACGGTGTTCTGGAAGAAGAACGAACGCCCGAAGTCCAGGTGCAGCGCGCCCCACAGCCAGTCAAAAAACTGGGTGGTGATGGGGCGGTTCAGGCCGTACTGGACGCGCACTTCCTCGACGGCTGCGGCGTTGGCCTCGGCACCGGCGATGGAGGCCGCCAGGTCGCCGGAAAGGTGCAGCAGCATGAAACTGACGACGGCCACCGTGAGCATGACGCTCAGGGCCACCAGAAAGCGGCGGAATATGTATTGCAGCATGGGAATGCCCCGGTTGTTGCGTTAGCGGACTGCGCGGGTCAGCCCAGCCATGCGGCGCACGGCCGGGCCATCGTGGCTACTTCCAGCTGGCCTGGATGAAGCGTGGCAGCTCGTCCGCATGCGCCGTGAATTTGAGGTCCGGCGTGAAGGCGTAGTTGGTGGAGTAGGAGAACATGGGCGCCATGTAGGCCTGCTCGCTGATGCGCTGCAGGGCCTGCGCATATTTCTTCTTGCGCTCGGTCTTGTCAACCGTGCTGTCGGCGGTTTTCAGCAGTGCGATCACCTGCGGGTCTTTGGCCGTGTCGTCCGGGCCGCCTTCAAAGTAGTTGCCGACAAACGCGGACGCGTCGTTGATGGAAAACGATCCCCAGGACTGGAAGGTCAGCGGCGCGCGGCCCGAGTAGATTTCGGTGCGCAGCACCGGGTACTGCACAAAATGCAGGCGTGCGCGTATGCCCACCTTGCGCAGGTCGCCCACCATGGCTTCGGCATATTCACGCTCGCGGTAAGCCCACAGGTCGGTGTCGAAGCCGTTGGGGTAACCCGCGGCCGCCAGCAGTGCCTTGGCCTTGGCCGGGTCGTAGGTGTACTTCACCTCTTTTTCGGTTTCGCAGCCGAACTGGGTGCGAAAGCACGGCGAATACACCGGCTGGCTGCCGCCGCGCACCAGGCTGTCGGCCAGGCCCTTGCGGTTGATGGCGTGGTTGACGGCCTGGCGTACGCGGATGTCCTTGAAGGGCAGGGCTTCCGGCGTGGTGCCGTTGCTGTTGATCGACATGAAACCCACGCGCATGGTTTCACCGCTCAGCACGGTGGTGTTGGGCCTGGACTTGAGCGACTCGGCCTGGTCGGACGGCACGCGCCAGATCCAGTCCACCGCGCCCGTCATCAGCTGGGCCACGCGCGCTTCCGGGTCGCGGATCACCACAAACTTCACCGTGCCGATATTCGGCTGGCCCGCCGGGCTGTCCTTGAAGTAGGCCGTGTTCTTCACCATGGTCACGCCCTGGCCTGGCACCACGGCGGTGATCTTGTAGGCACCGGTGCCAATGGGCGCCTTGCTGTAGCCCTCCAGGCCCACCTTCTTCATGTAAGCGGCGGGGTAGATCGGCGTGGGCCCGGCCAGGTAGTCCATCGCGGCCGGAAACGGCGCCTTCAAATTGATGCGGACCTGGTAGTCGCCGAGCTTTTCGACGTTTTTGATCCAGCCCGTGTTCTGGCGCGTGGCGATTTTGGCCTCCGGCGCCGTGACCACATTGAAGGTGTAGGCCACATCGTCGGCACTGAACTTGTCACCGTTGTGGAAGGTGACACCCTGGCGCAGGGTGACCAGCAACGCGGTGGCGGATTCCCATTTCCAGGCGGTGGCCAGCTGGGGTTTGAACTCACCGGTTTTGGGGTCACGGTAGACCAGTGTGTCCCAGGCCAGGTTGGCCAGGATCACGCCTTCACGCATGTTGTTGTGGTACGGGCTGACGTTTTCAACCTCGCTGTCCGAGGCGTAAACCAGGGTGTCGTTGGCTTTGCCGGCATGGGCTGCAGTCAGGCCTGCACCGAAGGCCGCAAGCACAAAACTTTGACGCACCATCGTGGTGAAAAATTGCTTCATAAAAGTCCTTCGTCATGGCGTGGGGAGTGGAGACGGCTCATTCTGCGCAAGAACCAGACCGAAAGACCATTCCATGCATTAGAGAATATGTATGATTGCGTTGCCAAATCAGCAATGCTCTGGCTGCCCATGCCCTGGCCGCTCCGCCACCACCCGACGCCCATGACCCTTTCTCCCCAGGTTGCCCGTCAATTGCAGGACACCGCGCTGCGCTACTTCCTGGAGGTCGTGCGCTGCGGCTCCATCAGCGAAGCCTCCCAGCGCCTGAATGTGGCGGGGTCTGCCATCAGCCGCCACATAGCGCACCTGGAAGACCTGCTGGGTGCAACGCTTTTTGACCGTCATCCCAGGGGCATGGTGCCCAGCGCCGCCGGGGAGATGCTGGCCGTGCACGCGCTCAAATCGGCACACGACTCGGAGCGTGTGGTGCATGAGATCCAGGCGCTGCAAGGCATGCAGCGCGGGCGGGTGCGCCTGGCCTGCACCGAAGGTTTTGCAATGGAGTTCCTGCCCAAGGCCATCAGCGACTTCATGAAGAAGCATCCCGGCATCCAGTTTCACCTGGGTGCGCACCCCCCGGCGGAATGCTCACGCCGCGTCCTGCATGGGGATGCCGACATCGGCCTCACCATGAGCCGGACTCCCGAAAGCGGCATCCAGGTAGAGCACGTGCAGCCGTCGCCGGTGATGGCGGCCATGCGCTTTGACCACCCGCTGACCCAGTTCAAACAGATCAACCTGAAGCAGCTGCTGGTCTACCCGATCGTGCTGCCGGAAGCAAACACCACCGTGCGCCAGCTGTTTGACATCGCCTGCAGCCTGCAGGGCCTGACCGTGTCGCCGGTGCTGACCAGCAACTACATCACCAGCCTGAACGACTTTTTGCGCCATTACCCGGAAAGCGTCACCATTGCGGGCGAAATATCGGTCCGCTACAAGGTCCAGCGCGGCGAGTTTGCGTGCATACGCCTGCGTGACCGTGGCCTGGATTTGCGCAATGTGGAAGTGCAAACGGCGACGGGCCGCACGCTGTCGCGGGCGGCGCAGGCCTTTCTGGCGCACCTGAAGACGGAGCTGTCGGGTTCACCGGCCTGAGCTGCCAATTGCCGGGAAGGCTTGCCGGTGCAGGGCGGTGCCACAAGAACTCTGTGCCGAATTGCTATCAATAACATAGCTGCTCGCGCATGTTGTTATTGGGCTGGAGGCCGTTTTTATACTTGAAAATGCCTCAAAAACACCCTGGGCGAGGATGGTTGGGCTGTGTTTTGATGCTGCCAGGCGGGTTCCGGCACGGCTATCTAGCACAGAAATAGCCGCTAGCCCAATAACAGCATGCGCCAGATGCTATCAAAAACATAGCACCGAAAACACCAATTCCTCGAATCGTTATTCGATTATTGAGATAAATTAAGAGCGATATATTCTTTTGAGTTTTAACGCTTGCTCCCCACAATGCTTTGATCAGCAATCAAGGAGCACAGCATGACCACTCTCAGACTCGGCGACACCGCCCCCGATTTCACCCAGGACTCCACCGCCGGCAAGATTTCCTTTCACCAGTGGGCAGGCGATTCCTGGGTGGTGCTGTTTTCGCACCCAGCAGATTTCACACCCGTCTGCACCACCGAACTGGGCAAAACCGCGGCCCTGGGCGGTGAATTTGCCAAACGCAACGTCAAACCCATCGCCATCAGCGTGGATGCGCTGGAATCCCACGGCAAGTGGGTCAACGACATCAACGAGACGCAAAACACCACGGTGAATTTCCCCATCCTGGCCGATGCCGACCGCAAGGTGGCCAACCTGTACGACATGATTCACCCGAATGCCCTGAGCACCGGCCCCACGGCCACCGTGCGCAGCGTGTTCATCATTGACCCGAAAAAGGCCATCCGCACCACGTTTACCTACCCCGCCAGCACGGGCCGCAACTTCGACGAGATCCTGCGCGTCATCGACTCGCTGCAGCTGACCGACGGCTACAAGGTGGCCACGCCGGTGAACTGGAAAGACGGCGACGACGTGATCATCGTGCCCAGCCTGCAAGACCCGGCTGAACTTGCCCAGCGTTTCCCCAAGGGCTTCAAGGCCATCAAGCCGTACCTGCGCGTCACGCCGCAACCCAACAAGTAATCAGACGGGTTCACGCGAAGTGCGTTTCATCATCGTCCCTGGCTGGCGTGACTCGGGCCCCGGCCACTGGCAAAGCCTGTGGGCCGAACGCCTGAGCAATGCGGTGCGCGTGCGCCAGGACGACTGGATCACGCCTTCGCGCAAGGCCTGGGTCGCGTCGCTGGCCAACACCATCGTGCTGCAGGACGAGCCGGTCGTCATCGTGGCGCACAGCCTGGGCTGCATTGCCACGGCGCACTTGCCGCCTGAGGCGGCAGAGCGTATTCACGGCGCCTTGCTGGTGGCGCCGGCAGACCCGGAGCGCCGCGCCGTGCTGAGCGACTTTGCGCCCGTGCCCTACCAGAAGCTGCCTTACCGCAGCGTGCTGGTGGCCAGCAGCAACGACCCGTATTGCCCGGTGCGCCTGGCCGGTGCCTATGCCCGCGCCTGGGGCAGCGAATTTGTGCGCATGCAGGACGCCGGCCACATCAATGTGGAGTCGGGCCACGGCGAATGGCCGCTGGGCATTGCGCTGTTGCAGTCGCTGGCAGGTGATGCATCGCTGACGGCGCCCCGTCTTGACTTTTCTTCTTCGGCAAATTCTTCGTCTTCTTCTTTTGGATCCCTGGAAACGGCATGACTTCTTCAAAAATAAAAATCGCGCTTGCAACGCTGGCACTGGCCGCGGGCGCTTCGTTCTCCGGCACGGCTTCGGCACAAACGCTTCTCAATGGCTCGTATGACGTGGCGCGCGAGTTTTACAAGGAATACAACGCCGCTTTCATTGCCCACTACAAAAAGACCGCAGGCAAAGACATCAAGATTGACCAGTCGCACGGCGGCTCCAGCGCCATCGCACGCTCGGTAGCCGACGGCCTGGATGCTGATGTGGTGACCATGAACACCTCGACCGACGTCGACTTCCTGGCCGGCGCCGGCGTGGTCGCCAAAGACTGGACGAAGAAGTTTCCGGACAATGCATCGCCCACCACGTCGACCATGCTGTTCCTGGTGCGCAATGGCAACCCCAAGGGCATCAAGGACTGGGACGACCTCGTCAAGCCCGGCATCCAGGTGATTCTGGTGAACCCGAAAACCGGCGGCAATGGCCGCTACGCCTATCTGGCCGCTTGGGGTTACGCGAAGAAGAAGGGCGCCACCGATGCGCAGGCCGCCGAGTTCGTCGGCAAGCTCTACAAAAACGTGCCGGTGCTGGGCAAGGGCGGGCGCGACGCGACCACCGTGTTCCTGCAACGCAATATTGGCGACGTGCTGATTACGTTTGAGTCCGAAGTGTTGTCGGTGAACAAGGAGTTTGGCGAAGGCAAGGTGGACGCGGTCTACCCGTCCATCAGCATCGTGGCGGAAAACCCGGTGGCGGTGGTAGAGCGCACCGTGGCCAAGAAGGGCACGGCCGATCTGGCCAAGGCCTACCTGAACTACCTCTATTCAGACGAAGGCCAGGAAATCGCCGCACGCCATGCATTGCGTCCGCGCTCACAGGCCATCCTGAAAAAATACGCCAGCACCTTCAAGCCGCTGCAGCTCTTCACGGTGCAAGACGTCTTTGGCAGCCTCGGTGAAGCACAAAAAGTGCACTTCAACGACGGCGGCCAGTTCGACAAGCTGTACACCGTCAAGTAGACCGCACCACCATGACTGCCTTGTCTTCTGTGGCACCGCCTTCCGCGGTGGTGCCGGGTGTTCCTGCGGGTAGCAAACGCGCCGCAAAGCGCGTGCTGCCCGGTTTCCGCCTCACGCTGGGCTACACCGTGCTGTACCTGAGCCTGATCGTGCTGATCCCGATCTCCGCGCTGTTTTTCAAAACGTTCACGCTGAGCTGGGACCAGTTCGTCACCGCGGTGACATCGCCACGCGTGCTGGCGTCTTACCGACTCACGTTTGGGGCATCGCTGATCGCTGCGCTCGTGAACCTGGTGTTTGGCCTGCTGCTGGCCTGGGTGCTGGTGCGCTACAAATTCCCGGGCAAAAAAATCGTCGATGCGCTGGTGGACCTGCCGTTTGCCTTGCCGACCGCTGTGGCCGGTATTTCGCTCACGGCTTTACTGGCCGGCAACGGCTGGATCGGTCAGTACCTCGAACCCATGGGCATCAAGTTGGCATTTACGCCGGCTGGGGTGGTGATCGCTTTGATTTTCATCGGCCTGCCGTTTGTGGTGCGCACGGTGCAGCCAGTGCTGGAAGACGCCGAGAAAGAACTCGAAGAAGCCGCCACCTCGCTGGGCGCCACGCGCCTGCAGATTTTCACCAAGGTCATCCTGCCGCACATCACGCCTGCCTTGCTGACTGGCTTTGCCATGGCGTTCGCAAGGGCGATCGGCGAATACGGCTCGGTCATCTTCATCGCGGGCAACATGCCCATGATTTCTGAAATCACGCCGCTCATCATCATTGGCAAGCTGGAGCAATACGACTACGCCGGCGCAACTGCCGTGGCGGTGGTCATGCTGCTGGTGTCGTTTGTGCTGCTGCTGGTCATTAACGGCCTGCAGGCCTGGCAGCGCCGAAACGCGGGAGCCCCAGCATGAAACAGGCCCCCACGCTTGTCGCTTCGCGTACTGCGCTGCCCCCCGAGGGGGCTGAGCTTGCTCGGGGCGGCCCTTCGCTGCGCTCGACTGCTTCCTCCTCCATTAAACGCCGTGTCACCGCCGGCACCACCGAAGCACGCTGGGTGCGCTACACCTTGATCACGGTGGCGTTGCTGTTTGTGTTCCTGTTTTTGATCCTGCCGCTGGCCGCCGTGTTCACCGAAGGCCTGCGCAAGGGCTTTGGCGCCTACATTGCCGCGCTGCAGGAGCCCGACGCCTGGTCGGCCATCAAGCTCACCTTGATTGCCGCGGCGATTGCCGTGCCGCTGAACCTGGTGTTTGGCGTGGCCGCGGCCTGGGCGATTGCCAAGTACGAATTCCGCGGCAAATCGGTATTGACGACGCTGGTTGACTTGCCGTTTTCCGTGTCGCCCGTGGTGGCTGGCCTGATCTACGTGCTGATCTTCGGTGCGCAGGGCTGGTTCGGGCCGTGGCTGCTGGCGCATGACATCAAGATCATCTTTGCCGTGCCCGGCATTGTGCTGGCCACCGTGTTCGTGACGTTTCCGTTCATCGCGCGTGAGCTGATTCCGCTGATGCAGGCGCAGGGCAACGACGAAGAGCAGGCCGCCATCGTGCTGGGCGCTACCGGCTGGCAGACTTTCTGGCATGTGACCCTGCCCAACATCAAATGGGGCCTGGTGTATGGCGTGATTTTGTGCAACGCACGGGCCATGGGAGAGTTTGGCGCGGTGTCGGTGGTGTCGGGCCACATCCGCGGGCAGACCAACACGTTGCCGCTGCATGTGGAAATTCTGTACAACGAATACCAGTCGGTGGCTGCATTCGCCGTGGCATCGCTGCTGGCCATCCTCGCGCTGGTCACGCTGGTCATCAAGTCGGTGGCCGAATGGCGCCACGAAGCAGAAATGAAAGCCGCGGCCGATTTGCCGCCTGAGCGCCCGCAGAGTCCCGTTGACGGGGCCGCCGTGGCAGCCGCTCGCTAAAGGAAAACATCATGAGCATCGAAATCCGCAACGTCAGCAAACATTTTGGCGACTTCCAGGCACTGGGCGACGTCAGCCTGGACATTCAATCCGGCGAACTGGTCGCCTTGCTTGGCCCCTCGGGCTGCGGCAAGACCACGCTGCTGCGCATCATTGCCGGGCTGGAAACCGCTGACCGCGGCAGCATCCTCTTCAGCGGCGAAGACACCACCGAGGTGCATGTGCGTGAGCGCCAGGTCGGCTTCGTGTTCCAGCATTACGCCTTGTTCCGCCACATGACCGTCTTTGAAAACGTGGCCTTCGGCCTGCGCGTCAAACCGCGCGGCCAGCGGCCCAGCGATGCGCAGATCAAGGAAAAAGTGCATTCGCTGCTCAACCTCGTGCAGCTTGACTGGCTGGCCGAGCGCTTTCCGTCGCAGCTTTCAGGCGGGCAGCGCCAGCGCATTGCCCTGGCCCGCGCGCTGGCGGTAGAGCCCAAAGTGCTGCTGCTCGACGAGCCCTTCGGCGCACTCGACGCCAAGGTGCGCAAAGAGCTGCGCCGCTGGCTGCGCCGCCTGCACGACGACCTGCATGTCACCAGCATTTTTGTGACGCACGACCAGGAAGAAGCGCTGGAGGTTGCCGACCGCGTGGTGCTGATGAACCAAGGCAAGGTCGAGCAGATTGGTTCGCCACAGGAGGTGTGGGACCACCCGGCCAGCCCGTTTGTGTACGGCTTCCTCGGTGACGTGAACCTGTTCCACGGCCGCGCCCACGAAGGCGAAGTCCAGCTCGAAGGCCTGCGCCTCAATTCACCCGAACACGCCGGCGCCCAGGACGCCAAAGCCTTTGCCTATGTGCGCCCGCACGACCTGGACGTGCAGCGCTATGCACCGGGCGCCGAAGGCATCGTCGCCCACCTGGAACGCGCCATCGTGATCGGCCCGATCGCGCGGCTGGAACTGATTCCCGCCGAAGGCTACGAACAAAAGGGCAATGTCTCGGGCGATTCGATCATCGAGGCCCAGATGACTTCGCAGCAATTTGCCGAGATGGGTTTGCGTGAAGGCGACATGCTGGTGGTGACGCCGCGCAAGGCGAGGGTGTTTGTGGAGGGGTAACGCCTGAATTAGGCATTGCTCGCGTCATCCTTGAGTCGACCGGACCGTGTGAGAGTTGACGCTTTCAAGGTTCCCAGGATATGACGCAGATCTTTTGAGCAATCCTCTGCGAGAAATCCCTTGGGCTTGCGCTTGGCGATGTTGATTCGATCAAGTGCTTCGATGACTGCTTCGGTGTACGCCTTGAATTGCTGCTTGAGGGTGAGGTTCTGAATACTCATCCAGTCGAGCTTGGCATAGCACCAAAGGTCTCTACTCTTGGTTTTGAACGAAGGAGGCGTGTTTATCTTCGTGAACGTGGTCTCTGGCCATTGGTCAAAGGAGGCGACTTCAAGAGCTACAACAATTCCTTCGACAAGACCGCCGTAGTTCTTGGACTTCAGCGCGCTGGAAAGTTGCTCATCGATCGCTATCGTGAACAAGCGAAAGCGACCCTTATGTTCTCGCCAGTGTTCTGGAGGCCAGGCATTGCTTTGCCAGTGCTGCCCTCCAAGCTCGAGGACTTCAACTCCAGTCACAAGAAAAGTGCGGAAGCGCATTCTGCGACGCCTAACTCTGATATATCCCGCAAAACCGCAGAATAACGTGGCGGCCTGCGAAATAAAACGGCGCGCCAAACTTGAAAAAACTGTTTACTGACATGGAGTTGACCCACTATGTTGAATAAATGAGCCGGCATTGATTTTGCCAAAGTCGCCGCTCAAGTTTCCCTTGTCGGATAAATGGTGAGAGCACATTCAGGCATCACTGTGCCTGAAAAATCATCAACTGACAGGCTCTATCTGGGTTTTGTGATGTCGAAGAGGCGCCGCAACGGTTGCGCGAAGGCGACATGCTGGTGGTGACGCCGCGCAAGGCGAAGGTGTTTGTGGAGGGGCGCTGTGGACTCTTCCGATGCGACCTCTAATCAACCACTTTTAACCGGATCTTGGCACCGTCCGGCAAATCCCGTATTTGCCTTGAAAGGTCGCCGGACCGTCTCACAATCTCGGACAGTGGGGCAGTTTTGATATTGGAAATGTCGTAAGCCCCGCCCAGGATTCCAGGCACCACCAGACAGTATTTACGCCCGTCAACGAGAGGGCCATGCTTTTCATTCGCAATCCTGACCAGAGCTGCCATCAACCAGTCTTTCTTGAACTCCGGATCATTGACGAGCGTGTCGTAAGAAGCTTCATCCCAAGCCACGATTTCGCAATAACAGTCCTCGGGGCATAGGCGCCAGTAGCGACCTGAATGATCCTTTATCAGTAGATTGCCAAAGTCATTTTCGGCGACAAGCTGTAGTGGATCGAGACCAACCCAGTACCAGGACTCCTTGATCTCCTCGAGTAGATCCATCGTCTGTCACTCGATGCCAAGGATGCTTGGAACACATTGCTCGAGCATTTCTATCAGTTCCTTGTCCATGAACTTGTAGTCGTCAGGGATATCAAGAACATGAACAGATTTGCCGTCAAGCAGTCGTGTGAACTCCGAGGTCAGTCTTGATTTGTGTTTTTCTTCCATGACGAGAACCACGTCAGCCCAACGGATGTCATCGACTGAAACCGTATGGCGCGCATTAGGGCTCGTACCACCCGAGCGAGTTACCAGTTGGGGGTGTTTGCGCCAGAGTTGTTCTGCTGTCGGGCTTCGCCATTGATTACGGCTGCAAACGAACAATACCTTCAGGCGTTCAGTGCTGCGGGCGGTTTCTTCCTTCTGCACAAGTTGCTTTGCAGTTGTGCGAGGGTAATCGAGGCCCAATTGCTCTGCACGCGCAACTTTCTTTGACCGGATGTACAGGTCTTTCCAGCGTTTCTCCCTCGGCAAATCGTCTTTGGTCGTCATGCGCGCTCATACTTGTTTTTGTAGAGCTGATTTATATCAGTCTTTTTATGGAGCGACGAGCCTCCAGCCAACCCAATGGGAAGCTGAGCCACCATCGTGATAGACGCTACCGTGCGGCCGGAGCTGATTCCAGCGGTATGAGCTGAGACCTTGAAAAGAGCGCCTCGTTTACTGACTCGCGCCAAACCTCAGCGCCGACCTGGCACGCACCCGTTCTGCTTCCACCTCCCGGTTGCGAGGCTCGGCATTGGTCACCAGTGAGCGGATGAGAACCCGCGCAGAGGCTGCCACCTCTTCCACAGCGCGATCGAATGCGGCTTCGTTCGCCTTGGAGGGCACGCTGAACCCGCTGAGCTTCCTCACAAACTGCAGCGAAGCGTCGCGGATTTCCAGCTCCGTGGCCGGCGGCTCGAAGTTGAACAGGGTCTTGATGTTGCGGCACATGGCAGCTCCTTGAAGCAAAAGACTTGGAAATCATTCCAAAGTGCATTTTGCCGCCAGCCGCAACCCCTTCGCCCGTCTTGGTTTTATCTACTCCGCAGGCTTGATCACCACCGACTCAGCCGACGCCACAAAAGGCCCGTGGTACACCGCTTCGATGTTGTTGCCGTCCGGGTCCAGCACAAAGGCGGCGTAGTAGCCGGGGTGGTATTTGCGTTCGCCTGGCGCGCCGTTGTCGGTGCCGCCTGCGGCCAGGGCGGCTTCGTAGAAGGCTTTGACCTCTGCGTGGTCTTTGGCCCGGAAAGCCAGATGAACATGCGAGGTGGGGCCGTCGGCCTGGTCTATCCACAACTCGTCGCCTGAGAAATGGTCGTCGGCTTCCTGGATGGCACTTTCTTTGTTCAGTGACTTCAGCACAGCGCGGTAAAAGCGCTTGCTGGCCGTGAGGTCATGGGCGCGCAGGTGAACATGGTCGATGAGTCGTCCTCGGTGTATTTCCATCATGGGGTCCTTTCTGGGATCTTCAAAAAAACTGACGTCCTGAAAATCTACGCCCGCCGGG
Organism: Polaromonas sp. P1_F6; assembly: GCF_056405695.1. Classification (NCBI taxonomy): domain Bacteria; kingdom Pseudomonadati; phylum Pseudomonadota; class Betaproteobacteria; order Burkholderiales; family Comamonadaceae; genus Polaromonas; species Polaromonas sp. P1_F6. The sequence goes on from NZ_JBFUBQ010000007.1 coordinate 114,674, forward strand.
GTTGCCCATCTGTAGGACAAACGCTGGCAAATTAGGGCGAGAGGGGACCAGGGGGCGGGAGCGACAGGGATGGGTAAGCGGCGAAGAATCTGCCCTGCATGTATCGCCGAAGGGAACTTATCCGGCACCAAACGCCCGAACCCCTGGACAATTCATAATTCATCCAGAAAAAAGAGGGCTCCCTGATGTTTTTGACGTATTTCGACGCCATGCCGCGCCGCATGCTGGCGCTGATCGCCGTGGCCTGCGTGGCCATGCTGGCTTTTGGCCTGTACCTGCAGCACGTGGTAGGCCTGGAGCCTTGCCCGATGTGCATCGTGCAGCGGTATGCGCTGGTGCTGGTGGCGGTGGTGGCGGGCGTGACGGCCATCGCCAAAAGCCGGGGCCTGCTGATCGCCGGTTCAGGCCTGATGGTGCTGCTCTCGGGTTTTGGTGCTTTTGTGGCGGCGCGCCAAAGTTTCCTGCAGTGGTATCCGCCTGAAATTGCCTCTTGCGGCCGCGACTTTTACGGAATGATTGAAACCTTTCCGCTCAAACGCGCCATTCCCATGATCTTCAAGGGCAGCGGCGACTGCACCAAGATCGACTGGACCTTTCTGGGCGGCTCGATTGCCAACTGGTCTTTCCTGTGTTTTGTGGCTATTGCGGTCGTGGGCTTGCTGCTGATCGCACGCCAGGCGCGCAAGCGCTGAATCGACCACATCGCCAGTTTGGCGGCGCATTGCCCCCGGCCAGCTCATGCTGCGAGCTTGAGGGCCGCAGCGACGCACCCATAGCCGAAGCATGTAATTTTTCACCTGAAAAAGGGGATGGCGCCAGCCGCGCGCCATGACTAGACTGAATATCCAGTCGCCGGTTTTACCGGAAGGTCAGCTCATCAACATTGCCGCGCTGCGGCACAAGGATGGTCCCCATGGCAGCAGGAAGGGTGTTATCGCGCTTTGGCTTCCCGGTCCTGGCGAGTGCCGGTGCCGCTGCCAGTGCCTATTTCCTGGGAAACCAGCCGGTGGTGCCGGTCAAGTTCTCCACGTGGAGAAACACGACGAATCCACAACAGCCGGAACACATGACCGTCAAATACGGACGGGGTTCGTGGGGTCATTACGAAGATTTCCGGATGGGCAGTGGCCCACCCCGTACAGATTTGCCAAAGTTTGGCGCCGTGAACCAGCTGACCGGCATAGACGAGTCCAAGCCTTACTCGAACCTGGCCTATGGCAGCCATACACCGACCGAGCACAGGGACCGCTTCCTGGCGCGTCCGGCCCCAGAAAGCGATCGCAAGAAGGGACGGGAATACCGCTATGACTCCAAGGAGGCGATGCGCGCAAAGGTGTCGGTGTTCGAGCTCTGGAAGCTCAAGCAGATGACGAGCGAACGTCAGCAGCACGGCGTGTTTCACCTGTTCGGTGAGGCACCCGACCCCTACACGACGCGGTGCATGACGCACATTGAAACGCTGGCGAGTGTTCGTGGCCAAAAGTTGTCTCCCCAAAACCCTTCAAAGGTGGCGCACGAGTTTCATGAGCTCAACCCCTCCACCACCGAGAAGCCCAAGCTGAAAACCTATTCGGTGGAGGGCGTTCAGCGCCCTGGCAATGTGCCGGTCGGCACCCCGGTCAAGAACCACCCCGGCACGCTGGACAAGGCGTATTGGGAGGCGGCCGACAAGGGCGCCCACAACGTGGGCCGGCCACTCCCGCCCAAACTCTAGACGCGCGAGAACAGCGGTACCGCCGGCAAGCGCGCTGCATCCTGATTTGCAGGGAGGTGCCGGTTTTCCCGGTGGCTCCGGGGTGAATAATTCTCGACTGGGGTACCCGGGTTTCATGCAGGTTGGCAGGGCATCGAATCGATCATATACTGTACATAAATACAGTATATCCAGCTTGATCCGGACCACCTTCCATGCCCACCCTTACCGCAATGCCCAGCGCTTTGCCGGACTTTGCCGACGCCCTGAATGCCCAGGTTTGGCGGGCCGGCGAACTGGGCAGCGCGAGTGTGCAGACGGTGGCCACAGGTTATGCGGCGCTCGACCTGGCCTTGCCAGGAGGAGGCTGGCCGCAGGGCGCGCTGGTTGAACTGCTGCTGCCGCAGGCGGGCCAGCAGGAATGGGGTTTGCTGGCGCCCGGCCTGGCCCGGGCCCTCAACCAGCCCGCCGCACCGGATGAGCCTGGCGCGCAACTGACGGCGCTGGTCGGTGCGCCTTATCTGCCGTTTGGCCCGGCGCTGGGCGCGCGCCAGATCGACATGCGGCGGCTCATCAGCATTCACGGCAAGCCCGGTGACGCGCCTTCGCTGCTCTGGGCCACGCGAGAGGCGCTGCAGTGCGCTGACGTGACCGCCGTGCTGGCCTGGCTGCCGGATGCGCGCAGTGCCCACCTGCGCCGCCTGCAGATTGCCGCGCATGCGCACCACAAGCTGCTGTTTGTGTTCCGGCCGCTGCGGGCCCAACACGAATCGTCACCCGCGCCGCTGCGCCTGCTGCTGGAAGGCGCTGTGCAGGAGGGCGGCAATCTGCTGGTCCACGTGCTCAAGCGCCGCGGCCCGCCACTGGCTGCGCCGGTGCTGCTCGACACCCGGCCCGCCCGGCTGTCAGCGCTGCTGGCAGCCAGTCGCGACAGGGCCCGGCAAAAGCGGGAAGAGCTTGCCCCCATCCTGCTGCCGTCGCTGGTGTCGCTGCCTGTTACTTCACCCCGGAGCCCCATCCATGCGTTGCTGGATCGCATTGCGCATCTCGATCACCACTGACGCGGTGCAGCAGTGGGGCGAGGACGCCGCTGCATTGCAGCGGGCGGTGGCCAGCCTGGCGCTGGGTTTTACGCCGCGCGTGGCGCTGGTCGACGAAGCGGTGCTGATGGACGTGACGGGCAGCCTGCGCCTGTTTGGCGGGCTGGCGCGGCTGATGCAGCTGCTGGCGCAGAAAATTGAGCTGTTTTTTGAATCAAATCAGGCTGTTGCCCTTATAGAACGTGCGCAAGGTGCTACATCTTTGATAGCGCTAGGGCGTCTTCGGATGCGGGAAGGCCAAGCTGGCGTGGTGAAGAAACGCGTGGCCGACCTGCCCATGCACACTCTGACGGCCGCACGCCCGCACCTCGGTGTGCTGGAGCGCATTGGCTGCCGCAGCTGGGACGACCTGCTGCGCCTGCCGCGTGACGGCGTGGCGCGGCGTTTTGGCGCCGAGCTGCTGGAGGCGCTGGACCGCGCCCGCGGCACCGTAGCCGACGACTATGAGTGGCAAGTGCTGCCCGAACACTTTGAGGAAAAACTGGAGCTCAATGCACTGGTCACCCATGGCCCCGCGCTGATGGCGGGCGTTGAGCGCCTGCTGGTTCACCTGCACGCCTGGCTGCTGGGGCGGCAGAGCGGGCTCTGCGCCCTGAAAATCATCTGGCACCTGGACAAACGCCGCGATGTGCCTCCGACCGGCGAGCTCGAGATTCGCACCGCCCAGCCCGCACAAGACCTGCGTCACATGGCACGCCTCATCTCAGAGCACCTGGCGCAGCAAAAGCTGCCGGCGCCGGTGCACAGCCTGACGCTGCAGTCGCTGGCCACCGAGCTGCTGGCCGATTCGGCAGCCGCCACCGGCAGCCTGTTGATGGAAGCGCGCCGGCAGGGCGACAGCGTGGTGGAGCTGGTCGAGCGGCTCAGCGCCCGCCTGGGTGATGCCAATGTGCAAGCCTGGCAACCTTGCTGCGACCACCGGCCCGAGCTGATGCAGCGCTGGGTGAGCGCCAGAAGCGCTATTAAATCAATAGCTGCTTGCGCAAAGCCATCGGGCGCCAGAGGCCTAAAAGGTTTAAGAAAAGCCACTTCCCACATTCCAGAAGCCCGGGCTGAAGCCTTGTACCCTGCCTGGCTGCTGCCCGAGCCGCTGAAGCTGCAAGCTGCAGGCAACAGCCCGGTGTACCAGGGCAAGCTGACGCGCCTGGCCGGGCCGCAGCGGCTGGAGGCTGCCGAATGGCTGCTGGCCGATCACGAAAACCGCAGCGCTGAGCCGGGCCTGTGTGAAAAGCCGTGGGCGTTCCGCGACTACTACATCTACCGCAGCCAGCAGGGCAGCTTGCTGTGGGTTTACAGCGAAAGGCTGGGCTCTGCCGCCCAGGCCGGCCGGCAACGCACCTGGTATTTGCACGGCTTTTTTGCCTGAGGCCCGCATGCCTGCCTACGCACTTCCCGATTACGCCGAACTGCACGCGCTGAGCAACTTCAGCTTCCAGCGTGGCGCCTCGCATGCGCAGGAGCTGGCCGAACGCGCTTCCGAGCTGGGCTACCAGGCGCTGGCCGTCACCGACGAATGTTCGGTGGCCGGGGTGGTCAGGGCGCATGAGGTGGCAAAAGAGATGGGCCTCAAGCTGCTGCCGGGCGCGGAATTTTTGGTGCAGGCGCCCGATGCCTTCAGGCTGGTGGTGCTGCCGCACAACGCGGCAGGCTGGGGCAACCTGTGCGAGTTCATCACCGAAGCGCGCAAGGCCGGTGACGTGGTGGAAAAAGGCAGCTACCGCGTCGCGCTGGGCGAAACGGATTTCTCCCGGCTGGGGGATTGCGAAATTTTGCTCGCGCCCATGCATGAAGCAGGTGCGGGTGCTATCAATACAGAAGCGCTTTGCGCTCATTGCACCTGGGCTGCAGGCCTTTTTGGTATCAATGCCTGGCTGGCGGTGGAGCTGCTGCAGGGCCTAGACGACGCGCTGCGCCTGCAGCAGCTGCAGGAGGTTGCGCAGCGCACCGGCATACGGCTGGTGGCGGCGGGGCATGTGCTGATGCACAAGCGCTCACGCAAGCCGCTGCACGATGTGATGACCGCCATCAAGCTGGGCAAGCCGGTGCACGAATGCGGCTTTGCGCTGCAGCCCAATGCCGAGGCGCACTTGCGGCCGCGCATGCGCCTGGCCGAGATTTACCCCGCCAGCCTGTTGCGCGCCACGCTGGAAGTGGCGGCGCGGTGCAATTTCAATCTCGATGAGATTCGCAACCTGTACCGCTACCCGCAGGAAGACATGGTGCCGGCGGCCGAAACGCCTTCGCGCTGGCTGCGGCGGCTGACCTGGCAGGGTGCCCACACCCGCTACCCGCATCACATACCGCACAAGATCAGGCGGCAGCTGGGCTTTGAGCTGGCGCTGATCGAAGAACTTGAATACGAGATGTTCTTCATCACCGTGCACGACATCGTGCGGTTTGCGAGAGAAAAGGAAATCCTTTGCCAGGGACGCGGCTCAGCGGCCAATTCGGTGGTGTGCTTTTGCCTGGGCGTCACGGCCGTCAACCCCGCGGAAAGCAAGCTGCTGTTTGAGCGCTTTATCAGCCGCGAGCGCAGTGAACCGCCCGACATCGACGTGGACTTCGAACACGAGCGGCGTGAAGAAGTCATCCAGTACATCTACGGCAAATACGGCCACGACCGCGCCGCCATTGCCGCCACCGTCATCAGCTACCGGCCGCGCAGCGCGATCCGCGATGTGGGCAAGGCGCTGGCAATGGCGCCTGAACTGATAGACCTGTTCGCCAAAGAGCATTTCTGGTTTGACGGCAGCGAGGTGCTGCAGGAAAAACTCAAGGAAGCCGGGCTGGAGGGCCGAGAAGGGCCGGTGCTGCAATGGTTTGACCTGTCGGCGCAGCTTATTGGCTTTCCGCGTCACCTGAGCCAGCATGTCGGCGGTTTTGTGCTCACCCAGGGCAAGCTCACGCGGCTGGTGCCGGTGCAGCCGGCCTCAATGGAAGACCGCCGCATCATCCAGTGGGACAAGGACGACCTGGAGGCCATGGGCCTGCTGAAAGTGGATGTGCTGGCGTTGGGCATGCTGTCAGCCATCCGGCGCTGCCTGGACCTGGTGAACCAGACGCGGGGCAGCCAGCTGGAGATGCACCAGGTCGAGCCGGACGACACGCCCACCTACGACATGATTTGCGAAGCCGACACGGTGGGTGTTTTCCAGATTGAAAGCCGGGCCCAGATGTCCATGCTGCCGCGTTTGCAGCCGCGCAATTACTACGACCTGGTGGTGGAAGTCGCTATCGTGCGGCCGGGGCCCATCCAGGGCGGCATGGTGCACCCGTACCTGAAGGCACGCGATAAAAAGCGGCGGGGCGAAGACGTCGTGCCGGAATACCCGGCGCTGAACCCGGCCCTGGAACGCACGCTGGGCATCCCGATCTTCCAGGAGCAGGTGATGCAGATCGCGATGATCGCCGCTGACTTCACGCCCGGGGAGGCCGACGATTTACGCCGCTCCATGGCGGCCTGGAAGCGCAAGGGCGGGGTAGACCGGTTTCATGGCCGCCTCGTCAATGCCATGGTCAAAAACGGCTACAGCGCCGAATTTTCAGAGCGCATCTTCAGTCAGATATTGGGCTTCGGCGACTACGGCTTTCCGGAAAGCCATGCCGCAAGCTTTGCCAAGCTGGTCTACGTGAGCTGCTGGCTCAAGCGCCACGAGCCGGCCTGCTTTCTGGCGGCCATGGTCAATTCGCAGCCCATGGGCTTTTACACGCCGTCCCAGCTGGTGCAGGACGCTGTCCGCCACCAGGTGGAGGTGCGCGCAGTGGACGTCATGCACAGTGAATGGGACTGCACGCTGGAGCCGCAGGGTGTGCTGCCTGCGGATACGCAGCCGGCGGTGCGCCTGGGCCTGCGCCTGGTGGCCGGTTTGCGCAAAGAAGCTGCACTGCGGCTGGTGGAGGCGCGGGCGCAAGCGCCTTTCACTTCGACGGAAGACCTGGTGTCGCGCGCCCAGCTGGGTACGCTCGAAATCAACGCGCTGGCCGCCGCCGATGCCCTGCTGCCGCTGGCCGGACACCGGCGCCAGCAGGTCTGGGAGGCTTCGGCCATCAAACTGGCGCCACGCCTGCTCAAATCGGTGCCCACGCACGAAACGCCGCTGGCCTTGCCCGACACACCCGAGGGCGAAAACATCCTGTTCGACTACCAGGCCACCGGCCTCACGCTGCGGCGCCACCCGGTGGCCTTGCTGCGGGAACGGCTGTCACGCAGGGGCCTGCTGAGCGCCAGCGAGCTTAATGCCTTGCCCGACGGTGAAGAGGTGGCCGGCTGCGGCATCGTCACCGTGCGCCAGCAGCCGCAAACTGCCAAGGGCACCATCTTCGTCACGCTGGAGGATGAAACCGGGCCGGTCAATGTGATCATCTGGAAATCACTGCGCGAGGCGCAACGCGGTGAGGTGTTGCACGCCCGGCTGCTGGCGGTGTACGGTATATGGCAGCGTAGTGAAGAACGCGGCAGCACCAAAGGTTACGGCGCGGTGCGCAACCTGGTGGCGCATCGGCTCGAAGACCTCACGCCGCTGCTGGGGCGGCTGGGCACATCGAGTCGCGATTTTCATTGAGGTGACTGCACCTCAAACAGGCACCTTCAGTCAATCCATCGTCATGCGCTGTCATCACACAAGTCCTGCTTGAGGGTCAGACTGACCCGGCAACCCGTTTTAGCGCGTCGTCGGTTTGCTGCTGCAGCGCCTGCATCAGCGAGCTCGCATCCCGGTGCCTGAGCAGGGGTGCGGCCTGACCGGACCAGAGCGACATCAAGTCGGTTCTGCCCTGGGCAATGGCAGCTGGTTTGAGCTGGCCTGTCAGCCAGTTCTGGACCGGGTAGGGCGCAATGTGGCCTTCGTGCGCCTTCAACTCGTTCATGAAGCGGTTTTCAATGCCGCGCGCCAGGCGCCCGCTGAAAGCGCGGGTAAGGGCGGTGTACCTGGCGTCGGGGCTGAATAACTTTTCGCGGTGGATGTCGCTGGCGGATGACTCAACGCACGCCAGGAAAGCCGTGCCAATCTGCACGCCCTGGGCGCCCAACGCCAGGGCTGCTGCAATGCCGCGGCCATCGGCAATGCCGCCTGCGGCAATGACGGGGGCCTTGATCGCGTCGACCACCTGCGGAATCAGCGCCAGTGTGCCGGTGAGCGAGTTGTCGGCCGGGCGGAGAAAGGACACGCGGTGCCCACCAGCCTCAAAGCCGGTTGCCACCACCATGTCAACGCCGGCGCTGTCGAGCGCTATCGCCTCTTCAGGTGTTGTGGCGGCGCCTAAAGTCAGGATATCAAGCGCCTTGCATTGGCGCAGGATCTCCGGCGACGGAATGCCGAATACAAAACTGAACACGGCGGGCCGGGCTGCCAGCAGGCCCTGCACCTGGTCTTCGTAGCGCGGGCTGAAACGCTCGGGCCGGGTCGGCAGGGGTTCACCGAGTTCCTTGAAATAAGGCGCAAGCAGCGCCAGGTGCTGCTCGAACTGCGGGTCTGTGAGTGGCGGATCCTCGCTGTTCTCATGCGGCACCCACAGGTTCAAGGCGAAAGGCCGTTTCGTTTTCAGGCGTATGGCCTGCGCCGTCTGCTCAATTTGCGCGCCTGTCAGGTGATGCACCCCAAACGAGCCCAGCCCACCGCTTTCGCAGACCGCCGCGGTCAGCGCCACCGAGGAGAGGCCACCTCCGAAGGGACCTTGCACAATCGGCGCCGTCAAGCCCAGCCTCTGGGTCAGGGCCGTGGTTTTCCAGCGGCTCATGCCAGCAGCCCTTCGGCCTTCAGGGCCTCGCGCACGGCGGGCCGGCCGGCGACACGTGCCAGGAAGTCCTGCAAGTGCTTCAGGTCCGCCAGGTCCAGCGACACGTACTTGGCCCAGCCCGTCACCGCAAACAAATAAGCATCGGCCACGGTGAAGGACTGGCCGAGCAAATAGTCTTTGGACTGCAGCTGGGTGTTGACCCATTCGTATTTTTTGCGCAGAACGCTGGCCAGGGTTTTCTTGGCGCTGCTGTCCAGGTCCGGGTTGAACAGTGGCGTGAAGGTTTTGTGCAGTTCCGAGGTGATGTAGTTCTGCCATTCCATCACGCGGTAGCGGTCCATGCTGCCGGCGGCTGGAAGCAGGTCGGCGCGGCCTGCCTTGTCGGCAAGGTATTGGGCAATGATGGGGCCTTCTGTCAGGCGCTCGCCGTTTTCAAGCTCCAGCACGGGCACCGCACCCTTGGGGTTGATGGCGTAATAGTCAGCTCCGTCTGCGGTGGTGTGGGTGCCTGTGTCAACCTTTTCAAGCTTGAAGGCCTGCTGCGTTTCTTTCAGAACAATGTGGGGTGCCAGTGAGCAGGCGCCGGGAGAGAAAAACAGTTTCATGGGTTCCTTGATCAAGTTAGTTGGGAAGGTCCCATGCTATTGATGATGTCTGGCGAGATAAATGGAGGTTGATTAACTTCATAAGTTACATGGCGTAATAGATAATCCACAGAAAATCAAAGCCATGAGCCGTCAATTCGATGATCTTCAGCTGGGAAGCATTGAGCTTTTTTGCCTTGCGGCGGAGCTCAGCAGCTTCACTGTGGCGGCAGCCAGTGCCGGCCTCACGCCTGCCGCTGTGAGCCGCTCGGTGTCGCGCCTGGAGGAAAGGATGGGTGTGCGGCTCTTCACGCGCACGACGCGGCAGATACGGCTGACCGAAGCCGGCCGCGCTTATTTTGAGCAGGCGCGGCAGGCCCTGGGACAGCTGGTGGAAGCCGAGCGCGAAGCCACGGGTCAGCAATTGGTGCCCGCCGGCGTGCTGCGTATCAGCCTGCCCACGCCTTACGGGCATTACCGCGTGCTGCCGCTGCTGCCGGCTTTTCGAGCCCTTTATCCAGCAGTGCAGGTCGAGGTCAACCTGAGCAACCGCAATGTCAACTTTGCCGACGAGGGCTACGACCTGGCCATACGCGGGCGCGCGCAGCCCGACTCCAGTCTGGTCGCGCGCAAGCTCGAAGATGCCGCGTTGGTGGTGGTGGCCGCGCCCTCGTACCTGCAGCAGGCGGGAACCCCAACCTCGCTGGAGGCCTTGCAGCAGCATGACTGCATCCAGTTTTTGTTGCCCAGTAGTGGTCAGAAAATCCCGTGGCTGTTCAGCCAGGCGGGCAAGGAACTGGAGGTGGCTACCAGCGGTGGGTACTGCTGCTCGGAAGACCTGCTGGGTGGGGTGACGCTGGCCCGGCATGGCGCGGGCCTGCTGCAGACTTACCGTTTTATTGTTGAAGAAGACTTGCGCCAGGGCCGGCTGCAAGAGGTGTTGCAGCCCTTTGTGGGGCGGTCACGGCCGTTTTCATTGCTATACCCGCACGGCCGGCACGTGCCCTTGCGGGTGCGCTTGTTCATCGACTTCCTGCTTGAAAAGCTCAAGCAGTAAATGCGGGCCGCAGACTAGAGGGATGGGCCTGGCCGCCTGGTCCAGCCAGACGCTATTAGCGGCTTCGCGCTTCGTCGGTTTCTGCGGTGCTCTGCTGCATGGCCAGCTCCAGCAGCTTGCTGTAGTTTTCCAGCTTTTTATACAGCAGGCGCACTTCCAGCGCATTGTGGATGCGCGTCTTGACTTCGACCAGGTCAAACGGTTTGCTGATGAAATCCTTGGCGCCGGCCTGCAAGGCGCGCAGCTTGTGGGCCGGCTCCGCGGTCAGCACGATGACAGAGAGGTATTTGTCGTGCTGGTCTTCCTTGAGTGCTTCCATCACCTGGAAGCCGTCCATGCCGGGCATTTTCAGGTCGAGCAGGATCAGGTCGTAGCGGTGCTCTGCGTGCAGCGCGGCTACCTCCAGCGAATTCATGGTGGACCTGACCTGGGTATAGCCGGCGCCTGCCAGCAGCTGTTCGAGTAACTGCACATTGACGGGCTGGTCGTCCACCACCAGGATGCTGCCGTTCAGGATGTCGAATTCGGTGTTCATGCGGTTTTTTCCGGCACGGAGGCCTGCATGGACTTTGTTTTGGAAAATGCCAGCGCCAGGTCCAGGGTGTCCATGAATTCATTGATCCTGATGGGCTTGGTGAGGTAGCGAAAGAAGCCGGCTTCCATGCCTTTTTCAATGTCACGGGGTATGGCATTGGCGCTGAGCGCCACCACCGGAATGTGTGCTGTCAACGGATCGGCACACAGAATCTGTACCGCCTTGATGCCGCTGATGCCCGGCAGGTTGATGTCCATCAGGATGATGTCCGGCTGCGAGGCCTTGGCCATCGCGATGCCGCTGATGCCGTCACGGGCCGACAGCAGCCGGATGTCGGAGCGGCGCGCGATGAGGTCTTCCACCAGCATCAGGTTGGCCGGGTTGTCTTCTACGTACAGAAGTGTATGGGCACGTGGATCGGTAGCCACCTGGCTTTGCAGGATCGGTGCCAGGGCTGCCAGCTCTGTTCGCAATGCAATTTCGTCGGTCACGTCCATTTCAATCCAGAACACACTGCCTTTTCCGACAACGCTTTCCACGCCGATGACGCCACCCATCAACTCGACCAGTCGCTTGGTCATCACCAGGCCAATGCCTGTGCCCTGTTCGGTATTGGCCTCCTGGCCCAGGCGGTTGAAAGGCTGAAAAAGCTGATCGATCTTGGCCGGATTCAGGCCTTCGCCCGTGTCTTCAATGCAGATGCGGATGCGCTTTTGAGGCAGATCCACGCAGTTGAGTACGACTGTTCCGCTGCTGGTGTTGTACTTGATGGCGTTCGACAGCAGGTTGATCAATACCTGCTTGAGCCGGGTGCGGTCGGCATTCACGAAGCAGGGCACAGGGAATTTCGGAAACGTCACGGTAATGCCGCGTTTGCCGGCCTGTGACTCGATCAGGGTCTCGCATTCAAGCATGACCTCGGCCAGCGACACAGGTTCCAGCGACAGTGACAGCTTGCCGGACTCGATCAATGCCAGGTCCAGGATTTCGTTGATCAATTCCAGCAGGTACCAGCCGGCCTGGAGGATCTGGTCCACACTGCGTTTTTGCGAGGGCGTGGGTTGCGGCGTGCCGGATTCGATCAGCTGCGCAAATCCGAGGATGGCGCTGAGCGGTGTGCGCAACTCGTGGCTCATGCTGGACAGGAAGTCCGATTTGGCGAGGTTGGCCTTCTCGGCCACGGCCATCGCTTCCTTCAAGGCCACTTCGACCTGCTTGCGTACCGAGTTGTCGGTGCCGATCAGCAGGTAGCCGATGATGGTGCCGAAATCGTCGCGCAATGCGGTGATGGACACGATGGCCGGAAAGCGGCTGCCGTCTTTACAGATATAGGTCAGCTCGTAAATGTCTTCAATGCCGCGCGAGGCCTTGAATGCCAGCGCCTCGAAGCCGGGCGTGATGGTGGTGGCGAGCTCCAGGCTCAGCGCCTGGGCCCGGGCCATCACTTCCTGCGGATCATGGATGTCGCTGGGGTTGATCTTGTTGACGACTTCAGCCGCCATATAACCCAGCATGCGTTCGGCACCGACGTTGAAGAGCTGGATGATGCCTTTTTCGTCGGTTGCGATGATCGAGAAATTTTCGCTCGTCAGGATGGCCGTCTGCAATGCGCCTGTCTTGAGCAGTGCTTCCTGGCGCTTGACCTCTATGCCATCGGCTTTGGCAATGGCGTCAAGAACGCTCAGGCTGGTAATAGGTGACATGGGCCATGTTTCTGTAAAAGTAACGACGACCCTGCGAAGCGCCGACTATGGGCGGCGCTTCCAGAATCCTGGCCGGGGATAAGTGAAGTCTTTGCAAAGACTCCGGCAGTGTACAGGTCTTGCCTGAAAAGTCCGTGCGCCAGCGCACATAGCGGGGCCGTGCGACCCTAGCTGTTTGCCCGGCGGTAGAACGCCAGCGAGCCCGCCAGCGCCAGCAGCGCGCCGCCGCAAGCGCGGTCTATCCAGCGTGTGGCCGAGGCCTTGAGCAGGCGTATTGCGCGTGCGCCTATGAAGGCATAGCCGAACATGACGGAAAAATCGATGCCGGCGAATACCAGCGAAATGGCGAGGTATTGCGGTGCCTGGGCCGCAGCCGGGTCAATGAACTGCGGGAGCAGGGCTGAGCAAAAGAGGTAACCCTTGGGGTTGGTCACGGCCACCAGGAAGGACTTCATGAAAATTGCGCGGCTGCCGTGTTGCGTGCCGGCAGTGCCTTCGGCGGGGATTTCAAATCCGCCGCGTGAGCGCAGCAGGCGAATGCCCAACCAGGCCAGGTAGACCGCGCCTGCCCACTTGAGCACCGAGAACCAGAACTCGGAGGCCGCCAGCAGCGCACCCAGACCGAGAGCTACGGCGCCTACCAGCACAAAGTCGGACACCACGGCCCCCAGCATGCCGGGCACGGAGCGGCGCACGCCGTAGCGCGAACCATTGGCCAGCGCCAGCAGGACGGTGGGGCCGGGCGTGGCAATAGCCACCAGTGCCACGATGGAAAAAAGCAGCAGGGTGGCGGTGTTCATGGTGCGGCTCCGCAACCCTGAGGTTTAAAAACACGCTCTTTCGAAGGCGGGTACTTGGCCAGCATGTCGGCCGGGCGGCGCGGCCGCGTGGTGAATTCACCGCCGCAGTTGGGGCAGACCCCTTTGAGCTTGGTGGTGACGCAGTCAACACAGAACGTGCATTCAAAGGTGCAGATGCGGGCATCGGGCGACTCGGCGGGCAGGTCGCGGTTGCAGCATTCGCAGTTGGGGCGGAGCTGGAGCATGCTGGGGTTTCCTGTGTAGATGGGACGGGAGTCACCGGATGCTAAAGAAAAACCGTTCAAGGGGAAAGCCCCTATGACAACTTCTTGACCAGCACCTGGCTCTTGCGGTCCCAGTTGTATTTGCGCTTGCGGCCTTCGGGCAGCCAGTCTGGGTCTACCTGCACAAAGCCGCGCTTGATGAACCAGTGCATGGTGCGGGTGGTCAGCACAAAGATGCTTTGCAGGCCGGCGGCGCGGGCGCGTTGCTCTATACGCTTGAGGATTTTCTCGCCGTCACCCTGGCCCTGGCTTTGCGGCGACACGGTGAGCGCCGCCATTTCAGCCGTTTTGGCTTCGGGGTAGGGGTAAAGCGCCGCACAGGCAAAGATCACGCCGTCGTGTTCGATGATGCTGTAGTTGGCGGCGTCACGCTCGATTTCGGTGCGGCTGCGCTTGACGAGCGTGCCGTCATTTTCAAAAGGCTCGATCAGCTGCAGGATGCCGCCCACGTCGTCTTCCGTGGCTTCGCGAAGTTCTTCGAGTTTTTCATCGATCACCATGGTGCCGATGCCGTCGTGCACATAGATTTCCAGGAGCAGCGCGCCGTCTACCGCGAAGGGCAGGATGTGGCTGCGTTCCACGCCGGCCTTGCAGGCCTTGACGCAGTGCTGCAGGTAAAACGCGGTGTCGGTGGGGCGTTCCCCGTTGGGCAGGGTGGCCAGCAGTTTTTCGGCGGCGGCCAGCGGCAGCTCGGTGTCGATGGGGTTGTCTTCGCTTTCGGGCTGGTCGTGGTGGATGCGTATACCGGGAATTTCGCTCAGGAAGATCAGCTTGTCGGCCTGCATGGCGATGGCCACCGAAGTGGCGACTTCTTCCATGGTCAGATTGAAGGCTTCGCCGGTGGGTGAGAAGCCAAAGGGCGAGAGCAGCACCATGGCGCCGAAATCCAGCACACGGCCGATGGCGGCGGTGTCCACCTTGCGCACCAGGCCCGAGTGTTTGAAGTCCACACCGTCGAGGATGCCGACCGGCCGCGCGGTGATGAAATTGCCCGAAATCACCCGTACCGTGGAGCCGGCCATGGGGGTGTTGGGCAGGCCCTGGCTGAAGGCCGCCTCAATCTCATAGCGCAGCTGGCCGGCGGCTTCCTGGGCACAGTCGAGCGCGACTTCGTCCGTGATACGCATGCCGTGCGAATATTTTGCGGCGTGCCCCTTGGCCTTGAGCTGCTCGTTGACCTGCGGGCGAAAGCCGTGCACCAGCACGATCTTCACGCCCATGCTCTGGATCAGTGCCAGGTCCTGGGCAATGTGCTGGAGCTTGCCCGCCGCAATCGCTTCGCCTGCAATGCCTACGACGAACGTTTTACCGCGGTGGGTGTGTATGTAGGGTGCGACTGAACGGAACCAGGGCACAAAGGTGAAATTGAAGACGGCAGACATGGGCGCGCTTTCGGGATCGGTTGTGGCGGGTCAAGGGCAGCCGGGGACGGCGCGGAAGGTGGCAAGCGGTCTCCCTGGGCGCTGTTTCCCCGGTAAACGGAAAAAGTCCAGTGAGTGTAAGGGAGACACAGCCGGCCTGAGGGATGCAAATGCCGGCTTTGGCGAGGGTGTGCTTTTTGCCGGCGTACTGCATTTGAGGGTTTGCTTAATGAGGGGCGGCGGGGTATGGTTCGGGTTCATGGACAAATACGCGATCGGGTTTTGGGGCTGCTATTTCGGGTCAGCCAGCCTGATGCTGGCCGGTTCAGCATTTGCCTATATCCGGTCCCTGCGGCGCATTGCCGTCAATGCGGCTGTCTCGGCAATCGCCTCGACGTTTTTTGTGGTGGCCTTCCTGGGCGGATTGCCGATCGAGAACGCCGATCTTCTGGACCGTTTCCTGGCCCATGTGGCCAGCGTGGTCTCTGCGCTACTGGCTTACCTGCTGTTTTCCATTCTTGGCATCCTGCGCAATCCGGACTCGGCCCGGCGCGCCTTGACCTGGTTGGCGAGCCTGGCTCTTCTGAGTATCGCGGCTGGCTGGGCATTGAGCCCGCGCCACGCCCTGGCGCTGAGCCTGGCGGTGGCGTGTTTTCTGGGGCTGGTGGCAATGGCGCTCAGTCTTCGCAGCGCCGTGCGGGGGGATCGCCTGGCCTGGGTGGCCGTCTCGGGCGTCTCCTTCATGCTGGTGGCCATTGCGGGGCTGAGCTGGGTGGCACTGGACCGTGCCCATGTGCCGTGGCAGGTGCACGCGGTGACCGCTGTCGCCGGCACGTGTTATCTGGCCACCATGGCGGCTGTGCTCTGGACCCGTTATTCCTACCTGATCGAGTTGAACCGGGCCATGGCACACGGCCCCAGCTACGACCCGGTCACACGCATGCGCTCACACAGCGAAACCGGCAACATGCTGGAGGCGGCCTTCAGGCGTTACCGCGATGAACCCGTGCCGCTGGGCGTGATTGTGGTGTCGGTGGCCAATCTTTATGTGCTGGAAAAGCTCTATGGCCATGCGGCCGCCAACCACGCACTGTTTGTATGTGCCGGCCGGTTGCGCCGCACCGTACCCGCGCATGTGGAAATGGGGCGCCTGGAAGAGAACGGGTTTTTGCTGCTGATGCGCAATTGCCATGACAGCGGCCAGCTGATCCACCTGGCGCGCAGGGTCCAGGCCGCCCTGGCGCGGCCGGTGGTGCTTAACACCACACTGGAGGGTGATTTGGTAGGGAACCAGCAGACGCGCTGGGTTGCCGAGGTCGGCCTTGGCGTGCTGCGGGTCTCCAAATCCGATGCGCGCGCCTCTTCGGCAGTGAGCATAGGGCGAGGCATGTCGCGCACCGCGCTGAGCTACCCGAGCCGCATTGCGTGGTTTGACGAGACCAGTGGGGAAACCGTCGACTTGCCTGTGCTGGCGGCCTGATCGCGGCGCCATAACCATAGCCGGTCCGCTGCGGGCTGGAACACCCGATAATTGAGCGCTCTGGCAGCGCTGCTGCCGCTTTTATCCTGCTCTGCTTGCCTTTTTCTTCGCCTCCATCCTTGTCTCCCCTCGCCATTACCTTTCCAGAGTCGCTGCCCGTTTCGGGCAAACGCCACGAAATCACCGCCGCCATGGCGGCCCACCAGGTCATCATTGTCTGTGGCGAAACTGGCTCGGGTAAAACCACCCAACTGCCCAAGATTGCGCTGGCCATGGGGCGCGGCAAGCTCAATTACCCGGCCGGACAGGGCCGACTGATAGGCCATACCCAGCCGCGCCGTATTGCCGCGTCCAGCGTGGCCAAGCGCATCGCGGAGGAGTTGAAAACGCCGCTGGGCGACGTGGTGGGCTACAAGGTGCGCTTCCAGGACCGGCTCTCGCGCGACGCTTCCGTCAAGCTGATGACCGACGGTATTTTGCTGGCCGAGACGCAGACCGACCCGCTGCTCAAGGCCTACGACACGATCATCATCGATGAGGCCCATGAGCGCAGCCTGAACATCGACTTTCTGCTGGGCTACCTGCGCCAGCTGCTGCCGCGCCGGCCCGACCTCAAGGTGGTCATCACCTCGGCGACGATTGATGCGCAGCGGTTTGCGGATTATTTTGCTTCTGCCGCCCCGGCGCCGGGCCGCCCCAAGCCGGGCGACGCCCCCTCGGGGAGCAGCGACGACGCGCAGCGCGGAGCGTGGGGGTCAAAAATTCCGGCGCCGGTCATCATGGTGTCGGGCCGCATGTTTCCCGTCGAACAGCGCTACCGGCCGTTTGAGGAGTCACGCGAGCACGACCTGAACGATGCAATTGCTGACGCAGTCGACGAGCTCTGGCTGAGCCCGCACAGCGCAGGCGACATCCTGGTTTTCCTGCCCGGAGAGCGCGAGATCCGCGAGGCGGCTGACCACTTGCGCAAGCACCTGGCGCACCAGCCGCTGACGCGCAACGCCGAGGTGCTGCCGCTGTTCGCGCGCCTGAGCCAGGCCGAGCAGGACCGCATTTTTGACGGCCACAGTGGGCGGCGCATCGTGCTGGCCACCAACGTGGCCGAAACCTCGCTGACTGTTCCGGGCATTCGCTACGTGGTGGATGCGGGCACGGCGCGCGTCAAGCGCTACAGCTTTCGCAACAAGGTCGAGCAGCTCATGGTGGAGCCGGTGTCGCAGGCCGCGGCCAACCAGCGTGCAGGCCGCTGCGGCCGGGTGGCCGATGGCATTTGCATACGCCTTTACGACGAAAAGGACTTCCAGGGCCGCCAGCCTTTCACAGACCCTGAAATCCTGCGCAGTTCGCTGGCTTCGGTGATTTTGCGCATGAAGGCGCTGCACCTGGGCAATGTGGAAGAGTTTGCCTTTATCGAGCCGCCGCAGCGCCGCGCCATTGCCGACGGCTACCAGCTGCTGGCCGAGCTGGGCGCGGTGGACGAAGACAACGAGCTCACCGGCGTCGGCCGCACGCTGGCCAAGCTGCCGCTGGACCCGCGCGTGGGCCGCATGATTCTGGAAGCCAAGGACCGCAACGCGCTCGACGAGGTACTGGTGATCGCCAGCGCGCTCAGTGTGCAGGATGTGCGCGACCGCCCCATGGACAAACAGGCCCAAGCCGACCAGCAGCATGCCAAGTTCGATGATGAGAAGAGCGAGTTCAGTGGTTACCTGAAGCTGTGGAAATGGCTGGGCGACGCGCGTGGCGGCCACGGCACCGACCATAAACTGTCAAACCGCCAGTATGAGAACCTGCTGCGCGAGAACTACGTCAATATCCGCCGCGTGCGCGAATGGCGCGACATCCATTCGCAGCTGCATACGGTTGTGGGCGAACAGAAATGGGTCCTGAACGACAAGCCTGCCAGCTATGAGCAGCTTCATTTATCGATGCTGTGCGGCCTGCTCGGCAACATTGGCTGCAAGAGCGACGAGGAAGACTGGTACTTGGGTGCACGCGGCATCAAGTTCTACCGCCACCCCGGCGCACGCCTGAGCAAAAAGCCGGGCCGCTGGATTGTGGTGGCCGAGCTGGTGGAAACCACACGCCTTTTTGGCCGTGGCATTGCCAACATTGACCCGGCCTGGATAGAACAGGTGGCTGGGCATCTTTTAGCCAAGCAGCTGCTGGACCCGCACTGGGAGAAAAAGGCTGCGCAGGTGACGGCGCTGGAGCGTGCCACGCTTTACGGCCTGGTGGTCTATAACGGGCGGCGCGTCAATTTCGGCCGTGTCGACCCGGTCACGGCGCGCGAGATATTCATCCGTGAAGCACTGGTGGCCGGGAACTGGGACACCAAGCTGCCTTTCCTCGCGGCGAACCTGAAGCTGATCCAGCAGGTGCAGGATCTGGAACACAAAGCCAGGCGCCAGGACGTGCTGGTGGACGAGGAACTGATCTACGCTTTTTATGACCAGCAACTCCCGGCTGACGTACACAGTGGTGCAAGTTGCGAACATTGGTACAAGGAGGAAGTCAAAAAGCAGCCGCAGCTCCTGCTCTTGACGCGTGAAGAACTGATGCGGCATGAGGCTGCCGGCATCACTACGCAGTCGTTTCCCAAGACACTGCGAATGGGTGGTGTGGATTGCTGGGTCACTTACCTGCACGAACCCGGCGACGCGCGCGATGGCGTGACGGTGGATGTGCCGCTGTTCGCTCTCAACCAGGTCAATGAAGAGCGCTGCGAGTGGCTGGTGCCGGGCATGCTCAAGGACAAGGTGCAGGCGCTGATCAAGACGCTGCACCAGCGCCCGCGCTCGCGGCTGGTGCCCTTGCCCGAGACGGCCACGCGTATGACGGAGCAACTGCTGCAACCCGAGGTGTTCGGCAGCGGCTCGCTGACCGATGCGGTGCTCAAGCTGGTGCGCGATGCGACCTCGCTGGACGTCAAGCGCAATGACATGAAGCTGGATATGCTGCCCCCGCACCTGTTCATGAACTTCCGCGTGGTCGACGAGCACGGGCGCCAGCTGGGCGCGGGCCGCAACCTGGGCGCGCTCAAGGGCGAACTGGGCTCGCAGGCACGGGGTGCCTTCCAGGCGCTGGCGGGACTCAAAAACCTGGCAAAAGCACCCGAATCTGGGTCCGAAAAGACGGTATCCACCGAAAATTCAGTATCAAATAGGCCTCCGGCCCAATCAGGACGTGCGCAAGCAGCTCCTGAAAAGATAGCACCCAGAGCGCCGGAGCGCTACACCAGCTGGAGCTTTGGCGA
This sequence comes from Polaromonas sp. P1_F6, assembly GCF_056405695.1. Classification (NCBI taxonomy): domain Bacteria; kingdom Pseudomonadati; phylum Pseudomonadota; class Betaproteobacteria; order Burkholderiales; family Comamonadaceae; genus Polaromonas; species Polaromonas sp. P1_F6. The sequence goes on from NZ_JBFUBQ010000007.1 coordinate 134,263, forward strand.
GTTGCCGGAGCTGATGGAAATCCGCAAGGGTTCGCAGACGCTGATAGGGTTTCCGGCGCTCATTGATTTGGGCGATGCGGTGACGATCGAGGTGTTTGACGAACCCGACGTGGCGGCCGCGAAGCACCGCGCCGGCTTGCGCCGGCTGTTCTCCCTGCAAATCAAGGATGCGCTGAAGTACCTGGAAAAGAACCTGCCGGAGCTGCAGAAAACGGCTACCAGCTACATGCTGGTGGGCCGCGCAGCCGACAATTCCGGCGGCGGTACGCTGGAGGAATTGCGCGAGCAGATCATCGAAGTGGCGCTGGACCGTGCCTTTTTGCTCGACCCGTTGCCGACGCACGAAGCCGAGTTCAAAAAACGCATCGACGATGGGCGAGGGCGCCTGACCTTGATTGCCAGCGAGGTGGCCCGGCTGGCTGCCGGCATCCTGACCGAGTTCGCTGTGGCCCAACGCAAGATCAAGGACACGAAAAATGCCGCCGAAGCCGCGGCAGATGCCGCCCAGCAACTGCAGCGCCTCGTACCCAAACGCTTTCTGACGGCCACACCTTATGGGCAACTGCAGCATTTCGCACGCTACCTCAAGGCCATCACGTTGCGGCTGGAAAAATGGCGCGCCGACCCGGCACGTGATGCCGCACGGATGACCGAGTTGCGACCGCAGGAGCAGCGTTACTGGCGGCTGGTGGCTGAGCGAAAAGGCGCGGTGGATGCGCGCATGCAGGAATTCCGCTGGTTGCTGGAAGAGCTGCGTGTGAGCTTTTTTGCGCAGGAGCTGCGCACACCGCAGCCTGTCAGCATCAAGAGGTTGGAAAAGGTCTGGGCTCAGCTGAATAGCTGAGTCCAGACCTTTCGGCGAAGGCTAACAACTGCCGAAGGCTTGTTATGCCGCCGCTAAAAAGCGTGGCAGCAACTGAATAGTTGAAACAGGCTTGTGAGATGGGAGCGCAAAAAAATGGCCTTGCAATGCAAGGCCATTTTTCCTGGTGAATCACCAACGGAAGGTGCGGACTAGATGCGTCCCATCAGCAGCAGGATGACCAGGATCAACACCACCAGGCCGACACCCCCGCTGGGCCCGTAACCCCAGCTGCGGCTGTGGCCCCAGGTAGGCAAAGCGCCGACCAGGATAAGAATAAGAACGATCAGCAGGATAAGGGATAGGGACATTTGAAGCACTCCTTGTTATGTGAAGTCATTCTTTCCCGGTGCGGGGCGCAAACAAGCAGGATGAACGCCTGTCCAGCCGTCGGCAAATACTGACAGCCTTGGCTTACATGCGAGGCTTGCCGCGTTTACAACTTGGCCAGGCGCTGCAGCGCCGTGTTCAATGTTTCGTCTTTTTTGGCAAAACAGAACCGTACCACGCGCTGGTCAAAGCCGTTGCCGTAAAACGCCGACAGGGGAATCGCCGCCACGCCGATTTCAGTGGTCAGCCATTTGCAGAACCCGGCTTCGTCCAGGTCACTCACGTCGGAGATGTCCACGCACTGGAAGTAGCTGCCTTCGCTGGGCAACAGCTTGAAGCGGGTTTTGGCAAGGCCTTCGCGAAAGAGGTCGCGCTTGCGCTGGTAGAAGGCCGGCAGGTCCAGGTAAGGCTGCGCATCGGCCATGTACGCGGCAAGCCCGTATTGCACAGGGGTATTCACGGTGAAGACGTTGAACTGGTGCACCTTGCGGAACTCGGTGGTCAGTGCTGCGGGTGCGGCCACGTAGCCGACCTTCCAGCCGGTGACGTGGTAAGTCTTGCCAAAGCTGCTGACAATGAACGCACGCGCGGCAAGGCCGGGAAAACGTGCGGCGCTTTGATGGATGCGTCCCTGGGCCGCATCGAACACCATGTGCTCATAGACTTCGTCGCTGATCAGCAGGACGTCAGTGGGCGCCAGAATGTCCTGCAGCGTGAGCATGTCGGCCTCGGTCCATACCGTGGCGCTCGGGTTGTGGGGCGAGTTGACGATGATCGCCCGTGTCCTGGATGTGATCGCTGCGGAAATTTTGTMGAAGTCGGGCCGGAAGGTACCGGGCGTGAGGGGAACGCGCACCACGACGCCACCGGCCAGCTCGATGTTGGGCACGTAGCTGTCGTAGCAGGGCTCCAGCACGATGACCTCGTCGCCGGGGTGAACGACAGCCAGGATGGCCGTGATGATGGCCTGCGTGGCGCCCGCGGTAATGGTGATCTCGGTGTTGGCGTCGTAGCGGTGACCGTAAAGTTTGGCCACCTTGGCTGAGATGGCTTCGCGCAGCGCCGGAACGCCCGTCATGGGCGGGTACTGGTTCAGGCCTTTTGTCATCGCGTCCGTGACGGCGTTGACCAACTGTGGGTCACACTCAAAATCAGGAAATCCCTGGCCCAGGTTGACAGCGCCTTTTTCAGCAGCCAGTGTGGACATCACCGTGAAGATGGTGGTGCCGACAGCGGGCAGCTTGGTTTTGAGATCTGGAGTTCGTTCGAGGATCATGGTCATGATTGGGCTGGATGTGTTTCTTTTGCAAGCGGCCGCGGCGGAACCGGCTTTGCCGGGCCGCTTGCGGCGCCCCCTGAGGGGGAGGCGGGCGAAGCCCGCCACGGGGGGGAGTCAAACCTCATAGTCATTGACACGGCCAGCCATGGCCTTGGTGATCAGGGCGCGGTCCAGCTTGTCGCTGAGCAGTTCGGCGAATTTATAGACGAAATTGCGAAGGTAGGCGCTGCGCTTAAAGGCCACGCGGGCTACGTTGATACCGAACAGCGGGCCGGCCGCGATGGCAATCAGGTCGCTGTTGGTGCCGTCTTCCTTGATGGCCATTTCTGCGACGATGCCCACGCCCAGTCCCAGGCGCACATAGGTCTTGATGACGTCGGAGTCAATCGCCTCGAGCGCAATGCGCGGCTGCAGGCGCTTGGCGGCAAACGCCAGGTCGATCTTGGTACGGCCGGTGAAAGACGGGTGGTAAGTGATCAGGGGTTCTTGCGCCAGGTCTTCCAGCGTGATGTTGTCTTTTTTGGCCAACGGATGGTCAACAGGAATGACCAGCATGTGCTGCCATTCGTAGCAGGGCAGGGTCACCAGGTCTTCGTACTGCGTCAATGATTCGGTCGCGATGCCGATTTCGGCCACCTCATCAAGCACCATGCGCGCCACCTGGTCGGGAGAGCCCTGGTGCAGGCTGACATTGACTTTGGGAAAGGCTTCACGCAGCTTGGCAACGGGCTGCGGAAGCACATAACGGGCTTGCGTATGGGTGGTGGCAATGGAGAGGGTGCCGCTGTCCTGGGCAGAAAACTGCTCGCCAATGCGGCGCAGGTTGCCGACTTCGCGCATGATGAGTTCAATGCTTTTGAGGACGTGTTCCCCGGGTTCCGTCACGCGCTTGAGGCGTTTGCCGTGCCGTGCAAAGATTTCGACGCCGAGTTCCTCTTCAAGCTCGATGATGGCCTTGGATACGCCGGGCTGCGAGGTGTGCAGGGCCTTGGCGGTCTCTGTCAGGTTCAGGTTGCGCCGGATGGCCTCCTGGACGAAGCGGAATTGGTGAAGGTTCATATCGAATTCAGGCTAATTATTGGTTTTATTATGCCTGTTTTAGCGAAGTATGTACTTGACAAACCCTTAGATATGGCGACAATAGAGCCATACCAAGGACAAGAACATGACTTCCGTTTTCAATCTCCCCCACTTTCAAGACGCAGACAAGGCCCGCGAGTACCTTGAGGCGCTGCGCTGGGCTAACGGTGTGGTCTGCCCTCATTGCGGGGTTATTGACGGTCACTACAAGCTCCAGGGCAAGTCAACCCGCCCTGGCGTTTACAAATGCGGCGCCTGCTCCGAACAGTTCACCGTCACGGTCGGCACGGTGTTTGAACGTTCAAAGATCAAGCTCAATATCTGGCTCCAAGCTGTCCATCTCATGAGCGCCAGCAAGAAAGGCGTCTCCGCCAAACAGATCGAGCGCATGCTGGGTGTGTCTTACAAAACGGCTTGGTTCATGTGCCATCGCATCCGCGAAGCCATGACCCCTAACAACTACGGCAAGATGGGTGGCCCTAACTCCATCGTTGAGGCCGATGAAACCTTTTGGGGCAACAACGAAGCCGCCAAGAAAACCCGTGGCGGCGGCGCAAAGATGAAAATCGTTTCCCTTGTCGAGCGTGAGACGGGTCAAAAGCGCTCTTTCCACGTTGCCAATGTCACCAGCGAAACCCTGCGCGCTACGCTCAAGTCACAAGTGCATCCTGAGACGCATCTGATGACCGACGAATCCAATATTTACACCAAGGTGGGCCGCGAATTCGCTCAGCACAGCACCGTGAACCACGGCAAAAAAGAATACGCCCGTGGCAACGTCACCAGCAACACCGTGGAGTCATCCTTCGCCATCCTCAAACGCGGCCTCACAGGCACGTTTCACAGCGTTTCTGAGCAGCATCTGCAGCGCTACGCCAATGAGTTTGACTTCCGTTGGAACTTCCGTTCCGCCAACGGCTTCAATGATGTTGACCGCGCTAACGAAACGCTCAAGGCTATCGCAGGCAAGCGCCTGACCTATCGAAGGCTTGACGGCACGCAAGCCGCCAACGCTTGAAAGCCTGCTGCAGATTCTTCTAAAGACTAATTGAGCTGTGATACCAGTTGCCGGAGCGCTTCGGGCTGGTACACGACTGTCTTGTGGGTGTAGTAATTGGCCCGCTCGAACTGCTTCTTACCAACTGAAATCTGATCTTCTGCAACTGCTAGTACATATCCAGGTTTTGCTTCTGCGCGGTACTGCATGAAGATAACTTCAGCCTCTAACAAGCGGGTGGGGCCCGTTGCAGTAATGATGATGAGCGGTGTTTTTGTTCCTAAGACATGATCCGCCTTAAGTCCGCCGGCAATAGGTAATTCAACATTTGACTCAACGCTCACATTGAGCGCAGCTGCAATTTGATGTACCAACGCTTTTACAGCCTCGGGAAATACACTGGCTTGTCGTTCTGCGCGTGACGTGGCAATTGAATGCAACTGCTGTGCAGCGGAAGCAACGCGGAAAATGTACGGCGCTATTAGTTGTTCATTCGGTGCGAGGGCGGTTATTTTTTCATCGTCCGTAAATTTTACCGGGAGCGCCAACTCCTCGGCCCAACGGGCCACCGCTCCGCTTTCGATATCACCGCCATTCAAACTGGCATAAAAGGCGGCTTCGCCGTTTTCGTCTATGGCGTATCCATCTTCTGACGGCCGTACTCGAATAACGATCTGGTCGCTGCTCCCCGGGTATTCCAAGGGCGTGACAACCCGCTGCACTCCACCTTCATCGGCGTGTACCTCAAAGAGCGAGCAAATTGCTTGCTTAAGATTGCTGGTTATGACGGCCATAGTGGCAATGTTTTCGGTGTATCTTCTGACCCTGATTTAGGCGGAGAAATTCCACAAGTTTTACAGAATATGTAGACTAATTTTGTGAGGTCTAACGGCTTCTTTGGGTCAGTATCTGGCTGAGTTTTAAGGTCTAGTTCTGGCGCACCTGGCAGCATTCTGTCAGTGTAGTTAATTTCCGTTTTACAGGGTGTTTTACAGTGAAACCCTTTGTGGCTGGGGTGCCAGTGGAATTCAAATATTGGGCTGATGCTGCCGTCGGCAAGTTTGCAAAATAGGTGACCCATAAAAAGGCGGTCGGTCAAAATATCTCCGTCACGCCAATACATGATCGCGACATGATCAGCAGATACGTCCAGCATTCCCGTGCAATAAATCCGCGGCCCTCCCAGCTTCGCAAAAGGACGTGGTAGCTTGCCGCGTTTCTGTGCTTTAAAGATAGGCAACGCAGGCAACTGCTTTACAGCAGTCTTGTGCGCAAGAAGTTCCCGGGGCGTCATTTGTTTTTATCTATGCAACGGCGGATAATCACCCCATCATGCCAGTCACACCCCAACCCGTGAAGCCTGAGCAACCCTCACATCATCACAATCCTGATGATGTGTTGCGCAGGATGCTCAATACGCCGCCGGACCCAAGGAAGAAACCGCAATCCGAGCCAAAGCCTTTACGCAGGTCTGCACCCTAGCCAATCGCGCTCATACCGCCTAAACTCCACCCCAGAGGCGCTAGCTGGGCTACCCCGGTGAATGTCTTAGAGCGCGTGACTGCACTCGCTGCCGCCCCGTCAGGCGGCTTATAGGTAACGCGGCGTAGCCCCACCCGGATGGGCGGGCAACCGAAACCGTGGAGCCGATGCTCCGAACTATCCTAGGCAAGAAACGAGCAAGCGCCCGGCACAAGGCGCTATACAAATGCCGACCTCAACAGTTGGCGGCGCCGCCAGCATTGACAGGTGCAAGCTATGTTCAAGCTGACGTTGCAAGTAGGTAAGGACTTTAAATTGTCGGTATCAGTACCCCTGATCACGGCAGTGACAGCCATTACCTTGCTGCTCAAATTCTGGGGGTGACCCCTTTAACCCGCTTCGGCGGGTTTTTTATTTCCAAACCCAGCTCATAGGCTACCCGAAGTGTGGCCGGAAATCAATAAATATCAAAAATTGTCGAATTTCGGACAAATTCAAATGAAAATGGTTTGTCAAATACATACTTCGCCTGTTTTACGCTAAAGAGGAGCCCAACCGCCGTACCGATGCGCCATGCCTCCACGGTTATGACAAGGCAATGCTGGCCATAAGTGCGGTCAATTCGCGGTATTCCCCGGCTGCAGGCAGAAGCTCGACTTCTACGCCTGGATGTGCCAACCTGACGCGTTCGACCAGCAGCGGCAAGTCTTCCCGGGCGTGCTTGCCTATACCAAAGAAAAGCGGAAACACCCTTATATGGCGGGCGCCAGAAGCTATTAAATTTGTAGCGGCTTCAGGCAATGAAGGTGGGCAGAGCTCCAGGTAGGCGCAACTGACAGGGGTGCCGGGCTCGCGGAGACGGACTTGAGCGGCAACCGCCTCAATGGGGTCGCGCCACTGCGGGTCGCGCGAGCCATGGGCAAGCAGGATGATGCCGCGCGGCGTATGGGCCAGGGACGTCATGAACGGTAGCGTCCGTTAACGCCTGAGCACCAGCCAGCCAAACGCGCCCAGCGAGACGGCCATATAAAGCAGGCCTGGCGTGGCAGCCGCAAGCCAGGGCTGCCAGTTTCGCAGGTTGCCGATATAGCCGAACACGTTGTTGAGCAGGAAGAAGCTGATGCCGATCATCACACCGGCGAACACGTAGCCGGCGATGCCGCCGGAGCGAAAGTGAAGGTAGGCAAAAGGCAGCGCCAGAATCACCATCACCAGGCAGCTGAGCGGGTAAAAGACTTTTTTCCAGAACTCTATTTCATAGCGTTGCGCGGTCTGCCCATTGGCGTCCAGGTGACGGACGTAATTGAACAGGTCAATGGTGCCCATGCGCTCAGGCTTGAGCAGCGCCACCGAAACCATTTCAGCGCTGATTTCGGTAGGCCAGCGAAAGCTCTTTAGCACTGTGCGGTTGACCTTGGCGCTGCCTCCGGGTTTGGCGGCGCTGCTGGCGCCGGCTGGAACATCAAACTCTGCGCGCGTGGCCTGGTTCAATTCCCAGGCATCGCCGGCGGTGAACGCTGCCAGCGGCGCCTGTGTGGTGGAGACGATCAGTCCCTTGTTGTTGAACTCGAAAATCTGCACACCCTGCATTTCGTTGTCGGGAGTAAGCGCCCTCACATTGACCACAAAGGTGTTGTAGGCCTGCTTTTCCTTCAGCCAGGCACCGGTTTGGCCGATGGTGATCTTGTTCTGGTAGCGCGCCTTGAGCAGCTGTGCGGCCCGTTCGCTGGCAGGCGCCACATAATCGCCCACGGCGAAACTGAACACCACGAACAGCGCCCCCAGGACCAGCAGCAACTTCAGCGCGCGCCAGGGGCCGAGTCCGCTGGTGCGCAGGATGGTGTATTCGGAGCTCTGTGCCAGCCGGGCCATCACAAAGATGGTGCCGATCAGGACGGAGATCGGCAGCAGCTCGTACAAATGATTGGGAATCAGCAGGCCTACATACAACAATGCGTGCCTGATCTGGTAGATATCGGCTGCGTTGATGCCGCTGCTCTTGCCGAGGTATTGCAGTTCATCGACCAGGTCAAAAAAGAAGAACAGGGCCAGGAAGCCCAGTGCCACCAGGGCGATGGCAGCCAGCACTTCACCGTAGATCAGGCGGCGTATGGTTTTCATGCGTGGCTTTCACTGTCACGTACGGCCAGCGGTGTACGGTTGATGCGCCGGGCGGGCCGCAGCGTCCAGTTGAACTGCCGCTTGGATAGCCAGGCCAGGGCCAGCAGCAGGACGCCGCCATGCAGCGCCAGCAGGAAGTTACTGAAACTGATGAGGCCCACAAAAATCCAGCTTTGCCCGAGGTTGACCAGGTTGTTGTAGACCACAAACGTCAGCAGCACAAAGATCATGTTGCCGCTGCGGCCACCGCGCGGATTCACGCTGGCCAGGGCCACCGCCAGCACGACAAAGTTGATGGATGCCAGCGCCAGCCCCAGCCGCCACGCCAGCTCGCTGAGGTTGCCGCGGGTCGGCGCCTTGATCAGGGAGCGGGTGGACAGCAGTTTGGCTTCCGGTGCGTTTTCGGTCAGCGGATTGTTATCGCCGGTTTTGGTGCCGTACTCTTCGAAGTCGCTGATTTTGAGCGCCGATTGCCCGATCACGTTTTCCAGGCGCTGGCCGTTTTCGAGCATGAGGAACTGCGCGTCACCTCTGGCCTCGATGCGGCCCGAGCGGGCCGTGGTGATGGAACTCTTGCCCTTTTCGGTCGCAGCGATGAAGACGTTGTTGCTGGAGCGCTCGCCCGCCAGGTCGCGGTCGATGAAGAAAACCCGGTTGCCGCTGGAGGATTCCTGGAACTGGCCAGGGGCAATGCGGTCAAGGTCGCCGCGCTGCTCATAGCGGCTTTGCATGTCTTTGGTTTGCTGGTTGGTCCAGGGCCAAACAAAAAGAGCCATCAGCGTGATGACCAGCAGGACAGGCCATGCAAAACGGAAAAGCGGCCGCAGAAAACCCGACAGGCCCTGACCGCTGGTGAACCACACCACCATTTCGCTGTCGCGGTACATGCGCGACAAGGTACTGACCATCGCAATAAACAGCGACAGCGTGAGGATGGTCGGCAGGCGTCCCAGCGCCGAGTAGGCCATGAACAGCATGACGTCCTGCGGATTGATGAAACCGCGCGATGCCTGGCCCAGGGTGCGGATCAGAACAATGGTCATCACGATGGTGACCAGGACCACCAGCGTGGCCCCAAAACTGCGTGCCAGCTCTTTGCGAATCGTGGATTGGAATAACATTGACTGAATATCTGCCTTGGCTTCGTTTTATTTTTTGTTTTACTTTGGTTTATTTACCAGACCCTGAATTATGGACTTTGAACTCAAAACACTGACACCCACCCGTATTTGCAGTGAAAAAACCGACGCGCTGCTGGTTCTCGTACCCCAGGATCCGGGCTCCGGCAATGACCCTCTTTCTGTGCTCGCATCGCTGGCGATCAAGTCGGGGGACTTTGAGGCCAAGCCGGGCAAGCTCCTGAGCACGTACCGCGCCCCCGGCATCACTGCCAGGCGGGTCGTATTGGCGGGCGTCGGGGATGCCAGCGCCAAAAACGTTCGTACCGCCGTCAGTGCCGGCCTGGGCGCCCTGAAGGCTGCGAACGTGCAGCACCTGACCATTTGCTTCGGTGCCGTGGGCGGTCTTCGAGCTGAAGCCGTGCGCGCGGCCGTGGTCGCTTGCGGTGATGCCACTTATACCTACGCTACCACCAAGTCCAAAGCCGCCAAGAACACAAAAGCCGGCCCCGGCAGGTTGCAACGGGTGGTGGTTGCCGTGAATGACGCCGCAAGTGCCCAAATCGCGCGACCCGGCATTGACAAAGGCGCAGCGCTGATCAAGGGCATTGAATTTGCCAAGGAGTGGGCGAACCGTCCGGCCAACCACGCGACACCGACGCTTCTGGCCGGCGCTGCCAGGGAACTGGGCAAGCTGCGCGGCATCAAGGTGGAGGTGTTGGGCCCCAAAGAGGTCGCCAAACTCGGTATGGGCTCCTTCATGGCCGTGGCGCAGGGTTCGGCCGAGCCGTTACGTTTTATCGTTCTGCGCTATGAGGGGGCGGCCAGGGCCGAGGCGCCCGTCGTACTCGTTGGCAAAGGCATCACCTTTGACACGGGCGGCATCTCCATCAAGCCCGCGGCCGAAATGGACGAGATGAAGTTCGACATGTGCGGTGCCGCCGGCGTTCTGGGCACCTTCCGGGCGCTGGCAGAGCTGCGGCCGGCGCTCAATGTGGTAGGCCTGATTCCCGCTTGCGAAAACATGCCGGGCAGCCGCGCCATCAAGCCCGGCGATGTGGTGACCAGCATGAGCGGGCAGACCATTGAGATCCTGAACACCGACGCCGAAGGGCGGCTGGTGCTCTGCGACGCATTGACCTACGCTGAGCGCTTCAAGCCCCGGGCGGTGGTGGACATCGCGACGCTGACCGGCGCCTGCGTGATTGCCCTGGGCGGCGTGCGCAGCGGGCTTTTCTCCAGCGACGACACCTTGGCCGAGGCGTTGTCGACGGCAGGCGAATCGTCCCTGGACCTGTGCTGGAGGATGCCACTGGATGACGATTATGCCGAAGGACTCAAGACCAATTTTGCAGATGTCGCCAACGTGGCGGGGCGTGCCGCGGGTGCGGTGACCGCGGCCAAGTTCCTGCAGCGGTTTACAGCCAGTTTTCCATGGGCGCACCTGGACATTGCCGGTACGGCCTGGAAAGGCGGAGCCGCCAAAGGTGCGACCGGCAGGCCGGTGCCGCTACTGCTGGACTACCTGCTGGACCAGGTGGTGCCTGCCAGGGCAGGGACTTCGGCCCAAGCATCGGGCAAAAAAGCCAAAACAGTTTCCAGGCGCAAATCCGCATCCAAAACCCGGGCATGACCGAAATCGCCTTTCACTTCAATGTGCCGGACAAGCTGGCCTACAGCTGCCGGTTACTTCGCAAGGCCTACCTGAGCGGCGCCAGCGTTGTGGTGACGGGGGATGCGGCGGTGCTGGCGGAACTGGACCAGTTGATCTGGAGTTTTTCGCCTGCGGAATTTGTGCCGCATTGCCGTGCGGGCGCCCCCCAAAGTACATTGGCGGCAACGCCGGTGGTGCTGGCCGAGTCGCTCAAGGACTGCCCGCATTACGGCGTACTGGTCAATCTGGGGCATGGCATTCCCGCCGAATTTGAACGCTTCGAACGTTTTATCGAAGTTGTGGCGCAGGCCGACGATGACCGTCTTGCAGCGCGAAGCCGGTGGAAGCACTACACCGACAGGGGCTATGCCATGAAACGCCATGACCTTGCGACGGCCGGGGAGGGCGCATGAACCGCCCGCCCGCACCGCCGCGGTTTGTGCCGACGCTGACGGAAGTCGTGCGGCCCATGCCTGCACCGATGCCGGCTGCGCCGCCTGAACCAGCCAGGACTGGTTTGCCGGTGCCGCCGTCTACCGCTTCTGCAGAGCTTCAGGAGCAGATGGTGCAACGCGTGCTGCAGCGGGTGAACCTGGTTCTTGAGCGGCGTTTGCGGGAGGTCGTAGGGCAACTTATCCTGGAGCACACGCAAACCCTGGTTCCACGTCTGCGCGAAGAAATTGAGGACGTTGTCCGTCAATCTGTGAGCCAGGCTTTGAAGCACGAAGCGGCACCGCCAAACACGGACGCATAGGATGCGCGAGCGGCTGTCTGCACAGATGCTTTTTCGCTGTGCCCAACCCTTGAAACACAAGTTCACATAAGGCAATCTGCTCCCCGGGTAAACCCCCTTATCGGAATTTAACCTAGGGACGTTGCTATGGTGCGGGCCCGGAAATTGCGTTATGTTCGGCCCCGTTGAGTAAAAAAATTGTTCTCAACCTTTAACGGTAATTTCCTAATCGGAGTGTTTTTTATGCAAATGAAATTAAAACTGACAGTAGTGGCTGCTCTCGCTGCAGTAGCGGGTTTTGCCTCTGCCCAAGACGCAGTGATCAAGATCGGTCACGTGGCGCCGCTGTCCGGCTCGCAAGCCCATTACGGCAAAGACAATGAAAACGGCGTGCGCATGGCCATCGAAGACCTGAACGCGCAAAACGTGGTCATCGGCGGCAAAAAGGTCAAGTTTGAAATTGTTGCTGAAGATGACGCCGCTGATCCAAAACAGGGCACCGCCGCTGCACAAAAGCTGTGCGACTCCAAAGTCGCCGGCGTGGTCGGCCACCTGAATTCCGGAACCACCATTCCCGCTTCCAAGGTCTACAACGATTGCGGCATTCCCCACGTCACGGGCGCTGCAACCAACCCCAACCTGACCAAGCCAGGCTACAAAACCACCTACCGCATCATTGCCAATGACAACGCCCTTGGCGCTGGCCTGGCTTTTTATGCTGCCGACACGCTGAAGCTGAAGAAAGTCGCCATCATTGACGACCGTACGGCTTACGGCCAGGGCGTTGCTGAAGTGTTCAAGAAAACGGCCCTGGCAAAAGGCATGACCGTGGTTGACGAGCAGTTCACCACCGACAAGGCTACCGACTTCATGGCCATCCTGACCGCCATCAAGGCCAAAGCACCTGACGCGATCTTCTTCGGCGGCATGGACCCACAAGGCGGCCCAATGCTGCGCCAGATGGAACAACTCGGCATGGGCAACGTCAAGTACTTCGGCGGCGACGGCATCTGCACCGCAGAACTTGCCAAGCTGACTGCAGGCGCCAAGACCATCGGCAACGTGGTTTGCGCTGAAGGCGGCGCATCGCTGGCCAAAATGCCAGGCGGCGAAGCCTGGATGAAGCGCTACGAAGCCAAGTATCCGAAGCAGTTCCAGGTTTACAGCCCGTACACCTATGACGCGACCTTCGTTCTGGTTGATGCCATGAAGCGCGCCGGATCCTGGGATCCAAAGGTTTACACCCCTGAGCTGATTAAAACCAATTTCAAGGGCGTGACCACCACGATCGCTTTTGAACCCAATGGCGAACTGAAGAACCCCGCTATCACCCTGTACGTCTACAAAGACGGCAAGAAGTCTGCTCTGAACTAATCGTTCACCGCAAACAAAAAAGCCACCGCAAGGTGGCTTTTTTTTGCCCGGCAAAAACCCGGGAAGACCGGAAATGAGGCGCCGAAAGTGGAGCGGGCACAAAAAAGCCCAGCAAGCTGGGCTTTTAGGAGTTTTTGCCACCGTGTGGAAACTCACGGCGACGAGACTGTTTGGCGGAAGAGGCGGGATTCGAACCCGCGGTAGGTTTAACCCTACGCACGCTTTCCAGGCGTGTGACTTAAACCGCTCATCCACCCTTCCGCGAAGCCTTCGATTATAGCAGTGCTGCGAACAGACGGAGGCAGGAATTGCACCCGAAGCGCAACAGGCTCAGTGGAGTGCGTCCTGGAACCGGTGCTTTTCCAGCTGGGCCAGGGAGACGAATTCCAGCGCCTTGCTGTGCGTCGACTCCAGCACGACAGGCGGTGCAAAGCCGGCCTCCAGCGCTTCGCGCCACCGGTTGGCACACAGGCACCAGCGGTCATTCGGCTGAAGGCCCGCAAAGCGGTACACAGGCTGCGGCGTGGAAAGATCGTTGCCGCGGCTGGCGGAAAAAGCCAGAAATTCACGCGTGACGCGAACGCATACCAGGTGGGACCCCGCATCCGACGCATCCGTGTTGCAGCAACCGTCCCGAAAATAGCCGGTCAGCGGGTCATAGGAGCAGGGCACCAAATCCGTGCCCAGTACGTTTTTTGCGCTCATGGTCTTGCCTGCGAAAAGCCCGTCGTTATACCTTGTTGGCCTGCACCATTTTCATGGCCGAGCTGATGAGCGCACCGACTTCAGTCATGTTGCTGGGCACGACCAATGTCGTTTTGGCGTCCTTCGCCACCTTCGAGTAGGCCTCTACCGCCTGCTGCGCAACCTTGAGCTGCACGGCTTGTTCACCGCCAGGTTGGCGGATGGCAGCGGCCACCAGCTCAATGGCTTTGGCGTTGGCGTCGGCCACAGCCATGATGGCGGCGGCTTCGCCCTGGGCGTTGTTGATGGCGGCCAGCTTTTCCCCTTCGGAGCGGGCAATGAATGCCTCGCGCTCACCGGTGGCAATATTGATCTGCTCCTGGCGGCGGCCTTCAGAGGCGGCGATCAGCGCGCGTTTTTCCCGCTCGGCAGTGATTTGCGACTGCATGGCGTGCAGGATTTCCTTGGGCGGCGTCAAATCCTTGATTTCATAGCGCAGCACCTTTACGCCCCAGTTCAGGGCGGCTTCGTCAATGGCGGCAACGACCTGCGCATTGATGATGTCGCGCTCTTCAAAGGTTTTGTCGAGCTCCAGTTTGCCGATCACCGAGCGGAGCGAGGTTTGGGCCAGTTGTGTGACGGCCACGATGTAGTTGGATGAGCCGTAGCTGGCCCGCATCGGGTCCGTGACCTGGAAATACAGGATGCCGTCGACCTGCAGCTGCGTGTTGTCGCGGGTAATACAAACCTGGCTGGGGACGTCGAGCGGGATTTCTTTCAGGCTGTGCTTGTAGGCGACGCGGTCGACAAAGGGAATCAGCCAGTTCAGGCCGGGGGTCAATGTGCCCGCGTATTTTCCGAGGCGCTCCTTCACCCAGGCGTTTTGCTGGGGTACGACCTTGATGGCGCGGATGACGAAGATCATCGCGACGATAAAAATGACCAGTGCTACATAAGACGACATGCTGACTCCCTCAGGTTTTTTCTACGATTAATTTGCTGCCAATGACTTCCCGGATGCGGTGGGTTCCAGCAGAAGGTGTTCCGCCTTCCGCCTGAACCACAGCCCATTGCGCGCCGCGGTAGCGGACCTGCGCCGTGCCGTCCGCCTGCCAGGCGTCCACCTGCACGGTTTCGCCGACATCCATGTTGACGTCCGGGTTGGTGCCTGCCGGCAGCTCCCTGGGCCCGCGGCTGCGAACAAGGTGGCAAATGCTCACGGTGGCCGAGCCCACGACGGCCGCTGCAATAAGCTGCATGGACGTCGAGGCGCCCAAATGCGCGGCAATGGCCGCCGCTGCAATGCCCAAAGCCACCATCAGCAGGTAAAACGTTCCCGTGGCCAGCTCCACCGCCACTGCGGCCCCCGCCAGCAGCCACCAAATAGTCGATTCACTCATGCATCCTCCTTTTGTCGGTCATCCGCTACATTTTGGGGCAATTAGACCCCAAGACAAGCGTAGCGCAACAATATGTCCTTACACTTCGCTGCTTGGAAAAAGCTTCCTCTCACCGCCCGGGCTCAACCTGTCTATGCCCTCTGAGCGTTTCCCATGCCCTCCGACAGGTTCAGGGCGACCATGAACTCCAGCCCAAGCCATGAAATTCCGTTTTCCCATTGTCATCATTGACGAAGACTTCCGCTCCGAAAACACTTCCGGACTGGGTATTCGAGCGCTGGCCCAGGCCATTGAAACCGAGGGCTTCGAGGTCCTGGGGGTGACCAGTTACGGTGACCTCTCGCAGTTCGCCCAGCAGCAAAGCCGGGCTAGCGCCTTCATTTTGTCGATTGATGACGAAGAGTTTTCGCCGGGCCCCGACCTCGACCCGGCCGTGCTCAACCTGCGCACCTTTATCGAGGAAGTACGCCGCAAGAACCTGGATGTGCCGATTTACGTCTATGGCGAGACCAAGACCTCGCGCCACATCCCCAACGACATCCTGCGTGAACTGCACGGCTTCATCCACATGTTTGAGGACACGCCCGAGTTCGTGGCGCGCCACATCCTGCGGGAGGCCAAGAGCTACCTGGAAGGCGTGCAGCCGCCGTTTTTCAAGGCACTGCTCGACTATGCCGAAGACGGTTCCTATTCCTGGCACTGCCCGGGCCACTCGGGCGGCGTTGCTTTCCTGAAAAGCCCGGTCGGCCAGATGTTCCACCAGTTTTTTGGCGAGAACATGCTGCGCGCCGACGTCTGCAACGCGGTGGAAGAGCTAGGCCAGTTGCTGGACCACGACGGCGCGATCGGCGCCAGCGAGCGCAATGCCGCGCGCATCTTCAATGCCGACCACTGTTTCTTCGTGACCAACGGCACCTCGACCAGCAACAAGATGGTGTGGCACCACACAGTGGCGCCCGGTGACGTGGTGGTCGTTGACCGCAATTGCCACAAGTCCATCCTGCATTCCATCATCATGACGGGTGCGATTCCGGTGTTCCTGAAGCCGACGCGCAATCATTTCGGCATCATCGGGCCGATTCCGCAGAGCGAGTTTGAACCGGAAGCCATCCGCGCCAAGATCGACGCCAATCCGTTGCTCAAGGGTGTGGACAGCAGCAAGGTCAAGCCGCGTGTGCTGACGCTGACGCAGTCCACCTACGACGGCGTGCTCTACAACACCGAAACCATCAAGGGCATGCTGGACGGCTACATCGACAACCTGCACTTTGACGAGGCCTGGCTGCCGCACGCCGCCTTCCACCCCTTCTACGGCAGCTACCACGCCATGGGCAAGAGCCGAGTGCGGCCAAAAAATGCGGTGGTGTACGCCACGCAGTCCATCCACAAGCTGCTGGCCGGCATCAGCCAGGCCAGCCACGTGCTGGTGCAGGATTCGCAGAACACCAAACTCGACAGGCACCTCTTCAACGAGGCCTACCTGATGCATACGTCAACCTCGCCGCAATACAGCATCATCGCCAGCTGCGACGTGGCCGCGGCCATGATGGAGCCACCCGGCGGCACGGCACTGGTTGAGGAAAGCATTGCCGAGGCGCTGGACTTCCGCCGCGCCATGCGCAAGATCGACGAGGAATACGGCACCGACTGGTGGTTCAAGGTCTGGGGGCCGGACAAGCTGGTCGAAGAGGGCATCGGCGAGTCGCAGGACTGGATCATCAAGGGTGAATCCCGCAGTGCCAAGACGGCCAAAAACGGCGCCAACAACTGGCACGGCYTTGGCCAGATGGCCACCGGTTTCAACATGCTGGATCCGATCAAGTCCACCATCGTCACGCCCGGCCTTGACCTGAACGGCAAGTTTGCCAAAACCGGCATCCCGGCCAGCATCGTGACCAAATTTCTGGCCGAGCACGGCGTGATCGTCGAGAAGACCGGCCTCTACAGCTTCTTCATCATGTTCACCATCGGCATCACCAAGGGCCGCTGGAACACGCTGCTGACGGCGCTGCAGCAGTTCAAGGACGACTACGACAAGAACCAGCCGATGTGGCGGATCCTTCCGGAGTTCTGCCAGAAGTACCCCAAATACGAGCGCATGGGCCTGGCCGACCTGTGCCAGCATATCCATACGCTGTATGCCAAGTACGACATCGCTCGCCTGACCACAGAGGTCTATCTGAGCGACCTGGCCCCCGCCATGAAACCCAGCGACGCCTACGCCCACATTGCCCATCGCACGACGGAACGGGTTGAAATCGACCACCTGGAAGGCCGCATCACCGTGGGCCTGGTCACGCCGTACCCGCCGGGCATTCCGCTCCTGATACCGGGCGAGGTGTTCAACCGGAAAATCGTGGACTACCTGAAGTTCTCGCGCGAGTTCAACGCCCAGTGCCCAGGCTTTGAAACAGACATCCACGGCCTTGTGGAACAGGTGGATGCCAAGGGCAAGACGCGCTACTACGCGGATTGCGTCAAACGCTAGGCAGGAATAAACGGGTACTTTCGTTTGCTATAGTCCCTCCCATATTTATTGGGAGGCGGCATGTTCAAGACGATTCTCTTCGGAGTGCTCGGCGTCATCGTCGGCGCAGTGTTCCTGCGCGTGCAGGCCAGCGGAGACAGCGAGTTGCGGCTCCTTATGGCCAGCGGCAAGACGGCGGTGGTCGAGCCGATCAAGGAGTACAAGAGTTTTTCCCGCAGCGGCCAAACCATCTACACGGCAGAGCTCAAATTCCGCACCGAAGCCGGGCAACCCATGGTGATCAAGCGCTCGTTCCCTGAGGCCGTGCTGAAGGATTTCGCGGCGGGCAAGCCGGTGAGCATCTACTACATGCCAAATAACCCGAGCCAGGTGGGGTTTGCGCAGGAAGCCGGCGGATCATCCTTCCTCAAGTGGGTGGGCTGGTTCTTCGTCATCGCCAGCCTGGGCTACACAGGCCTCGGCCTGCTGGCGAGCCAGAAAAAATAAGGCCGCCTCCCCGGAGCGTTTGCTATATTTTTTGTAGCTGGGGGCGCATGACTAGGGGGCGCCACAGGCCATTTTTCCCACCAGGTGCGTTGGGCGCAAGGCCGACTCACGTTGGTTGCCGGCGGCGCGCCGGCTTGCAGGCCCACCTTTAAAGCCGCTGGTCTTCCCGTACCCGCATGAAGCTGGCAAACCGGGGCAGGCCACTGTCATTGAGTCCGCGAAAGCGGTAGGTGACGGTGCTGCCGACGGGCGGTGGATTCTGGCGCTGCTCATCGTTGAGCCCGGTGCCCAGCTTGAAGCGCCGCCCTGGTTTGCCGTCGGCACCGGGCATTTCCACCAGCAGCGCGCCCAGCATGCCGGCGTACTTTCCCTTGCCGGGAACATGCGCCACCACGCGGGCTTCGGTGTCTTCGTGGGTCTTGACCTTGAGCAGGTCGTCGTTGCGTGCGCTTTTGTAGAAAGACGCGCCGCGGTGCAGCATCAGGCCTTCGCCGCCGCGCTTCACGGTGGTGGCCAGTAACGCCTGCAAGGCGGCGTGGCTTGCCACCTTCGATTGCGCCACGGCCTGCACCCAGGGCTGGTCGATGCGGCTCACCACGCCATTGAGGGCCGGGATCCGCTCGCTGAACGGGCCGCCTTGCGCGGGCAAATCAAACACCATGAAGCGCATGGCCCGCCAGGCAGCGTCGTCCGGGGTTTGCTGGCGCACGGTAGACACCGCCCTGGCAAACTGGCCACGGCCCGCCCACAGCTCGCCGTCCAGGGGTGTTTTGGGCCAGCCTGCGGTAAACCAGGCCGGCGCGGCGATGCGTTCACCCCCGCGCGTGAGCAGCTGTTCTCCGTCCCAGTAGCCGCGCACGCCGTCGAATTTTTCGCTGACCCAATAATCCTGAAGGGAGACGCCGGGTTGGTACACCTTGGCGAGCATCAGCGGCGGCGCTTGCGCAGCTGCGGATGCCGAAAGCACCGGAAGCGCTGGTGCCAGCAAGCCGGCGAGTGCCAGCAGCCAGTGAAGCGTTTTGAGGCGAAAAAAGACCGTGTTGGCCCGCTCGCCGGAGCGGGTGATGTGTTGCCGCATGGGCCTCCCTGTTTTTTCTTGACTTATAACTGTATGAATGTACAGTTTATAGTTCAAATTTGCGCGGTGCAAGCGTTCTGTGGGCGCCTGTGTTGCCCGCGCAACCCCGTCAACCATGAAGGCTGCAATGGCCATGAGAGGAATCAACTTATGACAGAAAAAAAGACTTCCAGAGGGAGTTGCCATTGTGGAAAAGTCGCGTTTGAGGTCGACGGCCAGCCGAGCAGCGCCCTGGCCTGCAACTGCTCCATCTGCCAGCGCAAAGGGGCGCTGCTGTGGTTTGTGCCGCATGACCAGCTCCGTTTGCTGACCCCCGACGAAAATGCCAGCAACTATCAGTTCAACAAGCATGTGATCAGCCACCGTTTTTGTCCCACCTGTGGCATTCATCCCTATGGCGAAGGAACGGACCCGGCCGGTAATCGCATTGCAGCTATCAACGTCCGCTGCCTCGAGGGAATCGATCTGGACACCATCAAGGTGACGAATTTCGATGGGCGCTCTTCCTAGTTCTTCCTAGTTCTTCCTAGCTCTTCCTGGAACCCCCGGATCCTGTATTCCCGGACCCTGGCGGACGCAATAATCTGCCACTTCGCCCGTACCCCTGGGGCCGGTATTCCCGGCCTGTATTCATTGCTGTTTGATTCCCTTGGGCCAGCCAGCCCGGCATTTTTACTGACACCATGACTTCCAGCGACATTGAAAATATCGAGCGCGCCACCGTGGCGGCTGTCTCGCCCGAGGAGCAGCTTGAAATTGAGGGCTGGCTTCTGCCCTTCGACAGCGGAACGGTCAGCCGGGCCAAAAGTGCCGTGCCCCTGCTGCATCAGCCGCCCGCCGACGGCGTGATCGATCGCATTGAAGGGCTGTACCGTGCGCGCGGCAAGCGGGCGGTCTTCCGGCTGGCCAATGAGGCCTGCTTTGATGCCTTGCGCCGCGAACTGGGCGCGCGTGGCTACACGGCAGGCAAACCGGTGCTGGTGGAAGTGGCGCAGGTCAAGTCCATGCGCGCTGTGTCGGCGCAGGCGCTGGCTGAAACAGCCAACACGCCGGACGAGGCCTGGGCCGCGTTGTTCCTGGCCGAGGGTTTTGATCCTGTGGACGGTGCCAGCCGCGTCAGGTCGCTCGGCCGCGGACGCGATTCAGTGTTTGCCAGCGTGCGCGAAGGCGGCAAGGCCATTGCGGCTGGCGCGGCGGCGTTCAGCCACGGGTGGTCCAGTGTCCACGGCATGCGAACCGACCCGGCACATCGCGGCAAGGGGTTGGCAGGCCGGGTACTGGCCGCGATGGCCGAAGCGGCCATGCAGCGGGGCATTGAGCGTGTATTCCTGCAGGTGGAAGAAGGCAATGCCGCGGCGCGGGCGCTTTACCGGCGGGCGGGCTTTGAAACGGTCTGGCGCTATGACTACTGGACCCAGGGCTGAACCTTGATCCAGACGCGGTGCGGAATTGGGTGTGTGCGGGATACTGGATGCGGCAAGGCGCTATGATTTTTATAGCTGCTCGCGCTGGCGGCTATTAGGCTAGAGCCTGCTTTATTGTTATTTTCAGGCCTGATTTGATCGAATTTGGCTGTCTTGCTGCCCCGTCTTGCCTCAAAAAAACGGCTTTGCAGCACCTGGAAGCCGTCTTTCGTGCACATATTTGGCCTCCAGACCAATAGGGTCATGCGCGAGCAGCTATCTATTTCATAGCGCGCCATGCGAGACAAGAGTGCAACTTGCCGCATGTGCGCGCCGCCCGGCAAGCCAGCCGGGCGCGAAAGCCTTCAGGCTTCGGCTGCCGGCTCGGCAATACCGCCGACCACGTGGCTGAAGCCGCCGTCCACATAGGTGATCTCGGCGCTCACGCCTGCGGCCAGGTCGCTCAACAAAAAGGCGGCGACGTTGCCGACGTCTTCAATCGTCACATTGCGGCGGATTGGCGAGGCTTCGGCAACCACGCTCAAAATCTTGCCGAAGCCCTTGATGCCGCTGGCAGCCAGGGTTTTGATCGGGCCGGCGCTGATGCCGTTGACGCGCATGCCCTTGGGGCCCAGCGATTCGGCCAGGTAGCGCACCGAGGCTTCCAGGCTGGCTTTGGCCAGGCCCATGGTGTTGTAGTTGGGCACGGTGCGCACGGCGCCCAGGTAGGTCAGCGTGAGCAGTGCGGACTTTTTGTTGAGGTAGGGCAGGGCCGCCTTGGCCATCGCCGGGAAGCTGTAGGCGCTGATGTCGTGGGCGATCTTGAAGCCCTCGCGCGACAGGCCTTCCAGGAAGTCGCCGGCGATCGCCTCGCGCGGCGCAAAGCCGATGCTGTGCACAAAGCCGTCAAACGTCGGCCAGGTTTTGGAGAGGTCGGCAAACATCTTGTCGATCTGTGCGTCGTCGCCCACGTCGCAGTCAAAAATCAGCTTGGAGTCAAAGTCGGCAGCAAACTCGGTGATGCGGTCCTTGAAGCGCTCGCCGACATAGCCGAAAGCCAGCTCGGCGCCCTGGGCATGGCAGGCCTTGGCGATGCCGTAGGCGATGGACCGGTTCGAGAGGACCCCCGTGATCAACAGTTTTTTGCCAGTGAGGAATCCGGTGTTGGTGGCCATGCAGGTGCTCCAGAGTAGGTAGTTCGCGGGGGAAGGGGGGGCAAGGGACAAGGGCGCAACGTCTGCGCGCCGGAATCTTGCCAGCTTAAGTAGTGCAGAATTGTCGCATGCGAAGTTTGCTGGTTTGGGTCCTGCTGGGTCTTTCATCACCGTCATGGGCCGCGCACGGCTATGCGCTCTGGGGAGATCTCAAGTACCCCGCGGGGTTTTCCCACTTCGACTATGTCAACCCGGCAGCACCCAAAGGCGGGGACCTGCGCCTGGTCAGCAACCTGCGTTACTCAACCTTCGACAAATACAACCCCTTCACGATCAAAGGCTCGGCGCCGGCCTATTTGTCGAGCTTCATGTTCGACACGCTGCTGACGGGGGCGATGGACGAAACCGCCTCAGGCTACGGGCTGCTGGCCGAAGACGTCGAGGTGTCGGCTGACGGGCTCACGGCCACCTTCCGCCTGCGCAAGGAAGCGCGCTTTCACAACGGCGACCCGGTGCTGGCGGCCGACGTCAAATACAGTTTTGACACCCTGATGGGCCCGCATACCTCGCCGTCCTACAAGACCGTGTTCGAAGACGTCGCAGCCTGCGAGGTGGTGGACGAGCGGACGGTGCGCTTTCGTTTCAGGAAGCCGAACCGCGAACTGCCGTTGAAAGTGGGCGGCATGGCGGTGTTCAGCCGCAAGTGGGGCATGGACGCCACCGGTAAGGCCAAGCCCTTCAATGAGGTCGTGACCGACATCCCCATTGGCAGCGGGCCTTACCGCATCGGCCCGGTGATCTTCGGCAAAGACATCAGCTATGTACGCGACAAGACCTACTGGGGTGAGAAGCTCAATGTGCGGGTAGGCACCGAGAATTTCGACACCGTCACCGTCAAGATTTACAAGGACAACACTGCCAGGCTTGAGGCGCTCAAGGCCGGCGAGTTCGACATCATGCGGTTCTTCTCGGCCGGCGACTGGGCGCGGCGCCTGACGGGCAAACGTTTTGACAACGGTGAACTCGTCAAGGGGGAATTCAAGCACAGCCTGCCCACGGGTTTCCAGAGCTATGTGCTCAATACCCGGCGTGAAAAGCTCAAGGACCCGCGCGTGCGGGAAGCTCTGGGACTGGCGATCGACTACGAGTGGATGAACCGCCAGTTGTTTTACAACGCCTACCAGCGCGTGACCGGCTTGTTCGGAAACACCGATTGCCAGGCCACCGGACTGCCGAAGCCCGAAGAGCTGGCTTTGATGGAACCCTGGCGCAAGGACATCCCCACAGCGGCATTCGGCACCATGTACGTGCCGGCGCGTACTGACGGCGACTCCTCGCTGCGCGCCAATTTGCGCCGTGCCCAGGTGCTCCTGAAGGAAGCCGGCTGGGAGGTTCGGGACGGCAAGCTGCGCAACGCCAAAGGCGAGGCTATGGTGCTGGAATACCTGGATAGCAACGAGGGCGGTGTGCGCACGATTTCGCCCTGGATACGCGCCCTCGAAAAGCTCGGCATCCAGCTCAACTTCCGGCAGGTCGACTTCGCGCTCTACCAGCAGCGCCTCGATAAATTCGAGTTCGACATCATCTCCATCGCCTACGGTGGCACCAACAACCCGGGTCAGGAGTTCGCCGACATGTTCGGTAGCAAGGCCGCCGCCACTGAGGAGTCGGGTAACTTCAGCGGAGCCGCCAATCCCGCGATTGATGCCATGATCACCAAAATGACCAGCGCCAAAACCAAGGCCGAGTTGTTGCCCGCCTGCCGTGCATTGGAACGCATCGTGGCGCACAGCCACTACCTGCTGCCGGAATGGACGGCCGGCACCCATCGCGTGGTCTATAACGCACGCCGCCTTGCCATGCCGGGCCAGATGCCACCCTATGCGCCAGGCGAGACCTGGATCATCGATACCTGGTGGGCCAAGCAATGAATACCCCCGTCGAGCAAATTGAACACCCCCGTCGGACGCTCGCTTCGCGTAGCGCCTTCCCCCCTTGTAGGGGGCGGCGCTTGCGGCCTGGCGAAGCCAGTTCCGCTGCGCCTGCTGGATTTGAGAGGGGCTGATCGACCATGTTTGCCTACATTCTCAAACGCTGTCTTTTGATGATCCCGACTTTGTTCGGGGTGTTGCTGATCACCTTTGTGGTGACGCAGTTCGTGCCGGGCGGGCCGGTGGAGCAATACATGGCCGAGGCCAAGGCCGGCCCCAGCGGTGGAGGCGGCGCCGAGGGTGGCGGCCTGAGCTACCGGGGTGGGCAGGGCGTCGACCCGAAACGCGTCGAGCAGATCAAGGCGCTCTATGGTTTCGACAAGCCGGCGCCCGAGCGCTTTTACCTGATGCTCAAGCAGTTTTTGAGCTTTGACCTTGGCAGAAGCTTCTTCCACAACAAGGAGGTCTGGCAACTGGTCAAGGAAAAGCTCCCGGTTTCCATCAGCCTGGGTTTGTGGACCTTTTTCATCAGCTACCTGGTGGCTGTGCCACTGGGCGTCGCCAAGGCGGTGCGTGCCGGCTCGCGTTTCGATTTCGTCACAACATTGCTGGTGCTGACCGGCTATGCCATTCCCGGCTTTGTGCTGGGTGTCGCGCTGCTGGTGATCTTCGGCGGCCAGTTGCAGTGGTTTCCGTTGCGCGGCCTGACCTCGCCCAATTGGGAGACTTTGAGCTGGGGTGCGCGCATCACCGATTACCTCTGGCATATCACCTTGCCGGTCACGGCCATGGTGCTGGGCAGCTTCGCAGTTACGGCCATGCTGACCAAGAACTCCTTCCTGGAGGAAATCCGCAAGCAATACGTGCTGACGGCCCGCGCCAAGGGCCTGGGTGAGCGCCAGGTGCTGTGGAAGCATATTTTCCGCAATGCGCTGATCCCCCTCATCACCGGCTTCCCGGCGGCCTTTATCAGCTCGTTCTACACCGGTGCGCTGCTGATCGAAACCCTGTTCTCGCTGGATGGCATGGGGCTGCTCAGCTATGAAAGCATCATCCGGCGCGACTACCCGGTGGTGTTGGGCACGCTCTACTTATTTACCTTGATCGGCTTGTTCACCAAGCTGATTTCCGATTTGTCTTATGTCTGGGTGGATCCGCGTGTACGGTTCGATTAACCCCCCTGAAGCCACCTCCGGCGGCCTTCCCCCCGAGGGGACGCCTCCTGCGGACGGGCAAAGCCCGGTCCGCGGCGACGCTGTACAAGAAAAGTACGTTTCCAACTCGCCCGCGCGGCGTGCGTGGAGGCGGTTCCGGCGCAACAAGCTGGGGTTTTACAGCCTGGTGGTGTTTTGCACGCTGGTGGTGCTGAGCCTGTTTGCCGAGCTGGTGTCGAACGACCGGCCGCTGCTGGTGCGTTATGAAGGCGGTTATTACTTCCCCATGGTGAAGGACTACAGCGAAAAAACCTTTGGCGGTGATTTCGACACGACCACGGATTACCTCGATCCTTATATTCAGGAACGGCTGGCGCGTGGCAGCAACTTCGCGCTGTACACGCTCAACCCCTATGGGCCCAACACACTCAATTATTTTGCGAAAGAGCCCAACCCCTCGAAGCCGACGCGCGCCAACCTGCTGGGCACCGACGACCGGGGCCGCGACCTGCTCGCCCAGCTGATTTACGGCTTTCGGGTCAGCGTATTGTTTGCGCTGGCGCTGACGGTCACCGGTGTGCTGCTCGGCATGCTGACGGGGGCGCTACAGGGCTATTTCGGTGGCAAGACCGATTTGTTGTTCCAGCGTTTCATCGAAATCTGGGGCTCCGTGCCGGAGCTCTATCTGCTGATCATCTTCAGCGCCGTTTTCGCGCCCAGTGTGGCGCTGTTGCTGATCCTGCTCAGCCTGTTCGGATGGATGGGGTTGTCAGACTATGTGCGCGCCGAGTTCCTGCGCAACCGGCAGATGGACTACGTGCGCGCCGCGCGTGCGCTGGGCGTCGGTAACCTGAGCATCATCTGGCGCCACATCCTGCCCAACAGCCTGACGCCTGTGGTGACTTTCCTGCCGTTTCGCATGAGCGGCGCGATTCTGGCGCTGACTTCGCTGGACTTCCTGGGGCTGGGGGTGCCGCCGGGCACGCCTTCGCTCGGTGAATTGCTGTCGCAAGGCAAGAACAGCATCGATGCGTGGTGGATATCGCTGTCTACCTTCGCGGTGCTGGTGATCACGCTGCTGCTCCTCACTTTCATGGGCGACGCCTTGCGCGATGCCCTGGATCCCAGGAAGGCCGACTGATGACACCACCGCTCCTTGATGTCAAAAACCTGCAGATTTCATTCGCAGGAAAATCCGTTGTCCACGGCATCGATTTTTCCATCGCACCTGGCGAAAAGCTTGCGCTGGTGGGCGAATCGGGTTCGGGCAAGACGGTGACGGCGCTGAGCCTGCTACGGCTGGCGCAAAACGCCGTGGTCGGTGGCAAGGCTGTTTTTACCGGCATCGATGCGGCAGATCGGGCTGCCAGCGGTGCGCCGCCCAGGGCGCCCGTGGATTTGCTGTCCTTGCCGGAACAGTCCTTGCGGGGGATTCGCGGCCGTGACATCGCCATGATCTTTCAGGAGCCCATGACAGCACTGAACCCCCTGTTCAGCGTTGGCAACCAGATTGCCGAAGTTCTTCAGCTAAAACAGGGTTTGACCCCCGCAGAATGTGCGCAAGAAGCTATCAAATTGCTAGCAGATACGGGCATCACCGAGCCTGAGAGACGCGCAAACTCTTTCCCGCACCAGCTTTCGGGCGGCCAGCGGCAGCGGGCCATGATTGCCATGGCGCTGGCTTGCCAGCCCAGATTGCTGCT
Organism: Polaromonas sp. P1_F6; assembly: GCF_056405695.1. NCBI lineage: Bacteria > Pseudomonadati > Pseudomonadota > Betaproteobacteria > Burkholderiales > Comamonadaceae > Polaromonas > Polaromonas sp. P1_F6. Next base: position 160,774 of record NZ_JBFUBQ010000007.1, read on the forward strand.
GGCCGACGAACCCACCACGGCGCTGGACGTCACCCTGCGCGGCCAGATCCTGGACCTGCTCGGCGAGCTGCAGCAGCGCAACGGCATGGCGGTGCTGATGATCACCCACGACCTGAACCTCGTGCGCAAGTTTGCCGACCGCGTGGCGGTGATGGAAAACGGCCACATCGTGGAGCAGGGCGCCGTGGCGGAGGTTTTCGCCCGGCCCCAGCACCCCTACACGCGCAAACTGATCGACAGCAAGCCCCAGCGGGACGGGCTGGCGGCCGGCACCGGCGCGCAAGCGGGCGCGGCGCCGGCCATGCGCGCGGAAAGCCTGCGTGTGGGGTATCCGGTCTCCATTCCAGGCATACGCGGATGGTTTAAAAAAGCCGAATTTGTGGCGGTCAAAGACGCCAGCTTTCATATCCCCCCGGGCAAAACGCTGGGCGTGATCGGTGAGTCGGGATCCGGAAAATCCACCCTGGCGCTGGCCAGCCTGGGCTTGCTGCCTTTTTCAGGGCAGCTGCAGGCGGCGGGCCAGGCCTGGAGCCGGGATGCGGCACGCAACAAAGCCATCCGCCGCGCCGTTCAGGTGGTGTTTCAGGACCCGTTTTCTTCCCTGTCACCCCGCATGACCGTTGAAGCCATTGTGGAGGAGGGCCTGACGGTGCATGAGCCCAAGCTGGCTCCGGCCGGGCGGCGCGAACGGGCGCTGCAGGCCTTGGCCGATGTCGGTATGACCGAGGCCCAGTTTCCGGGTTTGCTACAACGCTATCCACACGAATTTTCAGGCGGGCAGCGCCAGCGGCTGGCCATTGCGCGCGCGCTGATCGTCAACCCCAGCCTGCTGGTACTGGATGAGCCCACCAGCGCGCTGGACGTGACCATCCAGAAACAGGTGCTGGGACTGCTGCAAAGATTGCAGCGCGAGCGTGGCCTGAGTTATTTGCTGATCACGCATGACGTCGACGTGATCCGCGCCATGGCCCACGAGGTCATGGTGATGAAGGACGGCGACGTGCTGGAGTCAGGCTCACTGAGCGAAGTGCTGGATACGCCGCGGCATCCATATACACGGGTTCTGGTCACTGCGGCTTGAACGTTGTGCATCTCCACGGCCCGGTAGAGATCACAAAAAATCTTCATAAATTACTTTAACTAAATTAAAAACCCATATGATTTAATTGATTTTATTGGATTCATAAATCTTTTTCAAGGAAGCGTGAGGAGGAGGTGTCATTTGGACTTTCACGCAGCGATGCATCCGTTTTCACTCTGCTTCTTTCTAGTGGTGACGCCGGAATGGTTAACCGAAAGGAATGTGCCCTAGCCCGCCCATCAGGCCTGTTCCAATGAGCAGGGCGGGGGCGTAACCAGAAGGATTTACATCGGCGATGCAGGCGTTCTCTAGTGCGTCAGGCACGGAAATTGTTTGCATCGAAGAGCGCAGCACGTTACAATAAGAGCTTCACGACCAAATGGGCGGGTTTTCACCGCCCATTTTTTTTGGGCGTTTGTTTTTGAACATACGGATTTAGAGCGGGTTTAAGAGACTGAATGGCATTGCAAGAGACGATTGAGCAAACTGTGACAGGGCTGGGCTACGAGCTGGTCGAGATCGAACGCACCGGCGGTGGTTTGCTGCGCGTCACGATCGACATGCCCTACGTCAAGGGTGCCGAACAGTTCATCAATGCCGAGGACTGCGAAAAAGTCACCCGCCAGCTCCAGTTTGTCCTGGAAGTCGAAGGCGCCGAATATGCGCGGCTGGAAGTCAGTTCCCCCGGCATCGACAGGCCCTTGCGCAACGAAAAAGATTTTGAGCGTTTTGCCGGTGAGTTGATCGACATCACCCTCAAGGCTCCCATTGGCGTGGCTGCCAGCGCCGGTTCTACCGTCGCGGCCAGCCGCAAGAAGTTTCGCGGCACGCTCGAGCGTGTCGTGGCCGCGGACGGCGTGGCAGGCTGGCAGATCGTGTGGAGCGACGAGCCGGCCGTCAAACCCGGCCAGAAGGTCAGTAAGAAGAAGGTTCCCGCACCGCTGCAGGCGTTGGGTTTTACCCTCGATGAGATTCAACAGGCGCGCCTCGCGCCCGTGGTTGATTTCAAGGGGCGTAAACCCAAAATAACGCCTGGTGCCGAGCCCTCCGCAGAGAATTAATTTCAAGAAATGAAGAAAGGCAGGCTTGTGAAATGAATCGCGAACTGTTGATGTTGGTTGATGCCATCTCGCGTGAAAAGAATGTGGAACGTGACGTCGTTTTTGGCGCCGTCGAGCTCGCGCTCGCCTCGGCCACCAAGAAGGTCTACGAAGGCGAAGTGGACATCCGCGTAGCCGTCGACCGTGACAGCGGCAATTACGAAACCTTCCGCCGCTGGCTGGTGGTGCCTGACGAAGCCGGCTTGCAGAACCCTGAAGCCGAAGAGCTGGTCAGCGACGCACGCGACGAAATCGCCGACATCGAAGAAGGCGACTACATCGAAAAGCCGGTGGAAAGCCTGCCGATCGGCCGTATTGGCGCGCAAGCGGCCAAGCAGGTCATTCTGCAGAAAATCCGCGACGCCGAGCGCGAAATGCTTCTCAACGACTTCATGTCGCGCGGCGACAAGATTTTTGTCGGCACCGTCAAACGCATGGACAAGGGCGACATCATCGTCGAATCCGGCCGTGTGGAAGGCCGCCTGCGCCGTTCCGACATGATCCCGAAGGAAAATCTGCGCTCCGGCGACCGCGTTCGCGCCATGATCATGGAAGTGGACACGACCTTGCGCGGCGCGCCCATCATCCTCTCGCGCACCGCGCCCGAGTACATGATCGAGCTGTTCCGCCAGGAAGTCCCTGAAATCGAACAAGGCCTGCTGGAGATCAAATCCTGCGCCCGTGACCCCGGTTCCCGCGCCAAGATCGCCGTGCTGTCGCATGACAAGCGTGTCGACCCGATCGGCACCTGCGTCGGCGTTCGCGGCACCCGCGTCAACGGCGTGACCAACGAACTCGCCGGCGAGCGCGTGGACATCGTGCTGTGGAGCGAAGACCCGGCCCAGTTCGTGATTGGTGCATTGGCCCCGGCCAACGTGTCGTCCATCGTGGTCGACGAAGAGCGTCACGCCATGGATGTCGTCGTCGACGAAGAAAACCTGGCGATTTCGATCGGCCGCGGCGGCCAGAACGTGCGCCTTGCCGCCGAGCTGACCGGCTGGAAGATCAACATCATGACGGCCGATGAGTCTGCGCAAAAGCAGGCCACCGAGACCGATTCCAGCCGCAAGCTGTTCATGGAAAAGCTCGACGTGGACGAGGAAATCGCCGACATCCTGATCTCCGAAGGCTTCACCAGTCTCGAAGAAGTGGCCTATGTGCCGCTGCAGGAAATGCTGGAGATCGAGTCCTTCGACGAAGACACCGTCAATGAGCTGCGCACGCGCGCCAAAGATGCGCTCTTGACGATGGAAATCGCCAAGGAAGAAAATGCCGAAGGCGTGTCGCAGAACCTGCGCGACGTCGAAGGCCTCACGCCAGAGCTGATCGCCAAACTGACAGAAGCGGGTATCCATACCCGCGACGACCTGGCCGATCTGGCCGTGGACGAACTTACCGATATCACCGGCCAGTCTTCGGACGAAGCCAAAGCCCTGATCATGACCGCACGCGCCCATTGGTTTACCGATGAACCCGCTGCCGCTGACACCCCTGCACCTGCAGCGGCCCAAGAGCAATGATCATGGAGGCCAGCAGGAAAAAAACATATGTCCAGTACCACTACCGTCGCTGAATTCGCAGCTGAACTCAATAAATCTCCCGCCACCCTGATCGAGCAATTGACCAGCGCGGGTGTCGCCAAGGCGCAAGCCAGCGACCCCTTGTCCGAAGCGGACAAGCAGAAGCTTCTCGGCTATCTGCAGGCCAGCCATGGCACCGTCACGGCCGAGCGCAAGAAGATCACCCTGGTGAAAAAATCCACCAGCGAGATCAAGCAGGCCGATGCCACCGGCAAGGCACGCACCATCCAGGTGGAAGTGCGTAAAAAGCGTACCTTTATCAAGCGTGACGACGGCTCCGACCAGCCTGCGGAAGAAGTGCAGCCTGAAGTGGCCGCTCCGCCGGCACCTCCCGTCATTGACGATGCCGAGCTGATTCGCCGCGAAGAAGAAGCCAGCCGCCACGCAGAACTGCTGCGCCGCCAGGAGCAGGAGCTTGCTGAAAAACGCCGTCTTCGCGAAGAGCAGGACGCCAAGGATGCTGCGCGCGAGCAGGAGCGCCTGGCCGCCGAGCAAACCGCCCAGGCGGCCGCCGCGGCTGCCGAGGCTGTGGTCAAAAAGGCCAAGCCGGCCGGAAAAGCCAAGGACGCTGCACCGGTAACGGCCGAAGCCACCAAGGCCGCTGAAACCGCTGCGGCCGTACAGGCCACGAAGGCTGCCGATGCCGCGGCTGCCGCTGCAACTGCCAAGGCCAAAGCCACCGCCGAATTCCAGGCCGACGCGGCGAAGGCGCAAGAGCTCCAGGACCGCCGCCGCAAGGCTGAAGCAGAAGCTGCCGGCATTCGCGCCATGATGTCCGCGCCCAAGCGCGTTCTGGTGCCCCACGTCGATCCCAAAGCCGCCATCAAGGGCACGCTGCACAAGCCGGCCGGCGCGCCGGGTGCCGCGGCCAAACCGGGTGCGCCGGCCGCTGCGGGTGCCCCTGGTGCCGCTGGCAAGAAGGAAGTCAAGTCGGAGAACCTGTCTTCGACATGGAAGGACGACGCCGCCAAGAAGAAGGGCATTCCAAGCCGTGGCGCACCCGTTGTGCCCGGCCGTGGCAATTTCCGTGGCGGCCCGCGTGGCCGCCGCAATGACCGTGAAGCACGTCCGGAATCCACCTTCGTGGCGCCGACCGAATTCAAGGTCATTGAAGTGCACGTGCCTGAGACGATCACCGTGGCCGAACTCGCGCACAAGATGAGCGTGAAGTCATCGGAAGTGATCAAGCACCTGATGAAGCTTGGCCAGATGGTCACCATCAACCAGCCGCTGGACCAGGACACCGCCATGATTGTGGTGGAAGAAATGGGCCACAAGGCCGTGACGGCTTCGCTGGACGACCCGGAAGCCTTTGCCGACGAAGACGTGCAAGGCCAGCAGGCCGAGTTGTTGCCGCGTGCGCCGGTTGTGACGGTCATGGGTCACGTCGACCATGGCAAGACCTCACTGCTCGATTACATCCGCCGCGCCAAAGTGGCCTCCGGCGAAGCGGGCGGCATCACCCAGCACATTGGTGCCTATCACGTGGAAACCCCGCGCGGCATGGTGTCCTTCCTGGATACCCCGGGCCACGAGGCGTTTACCGCCATGCGTGCCCGCGGCGCCCAGGCGACCGACATCGTGATTCTGGTGGTGGCGGCCGACGACGGCGTGATGCCGCAGACCAAGGAAGCCATCAAGCATGCCAAGGCGGCCGGTGTTCCCATCGTGGTGGCGATCAACAAGATCGACAAGCCTGGTATCAACATGGAGCGCGTCAAGGGCGAGCTGGTCACCGAAGAAGTGATTCCCGAAGAGTTCGGCGGCGACGTTCCGTTTGTCGGCGTCTCTGCCCATACCGGCGCCGGTGTCGATGCCTTGCTCGAACAGGTGCTGCTGCAGGCAGAAGTGCTTGAACTCAAGGCGCCGGTGGATGCACTGGCCAAGGGCCTGGTGATCGAAGCCCGCCTCGACAAGGGCCGTGGCCCCGTGGCGACCGTGCTGATTCAGGCGGGAACGCTGAAAGCCGGCGACGTGGTGCTGGCCGGTTCGACCTATGGCCGCGTGCGCGCCATGCTGGACGAAAACGGCAAGCCGATCAAAACGGCAGGCCCGTCGATTCCCGTGGAAATTCAGGGTCTGACGGAAGTGCCGCAAGCCGGTGATGAATTCATGGTCATGCTCGACGAGCGCCGTGCCCGTGAGATCTCCACCTACCGTGCCGGCAAGTTCCGCAATACCAAGCTGGCCAAGCAACAGGCCGCCAAGCTGGAGAACATGTTCTCCGATATCGGCGCCGGCGAAGTCAAGATGTTGCCCATCATCATCAAGGCCGATGTGCAAGGCTCGCAGGAAGCGCTGGCCCAGTCGCTGCTGAAGCTTTCGACCGAAGAGGTCAAGGTCCAGCTCGTGTACTCCGGTGTCGGCGGCATTTCCGAGTCCGACGTCAACCTGGCGATCGCCTCCAAGGCCGTGGTGATCGGGTTCAACACCCGCGCCGATGCCCAGGCCCGCAAGCAGGCCGAAAACAACGGCGTGGACATTCGCTACTACAACATCATTTATGACGCTGTGGACGAACTTCGCGCCGCGATGTCGGGCATGCTGACACCGGACAAGAAGGAAGAAGTCATCGGCAATGCCGAGATTCGCCAGGTGTTCAAGGTCAGCAAGATCGGCTCGATCGCCGGCTGTATGGTCACCGCCGGGGTGGTTCGCCGCACCGCGCGCCTGCGCCTTCTGCGCGAGAACGTGGTCGTCTTCACGGGCGAACTCGACTCGCTCAAGCGCTTCAAGGACGACGCCAAGGAAGTCAAGGAAGGCTTCGAGTGCGGTTTGAACATCAAGAACTACAACGATATCCAGGTTGGCGACATTCTGGAATTCTTTGAAATCAGGGAAGTGGCGCGGACACTGGAAGTCTGATCCCGGCTGGCCGGCAGCCCCTGGCTGCCAGCCTTTCCGCAGACCTCACCATTTTTTTGACATGCGTAAAAAATCTTCCACCCCGAATCGCGGTTTTCGCGTCGCCGATCAGATCCAGCGCGATCTGACGGAGCTGATCGCGCGCGAACTCAAAGACCCCCGGGTCGGGATGGTGACCGTGCAGGCCGTCGAGGTGACGGCCGACTATGCGCATGCGAAAGTGTTTTTCAGTGTGCTTGTCGGTGACCCGAAAGAGTGCGAAGAAGCGCTCAACCAGGCCGCCGGTTTCCTTCGCAATGGCCTCTTCAAGCGGTTGATGACGCACACCGTGCCGACGCTGCATTTCCACTTCGACCGCACGACCGAACGTGCGGCCGACATGAACGCCTTGATTGCCAAGGCGGTTTCCTCCCGCGCGCAAGACGACTGAGTTCGCGCCGTTCCCCTTGATGACAGGTTCAGGGACAACGGTGCCAACGACGCGCCCGGGCCAGCCCGTGCGTTGAGCCTGTCGGAAACTATGACGCAAACTTCTTCCATCCCTTCGAAGGGCCAGAAAATCCAGCGACGTCCCGTGCACGGCGTGCTGCTGCTCGACAAGCCGCTGGGCCTGTCGAGCAATCAGGCCTTGCAGAAGGCCAAATGGCTGCTGCGCGCCGACAAGGCCGGTCACACAGGCACGCTCGATCCGTTGGCCACCGGCGTGTTGCCGTTGTGTTTTGGCGCGGCCACCAAGTTCAGCCAGATCCAGCTCGACGCCGACAAGACGTACGAAGCGGTGCTGCTGCTGGGCCAGAAAACCACCACGGCCGACGCCGAAGGCGACGTGATTGAGACCCGGCCCGTGCCCGAAATCACGCCGGCCTTGCTGGAGTCACTGACGGAACGTTTCACTGGCCCGCAAGCACAGGTTCCGCCCATGTACTCGGCGCTCAAGAAAGACGGCAAAGCGCTGTATGAGTACGCCCGCAAGGGGCAAGAGGTGGAGCGGGAAGCGCGCAACATCACGATTTTCAAGCTGAATATGGCTGCAACCCAGGACAGTCGTGCGCAAGCAGCTATCAAAATCATAGTGACCTGCAGCAAGGGAACGTACATCCGCACGCTCGGTGAAGACATTGGCGAAGCCATTGGCTGCGGCGCGCATCTCGGATCGCTCAGGCGGCTGGAGACCGGCGGCTACACGGCGCAGCAGTGCGTGACTTTGCCTGCCCTGGAAGCCATGACCGAGCCCGAGCGCGAAGCCTGCCTGCTGCCGGCGCAGTCGCTGGTGTCGGCGTACCCGTCTGTCACATTGGACGCCGACAATGCAGGGCGGTTTTTAAGTGGTTTGCGCCGCCGGGGCGAACCCGGGCAGTGGGGCGCCGATGCGCCGCTGGTGCAGGTCTATGGCACCGAGCCGCCGGCGTTCCTGGGCTCGGCCCATGTCACGGCCGACGAATTGATTCCGCAGCGTTTGCTGAGCCCGATTGAAATACAGGACATTTTGCAAGCCGCCAGAACGCCGGCTGAACGCTCCACACCCGATTTCGCTGCCGCGCCCACAGGCGTTGCGGCTTCTTCTTTCCAACATTAACCCCGTACCGTTTCGAGTCTTCCTGAAAGCCAACCATGAGCCATAACCAAATCCGCAATATCGCCATCATCGCCCACGTTGACCATGGCAAAACCACCATGGTTGACCAGCTGCTGCGTCAGTCCGGCACCTTCGCCGAGCACGAAAAAGTGGTCGACACCGTGATGGACAACAACGCCATCGAAAAAGAACGCGGCATCACCATCCTGGCCAAGAACTGCGCCGTGACCTGGGAAGGCACGCACATCAACATCGTCGACACCCCGGGCCACGCCGACTTCGGCGGTGAAGTGGAGCGCGCGCTGTCCATGGTCGACGGCGTGGTGCTGCTGATCGATGCGCAGGAAGGCCCCATGCCCCAGACGCGCTTCGTGACCAAGAAGGCACTTGCCCTGGGCCTCAAGCCCATCGTGGTGGTCAACAAGGTCGACAAGCCGGGCGCCAACCCCGACAAGGTCATCAACGCCGCTTTCGACCTGTTCGACAAGCTGGGCGCCACCGACGAGCAGCTCGATTTCCCCGTGGTGTACGCCTCCGGCATCAACGGCTGGTCGTCACTCGAAGAAGGCCCGCCGAACGAGCAGTGGGGCCCCGACATGTCGGCGCTCTTCAATACCATCCTCAAGCATGTGCCTGCGCAAAAGGGCGACCCCGCTGCGCCGCTGCAATTGCAGATTTCCGCTCTCGATTTCTCGACCTTCGTCGGCCGCATCGGCGTCGGCCGTATCAGCCAGGGCACGATCAGGCCCATGATGGATGTGGTGGTCATGGAAGGCCCGGACGGCAAGGCCGTCAAAGGCCGCGTCAACCAGGTGCTGACATTCCAGGGCCTGGAACGCGTGCAGGCCACGGAAGCCGGCCCCGGCGAGATCGTGTTGATCAATGGCCTGACCGACATCGGTATCGGCGTGACGATCACCGACCCGACCAACCCCGCGCCGCTGCCCATGCTCAAGGTCGATGAACCGACTCTGACCATGAATTTCTGCGTCAACACCAGCCCTCTGGCCGGCCGCGAAGGCAAGTACGTCACCAGCCGCCAGATCTGGGACCGCCTGCAAAAAGAACTGCAGCACAACGTGGCCCTGCGCGTCAGCGAGACCGACGAAGAAGGCATCTTTGAAGTCATGGGCCGCGGCGAGTTGCACCTGACCATCCTGCTGGAAAACATGCGCCGCGAAGGCTTCGAAATGGCGGTGTCCAAGCCGCGCGTCGTGATGAAGGACGTCAACGGTGAAAAGCACGAGCCTATTGAGCTGGTCACGGCCGACATCGAAGATCAGCACCAGGGTGGCGTGATGCAGGCACTGGGCGAGCGCAAGGGCGAACTGGTGAACATGGAGCCGGACGGCCGAGGCCGTGTGCGCCTTGAGTACCGCATCCCGGCGCGTGGCCTGATCGGCTTTACCAACGAGTTCCTGAACCTGACGCGTGGTTCCGGCCTGATCTCCAACATCTTCGACAGCTACGAAGCGCACAAGGGCGAAATCGGCGGCCGTAAAAACGGTGTGCTGATCTCGATGGACGACGGTGAGATCTTCACCTACGCCCTGGGCAAGCTGGACGACCGCGGCCGCATGTTTGTGCGTGCCAATGACCCGGTGTATGAAGGCATGATCGTCGGCATCCACAGCCGCGACAACGACCTGGTGGTGAACGCCACGCGTACCAAGCAGCTGACCAACTTCCGCGTCAGCGGCAAGGAAGACGCGATCAAGATCACGCCGCCTATCGAACTCACGCTCGAATACGGCGTTGAGTTCATCGAGGACGACGAGCTGGTTGAAATCACGCCCAAGTCGGTTCGCCTGCGCAAGCGCCACCTCAAAGAGAGCGATCGCAAGCGCGCAGGCAGGTCTTAATGAGCCCCCACGCTTTTCACTTCGTGTAATGCGCTGCCCCCCGAGGTGGCCGCTGCGCCTGCGGTCCGGCAAAGCCGGTCCCGCGGCCCCTGCTGGAATGGGACAGGGACCCACCGGGTTGCGGGGTGAATCGCTGGAAACCAGGCCGCTGTGTGTGCAAGCTCCAGCGGCCTTTTTAACTTTTTTGTGTACGCATAGCCGCCTGAATTGATAACCAGCCTATGAAACTCACGCATTCCAAAGCTGTTTTTTTGATGATCTTCGTGACCATGATGTGGTCGATTGCGGGTGTGGTCACGCGTCACCTCGAATCGGCCCGCAGTTTTGAAGTCACGTTCTGGCGCAGCTTTTTCACCGTGGTCTCTTTGCTGGTGATCTTGCCGCTGTGGCAGGGCAGGGCGGTGTTCACCAAAATCCGCAACGGCGGCTCGGCACTCTGGATTTCCGGCTTTTGCTGGAGCGTGATGTTCACGGCTTTCATGGTGGCGCTGACGCTCACCACGGTGGCCAATGTGCTGGTGACGATGGCGGTCAGCCCCTTCATCACGGCTTTGCTGGCGCGCGCGTTTATCGGTCACCGCATTCCCGGCCGCACCTGGCTGGCCATTGCCATGGCGGGCGCCGGTATTGCGTGGATGTACGGCGGGCAGATGGACCTTTCCAGTCACCTGGGCGGCACGCTGGTAGCCCTGATGGTGCCGCTGGCGAGCGCCAGCAACTGGACGGTGGTGCAGCACAGCCGTGCCCACGGCAAGAACATCGACCTGGTGCCTGCCGTGCTGGTGGGGGCGGTGATCTCATCGTTGGCCACCTTGCCCTTGTCGTTCCCGTTTTCCGCCACGCCACATGACGTCGGCCTGCTGGCCTTGCTGGGCCTGGTTCAGTTGGCCATCCCGTGCGTGCTGTCGGTGATGTGCGCCGGCGTTCTCAAGGCGCCGGAAGTCGCCCTGCTGGCGCTGCTGGAAGTGATTTTTGGTATTTTGCTGGCCTGGTTCGGCGCGGGTGAGGTGCCCGGCGCGAGCGTGCTGACAGGCGGCGCGCTGGTTATAGGTGCGCTGGTGGTCAATGAACTGGTCGGATGGAGGCAGCGGGCATGAATACTGTCAGTGGAAACGATGTGCTGGTCGAGCGTCGCGGCAGCGCCGGGCTCATCACCCTGAAACGCCCCAAGGCGCTCAATGCGTTGTCGCTGGCCATGATTCGGGATCTGTCCGCCGCCTTGCTGGACTGGCGCGACGACCCTGAGGTTCATGTGGTGGCGATACGCGGCACCAACAAAAAGGGCCAGCCCGGCACGCCCGAGAGCCTCTTCGGCGGTTTTTGCGCGGGCGGCGACATCCGCTTTTTCCATCAGGCGGTGTTCGCGGGCGATTCCGCGCTGGAGGACTTCTTCACCGAGGAATACGCGCTCAACCACTTGATCCACAACTATCCCAAGCCCTACATCGCCTTTATGGACGGCGTGGTCATGGGCGGCGGTATGGGAATCAGCCAGGGCGCCAAGGTGCGCGTCGTCACCGAGCACACCAAAATGGCCATGCCGGAAACAAACATCGGCCTGTTTCCGGACGTCGGCGGTGGCTACTTCCTGAGCCGCTGCCCGGGCCACGCCGGCGAGTACCTGGCACTCACGGGTGACGTGATCGGTGCAGATGAAGCCATCGGCTACGGTCTGGCGGACGTCAAGCTGGAAGCCGCCCGCCTGCCGGCACTTTGGGATGCCCTGGGCGGCCGGGCTTTCGCATCAGCCGCTGGGGCTAAGCAGTGGATTGCTACTGAATTGATAGCTGGTAGCGCCCGTCCTGTTTCGGTTAGCGGCCATCTTGATGCCTATTTTTCACTGGCACGGGTCAAACACATCGTGGATGCGCTGGAAGCTTCAACCGACCCTTGGGCGCTGAAGACCGCCGCCACGCTGCGCAAACGTTCACCGCTGATGCTGCATGTGACACTGGAGCAAATCCGCCGCGCCCGCACCATGACATTGGCCGACGACCTGCGCATGGAGCGCGACATGGTGTACCAATGCTTTCACCTGCGTCCCGGCGCAGCCAGCGAAACGGTAGAAGGCATACGCGCGCTGGCCGTTGACAAGGACTACAAGCCGCAGTGGATGCCCGCGCGCATCGAAGACGTGAAGCCGGAAATGACCCAGGCTTTTTTCGCCAGCCCCTGGACGGCGGACGAACACCCGCTGCGCGGGCTCTGAGTCGTTTGCTCAGGGACGGGCGACGCGCCAGGCATTCATGACGTTGTCGCCGGTCTTGTCCCCGGGCTTGGCGTCCTTGACCCAGTAGTACAGCGGCTTGCCCTTTATCGCCCACTGCCGGCTGCCATCATCACGGGTGATGATGGTGTAGTCGCCCAGCGGCTGGGCTGTCGCAGTGGGCACCAGGGGCGGCCAGTTGGCCGCGCATTGGCTATTACAGACCGACTTGCCGCTACCGGCGGTGTCGCGGTCGAAGGTGTAAAGCGTCATGCCGTTGGGCCCGACCAGCACGCCATCGGCGACGGTGGCGGGATGTTTTGATGTCGTGGAGGCGCAGCCGCCCAGCAGGGCGGCGGTCAACAAGGCGGTCGTCAGGAATTTCATGGAAAAGCTCCGGTGAATAACAGCGGATGGCTGCACAAGCATAAACACCGGCAGACCCGGGCTTACTCGAAACATACTTCCACGATTCCCGGAGAAGGGCAAGCGGCGGACGCCGCGTTTTGGAGCAAGCCCTAGCGGTTGCGGGACTTCATCGCGCGCTCGACCTCGCGCTTGCCTTCACGGTCCTTGATGGTGTCGCGCTTGTCGTGCTCACCCTTGCCCTTGGCCAGGCCGATCTCGCATTTCACCTTGCCGGCTTTCCAGTGCATGTTCAGCGGCACCAGCGTGAAACCTTTTTGCTCGACCTTTCCGATCAGGCGGCGGATCTCTTCCTTGTGCATCAACAGCTTCTTGGTGCGCACCGAGTCGGGACGCACATGAGTGGACGCCGTGCCCAGCGGGTTGATCTGGCAGCCGATGATGAAGAGTTCGCCGTTGCGAATAACGACATAGCCGTCGGTAAGCTGGACCTTGCCTTCGCGCAGGGACTTCACTTCCCAGCCTTCAAGCACCATGCCCGCCTCAAAGCGCTCTTCAATCTGGTAATTGAAAAGCGCCTTTTTATTGTCGGCAATGCGCACGGCGGCCGCCGCTGCCTTGGGTGAGAGATTGGCAGAGGGCGTTGCGGCCGTTTTTTTGGAGGAGGATGCTTCTTTGGTGGCCATGGATAAAAGGTAAGGGCGAAATCTGAAAAGTACAGTGCCCGCGAAGTGGCTAATACAATTGCGCCCAGCCCTCGATTGTATGAAAACCGTTCACAAGTCCGTTTTAATCTGGTACAGCGCCGCCGAAATGTTTGGGCTGGTCACTGATGTCGCCAGGTATCCCGAGTTTCTCCCATGGTGTGACCAGGCCGCTGTGCTGGAGGAAGACGCGCGCGGCATGACAGCGAAGGTCGGCATCTCGCTGGCCGGGCTGACGCAAAGCTTCACCACCCGCAACACACACGAAAAAAACCGGAAGGTCAGCCTGAAACTGGTCGACGGCCCGTTTTCAAAGCTCGACGGCCACTGGGATTTCACGCCTGTCGGCAAGGCCGATGAAAGAGCCTGCAAGGTGGATTTCACGCTGCGTTATGACTTTGACAATGCCGCGCTGGCGGCGCTGGTCGGTCCCGTCTTCGAAAAAATAGCGGGAAGCCTGGTGGATGCCTTTGTCAAAAGGGCTGAAGACGTTTATGGCGAAGCCTGAGGGCGGCGCGCCGCTCAAAGTCACCTTGGTCTATTCAGCGGCGCCGCGGCAGGTTCGCGAGTGGGTGCTGGAGCTGGCGGCGGGCACAACGGTGGCGCAGGCGCTTGCTGCGGCCGGGCTTTTTGATGAATTCCCGGAGTTGCGGCAGGGCGGCCACCCGGTCGTCGGTATCTGGGGACGTAAAACCACCCTGGGGCATGCGCTGCATGACCATGACAGGATTGAGGTCTACCGCGGTCTTCGGGTGGATCCGAAGGTTGCGCGCCGCGAACGTTTCAGCCGGCAGGGCGCCAAAAGCGCCGGGCTGTTCGCTAAAAAAAGAGCGTGGGCGAAAGCCGGATATTAGCCGTGGCCGCCAGCGATGTTTGGCGAACATCGCAGAAGCTGCTTGTTATTTGCAGCTGCTATCAATGGCTTCCTGGACGCGCTTGACTTCGGCTGCGCGCTTCGTATCGTCCATAGCTTCCCGTTCACCTTTGCCATTGACGGCAGTGATGCGTACGCCCGATTGCAATGTCGCCATGTTGCGCTTTGCATTGTCACAATTTTCGGCCTTGGCTTTGGCTATTTTCTCTTCCTCGGCCTTCTTCTTGGCGGCTTCTTCTGTCTCAGCCTGCTTCTTCTTGGCCTCAAGGTCCTTGTCCTTGCCGGACAACAGCTTGGGCGCACTGGCTTTACCGGCGGGCGCAGACGCTGCCGGGGCAGCCGGATCGGCTGCACTTGGGGCGGGATCAGGGGCCGCTGCCGTTCGCGCCATGCCACCCGGTCGCTTCAGGATGTTTTTTTCCAGGATTTCGGCGGGCGGCGAACGGTCGCTGTAGACCTTGCGGCCATCTTTGTCGATCCACTGCCATTGGGCGAACGCTGTCAGCGAAAATGACCCGCAGGCGAGCGCCAGCAGGAGGGGGCGAAAAACGGATTTGAAGTGCATTTCACCAGTGTAGCGCCGTGCCGTCCGGTTTTCTTGCGGCTGAAGGGTAAAGCGGCTTTTTTACAACCACTTGGCACACAGGGGCGAAGGCCGTGAAGGGATGCTAGGGGTAAGTACCGACGGCGTGTGACGACAAGGGTACAATCGTGTTTTTGGAGCCATCCCTATGCGCCTACTCGGCAAAGCGCTCACCTTCGACGACGTATTGTTGGTGCCAGCGTTCTCCCAGGTCCTGCCCAAGGACACTTCACTTTCCACCCAGTTCTCCCGAAATATCCGCCTGAATCTGCCGCTTGTGTCGGCAGCGATGGATACGGTCACCGAAGCCCGGCTTGCCATTGCCATTGCGCAGGAAGGCGGCATAGGCATTGTTCACAAAAACCTGACGCCCCAGCAGCAGGCCGCCGAGGTTGCAAAGGTCAAGCGCTACGAGAGCGGTGTGCTGCGCGATCCGGTGGTCATCACCCCCACGCATACTGTGCGCCAGGTCATGGCACTCAGCGAGCAACTCGGCATTTCCGGCTTTCCCGTGATTGATGGGGGCAAGGTCGTCGGCATCGTCACGGGGCGCGACATGCGCTTCGAATCCCGCATGGATGTGCCGGTCAGCACCATCATGACACCGCGCGAGCGCCTGATCACCATTTCTGAAACCGCTTCATTGGCCGACGCCAAGGCCTTGTTGAACAAACACCGCCTCGAGCGTGTGCTGCTGATCAACGACGATTTCGAGCTCAAGGGCCTGATCACCGTCAAGGACATCACCAAACAGACCACCTTTCCGAATGCCGCGCGTGACTTGCACGGCAAGCTGCGCGTGGGTGCCGCTGTCGGGGTGGGTGAGGGTACCGAAGAACGCGTCGAGGCGCTGGTCAAAGCCGGCGTCGACGCCATTGTGGTGGACACCGCCCACGGCCACAGCAAAGGCGTGCTCGACCGGGTCCGCTGGGTCAAGCAGAACTACCCCAAAGTTGATGTGATTGGCGGCAACATCGCCACCGGCGCTGCGGCGCTGGCACTGGTGGAAGCCGGCGCCGACGGCGTCAAGGTCGGCATCGGCCCCGGCAGCATCTGCACCACCCGCATCGTTGCGGGTGTGGGCGTGCCGCAGATCATGGCCATCGACAACGTCGCCACGGCTTTGCGCGGCACCGGCGTTCCGTTGATCGGAGACGGCGGCATCCGCTACAGCGGCGATATCGCCAAGGCCATCGCGGCGGGCGCCAACACGGTGATGATGGGTGGCATGTTCGCCGGCACCGAAGAAGCGCCGGGTGAAGTGATCCTGTTCCAGGGCCGCAGCTACAAGAGCTACCGCGGCATGGGCAGCATTGGCGCCATGCAGCAAGGCAGCGCAGACCGTTATTTCCAGGAGTCCAGCACCGGCAACCCGAACGCCGACAAGCTGGTCCCCGAAGGCATTGAAGGCCGCGTGCCCTACAAGGGCTCCATGGTCGCCATCGTGTTCCAGATGGCCGGCGGTCTGCGGGCCAGCATGGGCTACTGCGGTTGCCCCACCATCGAGGACATGCGAGACAAGGCCGAGTTCGTGGAGATCACCTCCGCCGGCATCCGCGAAAGCCATGTCCACGACGTGCAGATTACCAAGGAAGCGCCGAACTACCGGGCTGATTAGGGCCCCCACGCTTGTCACTTCGTGTACTGCGCTGCCCCCCAAGGGGGCTAATTTTCCTAGGGGCGGCCCGTCGGAAAATTGATTCTTCTTTTAAGGCCGTTGGCAGCGACTGATTAATTCAATGCAGCACCAGAAAATACTCATTCTTGATTTCGGCTCCCAGGTCACCCAGCTGATCGCCCGCCGCGTGCGCGACGCCCATGTATTTTGCGAAGTTCATCCCTGTGACGTCAGCGACGACTGGGTCCGCGAATACGCCAAAGACGGCACGCTCAAGGGCATCATCCTGTCCGGCAGCCACGCCAGCATCTACGAAGAAACCACCGACAAGGCGCCGCAAGCGGTGTTTGAATTGGGCTTGCCGGTGCTGGGCATCTGCTACGGCATGCAGGCCATGGCGCACCAGCTGGGCGGCAAGGTCGAAGGCGGCCACAAACGCGAGTTTGGCTCCGCCGACGTGCGGGCCCGCGGCCACACCGCCCTGCTCAAGGATATCGCCGACTACACCACGCCCGAAGGCCAGGGCATGCTCGACGTCTGGATGAGCCACGGCGACAAGGTCACCGAAATGCCGCCGGGCTTCAAGCTCATGGCCTCGACCGATTCCTGCCCCATCGCCGGCATGGCCGATGAAGACCGCCGTTTTTACGCGGTGCAATTTCACCCCGAAGTCACGCACACCAAGCAGGGCAACGCCATCCTCAAACGCTTCGTGCTGGGCATTTGCGGCACCCGCCAGGACTGGGTCATGGGCGATTACATCAGCGAGGCGGTCGAGAAAATCCGCGCGCAAGTGGGTGACGAGGAAGTCATCCTGGGCCTTTCCGGTGGTGTTGACTCCTCAGTGGCTGCGGCGCTGATCCACCGCGCTATCGGCGACCAACTGACCTGCGTGTTCGTCGATCACGGCCTGCTTCGCCTGAACGAGGGCGACATGGTCATGGAGATGTTTGTCGGCAAGCTGCACGCCAACGTGATCCGTGTCGATGCAAGCGACCAGTTCCTCGGCCACCTGGCAGGCGTCAGCGAACCCGAAGCCAAGCGCAAGATTATCGGCCGCGAGTTCGTTGAGGTGTTCAAGGCCGAAGCGGCCCGGCTCAAGGCCGGCACCGGCGGCCACAAGGGCGCCAAATGGCTGGCCCAGGGCACGATTTACCCCGACGTGATCGAATCCGGCGGCGCCAAAAGCAAAAAAGCCGTCACCATCAAGAGCCATCACAACGTCGGCGGTCTGCCTGAGCAATTGGGTCTCAAGCTTCTCGAGCCTTTGCGCGAGTTGTTCAAGGATGAAGTCCGCGAACTGGGCGTCGCTCTCGGGTTGCCGCACGACATGGTGTACCGCCATCCATTTCCCGGCCCCGGCCTGGGCGTGCGCATCCTGGGCGAAGTCAAGAAGGAGTATGCAGACCTCTTGCGCCGTGCCGATGCGATCTTCATCGAAGAGCTGCGCAACTTCAAGGATGCCGCGACGGGTAAAACCTGGTACGACCTCACCAGCCAGGCTTTCACTGTGTTTTTGCCGGTGAAAAGCGTGGGCGTGATGGGCGACGGCCGGACTTACGACTACGTGGTGGCCCTGCGCGCGGTGCAAACCAGCGACTTCATGACGGCCGACTGGGCCGAGCTGCCTTACGCGCTGCTCAAAAAGGTCTCGGGCCGCATCATTAATGAAGTGCGCGGCATCAACCGCGTGACCTACGACGTGAGCAGCAAGCCGCCGGCTACGATTGAGTGGGAATGAGGAGCTGAGACCCATGTCCGGGCAATCCGCATTACCCGGCTTTGATGACACGCCGGCGCCGACGGACCGGCTGTTTTTCGCGCTCTTTCCTGATGCTGAGACCGCCGAGCGTATTGCGCAGTGTGCCCGGCAATTGCAGACAGAACACGGCCTGCATGGTGCACCGCTGAAAACCGGGCGCTTTCACATCACGCTCCACCATCTGGGCGATTACGCGGGCCTGCCCCAAGGCGTTGTCGATATGGCGGGCCAAGCTGCCGCTGCGGTCAAATCGCAGCCGTTCTCTGTCACCTTTGACCGGGCCGCAAGTTTCTCCAGTTCTCCGCGCAACCGGCCTTTTGTCCTGCGCGGTGACGCTGGCCTTGCCGACCTGATGGCGTTCCAGCGGGCGCTGGGCATTGAGATGACCAAGGCCGGGCTGGGGCGCTGGGCGAAACCGGCCTACACGCCCCATGTCACTTTGCTCTATGACGACCGCGCGGTGGCCGAACAAGTGGTCGAGCCCATCATCTGGACGGCCGGCGAGTTTATCCTTGTGCGCAGCCTGATCGGCCAGACGCTGCACGTTCCACTGGCCCGCTGGCCATTGCGCCCCTGAGCCCGCGGTAACAGATTCCGGGGAAATTTCCGGCTGATCAAGCCGCCGCCAAATCCGTTTTTTGGCCTATGCTTCAGCCCATGTACATGCCGCCCCAATTCAAAGGCGACCGCGCAAAGGCTGCGGCGCTGATCCAGGAACACCCCTTTGCCAGCTTGATCAGTGTCGATGACGCTGGTCTTCCGTATGTCACGCATTTGCCCTTGCATCTGGAAGATCGCGGCGATCAGCTGGTGCTGCTGGGTCATGTGGCCAAGCCCAATGCGCACTGGCGCTACCTGCAGGCACGACCGCAGGCCGTGGCCACCTTTCTCGGGCCTCATGCCTACCTGTCGCCCAAGGTCTACCCGGATCTGGCGCGGGTGCCGACCTGGAACTACCTGGCCGTGCATTGCACCGTGCAGGCCACGCTGATCGAAGATCCCCTGGCAAAAGACCGCCTGCTTAAAAAGCTGATTGGCGACCATGAGCCACCTTACGCCGAGCAATGGCGTGGCCTGGGCGAAGAGTTTGCCCACAAAATGCTGGCCGGCATTGTGGCCTTTGAATTGCAGGTGACCGATCTGCAATGCAAGGTCAAGATCAACCAGCACAGGCCCGAGTCCCACGCAGCGATGAAGGCCATTTACGCGGCCGGCAATGAAAACGAGCGCGGCCTGGCCAACTGGATGGCCCGCCTGGGCATGGCCGGCACAAGCAACACGTCAACGGAGGCCTGAAATGCGCGCCATGTTCAGCATCGTGAGCTTGTTGGTCGTGTTGGCCATCGTGGGGTTCCTGGTCAAGAAGCAGCTGGGCAGCCAACTGGCCGGCCCACCGGCGGCCGGCGTGCCTGCAGTCTCTGGCGGCGCCACGCCGCAAGAACAAAGCCGGCAAGTGCAGCAGCAGGTCAAACAGTCCGTGGAAAGCCTGATGCAGCAGCCCCGGCCGTCGCAGGACGAAAAATAATTCAAGAAGAAAAAGGCTGTAGCCCTTTCAAGACGAGCGCAAGCAGCTATTAAAATAATAGCAAATGAATGACATCACCTTCATGCAGCAGGCGCTTGCGCAGGCCCGCCAGGCAGCCGCGTCGGGTGAAGTGCCTGTGGGCGCAGTGGTGGTGCGGCGTGGCGAGGTCATCGCCACGGGCCGTAACGCCCCGGTAGACGGGCACGACCCGACGGCCCACGCCGAGATCGTGGCGTTGCGCGCGGCGGCACAGGCGCTGGGCAACTACCGGCTGGACGATTGCGAGCTGTTCGTCACGCTGGAGCCCTGCGCCATGTGCAGCGGCGCCATGCTGCATGCCCGGCTCAAACGCGTGGTGTTCGGCGCGACCGATCCCAAGACCGGCGCCGCCGGCTCGGTCATCGACCTGTTTTCCGAGTCCCGGCTGAACCACCAGACCCACCTGCAGGGCGGGGTGCTGGCTGCGGAATGCAGCGCACTGCTGCAGGAGTTTTTTCGCCGGCGCAGGGATGAGCAGCGCGAGGCATCGCGGCTGGCCCATCCGCTGCGCGACGATGCATTGCGCACGCCCGACGTCGCGTTTGAGGCCCTGCCGGGCTACCCCTGGCAGCCCCGTTATGTGAGCGACCTGCCGGCGCTGCAGGGGCTGCGCATGCATTACCTCGACGAAGGCGGCAGTGGGAACAAGGGCGAAGGAGGCGGCCTGACCTTTCTGTGCCTGCACGGCAACCCGGCCTGGAGCTATCTTTATCGCAAGATGATCCCGCCGCTGCTGCAAGCCGGGCACCGCGTTGTTGCCCCGGACATGGTCGGGTTTGGCAAAAGTGACAAGCCCAAGAAGGACAGCTTTCATAGCTTCAGCGCCCACCGGCAAATATTGCTCGAGCTGGTGGAAAAGCTGGACCTGCAAAACGTCGTGCTGGTGGTGCAGGACTGGGGTGGCCTGCTGGGCCTGACACTGCCGATGGCCGCGCGGCATCGCTACAAGGGCCTGCTGGTCATGAACACTCTGCTGGGCACTGGGGATGCCCCCTTGCCTGCAGGCTTTGTGGCCTGGCGCGAGATGTGCGCCAAAAATCCCGAGTTTGATGTGGCGCGCCTTTTTGCGCGCGGCAACCTGCAGATGAGCCCCGCAGAGTGCGCCGCCTACAACGCGCCGTTCCCGGACAAAGGGCATCGCGCCGCGCTGCGCGCGTTCCCGCCCATGGTGCCGGATGCTCCTGATGCTGACGGCGCGGCCATTTCACGCCAGGCGCGCGCCTTCTGGCACAACGACTGGACCGGCCGGACATGGATGGTGGTGGGTGCGCAAGACCCGGTGCTGGGCCCGCCCGTTATGAAAGAACTGCAAGCCCTGATCCGCGGTTGCGGCGAGCCCGTGATGCTGCCGCGGGCCGGCCACTTTGTGCAAGAGCACGGTGAGCCGATTGCGCAGCAAGCCGCGCGTTTTTTCAGCCCGCCAGCTTGAAGACCGGCAAGTGCCAGCCCAGGAAGATAGCGCTCAGCCGCAGCGCTGCCACGGCCACCAGCCCGATACTGAACGCCCAGGAGGGTTTCAGGCCCAGCGTCTTCAGAGCCAGGTACAGCACAATTCCGGCAATCGCCGCGCTGGCATAAATGTCCTGGCGCAGCAGCAGGGGGAT
The DNA here is from genome assembly GCF_056405695.1 of Polaromonas sp. P1_F6. Lineage (NCBI taxonomy): Bacteria > Pseudomonadati > Pseudomonadota > Betaproteobacteria > Burkholderiales > Comamonadaceae > Polaromonas > Polaromonas sp. P1_F6. The sequence continues at coordinate 182,119 of NZ_JBFUBQ010000007.1, forward strand.
CTGGTTGCTGCAGATGTCGCGCATCACGCCGCCGGCCACACCGGTCATGGTGCCCATCAACACCACGATGATGGGCGACAGCCGCGCTGCCTCGGCCAGCTGCGCACCTGAAAGGGCAAACAGGGCCAGGCCGAAGGCATCGGCCACCAGCAGGGCCTGCGCAGGAATCGGCAGGAGCTGCACATAAAGCACTGTGCCCAGTGCCGCCGCGCAGATCACCAGCAGGTAGGTGGGGTCGGCCATCCAGAACACCGGGTGCCGGTTCATCAGCAAGTCCCGCAGGGTGCCTCCGCCGATGGCCGTCAGCGAGGCCAGGACCAGCACGCCCAGCAAATCAAGCTGCAGGCGTCCTGCCGCCAGTGCGCCACTCACTGAAAACACGGCAACGCCGAAGAGGTCAAGCAGGTAAAGGAACATGGTTGACCCGTTTATACCTGCTGCTATCCGCGGCAGGGAAGGGGCGAAGGTCTTCGCGGGATGGGATACTTGCATCCGTGAAAAAACATATCTACATCTATTCCCCTTCCAGCGCGGTGCGCGACAAAGCAGCTTTCAAGCGTGGCGTGAAGCGCCTCGAGTCCCAGGGGCATGAAGTTGAAATCGATACCGATGCACTGGCGCAGCATCAGCGTTTTGCCGGCGACGACGAAACCCGGCTTGCCTCTATTCACCGTGCGGCAGCCAGTGGGGCCGACATCGCCCTGATCTCCCGCGGCGGCTACGGCCTCACCCGCATCCTGCCGAAGATCAACTACAAGGCGGTCGCCAAAGCTGCTGCCGGAGGCACGCGTTTTGTGGGCCTGAGCGACTTCACAGCCTTTCAGATGGCCTTGCTGGCCAAAACCGGCGCGATGACCTGGGCAGGTCCTTCGTTAGATGATTTTGGCGCGGAAGCACCTGACGACATCATGGAAGCCTGCTTTGACGACCTGATCACGGGGCAGGGCGAAGGCACCGGCTGGCAGTTGCCCAAGTCTGCTATGAATTTAATAGCTTCTTCCGCTCGTGGTGCAAAGGCTGGAGCCGGATTCACCATTAAAGACGCGGTATTCTGGGGTGGTAACCTCGCCATCCTGTCTGCGCTGGTGGGAACGCCTTATCTGCCGGCCGTCAAAGGCGGCATCCTGTTTGTTGAGGATGTCGGCGAACACCCTTATCGGGTGGAGCGCATGCTCACGCAGCTGTTGCAAGCCGGCATTCTGGCGCAGCAGAAGGCGATTGTTTTTGGCCAGTTCACCAACTACAAGCTGGCGCCGAATGACAAGGGCTTCAAGCTGGATACCGCCATCGCCTGGCTTCAAGGGCAGGTGAAGGCACACGTGTTGACCGGCCTGCCGTTCGGCCACGTGCCGACCAAGGTGCTGCTGCCGGTGGGCTGCAAAACCACCTTGGTGGTAGAAGACCGGGATGCCTTCCTGCTCTGGGGCCACCAGCACTAACCGGCGTTAAAACGCTGGCCCTGGCTGAGCTTGACTGCCGGCGGCGATGTTCAGGGCAAAAAAAAACCAGCACGAAGCTGGTTTAAAAATAGCCTTGGAGGCCAGGAAGAAAACGGAAAAAACAGGCGGAAAAAGCGAAAAAACTGAAAGCTGGAAGGTCAGGTTGTCAGGGGGCTGGACCGGGAACTGAGGCCGCGCGGCAGCATGCCCTTGAATTTGTCGCTGATACGGCTGACTTTTTCGCGGGCAACTGTTTCGCCATGCATGGCAGCAAGCACCGCCATGATGTCGCCGCGTGTGTACCACAGGCCTTGAACGTCTTGGGCGTAGCGCACGCGGCGCGTGATCTTGGGGTAGTGCTTTTCACCAAACTCGCCAAGCTCATCCAGGATGAATTGGCGGATTTCTTCGGTGCGGTCTTCCAGAACGGAAGCAGTGACTTCACCAGTGCCCAGCAAAGCCATGAAACTGCTTTTCAGATTCGGTTTTAACCAGCGCATGTGTCTCACAACTTTCTACCGGGCATCCGTAGGGTATTTGTTCACGTTCCCGAGGAACGGTTTGTTCTGTTAGATTAAGACTGCGGCGGTTCATTTGCAAGACGTTTTGTGTGAAATGGTTAACGCAAAACAACAAATGAATCAAGGAGTTAGTAACTAGATGTCAAGTCGATTCTGGTATTGAACAGCGTTTAAATCTTTAGACTTACATTAAGTTTCAGCTGTAGACAAAAGTCACCCTTCCACCATTCGCTCAACTTTTCAGCCCCAGCCAGACCCAACATGAACACCACAATGACCGCCTATCCCGCGCATTACATCAACGGACAATGGGTCAAAGCCCAGTCTTCGGAGACCCTTCCTGTCCATGATTCCAGTACCGAAGAGGTGATGGCAACCGTGCCGTCCGGTACGGTCGGGGAAGCAGAAGCTGCGGTATTGGCGGCCCGGGCTGCGTTTGACGGATGGTCTACGTTGCCCGTCGAGACGCGCGCTGCTTACCTGGATAAGGTGGCCGCCGGCATCAAGGCCCGCATCGAAGACCTGGCCGTGGCCATTGCGCGCGAGGTGGGCATGCCCCTGAAGATGGCCCGGGCCGTCCAGGTAGGAGGGCCCGCATGGCACTGGGGAAACTTTGCCAAGGTGGCCCGCCAGTTCGAATGGGAAAAGCAGGTCGGCAACTCGCTCGTGGTACGCGAGCCGATCGGTGTCGTGGGGTGCATCACGCCCTGGAATTTCCCGCTCAGCCAGATCACACTCAAGATCGCCCCCGCCATGGCGGCAGGTTGCACCGTGGTGCTCAAGCCCAGCGAAATCGCCCCGGTCAACGCCATGATCCTGGCTGAAATCATTCATGAGGCCGGCCTGCCGCCCGGTGTGTTCAACCTGGTCAACGGTGTAGGCCCCGTGGTGGGCGAGGTGCTGGCAACGCATCCCGAAGTCGACATGCTGAGCTTTACCGGCTCTACCCGGGCAGGCAAACGTGTGAGCGAACTGGCCAGCCAGTCGGTCAAGCGGGTAGCGCTCGAGCTCGGCGGGAAGTCGGCCAGTGTCATCCTGGAAGATGCAAATTTCGAAGCTGCGGTCAAAGGCACTGTATCGGCCTGCATGCTCAACAGCGGCCAGACCTGTTCGGCCCACACCCGCATGCTGGTGCCGGCCGGGCGCTACGAGGAAGCCAAGGCGCTCGCACAGGCAGCTGTCGCGAAATTCAGTATCGGCCCCAGCCTGGTGGAAACCAGCAAACTCGGACCGCTGGTCAGTGCAGCCCAGCGTGACCGCGTCCTCGGTTTTATCCGAACCGGCATTGAAGAAGGTGCGGATGTGATTGCCGGCGGTGCTGAGGCGCCTGATTTTGCGCAGGGCTATTTTGTCCAACCCACCATCCTGGGTATCAAGGCGACAGACACACTGGCACAGGAAGAAATCTTCGGCCCGGTCCTGGTCGTTATTTCATACAAGGATGAGGACGAGGCCGTGGCAATCGCCAATAGCACCATTTACGGTCTTGGTGGGGCGGTATGGGGCGGCACAGACGAACGGGCCATGAAAGTGGCGCGCCGCTTGCGCACCGGGCAGGTGGATATCAATGGCGGACCTTTCAACGGTCAGGCGCCGTTTGGTGGCTACAAACAATCGGGTAATGGCCGCGAAAACGGCGTTTATGGTTTTGAAGAATTTCTGGAATTCAAGGCTATCCAACTAAAAGCCGCCGTGGCTTGAGCCGCCTGGCTCAACGCTGCTCATGGATGGAAGATTAAAACATTTAGTTACATTTGCGGGTCTTGGCACGCAATTTCTTCTTGTCGTAATCATGCTTATGTTTTAATTACACAAGATAGCTACAAGCAGTTACATAGACCCTATGGCAGAAGTCACCGTCGTTTTTGCCGATCTCACCGGAAGCACCGGGGTTTTTGAATCGCTGGGCAATGCCAAGGCAACTCAGGCCATCACACGTTTGACGCAGTGGATAGGCAAGGTCAGTGTGGCCTATCGCGGCCACGTTGTGAAATACCTGGGCGACGGTGTGCTGGTGGTGTTTCCAGACAACGCGGACGCCGTTGACGCCGTAACCGAGCTGCAGCGGGTTCACCGCGACCGTATCCGGAACTGGCCCGAGCACCTCAAGATGCGGTTGCAGCTGGGTGTTGCGCGCGGAGAAATTGTCGAGCAGGATGGCGACTGCTTCGGCGACGCCGTCAATGTGGCCTCCCGGTTGAGTGACCTGTCCGGCCCGGACCAGATACTCGCGACCGAAGCCGTCATCGAAAAGCTGCCGGCCGACACACTCGTACGCTCCCGAAATCTTGGCGCCATGGATATTCGTGGCCGCACCGAAGCCTGCCTGGTCCACCGCATCGAATGGCAGGCAGAGGTCATGACCGAATCATTTACCGTACCTTCCAGCCTGACGGCGCACTCGGCCCCGCAGCCCCTGGCTCTGGCATCAATCGAGTTATGCTGGCTGGACATCAATACCGAGTTCGCGTCGGGTGATCTACCGATTTTCCTCGGCCGAGACCAGGACGCGCAATTTGTGGTTCAAGACCCCCGCGTGTCCCGCAGGCACGCCAGGATTGAATGGCGTGCCGGCAAGTTTTACCTTGAAGATGTCAGCAGTTACGGCACCTGGGTGCGATTTTCCGACAGCGCAGCTGTCGTGGCATTGCGCCGACAGGAATGTGTGTTGCTGCAAGAGGGTGAGATTGCTCTGGGCGCTCCCTTTGAAGACTTCACGGTGCCTACCGTCAGTTTCAAGTTTGCTGACGGCAAAGTCCATCTTCAAACAAAATAGCGTCTTTCCGGCAGGGCCGACCAGATTCTGCCTGGCATGCCAACTGCTCATCGCCATGGGCACCTGGCTGCGCTATCCGTATCACCCGATGGAACATGATGGTCTGGTTCAAACGCATTTCTGCTGCGCTGCTGGTGTTGCTGCTGATCGCAACCACCGTGGCGGGTTTCTATATTTACCGGACCTTCCCGACACTCGACGGTGAACTCCAGACCGCGGGCTTGCGTGGCCCCGTATCGGTTGCCCGTGACACCGCGGATGTCACCCACATCAAGGCCCAGTCGCCCCACGACGCCTGGTTTGCCCTTGGTTATGTCCATGCACAGGAGCGTGGCTGGCAGCTGGAGTTCAACCGGCGGGTTATGCACGGTGAGCTGTCCGAGGTGTTTGGCCCGGCCACACTTGACACCGACAAGTTGCTGCGCACCCTGGGTGTTGTGCAGGCCGCCGAGCGCCAATGGCAGAACCTTCCGGCCGAGGGGCGCGATGCGATGCAGGCCTACAGCGACGGCATCAATGCTTTTTATCAAGGCTCTTCGCAGGCGCTGTCTCCCGAGTTCCATATCGTGGGCGTCAAACCTGGAGGCCTTTCCGGCAAAGCCTGGTCTCCCACTGACAGCGTCGCATGGTCGCTGATGATGGCGCTGGACCTCGGCGGCAACTGGGGCACCGAGTTCGCGCGCCTGTCGGCGGCCCGGCTGCTGAAGCCCGCAGAACTCCAGCAGTTGTTTCCGCCTTACCCAGGCGAACAGCCTGCCTCGAAAGTGGACTTTTCCAAGCTGTATGCGGGCTTGGGCGTTTACCGGTCCGACCTCCCGGATGCTACTAAAAAGATAGCTTCCAGCGCCCGTCAGTCAAGGTCTAGGAGGCTATTTGAGGCTGAAAATCGACCACTGGACGTCGCAGCCCTGGCTTCGAACATCAACGATTGGGCCTTGGCACTCGGTAACGTAGGGGGCAAAGGCTCCAATAACTGGGTGGTGGCGGGCTCCCACACCGACAGCGGCAAGCCGCTGCTCGCCAACGACCCGCATCTGGGGCTGTCTGCGCCGGCTGTCTGGTATTTCGCGCGGCTGCAGGCATCCGAAGGCAAGACAGCGAACGGCGGTAGCGCGCCGGCGCTGGACGTGATCGGCGCGACATTGCCCGGCTTGCCCTTTGTGGTGATGGGGCATACCGGGAAGGTGGCCTGGGGCTTCACCAACACCGCCCCGGATGTGCAGGATTTGTACCTGGAGCAGATTAATCCTGCCAATGCGCAGCAGTACCGCGTACCCCATGCTGGCGGCGCAAACGCCGACACGGCCTGGGAGGACTTCAAGGTTCGTAGCGAGACGATCAAGGTGAAGGGTCAACCCGATGTGGTGCTCAATGTGCGAGAAAGCCGCCACGGCCCCGTTCTCAGCGATGTCCAGAAGTCGCACGCCGACCTGCTTGATATCCGCAAATATGTGATCGCGTTGCGCTGGAGTGCCCTGGATGCCGACAACCAGACCGTGCTGGCAGGCCTGCGCGCTAACCGGGCACAGTCTGCCCAGGAGTTGCTTGCGGCATTTTCGGCCTATCACTCGCCCATGCAAAACGTCGTGACCGCGGATGTCTTCGGCCAAACCGGTTTCAAGGCGGTCGGCAAGGTACCGCTGCGAAAACCCGATAACGACATCCTCGGGACCGCGCCGTCCCCCGGGTGGGAGGCGCGCTACGACTGGGCAGGCTGGGTGCCTTATGCGCAGACGCCCGAGGCCGCCAATCCGGCGATTGAGGCCAAGGGCTGGTGGTCTACGGCGAACCAGCGCATTACGCCACCTGCTTATCCCTTCTTCATCGGGCAGGACTGGACCGTGCCTTACCGCTACAACCGCATTGAACAGTTGCTGGCTGCCACACCCAGGCACACCATGGAGTCCATGCAAAAAATACAGGGTGACCAGTACTCGGCGGCCACGGTGCGGCTCTTGCCTTTCCTGCAGGAAACGCTGTCGCAGTCTTCCGCCCATCCGTTGGCAGAAGCAGTACGCCGCAAGATGGCGGGATTTGACGGGACCATGCGCGCCGACCAGGCGGAACCTCTGGTGTTTGCCGCCTGGGTAGACGAGCTGACACGGGGCACCATCGGTGCAAAACTGGGTGAGCCCACGTTCAAGGCCCTTTACGGCAAGCGCCATTTCAGGAGCACGCTGGAAGACATTCTCGAGAGTAACGACACCGGATGGTGCGGCACCGCTGGTTGTGCGGCGCAGTCTGCTGCTGCGCTGAACCGGGCGCTGGATCGCCTCCAGGCAGCCTATGGGAACGACGTAGAGGCCTGGAGCTGGGGCAGGGCGCACTTCGCGCTGTCTGCCCACAAGCCATTTGGCAACGTGCCCTGGCTCGCTAAGTTCTTTGATGTCCGCGTTCCCACCGGTGGCGATACCTTTACCGTCAACGTGGGGCAGTACTGGGCGACCGGGGACGCGACGCCTTTCGCCAACCGGCAGGCCGCTTCTTTGCGGGCCGTGTATGACCTCGCAGACCTGGAGAACTCACGCTTCATTTACCAGACGGGGCAAAGCGGCCTGGTGTTTTCCGGGCGCTATCGCGACATGAAGGACCGCTGGGCCGCAGTGCAATACCGGCCGTTGCAGATGAACCCGTCAACCTACGTGCACCGGCTCACGCTGAGTCCCTGAACGGGCTTCGAAGTCTCACGCCGGGATGGCGTCGACATTCAGCCGGTCCCAGTGGCGATGCTGGGCGATGGCTGTCATGAAGTCTTGGGAAACCTGCCCCTCAGTCACTTTGCGTGCATCGGCTATCAGGACTCCCGGCGTCGGCACGTGAATCAGCTCCGGGTCTTTGCCCAGACTGAAACCCAGGGTGCTTAACAGCTGGGCGCCGTCGTTGATGGCGCAAATCGTTTTGCAATGCTTGTAGGCCTCCAGCACGAAATGCACAGCTTCGCCCATGGCGGCCAGGGTGCCTATGCTGTCGCCTCCCCCGGGGATTAGCACCGCGTCGAACATCACGGAGGGCATATTCGTGAAAGTATGGTCCACCGCAAGCTGCCGGCCGGACGAGGTGCTGACCGTGCCCAGGTGCGGCGCGACGAGTTTGCACAGCGCACCGGCGTCCAGGAGGTCTTGCTGGATGCGCTTGAGGGCTGCTGCTTCGACGCCGTCCGCTACCAGGATGGCCACTTTGCGTGTCTTGACGCTGGCGCCGGTGCGGCCCACCATGCGCAATGCCGGGTCTTCCTCGATCTTGCTGGTGATGCGGTAGTCCCGGAAACCCAGCCGGCCGGATGCAGCCTTGGGATCCGGCGGATTGATGCCCAGCGGGGTTGCCACACGGGTTGCCAGTTTCAGGTCCACATGGGCCAGGTTGTCCACCATGCGCTGGCGTATTTCAGGGACCTCCACCTTGGAGAGCTCAAACCGGAATGCCGCAACGATATGGTCTTTTTCCACCGCGCTCTGGCTGTTCCAGAACAGTGCCGCCTGGGAGAAATGGTCGTCGAATGAAGGGCTGCGGCGCCTTATTTTGGGTGGCTCTACCTGTTCTGGGTATGACTGGAAGCCATGCGCTCCGCCATCGATCCTGAACTCTGTCCCATTGCCCAGCGTATTGGGCTCATACGCTACCCGTCCTTTGCTGATCGCCTGGCGGTGCATGCCGTCCCGCTGGAAGTTGTGCATCGGGCAGACGGCGCGGTTGATCGGAATCTCGTGGAAATTGGCGCCGCCCAGGCGTGACAGCTGCGTGTCCGTATAGGAAAAAAGGCGGCCCTGCAGCAGAGGGTCATTGGAAAAATCGATGCCCGGCACCAGGTGGCCGGGGTGGAATGCCACCTGCTCGGTTTCAGCAAAGAAATTGTCGGGATTACGGTTCAACACCATCTTCCCGATGATCTGCACGGGCACCTGTTCTTCCGGAATCAGTTTGGTCGGGTCCAGGATGTCGAACCCCAGCTCGTCCTCCTTGCCTTCGTCCACGATTTGAACGCCCAGTTCCCATTCGGGAAAATTGCCGCTTTCGATAGCCTCCCACAGGTCGCGCCGGTGAAAGTCAGCGTCTTTGCCGGCAATCTTCTGGGCTTCATCCCATGCCAGTCCGTGAACGCCGAGCTTGGGTTTCCAGTGAAACTTCACAAAGTGCGAATCGCCGCGGGCATTGATAAAACGGAATGCATGGACACCGAAGCCCTCCATCATGCGGAGGCTGCGCGGTATGGCGCGGTCTGACATGGCCCACATCAGCATGTGTGTAGTTTCAGGCATCAGCGAAGCAAAATCCCAGAACGTGTCGTGGGCACTGGCCGCCTGGGGCATTTCATGGTGCGGCTCCGGCTTGACCGCATGGATCAGGTCCGGAAACTTGATGGCATCCTGGATAAAGAAAACGGGAATGTTGTTGCCGACAAGATCGTAATTTCCCTCGGAGGTGTAAAACTTCACGGCAAACCCGCGCACGTCACGCACAGTATCCGCCGAGCCCCTGGAGCCGGCCACGGTAGAAAACCGCACAAATACCGGCGTTTCCACGTCCGGGTCCTGGAGAAAGGCAGCGCTGGTGTATTGCACCATCGACTTGTAGGGTTTGAAGTACCCATGTGCAGCGGAGCCTCGTGCATGGACGGCGCGTTCCGGAATGCGTTCGTGGTCGAAATGGGTGATCTTTTCGCGAAGGATGAAATCCTCCAGCAGGGTAGGGCCGCGCACGCCCGCCTTCAGCGAGTTATGGTTGTCCGGAATCTGCAGGCCCTGGTTGGTGGTCAGGGCCGCGGCCGGGCCGGTGGAGAACCCCTCAAGCTGCGACTTTTTGTCTTTTGCACCTTCCGCATTTCGGCCAGGGTTGATAGCGTTGCGCTTGGATGGCGGCATGAAAAATCTTTCTTCTTAAAAGAGGGCGTCGGGGGCGGTGAAATGAGAGTGCACCTGGAGCTTTCTGTCGCAGGCGGGCCGGCGGTTTGGCCGGCGCAAATATGGCCGTCACGTATCGAGTAAACCTTCCAGCCCCTTCACGCAGGCCAGCAGTGCCAGTGCGGCAACGGTGCCGGCCAGGCACCAGCCCATGAGTTCCTGAAGTGCGTCGGCAAGGCCATCGGGCAACAGCATTGAACACAAAAACAGGCTTGCTGCGCAGACAAGCGCGGTGAGAAATGCATGGACGAGGTCGATACCCCGGGGGCTTGCATGAATTCGCCAGGCGGTGAGCAATCCTGCTGCCATGCCTGCCAAAAGTCCGCCCATCAGTTTCATGGTGATTCCCCGTGTGGTTTGCGCTCCACCGGTTGTGTCCCGGTGTCGTTGTCTGGTGCATAGACCATACGGGCCGGCAGATCCATATCCGGTAGCCGGATGCCGGTGCACCCTGTAAGGCCTTTCTTCTCCTTGCGTAAGACATGGCTTACCGTTTTAGCGTGTGCAAAGTGTTCATGTGGACGTCAGGTTTCAGGCGCCTTTGGCGGCGCGCTGGCCTTTTCTCCTACACGGGCATGCTCGTCCCTCCGGCAGAAACCGGAAGACGCTTCGCTTAAATTTGCAGCCATGAAAGACATCCATGCCCAGTTACAGACGGGGATACGCCGATGACGTTGCCAAAAATGAAAACCTATGTCGTAGAGGACAACCCGACCATCCGCGAAAACCTGATCAGTACGCTGGAAGAACTCGCTCCGGTGGAAGCGGTTGGCACGTCTGATTCTGAAGAGCAGGGGGCAGAGTGGTTGACGCGCAACGACGCGCAATGGGATCTGGCCATCGTCGACCTCTTTCTCAAGAAAGGTAGCGGTCTCGGGGTGTTGCAGGCTTGCCGCGCCCGCAGGCCGCTTCAAAAAATAGTGGTATTCAGTAACTACGCAACACCCGAAATGCGCAGGCGCTGTGCGGAGTTGGGTGTCGATGCGGTATTTGACAAATCGACTGAAATTGACTGCCTGCTTGCTTACTGCGTGACTCAAAGCCAAAAACTGGACCAGGTTGCGAATGACGAATCCGCGCTCCAGCGAGCCTGAAGGAGGACGGCATGAACGAATCTGCAGTGTTAACCGGCCAGTCCACAGAGGACCCTGTTTACCGTTCCGGTGCAGGTCAACGCAAGTTGTCGGAAGATATTTTTCCGTCCGCCGAAGAGGCAGTATTGGCGGAGCAAGTCCATGGAACAGGCGGTTTTCCGTCCGACGCCCAGGTGACCCGGCCGCCGGCAGTCCGGGCCGGCGACAAGCGGGCCCCTCTTATGGGTTCTTTTCGAACCCAGGTCGCGGAATACCCGTGCCGTTCGGCATTGATGGCCGCCGCCGCCGGCGCCTTGGCCATGATCATGCTGCGATCACAGTTGCGTCGCCGCGCCGGTTCGCACTTGCCACGCTGGATCAGATAACTCCCTGGCCCCGGAGCATCCTATGCGACTTCATGTTCCCGTTCCGGAACCCAGTCCCGGCACCCCTGGCATCCATGTTCCCACCGAGGTGCCGCCGGTGATTATTCCTCCTGCGCCAGGCACGCCCCCTGAGGTCAATGATCCACCGCTGGAGCCGACGCTACCGATCCGCGAGCCGGCGACAAACGTGCCACCGCAGGCGGTTTAAACACAGCTCCAGCTCGCGCGGGCACTCAGCGCAATAGCTTACAGGGCGGCCTGCTGCCGCTGGTACTCAGCCCTTTTCATGGTGAGATAAGTGTTCTTGTCTACCTCATGAAGCTGCCGTGCGTACTGTTCCGTGGCATCAAACCAATGCAGCATGCGCGCTTCAAGTTGCTGCGCGGCTGGTTTGTCCACAGCGGCGAGGTAGGCTTCGATCGCCAGGTAGTAACGCATGGTGTTGCGCTCTACCGCGCCGCGCATTCCGCCTACATGTGTCATGTTCTGGTCTTGCCGTATTTGGGTGAATCCCACTTTTCCATTGCCCACGGTGGCAAGGTAGCCCTGCATGGCCAGGCGGCTGGTGATGCCGTAGCCATAGGAATAACCCAAATGGATGAAGGTTTTTCCACCAGGTAGTGCAACTGCCTGCAATTCGATTCGGTAGTTGCTGGTTCCCAGCGGACCTTTGTCGGCGTTGAGTTGGGCACCCAGATAGTCGGAAGAACTGGCGGTCAGCCGATAGTTGAATTGCAACGCGAATGCGTCCTCCAGCTGCTGCGCGGTTTTTTTGCCGATGTTCATTTTCAGAGTGCTGGGGCTGCTGTCCGAACTGGCGTGGCAGTATTTGGTGTTGATGTGGAGCATCAGCATTTCGCACCAGCGATTGGGACTTTTGAACGTGGCGCTAACCGTATTGAAAGGGGAATTCAGTACAGCATATGCACTTCCACTGACCGTGTTGGTGCCTTCTGAAGACTCCAGAAAAAGCGGCCTGTGGTAGGCGTTCTGCGCCAGCTGTCCTGCCAACGCCATGTGCTTTTCGAGCAGGGCAGCGGCGTGGGGTTCCGCCGAAACAACTGGAGCTTGCTGCGCTTGCGCGGCAACCGGCAGCAGGGATGTGCCGAATGCCAGGCAACAGGCGACCACGAGGGTTTGAAAGCTGCTCATGGTCTCAGTGTGCCAGTGGAAAACAGGCAATTGGGTCATATGCTCCATCGTCCTACATTTATCGCCGAAAAGAAGGAGGAAGGGAGGAAGCGGGAGCCCAAAAGGATTTGGTCAGGCTTGTGCCACTTCGGCCAGCCTGTCCGGCGTTGTTGGGGATGTTTCAAATAGCAGCGCAATCCGATTTTCCGTACGAGTCAGACGCACGGCTTCCCGCAGCGCCAATGCTTCCAGGTCATGCCATTCAAGTTGCCGATACGACGACTTCTCAGGCACCCGCGCAGGCGCGGACGCATTCGGCTCATTCAATGAAGCCTGAACGGAAAAGAAACCATCGGTGAATTCAGTTTCCATGAGCAGTGCCCTGGGTCCGGTGGCCGTGTCGGTCAGGGTAATGATCGCGGCAGTTAACACATTGCGCAGCGCCGACTGGGACAGCTCGACATCGACCTGGCTGGTGTTGTCGACAATGGAAATGCCCTTGAACGAGAGCTGGGTTGCCACCATGCCCAGACACTCCGCAATGCCTTTTCCGGCTTTGACTGACTTGTTTTCCCGGGGGGCAAGCCAGCCCATCAAATCAACACAGGATGCAGCTGCCTCTTTGGACAGCGCCACGATGTCGCGTGCATTTCGCAGCAGCGTTTCCGGATCTGTGTCTGTTTTTTGGAGTCGCCTTTCCAGCATGGCCGCAACCATGGCAATCGGTTGCAGCGTACCCGCCATATTGTGACGGATCACGGGAGCGAGCCGCCGCAGGAGTGCGTATTGCGCCGCCTCCGTCACGCATCTTTCCAATGCCGTTTCCTGGATTGATGTGCTGTGGAATTGAACATTCATGGTGATCGTGCCGTCGAAAATGCTCCAGAAAACTGCAGGGTTGGCTGCAGGGCCGCGCCGCTTTTTGAATACATCTTGCTGCGATATTTTCAAGGCGTAACTTCAAAATATACAGCGTTAGAACGGAGGGGTATGTAAGCCAAAACCTACAGATGAAAGGTTGTGACAGGCATGCTGCAGATTGCCGCGCCCTTCGGTAAATAGTGAGGGCTTTGTGTTGTCATTCTGAATGTTCGCGAGTAATCTCGTCAGCCGTTTCTACAAAACGTTACCTTCAATACAGGATGAATGATATGGAGGCACTAGCCAAGCTGGCCGTGGTGGAGCGCGACACCGAACTCAAGTTCATTCTCAAATCCCTCAGCGCACTACGGCGGGGCGAACTCGCAGTCACACTGCCGACGGAGTGGGAAGGCGTCTACGGAAAGATCGCCGCTGAATTCAATCAGCTGTCGGCTATGACGGCGGCGACCACCAGCCGCTGCAAGGGACTTGCTGCCAAATCCCGCTCTACAGCGCGAGTGAGTCGCCGTCTGCCGGAAGAAAAATTATCCGGCTTCTGGCTGGAAAATGCTGTCGCGATTAATACCGTGCTTGATGACGCCGATACGGCAGCGGATCAGACAAAAATTATTCTCGCAGCGTTGACCGACCTTAAGAAGGGCGATGTGCATGCGTCGTTGCCGCAGGACTGGACGGGTGTACCGGGCAAGGTTGCAGATGCATTTAACGATGTGGTTTCCGAGAATGTCCGGATGGCGCGGGAGCTGGAGCGATTGAGCCGGGTGGTCGGAAAGGAGGGCCGCCTGAAAGAGCGCGCATTTGTGCCCGATGCCTCCGGCTTTTGGCGCGACTCTGCCGAATCCATCAATTCCCTGATAGCGGATCTGGTTCATCCGACCAGCGAGGTGGCGCGTGTGATTGGTGCCGTCGCCCAGGGCGATCTGTCCAAGAGCATGGCCCTCGAAGCAGAAGGCAAGGCGCTGGAAGGTGAGTTCCTGCGTACGGCCATGATCATCAACAAGATGGTGGAGCAGCTCGGAACCTTCTCGGCCGAGGTGACGCGTGTGGCGCGCGAGGTGGGTACCGAAGGAAAGCTGGGCGGGCAGGCCGACGTGCAGGGCGTGGCCGGCACCTGGAAGGATTTGACCGATTCGGTCAACTCCATGGGCTCCAACCTGACGGCACAGGTGCGGAACATTGCCGAGGTGACGACCGCCGTGGCGGCCGGTGACCTYTCCAAGAAGATCACGGTGGACGTGAAGGGCGAGATTCTGGAGCTCAAGAACACCATCAACACCATGGTGGATCAGCTTCGGTCATTTGCCTCTGAAGTGACACGGGTGGCGCGCGAGGTGGGTACTGAGGGCAAGCTGGGCGGGCAGGCCGACGTGCAGGGAGTGGCCGGTACCTGGAAGGATCTGACCGACAACGTGAACTTCATGGCCGGTAACCTGACATCACAGGTGCGAAACATTGCCGACGTGACCAAGGCCGTGGCCGCCGGTGACCTCTCCAAGAAGATCACGGTGGACGTGAAGGGCGAAATTCTGGAGCTGAAGAACACCATCAACACCATGGTGGACCAGCTCTCGTCTTTTGCGTCTGAAGTGACACGTGTGGCGCGCGAGGTGGGTACTGAGGGCAAGCTGGGCGGGCAGGCCGACGTGCAAGGTGTAGCCGGCACGTGGAAAGATTTGACCGACTCGGTCAACTCCATGGGCTCCAACCTGACCGGCCAGGTGCGCAACATTGCCGAGGTGACGACGGCTGTGGCGGCCGGTGATCTTTCGAAGAAGATCACGGTGGACGTGAAGGGCGAGATTCTGGAGCTCAAGAACACCATCAACACCATGGTGGACCAGCTCTCGTCTTTTGCGTCTGAAGTGACGCGGGTGGCACGAGAAGTGGGCACCGAAGGCAAACTGGGCGGCCAGGCCGATGTGCAAGGTGTAGCCGGCACGTGGAAAGATTTGACCGACTCGGTCAACTCCATGGGCTCCAACCTGACCGGCCAGGTGCGCAACATCGCCGAGGTGACCAAGGCTGTGGCGGCGGGCGACCTCTCCAAAAAGATCACGGTGGACGTGAAGGGCGAGATTCTGGAGCTCAAGAACACCATCAACACCATGGTGGATCAGTTGCGATCGTTTGCCTCGGAGGTGACGCGKGTGGCRCGMGARGTGGGYACYGARGGCAARCTGGGCGGGCAGGCCGACGTGCAGGGMGTGGCCGGYACCTGGAAGGATTTGACCGATTCGGTCAACTCCATGGGCTCCAACCTGACGGCACAGGTGCGGAACATTGCCGAGGTGACGACCGCCGTGGCGGCCGGTGACCTTTCCAAGAAGATCACGGTGGACGTGAAGGGCGAGATTCTGGAGCTCAAGAACACCATCAACACCATGGTG
>NZ_JBFUBQ010000008.1:0-180625 GCF_056405695.1 Polaromonas sp. P1_F6
TGGGGCGCTGGTTGGCCGGGGGCTGACGGGTCTGCAACGACCTGTGCCTGCACGGCCGGTTGCAGCCACAGCACAGCACCCAGCACGGCAAGGCGCAGGGGGTGCAGGCAGGCCAGAAGATCCACGGAAGCGGCCACGCCCGACGTTTCACCACCTGCCGCCTTGCCCTGGCTGCTGGCGGTGTCGGCCACCACCATGCGTTGGCCGCGCTTTGAATTGAAGATGATGCGGTGCAGGTTCTTGTTCATGGCGAAAGGTCAGCTGATATGACAGAAAGGGGAAGCGTTAGAACGAAGCGTTGAGGCTCACGCCCACTGTGCTGTTGGCGGTACGAAAGAATTCGGGTTTTTTGACGGGCGCGCCGATAAAGAAGTCGTATTGCAACTTCTTGAAGCTGCCGCGCAAACCGATCACGGCGCCGGTCAGCCGCTTGCCCGCCAGGAATTCACTGCTGGGCCCGGCCACCTCGCCGTGGTCCAGGCCGACGTAAACCTCCTGGCCGCTCTCGCCCAGCGCGGTGCTGAGTTCATTACGCAGCAGCCAGCCACGTTCGGCGCTCAGCGAAGATTCGCCGTCGAAACCGCGCACGGTGTAGCGCCCGCCGATGGCAAAGCGGTCTTGCGGGGTCAGGGGCGTGCGGTCGTGTTGCAGGCGCCATGTGGCGCTGTAACGCATGCCCTGGTCGGCAATCTTGAAGGGAACGGTCAGGTTGGCATCCGCATTGATCACGGCAAAGCGGGATGTCCCTTCACCAAACGCTTCTTCCGGTGCAGGTAGCGAGCCGAAGGCGCCGGTACCGCGCTTGTACGCCACATTGCCTTCGAGCGTAGCCTGGCCTATGAACTCCTTGTGGCCGGCGCCGAGCTCCCAGCCGCCGACGATGCGGCGCTGCACCTCGACTTCGGTGTCGTCAATGAAGTTGTTGGAGCGGCGCTGGAAAGCCTTCAGGCTGATGGAAGTCTTGCGGCTGGCGTCGCGGTAGACGAGGCGCGAGAGCTTGAGTTCGGCGTTGCTGCTGGTGCCGCGGTAAACGTAATCCTGGTTGAGGCCAGCGACGCTCTGAAAGTAGCGGTTATCGCTGACGGTGGCGCCCAGCGTCCAGTAGCCCAGAGGCAGCGAGTAATGCACGGTGCTGCCGCGCGTGCCGCGGCCACCCGGTTCACCGCCGCCCAGGTCGGTATTGAGCGATACATAGAACAGGTCGTTGAGCGTCAGCGCATTGTCGTAAGACAGGGTGATGCCACCCTGGTATTTACCGGTGGCTTTGGATCCGCTGTCATCGGCAAACACCGAGAGGCGAAACGGAAAGGCCTGCTTGTAGCTGATGACCAGGTCGCTCTGGCCCGGCTGGACCTCCGCGCCCTTGGCTTCCTCGATCTGGATGTCGGCTTCGGCCGTGGGCACACGCTTGAAGTTTTCCAAAGCCTGCTCGATGTCGCGCAGGTTCAGGATGTCACCCGGCCTGGCAGGCAGGGCCGTCCAGGCATTGCCACGTGCGTCACTGCCTTCGGAGAACCGGACGGCACGGATACGGCCGGGGATCAGCGTGAGCGCGAGGATGCCKGTTTTGAGGTCTTGCGGCTCGGCGAGCACACGCGTGGTGACGTAGCCGCGGGCAATCACGGCGTTTTGCACGCGCTTGATCACGATGCCGATGCTGCTTGTGCCCAGGCAGCGGCCTGTTGGCGAATCGCTCGCGTCCGGCCCGGCTGCGGCATCAAGCGCCCAGGCGAATTGGGTCGCCAGCGCGGCTGATTCGCCGGCAGCGGTGCGCAGCTTCAGGGTGTGGACCGGAAAGCACGGCGATTCGGCCGTAGGCAGCCTGGCAGCCTCTGCCTCAGGARCCTTGGGCRGCCGCACATCSGGCGTACGTTCCTGCTGCTCTCGCATCAGCCGGTCGCGCTCCTSKGCACGGCGCTGCTCCTGCTCGGCGCTGCTTTGCGGCGCGGGCTGGGCAAAAACGTTACAAACTATGACAGCCGTGGCAAGGCCGACGCACAGTTTGCGCAGGCTGGCTGTTGGTTTTGCARATTTTGGGGTGCAYGCTGGCACCGCCCCGAGTGATACACCCAAGTCATCGTGTGGCTTGGCCAATCACGCTCTCCCTGWTTCCGKTTTGTTGTTCTCGCCAGGTCATACACCTGGGTTAACCCGAAGTTTAAATTTTGCGGAGTGGAAATGTAAGGAATGTTACTTACAAGACCTTGGAAGTGTTGGTTTTTGGGGCGCGATGAGAGGAATCATTGGGGTCCATCTACGCGGACTGCGGTCTTGGCACCCGTTCAGCAAAAAGGCAGTTTTCGGCCCTTCACCTTGAAAACCGTCCGGAATGCCTCTATGATTAGCACTCGATGGTATTGAGTGCTAACAAAGCCCAGTCAATCCACCAAGTTAACAGGCACTCACTTTTACGTGGGTGCTTTTTGATTCCCAAAACCATTGTTCTCAAACAAGGAGCTCTCATGAAACTTCGTCCTTTGCACGACCGCGTGATCGTCAAACGCGTGGAAAACGAAACCAAAACCGCTTCCGGCATCGTCATTCCTGACAGCGCCGCTGAAAAGCCTGATCAGGGCGAAGTGCTGGCCGTTGGCCCAGGCAAGAAGAACGACAAGGGCGAACTGAGCCCCGTGGGCGTGAAAGTTGGCGACCGCGTGCTGTTCGGCAAATACAGCGGCCAGACCGTCAAGGTCGACGGCGACGAACTGCTCGTCATGAAAGAAGAAGACCTGTTTGCAGTGGTCGAGAAGTAATCTCTCTTCTGCTATTTATTTGATAGCTGCTGGCGCACGTCCTACTTGGGCTAGCAGGCGATTTCATCCATAAACTTTAAGGAATCTGCATCATGGCAGCAAAAGACGTAATTTTCGGCGGCGAAGCCCGCGCACGCATGGTCGAGGGTGTGAACATCCTGGCCAACGCCGTCAAGGTAACCCTGGGCCCTAAAGGCCGTAACGTGGTTCTGGAGCGCTCGTTCGGCGCCCCCACGGTGACCAAGGACGGTGTGTCCGTCGCCAAGGAAATCGAACTCAAGGACAAGCTGCAGAACATGGGCGCGCAGATGGTCAAGGAAGTCGCTTCCAAGACTTCTGACAACGCTGGCGACGGCACCACCACCGCCACCGTTCTGGCTCAAGCCATCGTCCGCGAAGGCATGAAATACGTGGCCGCGGGCATGAACCCGATGGACCTGAAGCGCGGTATCGACAAGGCCGTGCTGGCCCTGACCGAAGAGCTGAAGAAGGCTTCCAAGCCCACCACCACCTCCAAGGAAATTGCCCAGGTCGGTTCGATCTCTGCCAACTCCGACGAATCCATCGGCAAGATCATTGCCGACGCGATGGACAAGGTTGGTAAAGAAGGCGTGATCACCGTGGAAGACGGCAAGTCCCTGCAAAACGAGCTCGACGTCGTCGAAGGCATGCAGTTCGACCGCGGCTACCTCTCCCCTTACTTCATCAACAACCCTGAAAAGCAGTCCGCATTGCTGGACAACCCCTTTGTTCTGCTCTACGACAAGAAGATCAGCAACATCCGTGACCTGCTGCCTACCCTGGAGCAAGTCGCCAAGGCCGGCCGTCCACTGCTGATCATTGCTGAAGAAGTCGAGGGCGAAGCCCTGGCAACTCTGGTCGTGAACACCCTGCGCGGCATCCTGAAGGTTGTGGCTGTGAAAGCCCCTGGCTTCGGCGACCGCCGCAAAGCCATGCTGGAAGACATCGCCTGCCTGACCGGCGGCAAGGTCATCGCTGAAGAAGTCGGCATGTCGCTCGAAAAAGTGACGCTGGCTGACCTCGGCCAGGCCAAGCGCATCGAAGTGGGCAAGGAAAACACCATCATCATCGACGGCTCCGGCGCCGCTGCCGACATCGAAGCACGCGTCAAGCAAGTGCGCGTCCAGATCGAAGAAGCGACCAGCGACTACGACCGTGAAAAACTGCAAGAGCGCGTGGCCAAGCTGGCCGGCGGTGTTGCCGTGATCAAGGTTGGCGCTGCCACCGAAGTCGAAATGAAGGAAAAGAAGGCCCGCGTGGAAGACGCACTGCACGCTACCCGCGCTGCCGTGGAAGAAGGCATTGTGGCCGGCGGCGGCGTGGCCCTGCTGCGCGCCAAGCAAGCTGCTGGCAAGATCGCCGGCGACAACCCTGACCAGGACGCCGGTATCAAGCTGGTGCTGCGCGCCATTGAAGCCCCCCTGCGCGAAATCGTTTACAACGCAGGCGGCGAAGCCTCTGTGGTGGTGAACGCGGTTCTGGCCGGCAAGGGCAACTACGGCTTCAATGCAGCCAACGACACCTACGGCGACATGATCGAAATGGGTATCCTGGATCCCACGAAGGTCACCCGCACCGCACTGCAGAACGCAGCCTCCGTCGCATCCCTGATGCTGACGACCGAAGCCATGATCGCCGAAGCTCCGAAGGAAGAATCCGGCGCCGGCGGCGGCATGCCAGGCGGCATGGGTGGAATGGGCGGCATGGGCGACATGGGCATGTAATGCCTGCCTGAGCTTCTCGCTCCAGCAAAAAAAGGGCCGCTTTCGCGGCCCTTTTTTATTGCCCGCTCACTTTGTACGAAAAACGTTTTCACACAGCAAGGCCTTTCGTCTGCGGCGCCACAGTCTCTTCACAAAAACGGCGAGGAAGATGCTGCACGTTGGCGCCTGCCGCTACCATGATTTCTCATGAGCCACCGGATGACTTCCCTCGCCCGTGCGATGGCGCGAAAACCGCCGGCACAAACAATGACGCCATAGCAACCCGAACACATCCTCGCACTGCACTCGCCCATGAATCCCTCCCAGAAACTATTCATAGCGGCCGCCCTGGCGGTTTCTTCCGTATACGGCTTTGCACAACAGGCGGGCACATGGTCCGTGTCGGCCGGCGTCACGCGGATTGCGCCTTCCGTGAACAGCGGCAGCCTTTCGGCGCCGTCCGGAACTGGCGTAATTCAGGACGCGAAAGTCGACGTCAGCAGCAGTTCCAGGTTAACGGCCGCCGTGAACTACATGGTCACCGATCACATCAGCTTGCACCTGCCGCTCGGTTTGGGCTTCAGGCATGACGTCAGCGGCGCAGGTGTGCTCGCTGGCGTTGGCACGGTGGCCGACACCCGGGCCTTGCCCATCACGCTGATCGCGCAATACCGGTTTCTTGATGCCGACGCCCGGTTTCGTCCTTACCTGGGTGCAGGCCTCTCCTACGTGAAGTTCTACAAGGAACGCGGCACAGCCCTGCTGACCGCGTTGACCAACCCAGGCGGCCCCGCCACAAGCGTATCTTTCAAGTCGAAATTTGCCCCCGCGTTGCAACTGGGTGGTATTTTCAACCTCGACAAAAAATGGTTTGTGGAAGCCAGCTATACCAAGACTTTCCTGAAAACCCGCGGCACGCTCAGTACCAACCAGACCATCGATGTGGGCCTTGACCCGGATTGCTTCACCTTGCAACTGGGGTACAAGTTTTAATTTCACGCCCCAGGACCATCAGGATAACCGGCCAAAACGGTCGTCTGTCTGCCGCCTGAACTCGGTAGGCGTCATGCCCTTGATCTCCAGGAAACGCCGGTTGAAGTTTGCGACATTGTTGAAACCGACCTGATAGCAGATGTCGGTGACGTTGTGGTCGGTCTGCATCAGCAGGTGGCAGGCGCTGTTGATGCGCACACGGTTGACGAAGTCGGTAAAGCTGTTGCCGGTGGAGCGCTGGAAGAAGCGGCTGAAGCGGCTCTCGCTCATGCCGAGCTCGGCTGCCACGACTGACATCGAGATCGGCTCCGCCATGTTGGCGGTAATGCGGTTGACGATGCCGTTGATCTGGTCAACCTGTGCGTCGCCATCGGCGCCCTGCGTGCCTTGCATCTGTACGCTCGACAGCAGCCGGTAGTCCGTCCATTGCGCCAGGTCGGCCATGAACTCAAAAAAGTGGCCGAGGCGGCGCACGCCGCGCGCGGCCTTGATGTTGTCCCAGTGCGTCTGCGCCTGCTGCGACATGCCGAAGAACTCGATACCATGGCGTGCCCGTTCGAGCAGCTGCATCACTTCGCGCAATTCAGGAATCCCGGTTGCCGCGCGCTCGATGGGCTCGTGATGGAACTGGATCACCCGGTCGCGTCCCGCGGCGCCGCCTTCGGGCACGTCAAGCGAAATCCAGTTGTGCGGCAGGCGCGGGCCGCACAACACCAGATGACCGGGCTGAAACGGTCCGATCCAGTCGCCGACAAACGCCTTGCCCGAGGTCTCGGTGATCAGGTGCAGTTCATACTCTTCATGAAAATGCCAGCGTACCAGCGGGCTCGGAAAGCCATGTGCAAGACAGCGCACCAGACCGGTTTCAGGTGACTCGTAACCCAGTGATGGGGAGCGCGCAATATCGCGCTCCAGTTCGGGTTGGCGCTGACGGGGGATCGGGCGTTTGGATGTAGACGTTGTCATGGCAGTCTGGGTCAGGACCGTGAAGCAACGGCCTCATTGTCCTCTCGCACGAGCGCGGCGTGAACGGCCTCCAGCGTGGGCGGATCGGCACCTTCGCGGGTGCAGTTCAGTGCGGCGGCCGTGGCGGCGAAGCGCATCACTGCGCGCCAGGCGTCGCCGCTCAGCTCGCCAAGCTGGGCCGGGTGTTCGACGCCATGCGCAAGCAGCGAGACTGAAAGCCCGGCCGTAAAAGTATCGCCCGCGCCGATGGTGTCGACCACCTCAACACGCGGTGCCGCCACAGTCAACGGCTCGTGCCCCGTGCGCCAAAGCGTGGCACCGCCAGCGCCATGCGTGACGATGACCGCTCGCGCACCGGCGTGCAGGCAATCCGCTGCCAGCGCATCGACAGGCCTGCCGGGCGCCAGCAGTCCGGCATCTTCGTCGCTGAGCTTGACCAGATCGGCCATCGCAAACCAGCTCATGACGCGCGCGCGGTAGGCTGCCATGTCGGAAATCAGGCTGGGCCGCACGTTGGGATCGAACACGATCACACGGCGCCCGGCATTGGCGGCCATCAGCCCGGTGATGCACGTGGCAGCAGGTTCCTGCAGGAGCGCGATTGAGCCGAAATGCAGAAAACGGCATTCCGCCGGCAACTGCGGCAGCGGCTCTGGCGCCCAGGTCGCATCGGCGCTGCCGTGCGTGTAGAAGGCATAGCGGTTGGTCTGTGGTGTGCGCTCAACGAAGGCCAGGGTCGACGGCGCGTGGCTACGCAGGATGAAACGGGTGTCCACGCCGTTGCGTTCGAGAAAACGCATCAAGCGTTCGCCGAACAGGTCGGTCGACAGTTGCGTGAGGAACCCGGTGGGCTGTCCGAGGCGCGCGCAGGCGACAGCCGTGTTGAGCGGCGAGCCGCCCTCGTGGCCCAGGAACGCCAGCGTGCCTGCCTCGCTGGCAGTGAAATCGATCAGGGCTTCGCCCGTGAGTGCAATGCGCATGGTTTCCGGATTGTCCTCTGTCAGGGCAAGGCGCGGGCGTCGGCCAGGAATCCGCGCTCGGCATCCAGCGTGGCGGGATGATCGAGCAATTCTGCAAAGAGACGCGGCGCAATCGTGATGGCGCCCACACCTAATCGAAGCAAGGAAAGATAGGCCTCGCGGGAGCGTATGCTGGCCACCAGAAGTCGGGTGCCGGACGAAGGCCGCTGCGCTACCAGCGCCTGCATCTGCGCGATCAGCGCCAGCCCGTCGACACCAGCATCCTCCAGCCGTCCCAGGTAGGGTGCCGCATAAGCCGCACCCAGTAGGGCGGCAAAGTGCGCCTGCTCGGGTGCGTAGACAGCCGTCCACGTGACCGGCACACCTTGCGCGACAAGCCGGGCGCCGGCATCGAAGCCCTGGCGCGTGGCGGGAATCTTCACGACCAGCTGGCCCTGGTCGAAGTGCCGCAACAGGTCCCGCGCATCTTCGAGCATGCCATCGACTTCGCTCGAATACACCTGCGCCTGCACCTGCCGCGCACCCAGTTCGATACAGCGCGCCAGGAGGCCGGGCACCGCGGCGCGCCAGACGCCCGCTCGCTGCAGCAGCGTGGGGTTGGTGGTTACGCCGTGCACCACCGGATGCGGCAGGCAGGCCTTCAGTTCGGCCAGATCGGCGCTGTCGAGGTACAGGTGGAAATCGTCGTTCATGCTCGCAAACGGAAAATCAGCTCATCACGTTGCCGCCATCGACATTCAGGGTCTGCGCCGTGATGTAACGCGCTTCGTCGCTTGCCAGAAATACCGCCGCTCCCGCGATGTCTGCCGGTACACCCATGCGGCCGAGCGGCACTTCGAGGCCCACGCGCCGCTTCTTTTCTCCCGGTGGCAACCCTTCTGCCCTGGCAAACAGGCTGTCGACATGGTCCCACATCGGCGTATCGACCACACCGGGTGCGATGCCGTTGATGCGAATGCCATGCGGCGCCATGGCCAATGCGGCACTCTGGGTGTAGCTGATGACCGCGGCCTTGGTGGCGCAGTAGTGCGACACCAGCGCTTCGCCGCGCCGCCCGGCCTGCGAGGCCATGTTGATGACCGACGCACCCTGCGTGCCAGCTTCGACCATGTGGCGAAGCACGGCCTGCATGACAAAGAACATGCCTTTCACATTGACGGCAAAGAGCTTGTCGAAAGATGCCTCGTCGCTGTCAAGCAAAGGCGCGAGGTCGAACACGGCCGCGTTGTTGAACAGGGTATGAATGGGGCCAAAAGCGGCCTGTGCCTGCGCCAGCAGGCGCGCAATCGCCTGCGCGTCCGTCACGTCCGCCGCGATGTAGGCCAGGCAGCCGGGATGACGTTTCTGCAGTGCCTGCACGGCTTCAGGCGTCGCCACTGCCCGGTCGACCACGCTGCAGTGCGCGCCCTCGGCGATGCAGGCTTCAGCCACCGCCAGACCGATGCCGCCACCGGCACCCGTCAGAAGCACATGATGGTTCTTCAGACGTTCGTTCATGTTTTTTTTACCCCTGAATTGACAAAACCGGCTACCCGCCCGATCGCTCCGCGCACGGCATCCGTCAGCCGCGTATCGCCTGCGGCACTCCCCCATAGCCCCGCGTCGGAGCACAGCGCGCGCACAGGATCGACAGCGTCGCAGATCGCGCGGGCCACGGCCTCGTCCATACCCTGGTCCTGATAGGCATAGGGCAGCGCTCCCCGGTGCCAGCGCCGCAGAAAAACAAGGAACAGCGCAGGCAGCATTGCGACGCTGTCGATGGGCTGTCCCGCGGCGAGCCGCTCCCGTACCGTGGGCGCGATAAACCCTGGAATCTTCGAGAAACCGTCCGCCGCCACGCGTTGGTTGGTGTCGCGGATCGCAGGGTTGCCAAAGCGCTCGAGCACCACATCGCGGTACGCCGCGAGGTCGATCGGCCCGGGAGTGTCGGGAGAACTCAGGCAGGGAATCACGTCGTCCGTCACATAGTCGTAGGCCATCTTCCGGATTGCCGCGTGGTGTGTTCCTTCGTGGATGAAATCCAGCCCGACCAATGTGCCGGCCCAGGCAATGCAGCTGTGCGTGGCGTTGAGGATGCGGATCTTGGCCTCCTCGTAAGGCTGCACCGATTCGACCAGTTCCACGCCCACACGGCCCCAGTCGGGTCGCCCGGCCGCGAAATTGTCTTCGATCACCCACTGGATGAAACTCTCGCCAGTGATCGCGGCCGCATCATCCCTCCCCGTGGCGGCCTTGACGCGAGCGCGCAGCTCGGGTGGCGGACGCGGCGTGATGCGGTCGACCATCGTGTTGGGACAGCGGGTGTTCCCCGCGACCCACGAAAGCAGCCCGGTATCGCCTGTGAGTTCAATGAATTCGCGCAACCCGGCATAGAAGCGGTCGCCGTTGTGGCGCAGGTTGTCGCAGTTGAGCAGGGTCACCGGGCCGGCCAGCGCCGCCTTGCGCGCGCGCAGGATCGCGCAGACGGCGCCGTAGATGGTCACGCCCTCCCCGCCCGCCTCGCCGCGGCGTGCACGCTCAAGGTCTGCTTCGAGATCATTGAAAGACAAGTCCAGCTTGCCTTTCGTGTCGAGGTAGTAGCCTGCCTCGGTCACGGTGAATGAAACGATGCGGGTGGACGGCGCCGCGCCGCGAGAGATCACCGCAGCCAGCGAGGCTTCCCAGGGAAGCACTTCGCGGATGGCCTCAACCTGTTCATAGCGGTACTCGCCGGCCGGCGATACGGTTTCCAGCGTGTAACGCCCG
Source organism: Polaromonas sp. P1_F6 (assembly GCF_056405695.1). Lineage (NCBI taxonomy): Bacteria > Pseudomonadati > Pseudomonadota > Betaproteobacteria > Burkholderiales > Comamonadaceae > Polaromonas > Polaromonas sp. P1_F6. Next base: position 10,162 of record NZ_JBFUBQ010000008.1, read on the forward strand.
CCCTGTGCCTGCAAGGCCGCGACGACCTCGGCCATGTCGGGCCGGATGTTGGCGCCCACGATGGACCAACGGGTGTCGCCCGCATCGATAAGCCGCTGAAGATAAACGGCCTGGTGGGCTCGATGAAATGAACCCAGTCCAAGGTGAAGCACCGTGAATTCCGAAGGCGCCGGTGGCGTTTGCACAAGAAGCGCTGTTGCGAGAGTCAAGGGAATGTCCGAAAGGAAGAAGGAAGAAATCAGGCCGGAACCGCACGGCCTTCACGGTTGAACAGATGAAGCACCGAGGAGTCGAGCTCGACCGCCACATCGTCACCCGCATGAAGCGGTGTCCGCTCGTTCTGGCGCGCTATCAACGGTACGCCGCCGACGTCGACGTGAATCAGGGTATCGGCACCGAGTGCCTCGATCAGCTCCACGCGGCCTTGCACACCCAAAGCAGCGGCCTGCTTCGGATGCACGCGCAAGCCTTCCGGCCGGACGCCCAGGAAACCATCGCTCGGCAGGCGCCCGCCGGTGGCCGCCGAGAAGCTCGGAATGGCGCTCGCCGCCACCATGTTCATCGACGGCATACCGATGAACTGCGCGACAAACCGGTTAGCCGGGTGGTCGTAGAGTTCCAGCGGCGTGCCGACCTGCTCGATCAGTCCGTCCCTGAGCACCACCACGCGGTCGGCCAGCGTCATCGCCTCGACCTGGTCGTGCGTGACGTAAATGGTCGTCGCGCCGAGCGCGCGGTGCAGCTTGTGGATTTCGACGCGCGTGTTGCCGCGCAACGCGGCATCCAGATTGGACAAGGGCTCGTCGAACAGGAACACCTTGGGTGCACGCACGATGGCGCGGCCAATCGCCACCCGCTGCCGCTGTCCGCCCGACAGGTCTTTCGGTGTGCGGTCCAGGTACTGGGTGAGGTTGAGCGTTTTGGCCGCGTACTCGACCTTGGCCTGGATCTCGTCCTTCGGCACGCCCGCAAGCTTGAGCGCAAAGGACATGTTGTCGTACACACTCATGTGCGGGTAGAGCGCGTAGCTCTGGAACACCATCGCCAGGTCACGCTTGCCCGAAGGCGTCCAGGTGATGTCTTTGCCGTCCAGCAGCAAGTTGCCTTTGGTGATGGGCTCAAGCCCCGCGATGAGGCGCAGCAGTGTCGATTTTCCGCAACCCGAAGGGCCGACAAAGACGATGAACTCGCCCTTGTTGATTTCAAGATCAACACCGCGGATGATTTGGGTTTCCCCGAAGCTTTTCTCGATGTTCTTGAGTTCCAGATAAGCCATAAGTCAATTCCTTTCACTTCACCGCACCGAATGTGAGGCCTTGCACCAGCTGTTTCTGGCTGAACCAGCCGAACACGACGATGGGTGCGATCGCCATCAGCGAGGCGGCTGACAATTTGGCCCAGAACAGACCTTCAGGGCTGGAGTACGATGCGATCAATGTCGCCAGCGTGCCGGCCTTGGCCGAACTGAGGTTGAGCGCCCAGAAGGCCTCGTTCCAGCTCAGCACCAGGCACAGCAGGCCGGTCGAAGCGAGACCGCCCACCGACAGCGGCAGCACCACATGGCGGAATTCGGTCCAGAGGCTCGCACCGTCCATGCGTGCGGCTTCCAGGATCTCGTTAGGAATGTCCTTGTAGGCGCTGTAGAGCATCCACACCATGATCGGCAGGTTCGCCAGCGTGAACACGATGGTCAGCGCGGTGAGCGAATCCAGCAGGCCCGCGGTCTGCGCGAGAACATAGATCGGCACCAGCGCACCCACCGCCGGCATCATCTTGGTGGAAAGCATCCACATCAGGATGTCGCGTGTCCTCTTCGTACGGAAGAAGGCCATCGAGTACGCGGCGGGTGCCGCGATCAACAGGCCGATGAGGGTTGAGCCCAGGCTGGTGATGAGCGAGTTGCGCGCATACAGCAAATAGTCACTGCGGCGCTGCACTTCGCTGAAGTTGTCGAGCGTGGGCTCGAAAATAAAGAGCGGCGGCACATGAATCGCCTGCAGCTCGGTCTTGAAGGCCGTGAGAAACAGCCAGCCGAGCGGGAAAAACAGCAGCAGCGCCACGGCCCAGGCACCCACAGTGCGCAGCAGTAGCGGAAGAAAATTACTGGGTTGCACAATCGTTCCTTCAGTCGAGGTTCTTGCCGACGATGCGGATGAGGAACACCGCCACGATGTTGGCCACCACCACCGCAAACAAAGCACCTGCCGATGCCACGCCCACGTCAAAGTTCATCAGCGACTGCTTGAAGATCATGTAGGTGAGATTGGTGCTCTCGTTGCCCGGACCGCCATTGGTGGTGATGGCGATCTCGGCGAACACGCTGAGCAGAAAGATCATTTCGATCATGATCACCACCGCCATCGGCCGGCCGAGATGCGGAATGATGAGATAGAAGAACCGCTGGAACGAACTTGCACCGTCCATGCGCGCCGCTTCCATCTGCTCGCGGTCGAGCGACTGCAACGAGGTAATGAAGATCAGGCAGGCGAAGGGCAGCCACTGCCAGGCCACCATGATGATCACCGACAACAGCGGCACATCGGTGAGCCAGTCGACCGGTTGCGCACCGAAAAAACGCCAGAGGTCGGCAAGCACGCCGTAAATCGGGTTCATCATCATGTGCTTCCACAGCAGCGCGTTCACTGCGGGCATGACGAAGAACGGCGAGATAAGCAGCACGCGCACAATGCCTCGCCCCGGAAAGGGCTCGTTCACCAGCAGCGCGAGCAGTACACCGAACACCACCGTGATGACGATCACGCTGCCGATGAGCAGCAGCGTGTTCCAGGTCGCAGGCCAGAAGTCCGGATCGGTGATGAAGTACTGGAAATTCTCGATGCCGATGAACGGATGCTCGCCGGGTTGCATGAGGTTGTAGCTCACGAACGAGAAGTACAGGGTCATCACGAGCGGCACGATCATCCAGAGGAAGAGCGTGAGCACTGCGGGCGCCATGAGCGCGCGTGGCAGGAGGCGGTTCATGTTGTGGGTCCCGGGGCATCAGGGCAGAACTGCCGCGGATCCGGCTTTACCGGTCCGCGGGCAGGGCATGCTGCCTGTGGGTTTACTTGTAATACCCGGCCTTTTTCATCTCACGCTCGGCGGCCGTCTGTGATGTCTTCAGGGCCTGGTCCACCGTGACCTTGCCCGACAGTGCGGCACTCATCTGCTGGCCCACCGCCACGCCGATGGCCTGGAACTCGGGAATGGCCGCGTACTGCACGCCGACGTAGGGCGACTTGGGCAGCGTGCTGTCGCTGAGGTTGGCGCTGTCGATGGCTTTCTTCTCGGCGGCAGCAAACTTCGCAACCTTCTGGAACTCGGGGTTTGCGTAGGTCGACTTGCGCGTGCCGGTGGGTACCGTCCCCCAGCCATGTTCTTTGGCGACCAGATTGATGTACTCCCTGGAGGTAGCCCACTTCACGAAGGTCTGGGCAGCGGCGCCCTTGGTCGAGCTGGCCGGAATGGCCAGGTTCCAGGTCCACAGCCAGTTGGCGCCTTTGGGCGTGACGGCAACAGGGGCCTGGGCAAAGGCCACCTTGTCGGCCACCTTCGACTGCTTCGGATCGCTGATGAACGAGGCGGCGATGGTTGCATCCACCCACATGCCGCACTTGCCTTCGTTGAAGAGTGCGAGGTTTTCGTTGAAGCTGTTGGCCRAGGCGCCGGGCGGGCCGTAGGCTTTCATCAGGTCCACGTAGAAGCCGATCGCGTCCTTCCAGGGCTTGGTGTCGATCTGCGGCTTCCACTGCATGTCGAACCACTGGCCGCCGTTGGTGTTGACCAGCGTGGTCAGGAAGGCCATGTTGTCGCCCCAGCCCGGCTTGCCGCGCAGGCACATGCCGTACACCCCGGCTTTCGGATCGTGGATCTTGCCAGCCAGTTCCTTCACCTGTGTCCAGGTGGGCTGCTCGGGCATCTTGAAGCCGACCTTGTCGGCGAGGTCCTTGCGGTACATGAGCATCGAGCTCTCGCCATAGAACGGCGCGGCATAGAGCTTGCCTTCATGCGACAGGCCGGCGCGGATGGCGGGCAACAGGTCGTCGACGTCATAGGCGGCATCGGTGGCAATGGGCTGCAACCAGCCCTTCTTCGACCAGATCGGCGCTTCGTACAGGCCGATGGTCATCACGTCGAACTGCCCGCCCTTGGTGGCGATGTCGGTGGTGACGCGCTGGCGCAGCGTGCCTTCTTCGAGCGTGACCCATTTGAGCTTGATGTCGGGATGGGCCTTCTCGAAAACCGGCGTGAGCTTCTGCATTTCGATCATGTGGCCGTTGTTCACCGTCGCCACCACGAGTTCGGTCACGGCATGGGCCATGCCGGCGCCTGAGAGTGCAAGCACCAGGCCTGCCTGGATAAAACGCTTCATAGGGTGTCTCCTTCGTTATGTCAGTCGAAACGGCCGCTTTGCCGTTCACTGCATTTTGAAGAAAGGTCCTTGCGGGTTTGATACCAGATCAGGGAACTTCAATACTTTGTTGCATTGAAGGAGTGGTAATTTCCCTAAATCCCGCATCATTAGATGCAACAAATTGTCAAGACCGACGTGACGCGCTCCGCCAATCCAAGCCGTCAGCCTGGGTCGTTTGCACCAACGGACAGAGAAATCAGATCGGGCGGCATCAACACGCCGACCGGTCGCGGCGCTATTTGCGCGCGACAGCCGATGCCGGCACCAGCTTGAGTGGCCCGTAGAAGGCCTGCAGCTGACCCTCGTTCTTTTCGCCTTCGGTGAAGACGGCGAAGCTCAGCAAGGCGCCCGGATCTTCGCCAAAGGCCTTGCGGTAGTCGGCGCGGATGTCACGCTCGTAGCTGCGCCATTCGTTGTAGCCGTGGTCGCCCGAATCGACAATGATCTTGCGGATACGGTCGGTGCGGTCGTTGACGACGACTTCGCCCGGCCGGTTGACGCGCGACCACGAATAAACCAGCGTCGCGAACGGCATTTCTTCGCCGGTCAGCAGCCGGCTCAACTCGGACAGCAGGGAATTTTTCATCGACAGCCGCGAGCGGTCACCTTCGAACGCGAGCACCACCCGCACCGGCACATCCTCGAGTTGCGGCAGCGCGAGGTTGGCACCCGCACCGGCGTACGGCACGTTCCAGGAAAAGCGCACGAGCCCTAGCTGGTCGGGCTCGATGCGGTGGCGATGGCGCAGGATGCTGCCGGACGCCTCGACCTTTGCGAGCACCGCGTCGCGACCTTCATGACGCACATAGCTGTAGCTGGCCGGCTGCTTGCCGGGCACGCGGAAGATTTCCCACTTGAGGTCGTCCGGTTTGAGCTCGCCAGCCTTGGGCGGGGCCGACATCTCGGCCCAGGCGGTACCCGTGACCCCCTCCGCCGGGCCCAGCGTGCCGCCGCGGCTGACCGGCTCATCGACATCAGTGTCCTCGTCAGGAGCTGAGCGTGTCGCGCAGCCGGAGACCAGAGCCAGCGTGAGAAACGCTGCGGCGAACATCGAAAAACGGGGGGAAAGGCGGCGAAGCGGAAGGGAAAAAGACATGATGCGAAGCCATCGAAAAATCGGCGATGTGGCAAGTTGACCACGGAAGCGCGCGCTCCCGCAATGGAAAAACGCACACTTTTGCGGTATTCAGCCGGCAATTTTGCGCAGCAGGCCGGCGGTCGAGCCATCAAGGCCGGATATGTCCCCGCTGCGCAGGCGTGGCTCGATGTCTTTGGCCAGCACCTTGCCGAGCTCGACGCCCCACTGGTCAAAACTGTTGATGCCCCAGATCGCACCGCTGACAAACACACGGTGCTCCTGCAGGGCAATCAGCGCGCCCAGGCTGGCTGGTGTAAGCCGCTCAAGCAACAGGAAAGTACTGGGACGGTTGCCAGGAAAGTGCCTGTGGCCTCCGACCTCTTCTTTGCCGGTCATTAAGGCTTGCGCCTGGGCCAGAACGTTGGCCAGCAATTTGGCGTGATGCCCCGGCAGGTCATGCGGTGCGTGCGCGGCTGTTTTCACCGCCACAAACTCGACCGGCACCACCGACGTCCCCTGATGCAGCATTTGAAAGTAGGCGTGCTGCCCGTTGGTGCCCGGTTCGCCCCACAGCACCGGCGACGTTTCAAACGGCAAGGCCTTGCCATCCGAATCCACGCGTTTGCCGTTGCTTTCCATCTCGAGCTGCTGCAGGTAGGCCGGCAGGCGGCGCAGCGCGCTGCTGTAGGGCGCGATGCTCCGGCTGGTAAAGCCGTGAAAGTTGCGGTACCAGACATCGAGCAGCCCCAGGCGCACCGGCAGGTTGCGCTCCAGCGGTGCGGTGCGAAAGTGCTCATCCATGGCGTGCGCGCCGGCCAGCAGCTCGCGAAAGCCGGCTGCGCCAATGGCGATGGCCACCGGCAAGCCGATGGCCGACCACAGCGAATAACGCCCGCCCACCCAGTCCCAGAAACCAAAGGTGGTGCTGATGCCGAATTCGTTGGCTGCCGCGACATTGGTCGTCAGTGCGGCGAAATGCCGGCTGATGTCGCGTCCGCCCTGTGCCTCAAACCAGCGCCGGGCCGAATGCGCATTGGTCATGGTCTCGGTGGTGGTGAAGGTTTTGGACGCGATCAGGAACAGCGTGCTTTGCGGCTTGAGCCCCTTGAGCACGGTAGCCAGCTCGTCCCCATCCACATTGGAGACAAAGTGAACGCGCTTGCCCGTGGCGGCGAATTCGCCGAGCGCCAGCACCGCCATTTGGGGCCCCAGGTCGGAGCCGCCTATGCCGATATTGACAACATCGGTGATGGCGGCATCCGCGCGCACCTGTTCGGCATAAGCGAGCATGGCGTCCAGCGTGGTGTGAACCTGGGTCAACTCGGTTGCTATATTTTTAATAGCTGCCGGCGCAACACCATCCTGGGCTACAGCCGGATTTCGCAGTAAAAAATGCATCACGGCGCGCTTTTCGGTGCCGTTGATCAGTTCCCCGGCGAACATGGCGTTGCGGTGCTGCTCCAGCCCGCACGCGCGCGCAAGGTCAAACAACAAAGCCTGGCTGCCGGTGTCGATCAGGTTTTTGGAAAGGTCCGCAAAAACGTGTGGTGCATCCTGGCTGAAGCTGGTGAAGCGATCCGGATCGGCAGCAAATGCAGCCTTCAGGTCGAAATCTTTGCCGGAAGCGGCATACAGCGCCCGCAGCGCAGGCCATGCGGAAGTCTGGTCGCAACGCAGTCGGTTCATGACGTGTCCTGTGCGGGAGGTTATGCGGCCAGCATCAGCTGCTCAAGTTTCACGGCATCGGCCGCGAAAGCGCGAATGCCTTCGGCCAGCTTCTCGGTGGCCATGGCGTCTTCGTTGAGCGCGTAACGGAATCCGGCTTCGTCAAAGTTCACTGGGGGCAAATCCAGCGCCGCTGCGGCTTTGGCATCGAGTGCGCGCGGCAGCGCGGCATCGCTGGCGGCAAGCTGGGCCAGCAGTTCCGGGCTGATGGTCAGGAGGTCGCAGCCGGCGAGTGCAGTGATCTGGCCCACGTTGCGAAAGCTCGCGCCCATCACCTCGGTGGCAATGCCGAAGTGCTTGTAATGGTTGTAGATCTCGCGCACCGACTTCACGCCGGGATCATTGGCGCCGGCCATGGCGGCTTCGTCCCAGGCGGCGCCGGCAGATTTTTTGTACCAGTCGTAGATACGGCCGACAAACGGCGAGATCAACTGAACCTTGGCCTGGCCGCAGGCGATGGCCTGGCAGAACGAAAACAGCAGCGTGAGGTTGGTGTGGATGCCGCGCTGTTCCAGCTTTTCGGCCGCCTGTATGCCTTCCCAGGTGGCAGCAACCTTGATCAGCACGCGGTCAATGTGAATGCCTTCAGCCTGGTAGAGCTCGATGATGCGCTCGCCGCGCGTATACGTTGCGTTGGCGTCAAAGCTCAGGCGGGCATCAACCTCCGTCGAGACTCGGCCCGGAATGATGGAAAGGATTTCGCAGCCAAAACGCACCAGCAGACGGTCCATGACTTCGTCAAGCGCCCGGCCCTTGAAGCGGCTCACGGTGTCCTTCAACAGTGGCTGGTAATCAGCCTTCTGCACCGCCTTGAGGATTAGCGACGGATTGGTGGTGGCGTCCTGCGGCTTGAACTGCCCCAGTTGCTTGAAGTCACCGGTGTCAGCGACTACGGTGGTGAACTGTTTCAGGGCGTCAAGTTGGGTCATGGCTGGGTGGCTGGTCAAAACGCGGAGTGGTCCGGATGAAACACCGCGCGGTGCCTGGGTGCAGGCATTTCACGGGTTCGATGTCGAGTTACCATTATGCCCATAGAATATGAAACTTTATTACCAAGACAATTTTTTACCATGAGTTTTGACCTCATCCTGTTTGGCGGCACCGGCGACCTGGTGTGGCGCAAGATCATGCCGGCCCTGTTCCAGGCCTTCCGCCACGGCTCGTTGCCGGAGGGCGGGCGCATTGTGGGCGTGGCGCGCGACGATTTGTCGGACGACCAGTACCGCGCGCTGATCAAGTCCCGGTTTGACAATGTCGAGCTGGCCAAGCGGCCGAGCGAAGAGGAGTTCTCGCGCTTCGCGGCGATGTTGGGCTACCTGCGCATGGACTTGTCCAACCCGGCCGACTATGCCGCACTGGCTGCGAAACTGCAGCAGCGGCCCGCCGACGTGGTGGTGATGTACGTGGCCACCGCGCCCAGCCTCTTCACCACGGTCTGCGAGCAGATCGCCGCCGCGGGCCTGAACGGCCCGCAGACGCGCGTGGTGCTCGAAAAGCCGCTGGGCCACGACCTGGCCTCCAACCGCGCCATCAACAAGACGGTACGCAGTGTTTTAAGCGAACAGCAGATCTTTCGCATCGACCACTACCTGGGCAAGCCCTCGGTGCAAAACCTGTTTGCGCTGCGCTTTGGCAATTCGCTGTTTGAACCGCTGTGGCGCCGCGAAACCATTGCCAACATCCAGATCACCATCGCCGAAGACCTGGGCGTGGAAAAGCGTGGTGCGTTTTACGACAGCACCGGCGCGCTGCGCGACATGGTGCAAAACCATGCGCTGCAGCTGCTGTGTGCCATCGGCATGGAGCCACCCATCAACTCGCACGCCGATGCCATCCGCGACGAGAAACTCAAGGTATTGCGATCGCTGAAAGCCTGGACGCCTGAAACGCTGAGCCAGCATGTGGTGCGCGGCCAGTACGCGGCCGGCAACATCGACGGCGAGGCCGTGCCCGGCTACCGCGACGAAAAAGGCGTGCCCCCTGACAGCAGGACCGAAACCTTTGTGGCCCTGCGCACCGAGATCGCCAACTGGCGCTGGGCCGGTGTACCGTTTTACATCCGCACCGGCAAGCGTCTGGCTGGCCGGGACGCGCACATCGAGGTGAACTTTCGCCCCGCGCCGCACGCGATTTTCAAGTCGGCGCTGGCCGGCTCCAATGTGGCCAACCGGCTGGTGATCAACCTGCAACCCAAGGACGGCCTGGAGCTGCACCTGCTTGCGCAGGGTGCCGACCAGCGCACGGGGGGCCGCGGCACGCCTTCACTGGCGCCGGTGCAGCTGGACCTGGATTTCGACAAACGCTTCGGCTCCGAGCGCGTGGGCGCTTATGAACGGTTGCTGCTGGATGTGATCGACGGGCGCTTGAATCTTTTCGTGCGCAGCGACGAGCAGGAAGAAGCCTGGCGCTGGGTCGAACCCATCATGGACAGCTGGAGCAACCAGGCGAGTGCGCCACGGCCTTATGCCGCCGGCACCTGGGGGCCTAGCGCTGCGAGCGCGATGATTGCGCGCGACGGCTATTGCTGGTCAGAGGAATGTTAGCCCCCACGGTCACTCACTTCGTGTGTTCCCTGCCCCCCGAGGGGGCCGCCCGCCTGCGGCCCGGCAAAGCCGGTTCCGCGGCTCATGCTGGTTGGAGCAAACGCCACGCGCCACTGGAGACATAGCCAATGCTCGACCGAATCAAGGCGTCCCTTCCCTCTCTTGCACCCGCCGAGCAACGCGTGGGCCGGTTGGTGCTGGCCGACCCGCGGGCATTTGCCAATTTGCCGATCACGGAGCTGGCGAGCCGCTCGCATGTGAGCAAGCCGACAGTGGTGCGGTTTTGCCGCAGCATGGGCTATGACGGGCTGTCGGACTTCAAGCTCAAGCTGGCGGGCAGCGTGAGTGAGGGCGTACCTTTCATCCACCGCAGCGTGGACGCGGACGACAAGACCGGCGACGTGATGGTCAAGGTGATCGACAACACGGTAGCGGCGTTTTTGAAATACCGCAACGATGCGAGTTCCGTAGCCGTTGAGCGGGCCGCCGACGCGTTGCTGGCCACGTACAACACCGGCAAGCGGATTGAGTTCTTCGGCGTGGGCAACTCGGGCATCGTGGCGCAGGATGCGCAGCACAAGTTTTTCCGCCTGGGCATCACCAGCATCGCCTACAGCGACGGCCACATGCAGGTGATGAGCGCCTCGCTGCTGGGGCCGGGCGATTGCGTGGTGGTGATTTCCAACTCTGGCCGCACGCGCGATTTGATGGACGCCTGCGACATCGCCCGCAAGAACGGCGCGACCACGATCGTCATCACCGTCACCGGTTCGCCGTTGGCCGCAGCCGGCAACATCCACCTGGCAGCCGACCACCCCGAGGGCTACGACCGCTACAGCCCCATGGTGTCGCGCCTGATGCACCTGATGATCATCGACATCCTGGCAACCTGTGTGGCACTGCGCATCGGCAGCAAGCTGCAACCGTTGCTTAAGGAAATGAAAAACAACCTGCGTAACAAGCGTTATGCCTGAGACGGGCACAGACAGGTGAGGCGCAGACGTGGCCTACGCCATCGCGCCTGTGATAACTGCCCCTTGGAATGTCAAGAAGAATTCGCCCGCAGCCCATAAAGGGTGTGCGCGAGCAGCTATTAAATTAATAGCAAATCAGCGCAGCGGCAGCGAGCGTTCGACAATTCCTGCAAACAGCGCCGAGCCCAGCGGCAGCACGCTGTCATTGAAGTCATAGCAGCTGTTGTGCAAAAAGCGGCTGCCCACGCCGCCCACGGTTCCGCCTTTGCCATCGGGCAATTGCTCGCCCTGGCCCAGGCGCAAGTAGGCACCCGGCTTGACCCTGAGCATGAAGGAAAAGTCTTCGGAGCCCATGCTGGGCTCAAGGTTGCGCACAACGTTCTCTGCACCCACGAGCTGTTCGGCGACGCTGGTGGCCAGCTCGTATTCGACCGGTGAGTTGATGGTGGCCGGGTAGATCCGTTCGTACTTGACGGTGGCCGTGGCGCCAAAGCCCTGTGCCACGGCGGCACACAACTCCTTGAGGCGCCGCTCGACCAGGTCCTGCACTTCCGGTTTGAAGGTGCGTACCGTGCCGACCAGTGTGGCATTGCCAGGCACCACACTCATCGCGCCCAGGTCGCCTGCCTGGACGGCGCAAATGCTGATCACGGCGTTGTCCATGGCCTTGACGTTGCGCGAGACGATGCCTTGCACCGCTGTGATGATGTGAGCGGCCACCAGCACCGGATCGACCGTGAGATAGGCGTGTGCCCCGTGGCCGCCCTTGCCGGTAATTTCGATGGTGATGCGGTCGGCCGCGGCCATCATGGGGCCGGGATTGATCCCGATGGTGCCAGGCTGCATCGCGGGCCAGTTGTGCATGGCGTAAATGGCCTGTATGGGAAAACGCTCGAACAAGCCGTCCTTGATCATCGCATCGGCCCCGCCACGGCCTTCTTCCGCGGGCTGGAAAACCAGCACCGCATCGCCGGCAAAATTGCGGGTCTCTGCGAGGTAACGGGCGGCGCCTACCAGCATGGTGGTATGCCCGTCATGCCCGCAACCGTGCATCAACCCGGCCTTGGCGGACTTCCAGCCAAACTCGTTGTGCTCTGTCATGGGAAGCGCGTCCATGTCAGCGCGCAATCCGATCATGGGCTTAAAACCAGGTTGACCGGAAGCCTTGACTGGCTGCTGACCTCTGATGACAGCCACAACACCTGTTTTACCGACACCGGTGTGCACCTCGTCTACGCCACATAACTTGAGCGCATGCACTACCCGGCTGGAGGTGTAAACCTCTTCAAACCCGAGTTCCGGGTGGGCATGCAGGTCGCGCCGGAAGGCGGTCAGTTCGGGGTGGTACTGCGCTATTTGCGCAAAGGCCCGGCCGGAGGCGCGAAGCGGCGAGGGGCGGTCGGGGTTTGCAATATCTCCCGCTGCGGCGGGCTGAATGGATGAAGCACTTGGAAGGTTTGCCGGAGCGCGCATGTCAGTGGAGTCCCGAGTTCAGCAGGTTAAATACTAGTCCTGAAGGGACAGCGGTGCAAATCCAGGGGTTTGTGAAACCTGCAGCAATTCCGGGGCCAGTGCCGGCGTGACCACGATGCTTGCGGTTTTGTTTTTGAGGCTGACGGGGCCATACCAGGCCTTGGTGATTTGGCGCGTGTTGTCGCTGTCAGTCATGATGGCGACACCGACCAAAGCGCCGGGCGGCTCGCCGAAGGCCTTTTGGTAGTCGGCACGAATGTCGCGCTGGTAGTCGAGCCAGCGATCAAGGCGGCCGGGACCGGATTCGATCACCACTTTGCGGATTCGGTCGGTCCGTGTATTGATGATCACGCTTTCTGGCGCGCTGTGAGAGCCCCAGACATACATGAGCGTCGCGTATGGTAGCGGCTCGCCTGTCAGTGCCAATGCAAGCTCTGAAAGCATGGCGTTCTTGGCCGAAAACTTCGACCTGTCACCTTCAAAGGCCAGGACCACACGCACGGGTGAATCATCGCTGTCACGTTGCGTCATGTCCGCACCCACAATCATCTTCGGTACCTTCCAGGAAAAGCCCAGGGTCCCAAGTTCTGCAGACTCTATACGCAGGTTCTGCCGCAGCATGCTGGCTGCGCTGTCGGATTCACCAAGAACGGCATTGCGCCCGTCCAGGCGAACGGCACGGTAACGTGTCGACTTCTTGCCCGGGAAAGTGCAGTGCTGCCACTTAACGGTATCTGCATCAGTGCTTGTAGACGACGCAGAAGTCCAGTCGACATTCGTGCTGGCTATAGGGGCGGAAGTCCCGAACCCCGCGCAGCCAGCGGCAAGAAACAGGTAGCCGGCAGCCAGCAAGCGCAACGTGCGAACGAAGAAACGGTGATGTGTCAGTGGCATTGAGCGTGGGGGAACAGCAATGAACCTGGTCAGTTGCGTCTTGTCTAAATATCAAGACCTTGGCATCTAACGCGGCAGATGCGAAAAAGTTTCACAAATTCCAACGACTCACAAAATCAAACGGCAGTTTCGTACATTTCTTCACAAAAAAAACCGCCCCGGGTTACCCCGAGACGGCTTTTAGATTCTCATCAAAAACTGGCTTAAGCCAGCTTCAGATTAGAACGTGTGGCGAACACCAGTGGCCAGCAGCGAACGCTTGCTGGTGGTAGCGGCATTCACGCCAGACTCAACCTTGGTGTTGATGTAGCCAGCGTACAGGGTCGTGCGCTTGGACAGATCGTACGTACCGAGCAGGCTGTAGCCCTTACCCTTGTTGGTAGAACCGCCGCCTTCGCTCTTGGCGCGCTCGTAGCCAATGGCCACGGTTGCTGCACCGAAGGGAGCGCTCAGGCCGATTTGGTACTCTTTGTCTTTGAGCGTGTTGTTCTTGGCGGTGTTGTAGCTACCCACCAGCTTGACAACGCCGAAGTCGTAGGTTGCGCCGAGCAGGTTGTACTTGCGCGAGTCAGCAACCGCAATGCCAGGCGTTGCGCCAACAGCAGGTCCACCGGTAGCGCCGGAGAACATGGTGGAACCAATGGCTTCTTTTTCACGCTGATATGCGTAACCGACCAGCAGAGGGCCGTTAGCGTACTTCAGCTGGATGCTGGAGCTGTTGGAAGCAGAAGCGGTAGCCGTCTTGTCTTCGCCAAAACCATAAACCACCGAGCCGCTGAAGCCGCCGAAATCAGGCGAGTCGTAACGAACAGAGTTGTTGGTACGGTTACTGTAGTCTTGAATGCCGGTGCCCCACACGGTGCCGGTCTGGGCAAAGGTGTTGGAGTCATAGGTATTGTTGGTTGCACCGCGGAGCGAGTCATAAGCGGTGTACTGACGACCCAGACGAACTTCGCCGAAGGAGCCTTTCAGGCCAACAGTTGCAACGCGACCAAACAGGATCGAAGCGGTAGAGTTAGCGCTGCCGCCGTTGTTGGCCAGAGCGCCAGTGGAAATGTCAAAACCGCTTTCCAGCGTGAACACTGCAGCCAAACCGCCGCCCAGATCTTCGCTACCACGCAGGCCCCAACGCGAGCTGCTCAAGCCGCTGCCATTGATCTGGCCTTGGCTAACTTTGGTTTCGGTACCAGCGGTAGACACTTTGGTAACGTTTTGGCCGATGTAGGCATCAGCAACGCCGTACAGGGTCACGGAAGATTGGGCATGCGCGACGCCAGCGGTTGCAGCGAGTGCAGCCAGGGCGATAAGAGTCTTTTTCATTGAGAGTTTCTCCAAGGTTAAACATAGGGCTCCGGCACGGGGACCATTTCAGACTTACGCCTTCATGGCACCACCAGAGACCCGGGCCAACCCCCGTTTCGGGAAGTTGGGTCTATTGCACCAGACTGGGCTTCAATTCGCAAAGGAATGCCCGAAAAAACAGTCAAGCCGTTGTGCTCAAGCCACAAATGGACGGTGACCCGTGGAAAAGAAACAACGCCAGCGAAAACCCGGGATTTCTGCTTGCCAGAACCTGGTTTTTTAGCCCGATTTCAGTCGACCCAAAAAAAAAGCCGTTTCACTGAAACGGCTTTTGATAAAACCCAGGCAAGCCCGGGTTTAGATCCAAACTGGATTAGAACGTGTGGCGAACGCCAACACCGTAGGTGCTGGTCTTGCGATCAGTCACACCAGCGCCGGTTTCCTTGCCGCTCTGAACACCAGCGTACAGGTTCGTACGCTTGGAGAGGGCATACAGACCAGCCAGGCTATAGCCGGTACGCTTCAGCTCGGAAGCACCAGCTGGGCGGGTGCTCTTGGAGCGGGCATAACCGCCGGACAGGGTGAACGTGCTGTTGACAGGGAAGTCAAGGCCAATTTGGTACTCGGTCGCTTTGTCCTGTGCCAAACCGGTCACGGGGGTGGTGCCGTTCTTCACAGTACCGTAAGCGCCGAGCAGCTTGACCACGCCGAAGTCATACGAACCATTCAACTGCGTGTACTTGATGGCAGTGCTGGCACCAGTGGCTTTTTCGGTCTGATAGGCCAAAGAAGCACCGATGGGGCCGTTTGCATAAGCAACGTTAAAGCTGGCGATCTYGCCGGCGCTGACAGTCGCGGTTTTGTTTTCGCCGAAGCTGTACATCGCAGCAGCAGAGAAACCAGCCAGGTCTGGGGTCTGGTAATAGATCGAGTTGCCAGGACGGTCCTGGTAGCTGTTGCTGGCCCACACGCTGGTGGAAGGCGCAAACAGGAGCGAGTCGAAGCCAGCGGCGCCGGAACCCTTGACCATGTCGTACGGGGTCCACATTTTGCCGAGCTTCAATTCACCGAAGCCACCAGAAAGGCCAACCCAGGACTGACGACCAAAGATTGCATTGGAGGTCGCGCCGGTATAGGGGTTGGTGTAGTTGTTTGCAGCACCGGTGCTGGGGTCAAAGCCGGCTTCCAGCAGGAAGTTGGCTTTCAGGCCGCCACCGAGGTCCTCAGAACCCTTCAGGCCGAAACGGCTGGTCTGCAGACCACCGCCGCTACCGGAAAAAGGATGGGCAACGTTCACGCCGGACTGGCTGACGCCGTTGTCCTTGACGGTACCAACCCAAGCGTCCACGAGTCCATAAACGGTCACGGTGGACTGGGCAGAAGCCATGCCGGAAACGGCCAGCACGGCCAAAGCAACTAGGCTTTTCTTCATCATTAGAAAATCTCCAAAAGGTGGAAAACAAACACTGCTACGAAACAAACATTTATAAGGGCTCAGTGACTACCCTTAGGCCAATTTAACCAAAGAGTCACAAATCACACAAAGCCTTATCTCTACTATTAGCAACGTTCATACCCGAATTGTTGGCCCCTAACAACGCATTGCATTTGCGCACGCTGGAGGTGCGCGCACGGATGCGCCGGCCGAACGAAGCCGTACGAGGGAAGTTTGCAGGTAGCCGGGGCAGACCGCCCCAAAGCAGGGCACCCGCCCCCAGATGCCCTGCCTTGGTGAAAAACACAAACCCAAGTCGTTTTCTATCTCCAGGAAGCGTTATGGCTAAAAAAAATCGAGCAAGAAGGGGGACAGGCTGGCGTAGTGCGGCATGAACCGTTGTAAACGCGAGTCACTCTGCTGCCGCCAACCCGCCAGTCGCCCCGGATTAGAGGTCAAACCCTAGCCACCGGTTGCGCATGGCTGCGTCGTTCTCCAGCCTCGCTTAAAACGATCTTCAGCATCAGAATTTGAGAGGGGAAACACAATTTCCTGGCAACCTCCCAAGGTTTGCCGCCAGCATCAGCCGGGGCAAGAAAACATCGGGTTTTCCCCTGTCGCAAAAGTGATACCCCCCGTATTGCCTCTCTTTACGGGCCGCCGCATCCCCACTAATCTTTGCTCCATCGAGTCAAGCCGGTGTGTGCATTTACGGCAATGACTGCGAAGGTTTTCCCTCAATTAAAACTCTCTGGAGACTCCATGAAAAAACTGACCCTCGTTGCAACTGCGATCATGGGACTGCTGTCCACTTCCGCCGCCATGGCACAAAGCACCGTAACCGTGTATGGCATTGTTGATGGCGGCGTCAACCATGTCACCGGCCTGCGAAGCGGATCGATCACCCACATTGCCAGCGGCATCATGGAGGGGTCACGCTTCGGCCTGCGCGGCACCGAAGACATCGGCGGCGGCTACAAGGCCATTTTTACGCTTGAGAACCGTTTTGAAGTCGACACGGGAGCCATGTCGAACTCAGCAGCCTCGGGGACTCAAATGCCCGATCGCATGTCTACCGCCGCAGGACTTGGCTTGAGCACGCTCCCTATTCCGGCGGCCTCGACGGCTGCGCTGATCAGTGCCGTGAATGCATCCATCGGAAGCACGATTGGTGTGAACCTGCCGGGTACCGCAGGCAGCCGGCTGTTTGACCGTCAGGCATTCGTGGGCCTGATCACGCCGGTCGGCGCGTTCACATTCGGCCGCCAGTACACCCCTGGCTACCTGGTAGGCGCCACCTTCGACGCCTCCCAGACCCAGTCCAGCCTGGCAGCCGGCCAGATTGCCAGCTTCCCGCCGGCTTTCGACATTCGTCTGAGCAACACGCTGCAGTACGGCATTCAGACGGGCGGCATCACCGCCGCGCTGATGTATGGCGCCGGTGAAGCGGCTACCGCAACCGTTGGCAACTCTGCCAGCCGTTTCTTCGGCGGCATGGTCATCTATAAAGGCACCGGATTCTCCGTCGGTTATGGCCACAACCAGCGCAACAACGAGCTCGGCCAAAAGTCGCTGGAAAACAATGTGCTGGGTGCGACGGTCGACGTGGGCCCCGGCACCCTGTACGGCCAGTACGCCACGATCAAGGATGAGAACCCGAGCGGTCTCTCCACCATCGGCGCAACCGTTACCACCGCTAGCGGCAGCGCGCTTGTAGGTGCAGCCTTTCAATCCGCCTACAACAATGCCTTCAGGCAGGACGCCAACCTGGCGCACATCGGTTACCGCATGACCAGCGGCCCACACACATGGGTTGTGGCGTACAACCGCCTTGATGACAAGCGCCCAGCAGATGCCGACACCAGCTCCTACGGCGTGACTTACACCTACGCGCTGTCCAAGCGCACCAACCTGAATGCCGTTCTGACCCGCTTCGACAACAAGGGTTCGGGCCAGGCAGCCCCCGGTGGCAACGGTTTCCTCGGCGGCGTGACGTCTTCTGCAGGCGTTGGCTCCACCAACATCGCCCTGGGTATTCGTCACACGTTCTAAAGATCAAGGTTGCGTCCGGATCCCGATCCGGCCTCCTTTTTCAAAAAGCCCCCGCATGGGGGCTTTTTTGTGGCCGTTTCCATTCCACCGGACGAGGGATAACATGGAACCATCCCGCCTCAAGAAATCGTCCCAAAAGAACCGAAGCACCATGACCACCGCACTCGATACCGCGCTCAATGCCGCCGACGGCGCCCTGCGCACGCTTTTTGCCGCCCCGCGCGCCAGCCGTACCTGTCCCACCGTGCCTGGTGAAAAAACCGAGCTTGCCGCGCAGGACAAGGTGCGTTCAGGCGCGCTGATGCGCGTCAACCATGTGGGTGAGGTCTGTGCGCAGGCCCTGTACGCCGCGCAGGCCCTGGGTACCCGCGACCCGGCCCTGCGAGAGCACTTCCTGCAGGCCAGCCGCGAAGAGGGTGACCATCTCGCCTGGACAAAAACCCGGCTCGACGAACTCGGCGCCCGGCCTTCCCTCCTCAATCCACTCTGGTACGCCGGCGCCTTCGGCCTGGGCCTGGTCGCCAGCCGGCTCGGTGACCGCCTGAGCCTGGGTTTTGTCGTGGAGACGGAGCGCCAGGTTGAGGCCCACCTGGCAAGCCACCTGGAGCGCCTGCCGGCCGGCGACCACGAGTCGCGCGCCATCGTGGCCCAAATGAAAGACGATGAAGCGCTGCATGCACGCGAGGCCGAGCAGGCCGGCGCGCTGCAATTGCCCGAGCCGGTCAAGGCCCTGATGCGCTCTGCGGCACGCGTCATGACGACAACGGCGCACTACATCTGAAAGATTCCGCTGAAGCGCAAGCTGATGCAGGTCCAGCAGCTATAAATTTGATAGCTGCTTGCGCCCGACCACAAAGGGCTTGCGGCCAAAATCATCTCAAGCCTCTATGACCTCAAAGCTGGTCGTGATCTCTGCTGTTTTCGCCAGCATGATGGTGGCCGAGCAGTATTTGTCGTGGCTCATGGCGACCGCACGTTCCACTGCGCTGGTGGCCAGGCCACGCCCTGTGACGACAAAATGCATGTGGATTTTGGTGAATACCTTGGGGTCGACAGGCGCCCTTTCAGCACTCAATTTGACCGAGCAGCCCCGAACATCCTGGCGGCCACGCTTGAGGATCAGCACCACGTCGTAGGCTGTACAGCCACCGGTGCCGGCCAGCAAGGTTTCCATGGGCCGGGGTGCCAGGTTGGCGCCGCCGTTTTCCGGTTTGTCGGCATCGGGCGCGCCGTCCATCACCAGGGTATGGCCGCTGCCGGTCTCAGCCAGAAAGCTCATGCCGGAGCGCGATCCTGTGACCGCCGTCGGGCCCGTCCAACTCACCGTGCATTCCATGAATCTCTCTCCTCATGCATAAAATTTATGATTAAACCGTGAAAAATGTCGAATTTACGCCACAAGATATTGTGCAGCGCAACATCGGCCCGCTATACTGAAATCATCGCATCAAGATCAGTTGTCCGGCAACTCAGGGTCTTTTTGCACCGGTTGTCTCCTCCACCTCCTCTAAGGGTGGATTTACAGGCCCAGACTGCAAAGTCTGGGCCTTTTTTCTTGCCCACTATGATGTCAGGCTGCGAGAAAAACATGCCAACCCACACCAAACAAGCCACACGCCCTGCTCCCAAAGTTGCCAAAGCCACCAAAGCTTCCGGGAAATCTTCCGGCAAAACGTCGAGGCCCGCACTGAAACCAGCCGACTACCTGAAAAAGATCTTGACGGCACGGGTCTATGACGTGGCGGTGGAATCCAATCTGGAGCCCGCGAAAAACCTGAGCCTGCGCCTGAAAAACACCGTGCTGCTCAAACGCGAAGACCAGCAGCCGGTGTTCAGCTTCAAGCTGCGCGGCGCCTACAACAAGATGGCTCACCTGAGCCCCGAGCAGCTCAAAAAAGGCGTGATTTGCGCCTCTGCCGGCAACCATGCGCAGGGTGTAGCCATGAGCGCGCAAAAACTCGGCAGCCGCGCGGTGATCGTCATGCCGACAACCACGCCGCAAATCAAGATTGATGGCGTTCAAGGCTGGGGCGGCGAAGTGGTGCTGCACGGTGACAGCTATTCGGATGCCTACGCCCACTCGGTGAAGCTGCAAAAAGAGCAGGGCCTGACTTTCGTGCATCCGTTCGACGATCCGGACGTCATTGCCGGCCAGGGCACGATTGCAATGGAAATCCTGCGTCAGCTGCAAACCCTGGGCTCGCGTCGACTGGACGCCGTGTTCGTGTCGATTGGCGGCGGGAGCCTGATTTCTGGCGTGGCCAACTACATCAAGGCGGTGCGTCCCGAGATCAAGGTGATCGGCGTGCAGATGAACGACTCGGACGCGATGATTCAGTCGGTGGCGGCGAAAAAACGCGTCACGCTGACCGACGTGGGCCTGTTTTCGGACGGCACGGCAGTGAAGCTGGTGGGCGAGGAAACCTTTCGCATCAGCCGCGAGCTGGTTGATGAGTTCATCACTGTCGATACCGATGCGGTATGCGCCGCTGTCAAGGATGTATTTGTCGATACCCGTAGCATTGTCGAGCCTGCCGGCGCGCTGGCTGTGGCCGCCATCAAGCAGTATGTAGCCCAAAACAAGACCCGGGGTGAAACCTACGCCGCGATTTTGTCCGGCGCCAATATGAACTTCGATCGCCTGCGCTTTATTGCCGAGCGGGCCGAGGTCGGCGAGGAGCGCGAAGCGCTATTCGCCGTGACGATTCCCGAAGAGCGCGGCAGCTTCCGGCACTTTTGCGAACTGATCGGCGAGCTGCCCGGCGGGCCGCGCAGCGTGACCGAGTTCAACTACCGCATCAACGACGACGCCAAGGCCCATGTCTTCGTGGGCCTGACCACTTCGGCCAAGGGCGAGAGCAGCAAGATCGCCGCGAACTTCTCGCGCCACGGCTTCAAGACACTGGACCTTACGCACGACGAGCTCGCCAAGGAACACATCCGCCACATGGTGGGCGGGCACAGTGCGTTGTCCAAAGACGAGCGCCTGCTGCGCTTCATCTTCCCGGAGCGGCCGGGCGCGCTGATGAAGTTCCTCTCCAGCATGCGGCCGGGCTGGAACATCAGCCTCTTTCACTACCGCAACCAGGGCGCCGACTACGGCCGCATCCTGGTGGGCCTGCAGGTGCCCAAGGCCGACAACAAGGCCTTCAAGGATTTTCTGGACACGCTGGGCTACCCTCACGTCGAGGAAACCGCCAACCCTGTCTACCGGCTGTTCTTGCAGAGCTGACCGCAAAGCTGACCGTAGAGCCGACAAGCCCATCCGCCATGAGCCCACAGGCCGCACCCCCGCCAACACCCGCCCAGGCCGACACCTCGGTGTGCCCCCGCTGCGGCGCCGGCCTGCGCTGCGGCATGGCGGCAGGAGACGCTGAATGCTGGTGCGTGCAACTGCCGCACATCATGCCCGTGCCCTCTGAACGAACTCCCCAACCGGAAGGCAGTGCGCTGTCGTGCTTCTGCCCCGCCTGCCTTAAACAAATCACCGATGAACGCATCCGACTTTCCGCCCCTTCTCCTGCCCGCGATTGAGCCGACTGCCGACCTCACGCTGGAGGCCAGGCTACGGCACAAGATCGACCACAAAACCAAGCCACTGGGCGCGCTCGGCCTGCTCGAAAGTGTGGCACTGCAGCTGGGCCTGATCCAGCAAAGCGAGAACATCACGCTGCAAGCTCCCCAAATGGTGGTCTTCGCGGCCGACCACGGCATCGCCGCCGAAGGCGTTTCGGCTTTTCCACAAGCGGTTACGGTGCAAATGGTCGGCAACATGCTGGCCGGCGGCGCCGCCATCAACGTCTTCGCGCGCCAGCACGGCTTTGCCCTGCACGTGGTGGATGCCGGCGTGGCCGCGGACTTGCCCGCGCACCCGCAGCTGCTGCAGCGCAAGATCGCCCACGGCACCCAAAACATCTGCAGCGGGCCTGCAATGTCACACCTGCAAACCCTCGCCGCGCTCACGGCGGGCATGGACATCCTGCAAGCGCTGCCCGGCAATGTGGTGGCGTTTGGCGAAATGGGCATTGCCAACACCTCGCCTGCCGCCCTGTTGCTGGCACGTCTTGCCGTCATCAGCATCGACGACGCCACGGGGCGCGGCACCGGCCTGGATGACCAGCAGCTGCAACGCAAACGCGCCGTGCTGGCGCGCGCGCTGGCCCRTCACCCCGACGCAACGCAGCCCCTGGATGCATTGGCCGCCCTGGGGGGCTTTGAAATCGCCATGATGGCCGGCGCCATGCTCCAGGCCGCCAGCGAGCGCCGCGTGGTACTGGTCGACGGCTTCATCGCAGGGGCGGCAGCACTGGTGGCCCGCTCGCTCGCTCCCGCGGTGCAGGGCTACATGGTGTTTTGCCACCGTTCCGACGAGCACGGCCATCGCCTGCTGTTGGCGCACCTGAAAGCCCAACCGCTGCTGGACCTGGGCCTGCGCCTCGGCGAAGGCACGGGCGCGCTGCTGGCCTGGCCGCTGGTGCAATCGGCGGCCGGCTTTCTCAATGAAATGGCGAGCTTTGACTCTGCCGGTGTGAGCGGGCGGGAAGACGCATAAACCACCATGGGCCTCGCATGACATCCATCACCCTGTTTGTCCGCGAGTTCCTGCTCGCCGTCCAGTTCTTCACGCGCATCCCTATCACAGGGCGGCTGGCCGCCTGGGTGGGCTACAGCCCCGAGTTGTTGCGCGCCAGTGCCGGCCACTTCCCTGGGGTCGGCATTCTGGTGGGCCTGTTTGCCGCCGCCGTGTACGCGCTGTTTCATGCGGTGTTACCCGACACCACGTTCTCGCCGCTGGTGGCCGCGGCGTTTTCCACTGCCGCGACCGCGCTGCTGACGGGCGGCTTCCACGAAGACGGCCTTGCCGATGTAGCCGACGGCCTGGGCGGCAGTCACGACAAAGGCCGTGCGCTCGAAATCATGAAAGACTCGCGCGTGGGTGCCTTTGGCGCCATGGCGCTGGTGCTCGCCCTGCTGAGCAAGGTCGCGCTGCTGGCCATCCTCGGCTCGGTCGAAGGCGCGCCCGCCGGCTGGGGTGACTGGGAGGAAGCCCCCTTTGGCAGCTGGTATGTCTGCGCCGCGCTGTGCACGGGCCACATCATGTCGCGCGGCCTGCCGCTGCTGCTGATTTACCTGCTGCCGCACGTGGGCGACACCGCCCAGTCCAAATCCAAGCCGCTGGCGGACCAGATCTCCCCCGGCAGCCTGCTGGTGGGTTTTTCCTGGTGCCTTGCCGCGCTGGCACTGGCCACCTTCGTGCTCGACGTCATGAACCTCATCGTCGCCTGCAGCTTTTCCGTGCTCGCACTGCTGTGGATGGGCCGCCTCTTCAAACGCCGGCTGCAGGGTTTTACCGGCGACTGCCTGGGCGCCACCCAGCAGGTTTGCGAAATCGCTTTTTACCTGGGCCTGGCCATCAGTCTATGACCATGGCTGCCGCTGTTGCCACAGTACGTCCAGCACATGCTGCATCGCGCGCTCCACCGGGCCCGCGCGGTGCGCGATGCCCAGCGGCCGCCACAGCGCGGGGCGCAACGGAAGCATGCGGATGCGCGGGTCAAGCGGCGTGGTGGACGATGCCTCGTGCGGCAGCAGCGTGGCGCCGTAACCGGCGGCCACCAAACTCTTGATGGCGTCGTTGTAGTTGAGCTGAATGCGCGCCTTGGGGTGCTCCCCCGCCAGTGCGAACCACTCAGCGGTCAACCGCGACAGGCTGGTGCCCAAATCGTTGAGAATCAGGGGCTGAGCCGCCAACCACTTCGGCGTAACACGCTGGGGTACAGCCCAGGGCGACGGCACGAAGGCCATCACCGGATCCCGCCGCCAGGGCTGCACCTTCACCCCTTGCGCCGTCGCCTGCGGCAGCGCCACCAGGCCCACGTCGAGCGATCCATCCGCCAGGCGCGTCATAGTGTCCTGCGAAGTGAGCACTGCCACCTGCACGTCGATGCCGGGGTGGTTCCGGCCCAGCACCTCCAGGGCCTGCGGCAGCAAGTGGGCAATCGCGCCCGTGGAGGCTCCTAGCCGCACACGGCCCGCCAACCCCTGCACCTGCCGCTGAACTACATCCATTGCCTCGTCCGCATCGGCCAGTAGGCGCCGCGCCCGTTCAATCAGTGCCTCGCCCACGCCCGAGGGACGCACTTCACCGCGCTTGCGCACCAGCAGAGGGGCGCCACACAGCGCTTCCAGGTCGGCTACGTGCAGGCTCACCGTGGGCGCCGCCAGATGCAGCACGCGCGCGGCTTCGGCGAACGAGCCCAAGTGTGCGATGGTGACCAGCGTGCGCAGCCGGTCCAGGTTGAGTTCGCGCATGACGTTCAGTAAATCTGATGCTGATGGTTATGAAATTCAACTTTTCAAATTCTAAGGTGTCGCTGAAGATTCGTCATTCTTCTTTCTTTGGCTCGAGCCATTCACCCCACCAGGAGCACCGCATGAGCGCACCCCTTGTTTTCATCGATGGCGATCAGGGCACCACCGGCCTGCAGATTCACGAACGCCTGCAAGGCCGCAATGACCTGAGCCTCCTCACGCTGCCCGAGCAGGACCGTAAGGACCCAGCGCGTCGTGCAGAAGCCATTAATGCCTGCAACATCGCGCTGCTGTGCCTGCCCGACGGGCCTGCACGCGAAGCAGCGGCCTCCATCGTGAATCCGGCCGTGCGCGTGATCGATGCCAGCTCCGCGCACCGCACCGATCCGCAGTGGGTCTACGGACTCCCGGAAATGAGCTCGGAGCAGTCCCGGCGCATCGCCAACGCGCGGCGCGTCACCAACCCCGGCTGCTATCCCACGGGCGCCATCGCCCTGCTGCTGCCGCTAGTGAAGGCTGGCCTCGTGCTCGCCGACCATCCGCTGGCGATCCATGCGGTGTCGGGCTACTCCGGCGGCGGCCGCGCGCAGGTGAATGCGCATGAAGGTGCGGATGCATCGCATGCGCCCATGTTCCAGGTGTACGGCCTGGGGCTGGCCCACAAGCACATCCCCGAGATCCAGAAACACGCAGGCCTGATACAGCGGCCCTTCTTCCTGCCGGCTTATGGCTCGTTCCGCCAGGGCATCGTGCTCACGATCCCGTTGCTGTTGCGGCAGTTGCCAGCGGGCGTCACTGCCGATCAGTTGCAAGCCTGCCTGCATCAGCACTACGAAGGCTCCGTACATGTGGAGGTGATGGCGCAAAAGAACGTTCAGGCCACGCAGCACCTGGACCCGCAGGCGCTCAACGGCACCAACCTGCTGCGGCTGGCCGTGTTCGCCAACCCGCAGCACGGGCAAGTGCTTCTGGCCGCCGTGTTCGACAACCTGGGCAAAGGCGCCTCGGGTGCGGCAGTGCAGAACCTTGACCTGATGCTGCAGCACGCCGCTTAGCGGCTTGACGGCACAGCAAGTTCGGCGAGGGGTGTCACAGACAGCCGGTTCTGCAAGCAGTTCCAGAGATCGCCCCACGGTGGCGCAGAGGCTCGCCGCGCCGGCGCCTGTGCCGCTCTAGAATAGACCACGGGGCATGGCGGACCCTTATCGCACGGATCGCACAGCATGCACTCCGCCATTCTCCAGCCACCGCAGCAGCCCCTCTCCATGACCACCGCATCACTTCCGTCCACCGCCACCATGGTCCCCGTGCAGGAGCAGCAGATCATCTGCACCGACCTGCAGGCGCTGCCCGACCAAGGCTGTCAGTAAGCCATGAAGCTCTGGCTGGCCCGCCACGCAACACCGCTGGTTGAAGCCGGCATTTGCTACGGCCGGCAGGACGTAGCGGCCGATGCGGCGGCCACCGTCGAATGCGCGCAAGCGCTAGCCAAGCTGCTTCCCGCCGGCACACGGGTCGCCCACTCCCCTTTGCAGCGATGTGTGCAGCTGGCGCAAGCATTGCGCGAACTGCGCCCCGACCTGGCTTGCACCAGCGACCCGCGGTTGCAGGAGATGGACTTTGGTGCCTGGGAAGGCCGCGCCTGGCAGGACATCACGCCCGCCGAACTGCAAGCCTGGACGGACGGCTTTGCCCAATACGCCGTGGGCGGCAGCGGCGAAAGCACCCACCAGGTCATGGCACGCGTCGCTTCGGCCTTTGACGAGTTGCAAGGCCAGGCCGACACACTGTGGATTACCCACGCGGGCGTCATACGCGCCGTGGAACTGATTGGCCTTGGCGTGCGTCAGATCATGCACGCCAGCGACTGGCCTCTAAAAGCTCCGGCCTACGGCCAATGGTGCACACTGGAGCTGGTATGAACACCCCCGTTGCTTGCTCACTTCGTGTAGCCGCCTCCCCCCTTGCAGGGGGCGATGCCTGCGGCCTGGCAAAGCCAGTTCCGCGGCATCTGCTGGTGTTGCGCCGCGTCTGGGCAATTAGCGCTAAGAAGCCATCTCAACAAACGAACTGAAACGGCAAGGCAAAAAATGGCAGCAACTCTGGATGGTCAGCTCGTGGTGGCGATCTCGTCACGCGCGCTGTTTGACTTTGAAGAAGAAAACCAGGTTTTCGAAACCGGCATGACGGCCGAGCCCGTGCCCGGTGCAAAAAAAGACGCGGCT
This sequence comes from Polaromonas sp. P1_F6, assembly GCF_056405695.1. NCBI lineage: Bacteria > Pseudomonadati > Pseudomonadota > Betaproteobacteria > Burkholderiales > Comamonadaceae > Polaromonas > Polaromonas sp. P1_F6. The sequence goes on from NZ_JBFUBQ010000008.1 coordinate 36,589, forward strand.
TACATGAAGCTGCAACTCGAGCGCCTGGATGTTCCGGCCAAGCCCGGCGTAGCATTTTCGCTGGTCAAAAAACTGCTGGCCTTCAACGAGGTACCCGAAAGCGCCGGGGAAGCGGCCAGTCCCACTGCACCCACCCAGCGCGTCGAAGTCGTGATCCTCTCGCGCAACGACCCCGTCTCCGGCATGCGGGTTTTTCGCTCGGCCCAACATTACGGCCTCAAGATAGAACGCGGCACCTTCAACCGCGGCGAGGCGCCCTGGCGCTACCTCAAGCCCCTGCACGCCAATCTTTTCCTGTCCGCCCATCTGAGCGATGTACGTGACGCCCTGCTGGCAGGCGTGCCGGCCGCGCAGGTGTATCCGCATTCGGTGCGCGCCAGCGATGCACACCCCAACGAAGTGCGCATCGCCTTCGACGGTGACGCGGTGCTGTTTTCGGACGAAGCCGAGCGCGTCTTCCAGGCACAGGGCCTGTCAGCCTTCCAGCAGCACGAACGCGACAAGGCCACACAGCCGCTGCTGGCCGGCCCGTTCAAGCCCCTGCTCGAAGCACTGCACCGCCTGCAGCAGGTCGGCACCTCGCACATGCGCATACGCACCGCCCTGGTCACCGCCCGCAGCGCGCCCGCGCATGAACGCGCCATCCGCACGCTGATGGACTGGAACATCGAGGTCGATGAAGCCATGTTCCTGGGGGGTCTCGCCAAAGGCGAATTCCTGCGCGAATTCGAGCCCGACTTTTTCTTCGACGACCAGACCGGTCACGTGCACTCCGCCTCGCAGCATGTGCCCTCGGGCCACGTGGCCAGCGGTGTTTCCAACCAGCTTTCCTGAGCCGCGAAAGGGCTTTCATGAATCCGTCCAGTCTTTTCGCAAAATTTGCCGCATTCAGTCTTTTTGCCAGGCGGATAGCCGCACTGGCCGCCCCTTACTTCCGGTCCGAAGAAAAATGGAAGGCACGCGGCCTTCTCGTGGCCATCGTGCTGCTCAACCTCGGCACGGTTTACATGGCAGTGCAGTTCAACGACTGGTACCGCGTGTTTTATGACGCACTTGAAAAACGCGACCAGATCGTCTTCTGGCAGCAGATGGGCCGATTCAGCTATCTGGCCTTTGGCGCGATCATCATCGCCGTCTACAAGTTCTACCTGACACAGTTGCTGCAAATGCGCTGGCGCGCGTGGATGACACGCGACTACCTGCGCCGCTGGCTGTCGCACCACGCCTTCTACAAGATGGAGCTCGCGCGTTATTCGGCGACAACCGACATCAACGCCAGCCCGGACAACCCGGACCAGCGGATTCAGGAAGACGTGCAGTCTTTCACCACCTCCACGATCACACTGAGCATGGGCCTGCTCAATGCGGTCGTGACGCTGGTCAGTTTTGTCGGCCTTCTCTGGGTTCAGTCGGGTCCGCTGGACTTCACCCTGGGCGGAAGCAGCTATTTCATCCCGGGTTACATGGTCTGGGCCGCGGTGGCCTATTGCCTGGTCGGCAGCGTGCTGGCGCATTACATCGGTCGGCCACTGATCAAACTCAACTTCTTGCAGCAGCGCTACGAAGCCAATTTTCGCCACCACATGGTACGGGCGCGTGAATACAGCGAATCCATTGCGCTGGACCATGGCGAGGCGGTGGAGCGCAGCCAGCTCGATGGTCGTTTCACGACGGTGCTGGCGAACTACCTGAACCTGATACGCGCCAACAAAAAACTCATCTGGTTCCAGAGCTTCTTCGGCCAGGCTGCCTTGATTTTTCCGTTCCTTGTTGCGGCACCTCGCTTCTTCGGCGGAGCAATCCAGCTTGGCCAGCTGATTCAGATTTCCTCGACCTTCGGCAAGGTTCAGGACTCACTCAGCTGGTTTGTGGATAACTACGACAATCTCGCCAGCTGGCGCGCGACAACAGATCGCCTGACAAGCTTCGAAGACAGCATGATTGCGCAGGCAAAAGACAACGTCGGCCTGGTCACCAGTGCGTCCACATCGCTCACGTCGAGCGACCTCAATCTGGCCCTGCCGACCGGAACCGTTCTCCTGACAGGCGTCGAACTGCATGCCGACGCCGGCGATCACATTCTGCTCAGAGGCCCTTCCGGCAGCGGAAAGTCCACCCTTTTTCGCGCTTTGGCAGGCATCTGGCCGTTTGCCACCGGCCGTATCGCCCGACCTGAAAACGCCATGTTCATCCCGCAGCGTCCGTATTTCCCGAACGGCTCCTTGCGCGATGCACTGGCTTACCCCGAACTGGCGGCAGGCTACACCGACGACACACTGAAGCAAGCCCTCAATGAAGCCCTGCTGCCCGACCTGGCCGCACGGCTGGACGAAGAAGACGCCTGGAGTCAAAAGCTTTCTGGCGGTGAGCAACAGCGCCTCTCCATCGCTCGGGTATTGCTGAAGAAACCCAAATGGATTTTTGCGGACGAAGCCACCAGCGCGCTCGATGAGGCAGCTGAAAAAACGCTGTATGAACGTTTGCTGGCGCTCGTCAAAACATCGGGAGGCGCGATCATCTCGATCGCCCACCGCCCCAACGTGGCAGCCTTTCACAACAAGACCTGGGCTTTCGAAAAGCTGCCCGAAGGCTCACCCGCGCTGTTCACGCTGAACCAGCGTGCCGCACAGGAAGCGCCCTGAATGCCCGAGGAAGCTTCAAGAACCCCCGAGCCGGTAACGGCTGAATCCCTCTCCGCCTGGGCGCCCATCAAGCGCCCGGTGTTCCGCATGCTGTGGAGCACCTGGCTGGTCGCCAACATCTGCATGTGGATGAACGATGTGGCGGCCGCATGGATGATGACCTCCATGACCACCTCGCCCCTCTGGGTGGCGCTGGTGCAGTCGGCTTCCACACTGCCGGTTTTCTTGCTCGGGCTGCCCAGCGGCGCACTGGCCGACATCCTGGACAGGCGCCGCTACTTCATCATGACGCAGTTCTGGGTGGCGGTGGTGGCCACGCTGCTGTGCATCGCCGTGATTTCCGATGTCATGACGCCGCCGCTGCTGCTGGCGCTGACCTTTGCCAACGGCGTGGGCCTGGCCATGCGCTGGCCGGTGTTTGCCGCCATCGTGCCCGAGCTGGTTCCCCGCGTGCAGTTGCCCGCCGCGCTGGCGCTCAACGGTGTTTCGATGAACGCGTCGCGCATCGTCGGCCCACTCGTTGCCGGCGCTTTGATTGCCGGCGCCGGCACCGAATACGTGTTCGTACTCAACGCCGTGCTGTCGGTCATTTCGGGCTTTGTCATCATGCGCTGGCGGCGCGACCACGCGCCCAGCCCGCTGGGGCGCGAGCGCCTGGTCAGCGCCATGCGCGTCGGCCTGCAGTTTGTGAGCCAGTCGGCGCGCCTGCGTGCGGTGCTGCTGCGCGTGGCCATTTTCTTTTTTCACTCCACCGCCCTGCTGGCTTTGCTGCCGCTGGTGGCGCGCGGCCTGCACGGCGGTGACGCCGGCACCTTCACGCTGCTGCTGGCCTCCATGGGCACAGGCGCCATCATCGCGGCGCTGAACCTGGCGCGGCTGCGCCAGATGATGCCGCGCGACGTGCTCGTAATGCGATCGACACTCCTGCAGACGGCATCCACCGCCGCCATGGCTTTCGCGCCCAATGTGTATGTGGCCGTTCCGGCCATGCTGCTCAACGGCATGGCCTGGATAACCTGCGCCAATTCGCTCAGCGTGTCGGCCCAGCTGTCATTGCCCGACTGGGTGCGCGCGCGCGGCATGTCGATGTACCAGATGGCCATCATGGGCGCCAGCGCAGCGGGTGCGGCGCTCTGGGGCCACGTGGCAGGCCTCACCAGCGTATCCACCGGCCTGCTGATGGCTGCCGCCAGCGGCTCGATCGTGATGATGGTGGCGCAGTACCTCGTGTCGGACCTCAGCATTGAAGAAGACCTGACGCCGTCGCGCCAGTTCAAGGCGCCAGTGGCTGAAGAGCCACCTGGTGCAGGCCGCGTGGTGGTGAGGATTCACTACCAGATAGACATGGCGCGCGCCGACGATTTTCGCGCGCTGATGCAGGAAAGCCGCCGCAGCCGCCTGCGCCAGGGCGCGCTGGAATGGGAACTGCTGCGCGACGTCAACAAACCCGGCCACTACATCGAGCAGATCATTGACGAGTCATGGACCGAGCACCTGCGCCGCTTTGACCGCGTGACGGCCAGCGACGTGGCGCTGCGCGAACGCAAACTCGGATTTCACCTGGGCGAAGAACCCCCGCTTGTCACCCGCAGCATCGTCGAGAGTTAGGCCCCCACGGTCGCTCACTTCGTGTAGCTCCCTGCCCCCCGAGAGGGCCGCCCGCCCGTGGCCCGGCAAAGCCGGTTCCACGGCTCATGCTGGCTTAAGAGTTCATTGGGCGCGACCAGTGGGGGCCGCGGAACCGGCTTTGCCGGACCGCAGGCGCCGCCCCCTCGAGGGGGGAACAGGCTACACGGAGTGAGCCTGGACGGGGGTGGTTTTATAGCCCGCATAGCCCCGCGCCCGCAATTCGCAGGCCGGGCACGTCCCGCACCCATAGCCCCAGGCATGCCGGTGCACGCGATCGCCGAGGTAGCAGGTGTGGGTGTGTTCCACGATCAGGTTGACCAGCGCTTCGCCGCCGTTGGGCTCGCCGGATTTTTCACCGATGTCATGCGCCAGCCGCCAGGTGTCGGCCTTGTCGATCCACATCAACGGCGTCTCGATCAGGAAGCGTTTGTCCATGCCCAGCGACAACGCCAGCTGCATGGCTTTCATGGTGTCGTCGCGGCAATCGGGGTAGCCCGAAAAGTCGGTTTCGCAAACGCCGGTGACCAGCACCTGCAAATCTCGCCGGTAGGCCAGCGCGGCCGCCAGCGTGAGGAACAGCAGGTTGCGCCCCGGCACAAAAGTGTTGGGCAGGCCCGAGCTTTCCATCTTGAAAGCGACGTCACGTGTCAATGAGGTGTCGCTGACCTGCCCGAGCACCGCGAGATCCAGCAGGTGGTCTTCACCAATCTTGTGGGCCCACTGTGGAAACTGCTGTTTGATTTCGCGCAGCACATTGAGCCGCGCCTCCAGCTCCACCTTGTGGCGCTGGCCGTAGTCAAACGCCACCGTCTCGACACGTTCGTATTTCGACAGCGCCTGCGCCAGGCAGGTGGTGGAATCCTGCCCGCCGGAAAACAGCACCAATGCAGAGGTATGCATCCGCCCTCTCCTTCTTTACAGCAGCTTGCGCTTGGCCAGGCTTTTCATCAACGCCGAAATGCCGAAGGTCCACGGCGCGGCCTTGTCGGAGGTGGTGACGCGGTTGACCAGGCTGCCCAGCTGCGGCGTGGCCACCGTCACCACATCACCCACCACGTGGGTAAAGCCCTGGCCGGGGCCATGGCGGTCTTGCGTGGGCGCAAACATGGTGCCCAGGAAGAGCATGAAACCGTCAGGGTACTGGTGGTTGGGGCCAATGGCCTGCGCCACCAGGTCCAGTGGGTCGCGGCTGATTTTCTTCAGCGAGCTACCGCCCTTCATCACAAAGCCCTCAGGTCCCGTCACGGTGATGCTCAGGTCGCTGCTGCGTACATGGTCGATGGTGAAGCGCTCGTCGAGCAGGCGGATGAAGGGGCCGATCGCGCACGAGGCGTTGTTGTCTTTGGCTTTGCCCAGCAGCAATGCGCTGCGGCCTTCGAAGTCGCGCAGGTTCACGTCGTTGCCCAGCGCCGCACCCACCGTCTCGCCACGCGAGTTCACGGCCAGCACGACTTCAGGCTCGGGGTTGTTCCAGTCGCTGCCCGGATGTATGCCCACTTCGGCGCCCGTGCCGACCGCGCTCATCGGCTGGCTCTTGGTAAAGATTTCCGCGTCGGGGCCAATGCCCACTTCCAGGTACTGCGACCACATGCCTTTTGCGATCAATACGTCTTTGAGTTGGGCGGCTTCGGGTGAGCCGGGCTTGATCTTGCCCAGGTTCTCGCCGATCACGGCGATCACCGCCTTGCGCGCCTCGTCAGCCTTGCTGGCGTCGCCGCCGGCCTGTTCTTCAATCACGCGCTCGAGCATCGATTCGACAAACGTCACGCCCGAGGCTTTCAGTGCCTGCAGGTCGCATGGCGCCAGCAGCCAGGGCAGCTTGGTGTCATGTGCATCCTCAGCGGAATTGGCCAGCACTTCGGCCGTGCCCGCCAGTCGCGGCAGCTTCGCCGCAGCGGCCCGCACAACCCTGGCGACACCCGGCAATTCCAGCAGCTGGCTGGCGGTTGGCGCAACGCTGGAAAGGTCGTACACACCGTCGGGTGTGACCAAGGCCAGCACCGGGCCAGTGCCTTCTATCCAGACACGCCCCACCAGCAAGGCATCAGCGGCGTCAACAGGCAGGGTGGAAGCAGGGCTCAGGGAGTTTTTCATGATGTTGGAAGGGAAGAACAGGAAGGGCAGCACACAAAAGCGTATGAAGCTGTCAATAGTACAAGGAAGTACGAAAAGCCCAGGCGCCCCGCTGAGGGTTGAGGAAAAGCGCACGCACACGTCTCGGCCCCAAGCGTGCGCCGCTACACTAAAACGCACCCGCTTGCGGAACACTGCCTTCATGCCACCCGGGAGGCAGCCAAACCTTCACACCCCTGATTTTTAAGCGAAATATGCCTCTATCCCCCGAAAAACTTGCGCAGGCAGCTATCGAATTAATAGCAAGGCGAACCACGGGAAAGGCGGGCCCACGCTTGCCCGACAGCTGCCGTCCTGTCGACCTGGAAGACGGCTGGCAGGTGCAGCAGGAAGTCACCCGCCGGCTGGGCCAGCCGGTGGCCGGCTGGAAGGCTTCACCGCCCAGCCCCGGCAAGCTGGTGGCCGCCCCCATCTACCAGCCCGCCCTCAACCATGCAGCGATCTGCGCCGTCCCCTTTCCCTTGGGTGCCACCGCCGTAGTGGTTGAACCAGAGCTGGCTTTTGTGCTGGCCAAAGACCTGCCCCCGCGCGCACAGCCCTACACCGAGGCCGAGGTGGATGCAGCCATTGGTTCCGTCCATGCCGCACTGGAAATCTGCGCCAGCCGCTACACCGACCACAGCAGCCTGCCTTTTCCCGAACTGCTGGCCGACGGCATCGTCAACAACGGCCTGTGGCTGGGGCCAGAACTGTGCGGGCCCGATGTGGCGGCATTTGAATTGACCTGGCAAGTCGCCGGGGAGCCCGCGCAAACCGCCGAAGCGACACACCCGAACGGCGACCCACGCACGCCGCTGTACTGGCTGGCCAATTTCCTGCGCGAACGCGGCATCGGCCTGCTGGCGGGCCAGGCGGTGATCACCGGCTCCTATGCCGGTGTACTGACGTTGCCCCTCGGAAAGCGCACGCAGTTTGACTACGCGGGCCTGGCCCGGTTTGAGGTGGAATTTCGCGGCGCGTAACCTGAAGTAAATAGGTCAGAAAAGGGACGGAAATGGCCAGGCGCCTCAGCCCGGCTTGCTAAGCTGTGCGCCTCGATTCTCCAATCCCGCCAACAACGACGGAGCCGCCATGCAAGTCCTTCACCACCAACAATTCGCCCAACTCCACCAGGCGCCCCACGGCGTTTTGCTGCTGCCTAATGCCTGGGACGCTGCCAGTGCCAAAATCTTTGAAGCTTCCGGTGCCAAAGCCGTGGCCACCAGCAGCGCGTCTCTGGCCTGGGCCTGCGGCTATGCCGACGGCGGCGCCTTGCCGCCCGACGAGTTGCTCGATGCCGTCGCCCGCATCACCCGTGTCTTGAGCCTGCCGCTGACCGTCGACATGGAAGACGGCTACAGCGAGAGCCCCGCCGAGGTAGGCCGCCTGGCCGCCGAGCTGGTCGCCGTGGGTGCGGCGGGCATCAACCTCGAAGACGGCAGCGGCGCCCCAGCCCTGCTGGCCGACAAGATCAAGGCCATACGCAGCACACTCAAAGGCGCACCGCTGTTTATCAATGCCCGTACCGATGTTTACCTGCGCAAGCTGAAAGTCGAAGGCACACCGGCGCAGGCCAGCATCGCCCGCCTCAAGCTGTACCAGCAAGCCGGGGCGGACAGCGCCTTTGTACCCGGCCTCACGGCGTTGCCGGAGGTCAAGGAAATCTGCGCGGCTGTCAGCCTGCCGCTGAACCTGATGGCCATGCCCGGGCTGCCGGCCATTGCCGAGCTGCAAGCCGCCGGCGTGCGGCGCGTCAGCGTAGGGCCGGCGCCTTTCCAGGTGGCTTATGAACACGCCCGAACCAGCGTCGAGGCCTTGCTGAAACAGGACCTGTCTCCGCTGCTCGGCCCCAAGCTGGACTATTCGGCGATGAACACCTTGTTGAACACGCCACGCTAGAGCGCACAGGCGCTTGCCCGCTATCGCCTGTATTCCTTTGGGGATCAGGCGATTTTTCATTTATTTCATCTTTTTTTGAAGGCAGGCGTCACAACGCGTCACAAACGGCAAAGCTGAATCGTCAATACGGTGTGACACCCAACTTTTCAACTTGTTTTTAAAGGAAACACCATGACTGCCGCTACCGCTACCTCCGCCAACACTGCCCCCGTCCGTATCGATCTCGCGATTCCTGATGTCTACCCCGCCCTGCTCAAGGTCAGTCAAACCATTGGCGCCCAGGGCCTGGACAAAAAACTGCACCACCTGATTCACCTGCGCGCCTCGCAAATCAACGGCTGCGCTTTCTGCGTCAAGATGCACCTGCGGGAAGCCCGTGAAGACGGCGAAACCCAGGACAGGCTGGACCGCCTCGTCGTCTGGGCGCATGTCAACGACTTCAGTGAAGCCGAGAAAGCCGCACTGGCCTGGACGGAAGCCCTGACCACGCTCGACCACAAGACCGACTACGCCAGCCTGCGCGGCCGCCTGCGTCAATCGTTCAGTGACAAAGAGATTGGCGCTCTGACCGCTACCATCGGCATGATCAATCTCTGGAACCGCATTCAGGTCTCGGCACACTAAGGTTTACGCATCATGGCCAGCATCGACCCCACCGCCGTATTTGAAGAAAGGCGCAGGCACCTGTTTGGCCTGGCCTACCGCATCCTCGGTTCGCGGGCCGATGCCGAAGACGCCGTGCAGGACGTCTTCATCAAATGGCTGGCGGCCGACCACGCGAGCATCGCGACACCGGCCGCCTGGCTCACCGCCATCTGCACGCGCCACTGCATCGACATGCTGCGCGACGCGCAGCGCAGCCGGGTCGACTATGTCGGCACCTGGTTGCCTGAACCCATCCATACCCAGACCGAAGACACACCCGAAACACACGCCCTGCTGGCCTCGTCGCTGAGCATGGCTTTCTTGCTGCTGCTCGAACGCCTCACGCCCAAAGAGCGCGCTGCCTACCTGCTGCATGAGATTTTTGAGACCCCCTATGCCGAAGTGGCCGAGATGCTGGACATGGAGGAAGCCGCCTGCCGCAAGCTGGTCTCGCGCGCCAGCACCAGCATCTCCCAGGGCAAGGTACGGCACGTGACGCCGCCCAAGGTGCAGGACGACCTGCTCACCGCTTTCCGCGAAGCCATCACCGCTGGCAGTACAGAATCACTCGCCAGCCTGCTCTCGGACGACATCGCACTGAGCACCGACAGCGGCGGCAAGGTCAGCTCGGTTGAAGGCATCTTCCAGGGCAAGGGCAGCGTGCTCACCCTGCTGACGACGCAGCTGGCCCGCTACTGGGCCCACTACGAATGGGTACCCTGCGAGATCAACGGTGGCCGCGCCATCCAGCTGCGGACGAGCACCGGCGAGATCGCCGCCGCCATCACCTTTGCCTATAACGACGAAGGCAAGGCCAACAACATCTTCATCATGCGCAACCCGGACAAGCTTGACGGGCTGGCCTTCGGACCCGAGGCGCTGGAATGAACAACACCTCAAGCAACACATCAGGCATCGCTCCCACAGGCTGGATCGCCCTGCTGACCGGCGTCAATGCCATCCGCACGCTGGCGCTGGTCGGCGGCGTCGCACTACATGCCATCAACCTCTACATCGGCACCACCATCCTGCCATCCGTCGTACGCGACATTGGCGGGCTGGAGTTCTACGCCTGGAACACCGCCCTCTTCGTGGTGGCTTCCATCATCAGCGCCGCCATGGCGACGCAGGTGCTGGGCAAGCTCGGGCCGCGCTTTGCCTATGTGCTCGGCGCCGCGATCTTTGCCGTGGGCTCGCTCGCCTGTGCGCTGGCGCTTTCCATGCCCGTCATGCTGGCCGGGCGTGTGGTGCAGGGCTTTGGCGGTGGCCTGCTGCTGGCCCTGCCCTACGCCATGATTCGCCTGCTGTATGACGAGGCCTTGTGGTCCCGCGCCATCGGCCTGCTGTCGGGTATGTGGGGCGTGGCCACACTGGTGGGGCCCGCCATAGGGGGCGTGTTTGCCCAGATGGATGCCTGGCGCTGGGCGTTTGGCGCGCTCATTCCGGCGGCGGTTCTGTTCACCGTGCTCGCCGTCTGCGTGATTCCACGGCACAACTCCATCAGCAGCCCGCCGACATCCGTACCGTGGATGCAGTTGCTCCTGCTGGCCGGCGCGGTCTTCGCCGTTTCTGCTGGCAGCGTCAGCACACAAGTCATGTGGAATGCGGCCGGTGTAGGTGCAGCGGTTGCGCTCAGCGCGTTGCTGGTCATCGTCGACAAGCACGCCGCCAACCGCCTGTTGCCGCAGGATGCGTTTCGCCCCGGGGCGCTGGGCGCCCTTTACCTCGCGATGGGGCTGCTGGGCATGACGGTCACCAGCACCGAGATTTTTTCACCCTTGTTCTTTCAGGTCCTGCATGCCCAGACACCGCTGGTATCAGGCTATCTCGCCGCCATCATGTCGGCGGGCTGGACCCTGGGCTCACTCATCAGCTCCAGCGCCACCGGCAGCCGGGCCAGGCTGGCCATCCGCGTTGCACCAGTGCTGGCACTGGCGGGCCTGGTGGGCATGGCTGTGCTGATGCCCGCACCCAGTAATGGCGGCTGGCCCGTGCTGGCGCCAATCTGCGCCGCCATGGTGGCCGTGGGTTTTGCCGTCGGCATCGCCTGGCCGCACCTGAGCACGCGTGTGCTGCAGATTGCGCCGCCCGGCGAAGAAGACCTGGCTGCCTCTTCCATCATGACAGTGGAGCTGTTTGCCACCGCCATGGGTGCGGCCCTGGCCGGCATGGTCGCCAACCTCGGGGGCCTCACCAGCCCCGGTGGTGTACCCGGAACGGCGGGCGCAGCGCAATGGCTGTTCGTCGTGTTCGCCCTGGCACCCGCGCTGTGCCTGCTGACTTCACGGCAAACGGCGAAGCCAGACCCGCCTGCCCTCAGGCAGACAGCCAACAGCGCCGCATAAGGTGTGAGGCGTGAAAAAGCCGGCGCACCCGCAAAGGATGCACCGGCTTTACACCGAGATTGGCGTCTTGCTTACTTCCGCGAACGCAGCGCGTCAACGCTCCATGCACCACCGCCGGCAGCAGCAAAGAACAAAAACACAAAGCAGAACAACACGGCCGACTCGCCACCATTCAGCATGGGCGACAACACAAAGCCCTTGGTCGCATGGCCCATGAAATAGGCAAATGCCAGCAGGCCCGACAGCACAAACGCCACAGGGCGCGTGAACAAGCCCACAAGCAGCAGCGCACCACCAAAGAGCTCAAGAATCCCGGCAAAGCCGATCAGCGACAACACCTGCAGCCCGTCGAAATAAGCCACGTGGGGAAAGCCCAGCAGCTTGGCCGTGCCATGCTGAATAAGCAAATAAGCAGAAACAATGCGCAGGACTGAAAGCGCGCGTGAAGTCAGTTGGTCGTTTTGGGCAAAGGCCATGAGGTTCCCTCCGTTAAAAAGATGTCTGACAGGCCTGTAGCGAAAAAGTTCAGCGCCGCTGCGCAAGTTTCTGCCGGGGCCTGGGGCCACCCGATGCGGAGCTGGCGACGCTCGCCAAACTTTTCTCGGCCAGCAGTTGAACCAGATGCTGCCGGATCACCGCGGTGATGTGCTCGCGCTTGCCCTGCTCCAGCATGCCGATCAGCCGTGTCGGTGGCCGGCCCGGCAGCGGCAGCACACGCAGAAGCGCATCGTTGGCCCAGTCGGCGTTCTTGACATGCGGCACGATGGTGACACCGACGTTCTGTCGCACCAGGTCGATGATGGCCGAGAGCGAGCTGAGCTCCAGAAAGTCCTGCGGCACCAGGCCCAGCTTGCGCAAGGTCTGCTCTATGCGGATGCCGCTTTGCGTGCGCCGGTCAAAGCGCAGGAAGGGTTGCTCACGCAGCAGCTTTTTGAAGTCGCTGCCCGGCGACGCTACCTGGGAACTCGCGACCACCGTCAGCGGCTCGGTGTACAGCGGCGTCCAGCGCATGCCCTTTCGCTCCTGCGGCGAGTCGTCGACGAAGACCGCCGCATCGAGCTCACCGCTCCTGACACTGCGCGCCAGGCCGCTGGACTCCTGCATGACCAGCCGCACATTGAGACGCGGATAGAGCGGCTTCATCCTGACGACGGTGTTTGAGAGCAGCCCCATCGCCGTGACGATGGAGCCCACCGTCACGGTGCCGGCGATCTCTCCCTCGCCGTCCAGGCCTTCGCGCATCTGGTCGTAGTACCCGACAATTTTTTCCGCATGCGCAACCAGCGCGCGGCCTGCGTCCGAAAGCACCACGCCGCGCCCCGAACGCTCGAACAGCACGGTCTTGAGCTCGGTCTCCAGCGCGCGCATCTGCAGCCCGACTGCAGCCTGTGTCAGCGCGACGCGATCGGACGCCGCGGCGAACGAGCCGCCCTGCGCGACAACCAGGAAGGTCTTCAAAAACCGGATCGTGCTCATTCGCGCACCGCCCCAATACAAAAGAATAACTTTAGCATCTCAAAACATAATATAGATATATTTTTCAAACCGGATGGAGAACAATCCGGCTTAACAGGGTTGTGTGACGGACACATGTCTCCCGCCGCAACGGCGCATCTCCCTCGAAACGCGCGGCTTTTTCGGGCTTCTTCCGCAGCAGCCCGGCCGCTTGTCTGGCTTGTTTTTTGGGGCGATGATTTATGTCTGATGCACTCCTGGCGAATACCGGCACGGCTTCACCACTCTCATTTGGTGAGAAACGGGCGGCAGCCATTTACGACCTGGGCCACAGCACGATTTTTGCGTCGCGCACTGACCCGCGCTTTTCCTATTGCACTTATGCCCCGCCGCACCTGGGTGAGTCAAAGCAGCCCATGCAGCTCGTGGTCGTGGTGCACGGCACCGGCCGCGCCTTCACCGAATACCGCGACGCCTTCGCCGCATTCGCCAAGTGGAATGACTGCATCGTGTTGTGCCCGCTGTTCCCGGCCGGCCCGCAGGGCGACGGCAACCGCGACGGTTTCAAGCACCTGCGCGAAGCCGACATCCGCTACGACCAGATCCTGCTCAGCATGGTCGACGAAGTAGCCGTCAAGTTCGGTTGCGACTTTTCAAAGTTCGCGCTCTTCGGTTACTCCGGCGGCGGCCAGTTCGTCAACCGCTTCGGCCTGCTGCATCCCGAGCGCCTCTGGGCGCTTTCCATAGGCGCGCCAGGCTCGGTGACTCTCATCGACAACCAGCAAGACTGGTGGGTCGGTGTGCGCGACTTCGAAAAGCGTTTCGGCAAACCGCTGAACCTTGCGGCCCTCAAAGCCCTGCCGGTGCACATGGTGGCCGGCAAGGCTGACATGGAGACCTGGGAGATTACCCACCGCGAAGGCGGCAAGTTCTACATGGCCGGCGCCAACGACGCGGGGCGCACGCGCCCGGAGCGGCTGGAGACCTTGCGCCAGTCCTTTGTGCAGGCCGGCGTCAACGTCACGCTGGACCTGATCGACAACGTTCCCCACGACGGCCTGGCCTGCGTCGACACGGTGCAGGACTTCCTCGCGACCGTGCTGCGCGACGTCCGGAAAAAAGCGGCGGGCCGGGCCCAGTGATGTCACGCCAACCTCAAACCTGAAGACTGACCATGCTGCGTTTTACGCTGTCCCGTCTTTTCATGGCCATACCGACGCTGCTGATCGTCGCGGTGGCGGTCTTTGTGCTGATCCGGCTCATCCCCGGCGACCCGGCGCAGCTGCTGTTGGGTGACCTCGCCGACCCGGTGCGCCTGGCCGACCTGCGCGCCCAGCTCGGGCTCGATAAGAGTTGGCCGGTGCAGTTCGGCATCTGGGGCCGGCACGTGCTGGGCGGCGACCTGGGCGTTTCCATCAACACCGGCGAACCCGTGCTGCACCTGGTGTTGAGCCGCTTCCTGGTCAGCGCGCAGATTGTGCTCATTGCCGTGCTCTTCGCCACCCTGGTCGCGGTGCCCGCCGGCATGATCGCCGCGTGGAAGCAAAACCGCCTGCCCGACCTGATGCTGGTCGGCACCGCCACCCTGCTGGTATCCATCCCTACCTTCTGGCTGGGCCTGTTGCTTCTGCTCTTCTTCGGCCTGAAGCTCGAATGGCTGCCCGTGGTCGGCTATGTCTCGATCATGAACGACTGGAAGTCGGGCCTGCTGTACCTGCTGATGCCCATCCTCACGCTGTTCCTGCATGAGATCGGCGTGCTGATCCGCATGGCCAGGGCCAGCACGCTGGAAGTGCTGCGGCTGGACTACATCACGCATGCGCGCGCCAAGGGTCTGTCAGAGCGTGCTGTGCTGGTGCACCACGCCTTTCGCAACTCCTTCGGCCCGACCTGGACTTTGATCGGCCTGGTGCTGGGCAACCTGCTGGGCGGCGTGGCGGTTGTTGAAACCGTGTTCACGATTCCCGGCCTGGGCCGCCTGCTGGTTGACGCGATCTTCGCGCGCGACTACCCGGTGATCCAGGGCTGTCTGCTGCTGGTCGCCGTGATCTACGTGGTAACCAACCTGGTCATCGACCTCTGCTATCCGATCTTCGACCCCAGGGTGTTGGCCGAATGAAAAAATTTCTCACCCCTCAGGCCCTGATCGGCCTCTTCATCGTGGGCCTCATCCTCGTGGCGGCCGTACTGGCCTTCTTCTGGACGCCGCACGAGCCGCTCAAGATCAACTTCCTGGCACGCCTCAAACCACCCAGCGCCACCTATTGGCTGGGCACCGACGAGTTCGGCCGCGACGAGCTCTCGCGCCTCATGGCCGGGGCCTCCAACAGCGTCTGGATCAGTTTTCTCACGGTGCTGCTCTCTATCACCGCAGGCACTGCCATCGGCGTGCTGACGGGCTTTGTGCGCGGCTGGACCGACCGCATCATCATGGCCTTTGTCAACGCCCTGCTGGCCTTCCCCGGCCTGCTGCTGGCGCTGGCATTGCTGGCTGTCTTCGGCGCCAACAAGTACGGCATCATCCTCGCGCTGGGCCTGGCGTACACGCCCTCCGTCACCCGCATCGTGCGCGGCACGGTGATGTCGCTGCGCGAAAAGGAATTCATCGAATCCTCGCGCGTGCTCGGCAACTCGGAGCTCTACACCATGTACCGCCACGTGCTGCCCAACTGCGTGGCGCCGCTCACCGTGTTAGCCACCTCGATGTTCGGCTGGGTCATCCTGGCGGAGAGTTCGCTGTCCTTCCTGGGCCTGGGCGTGCCGCCGCCGGCGCCCACCTGGGGCAATATGCTGGCCGCCGCCCGGCCCTTCATGGCGCAGGCGACTTACCTTTCCATCTTCCCCGGCCTGTGCATTGCGCTCACGCTGCTGGGCATCAACTTCCTGGGCGACGCGGTGCGCGACCTGCTGGATCCGCGCATGAGGGGCATCGAATGAACCACCTTGTTGATGTCTCGGGCCTCAGCCTTTCCATCGGCAAGGGCGGCCGCGAAATCGTGCGCAATGTGTCCTTCACCGTCGCGCCCGGCGAGATCGTCGGCATCGTCGGTGAATCCGGCAGTGGCAAGACCCAGGCGGCGCGCGCCATCATGGGCCTCACGCCGCCGCCACTGGTGCGCAGCGCGGGTCGCATTTTGTTTGAAGGCGAAGACATGGCGGCGGCCGGCGATGCGCGTTTGCGACAGCTGCGCGGCGCGCGCATCGGCATGGTGTTCCAGGAGCCCATGACCTCGCTCAACCCTTCGATGACGATCGGCCGGCAGCTTGACGAAGGCCTGGCGCTGCACCGGCCCGAGCTCTCGCCGGCCGCGCGCCGCGACAAGGCTTTGGCCATGCTCGCGCGCGTCGGCATCACCGACCCGCAGGCCGCGCTCGCCGCATGGCCACATGAATTCTCAGGCGGCATGCGCCAGCGCATGATGCTGGCCTCTGTGATGCTGCTGGAGCCCGCACTGCTGATCGCCGACGAGCCGACCACTGCCCTGGACGCGCTGGTGCAGCGCGATGTGCTCGAGCTGATGGTCGGCCTCACACGCGAACACAATACGGCCGTGCTGCTGATCAGCCACGACCTGCCCATGGTGGCGCGCTACACCCAGCGCATGATCGTCATGCAGCAGGGCGAGGTCGTCGAAGCCGGCGACACCGCCGCCTTGCTGGCAGGCCCCAGGCAGGACTACACACGCAAGCTGCTCGAGGCCATCCCGCGCCGGCAAGCCGCGCGCACAATTGCCGACGACCAACCCGTCATCGAAGTGCGCAAGCTCGTATTCGATTACCCCGGCAAGCGGCGCCTCTTTGCCAAGTCCGCTGCCAAGCGCGTGCTGCACGGCATAGACCTGGTGGTGCGCCCGCGCGAGATCGTCGCGGTGGTGGGCGGCTCCGGTTCGGGAAAAACCACGTTGGGCCGTGCGATTGCGGGCTTGCTCAAGCCGACCGAAGGCGACATCCGTTTTCGCGGGCGTTCGATCGCGCGCAGCGATGCGGGCTGGCTGGACTACCGGCTCAATTGCCAGATGGTTTTCCAGGACCCGTATTCATCACTCAACCCGCGCATGAGCATTGGCCAGCTGGTCGGTGAAGGGCTGCGACTGGTTCCTGGCCTCTCTTCAGCCGAGCGGAAAACGCGCGTAGCGAAGATGCTTGATGAGGTTGGTTTGGAGCCCCGGCATGCGCAACGTTACGCGCACGAACTCTCGGGCGGCCAGCGCCAACGCGTGGCGATTGCCCGCGCGTTGATACGTGAGCCGGCCTTTGTGATTGCCGACGAGCCGGTGTCCGCACTCGACGTGACCGTACGCGCCCAGGTGCTGGCGCTGCTGGCCGAGCTGCAGGAACGCCACGGCTTTGCCTGCCTCTTCATCAGCCACGACCTGGGCGTGGTCGAACAGGTGGCCGACCGTGTGATCGTGATGCAGGCCGGCCAGATCATTGAGCAAGGCAGCCGCGACGAGGTGTTCGACAACCCGCAACATGCCTACACACGCAAGCTGCTCTCCGCGATTCCTGCGCTCACGCCCACCGGCCAGGGCGGCATGCAACTCAAGTGGCGTTTTGACGAACCCGATGCGCCGGCGGGCGCCTTGAATCTCATCAACCCGATAACCCCCATTCCAGTCTGATCTTTAAGGAGCTTTTGATGCTTTCCCTTCGATTGAAATTTCTGGCCGCTGCCGTGCTGGCGGCTTGTACCGCCGCCCAGGCCCAGACGGCGCAAATCGTGGTCGCGCAGCCGGCAGACATCCGCTCGACCAACCCCGGTGTCAACCGCGACAACACCACCGACGGCGTGGTGCTCAACATCGTCGAAGGCCTGGTTGCCTATCACGAGAACGGCACCGTCGGCCCGCTGCTGGCGCGCTCCATCGTCACCAGCCCCGACGGCCTGACCTATATCTTCAAGTTGCGCACCAACGTGAAGTTTCACAACGGCGAGTCCATGACTTCGGCCGATGTGCTGTGGAGCTGGAAGCGTTATATGGACCCCAAGACCGACTGGCGCTGCCTCAGCGAATTTGACGGCCGCTCCGGTGTCAAGGTCACCTCGGTCACCGCGCCTGACGCACAAACCGTGGTCATGCAGCTGGACAAACCCTCGGCCGTCTTCCTCGACAACCTGGCCCGCACCGACTGCGGCATGACAGCCATCCTCCACAAAAAATCCGTCAAGGAAGACGGCAGCTGGGACAAACCCATCGGCACCGGCCCCTTCAAGTTTGAAGAGTGGAAGCGCGGCGAGTACGTCACGCTCAGCGCCTTTGCCGACTACCAGTCGCCCCCCGGCACCAAGCCAGACGGTTACCTCGGCCTCAAGAAACCGCTGGTCGAGCAGGTCAAATTTTTAACCGTGCCCGACATGTCGACCTCCAAGGCCGGCCTGCAGTCCGGCGCCATCGATGCCGGCCAGATCACCTCGTCCGACGTGCAGGAGCTCAAGGCGAATAAAAACCTGAGCGTGGTCGCCGCTGTGGATGCKGGCAAAAACACGCTGCTGATGCAGACCAATGACCCGCTTCTTAAAGACGAGCGCATCCGCCAGGCCATCGCGCTGTCGCTCGACATGAACCAGCTCGTCGCGGCCGCGTCCGAAGGCCTGGCCCGCGTCAACAACTCGGCCATCCAGGACAGCTCGGCCTTCTACACCGCAGCGCAGAAAAAAGGCTACCGCCACGACCCGGCCAAGGCCAAACAGCTGCTGAAGGAAGCCGGCTACAAGGGCCAGCCTATCGTGATTCAGGCCAACAAGCGCGCCCATGTGCCGAGCTTCTCGGTGGCGGTGATGAGCCAGGCCATGATGCAGGCCGTCGGCATCAACGCGCAGATCGAAGTGCTCGAATGGGCCACCCAGCTGGACCGCTACAACAGCGGCAACTACCAGATGAGCTCCTTCACCTATTCGTCGCGCCTGGACCCGGCCCTGAGCTATGAGCAGTTCTCGGGCAACAAGGCCAAGCAGCCGCGCAAGGTGTGGGACGACCCGGCCGCGCAAAAGTTGATCGACCAGAGCTTCGCCGAAGCCGATCCGAAGAAACGCCAGGCCTTGTTTGACCAGCTGCACGCGCTGATGATCGCCAAGACGCCGCTGGTCATCCTCTACAACGTGACCGATTCCTGGGCCGTGCGCAAGCGCGTGAATGGCTTCACGGTGTGGGAAGGCAAGCCGCTGCTCTGGAATACGAAGCTGGCCGCCAGGTAAGTCTTTTCAGCTTCCTCTCGGCCGCCTTGCGCACAGGCCCGCGCGCAAGGCATGGACAGGCACGCCTCGCGGCGGTCGTCATCTCTCTTCACGCAACTTCTTACGGCAGCCCAGCATGGCAAACATCGAACAATTCCCCTTTATCTCCGTCTCCGGCAGCCCGCATGAACGCGGCCTGCAGTACGGGCGGCAGGCCGCTGACCGGGTACGCGGCAGCGCGCGCCTGTACGGCCAGACGCTGGTCAACCTGGGCTACAGCGAACAGGCACGCGCGCGCTTGATCGACTTCTTCGCCAAGGAAATCGGCAACTTCGCACCCCACTACATCGACGAGATGCGCGGCATTGCCGAGGGCGCGGGCATGGACTTCCAGGACATCGTGATGATCAATGCCCGCACCGAGGTGCTGGCCAAGGCCCGCGCCGAGAAGGTCAATGCCGCCGACCAGGAACCCGGCGACGGCTGCACGGGCGCCCTCATCCTGCCCGAGCGTTCGGCCAACGGCAACCTGCTGCACGGCCAGAACTGGGACTGGCGCGCCGAATGCGTCGAGACCTCCGTCGTGCTGCGCGTGCGCAACGACAACGGTCCCGACTTTTTGACCTTTGTCGAAGCCGGCGGGCTGGCCCGCAGCGGCTTCAACAGCGCTGGTGTGTCGATCACCGCCAACTACCTCGAATCAGACCGCGACTTCAAGCAGCTGGGTGTGCCTTTATCGCTGATCCGGCGCAAGGTGCTGGAACAAGAGATTTTTTCGCTGGCCATGAAGGCCGTGGCCGCAACACCCAAGTCCTGCTCCAACAACATCATGCTGGGCATGTCGCAGGGCTTCGGTATCGATTTTGAATGCACCACCAACGAATCGTTTCCGATTTATCCCGGCGCCGACAACCTGATCGTGCATGCCAACCACTGGATGAGCCCGGTAGCGCTCAGCAAGCTGGTGGACATGGGCATTTCCCAATCACCCGACAGCCACTACCGCGACTGGCGCGTGCGAAAACTCCTGAACGCACAGGAAAAACTCGGTCGACAGGAACTGAAGAACGCTTTCTTCGACAACTTCGGCCTGCCCTACTCCGTCTGCCGCCCGCCCCGCATCGGCAGCCACGACAACCTGTCTGCCACAGTCGCCATGGTCATCATGGAACCCGCAGTGGGTGAAATGGAAGTGGCGCCCTTGCCGGCCCTGAACAAGGTGTTCACCTGCTACAGCCTGACGGAAGAGCCCAGGATTTCTGCCTGAGCGCATCGCGCAGCCCCTTTGCAGGATTGCTGCTGCCAACGGATCGAGGCACTGCGCCGCCGGGGTCAAGGCTTTGGTTCGCTTGACAACCTGTCGGCAAAGTAAGGCAAAAGAAATAGGAGGAGGCGCCAGGCGTGCTTCCTGACTTCGACGCGGCGGCGGTAGTGATGGCAGTGGTGGTAGTGGCGGCAACTGACTCCCCACCAAGCCTGTTTCCTACAGTGCAATCGGCCCTGCTCCGGGATGCTGGCGGTTTACTTCGCCACTCCCCACTCCATCTTTAAGGACAAAGGCAGAAGCCATGGAAAGCCCCACCGATGCACTCACCATCTCCCGGCGAGGTATCCTGATCGCTAGCGCCGCTTCAGCGGCTGTGACCACTATGCCATCAGACGCCACTGCAGCCCCCTCTTCACCGCTCGCCGCACCCGGCTCCGTCCCTCAGGGGCGCGTGACCATCGAGGTCAACGGCGCGGCCCACACCCTGAACCTGGACACGCGCACCACGCTGCTCGATGCCTTGCGCGAGCACCTGCACCTCACCGGCACAAAAAAGGGCTGCGACCACGGCCAATGCGGCGCCTGCACCGTGCTGCTCGACGGGCAGCGCATCAATTCCTGCCTGACGCTGGCCGTGATGCATGAGGGCAGCAAGGTGACCACCATCGAAGGGCTGGGAACCTTGCAGCGCATGCACCCGTTGCAGACAGCCTTCGTCAAGCATGACGGCTATCAGTGCGGTTACTGCACGCCGGGCCAGATCTGCTCTGCCGTCGGCGCACTCGACGAGCTGCGCCGGGGCGTCCCCAGCCACGTCAGCGCGGACATCACCGCGCGGCCGCTGCTCTCACCCGACGAGCTTCGGGAGCGCATGAGCGGCAACATCTGCCGCTGCGGCGCCTACTCCAACATCGTTGAAGCCATCACTGAAGTGGCGGGGGCGCAGGCATGAAACCCTTCACTTATGAACGCGCCACCTCACCGGCACAAGCCGCAGCGGCGGTGGCCCGCAACCCGACGGCAAAATTCATCGCAGGCGGCACCAACCTGCTGGATTTGATGAAGCTGCAGATCGAAGCGCCTGCGCACCTGGTCGACGTGAACGGCCTGGCGCTGGACAAGATTGAGGCAACGCCCGAGGGCGGCCTGCGTGTGGGCGCGATGGTTCGCAACACCGCGCTCGCCTCAGACGAGCGCGTGCGGCGCGACTACGGCGTGCTGTCACGGGCCTTGCTCGCCGGTGCCTCGGGCCAGCTGCGCAACAAGGCGACCACCGCCGGCAACCTGCTGCAGCGCACGCGTTGCCCTTACTTCTACGACACCGACCAGCCCTGCAACAAGCGGCAGCCGGGCAGCGGCTGCAGCGCCATCGGGGGCGTGAACCGCCAGCACGGCATCATCGGCACCAGCCAGGCCTGCATCGCCACCCACCCGAGTGATATGGCTGTTGCCATGCGGGTGCTCGACGCATCGGTAGAAACCGTGCGGGCCGACGGCCGTGCGCGCGTCATTCCGATTGCTGACTTTCACCGGCTGCCAGGCGAAACGCCGCACATCGAAACCACGCTGGAGCCCGGCGAACTGATCACCGCTGTGACGCTGCCGCGCCCGGCCGGCGGCGTGCACATCTACCGCAAGGTGCGTGACCGTGCCTCTTACGCCTTCGCGCTTGTTTCCGTGGCTGCCATCGTGCAGCGTGATGGCTCCGGCAAGGTCGCCCTGGGCGGCGTGGCGCACAAGCCCTGGCGCGTTGAAGCCGCAGAGGCCGCCATGCCGCGAGGTGCGCGGGCTCTTGCGGCCGGCGTGCTGGCCGGCGCAACGCCGACACATGACAACGCCTTCAAGTTGCCACTGGCAGAGCGAACCATTGCCGCCGTGCTGGCCCAGGCGAGGAGCGCATCGTGAAATTCGACACCCCTGCCACCACCAACCCCATTGACCAGCTCAAGGTCATCGGCAAGCCCACCGACCGCATAGACGGCCCGCTCAAAACCACCGGCACCGCACCCTACGCCTACGAGCGCCACGACGCCGCACCGGACGCGGCCTACGGCTACGTCGCAGGCGCCAGCATCGCCAAGGGCCGCATCGCGTCGATGGATTTGCGCGCGGCCCGCACCGCGCCGGGCGTGCTGGCCATCATTACCGCAGAGAACGCCGGCAAGCTCACCAAGGGCAGCTTCAACACCGCCAGGCTGCTGGGCGGGCCGGAGATTGACCACTACCACCAGGCCGTGGCGCTGGTGGTGGCCAACACCTTCGAACAGGCTCGCGCCGCCGCGCAACTGGTACGCATCGTCTATGAGAGCACGCCGGGCAAGTTCAACCTGGCAACAGAAAAAGACGGCGCGCCGCTGGCCAAGGCGTCTGATTTTTCGGGAGAACCTGAGACCAAGGTGGGCGATTTCGCGGGCGCCTTTGCCGCGGCGCCTGTGCAGCTGGACGCCACCTACACCACGCCCGACCAGTCCCACGCGATGATGGAGCCGCACGCCACCACCGCCGCGTGGACGGGCGACAAGCTCACGGTATGGACAGCCAACCAGATGATCGACTGGGGCGTGGGCGATCTGGCCAGGACGCTGGGTATCCCCAAAGCCAACGTCAGACTGGTGTCGCCCTTTATCGGCGGGGGTTTCGGCGGCAAGCTTTTCCTGCGCGCCGATGTGTTGCTGGCCGCGCTGGGGGCGCGCGCGGTGCGGCGGCCGGTCAAGGTCGCGCTGCAGCGGCCGCTGATGATGAACAACACCACCCACCGGCCGGCCACCATCCAGCGCATACGCCTGGGGGCGGGGCGCGACGGCAAGCTCACTTCTATCGGTCATGAGGGCTGGTCAGGCGACCTGCCCGGCGGCGGGCCCGAGACCGCGGTGAACCAGACGCGCCTGCTCTACGCCGGCGCCAACCGGATGACCGCCACACGGCTGGCCGTGCTGGACCTGCCCGAGGGCAATGCGATGCGTGCACCGGGCGAGGCGCCCGGCTTGATGGCGCTCGAGATCGCGATGGATGAAATGGCGGAAAAGCTGGGCTTGGACCCGGTGGAGTTCCGCGTCCTCAACGACACGCAGGTAGACCCTGAAAAGCCAGCGCGCGCTTACTCCCAGCGCCAGCTGATTCAATGCCTGAGAACCGGCGCGCAGACCTTCGGCTGGAACCGGCGCGTAGCCAAACCGGGCCAGCTGCGTGAAGGGCGCTGGCTGGTGGGCCTGGGTGTCGCCTCGGCTTTTCGCAACAACCTGACGATGCCGTCTGGTGCGCGCGTGCGGCTGGACAACACCGGCCTCGTCACGGTTGAAACGGACATGACGGATATCGGCACCGGCACCTACACCGTCATTGCGCAGACCGCCGCTGAAGTCATGGGCGTGCCGCTGCAAAAGGTGTTTGTGCGGCTGGGCGACTCCGCCTTTCCCGTGTCGGCCGGCTCCGGCGGGCAATGGGGCGCCAACAGCTCCACGTCGGGCGTGTACGCCGCCTGCATGAAGCTGCGCGAAGCCGTCGCCCAAAAACTGGGAATGACCCAGGGCGACATCACGTTTGCCGACGGCATGGTCAGCGCGGGTGGCCGCTCTGTGCCGCTGGCTGAAGCTGCCGGCGCCCAGGGCCTCGTCGCCGAAGACACCATCGAGTTCGGCGACCTGGGAAAAAAATTCCAGCAGTCGACCTTCGGCGCGCACTTTGTGGAAGTGGGCGTCGACATCTACACCGGCGAAATTCGTGTGCGGCGCATGCTGGCCGTCTGCGCCGCGGGCCGCATCCTCAACCCCAAGAGCGCGCGCAGCCAGGTGATAGGCGCGATGACCATGGGAGTTGGCGCGGCGCTGATGGAAGAACTCGCTGTCGACAAGCGTCACGGGTTTTTCGTGAACCACGACCTGGCGGGCTACGAGGTGCCGGTGCATGCCGACATTCCGCACCAGGATGTGATCTTCCTGGAAGAGACCGACCCAACCTCATCGCCCATGAAAGCCAAGGGCGTGGGTGAACTCGGCATCTGCGGCGTCGGCGCGGCAGTGGCCAATGCGGTCTACAACGCCACCGGCGCGCGGGTGCGCCACTACCCGATCACGCTGGACAAAGTGCTGGACAGCCTGCCGGCGCTGGTGTGAGCGCCGGCGCGCCTCATCACGCCGGCGGCGGGTGTGGAAAACACCTTAAAAATGCCTGTTTCAGGCATAAAAAGTGCCTGGAACCTAATCAGGACGGGCGCAAGTAGCTCCTGATTTAATAGCGCCCCTGCTCAACCCTGAACCCCCTTGCGGAGGCCCGCCGGCGAGCGGAACGGCGGCCCGCCGCACCGCTGGAACAAGTCCTACACAGCAGCGTGTTCGCGCGCACTAGGATTGGTTTTACCTGTGAATCCGTTCCGTACTGACGGTGCCATGTCAACCCGCCCTTTTCGCCTCGCCACACGGCTGATCCTGGCGTCAGCCCTGGCTGCTGCCTGCCTGGGAACCGTTGCGCAGGACAAACCCGCAGGCACACTGCCGCAAGTCACCATCGCCGCCAAGGCAAACCGCGACCCCGTCGAAAAGTCCTACCGCAAGATGGTCCGCGGCATGGATCTTTTCGAGAAGCAGCGCGCCGCCATGGCGCCCAATGCGTCGCTTCGCTTCAAACTCTTGCCGCGCAAGCGAGAGACAGAGATGGACCGCATCGAGATGGAGGTCATCGGGACGACGGTGGCGTTTGGTGTGGCGGTGGCGCCGGACCATACCTTTACGCTGGAGCGTGACCCCAAGGCGTTTGACGAAAACGCGCAGGTGATTCCGAACCGGAAGGCGCAGACCATGACGTGGCGCACGGAGATACGCACGCCGGGCCTGCCGCCCAACACGCGTCGGCTGGGTGACTTGCGGCTGGAATGCCAGGTGGGCATGGAGGCGGGGCTGGTGTCGAACACCACCAATGTGATCGGCCGGCTGGCTCGGGTGATTCTGGATACGCCGGCCTATTGCGACAGGAAGGCGCCGCTTTATCTTTTCTTTGCGGACCGGCCTTTGTTCAGCGTGGCCATGATGAACGGCGCGCGGCGGGAGATTCTTTCCATCGACAAGCTGTACGCCGCCGCCAGCGACGACCCCAACCTGAACAGCGACCTGCCGTATTGCGACTGCGAGGTGCTGGTGGACCGCACTTACGTGCTGCCGCTGGGTGACCGGAGCTGGCCGGACGACACGCTGGTGGAGTTTGAGTACATGGACGGGCCGTGATGAAAACCTTGCCCCGTCAAACGCTGCGGCATGCCGGTGCGATGCTGCTTGCCTGCCTCTGGCTGGCCGGTTGCGCGGGCCCGGGGGGATTGTTCGGCTCGCAAGAGGCGCCACCGCCTTTTCGCGACCCGGCCATGACGATGGAAAGCGCGCAGGGCGCCATCGTGGCCGGGCAGTCCACCAAGGCCGACGTGGCGGCAACGCTGGGCGACGCCGCCGCGTCGGTGAAGTTCGACAGCGGATTCGAGGTGTGGGTCTACCGGAAAAAGACTTCGCAACCCACAGCGGCCAACCCGGAGCTGGTGATTCTGTTCACGCCGGCCGGCATCGTCAAAAAGACGCGGATTCGCCCGGCTTACCTGGCGCAGGAAGAGCGCAGGGATTGACGGCTTAAGTTACTCAGGACCAGGTTCGCCACCTCAGACCGGAATGACGGTCGTCTCGAACACTTCCTTGAGGCATACAAAGGTGCGCACCTGCCGCACGCCGGGCAGGGCCACGAGCTGGGCGGTGTGCATCTCGTTGAACGAGTCGATGCTTTTGATGCGCAGCTTCACAAAATAATCAAACTCACCGGTGACCAGCTGCACCTCAAGGCAACCCGTGAGGCCGGCGGCGGCTTTTTCAAATGCGGCGAATGAGTCGGTGGTGGAGCGGTCGAGCACGACACCGATGATGACCAGGCCGTTGTAGCCCAGCGCACGCGGGTTGACCAGCACCACGGTCTTGCGGATCAGCCCCAGCTCCTTGAGCCTGGCCACCCGCCTGGAGCAGGCCGGTGCGCTGAGGTTGGTTTTTTCGGCCAGCTGCATGTTGGGCAATGAGGCGTCCTGCTGCAGCAGCTTCAGGAGCTTGCGGTCTACCCGGTCGAGTTCTTTTTCCATTGGGGAATTGTACAAATCTTGCATTAAATGGCAATTCAACAAAATAAATTGTGCATTTATCCAATTCAAAGATTTTTGGGTCGCTTTATTCGCTGAAGTATGCAATTCATTCCACAGACCCGGCGATACGATTTGACCCAGGACTGCACCCAACCCTTCACCCACATGCCCTCCTTCTTTGCGGCCATTTCAGTCTACGCACCAGGGCTTCAACCGAGAAAAACTTCCATGCCTACCCCACTTCAATATCCGCTCCAGCTCCAGAAATTTGCAAAACACACGCTGACCTTCGGGCCCAGCCCGATACAGCCGCTCAAGCGCCTGAGCGCCCACCTGGGCGGCAAGGTCGAGCTGTTTGCCAAGCGCGAAGACTGCAACAGCGGCCTGGCGTTCGGCGGCAACAAGACGCGCAAGATGGAATACCTGATCCCCGAGGCGCTAGAGCAGGGCTGCGACACGCTGGTGTCGATCGGCGGCATCCAGTCCAACCAGACGCGCCAGGTCGCGGCGGTGGCGGCGCACCTGGGCATGAAGTGCGTGCTGGTGCAGGAGAACTGGGTCAACTACTCCGACGCGGTGTATGACCGCGTGGGCAATATCGAGATGTCGCGCATCATGGGCGCCGACGTGCGCCTGGACGCGGCCGGTTTTGACATCGGCATCCGCCCGAGCTGGGAGCAGGCGATGGAAGACGTGCGCAAAAAGGGCGGCAAGCCCTTCCCGATTCCGGCGGGCTGTTCAGAGCACCCGTATGGTGGCCTGGGGTTTGTCGGCTTTGCCGAAGAAGTGCGTGCGCAGGAGGCAGAGCTGGGCTTCAAGTTTGACTACATCGTGGTGTGCTCCGTTACCGGCAGCACGCAGGCCGGCATGGTGGTGGGCTTTGCGGCAGACGGCCGTGCCGACCGGGTGATCGGCATCGATGCGTCGGCCAAGCCGGCACAAACCCACGCGCAGATTGTGCGCATCGCACAGAACACCGCCAAGCTGGTGGAGCTGGGCCGCCCCATCACCGAAAAAGATGTCGTGCTCGACACCCGCTACGGCGGCCCCGAATACGGCCTGCCGTCCGAAGGCACGCTGGAGGCGATACGCCTGTGCGCCCGCCAGGAGGGCATGCTGACCGACCCGGTGTACGAAGGCAAGTCGATGCAGGGCATGATCGACATGGTCCGGCGCGGCGAGTTTCCGGCCGGCTCACGCGTGCTGTACGCGCACCTGGGCGGCGTGCCGGCGCTCAATGCCTACAGCTTCCTTTTCCGCAACGGTTGAACATGGAACGGCCTGCAGCACTGACCGTGGCGCTGGCAACCCGGCTGATGGAAGCCTTGTGCGCAGCGCCGCCTGACGCTAAGGCACCCGAGAGCGCCGGCATGCCCCTGCTGCGCGCGGCACTGAATGACCCGGCCATGCACACCGTGGTGCTGGCCATCAGCAAAAACGGACCGGCGGCCAGCCTGGTGCAGGTAATACGGCAGCCGGACACGCTGCATCAATGGGTGGAGCTGGCCTGCATCTGAACGCGACGTCAGCATTTTGCTATCAATTAAATAGCTGCTCGCGCATGACTCTATTGGGTTGCAGGCCTTTTTTACGCATCAAAAGCGGGCTCCAGGGCCTTTTTCCGCGGTCCAGCGCCTGCCTCCACACGCTAAAACCGCTTGAAAAAGGCCATTTTCAAGCATGAAAAGTGGTTGTATCCCAATAGGATCATGCGCAAGCAGCTATGGTTTTAATAGCATTCGTCGGCTAACGACCTCTAGATCCGGTCCTTCCAGCGCTGCATTTCCCATGAAGGCAGGCCCCGGAGGTCGCCGACCTTCGCGCTCTGGAATTCCCCGATGGCGGGTTTGGCACCCATCCGCTCGTAGGCCTGTTTGGCGAGCGGCGCGGTTTGCACGAACACACTTTTCACCTGCGCCCAGCTCAGGGGTTGCGGGATGATTTTTGCGCCTGCAATCATTTTGGACGTGGCGAACAAAGCCAGCGCGTCACCTTCGGTGGACCAGGACCAGCCGCGGCGGAACACGACTTCGTCGCGAACCACCCTGGCGCCATCTGCCGGCGACAGGCCCCAGTAGGACTTGACCAGCTGCGAGACGGCCTCCGGGTCGGCTTCGCTGAGAACGCTCACGGCCTCCTGCTGCGCCAGCAAAAAGGCCAGCACGAGGTTGGGGTGTTTTTCAACCAGGTTGTTGTGCACGATGCGGAAGGACCGGTGCAGGTAATAGCCGTCGGGGTAAAAGGGCGAGTTCTTCACCGAAGGCAGCAGGATGCCGGCGCCCTTGCCGGCCGGCCCGTCGTAATGCGCTTCGGTATAGCCGTAGGAGTTCATCACAGCCACCGTGCCCGTGGCCTGCGCTTTCAGGAAGGCCGGGTACACGGCCAATGTGGCGTCCACGCCGCTGGGCACCTGCGCCGCTTCGGGCAAGGTGGGCAGATGCACCATGCGGATGCCGTGCGCGGCCGGGTCGGGGTTGCCAAGTTCATAGCGCAGGATTTGCGTGAACGCGTTGTACGGGTCAGCGCCCACCAGCGTGCCGACCGTCTTGCCCTTGAGGTCCTGCACGTTGTGGATGGGCGAGTCCTTGCGCGTGCACAGCAAAAAGCGCAGCCGCCCCTCTGCCACCGACACCAGGCTGAAAGGAAGCTTTGCCACGATGGCGCGCAGCGTCGGCGTGTTGCCCCACATGGCCATGTCGAGCTGGCCGGCCGCCAGGGCCTCGACTTGCGGGGCCGCAGCGGGATAGGCACGGTAGTCCACGGTGAGGTCGTAGCCAAATTCCGCCGCGTGTTTTTCGATCAGCTTTTTATTGATCAGGTACTGCGTGATCGGCGAGTTGCCCGCCGCCCACGGAACCCAGCCATAGGACATCGTGAACGGCTTGCCGGCCTGCGCGCGGGCAAGCTGCGCCAGCCCCACCGTCGCTGCGCCGGCCAGGCCGGCGCCCTGGCGCAGCCAGTGCCTGCGCGTCAACATTGATCTGCCGGCCATAAAGACCTCTCTTTCACGTGAAGAACAGCCACGCGGACCCGACGGCGCAAACCTGCAGCTCACACGGCCGGCAGGCTCACGCCCTCGTGTTTCGCATGGTGTTCGTGGTCTATTCTTTCCACGAGCTCATACACCTCGCAGGGCTCATCCTTCGGGCCCAGCGGCACTGTGGCCACCAGCCTGAAACGGAAAAACCGCGCGGCCGCAAGCGCCACCGCACGGCTGGCGGCGATGTTCACGCCCAGCGCATTGGCCTGCCGCGCCAGCGCCCGGGCCCGGTCCAGCGGTGCGCCCACTGCGGTGAAGGTCAGGTGATCCCAGGTGCCAAAGTTGCCGACTGTGGCATTGCCGAAATCCAGGCCGAAGCGCGGTGGTTTTACCGGCACGTCCAGGCCTTCGGCCAGCGTCTTCATGGAGTCCACCGCGCGCAGGGCCGCCTCGCAGGCGTAGCCCGCCGGGTTGGACACATTGAGCGGCGTGTTCCACAGTGCGACGGCGGTGCAGCTTTCGTAGCGGTCCATCATGCCCTTGCCCTGCGCCACTTCCACCGCCAGGATCTGCAGGTAGTGGTCGGCATGCGGCGACCAGGTCATGGCCGTGGCGTGCTCCTCGTCCAGCGCGGCGCACAGCACGGCCAGCTCGCGTTGCTCGACGCCGGCCTGCGGCGTCAGGCGGTTGGCAATGAAATGCTGCACCAGTGGCCGCGGCACGTAGCGCGAAAAGCCCTGCAACGCGATGCGTGCCAGCGCCAGCGATTCCTGCAGCCGGCGCACCTCGGCGATGTCGCTGTCCTGGGGAATGTCGCTGTCGAATTCAAATTGCCGGATGTGCCTGGCCGAGCGCACCAGGTTTTTCAGGGGCCTGGCCAGCCGGTTGGCCATCCAGAACAGCATGGGCATCAGCAGCACCAGCCCGGCCACGCCCACCCCCAGCAACATCCAGCGCATACGCCGCACCTGCGCCAGTAGCAGGTTCTGGTCAGACACCAGGGCCACATAGGCCTTGCGGCTGAACACGCCCTCCATGGGCATCACCACTGCGGCAAAACGCTGGCCGTCTGCGCCTTCAACCGAATGAATCGGCGTATCTTTCAGAGAGGCCTGCGTCATCAGCGGCGGCAACGCGGCATACAGGGGGTCATCCAGCGCGGCGAGGCTCACGGGCCGGCCGGACGCCAGCAAACGGCGCAGACGGTCCGCATCGGACCAGCCCCAGACGCGGCCCTGCTCATCAAAGAGGATCAGCTCGGCATGGCTTTCCTGGCTGCGCGCACGCAGAAAATCCGAGAGGCCCGCGACCGTGAACGTTACCGCCGCGACGCCACCCTTCGGCCCGCTGAGCGGCCGTGACAACGCCATGCCGAACTCCGCCGGAAGCTGCAGCATGAAAGGGTCGGTGGCCTGGAAGGTGCCCAGGTTCAACTCGCTCACCCCCTCGTACCAGGGCCGGCTGCGGGGGTCATAGCGGTTGCCCCAGGGACGCCGCTCGCTGGCAATGGCGGTCATCTGCTGGTCGTAAAAAACCCATTCCTCCACCCGCTTTTCGTGTTCGTCGACCCGGATGATCTGCTCCGCATAGCGGGCTTCCGGCAATGATTTGGCCCAGGCCCGGTCGCGCTCGGTGCGCAGCACCATGCTTTGCAGGTAACTGCCGTCCGGGTAACCGAACACCAGCGAGGCGATCTGGGGATAGCGGTTTTGCATCGACATCTGCATGCGCTGCACTGAAATGTCGTTCTCGCCTTCGAGGCCGGCGTGCGGGTCATTGGTGGTGGCTTCCAGCCAGGCGCGGGCCGGCTCCTGAAAGCGCAGCAGCTGCTCCTGCGTGCGGCGGCCCAGTTGCTCCAGCTCGCGCTGCGCGCCGTCCAGCACGATGCGGCTTGCCGCCAGCTCGGCCAGTACCATGAGCGCCACAACAAGCACCGTACCCAGCGCGGCATAGGTCCAGAACAGGTGGGAGCGAATCGACCTGGCGTGAAAAGTCAGCGACTTCAACTTTTTCAAGCGTGTCCCCCTGCTGTGCTTGTTTGATCGCAAGATACGCTGCAGTAATACCTTTGACAAGGCGGTTGCTACTGCCCCGCGAGGGATCTTTTCGTCTTCCACATTTTGTGACGTTTGTCAGGATTTTCAGTGTGACGACTGACAGAGGGAGCGTCATCAGAAATGCAAATTTTTGGGCGCCCGTATGGATACAGATGGTGACATCGGCGCGGCCTGTTTGCGACATGTACCGCTGGAGTACACACCCCGGGCTATAACGGAAGCGCTACATGCGAGCGGCCGCCTTGCCGATTTGCTTTGTATTGCACTGGATCAAGGGACCTGCGATTGAGCGGAACGGTGCGGGAGCTATAACCTCGGCTGGACAAGCCAGATCCACAAAGCCGCGGCGAATCCGATCCAGATCAGCACGATCACGAACGCGGCAATCCGGCTGCCCGGCTTCGCACCCTGCTCCTTCACCCAATCATCAGCCCGGTTGCGGCAATCGGCGAGCACCTCTGGAGGCAGGAGCCTGATGGTCAACCAGATCAGCCCCGGGAGCAGCAAGGCATCGTCCAGATACCCGAGCACCGGGATGAAGTCCGGAATGAGATCAATGGGACTCAGCGCATAGGCCACGACGAAGAGCCCAAGCGCCTTCGCATACCAGGGCGTTGCCGGGTGCTTGCCGGCGAACCAGAGCGTCAATCCATCGCGCTTGATCCGCCTGGCCCAATTGTCGAGTTTGCCGCGCACTGTCATGCGCACAAGCATGCCACAGCGATTGGAATGATCACATCGATTGCAACGATTCCGTCGATTTGCAGACTGTCGTTTACCAGGGCCCGTCGAGGATCCGGGGAAAAGTATTGAGTTTTGCGAGCCGATCCGTGTATGCCCTACCTGTCAGTTCTGACAGGGGGATGAGGGTTGTGATCGGAGCGATTCGAAAGGTCACAGGCTTTGGGTGTTTTCAAAAAACTGATGTCCATTCGCAGGTTTGTAAGGCGTAATAGGTATCGACGATCAGTCAAGATCCGTCATCGCCACGCAAGGTTTGTCAGCACGGGTCAACACTTGCAAGCGCCAGCCATATTGGCGAAAGGCTGTCAGGCTGACCCGTGAGAAGAGGCAAACAATTCCTGGGTGCATTTCCGCACCTCGAATGCAATTCACACATTCTGCTTACAGGAGTTTGAAGCTGGAATTCAGTGAATAGTTGCGTCAGCCTTCAGTGCAGTTCAGCAGCCAGGTCGATCACGAATTGTCGGTATTAATTGCTCCTGCAATTGGAGGATGTGAGGGTTTGGCAATTCTCTTATGTTTGCTTCCAGGCACTCGGTTTCTTCTTGCTTCCTCGCGAAAGCAGGCAGAAGCCCCTGAAGTAGCCGCAATAAAACGGGGGATGTTGATGAGTGCAAGATTCGGCTTCCAGTTGCTGGGATCTTCGGAATCCCTGGCGAAAGTGCGTACGCAGATCGAGCGTGTCGCCAGAGTTGATGCGGCGGTTCTCGTCGAGGGTGAAACAGGAACCGGAAAGGAAATGGTGGCACGGGCAATTCACTACGGCAGCAAGAGGGCCGACCGCGCTTTTGTTCCGGTCAATTGCGGCGCGCTGGCGGAAACCCTGGTGGAAAGTGAACTTTTCGGCCACGAGCGTGGGGCTTTCACCGACGCAAAAGTTGCTTCGCTCGGGCTTGTCAGCGAAGCCGGCGGCGGCACACTTTTTCTTGATGAGGTCGACGCGCTCAGCCTCAAGGCCCAAGCCGCGCTGCTGCGCTTTCTGCAAGATGGCAGTTACCGCCGCGTCGGCGGGAGTTCGACCAAACAGTCCGACGTTCGTATCGTCGTGGCCAGCAACGCCAACCTCAACGAGCTTGCCGAAGCACGCCGTTTTCGCAAGGACTTGCTGTATCGCATCAACGTGTTGTCGGTCTATCTGCCAACGCTGCGCGAGCGCGGCGATGACGGGATCGAACTTGCCAGGATTTTCCTGACGCGGCTTGGCCACCATCACGGAAGGCCGCAGGTTCGCCTGACACCCGCATCGATCGCATTCATCCAGAGCTACACGTGGCCCGGTAATGTGCGTGAACTCGAAAATGTTGTCCAGCGAGCTTTCTTGCTCAGCGACAGCAACGAAGTCGATATCAGC
Source organism: Polaromonas sp. P1_F6 (assembly GCF_056405695.1). Taxonomy (NCBI): domain Bacteria; kingdom Pseudomonadati; phylum Pseudomonadota; class Betaproteobacteria; order Burkholderiales; family Comamonadaceae; genus Polaromonas; species Polaromonas sp. P1_F6. The sequence goes on from NZ_JBFUBQ010000008.1 coordinate 69,990, forward strand.
CAGGCAATGTCACAGCCCCGCGGCGAGCGTTCCGCTGCCGCCGAACCGGAGGTCTTTCGCACAGCCAAGCAGCAGGCCGTCAAGGAGTTCGAGCGGCTGTATGTGAGCCGCTTGCTGATGCAAACCAACGGCAACCTGACTCAGGCGGCACTGATCGCGGGACAGGATCGCAGCGCTTTCGGACGGCTGGTGCGCAAACACAGTCTGAGCCCCAGCCGGGTCCAGGCCACCACCGCAGCCCGCGCCGGTGAAGCCTGAGTCCGAGCGTGCTTGCGAAGTACGGACTTGTCCTGTTGACCCTGGTATTCGGCATGGTGGCCTTCGCCGCCGGGTTGCTCGCGCCTTCCTCATTCAAGGAAGGTGCGGCAAAAATAGTGCAACAAATCGGAGCGAAAATCCCGGGCCGTGCCGATCCCGGCATACCGGCGGCTTCCGCACCCGCCGCGACATCTGGCAGCACACCGGCGGCTGCTGCCGCTTCTGCAGCCGCTGCGGCCCCAGCAAGCGCGCCGGCCGTCGCGGCGTCATCACCCCTGCCTGCGGCCAGCCTGATATTGCCGACAGTGGCCACGGCCTCTCCAAGCTTCGCGCTGCAGGCCGCACAGTTTTCGACGGCGCAGCCCGCCAGCCAGCTGGCTTCGTCAATACAGGCACAAGGTGTCACCAGCACGGTCGTGCTGATGGGCGAGCCCGAGGGCGGTTCATGGTCAGTGGTCACCGTCGGGCGTTTTGGCAGCGCGGACGAGGCACTGTCCCAGCGCAACTACCTCTCGCTCAAGCTCGGGCTGCCACCCAATATGGGCACCATCTCACTGCCGCCCCCACCCAAATAACAACTCAGCGCAGCAAGTGCGCTACCGGGTGCCGCTGCAGTTTGTTGACCCAACCAGCCTGGCCGTAGGTGTCGACATAGCAGACCACGAGCTGTGCCATGCCGAGCGAGCAAAAGTAGACGTACAGGTTCGCATCCTGCTTGGGGGCCATGTACCAAAGCCACGGGCGGGTGGCCAGGCCCCAGCTGCTGACCCGGTGCACGAGCAGGTCGGCCTGGCCGAGGTCACTGACGAGCGCGACACGGATGTTGGCGTCACCCATCGTGGGGGATTCATAGATGCGCGGCATGTATTTCTTTGTGGTCGGGGTTTTCCTGCCGCCGCCGGCGAGCGGTCTGCCGGATCGGGGTCATTTGTTTTTCAGACCGCCGGCGACTTCGGCACGGCACTTCACACAATACTCCATCGCGTGACCCGCACTGACCTCGCTGGTGGCGTGGTGGTGCACATTGGTCAGCGCGCCGTGCTGCTGGACGTCGTTCCAGGCCAGGAACGACGACTCCTTCGCCGCGTACTCGTGCCAGCTGTCCATGCCGGTCATGCTTTTGGCAAGGCCGTCGAGCGTAGCCTGGCGTTGCTGCATGAGCGTGCCGTGTTCCGCAATGCGGGTTGCCTCGGCCGCCTGGTACTTGCTCATGAGCAGGTTCTTGCGCGCATTTTTGGTGTTGGCGCCGAAGGTCGGTGCAGCTGCCGGCACATAAGCCGGTACGGCTGGTACCAGCCCGGCCGTGAACGCGTCGAGGTGTGCCGCCGCATGAGTGTTGCCGCGCTGGTTCAGCTCCTGGTGTGCGGCGATGAGGCTGTGCCCTTCGGCGCAGGAAAGCCCGCGTTTGTCCTCAGCCGGAGTCTGCTGGACATGCCGGTCCATGAGTTTTTGTGCAAGCGGATGGGCCGCGTGGTTGGCCTTCATATAGGCCACGCGGGTCTGGTATTTCGGTACGCCGGCGCCTCCATGCGGGACCGGTGTTTTGGCCCAGGCGGTGTTTTTTCCAGTCACAGACAGCGAAGCATCACCGCCCGTCAGGCGCCCTCCGCCAGGCGCTGTGACCGTCATCGTCGCATGCACGAGGTCTCGCGGCGGAGCAGCGGTGGAAGGCGATGCCGTACGCGTCGTCTTCGGGCCTGACTGCGCTGTGACCGGCTTGGACAGCGCTGGCGTTTGTCGTTTGGATGCCATGGTTTACTCCTTTGAAAGCCTGGGGATGGCCGGTGCCAGAACGCTGAAACAGCATTGACGGCCCGGCGAATGCGCGTATTTCATGACCGATCCACGCGGAACGGCTCTGATACGTATTGAGTGATGTCGCGCGCGCTCCCGCTGGCGGGGGGAGCTTTGGAGGCTTTCCCGCCAATCTGTGAACCGTCATAGCCGCCGCCGGCAACCGCATTTCCGGCTTCCAGCGCGGTACTCCTGCGCGGCGAGCTGGGCTGAGCAGGATCAAGCGTGCGCGTCCCGCCGACGCTGATTGCCAGCGCCTGGAGGTGTCGCCGCACGACGGCTTTTTCTGCCGGTTTGAGCGCACCGTAGACCTGGGCGAGGCGCTCCTTGGCCTGGTTACGATCATCTTCCCAGGTTCCAAGCGCGCGCTTATCCTTGAGTTTTTCTGCTCCCTCTGCCCGGCTGGCCAGCGCGCCGGGAGCCATTGTCAAAACCGTGGCGGCCGCGGCAGTCACCGCCATGGCGGCGGGCGTCATCTCCGTGTCCTGCAACGCGGCCATTGAGGCCGCCCGCAACATATCATGCGCGGCAGCCTGACCGGTGCTGCGGACCCCGGAACCGCTGTGCCCGGCAACGGAACCGCCCGGTCCACTCAAAATAGTACGAGCGGTATCTGTTCTCGCACCGTCACCCGCCTCCATCATTGGTCTTATATTGCTTTCCGGGAAAGTAGCGTGAGAAAAAGCTTTCCAGGAGGCTTCTTCCATGGCCGGCATGGCTGACATGCCCTTGGCATGTTTCACCCTCTTTTGCAACTTGGGAGTCATGTCAGTCACGACGAACGCCTCGTGATAGCCGCTGCTGATCCCGTGGCTCGTCGGGTTGGAAGCGTAACGGAAGGCTCCTTTGGGAAACGCCTTCGATCCGACGACCATATCTACTACCTGGGGCCGAAACCCGTCCTTGGCCTGCATTGGTGTCAGCGTGCGATCTTGCGAGGCCTTATAGGCCATAACATTGCCAAGCCATTGGTCGGTGCCCTGACGCCAGCTCTTTTTAGTGGGCATACCCATGAGCGCCAGGTCGCCAAGCTTGCGGGGTTTTGCCTTGCCGACCCTCTGGATCGCCGCCAGTTTCGCCACCTTTGCAGCCTTTGCCTTTTGGGGGGAAGGCGGGCCCGGCAGATGGGGCAAGGTCTTTCTGGACTTCGTCAGTTTGGTCGGCTTAGGCATCAGGCACTCCCGCGGTCAGGGCAGCGGACCTGACACCGCAGGCCCAGCAGTCGAGCTGCCGGCGATCAAAAAGGCTTGAAGCCCGTGTAATGGCCCTTCTTCCTGAGATCAAACTTCATAAACGACGGGCCCCCAATCTGCTGGCTGCCCGTGATCTTGCCCTGGCTCACTGTCGTGTGATGCACCTGATCGGTGTACTCGTGAAGCACATCGTTCTCGATGAAGGACTTATGAAGCGAATCTTTGGTTGAAACACCCGATGTATTGGCCGGAATTTTGTTGCCTGCTGCCAGCCGCCTCTGCGTCAGCTGCAAGGCATTCATCACCCCGCCGGGCCCTCCCACCGGAGTCATATGCTTGGTCAACGCGTTGACCATTGCCCTGATCTTGTCGCAACCCGTCAGACCCACGAAGCCCAAACCCTCTTTAAGCAATCTTTGTTTTGCCATGTTGCACTCCTTAAAAAATTTAAACCATTCGCTGATGACTGACCGAGACCCAAAGCCCGCTTACACCCATCCTCATGAGGCTCATGACACTTCAGGCGGATACGCTGCCATCAGGATTTTTTTGGCCCCTTACCTTCAGCTTTAGTGCTCATTTTTTTGTACATGTCGGCAAGTGCCGCGCGCCGCTCGGTGACAACGCCCACAAGATGGCTTTCATGCGTCGAATCGATATGACCGGTGTTCTTGAGACGCTTTAGCATGTCGAGCTGTCTGTCCATGCCCCACTCCGCGTCCCGTCTCGGCACCACGCCCTTCTGCGATGGCTTGTCGAAGGGCCGCGGATCATGGAGTGTCGGTTTTCCGAAGAGAGTCGATTCCGTCGTCGTCGCACCGAGCTCGGCTTGGATCGCTGCCGCATAGTGATCCTGCGTTGTTTGCATCCTGCCCGCGAACGGCACCATTCCGTGGTGCGCTTGCAGCAGATATGCGCGAAAGTGCTGGGCAGCTTTGCTACTGCCGGTGGTGAGCTTGCGGCGGTGCTGGGTTTCATTCATCGCCGCTGCAGGCAGCCGCTTGCTCAGTGCCGCCCCACCACCGCTCTTTCTCGAACTGCCCACAGGCTGATGCAGTGAATCTGGAGTCATGTGGTCGACCTCGACCGATGCGCCAGACGGTGTTCTTTTATAGGTTGATTGTTGCGCGTGGGTTCCGAGCACCTGCTTGACACGTTTGACCGGCGGAAACTGGCCGGGCACCGGGCCTAGCTGCTTCTTGGCGGCAAGGTCGGCGGGTTGGCGCCGGGACATCGCAGCCGGTGCTGCGGCGGCCCCGCCGCCAGACGCACTGGCCGCTGCGTTGCGCGCCAACTTCGCGGCGCGGAGCGCCATCGCAGACAGGCTGGACGCTGTTGCAGCCATTTTTCCCGCACCCGCTGCAGCAGGCGGAGCCGCACGCGCGATGGTGAGGCCTGCGCGCCTCGCGGTAGTTGGTGCTGCGCGAGCTAGCAGAAATCTAGACAGCATGAACACTTCCCCCTATGAGAGTTTGACCGGTCACCAGCGGCTCTCCGATGCAATCGCAGATCGCCGCAAGGCGTAATTCGAGTTCGTCATTGGTGCAGGCAAGCGCCCCAGGCAGCGCGAGGTGCATGAACCGGTAACCCACATCGTCGCCACGCGACTCGTGCCCGAGCGTGTCAAACCCGGCTTTCTCAAGCAGCCGGTGCGAGCGCGTGTTGCCCTCGTGTACCGAGGTGAACAGGTGCCGTACCGGTCCGCCGGCGAGGCTTGCCGTCAGCAATCGCACCGCACGCGCACCAAAGCCAGTGCCTTGATGATCGACACCTATCCAGAAATGGATATGCGCCATATCAGCCTCGCGGCGCAAACCGACGGCACCGACAAAACCGAAATTCCGGTGAACCACTGCATATTCGGTCCCCTCGCTGCCGCCTACATGGGCAAGATAGGTTTGCGCCTCCGCTTCACAGGTAATTGGCGGCAATCCGGCCACCACGGCGATGTTCGGGTCCCGGTATTGATGCAGCCATGCCGGGATATGCAGGACATCAAGTGGCTCGAGCGAGAGCTCATCGTCGCGCATCGCGTCGGCTTCATACCAGTTGCTGGCCTGCCAATTGGCCAGCCGGCGCTCCAGCAGCTCATGCATGCCTTGCGCCTCAGGGTGACCGGCATCCAGGCGCAGACATTCCCGTACGACGCGCAATGCGGTGGCGCTGCGCCCGGTTTCCGCCTCCAGTCGCGCACGCAGCAGCAGCTGATCGATGCGAGAAGCCGTCGGCGAATCGCTGTCGGGAGTCGCGGCGAGCACATCACGTGCCAGCGCCCACTGACCCACATGCACCAGCAGGCCTGCAAGGCCAAGCCCCGCATCACAACGCTGACGCGGTGTCATCTGCTGCCATGTGCGTGCCAGGCTGCGATGCAGTGTTTGCAGTGCACCTTCGTCCGCAGCGTCCAGCAGGCGAAGATCAAGGCTGTCGAGGATGGATTGGAGAGCCCAGGGATCATGACCCGAGCAGCGAAGGCGAAAATTGATTTCGTCAACGCTCCCCACAGGGCTGTGGGGAGCCCCGTGCCACCAGCGCTCCGCTGGATGGTCTTCATCTACCGTATCGATCAGACTGCTCCAGCTTGCGGCATCCATGCCGATGGCATCGTCGCGGCAGGCCATATGCTGAATGCATCCCGATGCGCCCCACTCCAGATGCGCAACATGCGCTCCAGCGCTTTCCTGATGCATCCCAAGTGCATGAAAATTGGCGGGGAAGTACAGTTCGCCAGGAGCGAGTTGCTCAGGAAGCGCCATGCAGTTAAGCCTGATCTGCCGCTCATCGGCGACTCCCTGGTCTGCCGCCAGCAGCAAATAGCGCCCGGCAGAAAAATCGGCAAGCGCATCCAGCAAGGACAGTGCGGCGTTTGAAAGTAGAACAGTGGCACTGATCAGGCTGGCGCGGTAATGGCCCAGCAGCGCGGAAGCGGCTGAGGCAAGCTCATCCTCCGCCAAAGCCTGCCATTCAGAAGTCAGCGCGAAACGACCTTCGCCGTCTGGCTGCGCCTGAACCCGCGCCTGCAATAGTTCGCCGTAGTGCACACCGTACAGTTCTGCCGGCAATGCGGAGAACCCGCCTGCCGTCATCGCGACCACCGGGTTGCGTGATCCGAACAAGGCAAAGCGGTTCGCACCGAGCAAAAGCGGGTGGCCGCGCCGAGCCTGCCAGCTTGCCTGGTCAAGCCAGCCGCGCGCGACAAAAGGCTGAAGTGCTGGCTGTTTGAGCAGCGCCAGTGCCGGTTCTTCACCCGCCAGGGGGCACAGCACATACCGGACGGGCCAGCCGAGCATGCCGCAGGCATGCATCTCATCGCGCAAAGTGGTCAACAGCACCGCAGCCAGGGCGCCGTCATCCGGACCCATGTTCAGGATGTAGAGTGGTTGCGACAAGTCCAGGCCACCCAGGCGTTCAAGCCTGCTCCAGTACATAACTACGGCACGCGCCCAGGTGCACCCCAGGCGCGGGCCGGTCAGGGCGGCAGCAATGCCCGAACGCTCCTTAAACAGAAGGGTCGGCAGTTCGCAAAGGTTTTTCCAGACCGAAGCGGCGATATCCATCGCCACTGACGGAGCCGACGGATCAGTCCCCGGGGAAACCGGTACGAGAAGCCCTTGGGGTTCAGATGATGCGATCATGTTTCCTCCCGCGCTGCGGGTGTTTCAAGCCCCACCAATTCGAAGATATTGAGTTGGCCGCCAAGACGGATAAACACCTCCTGGTAGAGCTCGGCCGTGTTGAGCCTTCCCCATTCGATCGCCCGGCGTATCAGGTAGGGCGCCGGGCTGTGCGGATCCATCTTGAGCAGTGTGTCCCCGAGTTGCTCCAGCATGGCGTAGACCTGGCGCCGGTCATCAATGGACCGCGGTACGGCAACGCCGGCCCACGTCTGGTCATCCATGATGGCCGTCTCATCGGATCCCGCGACGGTACCTGGCCCCGGCCCGGATTCGCCGCCTGCGGCCGCCAGCGTTATCCCGCGCCGCTGCAGCTCGGATTCGGCCAATGCGTACAGTTGAGCCAGCAAGCCGGCCAGCGCCGACAGACTCGGTCCGTCCACCGCGAAGTGGCGGTCGATGCTGTCTCTGAGCAGTTGCATCGCACCGAGCGCATCATTCAACTGCTGGTGCAGCGCCTGATACCAGGCCAGGGGCGTCGCGGCCATCGCTGCAGTGATCGTTTCCGTGCTGGCATGCTCCTCCTCATCAGCGCTGTTAGCTGCGGCCGCGGCGGCCGGGGCCAACCGTTCGCGGTGCATGGCAACTTCCCAATCGGCGAGGTTGTAATTGCGATGCATGCCCGTTGAAGTCATGGCGAGCTGCTTGAGCACAAACGGCAAACGGTTGTTGAGCGAACGCAGGATGTTGGCTCGGTGTTCGCCGCCGGAGTCAGCGTCCTGGGGATAGAGATCGTCCCAGTAATCACGCAACAAGCCATCAAGCAGCAAAAGGCTGGGAGCTATCGCGGAAAACCCATGCTGGTTCACTTCGGCCTCAAGCAGCCAGGCAGCGACCTGCAGGTCCTTGGATTTGGAACAAAGGGCCTCGGTGGCGACACGGCTCACTACTGGCCAGTCCGCTCGCTTGAGCTTGTGCTCCCACGGACCCAACGGCAAACTCGCATCGTCCTCGCGTCTGGCGTTCTGGATGGTGTTGTAGACACCATTGCCTTTAACCGAATAACCGGCGGGATTGCCCGCGTCGATCGGGTCGAGCAAGGTCTCGAGCGAACATCCAAGCCGTTCGCCGAAGTAACGCTGTGATCGGGTCATCAATTCAGTGTTCATGGTTTTGCTCGCTTTTGCGTGGAAACATCTTGCCGCTGCGGTGCAGACCTGGGAAAAGGTCCCGGCCAGACCAGGCTGGTACTGGCCTGGGATTTCGGATCGGTGCCAGACAGGGTCAAGCCGAGGTAGAACGTGGCCTGGCCCGTCGTGACTGCCGGGGCTGTTGTGGGTGTCGCCTGGGTCGTGCGCTGTATCGGCACACTGAATTCGAGCAACGCCTTGCCCGGCTTGAGGGGATCAGCCGGTCGTGCCGGCACAGGCTGGTAGCGCTGCAGCATGCGCAGCAACGCCCAGTTCCCGCTTTCAGTGAACGAAGCTGTGCTGCCTTCGACCCGGTAGCCACTTTGCACCGGGTATGCGGCCGGTCGCCAAACAGACAGCTCGGCCCAATTCAGATCAAGCGCGAGCACCTGGCCGTAGCTCCAGTCCACGGTCGGCGGCTTTCCACCCGGATAGCTCGCCACCCGAGAACCTGAGCTCACAACCCAGCTCACGACCTGTTCACTGCCAGGCGACTCCTGGGGTAGCGCACGGAAAGTGATGTCGAGCTTTAGAGGCTGCGGTGCTGCGCCTATACCCAAGCCTGGCCGCAGAAACTGATCGGCTGCATCGAGTTCACTGAGGAACCCGCGTGCCGAAACGACCCAGCCAGGGGTGCTCAGGCCGGACAGCGACTGTTGCAGCGATTCGCGTTGCGCGGCGTAGTCACTGAAAAAGGTCTGCACCTCCGCCAGCGAGGCGTCCGGACTGCTGGTTTCGCCGAACGGGAATCGCCCCTTGAGCCGGCTGTTGAAGCGTTTGGCCAGGGCATCGTAGGCAGTGGTTGCCTGTTCGGTACGACGGTCGACACAGCGCAGGTTCAGTTGCGCAATCAGGTCGCGCCGCCTCTCCGAGAACATGTCGTTCCCGTAGTCGGCTGGCTGGTAGGCCGCCAGCACCTTGCCGCAGTTCGCATAGGTGAGATCGGCAATGGTCTTGAGGAAAAGCGTGTCGAGAGCGCCAACTTGCTTGCCCGGGTCCTTGAACTGCACGTAACTGGTGACCTCATTGATCGTATTACTCCAGTACGGCAAGGTTTGTGCGTTGTCGCGCTGCGCATCGTTGACGCCGTCAGTGTTGCGCAACAGATTCACGAAAGGATCAGCGTAGCCAGCGAGTACCTGAGCGCGCGCAACCTGCCGCGCGAGGTAGTCGCGTATCACCGGCGTGGTGCCCAGGTTCACGAGCAGGCCGTCGGCAGGACCGGCCTCGGGGTCATAAAGCCGGCTGCCACTCACAAGGCCCGAGACGCGGCCGAGAGCATCCGACGAAAAGTCCCGCGCGCACTGTGAAACGCGTCCTGCGCTCGCGGTAAAGCCGAACTGGGTATAGAGCCGCAGGTTGCCGATCAGCGGATCCAGTGCGCGCGAAAAATCGCCACTCTGCTGCAAAAGCTGCTGGTCTGCCGCCGAGACCGCGTCAAGTCCCTGAGGCACGAACAACTCAGTTGCAGCCGACTGCGCCGAGCGCATCGCGTCATTCATGACCTGCTCAAGCTGCGCCCTCGCAAGCCGGTCGAACAGCGGCTTGCTGGTTGCCGGCGCACCGAGAGGCGGCAGTCCCTGGCCTGCTGCGAATCGCTGGTAATCAGCAGCGTAATTCATGGACCGGCCGAGGTCTGCCAGGCGCCAGCCGGGCGCTGAACTCACGCAGGCGAAGGCCTGCGGGTTCCGGACCTGCATGAAAGTCTGCTGTAGCAGGCTTTCGAGGCCGCGTACCTCTGCCGACAGTGCCGGATTCATGACGAGACTCCGGCCCTGTGCGATGAGCAGAGGCCCGTAGGGCGAAAGCTGCATGCCACGCAGCACCTGCATGGCCGGGTTGTAGCACCTTGCCTCATCAAAACCGCCGTCACCTGCCAACAGGTCTTTCGGATAGCTGTACTGTGTCACGAGGGGCGACAGCAGTTGCCGCAGTTCCTTCGCGTCATCGGCGCAGGGGTTGTTGTTCGGGTCCGATGGCACCCATGATTTGGCGACCCAGACCAGCCATGAGGTGAACCGCCTGGTGTTGTCAACAAGCGGCCCTTTTGCCGGATCAACCCTGGCCAGGAGGCTGGGGCCCATCGAGGCCTCAGCAAGCAAATCGACATGCAGTTGCCGGCTGGAATTCGCCAACTGGCGCGCCCAGTTGCCGCGCGAACGCTCGGGCACATTCACCACGCCGCTGTAAGGCACCTGCTCGAGCGAAGCGGCAACCACGCCGCCGGGCCGCGCCGCAGCAAGGGGCAATCCCGCTCCGTAGACGTAGAGATAAATCAGGTTGAGATCATCCAGCTTGCGGACGGTGGATTCGGCGGGTATGGCAGTCAAGCGTGCGAAACGCTGGAGCTTGTCTTCCAGGTTGTTCACCTCCAGCGCAAGCACCTTCAGGTTGGCGCGGGTTTTGGCATACGCCGAGTTGTTGACTGTGATACCGGCAAGCGTTGGCTCGGAAGCCGCGACCAGACCAGCGTCGAGCCGCGCGACCCGCGCCTGCAGGCCGCAAGCCAGCGCCGGAAACACCGTGCGCGCCATCACGGTACTGGAGACAGCCTGCACCGCGTTGTTGCTGGCACGCCGATCGACCCAGGACAGCGGCATCGTCGCGAACACCAGGTCGATATCGAGGGCCGAGGCCCGGGACAGCGCATCGTCAATCAATGGGCGGCCGGCGCAGCTCTCCTGTGCACCTGCCAGCGCCTGCGACTGGTAGAGCGCGGCGATGCTGCGACCCAGACCATCAACCTGGCGCTGCAGCCGCCAGCCCGATAACACCAGTGCCAACAGCAGCAACCCGGCCAGCACGATGCAGGCTTGCTGAAGCCGCAGCAGCCCCGGCTCACGCGACCAGAATGACGCCAGCGTGGCGCGCGCCAGCCCACACTCCCCCAACGCCTTTTGCGTCAGGACGTCTTCGGCAAACGAGACATCGGCACGCGGCATGCCAGCTGGTGCGCCGGTGTCTTCGGTGCAGCCTGTGAAATAGACACCTCGGCACAGTGCAGGCTGCGTCGTCGCCGTGTCGTGAAAGACCTCGGCCAGGTAATCACGCAAGGGCGCATGCAAACGCTCGAAATGCCTCGGAAACAGAAAAAACGCATCAGCGTCGGCAATCTGCTCCTGCGCCGCAGCGGCCTCTACCTGGATTTCCTTGAGTCGTTCACCGATGTCAACAAATGCCTCGTCAATCCACTGTACCGGGCCGGACTGCAACAGGCCGTCGCGCGCCGACCAGCCGAACATGCTTTCCCTCTGCGAACGCCCCTGCAGACGCCAATACGGAGCAAATCCATCGACCGCGTCGCACTGGCTGACGATCACGTAGACCGGCAAAGCCAGGCTGGTGGCGGCACGCAGGTCGTCGAGCTGTCGCCGGGCATCGAGCGCGAGTTGAAGCACACTCTCACGGCCCATGCCCAGCAAGTTACGGGAGGAAACCACCAATAGCGCCCCGTCAAGTGCACGTTCGGGGCGCAGGTGGACGAGTCCGCGCAGTACGGCTTGCCAATCTGCCGCGTCGGATCCGGTTTGACCGGCAGCGCTGAGCTTGCCTTGCGGGTCTATGAGTTCACCCTGTGCCAGGCTGTGCCAGGCTGTGTGGGGGACGCCGGCGATCGTCGCCGCCTGTGCGTCTGGCTGTTGCCGGACCTGTCGCAACGAAGCGATCAAGCTGCTTTTACCAGCGCCGGCCTGCCCGATCATGATGACCCAGGTTTGTCGGTAGCGCTCCCGTGCGGTTCTGGACAGCACGGTCCGCAGCCCGCGCAACCAGGCCAGGAACGACTGCCAGCGCGTTCGCCAGAAACTTCCCTTCAAAACGGGCTTGATGGCACCGGCCGCAACTATCAATTTGGCCTGGCGCGAGCGCACTATCAACCAAAGCACCAGGATTCCGAGTGCACTGGCGACTGCGGCAAGCACGCCAAACCAGATACTGCTGATGCTGCTCATCTCAGACACCCGCAACCTTGACCAGCGGCTGGATCAGCCATAGCCAGAGCGCCGACGACATCAGCACAAAGCCAAGTGCATAACCCATCGCCAGACGCAACCACGGGCGCAGGGGCGCGACCCGCGCATCGGCAGTCGACTTGACCGTGTGTTCATAGGCTTGCACAAACAGCCTGCCGTCAGACTCTGCCGGTCGGCCGTTGACAAAACGGTATAGTCGCTGGCGCAGTGTGTCCAGGAACAGCTGGCCCTGCGTGCCCCGATGCATTCCCTTGAACCCAAGCTGCAGCGCGAGCAGAAAGCAGGCAGCGAGATCGCGATGCAAATGGGATCGGGACACCACAGCCAGCACCTGCTCCGCCATGTCGAAGAAGCGGCGCCCAGCCTGGCGCGAACCGAACTGCCGGTGCTCAAGCAAAACCTCGAGCCAGGCATCCTGCGCCGGCCACGAGAGTTCAAGGATGAAAATCTCGTCAGCCAGCACCACCATCACATAGCTGGCTGCCGTATAGGCGCGTTGCTGCGCTTCACTCGCGGTAGCCCGCATATCGCGTGCCTGGCCGGCCAGAAGGTCGGCCAGGCGCAGGCTCACACGGCCCGCGAGTTCGGCCGGCTCGGCCGGTGCCGCACCAGAGACCCCCAGGTAGGCTTGCAGCGACCCGCGTTCGCTTTCCTGCCGCACGCGCGCAACCTCCTCATAGAACTGCGCAAAGCAGCTCAGGAGCGGCATTTCGGGCATAGCAGCAGGCTGCATGGCTGCGTCTTTCAGGTCCGCGTGCCTGCAGCGCGCGCACGATAAAGCAGAATCATCGCGGGCGGGGTTCCCGGCGACTTCTTGTCACCGCTAATGACGAGGTTTTGCCCTGGGCCGAACAGCCTGGTATCGCCTTCTTTGAGCTGCAGGACCTGGTTGTCGATCGCGAACAAGGCCGCTCCCGAACGCAGGTTGCGTTTCGCCAACTCCTCAGCGGTCAAGAGGTGCGGCCTCGCGGTCACGCGCAACCGGGCTGCGGCAGGCAGCAACGCCTCGCTCGCGATGCAGGCGTCAAGCAACCAGCGTTCCATTGACGCGCGTCCATCGGCCCCCAGGCCCTGGCCGCCTTGCGGCCTGAGCTCGACAAGCAGTTGTTCACCCGCGTCAGGAGGCAACACATGTGTAAAAGTACCGTCGGCATGGCGTTCAAACGGCTGCAGCTCGAAACTGGTATTGATATAGCTGAGCTTGCGTACCACATAGTCCAGCGCACGCCGGAACTGTGGCGAACAGTCATCGTGCTGATAAGCGTCCAGCACAGGCGGGATGGGATTGGCGCCGAACGATGCCATCGTGCCAAGCAGGAGCGCCAGGCTGTCGTAGACCGCGCGCGGGCTCGACTCGGGGCGCTGCACGATGAGGCTGAACTGCGGCAGCACGGCAGCCAGCCGTCGGGCCATCTCCAGGTGCTTGCGGAAATGGGCGCCCTGCAATTCATCGTCCTCGGGGCCGTCGCTTTCCCGGTTAGCGCCCAATTCGCGCAGCTTGAGCCACAGCGCTTCATTGAGCAGCTGGAGCCGGTGCCGCAAGCCGGTTGCCTTGAGAAAATCGCCGGCCTGCCAGCACAGCATGGGCGGGTGGTAGGGCTTGAATTCGACATGCCTGTTTTCTTCGCGCCGGAACAACTCGAACAAGGGACAGACCTCGTAGCCGGCCGGGGCTGCAACTTCGGCTGACAGCGAGATCGCCGGCCGCAGGCGGTCGACCGGCACCGATCCGGTCAGGGTGTTCTCGTCAAGCGATACCAGGCCGTGCACAACCTCATTGCGCGCCGGTGTCGTATTCCAGTGATTGGAGGCGTTGCCCCGCACAGGCATGATCAGCGACAACCGCACCCCATCCGGCGTGCGCTGCAACTGCGCGGTGACATCAAGTTCGAGCGCTTTTCCGGTGTACGAGCCGGGAAACACGACCGGCGTGCCGTCTGGCATGATGCATTCAAGCCGTTTGATTGCGACGATACCGGCCTTGAGCTTCACCATATCCAGCTGCAGCAGGCTCAATCCCCAAAAATCCGGCGCGACGCACGATAGCCGGTACCTCAACTGCTCCTGCCAGTAAACATCGCTCTGCTGAAAATGCTGGGGTGACAGCAACATCCCTTCGATCCACTGGACACTGTCGGGCAAGGCCGGACCGGCCGCAGCTGAGAACAGCTTCGCTGCGGGCTGGGCGGCTTTAGGCGCTGAAATGGTTTCAGGCATGGGTTCTCCAATCATGAAAGGCAGCTCGTATAGCTGATCTGCGTGCTACGCAGGGTGATCAATGCGCATTTGTAGGCAGTGATGTTGGCGACAGCCTGACCGCCGGCGCTCACATAGCTTGCGTAGCTGTAGACATAGACGGCCTTGCCATAACCAATGGGCAGGGGCTGGTTGGTGACCGTGCTGCCAGGGACAACCTGCACACCAAGCACTGCGATGCCGCTGGCCAGACCGGCCTGCAGCGCGTCGCGATTGGCAAACCAGTCGGGTGAGGTCTTCGGCAAGACGGCCGCCGCGTTCTTGTCGAAGACAAACACCAGGTCGACCTCGGTTCCCATATTCTGATTGGCATCGAGTTCGGCGACGATGTTCAGCGTCTTTAGCGGCGTAGTAGGGCTGTAGCCCAGCGCGTAGCTGATAAAACCGCAGCCGGAAACAGCCAGCAATGCCGCTGTGCCGAGAAAAGCGTTGACGATGCGCATGATCATCCCAGCACCATCACGCATACCTGCGAAGGTGTGATCGACATGCCGATCGCGTTGCCTATCATGCCGTTCTGCCCGACCACACTGGTCAGCCGTGTCGCAAACACACCGCCCATCGCGACCTTGAAGCTACCCATGAGGTATCGGTCCGGCCCAATTTCCATGCCCGAAACCACGCCCAGGTTGACGCCAGGCTCGTCGCCGTTGCTCAACGTGCCCTGCGTCACCAGGTTTTCAGCGAGTCCGCCGCCGACGATCACGCAGGCCTGCGAAGGAATGTGCGAAATCGTGATGACGATATTGGGAAACGGAATGGGCACCGGCCCCACCGGCGTAGGCACCAGACAGACGTCGGGAAACGCGAAATTGATGACGCAGAGGTTCGTGTTGGCGAACATGGTTCATCCCAGACTGATGCGTTCAGCATCGAGCTTGATGTCTTCTTCGGCCGTGACCAACGCCTGCCGCCCATGGAGCCGCAGCAGCGCCGAGGCCTGCATGATCCCGTGCTCGACACGCGTTACGAGATGGCGTGCCGACTGCACCATGGTCTCACTGACGGACGCCAGGAAATCCCTTGCGTTGACGCTGACGGAGCCGCTGGCCGACGTCAGCTCGACGTCACCAAGACAACGCAGTGCGATTTGACGGGTGCAGGCCAGCTCAAAAGCTGGCTGGGTGATCGCCATAAGCTCCGCACCCGGCACGGAAAGCTCGGCACGGCCTGCGCCCGGCGTGTCCGCGGCCGGCTGCGGACGCAGCAAAATATGGGTCACAAACAAGCCCGAAGCACTTTGCAGCACGGCCACCGTGTCACCTGGCAGGGGTGTGAGCAGGCAGGAAACCGCTTGTAACGCAAGCCGGCCGTCCGCCAGCCGCCACTGCGCTTGTCCGAGTGACCGGCCTATGCTCGCCTCTCCCCAGCCGTGCACGGTTGCGGCGCGCACGGGAAGGTCAAGCTGTTGTGTTGCCTGTTTCATGCTGCTTCCATTTCAAGTGAACGTTTTTCGGCGGCAGCGCGCGCCTCCTGGGTACCCAGGGCAGCGGCTACGTTGGCACCGGTGAAATCGGCACCGGTCCAGACCGCACAGTGAAAACTCGTACGGTCGAGCTTGCAGTACCGGAAATCCATTGCCCCGCCATTCGCATGCGCGAACTGGGCAAACTGCAAGTCCGATCCCGCGAAAACGACACTGTCAAGCCTGCTGTGATCCCAGATCGTTTTCACCAATCCGGCTCCGCGCAGCGAAACTCCGTTGAGTTGGGCTTTTTGCAATACCGCACCCTCGAGTTGGGCGCCGTCAAGATTTACCCGGTCAAACTTCGCTTTTACGAACTGGCAGCGCGTAGCGTCAATGCCGTTCATCAGCGTCGCACTGAAGCGGGCTTCGGCACAATTCGATTCACGGATGCTGGCGCGGCTCAGATCAGCACCTGAAAAATCGGCACCCTGCAAAGTGCAACGCAACAAGCTGGCACCGGCCAGTTTCTGCCCGGCGAAGCTGGCTTTGATAAACAGGCTGGTGCTGGCACGCATGCCAGCGAGCCTGGCTTCCTGCAGTTGTGCTTCGTTCAGGCTTACCTGCTGCAATTCGGCACCCTGCCAGTCGCTGCCGCCCCACTGGCAATCCGCAAATGCGCTGCGCAGCAAGCGCGCCTCAATCCAGAAAGAGCCGCCGATGTCGCACTTCGTCAACATGGATTTCTCAAGGCTCGCACCGTCCCAACGACTTTGGCGGAGGTCACACTGACTGAAGGCCAGCATTGTGCCGGCCGTACCACGCCAATCGCTACCAGCCAGGCGGCTCTGGCAAAAAGCGGTGCGGCGCAACCCGGCATCGCAAAAGTCGGCCGCGCCGAGTTCGCAATCAATAAAGGACGCTCCCTCCAGCTGGGCACCGGCCCAATGCGAACCCGCCAGCTGGCAGCCGCTGAAAACCGCACCTGTGAAATCGTGGCCGCTTGCATCCAGTCCGGCCAGCATCTGGCCACGCACCGGACGGCCAAGCCGCACCAAGCGCTGGATCTCGGCCCAATCCTGGGCGGAGGCCTGGCTGTAAATTCTGCTCACGCGAGCCTCCTGCGCGCATCCAGACGTACACCGCGTGTGTCCGCATCAACCAGGCAGACCTCGGTGAGTTCGGCTTCATACAGGCTGGCGTCGCGCAGATCGGCTTTTCCAAAGTCAGCCTTTCGCAACAACGCCTGGTAGAAGTCGGTGCCCACGGCACTCGCACCGGGCAGTTGTGCCTTCATCATGAGCGTGCGCGGCAGGCAGGCACCGTCAAGGCTGGCGGCACTAAGGTCAGCCCGACTCATATCGCACGCCATGATGAAAGCGCCGTCGAGCCGCGCACCCTGCAACTGGCTTTGCGTCCAGCTTCCGCGTTCAGCGCGCAATCCGGACAGGTCGGCGCCACGCCAGTCGCTGTCATTCCCCTGGACCTGGACCAGTCGGGCCTCCCTCCATTTACTGGCCGACAGGTCGGAACCGATCAGTGCACTTCTCTCCCATCTCGAACCCGAAAAATTGGCCCCCTGGGCCTGCAGCTTCCAGGCAACACATTTGTTGAACGAGGCACCGCACCAGCTACTTCCAGCCAGTTTGGCCTGGTTGAAAATTGTTGTATCCAGCGTCGCGCGATCGAAGTTTGCGCCGCAAAGATCTGCATCGTCGAGTTGAGCGGCTGACAGGTCGCAATCGGAGCCGCAAGCTTGTCTCCAGGTCGCCTTGGAAGCACGGGCCGAACAAAGACTCGCCCCGCGAAAACTCGCTTCGCATGCGTGGCTGCTGCAGAGATTGGCCTCATCAAGGTTGGCCTCATCAAGTAGTGCGCCATTGAGCCGCGCCTGCGTCAGTACAGCGCGACGCAGGTTACAGCCGCGCAGGTCGGCACCGCTGAGGTCGGCGTACTCCAGCATGCATCCGCCAAGGTCAAGGCCCGCAAGTATGGCACCGCGCAGATCCGCGCCGGCAAGGTCGCGGCCCGCAAGATTTTCTCCGGCCTTCGCCCAGGCCAGCACCTGCGCCCCCAATAGCGACGCGACAGCGGGCGACAGCGCCTGCGCGGGCGACAGCGGGACGGGAGACGCATGGCGGGCTTTGCTTTTGAGTTGCGCGGCAGCCATAAGGTCGGCATGTTGGGATGGCGTCGCGGCCAGCGCGAGCGGCGCCAGTGCCTCTCGTGTCGCCGTACCATCGGCGCGCTGCAACACCTCCGTCCAGAGCGGCCCGGACTCCGGAGCATTTCCATGCTCCCCAGCGGGAACATCCGTCTGCCCCGTCAGTACCTGTAGCTCTGCTAGCTGGTGAGTAAATGCTGCCTGCTGTGCGGCCGCGTTTTCGCGGGTACTGGCCACCAGCTTTTCGACGCTGTGCATCAGGCTGGTCAAGTCCATGTCGCCGTCGGCCAGGGCCTTCGCCGACGGTGTCTGGAGCAGGGGCGGCCCGGCTTTTGGCGGCTCGTAGCCCGCGGGCGGCTTCATGCCGCTTTGTTGCCAAAATTCACGCGTCACTTCGTCAAGCACGTCCTGGCGTTTTTTCAGTGCCGCTTCGGCTTCGGCGGCAGCCAGCGCGGGATCGACTGGATCGAGCCGCGGCGCGAGTTGCGACTCGTTGAGCGCATGCAACGGTGCAGTCTTGGGGTCCAGGCGCAGCGTGAGCACTTCCGCGTAATGGTTCAAGGTACGCGGCGTTTCGGCCGCGCCTTCGTAAGCCAGCATCAATACCCCAATGTCCAGTGCATCGCTGTCGGTGATCTGCATCTCGCCCCGCCAGGCCGCAACACCGAGTTGCTGTTCGGGCAGGAACCAGACCGTGTCCATGCGCAGCCCGATTTCAGCCAGCGAAGCGGGAGAAGCGTCCTTTTTGAGCGCGAAAGCCTTGACGCGCTGCTCAGGCAGTGCGCCCCGGATGGTCTCAATCTGCGGATGCATCCCCTGTAACAGGTAGGCTTCGCCGCCCGCGAAAGGATTCGCGATGCGCTGGTCGGCGGCAGCCTGGTTATAAAGCCGCCAGTCAAGATCTCGCGGCAAGCCGGGATAATCCTCGCGCAGCCAGCGTTCATCGTAAGTACCGGCATAGCGCTTGCGAGGCACCCAATCGATAGGTATGGGCCCAAGTCCAGCTGGGGGATAGCGACGCCCATGGCAGTCAACGGGCTGAGCGGCGTACTCGACGTTCGGCATAACCCCTTCGTTCGCACCGGCCATTGCGGCGAACCGGTTGCCGTCATGGCCACAGCCAACCGGATTGGCTTCGTAGCCCGGACCACCGAAGGCATGTGCGAAATCAAGCGGCATGTGTACAAATTCCGCAGGCTGCGAGATGCCAAAGAGCGGCAAGACGCCATAGCGCCATTGCCTGTCGCCAAAAACCGCCAGACGCTTGTCGATGGAGCCGACTTGCAGCCGTGCTTCCATATGCTTCACCGGACGATTTCCCGGTGCGCAAGCGCGACCCAGCACCATGGCCTCGGCTCCGGTCTTAGGCATCGCCTCGTCCAGCGCCTGGCCCGCCGGCAATGCGGCCAGTACCCGGGCCCATTGCGGGCCCTCCATGAGAAAGCGCTGCGGCCTGACTTCACCCAGCGGAAAGAATCCCAGCGCCGTCAACACCAGGCGGTTTATGCCGGATTGCCGGTATGTCTTGTAGAGCAGGCCTAGGCTCAAGGGCTTGATGATCTTCATGGCGGCCTAGAGATAGATCTTCAGCTCGGTGATCGTCAGGCTCAGGCCCGTGATCTGCATCGTCGCCTGCAACGCGGTGAGCTGCACCAGGATGCCGGCCCCGGTCATTTCAATCGAGGTTGATGCGCCTTTCATCGAGATCGCCGTGGTGTCGCCCGACAGCGAGATGTCAGTACTCGACCCCAGAACTGAAACACTGTTGCTCTGGCCCGTGAGGCTGACCCGGCTGGACAGGCCGGTCAGGCTGACCTCGTTGTGAGCGCCAACCAGGTTCATCGCAGTACTGGCACCGGTCAGAGAGGTGCTGCTGCTGACGCCAACCAGATTGGTGCCCGTATCGACCAGCGTCATCGAGACATGATCCGAAGCAAGCGTCACCGCAACGTTGCTGCTCGAACCGGTCGCGCTGGTCTGCATGCTCATGCCTACGACCGAGTCACTGTCGCTGAGGCCAACCATGCTGCTGCTGCTGCTCATTCCCTCCATCGAGCCCGACAGCCGCACCCCGGTCGCGCTTGCGCTGACAGCCATGCCGACCGCCGAGGTCGAGATGTGCTGGCCGGTTACGTCGAGATTGACGCTGCTGACCGTGAACGACTCGCTGGTTTGGCTCGCGGTCGTGGTTGTATTGAACACGGCGTTTTGCGAAGTCGTGTTGCTGAGCGTGCCTTCGGTCTTGCTGGTGTTGGTGGCGTCGCCGGTCACCAGCGAGTGGTTGGTGGTCGTGCCGAACTCGGTGCTGCTCCAGCTTTCCGCCCCCTTGTGGGTGCTGTGGGTCGAACCGAAGGAATCCGACTGGCTCAACAGGCCGTTCGCGCCGTCTTCGGAGGTCGAATAGCCATAGCTGGCACCCTGCGAATACGACGATTCGCGGAACTTTCCGCTGTCGTATTGCTGGCTGACGATGGCAACCGCGTTGTCCAGGTCGGCATCGGAGTGCAAGCCGAAACGGATGCTCTTGCCGTCGCCGTAGGCCGTCGAATAGCTGCTGCCAACGTTGGTATTGGCCGTCCAGCCTGACGGCATGATGACCTTGGTGCCATTAGCCTGGATGATGCTCTGGATTTCAGGCAGCTCGGATTGATCCTGCGCGCGCGTAATGATGACGGTCGTACCGATCTCCGGCACGGTCTGCATGTGCGCAGCCAATTTGACCCAGACCGGCTCCGCCGGGTCGGCACCGTCCGGTGAAAAGATGTCCTGGCCTGTCGAGAACCGCACATAGACACCCTGCGCCTCAAGCACCGGCGAAATACCCTCGCTGTCGACAATGCGGCTGGTCTCCGGGTCAAAGTTGTCTTTCCGCATATAGCGCCAGCCCACCGGCGCAACACCCTGGCTCCCACCCGAGACGACACTGGCGAGCACACTGCCTTGCTGTGTCTCCTGGATGGAGAACGGCGTGACCAGTCCCTGCGCGTCTGCCGCCTGGAACTTGTTGCTGTAGCTGCCGTCGAGCGTTGCCTCGTGCTGAACCTGCGTTGCGACAAAGCTCCTTCCCTCCAGCTGAGGTCTGACCTGCAACGGCCATTGCCCTGAACGAACTTCCTGCGTCACCGAGAAGCGGTGGCCGCAATGCAGATAGGGGCAATAGCTCGAACCACTGAATTGCCGGCTACCCGTATCCAGGGTGTCCTGCGTTGCATGGGCATAGTGATCGACCTCAACGTCGCTGCAGCCGTACTGGTAGATCTGGTATTGGTTGAATGGCAAGGCGCCAGGCGCCGGCTTGGTCTGTGCATGAAAACTCTGGAACCCGGCCACTGCATCCGACTCCCAGGCCGCCTCCTCGCGCGTGAACACCGAGGTCACCGCGCTGCTGGCCAGACTCTGCTGAAAGCGATAGTCGCTGATCATGTCGGGCTGAGCCAAGCCGAGAGTATCTTCCTGGGTGCCGCAGTAGCGTAGCGGCTTGCCACCGGGCAGGGCTTCCGGATAAACAGGCCGGTTGGCGAACACCACTGTGTGGCTAGTGCCGGTGGTCACGTAGAAATAATAAATGTGCGCTTTCGACATGAGCCGCCGCACGAACTCGTAGTCGCTTTCACCGGCCTGCAGCCAGTCCTGCTGCCTCGCGACTGCCAGATTTCCTGAGCCGACCAGCGCCGCGACCGAAAAAACAATGTTGTGCTTGTGCAGGACGCCCGCAATAGCATCACGCACATTCAGCTGGCGATGGATGCAGTAGTTGTTCGTGAGCGTAAGCTTCCAAAGTGCCGGCCGCATGGTCACGCGATAGACGCCTGGCTGTTCCATTGAGAAGGATGCGACGATGCCATTGAACAGGGACAACCGCACGCCTTCGTCCTGGCCCTGTACGGCCTGGTCAAACCACTCGTTGGCTTCTTCGCGCGTCGGCTGCTGCTGGTCATCCAACACCGGGTAGTGAACCCCCACAGTGACCGGTCGCCCGAGCAGGTCATCAAAGGCCAGCTCAAGGCCACTCTCGGGGTCCGAGTTTCCGTGCAACTCCAGTTCGTACTCAAAATGATCAGAAATGCTTTCCTGCCCTTTAAAGCTGACCAGCCGAAAGCTACCGTCACCCAGGATGACGCCCGTCTCCAGGAACAGCGCGACATGCAGGTAGACGACCGGCGCCGGCGATAGCAGAGCCAGCGCGGTCGTTATGCCAGTGACGCGGTCGTTCATGTCATGGCTCCCGATTCATAAGCAGGGACCAGAAAGCGCGCGACATAAACACCCGAAATGCCAGCGGCGCTATCCGTCGGCCGCGACTTCAACCATGCGTTAAAGCCCAGGCGCATACCGGAGAAGCCGGAGACCTGAGTCGATACCAGCCGCGCCAGCGGCACCTCTTCTGCAAGCACCGAAAGTTCGATCTCGGCATCGTGGCGACGGTCAAGCATCAACCGTAGCAAGCCTTGCAGTTCCTCATACGAGCTGCGCACGGCAGGCGCTTCGCTGCCGATATCGACCTGGCGTTGCAGCCGTTGCCATTGACGCAGCGAACGTTTTGGTTCTGTGCCTTTTTTCAGCGGCGGCAACAGCGCCTCCAGTTGGGAATATGAGACAGGGCCTGCGGTCAACCGGATGCGCGACTGCTGATCCCAAGTGCTGCGACCAAGCAGCATGTCAACACCAAGCCGGTGACCACTGCGGCCCAGGCGGTGCTGATCCTCCGGATCGATTGCACGCCATGCGCCCACCAGTGCCTGCAACCTGACTGGAAATCCAAGCTGCACCGAGAGCACCTGAACCAGCCCGGCTGCCGACCGCCGGCCGTTCGCCAGCAAGTCCCCGATGCCGAGCCACTGGCGCTGGGGCATCGGGATTTGCCCGGCCTGCTCGGCGTTGTCCACCCCCATCAGCGCGCCAAGGTATTCGGCGAGCTGGCTGCGCTCAGGCCGCTCGTTGTTCAGCCCAGGCTCAAAGCCAGCGCGGGTTTCATAACGCAGCAGATTTAGCCGGTTATTGAAAATGTCGAGAAATGCGCGCGTCGCGGATTTTCCTGCGCGATCCAGCTCGCGCATCCACTCGAGAAAAGGTTCGGGCAAGGGACCGAGTGCACTGCCAACACAGAAGTCCGGGGTGGTGATCGCCAGCATTTGCGGCCGGTCACGCTGATCGCCTTCGGCGTCGATCAGCGCCGGTACCGCAGAGGACCCGGATGCAATGGCCTGCACACGCACTGCGCTCGCCGCGCGCGCGGGAAAGCCCGCATCAAGGTCAGCCTCGAAACGCACGGTCTGGCCTGACCCGCCGGCACGATCATCCGGCTGGCGCAGCCACAGACGGATCATCTGCAGGAAATTGAACTCCCCAAAACGCTGCTCGAGCCGGCGGCTCAAAGAACGATCTGGGCCCCAACCATTGGCGGCCATCTTTTGAGTACTCCTTTCTCGTCAGTGGTTTCCAGGCTTACGCAGACCATGTTGTTGACTGTTGAGTAGAGCGCGAGAAAGTAGCGCAGCACCGATGCGAACAGCAGCATGCTGGTCGACTCAAACTGTTTTCGATTCAGTGTGAGGGTGATATAGAGGCATTGCACATAGCCCCGCACTCCATCGCGTATCGTGTAGCGCATGCCGGGCCGRCATTGAAGCGCCTGAATTCCTTCAATGCTGCGGAAAGCCTGTGTCTGCAGAGGGTCGATGTGGTCGCGCAGCATGCTTTTGAATGCAGCGAGCGCCTGCGGTCCCTCTGCCATCGACAAGTGGCTCATGCCGAGCTGGGACACCAGCGACCAGGGACGTCGCCCTATCAGTGCCGGGGTGATGTGACGCGAAGGCCGGCTTATCACTTCGAGTACCGTGATCGGCCCCGCCCCTTCGAGCTGCAGGGATTGCTTGATCAGCAGCTGTTCTGCCAGCTTGCGATTGGTGCAAAGCGCCCGCCCGCCAACCACTTCTGCCGGCGGCAGTGCCATCTGCTGCCGGACGTCAAGAAAAGATACGTACACCTCGGTACCGGCAATACCGCCAAGCTGGTTTTCCTCGCGCCGCATGACATAAAAATAGTCATCTGCGCCACGCGTCTGCGCATTTCCAAGTTCGAAGTACGGCGCCAGCTTGCGTTGGCTGCCGTCGGCGCTAATGGAAACCAGCTCCTCAATGCTGTAAATCTCGCAGTTTTGGCGGTTCTGCACATCTGCGGTTAGCTGGTATTCGTACTGCGTGTGGTCAAGCGCCAGGGGTTCCATGCGCTGACGATAGAGGTTCACCATCGGCACGCAGTTGAGCTTGAGCGAGCGTGACGAGAGCTGGCGATCCTTATGGGAAGCCACGTCAAACTGGAACAACAAGTCAAAACCATTCTCAAACGGAGCGAGGTCAAACTCGCCGGTTTCGAAAAACATAAATTTTTCCGGAAAGGAAAAATATTCCTGGAGAAGCCGGTGTCCGGGATGCATGTTGCTTCGGACCGGGAGAGCGGCCTCTTCATCACCAAACCCGAGCCAGTGGACGGCGCTCTGGTTTTCGCCTGGCAGTGGCTCACCACCAATCTGTGCGATGTCAACGGCGTGCAGGTGCAGGCCCAGCATCTCCTGCAAATACCAGGCGTCTTTTTGGCTGGTGTCGATATAAAAACGCAACCGGGTTTTCTTGAGCGCCTTCACCGGATCGATACCCAGGCTGCGCACCCGAACACGCAGCACCGACAGGCAACGCTCGTCGCTCAACCCGACCGGAAAATCTCCCGCCTGCAGCATGTCAATCTCGACAATGCCCAGCGGCACCAAAGGCAAGTCGCAGGTTGTCGTAAAGCGGCAGACGCTTTTCCGGCCCCGGCCGTCCTCGGCCGTCACACTGGCCTGCCGCCCGCGCTCCAGAACCGCGCCGGCCGCGTCGTCCGGCTTGACGCGGACCTGAGCAATCAACATGGACGGCACGGGTGCCGCCAGGTGCGGATAAAGGTAACCGAGGAGTACGTTCGGGATCAGCGCCTTGCTGACTTCGGACTCATATTGCACACGGCCGGTCAGGAAAGCAAAGGACTGCAGCAGCATTTCCACGTGAGGATCGTGCGAGCCGGTGCGATCGAGTTTGAGCGCCTGCGCCTCCGTCGGATAGGCCTGCGCAAATGCAGCGGCGTCGTTACGCAGCCCTGCCAGTTCACGCTGGTAGTAGTCCTTGAGTTGAGTTCCGTAGACTTGCATGGCCTGGAAGCGCCTAGCGGCGCGGCAACCCGAAGCTGAAGGTCTCTGTCAGCGGCTGGTCGGCGAGCTTGCCGGTGACGACTACCTGGAAAGGCATGACGGAACTGCGGGTTTCCTCAACAGTTACACGTACGCCCGTCAGCCGGGGTTCGTGACGCATGATCATGTCGCGGATGCTCAGCGAATAACGCTGTATGTCATCTTTTTGGGCGTAACCGGCGCCGGTCAGGGAAGGCAGGCCGACGCGCATGAGTTCCAGACCGGTCGAACCAGCCCAGACGTGCGAGCTAACCAGCCGCTGAATCTGCAGCCGCACGGCATCGCGCAGATTGAAGCTCTGGCCGCTTTGCGCCGGCGCCGCACCTGCAAACTCCAGGCGCTCAAGCAAGAACTGCATGTTTATCCCCTTGGGCCGGCGCGCCGCAACAACGGTACGCCATCTCAAAAACAACGAAAATCCACGGCCCCCGCAGGGCCGCAACGAGGCTCAAGTGAACGCCGTCAAAGGCCTGTTCTGCGCCAGACTCCAGCCGGCAGTGACATTCCCCTTGACCTGCATGTCCGGCGTCTGCACGGCGTAGGTCCAGACGATCTCTGTGAAGTTAAGCTTGAACTGCTCGGTCGGCATGTCGTCAGGATGTGACTGGAATTGAATTTCGCTGATAAGCGCGTCGCGCAGCATGAAGGTAATGATGTTGCCGACCTTGTCGCCCGAGTTGCGCAGGATGTAGATGTACGAGGGCTTGGCCTTGTCGCCCAGCGACTTCGCGCGCAAACAGAAGTCGTAGAGCTTGACCGAAGTCTTGTCAACATATTTGACGCAGGTGAACTCCGTGATCACCGGCCTGCCAGAGGTGCGCGCCGAATTGCTGACGTCCGTCGTCACCTGCTGCTTCATACCCTGGTGCACTGACACCAGTTCGATGCATTGGCCGAGCTTGAGTTCCTCATTGGCGGTCCAGTCGGCGCCGGTCGAAATCAGGCTGCCGCCCGTGGCCCAGTCATTGCTTGTTGTGGGGAACACAGAAGTGTCGCCGGGTTGTAGCAGTATCAGATCCATGGCTTGTCTTTCGTTGGTCTATGTTGGGTGGGAAGTGAATGCATCACTTCGGCAGATTCGCCACAAGGCGGATCGAGGTCGTCAATTCCTCAAGCTGGAAGTGCGGCCTTAGGAAGACCACCGCGTTGTAGGAACCCACAGCGCCCGGCACGTCCTTCACGATCACGTTCGCCTGGCTCAGGGGGAAACTCGCCTTTGCGTCCTGAGAGGCGTTCTCATCGAGCAACACGTAGTTCGATATCCAGGTGTTGAGGTAGGCCTCCACATTGCCGCGCGTCAGGAAGCTGCCTATCTTGGCGCGCATGATGACCTTGATGTAATGGGCGAAGCGCGAGGCTGCGAGCATGTAGGGCAGCAGCGCGGAAATCTGCGCGTTGGCATTGGCGCTGTCGGAAAAATACTTCTTCGGCTGGTTGCTGGTCTGCCCGCCAAAGAATGCAGCTTGCCCCTTGCCCTTGCAATGGCATAGCGAGATGAAGCCCAGATCGTTAAGCTCCTTTTCGCGCCGGTCGGTGATGGACACTTCAGTCGGACAAAACAACTCCTCCGCCCCGGAATCGGTGCGGTAGCTGTAGGTCGGCAGGTCCTCAACCAGTCCACCACCTTCAACCCCGCGTATCGCTGCTGTCCAGTTGTACTTGGAGAACGCGTTGGTCACGCGCTGCGCCAGCATGTAGGCCGCGTTGCCCCACAGGAAGCTGCCGCTGTCGGGTGAACTGCTGGAAGGCCCGACAGTCTCCTCGAAATCCATGCCGTCAACCGGCCAGCTGTTCTTGCCGTAAGGCAGGCGCAGCAGCACATGCGGCATCACCAGTGTCACATAGCGGGAGTCCTCGCTTTCGCGGAATTCCTGCCAGCCGGCCAGCTCAATGCTTTCAAAGATTTTTTCCAGGTCACGGGGCTTGGCGAGGTCGCGAAAGCTGTCGAGTCCGAACAGCGACGCCGAGGCCGCGGTGATGTATGGCGCATGGGCGGAGGCCGCAACTTCCGCGATCTTGCGCAGGAATTCGATATCCTTGGCGCTGCGCCCCACCTCGTAGCCGCCAATCAGAAGACTGTAGGGCAAACCACCGAAGGTGCCGTACTGGTCTTCGTAGATCATTTTGAAGAGTTTGCTTTGGTCCTTGTCGACCGCCTTCTCCATGTCATCCAGCAGCTCGTCCCTGGTGGCGTTGAAGACACTGAGCTTGAGCATCTTGCCGGTTTCGGTGTTTGACACGAAATAGTGCAAGCCGCGCCAGGTCGCTTCGACCTCCTGGAACTTCGGCGCATGCATGATCACGCTCAATTGCCTGCTCAACCAGCTGTCGATGTCGGAGATGTGCGAGTCAATCGCGGTTATCGCGGCGACCGGCGCATAGGTGGAACCCGGAGCATCGAGCCGCGCCAGTACATCGGTCGCAAAGAAACCAATCGGACCGAGGAATTTCTGCCTGTCTTCGTCGGTTTTCAGGCCGGCTGCATCCATGAGAGCGAAGACCGTATCAATGTTCTGCCTGGCTTGCTTTTTTGTCGGAGGCACCGGCTTTGCTTTCGGGTCAGGCGTGTCGGTAGCGCCGCTAAGAACAAGCAGCATATTGTTGGCCACCCTGCGATTGACCGCGTCATGCTTTTGCTCGGCCACTGTGCGCACCTGTGCTGCGTCAGCCGGCATCGCAATCGAATCGCTGTCGTCGGTCTGCTGCATGCCGAGCACAGCCAGAGCAGCCCTTTTCGCGTCGGCATCGATCTGGCCGTCCTTGGGTACGAGAGCTGCCAGTAGCGCTGTGGCGTCCGCAGCGAGCTTGGTCTGCGTCGCGGTCACAGTGGGGTCGGCGCCGAGATTGCTGGCAATCGCATTGCGTTCCAGCTGGATTTTGGAGGACAGGCCGGCATCCCACTGCGTAAGCTGCTGCAGCTGGGCTGACACTGTCTGCAGGTTCTCCGGTGTGTCCGGGGTCGAAAACACCCCCAGCAGCCTGCGCAGCGGCGCCAGGGTTGCATCGGCGTCAACCACCGGCTTGCCGTCCGCGCCCACGCTGTTGACGGTCTCATATCCCCAATCGGTGGCAGCCTTGAGCTTGGGCGTCTGATCGGCCTTGCCCATCACCATGGCCAGGTCGTACAAAGAAGATGTGGCCTTTTTGAGTTCGCCAGGCGCCTTGTCCATGTCTGCTTTGACGACGCTGTTGCGGTAGTCCGGCCCGGCCAGCACCTGAAGTTGTGCGCGCTTGGCCTGGCCGTCCGGTGTTTTGGCGATCAACAGATTCAGTTGGTCGTTGAGCCGGTCGCTCGACTCCGCCCGCGACTGCAGCATGCGGATGTTGCTGCGTACCCGATAGAGCTTGTTGAGGTCAGGAATGGCGCGCACGACGGCGATCGGGTCGAACGCATCCAGCGAACTGAAAGTAATGTCGCCGGACAGATTGGCCGATTCGACGGCTCCGATCTGCATTGCACCGGGTGGTGACGGGATACGCGGAACGCGGCCCAGAGCCACACGCGGCAACTGCGTCTTCATGACGTCGTTGAAGAGGTCCCGGTCAATAGGCACCATCTGCCGTTGCTTATAGGGCGGAAATTCCACGTCGGGATCGCGATCGCCGGCCAGGTCGGCGAACACTCCAACAATGAAGGGGAGCTCCTGCTTTTCGATGGCGCCGCCAGTCTCCACCTCGTAGGTGATCTTCACCCGGGGCGGACGATTACGCTCCAGCCATTTTTGAACACTTTCAGCCATTTTTAGCCTCTCATAGTCAATACCGCACGCACTTGCAGAAACGCTCGCCAAGCCACGAGGGCCGCGGGCGGAATTTCTCCCGCACTGTTTTTGCAAGCGGCATGCCAACCTTAAAAATCTCTTAACGCATTGATTTGCATGACTATTTTTTTCACCTCCGAAGGTGAGGGGGACTAATTTGCACCGCTCTTTTTTTAGTTGAGCGAAGGCATCGCATACCGGAAAAGCGTGCCGGTCGAAGGCCCTCGACATCTGTCCGTGCTTGTGCAACCAGCAGGACAAAAATATCCATGCCTTGGTGCAGATATGTCCCGTCACTTTGAAAACCGTGGAAACTTTCCAAAGAATGGAATGCCACTATTGCGAATAGTTAGTTTCCAAAGAAAATGACTGGTTTTGAGCTG
This sequence comes from Polaromonas sp. P1_F6, assembly GCF_056405695.1. Lineage (NCBI taxonomy): Bacteria > Pseudomonadati > Pseudomonadota > Betaproteobacteria > Burkholderiales > Comamonadaceae > Polaromonas > Polaromonas sp. P1_F6. The sequence goes on from NZ_JBFUBQ010000008.1 coordinate 99,201, forward strand.
ACCAGGACAATAATGAAGTCATCTATTGCGAAGAAACTGCAGAACAGGCGCTTCGAAGACATTGCGGCATGCAGTAGTGCACGGCACGCGCACGCTTAATGACACGCAGCGGCATCTCCACAAAACAAGCTTGCTTGATGAACAAACAACTGGTCGATTTCGCCGTCCTCTGTATCCGCAGAAAGCTTGAGAGTGCCCCGCACTCAGTCGATACGGCCAGGGGAATCCACTCTTTCTGGATCGATTGGGAAGAGCCCGTCCCTCCGGAAGCTACAACACTGGAGGCGCTGGAAAGACTCGAGAGCGACGGAGTGGTAGAACGTGTCGCGCTGGACACCCAGGAACTCTGGATGATGAAGAAGGAGTCTCAGTTGCCCTCATCGACGTGAGCCCGGAGCCAGGAATATGACCCGACCCATTTCACTCGCCGCCTTGACTGTGCTGGAACTGACACCGCCGGAAATGGTGACGTGCGCCTTTGACGCCGGCTTCAGCCATGTCGGCATCCGCCTGCTGCCGGCAACGCCGACCGAGCCGCAGTACGACATTGTGGGAGACACGCAGATGCTGCGCGAAGTCGAACATCGCCTGGCGGACACCGGCATCAAGGTGCTTGATGTCGAAATCTTTCGCATCAAGCCCGGTACCCTGGTCGGCGACTACGAAGCCGCGATTGCCATCGCCGCCCGGCTCGGCGCGAGCGAGTTGCTTGTGGCCGGAAACGATCCCGACGAGGCCCGGCTCACCGATACCTTCGCCGCATTCTGCGACCTCGCCAACAGCTACGGGCTGGCAGCCGTCCTGGAATTCATGCCCTGGACCGACGCGAAGGATTTGACCCAGGCTGCGCGCATCGTTGAGCGCACCGGCCGCAGCAACGCAGGTGTGCTGATCGACCCCTTCCATCTGAGCCGCTCACGCAGTTGCATCAAGGACATTGCCGAGATCCCGCCATCGCGCTTTCGTTTCATGCAGTTTTGTGACGTGCCCGCAGCCATTCCACCGACGATGGACGCGATCCTCGCCGAGGCCCGCTCCGAGCGCCTGTTTCCTGGCGATGGCGAAGTGGACCTCCTCGGTCTCCTGCGCGCCGCGCCGCGCAACATCCCGCTCAGCCTCGAAGTGCCAACGCACACGCTGGCACTCACCGTCGGCGCCACCGATCGCGCACGCCGAGCCCTTGCCGCCACACGGCGCGTGCTGGCGCTACTCGACACATGAGCGAACTCTGTCAACCGGGCTCGTGCCAGGAAAGAAAAGAAACAGGCTGAAGGCGGGCGTTGCCCGACACGGCAACCCGAACGTTCTGAACCATTTTTATTCAGGTCGAACAAGCCATCTATCTGGCAAGGCATTGATCTAAAGCAAGCTTGTCGTGGCACATCACTCGCATAGTCAGAACTGCCGAATCGGCACAAAGACCAAGGAAACGCCACATGAAACGGACCCTCTCCCTCGGCGCCATCGCCGCCGCCATCGGTATCCTCGCCACGGCTTTGTCCGTGCAGGCGCAGCCTGCCGCACACTCGGCGCATACCGCTGCCGCGTCCGGCAACACTTCAACCGCTGCGGCACCCGCCCGGATCAAGCGCTACGAACTGCACACCAACATCGTCGACGGGAAAATGGTGTTCGTCGACGACAAAGGACAGGTGAACCCGACCCTTGCCGCCAACGTGGACGACACAATCGAGATCGTGCTGGAAAGCGGCGAAGGCGCGGAGCATGACCTGGTGATACCCGAACTCAACGTCGCATCGTCCAAGTTCAGCCCCGGCACTGGCAAGACCACTCTGCGGTTCAAGGTTCCGCGCTCTGGTACGTTCACCTATTACTGCTCAATCCCCGGTCACCGGCAGATCGGCATGGAAGGCCGGCTGCAAGTCAGCGGCCCCGCCTCTGCCCAAGTCCCTACGCCCGCTGGCAGCGACTCCGGCCAGGCTGCGCTTGCGCTCTATACCCCAGCCCCCGTGCCGCAGCGCGCAGCCGACCCCTCCGCAGTCAGCGTCGCCGCCAACCCGGCCACGGTGCCGGCTGCCGTAGGGGACCGGGCTCCCAAGACCCTGAAGTACCGCATGGAAACGGTCGAGTTGCCCGGCAAGCTCGACGACGGCACGAGCTTTACCTACTGGACTTTCAACCGCCAGGTGCCCGGTCCGATGCTGCGCGCCCGCGTAGGCGACACCATTGAGCTAACGCTGGCCAATGCCCGTGACAGCAAGATGATCCACTCGATCGACCTGCATGCGGTGACAGGCGGCCATGGCGGCGGCGAACACACGCAGGTTGCTCCGGGCCAGGAAAAGACCATCACCTTCAAGGCGCTCAACCCGGGCTTGTATGTGTACCACTGCGCCACGCCCCTGGTGCCACAGCACATCGCGGCCGGTATGTACGGAATGATCCTGGTCGAGTCCGCAGGCGGCTTGCCTAAGGTGGACCGCGAGTACTACGTGATGCAAGGAGAGATGTACACGGGCCGCCCACATGGCGTCAAGGGGCACCAGGAAGCCGATCTCGAAAAGATGGCCAATGAACTACCCGACTACTACGTCTTCAACGGCGAAGTCGGTGCACTGAGCAAGACCCATAAACTTCAGGCCAAGGTAGGCGAAACCGTGCGCATCTACTTCGGCGTCGGTGGGCCCAACAAAATCTCGTCTTTCCACGTTATCGGTGAGATCTTCGATACCGTGTACAGCGAAGGCTCCTTCACGGGTCTCAAGCACGACGTACAGACAACGCTGGTGGCACCCGGCGGCGCGACCATCGTCGAAATCAAGGTCCAACACCCCGGAAGGTATTTACTGGTGGACCACGCCTTGTCACGCGCAGGCAAGGGCGCGGTCGGCGTGCTCGAAGTCACCGGCGAACCGGTACCCGGCGTCTACAAGGCCGGTGTGTTGTAACCCTGGACAGGGCCGCGCCACGCGAGGCAGCGTAAATCTGCCCCTCTGCAGCTATGCCTCCAGGCGTACGACGACTTTGCCGGAGTGCCGGCCCTGCAGCAGGTCTGACAGGGCGGCGGGTGCTTGCAGAAGACCATCCACAACGTGCTCCAACGCCTTGACCTGTCCACTGTTGATCCATTCTTCCATGTCACTGCGGAACACGTCAAAGCGCGCGCCATAGTGGTCAAGAATGATGAACCCCTGCACCCGCACCCTCTTTTGCAAAATGGCGGCCAGGAACTGCGGCAGCTGACTGATGCCGGGAAAACCTGCCGAGTCGTTGTAATGTGCGACAAAGCCGCACACAGGCATACGGGCGCCAAGATTGAGGAGCGGAAGGACTGCCGCCAATACGTCGCCTCCGACGTTTTCAAAGTACACGTCAATGCCCGCCGGGCATGCGGCAGCAAGCTGTTCCCTGAACAATGGCCCGTGCCTGTCGACGCAGGCATCAAAGCCCAGATCGTCGACCGCCTGCCGGCATTTGTCGGTACCGCCGGCGACGCCTACCACGCGGGCGCCCTTGAGTTTCGCGATCTGGCCGACCATGGCGCCCACCGCACCGGTCGCCGCTGCAACCACAACAGTTTCACCAACTTTTGGCTGGCTGATGTCCAGCAATCCGACGTGAGCTGTGAAGCCCGGCATTCCGAGCGCACCAAGCGCCAGAGACGGACGGACCATGTCACCAATGACCTGCAGGTCGTTCCCATCGCTCAGAGCGTAGTCCTGCCAGCCAGCGTTGGCTAGCACGAGATCACCAACGCGATATTTGGGATGCCTGGAGTCGACGATGCTGCTGACTGTGCCGCCCGGCATGGTGCCGCCCAATGGAACGGGTGGTGCGTATCCAGGCCCGATTTCGTCCATCAGGTTGCGCATGTACGGGTCCAGCGAAAGAAAATGCGTTCGCAGGAGTACCTGGCCTTCGCCTGGGCGCGGCACGGGCTCGGTCACGAGCTTGAAGTCAGACGCAACAGGCAGGCCGCGCGGATGCGCCGCCAAGGTGATGCGCCGATTGATGCTAGGGTCTGGTTTTGACTTTGTCATGACTGCCTCCGTGCTTCAGCTACGGCGGGCGCCGGGCCACGCCGCCATGCCAGCAGGCCGCCCAGCGCCACAGCCACCATGGCAAATGCAGGGGCACCGAGCGCTCCAGTCCAGTCAACGATGAGGCCGCCTGCGATGGCGCCCGTGGCGATGGCGATCTGGAACGCTGCCACCAGCAGGCCGCCCGCGGCCTCTGCCTGGTCGGGCGCGGCGCGCACGATCCAGGTCTGGAAGCCGACCGGAAATGCGCCGAATGCGAACCCCCATAGCGTCACCGCCACAGCGGTGACCACGGTGGAGCTGCCGCCAATGAGCAGCGCAGCCGCAAGCAAGGCGATCATTGCGCTGCCTGCGACGATCGCGTATCGCTCACTGCGCCCCGCCAGCCAGCCCCCTGCAAAGTTCCCGAAGAAGCCGCCGATGCCGTAGCCCAGCAGCACAGCGGAAATCGCCGCCACTGGCAGCTTCGTCACGTCTTCAAGCACGGGCCGGATGTAGGTGAAGCCCGCAAAATGGCCGGATATCACGAGCAGCACTGCCAGCAGAGCGATGCGTACCGGCCCCCGCGTAAGCAGATCGCGCAGGCCCTTCAGACTGGCCTGGTCGCGTGGCGGCAGGGGCGGCAACGCGACCAGCTGCACAACGAAAGCCAGCAGGCCGACGACACCTGCCGCGACAAAAGCACTGCGCCATCCCCAAAGACTACCCATCCACGCGCCGACGGGCGCCGCGCAGACGGTGGCAATGGACACGCCCGTCAACACGAGCGACATTGCGCGCGGGAAAAGCCGTTCCGGCACCAGGCGCATGGCCAGTGCCGCCGCCATCGACCAAAACCCTCCCAGCGCGATGCCGAGCACCACGCGCGCGACCAGCAGCACCGAGAGCGAGGCGGCTGTCGCCGCCAACAGGTTGGATACGAACAAAAGGGCTGTGAGCGTCAGCAGCACCCGCTTGCGGTCAAAGCGTGCCGTCAGCAAGGGGATGGTCGGCGCGGCCACCGCGCCGACAAGCGCGGTGGCCGTGACGGCCTGGCCCGCAGCGCCTGCCGTGACGTGCAGGTCAGCCGCCATGGCGGTCAGCAGGCTGGCCGGCAGGAATTCCGCCGTGACCAGGCCGAACACGCCCAGGGACAGTGAGGCGACCGCCGCCCAGAGCGCGGCGGCCTCACCGGGCGGATCATTGACAGGAGTTACACCGGCGGCCAGCGGATCGAGACAGGCAGAACAGGAAGTTGATGACATGAAATATGAAGCCTTGTTGAGGACAGGGTTGCCAGCTTAGGCCTAGCATCGACACCTTTCCATGGCGAAAGAGCCGAAATGCTTGACGATTCCTCCAGAACTTTCACGCCCGTCGTTCAGCCTCCTCAAGAAGACGGGGGCCTGCCTGCCGCAGGGCCCGATTCCCTCACCAAAGTCCTGCTGGGCCTGCGCCTGGAAGGCGTTGAGTACGGCCGCTGCCTCATGCATGCGCCGTGGGCGATTTCCTTTGCCGCGCAACCGGCCGCACGTTTTCACTTCGTCGCCAGCGGAGACGCCTGGATGCACACGCCGCAGTCCGGGTGGATGGAACTGAAGGCCGGTGACGCGGTGCTGCTGCCGCGCGGCACGGCCCACACCTTGGCCAGTTCGCCCGAAGTGCCGCCGGTAGACCTCGCGACCTTTGATCGCGAGCGGGTCGCGGACGACATCTACCTGCTGCGGGACGGAGCTTCTGTGGCGCAAGTACCCTCCCACGTCATGTTCTGCGGCAGCATGACCTTCAACCTCGACCCGCTGCACCCCTTGCTGGCCATGATGCCGGAGGTGATCCGCGCCGGCGACCTGGCCCAACGCGATCCGGGCGTGCCCATGCTGCTTGACGCGATGGAACGTGAAGCCTCGCTCAACCGCATCGGCGCCTGCGGCATCCTGGCCCGCATGGCCGACGTGCTCGCCGCGAGCATCATCCGCGCCTGGGTGGAATGCGCTTGCAGCAACTCGACAGGCTGGATCGCAGCGCTGCGCTCGCCCGGTGTGGGCAAGGTGCTTGCAGCCATTCACGCGACGCCGGAGCAGGACTGGAGCGTGCCGGAGATGGCGAACATCATGGGCGCATCGCGATCACGTTTTGCCCAGGCCTTCAAGGAATCGGTGGGCGAAAGCCCGGCCAGGTACGTGGCCCGCATTCGCATGTTCCAGGCCCGCAACTGGATCGCGCAGGACGGCATGCGTGTCACAGTGGCCGCTGACCGGCTGGGTTACGACTCGGAGGCCTCGTTCAGCCGGGCGTTCAAGCGTGTTATCGGCCACCCGCCCAGCAAGGCCCGCAGTTCCATGTGACCAAGGCGTGCTGTGGCGCTGGACTGCTCAGTTGGGCTTTGGTGCGCATTTGCAATACGCCCGGCGCACAGAGCAATGAGCGCCGGCAAGGCCCGGGTGAAGCAGGACATGGCTATCGGCAATTCGTGAATCGCCCAGCTAGTCCAGCACGCGAGGCTGCACGCCGACTACTGCGCAATGCCGGTGGTAGTCCGAGATCCGGTCGGCGGCAGTTATCCGCTGCAGTACGCTGTGGTGCGCTCCGAGGTATTCGACACTGCCCTTGACGACGACGTGCACCAGGAGTTCCTCGTCCCCTACAGCTTCCCACCAGTCCACATTGCCGGCAGGCTCATGAATGTAGTCCCCGACGCCCACCATGCGACCGTCGTTCAAGCGACGCTCGCCAACCAAGGTCAGGGCGTGAACCTCGCCAGTGTGTCGGTGTAAACCCAGCCGTGTGCCCGGCTTGAGCCGCATCAATTCGACCCAGCCTGAACCATCTGGCAGGAACTGGATCGGAAGTGACCATTTCCCTTCCCCTTCCGGGATCCAGGTGCTGAGTCCGGCCCGGCGCATAGCCGCGGCGACGATAGTGTTTGCTAGTTCCATGGCTCTGCCTCTTACTGGTCTGGATGTTGATGGCGGTATTCCTGGGTGCGCCCGCCATAGCCGTACGCGCTGCCGCGCACGTCTTGCACGTACACATAGCTTTCTGGGTGCAGGTCTCCTAGGATGCGCCCGAACGCTTCAAATGATTCGGCGACAAACCGGGCCTTTTCGGCCTTGGTGTTGGTTTCGTCCACCACCTTGATGTCGAAGTAGAAGCTGGTCATCTTCAGTTCGGCCAGCGATTTTCCGGCGACAAACCAGTCGCGCGGATCGACATAGTCGATCACCACTGCGGTGAGGTCACGTCGCTTTCCGAGCAAGCGGCTGGAAAGGTCCAGCAGCGTGTCGGTGACGAGTTGCGAGAGTTCTGGCGTACGGTTCGCCGAGATCTTGACATTGAGGATAGGCATGGTTGTTTCCTTTTTTGGGTTGGTGTCGCCACTTTAGGGCGAGCCACTACAGCCGGAAACCACCATCCCGCATAATCGGTTTTGCTCGAAACGCAAAGGCAACCCCGATGAAACACTTCCTGCCGGACCCTGCGGACTTGCGGTGGCTGGTTCGCTCACTCGACCTCAATTCGTTCTCTGCGGCCGCCCGAGAGCTGGACGTGGCAGTCTCTGTCGTTACCCGGGGAGTCAACCGGCTCGAAACGGGGTATGGGGTCACTTTGTTGCGCCGGTCCACACATGGGCTGTCGGCAACCGCCGAAGGCTTTGAGCTGGCGCAGGAAGCGCGTGAACTGCTGGCGCGGATGGAGGACATCTCTGCCGCGGTGTCGAAACAGCGAAATCGCGTGGCCGGTGCGCTGCGGCTGGCATCAAGCCAGGAGATTTGCGAGGAACTGGTTGTGCCGCAGCTGGGCCCGCTGCGCGCGCGATACCCGGAGTTGCGCATCGAGATAGTGGCCGATGACCGGGTTGCCGATCTCGTGACGGACGGGATCGATGTGGCCCTGCGCACCACAGTGGGCAATAGCGAGGCTGTGGTCGCCCGTGCCCTTGGCTCCTTTGAACGCCGCCTGTACGCCTCGCCTGAATATTTGCGCCAATATGGAGAACCCGCCAACCCGGAGGAGCTTGGCAGGCATCAGACGGTAACCCATACCGCGCAGGGGCCCGTTGTGACATGGGCGTTCCGCAAGGCCGGACGGTCGGTCGAAGTCACTGTCAGGTCACAGCTCGCAACGAATACCACGGCCTTGGTGCATCACGCCCTGGTGGCCGGGGCGGGCATCGGCATGCTGTCGGTTCCATTGGCTGCGGGGGACGTGGCCAAGGGCCTTTTGAAGGAGGTTTTATCACCTTACGCTTCCGGTGTTACCCACACGATGTTCGCAGTGTCCCTGCCCAACCTGCGCAACGCCGCGCGCGTACGGGCTGTGATCGACTTCCTTCAGGCGGCCGCCCGCCGGCAGTGGGCCATGACTTGCACCTAGCGGAAACCGGCCTTGAACTCCAGCACCTGGAATGCTGCGCTTAAGGTTTGTTTTGATTCCTCATAACCTGCCCAAGAGGGGATGCAGACAAAAATTGGACTATCAGGAGGTAGTTCACGTATCCGTGCCAAGACAGGATTCGAGCGGTCGAGCTCTACATCAAGTCCGGAAAACCCGTGAGCCAATCATCCGTCAGCTGGGTTGCATGAATAAAGTCCTTCAGTTGGTGCTTTGAGCAAGCGCCGGCATGCGCATGCCCTCATCCACAATCGTTAGCGGCAGTTCACCGGCACAGTTGCCACGACCCGCCAGCGGGATACACGCAGAAAGCGGCCTGAACTCAGGCGCTGGCAGCGGCGTTTGCGCTTTTGCCTGCTGGTAGGGTGTGCCGCCGGTCGACCCTGCAGCCTGACCAGGCAGCAGTCCGGCCGTGATCAACAAGGTGCCGGGCGTGTAGTTGATCGTGTAGTTGCCATTGGCTGCCAGCAAACCCTGGTTGATCGCGTAATTGCCAGGCTGCTCGCCCGCCACGCGCTGCAACGCACCGCTCAGTACAGAGGCCGCGCTGTCGCCGGCCGCAAACGGCCCGGTGCGGTAAGTCAGCAAAGGGTCGGGCGTATAGACCTGTTTGGCCTGGTTATCGGCGATCACCGAAAGTGACGCTGGCGTAATGACACCGCTGTTGTTCGCGGCATAGCTGACGCTGTAGTTGTTGCCGCCATTACCGTCGTTCATGACCAGTCCGGCGGCAGTCAGCGTCTTGCCGCTGCCGGCATTTTTGTTGTCGAAGGTCTGCGTGGCTGCGCTGGCAACTGTGTCGTACAGCGCGCCGGTGACCACGGGCGCTGCTGCCGACGCGGTGGTGCCGTCGTAAACACGGTTGTCGGCCTGCGCGGTCACAGTCAGCGCGGCCGGGGTGATGCTGGCCGTGGCCGCCGCCTGACCGGTGATGGTGTAGTTACCCACGTCGGCGCCTGCGTAGCTGCTGCTGAGGGCGACGGCTTTCCCGCTGCCCACATGTTTGTCTGCGAAAGCGCCTGTGGCAGTTACCGCGAGATCGTCGTTGGTGATCAGGCCAGCGTAGCTTGCACCAGCAACGTTGACAGTGGCGGTCGTGCTGCCGTCGTAGACCTTGTCGGCAGCCGTAATGCCGCTGACGGTCAATGCTTTCGGTGTGATGTTCGCCGTCGTCGTAGCCTGGCCGGTGATGGTGTAGTTGCCGACGTCGGCGCCCGTGTAGCTGCTGGCGAGCGTGATGGTCTTGCCGTTGGCCACGTTTTTGTTGCCGAAGGCGCCATTGGCAGTGACCGCGAGATCGTCATTGATGATCAGGCCAGCGTAGCTTGCGCCAGCCACATTGACGGTGGCGGCGTTGTTGCCGTCGTAGACCTTGTCGCTGGCCGTGATGCCGCTGACCGTCAAGGCCTTGGGTGTGATGTTGGCGGTGGTGGTGGCCTGGTCCGTGATGGTGTAATTCCCCACGTCGGCACCGGTGTAGCTGCTGGCCAGCGTCACCGTTTTGCCGTTGCCTACGTTTTTGTTGCCGAAGGTGCCGGTGGCGTTGACTTCGAGTACATCGCCGCTCACCAATCCCGCGTAGCTTGCGCTGCTGATGTTGACGGCAGCGGTCGTGTTGCCGTCATAGATCTTGTCGCTGGCCGTGATACCGCTGACCGTCAGCGCCTTGGGCGTGATGTCGGCCACCAGCCCAGCCGGATTGCTGACGCTGTAGTTGCCGGCATCGGCGCCCCCCAGCAGGCCGGTACCGTTCAAGGTCACCCCTTTGGCATTGCCGACCTTTTTATCGGCGAAACTGCCGGTGACACCACTCAGGTTCAGCGTTACGTCCTCAAGGCCGATCACGCCTGACAGCGCCGCCACACCGGTGTTCAGCGTAGCGGTGGCATTGCCGTCGTACATCTTGTTGTCCGCAGTAAGGCCGCTGACCGCCAAGGTTTTAGGTGTGATGCTGGCGACCACCGCAGTCGGGCTGCTAACGCTGTAGTTGCCCGCATCGGTGCCCGACAACAAGCCCACCCCGCTTACTGTTACTGCTTTGGCATTGCCTACATTTTTATCGGCAAAGTTGCCGGTAGCGCTGCTCAAATTGACGGCAACGTTATCGCTGCCCAGCACGCCAGACAACGTTGCCGCGCCGGTATTCAACGCGGCGATAGTGTTGCCGTCGTAGACCTTGTCGCTGGCCGTCACGCCGCTCACGGTGAGCGCGGCCGGCGTAATAGTCAGCAGGCCGCCCACGATGTCCAGCCCCTGCTGATCGGAAAACGCGGTGTAGGTGCCGACGTTGCGGCCACTGGCGGCAGTGCCGGTGCGCGTGCCCGAGGGCGCCGCCACGCTGCCGGCCTGCGTCGCCGCGTTGTAAACCGTGTTCACATTGGCCACGTTTTGCGCCACCAAAAAGTTGCGCAGCAGCGGGCTGGTCATGCCTTCGTAGATGCGCCAGGTGCTGCCCGTGCCGCCCAGCTTGTCGATGCTCCAGCCGGTAAAGGTGTCGACCTGTTTCATCTGGGCGCTGGTCTTGCCGGTGCCGACAGGGCTGGTAGCTTGGCCGCTGGTGGTCACATCCCAGTAGCTGTTCGAGACGCCGCCGACGGTGACGCCGATCAGTCCGCCCGTGGCGCTAGTGCCGGTGACTGCCCCCGTCGCGTAAGTGCGGTTCACCGAACCGACGATGTGTTCGCCGATGAGGCCCCCGACCCGGGCGGCGCCGGTGACGCTGCCGGTGGCATAGGCATCGGTGAGGCTCGCCGCGCCACCGTAACCGATCAGGCCGCCCACCGCGTCGCCCGTGCCCGTCACGTTGCCCGAAGCATAGACGGCGCGGAATCGTTCCTTTGCGACCCATCCCGGGTTCAAGAAGCCCCCCGCCCCCACCAGCCCGCCAACGCTGCCGGCGCCGCTGACGTCGCCCGTGGCGTACAGGTTCTCCATCCAACCCAGGCCGTCCGTCACGCCGTCGATTCTTGAATGCCCGATCAGCCCGCCGACCATGTTGCCGTTTGCCTCGACCCGGCCGGTCGCAGAACTGTTGACCACCAGCGATTCCGAATATCCGATCAGGCCGCCCGCCTCGCTGTCGCCGGTCCCCGTGGCACGCACGGCACCCTCGGCCCGCGCGTTGCGCACGATCATCAGATTGCTGCTGGTTCCGATCAGGCCGCCGACCTTGCTGACGCCCTCTACCCTACCGCGGGCGACGGCATCCGTGACGTCATACACCGTCCTGCCGATCAGCCCCCCTACGTACAGCCCACCGGTGACGTTCCCGGTGGCTTCCGCATTCGAGACAGGCGCGAGGGCGCTGCCAACCAATCCGCCAGTGGCTTGATAGAGGCCAGTCACGTCGCCGGTCGCTTTCGCGTTGTCGATGGTGCCGAACGCCAAACCGACAAGGCCGCCGACCAGGTAGTAGCCCGTTACGGCTCCGCTGGCCTGGCCATCGGTGAGGCTGCCGCCGTTCAGGTGTCCCACCAGACCGCCGACCTGATGCCCGGCCGCCGCCACGCCGGTGCCGGTGTTCGTCACCGATCCGCTGGCGCGGACATTGGTGAGCGCCGCTCCGGTCGAGCGACCGATCAGCCCGCCGGTGTATTGGCCCTGGCTCGTGACCTTGGCGTTGGACCTTGCATTCTGGATATCGCCGCCGCTGTGGTCACCGATCAAGCCGCCGGTGTAGTTGCCGGGGCCCTCCACGGTCGCGGCGATCGCGGCTTCCGAGCGTGCATCCGTCACGGCGCCGATGTTCTTGCCCACCAAACCGCCGGTGTAGTTGCCCCCTGAAGTCACCTTACCGGTGGCGTAGACAGTGGTCAGGGTACCCGTGCTGCTCCCCGCCAGCCCGCCCGTGTAGTCGCCATTGGACTTCACATCGCCGGTGGCGTAAACGGAAGTCATGTCACCCGTGCTGCTCCCCGCCAGGCCGCCGACGTACTGGGCCTTGCCAACCAGGTTCTCAGCGGTGACGGCGCCGGTTGCGTGGGAGTTGCTGATCGACCCGGAATGGTTGACGCCGACCAGCCCGCCAATACCGCTGTAGCTGTACAGATTGAGGCCATCGGCCAGCACCTCGCCATCCGCGCTGGCCTGGCTGATGTTGCCGAAGTTCCAGCCGACCAGGCCGCCCACGTTGCGGTTGGTGCTGGAACCAAAACCGATGCCGCTGACCTTGCCGGCGGCGCTGACGTTGACCAGGTTCCCGCCGGACGTTGCCGCCGTGGGATTGCCATTGGCACCAATCAGGCCGCCCACGTTTGCCGCTCCCTTGACCTCGCCTAAGGCGCGCGCATTCTCCAAGGAGCCTCCCTGCATTCGGCCAATAAGCCCCCCCACATGGTTGTAGCCCGTCGCCGTGACATCGCCGGAAGCCGAGACATCGCGCATAGCCGTGTTGAGAGCAGTGCCAACGAGGCCACCGACATCGCTGAGGCCGGCGCTTGTCATGTTGACCGTGACTTTGGCGTGCGCGTCCTGCAGTGTCCCACCGGTCATTAGGCCGACCAGCCCGCCGACGTCGTGGCCGGGCCCCGTGAGCGTGCCGGACGCTCGCAGGTTGTGCAACGTGGCGCCGTTGGCGGAACCAGCCAGGGTGCCGTACCACTCGTCCACTCCACCGGTCACGCCGGCCAAATCCAGGTTGCGCACCGTGCCGCCGTTGATGCCGGCGAACAGCCCGCCGTTGTTCACTGTCCTGATCTTCAGGTCGGTGATGCTATGGCCCAGCCCGTCCAGGGTGCCGCTCAGCCCTAGCAGCGGCGAGGCTCCCTGGTTGCCGTTCCAGTTTTCGGTGGCGCTGGCGTCGATGTCGGCCCCCAGCGCGTAGCGCAGGCTACCTTCGAGGTTGATGGACTGCAGGCCGTCGGTAGACCCCTCCGTGCCCAAGGCGTTGATGACAATGTAGCCCTCGCCATTGATCGTTAAAAATCCCGTGCCGGCGCGGTCGAAGTTGACGCGCCCGGCAAAACCCGCGTCCGGATCCACCGCCACCTTGACCTTGCCGGCGGCAACACCCGCATCGGCGCCGTTGGCGGTGCCGGTGTTCATCACCAGCGCCGAGCTGCCGGTGGCGTCCATCACGGCGCGGATGTTGATGTCGCGCGCAGCGGTCAGCGTCAGCGTGTTGGCGGCCCAGCTCACGTTGTCGTTGACGTGGATGTCGCCGTTGCCCGCCGCGTTGCTGCCGCTGCTGGACAGGATGGTGACGTCGCTGTTGGCCAGGTTGGCGGAGAGCGTGGCGCCGCTGATGTCGCCGCTGCTGGCGGCGATGGTGAAGTCCGCGGGGTCTATCAACCAGGTGCCGGTTTTGCCCTGCGCGGCGCGCGTGCTGACGCGTGTGCCTTCAGCCACCTTGACATGCGCGCCCGAGGTGTCGACAAAGCCTCCGTCGCCGCCGGTGGGCGCGGAAGCGTCCAGCGTGCCGCCCACCTGTACCGTGCCGCCGTTGAAGCCGCCCAGCAGCTTGATGACACCGCCGCGGTTTTCCAGCGTGCGCGCCTGGATGACGCCGGTGTTGTTGACCACGGTGCCGGCCAGGGCGTCGGCGGCTTTGGCGGTGAGCAGGGCGGTGCCGCCGTCGGCCTGCATCAGCCCGCCGTTGTGCACCAGTGCGTTGACCGCGCCTTCGTCCACTGCAAGCTTGAGCAGCCCGTCGCCTGCGAAGTCGAGCGTGACCTGCTTGCCGGCGGCCAGCGCCACCGTGCCCAGGTTGGCCACCAGCGTGCCGGTGTTGCTGACCTGAGCGCCAATCAGCGCGATGCTGCCGCCGTCGGCCGCGCGTATCGAGCCCTCGTTGCGCACGCTGCCGCCACCACTGCCGCTGGCGCGCAACACATAACGCCCGGCCATGAAGTCGGTATCGCTCATGCCCAGGGTCGAGGCCACCAGCCCGCCCACGCTGACCTGCGCGCTCTGGCCGAACAACACGCCGTTGGGGTTGAGCAGGAAGACCTGGCCGTTGGCATTGAGCCGGCCCAGGATCTGGCTGGCCTCAGTGCCCAGCACGCGATTGAGTGCAACGGCATTCGATCCGGGCTGCACGAAATTGACGGTCTCGTTGCCGGCAACGCCGAAGCCCTGCCAGTTGATGGCCAGCTTGGGTGTGGCCTGAGTGATGGTGGTGGTGGTGCCGCTTTGCGTGATGCCACCCTGGCCCGCGCTGACCTGGCCACCCGTGGGAGCGGCCAGCGCCTGCGCCGCTGCCAAGCCGGCGGCAAGGGCCAACGCGCGGAGCTTGCGTTCACGCTTGCCCAGGCTGCGTTTGCCCTTGCCGCTGGCTGTTTCGGCCACGGCTTCAAAGCAGGCACCGGCTTCGTTCCAGATGACGCGGTAGGTGTGGTTCATGGCGATTTTTCCTTCGGTTGTGAATCAAATCGGGCTTCAGCCCTTTCAGGACGTGCGCAAGCAGCTATCAAATATGTAGCGCGAAATAGGCGGTACGTTGGCCACTCAAAAACTCCTGGACACCTGCAGCCACAGCCGGCTGCTGCGATCCGGCTCGGCGGTGGCCGGGCCGCCGTGCAGCTTGCGTGCGTAAAAGAAGCGTGCGCTCCAGCCGTCGGCATGCGCCCAGTTCAGGCCCAGACCGGCACCCGACAGGCTTCGCCGGTTTGACGCGCCAACGCCGGACAACGGCTGCTCATTGCCGTAGCCAACGGCCGCGTCGTAAAAGCCGACCAGCTGCCAGCCGGCGCCCAGCGGGTATTGCAGTTCCAGCGTCAGCAGGCTGGCGCGGTCTGACGGCGCTTCGCCCTGCGGGTAGGCGCGCACGGCGCCAGCGCCGCCAAGCGGCAGCTTTTCGGACGAGTCCAGGTTCTTGCTGGGCCACTGGCCGGTATAGGAGACCAGCAAGTTGGCCTTGCCGACGCTTTGCTGGCGCATGGCCAGCAGGCCCAGCTTGCCGAAGCTGCCGGCGCTGCGCACGGTAGCCTCGTCGATGGCCAATGCGTCGGCACTGTTAATGGCCAGCTGGCCGCGCGTATAAGCGGCCGAAAACCCCCAGACGCCACCGCCACCCCAGCCGTCGCGTGCGTCACCGGAAAGGCCAAGATTGAGCAGGTTCAGATGCTTGTCATCGGCCGAGCCGACGAGGTCGATGCGGTCACGCAGGCGCTTGTGCTCGGCACTGACTTGCGCGTTCAGGTTGTGCAGGCGTGAGCGCAGCACCGGGTGCGCGGCGAACAGGGTGACTATGGAAGCGTCGCCGTGTGCGTCCAGGTTTGCAAACTCCCCGCCTAGGCGGTACCTCATCACCGAGACGGCAGCGCCCGCGCGCGTGCCGTTGCCGCCCACCGGTAACTGCCACCCCAGGCGCGCGTAGTTCATATCGCTCCCGGCGGTCAATGCGCGCAGGGACACCAGGTCGCCCAGGCCGGCCGGGTTGTTGAAGTACAGGCTGGCGCCTGCCCGTTCGCGGCCGGTGGCGCGGCTGCCGAAATTGTCGGCCTCCAGCAAGCCAGTGACAGCCGGCCCCCGCTCAACGTCCACCACCAGTTCGCTGGTGCCCACCGACGCGCCGGGCTGCAGGGTCGAGCGCACCGCGATGCCGGGCACGTCGGCTGCCAGCAGCAGCGAACGCTCCAGCGCTGCGTCGTTTACCAGCTCACCCGGCACCAGCGCGGCCAGTGGCAGCGGCGCGGGCAATTCGCCCTGCGGCTTCACGGTGATGGCGCTGTAACGGCCCTCCACAATGGCGATTTTCACAACACCATCCCGGATGTCCTGCTGGGGCAGGTAGGCGCGCGCCACCGTATAGCCGTGCTGGCGATAGAAGCGGCTCAGGCGCACCGCCAGTTCCTCGAGCCCGGCGAAGTCAAGCTCACGGCCGATGGCGTCCTGCACCACCGTGAACAGCTCTGCTTCGGAAAAAGCGGTGGCACCCGAAATTTTTATCTGCGCCACCCGCACCTGGATTGCAGCATCCCCCGGTGATGCCTGTGGCATCGGGGATGCCGCGGCCGGTGCTGCAGGCAGCACAGCCGGTGCGTCATCGCGGGGCACGGGAGCCGCAGGCCTGAGTTGCTGCAACACATTGCCGGCATCGGGAGGGCTGACCGCCGCTGCAGGCTCCAGTCCGGCCAGGCACGCGGCTCCGCACAACAGCACCGCGGCGCGGCGCACGGGCCAGGAAGAGGCGTAGACGCCCTGACGCAGCGGCAGCGAAGCGCCTGTCGTGGATCGGGTAGTGGTTTGCATGCCGCGTATGGTGTCGGGCCGGGAAGGCAATCGCCTCCCCTGATTCGGGGAGACGGTCCGAATTTTTTTGCGGTCAAATAGGCGCACCCGCTAAGATTCACGGCGGCGTCAGCCCCAACAACAACTGAAGGAATCAAGCGCATCCATGTCCATCCTGACCGTGACCCTGGTGGAAGACGACACACCAATCCGCGAGGAATTCGCGCGCATGGTGCGTGAAGATGTTGGCCTCAGGCTGCTGGAGGCGGTGGGTTCCTGCGCTGAGGCACGGCGCAGCTTTTCATTTGCCCAGCCGGACGTTGCACTGATTGATTTGGGCCTGCCCGACGGCGACGGCACCGAACTGATCGCGGACCTGGCCCGCCGCTCGCGCCACACCAGCATCCTGGTGGTGACCATCTTCGGTGACGAGGCCCACGTGGTGCGCGCCCTGCAGGCGGGTGCCCACGGCTACCTGCTCAAAGACACACCGACCGCGGAATTCGGCCGTGCGATCCGCGCCGTGAGCGAGGGCGCAGCCCCGCTTTCGCCGCAGGTGGCGCGCTATCTCCTGCGCAGCTTCGCCGCACCACGGGCAGAGGCACTGCGCTGGCTGATGGAGCCGCTGACGCCTCGCGAAAAAGACGTGCTGACGGCCATCTCGCAAGGCCTTTCGGTGCCCGAAACAGCGCGGCACCTCGACGTCGCGCCGTCTACCGTAGCCGCCCATATCAAGAGCATTTACGGCAAGCTGGCCGTGCACTCGCGCGTCGAAGCCGTGAACCAGGCGCGTGCCCGGGGACTGATCTGAATGCGATTGCAGGGCATATGGGCCGCGCTATGCGCCTGCGCCACGCTGATGCTGGCGGCGCCGTCCTGGAGCGCCACGGCGGCCACCCTGGAACGGGCGGTGGTCGTCACTGAAGACGCAGGGCGCCCCGCCGAAGTCGATTTCAGCAAGGCTTCGCCCGTCACGCTGCCCGACAACTGGCGCCGCAGCCGCCCTGGTTTTGACGGCGTCGCCTGGTATTCGATCGCGCTCGACGCTCCCCTGAAGGCCGCCGGCGCTACCGGCCCGGAGCATGAACTTGTGCTCGTCGTGCCGCGTGTGGCTGACCTGGGCGAGTTCTGGCTCAACGGCGAACGGCTGGACCTTGGCACGGGCAACGGATTTACCCGCAACCGCGCGCTGTGGGTGCCCCTGGGAGGCCACGTACTCAAGCCCTCGGGCAACCTGCTGCAGGTGCGCGTCAGCGGCAGCGCCGACACCCGCGGCGGACTTTCGCGCATGAGCCTGGGAACCACTGCGGCCGTGGGGCCGGCCTTCCAGGTGCGCCGTTTCCTGCAAAGCATTGCCCCCACAATGCTGATGTTCGCGGTGCCGATCTGCCTGTTCGGCGCCATCCCGCTGTGGTTCAAGACGCGCCGCTACATCCACCTGCTGTTCGTGCTGCTGTGCGTGAGCTGGATGCCGCGGGCACTGGTGATGCTCGCGCCTGAAGCCGGGCCGCCCGGCCCCGAATCCCTGCTGTTCGCGCTGGCCAGCACCCTGGTGTCCAACACGCTCATGATCATGCTGCTGCTGGAGTACAGCCACTGGACCAGCCCGCCCTGGAAGCGCTACCTCAAAGTGCTCTACGGGGTCATCGCGCTGTCTTTCGCAGCGGGCGTCGCCGCCTACCTGAAGGGCGACATGCGGCCCAACGTCGCGGCCGTGCTGCACTGGCCTTATTTCGCCCTGACCATCGCCGTGGTGCTGGCCCAGGTTCACAGGGCCTGGCGCACACGCCGGCGCAACGAGGTGTTCCTGGCAGTGACGCTGGTCCTCTGGTGGGCCGCGGTGCTGCAGGACCTGGCCATTCCCGCCGACCTGAACGCCTTCGACAGCTTCTTCATGGCCCCAGTGGCCGCACTACTGGTGCTGGCCACCCTGGTCGCGCGCACGCTCGAGGGCCTGGCGCTGCACAGGGCCAGCGCCGAAGAAGAGATCAACCTTGCGGTCGCCGGCGTCAGCACAGCGCACGGGCAGGCCCTGGAAGAAATGCGCGCGGAATTCGACCGCCGCAAGGCCGAGGAGCGCCAGGCCGTGATCGCCGCCGAGCGTACCCGGCTGCTGCACGACCTGCACGACGGCATGGGCAGCCAGCTGATCACCGCGCTGCGGATGACCCGCCGCGACGAAGTGCCGCGAGAGGAGGTCGCGCGCGTGATCGAAGACTCCCTGGAAGACATGCGGCTCATCATCGATTCGCTGGACCTTGAGGAAAGCGACCTGCTGCCCCTGCTGGCCAACTTGCGTTATCGGCTGGAGCCGCGGCTCAACGCCATCGGGGTTGGTTTGCAGTGGCAAGTGGGGCCGTTGCCGGAGATGGACTACCTGACACCCGAGACAGGTCTTTCCATCCTGCGCACGCTCCAGGAGGCCATCAACAATGCAGTGCGCCATGGCGCGGCCAGGACCATCACAGTTCGCGCGCGTGATACCGCCAGCACACTGGAACTGTCCGTCACAGATGACGGCTGCGGCTTCGACACGCACGCCGTTCCCGCCCCCGGCAAGACCCAACGCGGCCTGGCCGCGATGCGAATGCGCGCACAAAAATTGGGGGGCCAGGTCCGCATTTCCAGTGGCACACATGGAACCTGCGTGACGCTGGAGCTTCCGTTAAGACGTTGAGACGGTACCCTTCAACCGCATACACAAAACTTTGGTCCGAAGCTTGAGCCGCCCTCTTTTTACGACACTCTTGTGGGCTGCGAGTCCGGCACCTTGACCGACGCGAGCACGCGGTCGACCATCACGCCTGCCTGGCCCAGGTTATTCATCGGATCGCAGAACGAGGCCAGCTGCTCCCGTGTCACGTGCTTCTTGATTTCGGGATGCTCCGCCAGCAGATCGATCAGCGGCCGCTTTTGCTGGAGCGCGTCGCGGCAGATGTCGTAGACAAGGTCATGAGCGTATTCACGCCCGATGTAGGGGCCCAGGCCCATCATCACGGCCTCCGACATCACGAGGCCGTGGGTCATGTCGATGTTGCGGCGCATCTGCGCGGCATCGACTTCCAGACCCGCGAGGATGAACTTCGTCTGCTTGAGCGCGCCCGAGATCAGGCAGAAAATCTCGGGCATCGCCACCCATTCGATTTCCCACGGGCCGGTGGAGCGTTCATGGTCGGCGACCATCGCGTCCATCAGCGACGCGGCCAGCTGGCGTACCACGGAGATGTTGGCATGGATGTAGAGGCAGGAGATCGGGTTGCGCTTTTGCGGCATGGTTGACGAGGAGCCGCGCCCTGGCGCGAAAGGCTCAAACACTTCGGCGACCTCGGTCTGCATCAACAGCTTCACATCCATCGCGATCTTTCCGAGCGATCCACCGACGATGCCGAGGAAGGCACCAACTTCAGCGAAGTTGTCGCGCACGGTGTGCCACGAAATCAGTGGCTGCCCGAGGCCGAGTTCCTTCATGAGGTCGGCCTGGGTTTCCATTGCGCCTTTTTCAAGCGAGGACAGCGTGCCCGACGCGCCGCCGAACTCGCCGACCAGCACCCGCGGCTTGAGCTGCGTGAGGCGCTCGCGGTGGCGCTCGATGCCCGCAAGGATGCTGGCCATCTTGTAGCCGAAGGTGATGGGCGTCGCCTGCTGCAGATTGCTGCGGCCGATGATCGGCGTGTCGCGGTGGTCGCGCGCCAGTTTGGCGAGCGAGGCCGAGATGTCCGCGAGGTCGGCCTCGACCAGTGCGAGGCCCTCGCGTATCTGCAGCACGGCGGCCGTGTCGGTGATGTCCTGCGTGGTGGCGCCCCAGTGGCAGTATTCGCCCAGGCCATCCTTGCAATGCGCGTTGATCTGGTTGACCACGGCGATGATCGGGTAGCCGATCTGCTCGGTCTTGGCCTTGAGCTTGACCCAGTCGATCTGGCTGGGCTCGCAGTTCTTCACGATCTCTTTAGCCGCCTCTTTGGGAATGATGCCGAGGGCGCCCTGAACCTTGGCGAGCGCACGCTCGATGTCCAGGTATTTGGCGGTGCGATTCTCGTCCGACCAGACATGCCGCATGGCGGCATCGCTGAACATGTCGCCGAAAATTTTTGAGTCGATGATGGTTGCGGACATAGGTTCTCCGTTGGGTTATGTATCTTGTGAAAAATCAGGGAGTGCGTGCAGCCAGGGCCACGATGCGCTCGGCTTTGAGGACAACCGGGCGATCGACCATCTTCCCGTCGAGCTGGATGGCGCCGCCGCCGGCTGCGCGCGAGGCGCTCAGGATGCGTTGCGCCCAAGCCAGCTCTTCGGCGTCAGGCCGCAGCGCACGATGCACCGCGGCGACCTGCACGGGATGAATGCACATCTTGGCGCCAAAGCCAAGGCAGCGTGCCTGCGCCATGTCGGCGGCAACCCGGTCCGCATCGACGTCGGGCGTGACGCCAGCCACGGGCGAGGGCAAACCCGCGGCGCGTGAGGCAATGGCAAGCTGGATCGCGGCGTGCTGCAACGACGGGCTGTCGGCGGGAATGTCAAGGTCGGCCATGTAGTCGAGCGAACCGAAGGCCAGGCGTGCGATGCCGGGTGCAGTGGCAAGGTCGAAGGCGGCCAGCAGGCCACGCGCTGTTTCGACCAGCGGCAACACGGTGGTACCCGCATCGAGCGAACCAAGAACGTCAGCCACCTGCCGTCTGCTTTCGCATTTCGGAAGCATGACGCAGGCTGCCCGAACCCGCCGCAGGAGCTGCAGATCGTCTGCGTACCAGTCCGTGCTCGCGTCGTTGATACGGATCAACAGCTTGCCGCGAATCTCCTCGTTGGCGGAGGGCATCCACGCCGCGATGGCTTCGCGCGCGGCAGCCTTGTCAGAGGGCGAGACCGCGTCTTCCAGGTCGATGATGACGCGGTCCGCGCCCGAGGCCAGCGCCTTCGCGAATCGCTCGGGCCGGTGGCCCGGCACGAACAGGTAGCTCAGCGGCACGGCGGGCGGCCTACTCATACCGCACCTTCCGCGCGCAACTGGGCAATCTGTTCGACGCCATAGCCAAAGTGGCTCAGGATCGCGTCGGTGTGTTGGCCCAGCGCGGGCACGGCGCCCATGCGCGGGGCGCCATGTTGCCAGGAACCGGGCGGCAGCATGGCGGGCACGGCGCCGGCCGGGGTATCGATTTCACGCCAGCGCGCGCGCGCTTCGAGTTGCGGATGTTTCCACAGCTCACTCATGGTGTTGACTTGCGCGTTAGCCACACCAGCGGTTTCCAGCCGCTCGACGACTTGGGCGGCGGTCAAGGTGCTGAAGGCTTCAACGATGATTGACGAGAGTTCGCCCCGGGCGGCGCTGCGCTGTGCGTTGCCGGCGAAACGCGGGTCGCTGGCAAGCGCGGGCTGCAGCAGCACTTTTTCGCAAAACACCTTCCACTCGCGTTCGTTCTGCAGGCCCATCATCACGGTCTTGCCGTCACCGGCCAGAAACGGGCCGTATGGATAGATGGTCGCGTGGCTGGCACCCGTGCGCTGGGGCGGCGCCGCGCCTTCGAAGGCGTAGTAGAGCGGGTAGCTCATCCACTCCGACAGCGATTCGAGCATCGAGATGTCGATGCGCTGACCCTCACCGGTCTGCCGACGGTGCATGAGCGCGCCCAGGATGTTGGTGTACGCATACATGCCGGCAGCGATGTCGGCGATGGATGGACCGGCCTTGGACGGTGTGTCGGGCGTACCGGTTACCGAGACGAAGCCAGCCTCGCTCTGGATCAGCAGGTCATAGGCTTTTTTGTCGCGGTAAGGACCGTCACCGCCGTACCCCGAGATGTCGCACACGATGATGCCGGGCTTGCGCTTGGCCAACGCTTCGTACGACAGGCCGAGCCGTGCTGCAGCGCCCGGCGCGAGGTTTTGCACCACGACGTCGGCCTCTTCAATGATCAGGCGCATGAGGATTTTCTGCGCCTCCTCGTGCTTGACGTCCAGCGTCAGGCTTTCCTTGGAGCGGTTGGTCCAGACGAAATGCGATGCAAGGCCCCGCACGCGACTGTCGTAGGCCCGTGCGAAATCGCCCACACCGGGGCGTTCAACCTTGATGACCCGCGCACCCATGTCGGCCAGCTGCCGTGTGGCGAAAGGCGCCGCGATGGCGTGTTCGAGCGTGACGACGGTGATTCCCTTGAGTGGCTGCATGGCGTCTCCTCAGCCCAGCGTGGCGATGGCGTCCATCGTGAGCCAGCCTTCATGGTCACGCCCCCACAGCCGCACGCTCTTGCCGTCGGCCGAAGGCTGCCCGTGGATCGAGAACGGGTTGACGTCGAACGTGGGCCGGACCGCCTTGAACTCAAATTTGCGCACCATGGCCTCAGGCATATGCCGACGCAACAGGTCCATGAGCAGCGTGGCGATCAAGGGGCCGTGCACGATGAGGCCGGGGTAACCCTCGACCTCCGTGACGTACTTGCGGTCGTAGTGAATGCGGTGCCCGTTGAACGTGAGGGCCGAGTAGCGGAACAGCAGCACGTCGTCGGCGACGATGCGGCGCACCCACGCGAATTCGGCGGGCGCTGCCAGCGGCGGAGGGGTCACGTCGCCGGGCGTCGGCGCCGCACGGTAGACGATGTTGTGGTGCTCGGTCAACGCCACGCCTGCAGAACCGTTGCGGCGCAGTTCATGGCGCACCTTCACGAAAACCAGGCTGCCGGTGCGGCCGCTCTTTTCCGTCACATCGACGATGGTTGAGGTGCGCGAGAGCGCGTCGCCGACACACAGCGGCTCGTGGAACTCGAAATCGCTGCCGGCCCACATGCGGCGCGGCAGGGGAACGGGCGGCAGGAAGCCGCCTCGCCGCGCATGGCCGTCCGGGCCGATCTCCGATTGCGCGTGGATCGGCAGGAAATACAGCCAGTGCCAGAGGCAGGGCAACGGCGTGCCGGGCGCGGGACGCGAGGTGTCGGCGCGGTCGAGCGTGGCCGACAACGCTGCGTACGGCGTGGCAGTGGCGGTGTCCTCCACTGTTTCGCTGCGGCCTGTCCAGTCTTGCAAGTTCATGCGCGTACCCTCCTTTCAGTGAAACTTGCGCGACTCAGTCGAGCTTGATTTTTGCGGTCGCCACAACGCCCTTCCAGCGCGTGACTTCCTTTTGCACCAGGGTTTTGAGTTGCGCAGGCGTGCTGGTTTCAACCTCGGCCCCCTGGTCTTCAATGAATTTCTGTACGGTTTTTTCGGCCAATACGCGGTTGATCTCCTGGTTCAACCGGTCAACCACCACCTTGGGGGTTTTAGCGGGGGCGAACATGGCGTACCACTGCGACATGCTGACGTTGGGAATTCCCTGCTCGGCCAGCGTCGGAACGTCCGGCAAGACGGGAGATCGCTTGTCACCGGCGATGCCGAGCGCCTTGAGCTTGCCGCCCTTGATTTGCGGGTACGCGGTAAACAAGCTGGGAAACATGTATTGCGTAATGCCGGAGATGGTGCTCATCACGGCGGGCGCTGAGCCTTTGTGGGGAATTCCAATCACGTCCACCCCCGCGGACAGCTTGAACAGCTCGCCTGCGATATGCGGTGCGGTGCCGTTCCCCGCCGTCGCGAAGCTGAAGCTGTCGGGTTTGGCCTTGATGAGCTGCACCAGTTCTTTGGCGGTCTTGGCCGGCACTTCCGGGCTGACGACCAGCACCGTCGGAGATGCCGCCACCATGCCGATGGGTTCAAAATCGGCGACCGGGTCGTAGCGCAGCTTTTGCAAGGCCGGGTTGATGCCGTGGGTAGCGATGTAGCCGAACATCAAGGTGTAGCCGTCCGGCGCGGCGCGGGCCACGAACTCACTGGCAATCGCGCCGTTCGCCCCGGCCCGGTTGTCCACGATGACCGGTTTGCCAAGCCGTGCGCTGAGTCCCTGCGCCAGGACGCGCGCCATCGCGTCATTGGCGCCGCCGGCGGAGGTCGGCACCACGATGGTGATCGCTTTTTCGGGCCAGTTCTTGGGCGTCGCCGGACTGGTCGCCGCCATGGAGAAACCAGCCGCCAGTGGCAGCAAGCTCAGCATCAGCAAAGTCCGGACGTGGTGTTTCGGCAGCATGGTTTGTCTCCTGTGGATGTTCTGGTTGCCGGATCTTCGGCGAATGCAGGGAATCCGTGAAGTGCAACTTTTGTTAGTATTGGTGCATGGCGCGCATCAATTTCGATTTGCAGCAACTCGAAGCCTTCGTGGCGGTGGCCGAGCGCGGGAGCTTTCGCGCAGCAGCCGACCACATCCATCTTTCGCCACCCGCTTTAAGCCGGCGCATCGACAAGCTCGAGACCATCCTGGGTGCGCGGCTTTTCAACCGCACCACACGAGAGGTCGAACTGACGGCCCTCGGGCACGTTTTTCTTGATCGCGCACGCGCCGCGCTGGACGACCTTGAGTCCGCCATGCTCGGCATCACCGACATCGCCGGCAGCCGGACCGGCCGGGTCACGGTGGCCTGCGTGCCTTCCGCGGCCATCCATTTCCTGCCTACGGTCGTGAGCTCGTTCTCGGAACGCTACCCACTGATCCGCGTCCGTGTGATTGACGAAGCCGCCGGCGCGGTGATGGCCAGCGTGGTGTCGGGCGAGTCGGACTTCGGCATCAGCTTCATGGGCAACCAGGTACCCGGCGTGGACTTCGAGCCGATCCATACCGATCCCTTTGTGGTGGCCATGCCGCGCCGCCATGCACTCGCCGGGCGCAAGACGCTGTCCTGGAAGAACCTGGAAACCGAGCGCCTGATCGCGGTATCGCGTACCAGCGGAAACCGGCAATTACTGGACGACGCGCTGGCCAAGGCTGGCATCAACCCCTCATACCGCCTCGAGGTGAGCCACATCGCGACGCTGCTCGGCATGGTCGAAGCGGGGCTCGGGCTTGGGGCCGTACCGCGCCTGGCCTTGCCGAAACAGCATCCGTCGATCATTGGCGTTGCGCTCGTGGCGCCGGCGGTGTCGCGTGTACTGGGCCTCACCACCTTGCGTGGCACGACGCTGCGCGCACCGGCAAAGATGTTCTACGACTACCTGCACACGGCGCTGAAAGAACGTCGCTAAGGGAAATGCCAAAGGTCGGCACCGGTGCAAGCCAGGCACCAATGCGTGGCGGTGTTTTCCCTGTTCGGTCGTGATGAAACTTCGAGCGCCCGAACGATGGGTAGTGGAGCAACCACCGCGACCACCTCTGCCTTCCACCCGGACCAGAGGCAGCCCAGCCCTGACGGACGCGCGCCGAAAGGATCGGCTGCGCCTGTTGCCATTCGCGCGCCGATTTGATTATTATTGATAACTATTCTTGTGGCTCCGTGACAACCAGTAGAAAGGGCGTATGACCTATCAACCCGCTGTGCAAGATTCGCAATTCATTCTTTTCGACGTGCTGGACGCGGGCGGCCAGTTGCGGCCGATCGAGCGCTTCGCCGATGCCGACAACGACCTGCAGCGGCAGGTTCTGGAGGAAGCGGCAAAGTTCGTCGCCGAGGTTGTGGCGCCGCTGAATGCGGCGGGTGACAACCCCGGCTGCCGCTTCGATGCGGGCGTGGTCATAACGCCTCCGGGATTCGCATCGACCTACAAGGCCTTCTGGCAGGCCGGTTGGCCCGCGCTTTCCTGCGCGCCTGAACACGGCGGGCAAGGCCTGCCCTGGGTGCTGGAAGGTGCGCTATACGAATGGCTCAGCGCCGCCAACCATGGCTGGACCATGGCCCCCGGCCTACTGCACGGAGCCTGTGAGTGCCTGGCCCATCATGGCAGCGATGAATTGAAGGCGACTTACCTGGAGAAGCTTGTCTCCGGCGAATGGCTGGCCACGATGTGCCTTACCGAAGCGCACGCCGGCAGCGATCTCGGACTGGTGCGCACCCGCGCAACGCCGAAGCCGGACGGCAGCTACCGTGTTAACGGCAGCAAGATCTTCATTTCCGGTGGTGATCACGATCTCACCAGCAACATCCTGCATCTCGTCCTCGCGCGCCTGCCGGATGCACCTGCCGGCCCCAAAGGCCTGTCGCTGTTGCTCGCCCCCAAGCTGCTGGCGGACGGCAGCCGCAACCATGTCTACTGCGACCGCATCGAAGAAAAGATGGGCCTGCACGGCAGCCCCACCTGCGCCATGCGCTTCGATGATGCGACAGCCTGGCTGATCGGCCAGCCGGGCGAGGGCCTGAACGCAATGTTCGTGATGATGAATGCGGCGCGTTTGCACGTGGCGCTGCAGGGCATCGGCCTGCTCGACGCCGCATGGCAAAAGGCCGATGCCTATGCGCGCGAGCGCAGGCAGATGCGCGTGCCCGGACCACGCACCAGCACCGAGCCCGCCGACTTCATCATCGGCCACCCGGCGATGCGCCGCCTGCTGGACACGCAGCGGGCCTGGATCGACGGAGGGCGCGTGCTGGCTTACCAGACAGGACTCGAGCTCGACATCGCCAGGCACCACCCCGACCCCGCCCGTCGTGAAAGGGCACAGCAGTGGTGCAGCCTGCTCACACCCGTGTTGAAAGCTGCCTTCACCGATCAGGCTTTCCACGGCGCCAGCGAATGCCTGCAGGTTTTCGGTGGCCATGGCTACATCCGCGAATGGGGAATCGAGCAGACTGTGCGCGATTCACGCGTGACCATGATCTATGAGGGCACCAACGAGATCCAGGCCATCGACTTGCTGGTCCGCAAGGTGATACCGGACGGCGGCAAGACGTTGCGGCAGATGTTCCAGGTCCTGCAGGAGGGCCTGGACGACGGGCGCGCGAACGAGAAGGCTGTATTGAGCTGTTTCGCCCGCCTGGAGATGACGACCGCAGCATTGATCAAGGCCGCGGGTGCGGCGCCCCAGTTGCCCTATTGGGTCGCTGGCGACTACCTGCGCGCGGTGGCGCTGGCGCTGCTCGGTTGGGCTTGGGTGCGAATCTGCAACACGCCTGACGCGCAGGGCCATGAGCGCTGGCAAGGCCCAGGTGAAGCGTTACGGCGCTGGGTGATGCCAGAGTTCGATATGCTGCTGGGCATCATCGAAGATGAAATCGGACGGCAGGACTGACCCGCTTTTCATGTGAACGGGACGGCACTGAATCGACAGTCAACCCCAGCAAGCCGTGGCATGCCTTCTAGCTTTGAACTCCGCGACTGCCCAAGGCTCGCTGCGCGTCGTTTTCAAGCGCGATGGCCTCGTCGAAATGGCGAAGACCGATGTCGTTGAGGACCCGTTTGAAGCTGGCTGCCACCACCGGCTGAAGCGACGCCAGCCTGGCGCCGATTTGCCGGGAAGCCGATTCGAGTTCCTGGTCGGGGACCACTTTCCAGACAAAACCCCAGGCCATCGCCTGCGCGGGTGAGAACTCCTCGCCCAGTAGCATCAGCGCCTTGGCGCGCGCCACGCCTGCATAGGCAGATAAGGTGGCGGTCAATCCACCCGTCACAAAAACCCCGAGGGAGGCCTCCGGCAACTTGAAGCGGGTGCTTTCCCCCGCGACCACAATGTCCGCATTCAGCATCCACTCGAAGCCGGCGCCGACAGTCCAGCCATGGACCGAAGCAACCACCGGCTTGGACAGAGACAGGAGCGCCTTGGCCACAGCCTGCACCAATACCAGATCGTCTTCCGTGGGTGGGCTGCTGACGTCCCTCCCCGCACAGAATGCCCGGCCGTTACCGCACAAAAGGAGCACCCGGACGGCATCGTCGCGCGAAGCCAGCTCTATAGCAGCAAGAAGTGCACGCGCAAGCTCGTTGTCAATGGCGTTGAGTTTGTCGGGCCGGTTCAGGGACACGGTCATGATGCCGTCCACGGACTCGATCAGCAGCTTGGGAGTTGTCATGGGTGTGATTCTGAACCGGGAAGCCATCAGCGAACGTATAAATTTCCGGTCCAATGTTTTTTTTGATCAGACTGTATGCGTATCGACCCGAGGGAGCGGCGGCTTCGCTGCCTGGCTTGCACTTGTATCTCGACGCCAACACCAAAGGACAACTAGGAGTAGGCCGTCGTGGTGCCGATGACGCCGGCACCGAGGACCAGCACCTTCATGCAAGATTTCCCTGGCAGAGGTACTTGGTGTGCAGGTATTCGTCCAAGCCCCAGTGCGAGCCTT
Source organism: Polaromonas sp. P1_F6 (assembly GCF_056405695.1). NCBI lineage: Bacteria > Pseudomonadati > Pseudomonadota > Betaproteobacteria > Burkholderiales > Comamonadaceae > Polaromonas > Polaromonas sp. P1_F6. The sequence continues at coordinate 127,807 of NZ_JBFUBQ010000008.1, forward strand.
CGCGGCCGTAGCCCGATTCCTTGACGCCGCCGAAGGGCGCGGCCTGCGCCGCAATGGCGCCCTCGTTGATGCCGACCAGGCCGGTCTCGAGTGCGGAGGCCACGCGCCACACGCGCTTGATGTTGTTGGAGAAGAAGTAGCCGGCCAGGCCGAAGGGCGTGTCGTTCGCCTGCGCGATCACCTCGTCTTCAGTGCTGAAGCGGAATATGGGCACCACTGGGCCGAAAGTTTCCTCGCAGGACAGCTCCATGTCGGGCGTCGCGCCGGTCAGCACCGTGGGCGCGTAGTAGTTCGGGCCATTGGCGACTTCCGTGCGCACGCGGCTTCCGCCCACGACCGCCTTCGCGCCTTTGGCCACGGCGTCGTTCACGTGGCGCTCGATCTTGTCGACCGCCCGCCCGTTGATCATTGGGCCGATCTCGGCCTCCGCCCAGCTAGCCGGGCCGACCCGCAAGGCGCCCACGCGGGCCGCCAGCTTGTCGACGAAGCGGTCATGCACGGCCTCGTGCGCGAACACGCGGTTGGGGCTCACGCAGGTCTGGCCGCCGTTGCGAAACTTGGCGGCCATCAGGCCTTCGACAGCGGCGTCCAGGTCGGCATCCTCAAACACGATAAAGGGTGCGTTGCCGCCGAGTTCGAGCGAAAGCTTCTTGACCGTGCCGGCCGACTCGCGCGCCAGTATCTTGCCCACAGCCGTGCTGCCGGTAAAGCTGACCTTGCGCACACGGCCGTCACGCAGCCACTCGCCCACCACCTCCGGCGTGCGTTCGCGCGAGGCGGGCACGATGTTCAGCACGCCAGGGGGAACGCCCGCTTCCTCGGCCAGCTTCACGAGGGCCAGGGACGTGAGGGGCGTGTCTTCTGCGGGCTTGGCCACCACCGTGCAACCTGCCGCCAGCGCGGGGGCGATCTTGCGTGCGATCATCGCCGCGGGAAAATTCCAGGGCGTGACCACGGCGACGACGCCAACGGCTTCCCTCAGCACCAGGTAGCGCTTGCTCGACACCGGCGCGGCGATGATCTCGCCGTGGGCGCGCACGCCCTCTTCGGCGAACCACTCCACATAGCCGGCGCTGTAGGCGATTTCGCCGCGTGACTCCGCGAGCGGCTTGCCCTGCTCGCGCGAAATCAGTTCAGCCAGCGGCTCCACGTCGCGCTCGATCAGCGCCTGCCATTTCTTGAGGATCAAGCAGCGATCACGCGGCGAGCGTGCTTTCCAGGCGGGCAGCGCTTCTGCCGCCGCGTCGGCGGCCAGCCGCGCGTCCGCCGCACCGCCGTCGGCCGCCAGGGTGATCAGGCTGTCGTCGGCGGGATTGCGCACCTCGAATTGGCGGCCGTCCTGGGCTGCCTGCCAGCGGCCTGCGATGTAGTTCAGTGTTTGCATGTCAGTTCAATCTGTTCAGTTCAGTTCAGTTCAACGAAAAAATTCCCGATGGCACCCAAGGACGCCGATCTCGATATGCACGCGGCGCTCTCAAGGTCGGCAGTGCGGATCAGGCCGTGCATTCACGCGGCAGCGCCTGGGTCTGCTGCAGTTGCAGCAATTCGTCGGCGCTGCGGTGGCAGAAGACCTCCACGCCGCCTTCGAGTTCGTGCCGCGGCGGCGTCTTGCTGTCGCACACGCCGGCCACGCGCAGGGGGCAACGGTCCAGGAAGCTGCAGATGCCCGCGCGGTCGACAGGCGCCTGCACCAGCGGCAGGGCCGCGCGCTGCGCCGCTCCGACTTCATCGAGCCATCCCGGGCGCAACTCAGGGACGGAATTGGCCAGCAAATGGAAATACGGATGACGCGGCGCATGCGCGAAAGCCGACCGGGTCAGCGACTCCACCTTTTGGCCGGCGTACAGCACCACGATCTCGTCGCACACCGCGCGCACGGTGTTCATGTCGTGGCTGATGAACATGTACGAGACCCCGAGCTCCTTGCGCAGCTGAGCCAGCAGGTCCAGGATGGCGGCGCCCACGACCGTGTCCAGCGCCGAGGTGACTTCGTCGCACAAGATCAGGTCGGGGTCGGCGGCCAGCGCGCGCGCCAGGTTGACGCGCTGCTTCTGCCCGCCGGAAAGCCCCGCAGGCAGGCGCCGGGCACAGGCCTGCGGCAGTTGCACGAGGTCGAGCAGCTGCGCGATGCGTTTGTTCAGGGCCTCGCCCTTCAAGCCGCGGTACAGCTGCAGCGGCCGCGCGAGGATGTCGGAAATGGTGTGCGCAGGATTGAGCGCCGTATCCGCCATCTGGAACACGATCTGGATGCGGCGCAGCTCCTCGGGCGAGCGCTGCGACACCAGGCGTGGCAGCGGCTTGCCGTCGAACATGATCTGGCCGCGGGCGGGGCCGATCAGGCCAGCGACGGCACGGGCCAGCGTGGTCTTGCCGGAGCCGGACTCGCCGATGACGCCGATCGCCTGGCCGCGGTACAGGGTCAGGCTCACATCGTCGAGCACCGGTGAGGCGGGCCGGCCGTGCTTGTCCAGGGGCCCATAGCCGGCGACCAGATTGCGCACCTGCAGCAGCGGCGTAGCGCCTTCGGCCACCGTCTCGCCGCTGCGCGCCTTGGGATTGGCCGCGGCGATCAGGCTGCGCGTGTAGTCGTCCTTCGGCGTGTTGATGATCTGCGCCGTGGTGCCGATCTCGCGCTCGGCGCCGTCGCGCAGCACCAGGATGCGGCCGGCCATCTGGGCCACCACCGCCAGGTCGTGCGTGACGTAGACCGCCGTGGTCTGACGCTCGCGCACCACGCGGCGGAAGGCGTGCAACACCTCGATCTGGGTGGTGACGTCCAGCGCCGTGGTGGGCTCGTCGAAGATCACCAGGTCCGGGTCGCTCATCAGCGCCATCGCGGCCATCAGGCGCTGCAACTGCCCGCCCGAAACCTGGTGCGGGTAACGCTGGCCGATGCTGTCGGGCTGCGGTAGTGCCAGCTCGCGGAACAGCGTCACGGCTTTTTTCTCGGCCTCGGAGCGCGGCATCAGGGAATGGATGTGGGCGGTTTCGACCACCTGGTCCATGATGGTGCGCGACGGATTGAAGGAAGCGGCCGCGCTCTGCGCGATGTAAGAGACACGGCGGCCGCGCAGGCGGCGCCGTTCTGATTCAGACAGGCCCAGCACATCGGTATCGCCGATACGCACGCTGCCTCCGGAGATGCGGCAGCCGTGCCGCGCATAGCCCATGAGCGCCAGGCCTATGGTGGTCTTGCCCGAGCCGGACTCACCGATCAGCGCCAGCACCTCGCCGGGCTCGATGCTGAAGGAAACGCCTTTGACGATCTCTGTATCGCCGCCGGCGGCTTGCGCCACGACGCGCAAGTCATTCACGAGGACAGTGGCACCCATTAATGTTTCTCCCGGTCAGCGTCGGTATGGCCCGGCAGGTTGTCGATCACCAGGTTGACCGCGATGGTCAGCGCGGCGATCGCGAAGGCTGGGGCGAGCACGGACACGCCACCCAGCGGCAAGGCACCGAGGTTCTCGCGCACCAGGGAGCCCCAGTCAGCCATCGGCGGCTGCACGCCCAGGCCCAGGAAGCTCAGGCTCGCCAGCAAGCGCAGGGCGTAGACAAAGCGCAGGCCCATGTCGGCCAGCAACGGGCCGGTGATGTTGGGCAGGATCTCGCGGCGCATGATGTAGGCCCGGCGTTCGCCGCGGGCACGCGCCACCAGCACGTAGTCCATGGCGTTGATGTTCACGGCCAGCGAACGGATGATGCGGTAGGCGCCCGGCGCGTAGACGACGGCCGTCACCGCAATCAGCAGCGGAACCGAAGAGCCGAAACCGGCGATCACCACCAGCGCGAACATCTTGCTCGGGATGGACACCAGCGTGTCCAGCACGCGGCTGAGCACAGCATCGACCGCGCCACCCGCCACGGCGGCCAGCAGCCCGAGAACCGCGCCCACGCCGCAGGCAATCAGCGTTGCGACAAAGGCCACACCGATGGTGTACGGTGTGCCGACAACGATGCGCGTGAGCATGTCGCGGCCCAGGTAGTCAGTGCCGAGCCAATGCTGCGCGCTCATGTCCTGGAACACGCCGGCGTCGGACATCTCGCCAAGCGCGCTGTCAGGCACGAAGCAGGCGAAGATCCCCACGGCCACCCAGAAGGCCAGTACGGCCAGCCCGAGTTTGCCGGCGCGCGACCAGCCTACGAGCCAGGCGCGGCGCCGGGTAACGGCCGTCGAAGAAGCAAGTGTTGCAATAGTCATAGGAAAATCTCCGCGCGGCGCGCTGCGGTGCTCATTGATGCCTCAATCGGGGATTGGCGACGATGCCGCACACGTCGGCGAGCATCACCAGGACAAGGTAGGCCGAGCAGAAGATCATGGCGCAGGCCTGCACCAGTGGCATGTCCCGCTGCGCGACGGCGTCCACCATGAGCTTGGCGATGCCCGGGTAATTGAAGATCACCTCGACGATGATCACGCCGCCAAGCAGGTAAGAAAGGCTCAGCGCCACTGCGTTGGCGATCGGGCCGATGGCATTCGGCAGCGCGTGGAACAGCACGGTGCGCGCGGCGCTGGCGCCTTTGAGCCGCACCATCTCGATATAGGCCGCGGCCAGTTGGTCGATGACGGCCGCGCGCGTCATGCGCAGCATCTGGGCCACGATCACGCTGCCCAGGCTGAGCACCGGCAACGCGAAAGAGCGCAGCATCTCGCCTGGCGACGAAACGTCGACCGCGTACGACAGCGCTGGCAGCCATTTCAGTTGCACCGCGAACACCAGCACTGCCAGCGTGGCCACCAGGAATTCCGGCACCGACACGACGGCCACTGTCGCCATGCTGGTGAAACGGTCGAAAGCCGAGCCGCGCCGCAAGGCGCACAAAATGCCCAGGCCGAGGGCAAGCGGGACGGAAAACACCGTCGTCACCGCGGCCAGCTGCAGCGAAGCGGGCAGGCGGCTGGCGATGGCCTCACCCACCGGCATGCCGGTGACCACGGACTTGCCCGCGTCGCCCTTGGCCATGCCGCCCAGCCAGTCGAAGTAGCGCAGCACCGGGCTTCGGTCCAGGCCCATCTCGGTGCGCAAGGCCTTCACCGCCTCGGGCGTAGCGTCCTGCCCCAGCTTCTCTTCGGCCGCGTCGCCCGGCAGCACGGAGGTGATGGCGAACACCACCACCGACACCGCCAGCAGTGAGCCGAGCCCGGCGAGTATGCGGCCGCCGACCAGTTTCAGGATAGTGAGATTCATACGAGGCTCTTCCATTCAAGTGCCGGCGCGGAACCGGCTTTGCCGGGCCGCAGAGGGCGCCCCCCTAGGGGGGAGGCGCCGAAGGCGCTTCGGGGGGGAGTCATCCTTCCAGCCACACGTGTTCGGCAAAGCCGTAGCCCATCATCCCACCCAGCGGGTTCACCTGCAGGCCTTTGAGCTTCTTGTTGTGGCCGTCCAGGCTGGAGAGGAACATCGGGATACCGATGCCGCCGTCCTGGTTGATCAGCGTCTGCATGTCGGCGTACATCTGGGTCCGCTTGGCCGTGTCGGTTTCGGCGCGCGCGCCCACCAGCAGCTGGTCAAACTTCTCGCTCTTCCAGCCCGCTTCGTTCCAGGGCGCATCGGACTTGAAGAACAGCGTCAGGGCCAGGTCGGCCGTGGGGCGCGTATTGACGTTGCCGAAATTGATCGGGTGTTTCATCCAGTGCTGCGACCAGTAACCGTCGGCCGGCATATTGCGCACATCCAGGTTCAGGCCGGCTTGCCGCGCCGCATGCTGCAGCACCAGCGCCATCTCCACCGAGCTGGTGGCCGCGGACGAGGCCACCATCGGGATGGCGGCGCTGCCCAGGTTGGCCTTCTTCAGGTGCCACTTGGCCTTGTCGGCGTCGTAGGGGCGCTGCGGCAGGCCCTTGAAGAAGAAGCGGTTGCCCGGCGCGATGGGCTGGTCGTTGGCCACAACGCCGCGGCCCAGCTGGATGGACTTGAGCATCTGTTCGCGGTTGAACAGCAGCTTCATGGCCATCACGAAGTCCGGGTTGGCGCCCGGGCCGCTGTCGCGCCGCATGATCAGGTCGGTATACGAAACGCCCTTGGTCTCGAAGATGGCGGCCTTGCCGCTGGCGTTGACGCGGTCGATCGAGCGCGGGTTGACCGTGCCGATCAGGTCCAGCTCACCCGCCAGCAGCGCGTTGACGCGCGCCGACTCGTCGCTGATGCCCACGTACTCGATCTCGTCCAGGTAGGGGCGGCCGGGCTTCCAGTAGCTCTCGTTGCGCACGCCGATGGAACGCACGCCGGGCTTGAACTCCTTGACCTTGTAGGGGCCCGTGCCGATACCGGCGTTGAAGTCGGTCGTGCCGTCCTTGATGATGTGGAAGTGGTAGGTGCCCAGGATGGCCGGCAGGTCGGCGTTGGGGGCCACCAGGCGGATGGTGACTTCATTGGGGCCGGAGGCCGTCACGTCTTCGATCTGGTCGGCCAGCACCTTGGCTTTGGAGCCGGTGGCCGGGTTCTTGTGGCGCATCATGGAGAACACCACGTCGGCCGGCGCGAGCGGTTTGCCGTCGTGGAAGGTCACGCCCTTGCGCAGCTTGAAGATCCAGGTCTTGGCATCCTTGGTGGTGAACTCCTCGGCCAGCGAGGGCTGGGGCGTGAGGCTGCTGTCCAGCCAGGTCAGCCCGTTGTAGAAAGTGAAGCCGCGGGCGTAGTCGGCCTGGTTGGCCTGCTTGGCCGGGTCCAGCGTGTCGCTCACGGAGGAGACCGCGCCCGCCACCTTGATGCGGCCGCCCTTGCGCGGCGTTGGCGTTTGCGCCTGTGCATTCGCGGCAAGGCCCGCAATGCTGCCGGCCAGGGCCGCCTGCATGCCGCCGGCCGTCAACATGGCCAATACATCGCGCCGGCTCGCGCCGCGCTGCAACGCACCCAGGATGCGTGTGCTCTCTTCGGGGCCGATGAGGCCGTTCAGCTGCTTGTTATCTGCCATGGTTTTCTCCTAGTCATCTCGTGGGTGGGGTAAAGGCATTGGAGCACCTGCCGACCGGGGATATACCTCGATCACGCCGGGGCGCTTGGTTAAAACTGCGGTTTTGCGGATAGCCGGCGGCATGGTGTGCGGCGCGCCCCCGATGGCTTGCTGTCCGGCTCAGGCAGCCCGCCCTTGCGATGCCGCGGCGCGTGCGGGCTACCCGGCGCATGGCAAAACCAGTCAGCGTGCCGCGGCAATCGAAGCCGGTGGACTTGGGACGAGAGCTCATGAAAGCGTCCTCCTGGAGGGGGTGGTGCAAAGCCTGTGCCGGTTCGCCGGCGCCATGCAATGAATGCTATTGAAGCACCGCCGCAGATGCTGCGGTTGTGCGCCGCTTGCGCACCGTTCATGCCGAATGCCCACGCTTAAACGGCAGATCAATTCCGGTCAAGGGCGTACCATGACTTCGATTCTTTTGAGAGGGAAAGCATGGAATATGACGACACAATGCGGGGGTTCCGCAAGGGCAATTTCCCCGCGGTGCAGCGCGGAATCAACCGCGCCGCGGCAAAGGATATGCGCCCATGAACGTCTCCCTTGTTGAGCAGCTCAAAGCCGCCGGCCGGCTGGATCGCCTGTTCATAGACGGCGAGTGGGTCCTGCCCGCAGGGCAAGCCCGGGCTAGCGTCATCAACCCGTCGACCGAGGAGCCCATCGCACAGATCGCCTTGGGAACCTCTGAAGACGTCGCGACGGCTGTGGCCGCTGCCCGCAGCGCCTTCGCCAGCTGGTCCGTCAGTTCCACCGAAAGCCGGGCCTTGCTGCTCGGCCGCGTCCACGCCCTGATCCTTGAGCGGGCGGAACTGTTCGCCCAGGCGATCTCACTGGAGATGGGCGCCGCCATCGGCTTTGCGCGCAGCACACAGGTGCCGGTCGCAGCCGAGCACATCCGCGTGGCCCGTGACAACCTGGCCAGCTATCCCTTCCTCTCCCACCGGGAGGGCGTGACTATCCAGCGCGAGGCCATTGGCGTGTGCGGCCTGATCACGCCCTGGAACTGGCCGCTCTACCAGATCACCGCCAAGGTCGGCCCCGCCCTGGCCGCCGGATGCACCGTGGTCCTCAAACCCAGCGAGCTGTCGCCGCTGAGCGCCTTGCTGTTTGCCGAGGTGGTGCACGACGCCGGCATCCCGCCGGGTGTGTTCAACCTGGTGAGCGGCAATGGGCCCGAGGTCGGCGCCGCGCTGTCGGCGCATCCAGACGTGGACATGATCTCGATCACCGGCTCGACCCGGGCCGGCGTGCTGGTGGCCCAGGCGGCGGCCCCGACGGTCAAACGTGTGGCCCAGGAGCTCGGCGGCAAATCGCCCAACGTGATCCTGCCGGACGCGGACCTGGCTCGCGCCGTACCGGCGGGCGTGGCGGCCGCCTTTCGCAACGTCGGCCAGTCTTGCAGCGCGCCGACCCGCATGATCGTGCCACGCGAGCGCCTGCAGGAGGTTGAGCGGATCGTGCTCGAAGCGGCCTTGAGCTTTGTCGTGGGCGATCCGCTCTCRCCGCAGACCACGCACGGCCCGGTGGCCAACCGCGCGCAGTTCAACCGGGTGCAGGAAATGATTGCCACCGGGATTGCCGAGGGTGCGCGCCTCATTTGCGGCGGCCCCGGCCGGCCTGAGGGCCTGGAACGCGGCTTCTATTGCCGCCCGACCATCTTCTCCGGCGTGAACTCCCAAATGCAGATCGCGCAGGAAGAAATCTTCGGGCCGGTGCTTGTGATCATCGCCTACGACAGCGTGGATGAGGCGGTAGAGATCGCCAACGACACGGTCTACGGCCTGGGCGCGCACGTGCAGGGCCAGGACCTCCCCGCGGCGCGTGCGGTTGCGGCGCGCATCCGCTCGGGGCAGGTGCACATCAACTACCCGGCCTGGAGCCCCCATGCCCCCTTTGGCGGCTACAAGCGCTCGGGCAATGGCCGCGAATACGGCATCGAAGGCCTTGAGGAGTACCTGGAAACCAAGGCAATTCTTGGTTTCGGGCAGGAGCAGCCGGCATGAGCGCGGCCTTGGTGCAAAAAATGCAGACATCCAACAACGACCAGAATCCATCCATGTCCCAGCCCCTGCGCCTCCTCGAGACTTCCAGCACCCCGCCAGCCAGCGCCGATGTCGTCGTGATCGGCGGCGGGATCATCGGTGTCTTTACCGCCTACTACCTGGCCAAGCGCGGCATGTCGGTCGCACTGGTCGAAAAAGGCCACATCGGCGCCGAACAATCGAGCCGCAACTGGGGCTGGTGCCGCCAGCAGAACCGCGATGCGCGCGAGCTGCCCATGGCCACCAAAAGCCTCGAACTCTGGGACCAGTTTGCCGCCGACAGCGGCGAAGACACCGGCTTCACGCGCTGCGGCTTGTTGTACCTCAGCGATGACGAAGCCCAGATTGCAGGCTGGGCCAAGTGGCGCGAATTCGCCACGACCGCCGGCGTGACCACACACATGCTGAGCGGCCGCGAAGCTTCGGAGCGGGGCCAGGCGACCGGCCGCGCGTGGAAGGGCGGCGTCTTCTCACCCAGCGACGGGACGGCCGACCCGGCCAAGGCGGCGCCTGCCGTGGCGGCCGCGCTCATGAAGCTCGGCGGCACCGTCCACCAGAACTGCGCCGCGCGCGGCATCGAGATGGAGGGCGGCCGGCTCAGCGGCGTCGTCACCGAAGCAGGGACCATCAAGACCCGCACCGCGGTTCTCGCGGGCGGTGCGTGGGCGTCTTCGTTCTGCAACCAGCTCGGCGTGCAGTTTCCGCTCGCCACGATACGCCAGTCCATCGTGCGCCTGTCGCCGGTGGCGCAGCAACTGCCGGCAGCGCTGACCAGCCCGCGCGTCGCCATCACCCGGCGCCCCGACGGCCATTACGTGCTGGCCATCAGCGGCCGTGGGCGCGCCGACCCCACGCCGCAGCTGCTGCGCTTCGCGCCGCAGTTCATCCCGATGTTCGCCAAGCGCTGGCGCAACGTGTTTCCCGGCGGCCTGGAAGGCATACGCTGGGGCCACGAAACCCGCGCGCGATGGAAGCTGGACGCCCCCACCCCCATGGAACGGGCGCGCATCCTCAACCCCAAGCCCGACCCCGCGGGTGTCCGCGAAATCCACCGCCGTGCCGTCGACTTGCTGCCCGCGCTGCGCGAAGCCCGCATCGCCAACACCTGGGCGGGCTATATCGACAGCACGCCCGACGGCGTGCCGGGTATCGGGGAACTGCCGCAGGTGCCCGGCCTCATCCTGGCCGCGGGTTTTTCGGGACACGGTTTCGGCATTGGCCCCGGCGCCGGCCACCTGATTGCCGACATCGTGTCGGGGGCCGAGCCGATCTTCGATCCGAAACCTTTCGACCCCGCCCGGTTCAAGGAGTCGATGTGGGGCAAGGTGGCCGATTTCTAAAGGGCATTTGCAAACCGGGGCCAAGCAAAATTCCGGCAAGCCCCCGGATTGAAACGGATTCCACTTGCACCGCATGTGAATGCGGCATTTCGGAAGGCGGGGAATTCATAGACTTATATCCATCCCAACAGCGTGGATCCTTCTATGACATTCAAACCCAAATTCATCAGCTTCGACTGCTACGGCACGCTCATCAACTTCGAGATGGGCCCGACCGCCAAAAGCCTGTTCAAAGACCGCGTTCCGGCCGGCCGGATGCCGGCCTTCCTGGACAGCTTTCGCGCCTATCGACTCGACGAGGTCCTGGGCGAGTGGAAGCCCTTCTTCGAGGTTGTGGAGAATTCGATCCGCCGTGCCTGCAAGGCGCACGGCATAGCCTGCCAGCCATCGGATGCCATCGCGCTGTACGACGCCATTCCCGCCTGGCAACCGCACCCGAACGTCGTCGAGGTTCTGGAGGCGATCGCGCCGCACGTGCCGCTGGTGATCCTCTCGAACTCTATGGTCGACCTGATCCCGGCCAGCGTCGCCCACCTGAAGGCGAAGTTCCACGCGGTCTACACCGCCGAGGAAGCGCGCGCCTACAAACCGCGCTTCCAGGCCTTCGAGTACATGTTCGACCAGCTCGGATGCGCGCCCGACCAGATGATGCACGTCTCGTCGAGCTTTCGCTACGACCTGATGACGGCCTCCGACCTGGGCTTCATGGCCAAGGCCTTCATAGACCGCGGGCATGAACCGACTTCCGACGCCTACGGTGTCAGCCGTTTGACCGACGTCCGCCAGCTTCCCGGCCTGCTCGGCCTATGACGGCGCTGAGCACCACCGCGCCCGACCTCGCGCCGGCGGCAGTGGAGGCCCTGGTCCGCCGCCTCTACGGCATCGAGGGTTCCACCCGGCCATTGGCGGGCGAGCGCGACCAGAACTGCCTGGTAGAGGCGGCCGACGGCTCTCGCTACGTCCTGAAGATCAGCAACCCGTCGGAGTCCCCCGCGGTCGTCGACTTCCAGATCGCGGCGCTAGACCACATCGCCCGCATGTCACCGGACCAGCCGGTGCCGCGCGTCGTGCGAACACTCCAAGGACACACGCACGACACGGTCGCGCTAGCCGGGGGCGTCCAGACACGCGTGCGCATGCTGAGCTACCTGGACGGCATCCAGATTCGCGAGACCGTGCGCACCGCCGAACAGCGGTGCGCCATGGGCGCCGGGCTTGCCGGCTTGAACCGCGCGCTGCAAGGCTTCGCGCATCCGGGCGCGGCGCATGACCTGCTGTGGAACGTCGCCACGGCGCATCGCCTGGGCGAACAGCTGGGCAGCCTCGTGGACGGCAAGCAGCGCGCGCTGGCCCAGGCCTTCATGACGCGCTTCACCACGCACGTGCTGCCGCGCCTGTCATCGCTGCGGTCCCAGGTGATCCACAACGACTACCACCTCTACAACGTGCTGGTCGCACCCGACGACCCGGCGCGCATCGTGGGCATCATCGACTTCGGCGACATGGTGCACGCACCGCTGGTCGGCGAGGTGGCGACGGCCGCCGCCTTCCACATGGCCGGCAACCCCGACCCTTTCGAGGGACCGGCCCAGTTCGTGGCCGCCTATCACGCGGTGCTGCCGCTGACCGGCGCCGAACAGGAGGTCCTTGCCGATCTCCTGGCCACGCGACACCTCATCACGGCGTTGATTTCGGAATGGCGCGCCGCGCGTTATCCCGAGAACCGCGCCTACATCATGCGGCACAACCCCGCGGCATGGGAAGGTTTGTCCCAGATGGCCGATCTTTCCCGCGACACCGCACGCGACCGGCTGCTGGCCGGCGTACACGTACAAACAGGAGCCCATCAATGAAAAGCACCACCGACCTGAACATGGTCAATGCCTATATCCCCGGCCGCGCCGACGTGGACCCGGCCACCGCGCAAATGATCGCGCGCCGCGACGCCCTGCTCGGCCCGGCCTACCGCCTGATGTATGAGCGGCCGCTGCACATCGTGCGCGGCGAAGGTGCCTGGCTGATCGACCCCGAGGGACGCCGCTACCTCGACGCCTACAACAACGTCACCTCGCTCGGGCATTGCCACCCGGCGGTGACCGAGGCGATCTGCCGGCAGGTGCAGACGCTGGCGACCAACACGCGCTATCTGCACGACACGATCCTCGAACTGGCCGAACGCCTGCTCGCCAGCGTGCCGGGGACCGACCTGGCCCACCTGATGCTGACCTGCACGGGCAGCGAGGCCAACGACCTCGCCTATCGCATCGCCAAGGTCCGCACCGGCGGCACCGGCATGATCGTGACCGACACCGCCTACCACGGCATCACCGATGCGGTGGCCAAGTTCTCGCCCTCGCTGGGCGTGAGCGTCGATCTCGGCGTGCATGTGCGCCTGGTGCCGGCGCCGCGCCAGTACCACGCCGGGGGCGCCGACCTGTCCGAGCGCTTCACACGCGACGTCGAGGCGGCCATCGCCGACCTGCGGCGCCACGGCATCCAGCCGGCCGCGCTGATTGTCGATTCACTGTTCACCAGCGACGGCATACTCCCCGGACCGCAAGGCTTCCTGAAGGGTGCAGTCGACGCGATCAAGCGGGCGGGCGGCCTCTTCATTGCCGACGAAGTGCAGCCCGGCTTCGGCCGGACCGGCGAACACCTTTGGGGTTTCCAGCGCCATGGCGTGGTGCCCGACATCGTCACCATGGGCAAACCGATGGGCAACGGCCAACCCATCGCGGGATTGCTGGCGACCGCCGACGTGCTGGCCGAATTCGGCAAGAGCTCGCGCTACTTCAACACCTTCGCGGGCAACACCGTTTCCTGCGCGGCGGCACTGGCGGTACTGGACACGATAGAGCGGGACGGTCTGGTGCAGCATGCCGCCAAGGTGGGCAAGATTCTTCACGACGGCATCGCCACCCTGGCAGCCCGCCACGAGGCTATCGGTGACGTGCGCGGTGCCGGCATGTTTGTCGGGGTCGAACTGGTCTCAGACCGGGCATCGCGCGCGCCGGACCGCGGCCTGACGAGTCAGGTGGTCAACCGGATGCGCGACAAGGGCGTGCTGATCAGCGCCTGCGCGATGGGGCACAACGTGCTCAAGATTCGCCCGCCGCTGGTGCTGTCGGCGGACCAGGCCGGCCTCGTCATCCAGGCGCTCGACGAATCCCTGGCCGAAGCGCGGGCGGCCGGTACTCACTAGCCGCATTCGGTATCCGGCGCTACCATCCGGCCATGACCCCAGCCACGTCCCTCGACCGCTTCGACCTCAAGATCCTCGCACACCTCGAGCGCGAGGGGCGCTGCTCGAACGTCGAGCTGGCCGACGCCGTCGGCCTCAGCCAGAGCCCGTGCCTGGTACGGACAAAACGACTGCAGGAAATCGGCGTGATTCGCGGTTATGGCGCCCACATCGCGCTGGAGAAGCTGGGCAATTGTGTGGTGGTTTTTTCCGAGGTGACGATCAGCAGCCATCGGCCTCCGGACTTCCGCAAGTTCGAGCAGGCCGTGGACCGGCACGACGAAATCGTCGAGTGGTACAACCTCAGCGGCGGTTACGACTACCTGTTGAAAATCGTAGCGCCGAACGTCGCCCATTTCCAGGCGTTGATGGAGAGCCTGCTGCAGGAAGATATCGGAATCGGAAAGTTCACGAGCCGGATTGTTTTGCGCCAGTCATCGGGCAAGCGGACGCACCCGCTCCATCTCATCGCGGCGCAGCTGGACCGGGCCTGAAGGCCACGATCCTCAACGGTCTTCAGGACAGCTTGTCCTTGAGGCGGTAGTAGGCGCCGACCAGCGGCAGGAACCAGGGAGGGCCGAAGTGGCCCGGGATGGCCGGCCAGGTGAAGTCTTTCCAGGGGTTCAGGTCGGTGCGCCCGTCCATGACCTCCGCCATGATGCTTCCCATCAGTGTCGACATCTGGGTGCCGTGGCCGCTGTAACCCATGGAGTAATAGATGCCGTTGCGCTCGCCAGCGCGTGGCAGCCGGTCACGGGTCATGTCGACCATGCCGCCCCAGCAATAGTCGATGCGCGCATCGCGGAGTTCGGGAAACACCTCGTGCAGTGCAGTGCGCAGGATGGCGCCGCTTTTTTCGTCCGAGGCCGGATCGGAGACGGCAAAGCGAGCGCGTCCCCCGAAGAGCAGCCGGTTATCGGGTGTAGTGCGGAAGTAGTTGACCAGGTTCTTGGTATCGACCGCCATCCTGCGTTTTGGCAGCAGCCGGTCCAGCGTCTCTTTCGGTAGGGATTCGGTGACGATCAGGAAGGCGCCGACCGGCACGATCCTGCGCCGGATCCATCCCAGCGGCCCGGTCTGCGAGGTTCCGCTCGCCAGGAAAACCTGCTTGGCATGGAGTCGGCCCGTTGGCGTTTCGACGATGTGGCCGCCGCCAGACGCAGGCCGCAGGGCCGTCATCGGCGAGTGCTCGTGGATTTCGGCGCCGCGCCGCGCCGCCGCTTCCGCCAGGCCGCGCACAAAGCGCCCCACATGCATGCCAGCACCCTTGCGGTAGACCAGCCCACCGTAGTAGCGGTCCGAACCGACTTCACCTGCCAGATCCGCGCGGCTCACCATATGCGTATCGGGATCCACCGTGGCGGCCAGCAACTCCTGGCTGCGCATCAGCTTGTCGTAGTGCTCGGGCTTGGCCGCCAGCTTGATCTTGCCGACGCGCGCGAAGCTGCAGTCGATGTTCTCTTCAACCACCAGGCGTTCGACCAAATCGACCCCGGCATCAAAAGCCCGGTAGAGCCGGTTGGCGACGTCCTTGCCGAGTTTGGCCGACATCATGCCGTAGTCCTGGGCGAAGCCGTTGTTGCACATGCCGCCGTTGCGGCCGGATGCCGCGTTGCCTATCGTGTCCGCTTCCAGCAGCAAGACACGCGCGCCCTTCCTGGCAAGCGCCAGCGCGGCCGAAGCACCGGTCAGGCCGCCACCGATCACCGCCACGTCGCAGCTGCCCTGCACCGGCCCCGGGGTGGCGCCCTTGAAGGGCTCCGATGTGTCCAGCCAATAGGATGTCAGTTTCATATCACCTCCGGGGTCATTGTTGTCTGCTTGAATAAGGACTGGTTCGCGAGCCCGAACATGGCTGACTCACTCATGCCGTGACCCAGACCTTGCGCACGGTTTCAAGCGTGCGCCAGGTGCCGGTGTAGCCGGGCTTCATGATGAAACAATCGCCGGCCCGGTAGGTCACCGGGGCCTGCCCGTCCTCGGTGATCTCCGCCACGCCGGAGAGGATCAGGCAGAACTCCCAGGTGTCGCCCTTGATGGAGCGGTTGACGCCCGGGGTCGATTCGAACACGCCGGCGCGGACCTTGCCGTCCTTGGCGCTGTCGACGTCCCAGCTGCGGCACACGATGTCGCCTTCGATGACACGATCGGCCGGCGGCCGGTATTCGCGCGGCTCGCCCAATTGGTCGAGCTTGAAGGTGACGAGGAGATTGTTGGGCATGGAAGTTTGGGCCGCGCTCATGCGCTGCCGTAGATGATCCAGATCTTGCGCGTGGTCTCGATGCAGCGCCACTTGCCGACGTAGTCCGGCTTCATGACAAAGTTGTCGCCGGCCTGGATGCGGATGGGTTCCTTGCCGTCTTCGATCAGCTCCGACACACCGGAGAGGATATGGCAGTACTCCCAGACACCGCCCTTGATTGAGCGGATCGTGCCCGGCGTGATTTCCCACACGCCGGTGCGCAGCTTGCCGTCGGCCGTCTGTTCCACGTCCCAGTTCGCGAAGCGTGGATTGCCCTCGAGCAGGCGCTCGGGCAAGGGGCCGCTCTCGCGGCCGGGACCCAGGTTGTCGAGTTTGAAGAAAGTGAGGTTGCTCATGGGTATCGGGTACTTTGCGATTGAATGAAGACGGCAGGCTGAAAGTCAGGCGTGTGCCGGATTACAGGCCGACCAGCGCCGGCAGCCCGTTGATGTCGCGGATTTCCACATGGCTGTAGAACTCGCTCGGCTTGGGCTCGTGGCCGCGGTTGACGAACACCTTGTTCTTGATGCCCATGTCGTGGGCCGACATCAGGTCGTAGCGTGGGCTGGAGGACACGTGCAGGATGTCGTCCGGCGAGCAGCCCAGCTGGTCGAACATGTACTCGAAGGCCTGCAGGCGCGGCTTGTAGGCGCCGGCGTCCTGCGCGGTGTACACCTTGTGGAAGGGCGCTTCGAGCTTGCGGACGTTGGCGTCGATCTGCTCGTTCATGGCGTTGGACAGGATCACCAGCGGGATCTTGTTGCCCACGCGGGTGAGCGAAAACGGCACGTCGGTGTGCGGGCCCCAGGTGGGCACCGCGTCGTAGAACTTCTGGCCGTCCTCGTCGCGGTAAGCGACCCCGTGGCGCTTGCAGGTGCGCGCCCATGCCGACTTGAGCACCTGGTCGTAAGGCTTCCAGTCGCCCATGGCCTCATCCAGCCGCAGGGCGCTGAAGTCCTTGATGAACTGCTGCATGCGCTCGGGCGGAAGCTGGTCTCCCACAATGCCGTAGGCCACCTCGTGCATGCGAAAGTAGATGAGCGTGCCGTAGCAATCGAAGGAGATGTACTTGGGTCGGAAAATCATGGTTGGCCTCGTGGATGGTGGGATGGAGAAGTAATTCAGGCGGTGCGGTGGTTCGGATAGGAGCAATCCTAGGCAGCATCCGCCGCAGTTGTTGCGGTTCTGCGCGGCGCGAACGCAGCATTCCTTCGCAGTACCGCGGCCTCCAGGCGCTTTGTGCCGTTCTTCCAGCGGCCGCGGCCGGCGCCAAGATCGTACAAGCCGCCGGCCCTTGCGCCGAGCATCATCTTCCCCAAACCGCCCTTGACGTTTTTGAAGGAAAGCCCCATGCCCGACCACGTTTCCATTCCACAGGCCGCGCTTGCGGCAGTGGGCCGTCCATTGCCCGACGGCGTAACGCTTCGCCGGCTGAAGGAGGACGACCTGGAGGCGGCGCAGGGGCTGTCACGCGAGTTCGGGTGGCCGCATCGCCTGGAAGACTGGCGCTTCAGCCTGGCGCATGGAGAGGGCGTGGCGGCGCTGCGCGACGGTGAACTGATAGGTACCGCGCTGCATTGGCCCTGGGGCAAACAGCACGCGACGGTAGGCCACGTGATGGTGTCGCCGCGCATGCAGGGCCAGCGTGTGGGCCAGCATCTCATGCATGCGGTGATGTCGGGCCTGCAAGACCGCACGGTGCTGCTGCACGCCACGGCCGAAGGTCGCGGCCTGTATGAACGCATGGGCTTCGAGATCACAGGCGAGGTCCGGCAGCACCAGGGTTCGGCCGCGCCGGCGCAACTGGTGGCCCTTGCGCCCGGCGAGCGGCTGCGCCCGCTGGGCCGCAACGACGCAAAGACACTCGTTGCCCTGGATGCCATTGCCGCCGGCATGCCGCGCGATGCGATGCTGCGCCAGCTGCTGGGCGACGGCGAGACGGTGGTGCTGGCACGCGGCGGTGAAGCCGTGGGTTTTTCCGTCGTGCGGCGCTTCGGGCGCGGCCATGCCATCGGTCCTGTCGTGGCACCCGACCTCACCAGCGCGCAGGCGCTCATCGGCCACTGGTGCAGCCGCTTTGCCGGCAAGTTCCTGCGCATCGACGTGGACGCCGCCAGCGGCCTGCCCGAATGGCTTGAAGCGCAGGGCCTGCCCCGGGTAGACACGGTCACAACCATGGTGCGCAACGGCCCGCTGGCACGAGGCCCGGCCGTCGGCGGCTGGGCGCTGGTTACCCAAGCTATGGGCTGATGGGCCACCCCCGTTCAGGCTCACTTCGTGTAGCCTGCTCCCCCCTCAGGGGGCTCACTCTGCGGCCCGGCGAAGCCGGTTCCGCGCGTGCACTTGCACAGACAGTGGCTATAACGTATCGCGGGCCGTTGCGGCTTCTGGAGAACTGAGATGACTTTCCTTTATAAAGGGCCGGCGCAGCGCGGGGCCGTGTGGGCTGAGCAGTTCGCGCGCAGGATGCCGCAGTTGCCGTTCCAGACCTGGCCCGAGATCGGGGACCCGGCGCAAGTGCGCTTTCTTGCGGCCTGGGAGCCGCCGCCGCGCATCGCCGAAGCCTTACCCAACCTGGAGGTGTTGTTCTCGGTGGGGGCCGGCGTGGACCAGTTTGATTTCGCGTCGCTGCCACCCGGGCTTACCGTGGTCAGGATGGTGGAGCCGGGACTGACGGCCTGCATGTGTGAATACGTCAGCTGGGCCGTGTTGTCGCTGCATCGGGAGATGCCGATGTACCTGCGGCAGCAAAGCCTGGGCCAATGGAAGGAGCACCCTGTGCGGCCCGCCTCCACACGGCGCGTAGGCGTGATGGGCATGGGCATGCTGGGGCGCGCGGCGCTTGTGCAGCTGCGGCTGCTCGGCTTTGACTGCACGGGCTGGAACCGCTCGCGGCGCGACGAGCCGGGCGTGCGCTGCTATAGCGGTGAAGCGGAGCTGGACGAATTCCTGGCCCGCGCCGACATCCTGGTATGCATGCTGCCGCTCACCCCCGAAACACGCGGCATTTTCGGCCGGCGCGTGTTTGACGCGCTGCCGGAAGGCGCCTGCGTGGTCAACGCGGCGCGCGGCGGCCATCTGGTGGAAGCGGACCTGCTCGCCGCGCTGGAAAGCGGGCGGCTCTCGGCCGCGGTTTTGGATGTCTGCGAGCCGGAGCCGCCCGCGCAGGGACACCCGTTCTGGAGCCATCCGCGTATCTGGCTGACACCCCACATCGCGAGCGCCACCCAGGCTGGAACCGCGGGCGAAGCGCTGCTGGACAACCTGCGGCGATATGAGGCCGGCCTGCCGCTTGAAGGCGTGGTGGACCGCTCGCGCGGGTACTGAGCCCGCCATCCCAGGCCTGGCCGAGGCCGCGAATCACGCGAATCACCCAGCCTGACCGCAGAATCTTCTACCGTACGCGTACGAACAACAGCATGGTCGTGCGCGCGCAAGGGGGGAAGCCGCAGCACCCGCTGCGCACTCGCGCCTAAGCTTGTAACCATGATGTCCACCAAAACCCTTTCCCTCGATTCGCTTGTGGCGCTTGACCGCGCGCACCTGATCCACCCTGTGGCCAACTGGCGCGGCCATGAGCGGCGCGGCGCCACGGTGTTGCGCTCCGGCAAGGGCGCCTGGCTGCGCGACGCCGACGGCCGCGAACTGCTGGATGCTTTCGCCGGCCTGTGGTGCGTCAATATCGGCTACGGCCACGAAAGCGTCGTGGAAGCCGCCGCGCACCAGATGCGCGAGCTGCCCTACGCCACGGGTTATTTCAGCTACGCCAGCGAACCGGCCATCCGCCTGGCCGCCAAGCTTGTGGAGATTTCTCCGCCCGGGCTGGAGCACGTGTACCTGACGCTGGGCGGCTCCGAGGCGGTTGATGCGGCCGTGCGCCTCATCGTGCAGTACTACAACGCCACGGGCCGGCCGAGCAAGAAGCATTTCATCGCGCTGCAGCGCGGCTACCACGGCTCTTCTTCCACCGGCGCCGGCCTGACGGCCCTGCCCGCCTTCCACCGCGGCTTCGACCTGCCGCGCCCCGACCAACACTACATTCCCTCGCCTTATCCCTACCGCAGCCCCGTGGGCGGCGATGCGCAAGCGGTGATCGCGGCTTCTGTGGCCGCGCTGCGCGAGAAGGTCAACGCGCTGGGCGCGGAGAACGTCGCAGCCTTCTTCTGCGAACCAATCCAGGGCTCGGGCGGCGTGATCGTGCCGCCCGCGGGCTGGCTCAAGGCCATGCACCAGGCCTGCCATGAGCTGGACATCCTGTTCGTGACCGACGAGGTGATCACCGGCTTCGGCCGCACCGGCCCGATGTTCGCCTGCGACGCCGAGGGCGTGTCGCCGGACCTGATGACGGTCGCCAAGGGGCTGACCTCAGGCTATGCGCCCATGGGTGCGCTGCTGATGTCCAAACGTGTGTACGCCGGCATTGCCGACGGCACGCCGGCCGGCGCCCTGGTGGGCCATGGCGCGACCTACTCGGCGCACCCGGTGAGCGCCGCCGTGGCGCTGGAAGTGATACGGCTTTACGAAGAGGGCGGCATCCTCGCCAACGGCCAGCGCGTCGCGCCCCACTTCGAGGCGGGATTGCGCTCCATGCTGCGCCATCCGCTGGTGGGCGACGCGCGTTCACGCGGGCTGCTGGGCGCGCTGGAACTGGTGAGCGACAAATACACCAAAGCCAGCTTCGACCCCGCGCTGCAGCTGCCCGACCGCATCGCCAAAGCGGCCTACGAGAACGGCCTCATCTTCCGCGCTTTCGGTGACGGTATCCTGGGCTTCGCGCCGGCTTTGTGCTTCACACCCTCGGAGTTCGAGCAGATGTTCGAGCGGCTGAACCGCACGCTGGACAGCGTGCTCGACCAGCCCGACGTGCGGCGTGCGCTGGCTTGACCTGATTGACTTGGGCTTGGAACTTGCTTAAAAGGATTAACGATGAACACCTCCACCGGCAATCCCAAGCTAGACCGCCTCGACCTGCGAATCCTGTGCCATCTGCAAAAAAACGGGCGTGCCTCTAACGTCGAGATCGCCGATGCCGTCGGCCTGTCCCCCAGCCCCTGCCTGGTGCGTGTGAAGCGGCTGGAACAAGCCGGCTATATCGGTGGCTACGGCGCGCAGATCCGCCTGGAGAAGCTGGGTGACACGCTGCTGGTGTTCACGGAGGTTACGCTGCAGGACCACAAGCGCGAGGACTTCGTCAAGTTCGAGATGAGCATCCGGCCGATCGACGAGATCGTCGAGTGCCACCTGGTCAGCGGCGGCTACGATTACCTGCTGAAGTTCGTCACACGCGGCGTGAACCACTACCAGGAGATCGTCGAAGGCTTGCTGGAGGCCAACATCGGTATCGAAAAATACTTCAGCTACATCGTGATCAAGACGCCCTTCGTCAAGAACTACTACCCGATCGAGCAGCTGATGCAATCCCACGTTTAAGCGGCGCTTAGAACGTGTTCACGGTCTAAGGGCCGCAGCTTTTGCTGCAGCCCGACCCGATTCAACATTTGCTGCTGCCCCGGCGCCCGTATGCGGTGCCATCTCCGGCGGGGCTGGCCTACGCTAACAGCATGAACCCTCCTCCCCGCATTCCGGCGCCTGCCCGCTCGGCCGCAGCGATCCAGCGTGTGCAGCGGCACATCAACGAGAACCTCAATCAGGCGCTGTCGTTGTCGGAACTGGCCGATCTCGCCGGGCTCAGCATCTGGCGTTTCGCCACCGTGTTTCGCCAGCAGGTGGGGGTTTCGCCGCATCGCTACATCTGCCGGCTCCGCCTGGCACGCGCCCAAGCCCTGATCCGGCAGGGGATGCCGGTCGCCAGTGCGGCCAGCGAGGCGGGCTTTTATGACCAAAGCCATCTCTCGCGGCATTTCAAGAACGTGTTCGGCATGACACCGGGGCAGTACCTGACGACCGCCGGCCAGCCGCGAACGGCATGCTGAGCCCCACCATGACGCAGGAAATCGCGGACCTGGTGCCCGACCTGGTCTTGCTGCGGCGCGACCTGCATGCGCACCCCGAGCTTGCCTTCAAGGAACACCGCACGGCCGGCATCGTCGCCAAGGCCTTGCTCGACCTGGGGCTGGAGGTGCATGAAGGTATCGGCGGCACGGGTGTCGTCGGTGTGCTCCGCTCCGGCAGCGGACAGCGCAGCGTGGGACTGCGTGCCGACATGGACGCGCTGCCCATTCTTGAACAAGGCGAACGGCCCTACGTCAGCCGGTTCCCCGGCGTGCACCACGGCTGCGGGCACGACGGGCACACCGCCATGCTGCTGGGCGCGGCACGCCAGCTGGCTCGCACGCGCCGCTTCGACGGCACCGTCAACTTCATCTTCCAGCCCGCCGAAGAAGGCCGGGGCGGCGCACGCGTGATGGTCCAGGAAGGGCTTTTTGAGCGCTTCCCCTGCGACACGGTCTACGCCCTGCACAACTGGCCGGAGCTGCCCGCCGGCACCGCCCAGACGCGGCAGGGCGCCATCATGGCGGCGGCGGATCGCTTTGACATCGTGGTACGGGGCCGGGGCGGCCACGCGGCCCAGCCGCATCGCACGCCCGACGCGGTGCTTGCCGCGAGCGAGCTGGTCAGCCAGCTGCACACCATCACGTCGCGCCGCATTCCGCCCACCGAGAATGCGGTGCTCTCGGTCACGCGCATCAGCGGCGGCCAGTCGCACAACGTGCTGCCCTCCGCGGTCGAGCTGACGGGTACGGTGCGCAGCTTCGACGCCGGCGTCCAGGACACCATCGAAGCGGCCATCCGGCAGATCGCGCAGGGCGTGGCCCAGGCCACGGGCACCACGATCGAAGTGGAGTACGTGCGCTACTACCCGGCCACCATCAACACGCCGCAAGAGGCATCGCTGGCCCTGCGCGCCGCAGAAGCCGCGGGCCTGCGGGCTTCGGTGGCGCCCTCGGCGGCGTTCACGTCAGAGGATTTCGCATTCATGCTGAAAGCCAGGCCCGGCGCCTACCTGTGGCTGGGCCAGGGCGCCGGCCCAGGGCGCGAAGACACCCCCTCATTGCACCATCCCAGCTACGACTTCAACGACGAGGTATTGCCATTGGGCGTCAGCTGGTTTGTTCAGGTGGCGAGCCTCGTGCTCGCAGGCTGACTCGGTGTTGAGTTGCGTTGCTACTTGACCCAATGTAATGGCGATTAGCGCTCACAAGCACTGTGACTGTCATTCGACGGTCACGCTCTTTGCAAGATTTCGAGGTTTATCAACATCCGTCCCGCGCGCCACAGCCGTGTGATACGCCAGCAGCTGCAGCGGCACCACGTGCAGCAGTGGGCTCAACGCGCCGTAGTGTTCGGGCATGCGGATGACGTGCAGGCCTTCGCCGCTCTCGATGTGGCTGTCTGCGTCTGCCAATACATAGAGAACGCCGCCGCGGGCGCGGACTTCCTGCATGTTGCTTTTGAGTTTTTCGAGCAGCGTGTCGTTGGGCGCGACGCAGACGACTGGCATTTCGCTGGTGACCAACGCCAGGGGGCCGTGTTTGAGTTCACCTGCGGGGTAGGCCTCGGCGTGGATGTAGCTGATTTCCTTGAGCTTGAGTGCGCCTTCAAGTGCGATGGGGTAATGCAGCCCGCGGCCGAGGAAGAGCGCGTTTTCCATCTTGGCGAAGTCTTCGGCCCAGCTGATGACTTGCGGCTCCAGCGCCAGCACGGCCTGCAGGGCGGCGGGCAGGTGGCGCATGGCTTTGAGGTGGCCGGCCTCTTCTTCGTCGCTGAGCTTGCCTTTGCTTTGGGCCAGGGCCAGCGTGAGCAGGAAGAGACCTGCCAGTTGCGTGGTGAAGGCCTTGGTGGAAGCCACTCCAATTTCCACACCCGCACGGGTGATGTAGGCGAGCTTGCACTCGCGCACCATGGCGGACGTTGACACATTGCAGATGGTGAGGGTTTGCGTCATGCCCAGGCTTTGCGCGTGGCGCAGTGCGGCCAGCGTGTCGGCTGTTTCGCCGCTCTGGGTGATGGTGACGACGAGTGATTTCGGGTTGGGTACCGATGTGCGGTAGCGGTATTCGCTGGCCACTTCGACTTGTGTGGGGATGCCGGCTATCGACTCGAGCCAGTACTTGGCCGCACAGCCGCTGTAGTAGCTGGTGCCGCACGCCAGGATGAGCACCGAGTCGATGT
Source organism: Polaromonas sp. P1_F6 (assembly GCF_056405695.1). Classification (NCBI taxonomy): domain Bacteria; kingdom Pseudomonadati; phylum Pseudomonadota; class Betaproteobacteria; order Burkholderiales; family Comamonadaceae; genus Polaromonas; species Polaromonas sp. P1_F6. The sequence goes on from NZ_JBFUBQ010000008.1 coordinate 151,756, forward strand.
CCTTGAACACGCGGTAAGCCTCGTCGCCGAACAGCTCAGGCACGATGCCTTCCACACCTTCGAGCGTGTCGGCAATGGCGCGCGGCTGCTCAAAAATTTCTTTTTGCATGTAGTGGCGATACGGGCCCAGCTCTGCGGCACCGCTGTGGGCGTGCACGGTTTTGACTTCGCGCTGGACCGCCTTGCCTTCTTTGTTGAGCACCCAGTATTTGCCGAGCTGGATGTCGACCATGTCGCCTTCTTCGAGGTAGACGATCTGGTCCGTCACGCCGGCCAGGGCCATGGCGTCGCTGGCCAGGAAGTTTTCGGTCTTGTCCTTGCCCACGCCCAGGATCAGCGGCGAGCCGGCGCGCGCGCCGACGACGCGGTGCGGCTCGTCCTTGCAGAAGGCCGCAATCGCATACGCGCCGTGCAGTTGCGCGACGGTGGCCTTGAGGGCTTCGAACAAATCGCCGTCGTACAGGCTGTCCATCAAATGCACGATGACTTCGGTGTCGGTCTGGCTGTCGAAGACATAGCCCTTGGCCTTGAGGCCGGTGCGCAGCTCTTCGTAGTTTTCGATGATGCCGTTGTGCACCAACGCGACCTTGCCTGCGCGCGCCGTGGCGCCCGCGCCGCTGCCGTGGCTGAAATGGGGGTGGGCGTTGTGCACTGCGGGCGCGCCGTGGGTGGCCCAGCGGGTGTGCGCAATGCCGGTGCCACCTTCGAGTTTGTCAGCGCTCACCTGCTCCTGCAGTTCGGCCACACGCGAGGTGCTGCGAGCGCGCTTCAGGCCGCCGGCGTACACGGCGACGCCGCAGGAGTCATAACCGCGGTATTCGAGGCGCTGCAAACCCTGCACCAGGATGGGAACGATATTTCGGGTCGAAACGGAAGCAACAATGCCGCACATGAAGGTCTCCTGAAGATCAATGCGGTGATGCTACGTACTTACAGTTTTCCAATGTGATCTATTTTTTCATTTCAATGAAATTAAATTTCATTCATTACAATGAATAGAATTAAATTTCATTTATATTACATTAATGGAACAAATACTCGTTGATGACATCGACGTAAAGCTACTGAACAGCCTGCAAACCGATGCATCGCTGAGCAATCAGGCGCTGGCCGAACGCGTCCATATCTCGCCGCCGACCTGCTTGCGCCGCGTGAAACGCCTGCGCGATGCCGGGCTGGTGGAACGTGAAATCGCGCTGCTCAGCCCCGACAAACTGGCCGCCCTCACCGGCCACGGGCTGACGGCCCTGGTCGAAATCACGCTGGATCGTCAAGGCACCGAGCAGCAGGAGGCGTTTGAGGCGCGGGTGGTGCAGGACGAAGCAGTGCAGCAGTGCTACCGCGTCTCACCGGGGCCGGACTTCATGCTGGTGGTGCATGTGGCCGACATGCCGCGCTACCTGGCGCTGGCGCAACGGCTTTTCACCAGCGACGCGAATGTGCGCAACGTGAAGGCTTTTTTCAGCACCAAACGCGCAAAATTTGAACCAAAAGTGCTTCTGACCCAATAAGAATCAGCGCGAGCAGCTATCAAAACAATAGCACATCAGCGACTCCGTCAGCACCCACCACCCGCCGCAAGACCTTATGGGGCCGGTCCGGGGCCTTGCCGGGTTTGCCTGAGCAGCACCCACGCCATCAGCCCCAGCGCCAGCGCGCCCGCCAGCAAGACGCCCCACAACACCAGGCTGCGTGTGGGCATGCCCTGGCTGGGGGGCTGCGCCGCCACCAGCGGGCCGGCCGCACCGGCACTGCCACCGGTGACGTCTGCTTTGGACACGTCGGCCTGGGCGACAGGCAAGGCGTTTTCCTGTTGCGCCTTATAGCCAGGAATCAGGCTGGCCATGGGCAGAAAAGCGCCTGCTGCGCCCGTTGCGCTGGCCAGGCCCGCAGCCAGGGTGAAAGGGCCCTGCCCGCTGGCCAGAAAGATGAGTTGCGCCGGTTCAAACTGCAGGACGATTTCAGGCGCGGCGGCAAACCCCGGCGTTTTGAGGTCGGCTTCGATCTTCATTTCGCGCACTGATGAGCCCTGCAATTCGACCGGCCCGCTGGTTTGCTCTTTACCTGCGGTTGTCATCCGGTAGACCACGGCGCTGGCCAGCAAAGCCCAGGGCTGGTTGCGGTCATTACGGCCCAGCACGCGGATGGGCACCAGCACATTGCTGCCTTGCGGCGTGATCTTTAAAGCGGCAACAGGCGTGGCAAAGGGCAACGCAAAAGTCAGCTCATGGGGATTCGTCAGCACCGGCGTGGTCATGGTGGCGCCCAAACGCTGGCGCAGGGCCGTGCTGCGGGACGTGACCAGCGTGGCGCCGCGCAGGGTGACGGCGGCGTCGCCCCAGGTGATGCGCAGGTACTGGTCTTTCAAATCCGCCATGGAAAGCGCAAGGCTGTTGTCGCCCAGGCTCGCGGCTTTGGCAGAAGCATCGGCGCGGTACAGCACGGTGTCGGCCAGGGGCCGCCAGTTCTTCAGGTCCTTGCTGGCCTGCACATTAAAGCTGACGGGCTGGCCGACCGGCAGGTCGGCGTCCAGCGTCATGCGGGCGGCAGGCGCATTGACGCTGCGTGTGTCGAGCAGCGCGCCCAGCACTTTTTGCGATGAAGCTGCACCCGCGGTGTTTGCGCCGCTGCCCGTGTTGAGCTGCACCACGCGCCGGCCCTGCCGCTCTTCAATGCGCAGCGACAGGCCTTCCAGGCCGGCAGCGCCTGCGGCACCCAGAATGGGGTACGCCGTGAGCTTGACCTGCTGCTCCTGCGTCGCCGTTTCCGCGGCAACATTGGCCAGCGCCATGGGCACCGGCTGACCCGCCGCGTTGAAGAGGCGCAGGTCGCCATAACCGGCACTTTGCAGCCGCACCAGGGCCTCGGCAGGCACCAGCAGCCGCTGCAGCGGCGCGTCGGGCGCCAGCGTGACGGGTATGCGAACGGCATACGATTTGGCGCTGCCGGCATCCGCGGCGTCGGCGGCCTGCACCAGCAGCGGGGTTGCGAGTCCGGCGGACAGCGCCAGCGTTAAAAAGCGTTGGTTGATTTTCATGACTGGGCTTCTTTCAGGTCACCCGCACCCGCGGGCAAGAGATCTTCCGAAGTGGCAGCAACAGCGGCCTTGGGCGGCAGCGGCGCAAAGTAGCCCACCACCAGCATCAGCACACCCACCACGATGAACGCGATGATGCGCTCCGCACCGCCGGCGTTCGACAGGTCAATCAACAGCAGCTTGACGACCACCAGGCCCAGCAGGCCTGCGCCCACCAGCCACAGCGGCCGCTGCACGCGCCGGTGCGCCAGCACCATCAGGCTCAGGGCCAGCAGCGTCCACAAAATGGCGTAACCGGTTTGCACCACGAAGCTGCCGAACAGCGCGTCGGCATCCCAGCGCACGCCGAAGAAATGGTGGGCGATGCGCAGCCACACGGTATTGACGGCGACAAACACCAGCAAGGCCAAAGCCACCAGCGCATTGCGGCCGGTGACCCACCCCGCATTGCCCGGCGGCGGCGCGGCCGTCACCAGCACGCGGCGCCAGAACACCAGGCTGCCCAGCGCAAGCGCGAGCGTCAGGTCGGTCGGGTTGAGCAGCGGGATGTAAGGCAGGGGCGCGGTACGGCCCGAGGAAGTGACGGCGGCAGCGAGAGCCCCCCAGAACACCAGCACCGCCAGCGGCAAGGCTGCATACCAGTAGTAAGCCTGGGCATGCGGATTGAGAGGCCACTTCGCGCCCTGTCGCAGGGCCGCGCTGTTGGCCCGCCCCGCCCAGACCGCCAGCAGCATCAGCACCGCGATGGCGCTGACCAGCAGGACCACGCCGGCCCACGAAGTGCGCCAAAGCTCGGCCTTGCCGATACCCGACCACAGGCAGTCTGCAAGGAGGAAGGTCACCAGCCATGCGCTTGCGGCGTGCAGGAAACCATAGGGCGACTGAGAGGCGCCAGTGGACGTAGCCTGCGCCAACGCCTGGCGGTCCGTCTGCCGCAGCATCCAGTAATGCAGCACCAGCACCGCCGGCCACACGGCCCACGCCGGCGTAGCGAGCACGCGGTAGCCTTGACCGGCCTGCGCCACATAACCCAGCGCCAGCACACCCACGGTGATGCGCGCGGGCCAGGTCGCCACCGCCCATTGCTTCTTCAGGCCCAGCACCATCGACAAGGCCGCGCTGGCCACCACTGCCAGCATCATCAGCAGGCCGGTGGTGCGGTCGCTAAAGGCCTGCCGGGGAAAGGCATCGGCCTCCAGCGCCGGCACACGGCGGTTGATTTCCAGCAACCAGGCCAGGCACCAAAAGAAAAAACCGTAGAGGTAAACAGGAACACTGAGCTGCGACTCCACACCGGCATAGGCCTTGGCCCACGAAGACTCGCTGTGCGGCAGGGGCCGGCGCAGCCACCAGGCCAGCTGCAGCGCCGGCAGCGCGATCAGCATGGCGCCGATAAAGGCCGGGTTGCCGAACGGAATGGCCGATACGGGGTTGCCCAACGCGCCTGCGTCATCAAGCCCACCCAAAAACGCCATGGCGGCCACGCCCTGCAGCAGCAAGCCGAAAGCGCGCGGCATCCAGCGCGCCTGCCGCATGCCGACCCAGAACGCGCCCGCGCCTTCGAGCGCCCAGACAGCCGAGGTCCACTTTGCATCAAGCGCCAGCGGCACCGCCAGCGTGGCAAAACCCACACCCACTGCAATAAAGCATTCAATCAGCAGGCGGTAGCTGGACAGCGCCCGGCCCACCAGCACCATCGCCGTCACCAGGTACAGCGCGGCAAAGCCCAGCGCCGAAAAGGCCGTGCCCAGTTCCATGGTGCGCACCAGCCCGGCCTGAAGGCCGAAACCCACCAGCGGCGTGCCGAACACCAGCATGGTGTCGACGGCGTTGCCGAGCTTCGTGGGCGTGTTGCGCGCATAGAGGATGGCGGCGAAAAGATAGATCAGTACAAAGCCGATAAGGAAGGGCTGGGTGCTGGCGTAATGCTCTGGCGTGTACTTGAGCACGCCCCAGGCAGTGGCCACGCCGAAGGTGGCGATAAAGCCCACCACGTTCAGGATGCGCCATGAGCGCTTCCAGGCAATGAACAGGATGGCCAGGTTCAGCACTGAGTAATAGCTGAAGAGACCCACATGGCTGCCCTGCCCTGTCGACAGCAGAATCGGCACGGCAAAACCGCCGGCGAAGGCCGCCACCGCCAGCGCACGCGAGTTTTGCAGCAATGCCAGCGCACAGCTCAGCGCGCACACCACAATCATCAAACCAAAGGCAGGCAGTGGCTCCAGCAGGCCGTACATGCGGAAGGCCGCAAACACCGTGAGGTACATCACCGCCACGCCGGCGCCCTGCAGAGCGAGTGCAAAGCCGGGCTTTTCCGTGCGCTTGCGAAAACCCACGGCCAGCAGCGCGATCGCCGCGGCAGCGATGGCCGTCAGGCGAAACTCCACCGGGAAGAGCCCGGCCGATGCCGCGTAGCGCGCCAGGAACGACAGGCCAATAAACAAAATGACCAGCCCGACCCGCACGATGGTGTTGCCGCCCAGGAACCAGTTTTTGCCGGCAATCAGGGCCAGCTCGATGGCATTGGGCTGGGCCGGTGTGTATGTCGGCCGGCTGGCGGGGGCGGCCTGACCGCGCGGCAGGCCGTTCGGGGCCAGGTCTTCTTGCAGGGATGCCTCTTCATTGCTGACGGCACTGAGAGCGCTGGCGGCCGCTGGCGCCATGGTTTGCGGCGCAGCAGGTGCACGTGCAGGAAGCTGGGCAACGGGCGAAGGAGCGGCGTTTTCAAACTCCCTGAAACCGCCGTCATCCTCCGTGGCCTGGATGCTGCCGCGCGGCATGGCAGGCGGATGCTGTGCCGATGCGGTCGCCGCCCTCACCTGCGGCGCATGCTTTTTGTGTGCAGCCTCGACTTCGGCTCGCACGGCCCAACGCAAGGAGAGGCCGGCGAACAAACCGAGGAAGCCCCCCAGAAAAACACCGAAATCGCCATAGCCCGGCCAGAACCAGCCCAGCACGGCACCCCAAACAATGCTCCAGATAATCATGACCCCGGCCTCCCTGTTGTTTTCCGTGCTGCGATGTCGCGCGCCAGCCTGCGGAATGGGCTGATGGTACTTGATGGGCCCACTCGTGAGCACCGGCGGCGCGGTGCCGGGCAAGCCGGCAGAAAAGCCCCTATGCAACCCTCATTGATTTAGAAAGAAACCGGCTGAAATCCAATCAGGACAAGCGCAAGCAGCTATCAAATAAGTAGCAAACTGACTCAGTGCACCCTGGCCCCTTCACGGGCGGTGTTCCAGAAGGCGCGTGCCAGCGGCGAGAGTTTGGCCACATCCAGGCAGGCCAGGCCGACCGTGCGCGGCTGCGGCGGTGACAGGGGCCGGTACACCACGCCCCTGGGTGCGTCGGGCAGCGCGAGGCGGGCAGCTACCGATACCGCCAAACCCTGTTGCACAAATTGCAGGATGGAAATGATCTGCGTGAAGTGATACAGCACCTTGGGCAGCGCGATGTTTTTCTGCAGGATGGGCACAATGACCGGCCCGCAGCCGGCCTCCGTCAGCACAAAGTCCAGCCCCGTCAGAGCGGTAACCGGCACGGCCTTGTGTCTGGCCAGTGGGTGTTTGGCCGGCAGGATGGCGACAAACTCGTCCTGCACCAGCGGCAGCACCTCAAAGCGCTCGTCGGGCACGACGACAAATCCAAGCTCCACCCGCTTTTGCAGCAGCCAGTCGTCCACCACTTCGTCGCTTTCCTCTTCAATGCGCACCTGCGCGCCCGGATGGCGCTTTTTAAAGGCAGCCAGCAATGGCGGCAGCAGGTTGACGGTGGATGTGGGCCCAAACGAGCCGATGCGCAGCGTGCCGGTTTTCAGCTCACGGGCGTCGCCGAGCTCCTGCGTCATGGTGGCGGCCAGGGCGGTCATTTCGCGGGCGCGCAACAGCAGGCGCTCACCGGCATCCGTCATGGCCACGCCGGACGCGTCGCGCTGTGCGAGCTTGACGCCGAACTGCGTTTCGAGCGCGCGCAGCGCATGGCTGACGGCCGATTGCGTCGTGCCCAGCCGCATGGCCGCGCGTGAAAAGCTGCGGCATTCATCGAGGGTGATCAGGACTTCAAGTTGGGCGAGTGTCATGGCCGGCTTGGAAAAGCGGTAAAACGGTAAAGCGGTGCATGGGCAATGATGAGTAAACACTCATTTGATGGTGAACTAAATAGCAGTTAATCTCATGCATCAATCTAACCGATGCCAGTCTTTTTTCCAATAAAAACCGCATGACAGCCACAGCCACATCTTCCACCGCAGCGCCCTTGCCCGGCATTGTGCCCACGACTCCGCCGGCTGGTAAAAGCCTTCTGGGCCTGTACCTGCGCCTGACCTGCGTGCCATTTCTCTGGGGCGGCACCTTCATTGCCGGGCGCGTCATCTCAGCCCACCTGCCGCCCGCCACGGCGGGTTTCATACGCTTTGTGTTTGCCACGCTGGCCCTGCTGGTGGCGCTGAATTTCACCGAAGGCCTGCGCGCACTCACGACACTGTCGCGCCGCCAGCTGCTGGGCACGATGGCGCTGGGCGCCACCGGTATCTTTATTTACAACCTGCTGTTCTTCACGGCGCTTTCCGTGCTGCCGGCAGGCCGCACCTCGCTCATCATTGCCCTGAACCCGGTGGTCACACTGCTGCTGGCCGCCGCATTCCTGGGCGACCGGCTTTCGCCAGTGCGCTGGCTGGGCGTGGCCCTGGCCTTGCTGGGCGTGTGGATCGTCGTCACACGCGGCGACCTTTCGCAAATCGCGCAGTCGCTCGGCAAAGGTGAGCTGTCGATGTTTGGCGCGGTGTGCGCCTGGGCGGTGTACACGCTGCTGGGACGCAAGCTGTTGCAGGGCCTGTCACCCGTGCTGGCCACGCTCTGGGCCGCCATCTGGGGCACGCTGTTCCTGGGCCTGCTGGCCCTGCGCGACATCGCCAGCGTACATGCCGAATCATTCACCCCTGAGGTGTGGGCCGGCCTGGCGTTTCTCGGCGTGCTCGGCACCGCGGTGGCTTTTGTCTGGTACTACGAAGGCATACGCCAACTGGGCGCGGCACGCACCGTGGTGTTCAACAACCTGGTGCCGGTGTTTGGCGTGCTGCTCGGTTGGCTGATTCTGGGGGAACCCTTGAGTGTCAGTTTGCTGGCGGGTGGGGCGTTGGCGATTTTTGGGGTGTTTTTGGTGAATCGGGTGAAGGGGTGAGTTTGTGTTGATTTGATGGCCGCGCTTTTTGCTGAGGGTAGCTGGCCGGGGGTTGCCCGGCATGCAACTCACTTTCTTTTGCTTCGCCAAAAGAAAGTAAGCAAAGAAAAGGCGACCTTGCTGTTTGCGTCCCCTTTGCTTCGCTACGGGGCAACCTGCGGTGCTCGGTTCAGGCGGGGTCTCGCTCGAACTCGCTTCGCTCAGACAATCGCGATCCCTGATCCGCCTGAACCTGCGCTCCTCGGCGCATACAGAAGGGGCAATCGGGAGCGGGGACCGAAGACAAAGACAAATACCAACTCCAATACCAACAAGGACACGCCATGGCGTGTCCTTGTTTCTTCAGGTGTTCGGGTTCTGGTATTCGGTTGTTGGCTGTTCGGCATTCCTTCCCCCACCCCTTGTGGATGCGCCGAGGAGCGCAGGTCCAGACGGATCAGGGCAAAAACTTGTTTGAGCGAAGCGAGTTGTTTTTGACCCCGGCTGGACCGAGCACCGCAGGTTGCCCGTAGCGAAAGCGGAGGGACGCAGGAACCAGGGTCGCCTTTTCTTTGCTTACTTTCTTTTGGCGAAGCAAAAGAAAGTGAGTTGCATGCCGGGCAACCCCCGGCCAGCAACACTCAGACGAAAGCGCCCAACCCTGAGCAAGAACGGCCAAGACAGGCTCTGCCAGGATAGGTAAAGACCTACCCCTTAACCACCTTCACCGGCCTCTTCCAGTTAGGCAAACTGACCTGCTTGCCCCGCGCCACACTCAACGAATCCGGTGGCGTACTTTTGGTGATGGTCGACCCTCCGCCCACCGTGCCGCCCGCGCCTATGGTGACCGGTGCCACCAGGACGCAGTTGCTGCCGATGTGCACGTCGGCTTCAATGACCGTGCGGTGCTTGTTGGCGCCGTCGTAGTTGGCGGTGATGCTGCCGGCGCCGTAATTCACGCGCTCGCCCACCGTCGCGTCGCCCAGGTAAGCCAGGTGGTTGGCTTTGGCGCCCTTGGCCAGGGTGGCGTTTTTGACTTCCACAAAATTGCCGATGTGCACCTCGGCGCCCAGCTGCGCGCCGGGCCGCAGTCGGGCAAAGGGCCCGATCAGTGCACCCTCGCCAATCTCTACACCCAGCTTCTCGCCGTCGATATGGGTGAAGGGATGGATCACGGCGCCGGCGGCAATGGTGCAGTTGGCAATCACGCAGTTGGCGCCTATGCGCACTCCGTCGCCCAGCGTGACCTGGCCTTCGAACACGCAGTTCACGTCGACTTCCACATCCTGGCCGCAGCGAAGCGTGCCGCGCACATCGAGCCGTGCGGGATCGGCCAGCCGCACGCCTTGCTCCATCAGCGCCGTGGCCAGGCGGCTTTGGTACACGCGTTCCAGTTCGGCCAGTTGCACCGGGCTGTTCACGCCGGCCACCTGGGCCGCGTCGGTGATCTGCTGCGCCACCACGGCCACGCCGTCCGCCACCGCAAACTTGACGATGTCGGTGAGGTAATACTCGCCTTGGGCATTTTGATTGTCCAGCCGGGAAAGCCAGGCACGCAGCAGGCGCGTGGGGACGGCCATGATGCCGCTGTAAATTTCACGGATCTCGCGCTGGGCAGGTGTCGCATCTTTATGCTCGACGATGGCGCGTACCTGGGCCGAGGCTTCGGTGCCGGCCCGCAAGGGCTCGGAGGCGTGCGCTTGCGCGCGCACGATGCGGCCATAACCCGTGGGGTCGGCCATGCTGAGCGTGAGCAGCGCCAGCCGCTGGCCGTCGCACTGCGCCAGCAGGGCCTGCAGGGTGGCGGCCTGGGTCAGCGGCACATCGCCCGACAGCACCAGGGTGACGCCATCGTCTGCCAGCAGGGGAATTGCCTGCTGCACCGCATGGCCCGTGCCGAGCTGTGGCTCCTGCCGCGCAAATTGCAGGCTGACCTTCGAATCCGGGCCCACTTCCTGCTGCGCAAAGCCCCGGCAGGCGGCCTCAACAGCCTCCGCGCCGTGGCCGGTAATGACGACCGCCTTGCGCGCTGACAAAGACGCAGCGCATTCGATGACATGCTGCAGCAAAGCCTTCCCGCCCAATCGGTGCAAAACCTTGGGTAAGCTGCTTTTCATCCGCGTGCCTTTGCCCGCGGCCATGATGACGACATCAACTGGGGTTGCCATGAAGTTTCCTCTGGATTTTCGAAGGACAGGATTTGAAAAGCGTGCCACCCCCGCCGGGGCAGGGCTGGTACGCAGCTTACGGATTATCGGTGTGCTTGCCGCCGCGCTGCTGGGTGCGGCGCTGCCCGGCTGCAACGTGATGATGAAACTGGCCTACAACCAGGCGCCTGAGCTGGTGTATTGGCATCTGGACGGTCATTTTGACTTCACCGACACGCAAAGCGTGCAGGTCAGGGCCGACCTGGACAGGCTGCATGCCTGGCACCGGCAAACCCAGCTGCCGGGCTATATCGACACGCTGCAAAAACTGCAGCACCAGATGCCGCAGGACATGGATACGGCAAAGGCTTGTGCGGTGTATACCGACCTCCGCCGAAAGCTGCTGGTGGTGTCGAACGAGGCTGAGCCCCTCATGACGAAGCTGGCGGGCACGCTCCACGTCAGCCAGATGAAGAAGCTGCAGCAGCGTTTTGAAAAAGGCAATGCCGACTACCGCGAGGACTTTCTGGAGTCATCCAAAACGAGCCGCAAAAAACGCTACAAAGAGGCGGTGAATCGGGCCGAAATGCTTTACGGGCGGCTGGAAGAAAAACAGCTGGACATCATTGGCCGTCGGATCGATGCGTCCCACTTTGACGCCGCCGTGTCCTACCGGGAAAGGCTGCGGCGCCAGCAGGATGCCCTGCAAACCCTGCGCCCGCTGGCTGACGGCCACAGCACACCCGAGAAAACGCAGGCCGCCGTGAACGGACTGTTTGAACGCACGCTGAACTCACCAGACATCGCTTATCGGGACTACCTCGAACGCCTGACCCAGGACATTTGCCAGGGCTTTGCAGAACTGCACAACAGCACGACGCCCGCCCAGCGCTTAAAAGCAGTGGAAAACCTTCACCGCTATGAGCGGGATTTCAAAGCCCTGCACAGCCAAAAGTCCTGACACCGGAACCTGCCCCGCGCAACCCGGCTTATTTGCCGGGCGCTTTGGAATGGGACAAACCTTCCTGTTCAGCTTTCTTCAGTTCTGCCGCCTGCTGGGGTGAATCGGGTTTCGCCGCCTTCGCATCGGCAGCGACATCTGCATCCTTGAGATAGGACTTGATGTTCTTCTGGTAGTCGCGGGTGGCTTCATAGCTCCCTTCGCCCATCTGACCGGCCGGGGCATCGCCCGGCCTGGACTGCCGCGGCTGGAACTCGCGTGATCCGCTGCTTTGCTGTTGCTGGCGGTCCGAAACACGGCGCGGTTGCTGCTGCAGGCGTGCGCCGGGTGCTTGTGCGTGGTTCATGAACGTCTCCTGGGTGGTTGTCGGTGCGCCGTCGTCACGGCCTTCCCTTCGCTGGAAAAGGGGGGCAAATCGCGGGCAAGGGGAGTCACCTTAAAGCCGGATGCGGGCCGCATTTGTCATCCGCCCCACGGCCTTGTTGTCAGCGACCGCCTACACGCCTGAACCAAGCTGGAATCAGATGAAATCAGAGCAATGGAACCTGCGCAGGCGGCGTGTCGTAATAGTCGGCAATGCGCTCCAGCGCGCGGGTATTGAGCAACCGGAGCTGCCCATTTTCAATCTCATGCAGGCCCAGCTGGCGCAAACGCCTGAGCGTCTTGTTGGTGTGCACCAGCGACAGTCCCAGCGCGTCGGCAATATGCTGCTGGTTGATGGGAAACCCTATCCAGCCTTTTTCAGCCATGCCCACGCGTTCCAGCCTGCGGTACAGGTGCATCAACAGCATCGCCACGCGTTCGGTGGCATTGCGCCGGCCGGCCGTCAGCAGATGGTCATCGACCATACCTTCCTCTCGCGCGCCCATCCACGTGATGTCGTAGCCCAGGCTGGGGTGGTTGCGAAACAGTTCCCACAGACCGTCCCGCGGAAACACACAGAGGCTTACATCCGTCACTGCCTCGATGCCGTGCATGGCGCCGTCCGCGAACTTTTGCTGCAGGCCGATGAAGTCGCCGGGCAACAGGAAATTGAGGATTTGCCGGCGGCCGTCGCTCAGGGTTTTGTAGCGGAAGGCCCATCCCGAATACAGCGTGAAGAGCTTGCCGTTGGGCTTTTGTTCATACAGGATGGTGCCGCCCGCCCGCACTGCAGAGGTGCCGGTGCGAAAGGCTTCGATGAACGCCAGTTCCCCATCGCTGACAGGCATGAAGGCCCCGGTCCTGCGCAGCCCGCAGGCATTGCAGTGAGGTGGACAAATCGATGACGTTGGCGCTGGAATGTTCATAAAAGGAGCATCTTAGGCGCATTTGGCTGTGTCTTTTGACATTGTGAAAAGGCAGGCTGCCCGCTACATTCAGCCGCCATGACGCCAACAAGCCCCACGCCGTATGAAGTTCTTTATGTCAGTACCCTGGCGCCCGAAGCGCCGCTCAGTGTCGTGGCGAACATTGCCGTCAAGGCCCGTCAGGCCAACGCCGAGCGGGACATCACCGGGCTGCTGATTTTTGACGGCATGCGCTTTTGCCAGCAACTGGAGGGCGACCAGAAGCAGGTGCTGACGTTGCTGGAACGCATCCGCCAGGACACCCGCCACATCAACATGCAGGTTCTGCACCATGGCGAACTGGCCGCCCGGCGATTCCGGCGCTTCAGCCTGGGCTACTGCCTGGTCGAGGATGAGGACGTGCTGGAGCGCATGGAAACCCTGGACGACCAGGCCGCGCTCGATGCCTTTGTGGGATTGCTTTCCAGGCTGGACCTGGATTCCTGAACGCGCCGGGCTTCAGCCCTGCAGCGCCTGCCACATTTCCTGGTCGCGTTGGGCTGTCCAGATACGCGGGTTCTTGATGCCGCTGGCCTCGTCAAACGCCCGGCTCACGTCAAACGGCAGGCAGTGCTCGTAAATGAACACATGGCCGAAGATCGGGTCCATGCTTTTGCGGGTGTGGTTCATGGCGGCTTTGAGGTCCATGCCGGCGGCGGCGGCTTCTTTGCCCGCCTGGTACAGGGTTTCGACCCAGCGCTTCGTATAGTCCAACGCCTTGTTGACGTTGGCCGCGCCCTTCATGGCCTCGCCGCGGCCGGGCACGATGGCTTCGGCTTTCAGTGCGCGCAGGGCTTCCAGTGTGGCGGGCCATTCCTCCAGCTGGGCGTCGCCGGTGTAGACGCCGGCCTCGTACTCGACCAGGTCGCCTGAGAACAGCACTTTTTCTTCTTCGACCCATGCAATCGTGTCGCCGCGCGTGTGGCCGGGGCCCGGGTGCCACACCTGGACTTTCACCCCGCCCAGGTCCAGCACCAGCTTGCCGGGCACCTCGCCTTTCACCGGATTGCCGCCGTCGATGACCAAAGTCGGCCAGGTCAGGCCGGGCACGCTTTCGGCGTTGCGAAAGAGACGCGGAAAGCGTTCCATCTCGCTTTGCATGTCCTGCGCGCCGCGCTCGACGATGAGCTCGTACGTGCCCCGGCTGGCGATGACTTCCGTGGCGCCTTCCGCAAGGTAGGCGCTGGCGCCCAGCACCCGGACCGCGTGATAGTGAGTCAGCAGCACATATTTGATGGGCTTGTCGCTCACGGTGCGGATGCGGGCGATCAGGTCCTGTGCCATGGCCGGGGTGGCGGTGGCGTCGCTCACCATGATGAATTTGTCGCCAATGATCACGCCGGAATTGGGGTCACCCTCGGCGGTATAAGCCCAGCAATGTGCGCTGAGCTGCTCAAAAGTGATGACCTTGTCGGTGAGATCGGACTGCGAGGCGAAGGCTTTGGACATGCGGTTCCTGTGTTTGGGACGCTGCGCCGGCGGTTCAGTGAACCCGGCGCCAGTTTTGGGTCATTTTACTTAAACGTAATGCGTTACGGATAGTTAAACCAATACCCTGCCCGGCGAAAACGATCTTCAAGACTGCTACTTATTTGATAGCTGATCGCGCTCGTCCTGATTGACCTGCGAGGCAATTTGATGCCAGAAAACGGGGCCTGCGAGCGAGGCCTGGCGGCAGGGCTCTACCCGCGAATTTCCAGCCAGGCAACCGCGCTGTCGGCCAGGGCTTCCAGGGAAGCATTCCCGGCCAGGGTCAACACACCCGGCTCGGCCGAAGGATCCTGCAGCGCCTCGAACTGGCTGGCGACCAGGCTGGGTGGGTAAAAGTGGCCCGGCCGCGAGGAGACGCGCCGCAGGGATTCGGCCTCGCTGATGGCCAGGTGCACAAACTGCAGACCGGGCACGGCGCCGCGCAGGCTGTCGCGGTAGGCGGCCTTGAGGGCCGAGCAGGTCAGCACAACACCGGCCGGGTGGCGTGCCAGTTCCACACCCAGCTGGCGCAGCCAGTCAGCGCGGTCCTCGTCCGTGAGGGGAATGCCTTGCTGCATCTTCTGGATGTTGCCGGGGGGATGGAAATCATCCCCTTCGATCAGCGGCAACACGAGCTGGTCGGCCATCAGACGCCCGACCGCCGACTTGCCGCAGCCGGCCACCCCCATGACCACCACATGGACTGCCGGCGCGGCGTGGCGCACAACGGGCGCGGAGAAGGAATGGGTCTGGGAAGCTGGGGCCATGCCCAAATTATCGCGGCCCACCGCGTCTTTGCGCGTCGCGCCTGCGATATCTGCCAGGGATCGGTTTTTTTGAACATAAGCGACAGCCATGCGCGCTGCGCCCGCCGCAACACAATTGCGCCGGGTTTGGTATGGTTGCGCGATGGCCTCTTCCACGAATGATTTTGCGACCTACTRCTGCGAGCTTTTGTCAGGCGTCGGGCCCTGCACGGCCAGGCGCATGTTTGGCGGGTTTGGCATCAGCACCTCGGGACTGACGCTGGCCCTGGTGGCCGACCTGGGCGGCGGCGAGAAGCTGTGGCTCAAGGCGGATGCCGAGACCCGCAGCCTGTATGAAGCCCATGGCTGTGAGCGGTTCACCTTTGAAATGACACGCAATGGCGTCAGTGCGCCGCACAGTCTCAACTACTACGCGGCACCCGAAGAGGCGATGGAGTCGCCCGCCGTGATGCTGGAATGGGCGCGTGTAGCGCTGGAATGTGCGCTGAAGGCGCGTGCGGCCAAGGCGACCAAAGCGCCCAAGACAGCGAAGGCGAGGAAAACGCCAAAGGCGCCGGTAACCAGGACCGCCAAAACGGCCAAGCCCCGAACCAGGCGCCCATAAAAAAACCCGCAGCCTTGCGACTGCGGGTTAAACGGTTTTCCCGGAGTAAAACTGTTGGCTATCTGCGCTTAGACCAGGTTGGACATGGCCAGCACGTTGTAGTTGCGCGGCTGGAGCTGATTGTCCCTGTAGGCGTCAAAGTCGTGGCCGGTGACGTGAGGCCGGGCGCGGGCAGTGACGAACACCAGGGCAACGGGGGTCAGCACCGCTTCAACAGCGGCGACAGCACCCATCGCCAGCCCGCGGACCAGGCGGCCGAGGGCGCTGGTGGCCAGGCCGAAGGCGGCACGCAAGTCACCCAAAGGCTGCATCACGCCGGCGCGCCAGCCGGAAGTCTCTTTCATCTCGGGCACTTTGGCGCAGGCCGTTGCCGGCTCCCAGCTGAAATAAGCGGAAGCAGCGTGACCAGCGCTGAAGGACTCCATCACCAGCGACTCACCCGCCCGCAGCGAAAGGCTTTCGCCCCGGCTGAGGAAATGGTCGCCGGCGCGGACCTGGATGTCCTGGCTGGCGGCGTCGAAGGTGGCCCAGACCCGGCCATGCGCAATTCGCAACACACCGGCCTGCGAGGCACGCAGCGTCAGCGCTCGGCCCGCGCCCAGTTTCCAGAAGCCCGCCAGGCCGGCCACATGGCCGTTGGTGGCATCGGAAGCCTGTTGCAAGAAACGATCTCCTGAGAGGTGAGCTGCGTGGTCCATGGTGTTCTCCTAAAAAGGCACAAAGTGAGTGATGAGGGTTGAATCATCTCGCCACGGGCTTGCACAGTCCAATGAAATCGCGGTAAGCTATTGATTCCATAATCGCATCAATCAATTAGGCCCGAATTGCCCTATTTGGCCTTTTTCACCCCCACACTGTCATGCTCCATTCACAAACACACTTGCGCTCCCGGCCGATTTCCGCCGGCCAGTTAAGGGCTTTTGAGGCCGTCGCCCGCCACCTCAACTTCCGCGCTGCCTCGGAAGAGCTGGCCCTCACCCAGTCGGCCGTGAGCCGCCAGATCCAGGGCCTGGAAGAAGACGTGGGCGTGAGCCTTTTTCACCGCCACACGCGCGCCGTGGAGCTCACCACCGCCGGCGGCATCTTGCTGCGGGCCGTCACGCCCTCCCTGGAGCGCATTGACAACGCCGTGCGGCAGATACGCCAGACCGCCGGGCGCAAGAGCGTGTCGCTCACCACCTTTGCCTCGTTTGCCTCGATGTGGCTAATCCCCCGGCTGGAGGGTTTTCAGCGCGACAACCCCGACATCGACATCCGGATTGATGCGTCGGACGTGGCGGTGGACCTGGACATTTCAGACCTGGACCTGGCCCTGCGTTACGCCCCGGCCAGCCACATGCCGCCAGGCGCCATACGCCTTTTCGGCGAGCAGATCACGCCCGTCATCAGCCCCTGGCTGCTTAAAAGCGGGCCGCGCCTGAAGAAGCCGGACGACCTGGCCCAGTTCACGCTGATCGAGGCAGGCGACGCACATCACACCCACCTGGAATGGCTGACCTGGCGCCGTTGGCTGAGCGACCATGCCAGCCCCAAGCTGGAAGCCAAGCGCTGGCTGTACTTCAACTATGCCTACCAGATGGTGCAGGCGACCCTGACAGGGCAAGGCGTGGTGCTGGCGCGCCTGCCGCTGATCGCGGAGAGCCTGGCCTCGGGCGACCTGGTAGAGCCGCTGCCGCAGATGCGCATGGAGTCCCCGATGAGCTACTGGCTGATCATCGGTCCGCGCAATGTGGCCCGGCCTGAAGTGATGGCCTTTTGCGACTGGCTCAAAAGCCAGGCCGCGCTGACGCGGGAGGCTATCGGCGATGTGCCGGATCCGGATACAGTGGATTCCCTCGATTGAGCCCCGCTTCCGTTCGCCCTGAGGCGTCGAAGGGCTGGCACAGTGCCCCGGCTTCGATGCCTGCGCCCCACCCATCATTCGAGCGAACGCCTGATGACGCCGCTCAAGTTAACCGTTAGCCCTTCACACTTACCCCGGAGAACCTGCCCCATGACATTTGTACGACTTGCTTCAATTGCCTTCGTGGCGGCGTCTTTGATCGCCTGCGCCAGCCAGCCTGTCGTTGCCATACCCAAACCGTCGCCGTCAGCGCAAGGTGAGATTCTTGTTTTCAGGGAGTCGTCGTTCATTGCCGGTGGCGTCTCGCTCGCTGTAGGTACAGACGGTGCAGCATTTGCATCGTTATCGAATTCCGAGTACGCCATTGCAAACCTGTCGTCTGGCGAGCGGGAGATTTTCGTGCAGGCAAGAACAGCCAAGCCCACCCGCCTTCAATTCAAATTGCAGCATGGATCTCGCATCTGTCTTCGCACAAGTGCTTCTCCGGGTACTTTAGCCAAGGTCGCCGTACCAATTGCTCTTATCGCAACGGGATACCACTTCTACCTGGATGAAGTGCCTTGCCCATCGGCCGAAGAACTGGCCAAATACAAATCGGTTCCCGTAACCTATGCTGCCAGGTAACAGTTCCGTACCGGTGGCAAGGCCCAACTTCAACGTCAGACGCTTATGAGCCAATTTCGCGACTTTGAGAAGCAAGCCGTTCGTATGCTCGCAATGCCCGAGCTCGGCAACGCTCTGGTCGAGGCAGTCCTCAAAGACTCCGGGTTTGTGGCTTTTGAGCGCACTGGAGTGGGTTACTTTCTTACGGTCAGACATCCGCTGCTACCGATGGAGCGCGCAGTGTTCGATGAACCGGCAGTCGTCGGCCGAATTGGGGAGTATGAAGTTGGCTACCTGGTCTTTATCGAAAATCGCGAACTCATGCTTGAGTGTTATTCGACAGGCGCTGTCGAAGTGCCGCCCGACTTCAGAGAACGGAAGGTCAGCCTTGCAACAGCTGACCCATCCTTCAAATATGCCGGTGGTCGAACCCTGGGCCAAGATCATTGAATACTGGCGCCTTAGCGGGATTCCTGTCCGCCCGGGTGTGCAGCCGTCGCAAGTGGCCGAATTTCAGTCTAAGTACGGCGTAACCATTCCACGTGACGTACTCGAGTATCTCGAAACCGTGGATGGAAGCAGTTTCGATTTTACGGACTCGGATTGTTATAGGTTTTGGCCGCTATCCGAGATTCGACCGGTTCACGAAGTACTCGACGACAGTACCGGTGTCATCTATCCAGATCGCTTTTCGTATCCGGACTGCTTTGCATTTTCTGATTACTTGATGAACAGCTGGCTATATGCAGTCAGGTTCACTGGCGAGCCATTGCAACCTGCACATGTATATCGAGTGGCGGAGGATGCCACGCCGGGAGAGCCAATGGCACCCTCATTTCGGGAATTTATGGTGAGCTATGCTGCAAATCCAAAGAGCATTTTGTAGATATGCGAGGAGAGCGACCGAAACTCAGGCCGCGCCGCGTTTGAGCAAACGCCCGGCACGCGCCTGCACCTTGGCGTTCACCGCGTCGGCATCACCGGCCACATAGGCCAGCTCGCCGTTCACAAACACTTTCTCAATCCCTTCGGACACCGCGATCGGGTCCTGGTAGGTTGCCACGTCGCGCACGCGGGCCGGGTCCAGCACCACGACGTCGGCATGCCAGCCGGGCTGCAGCTGGCCGCGCTGGTGCAGGCGGAAGTTGCGTGCCGACAGGCCGGTCATCTTGTAGATCGCAGTTTCCAGCGAAAAAAGCTGCTGCTCGCGCCAGTAACGCGCAAGCACCCGCGGAAAAGCGCCCCACAGGCGCGGATGCGGATGCTTGTCATGCGGCAGGCCGTCGGAGCCGATCATGGAGAGGGGATGCGCCATGACGCGCTTGACGTCGTCCTCGTGCATCTGGAAATAACAGGCGCCGCCCGGCTGCAGGCGGCGGCAGGCGGCCTTCTGGTCGACACCCCACTCCTCGGCAATCGAGGCCAGCGTACGGCCCATCATTTCGGGGTGGGGAGTCGACCAGCTCAAGAGGACATCGATCACGCCGTCCACCAGGTCTTCCCGCAGCACGGTCGAGCCGGCCACGTAGGGGTAGACATCCATCGCGATGTCCTGGCGCCGGGCCAGCGTGTCGATCAGCGGCAGCGTCTCGCGCGTGCGGCCCCAGTTGGCCGGGCCGGCGCATTTGTGATGCGAGATCACCAGCGGCACGCCGGCCTCGAAGGCGCAGCCGGCGGCCTCGTGCATGGCCTCCAGGATGTCGGCCATCTCCGAGCGCATGTGGGTGGCGTAAATGCCGCCGTACCGCGCAACAACGCGCGCCAACGCCGTCACCTCGGCAGCCGGCGCAGGCATGGCTTCGGCATAAAAAAGGCCCGACGAGAGGCCAATCGCTCCCTGGGCCATGCATTGCTCCAGCAGGGCGCACATGGCGGCCACTTCATCAGTGGTGGCTGGCCGGTTGAGGTCGCCCACGCAGGCATAGCGCAGCGTGGTGTGGCCGATCAGTGGCGCCACATTAACGGCCGGCTGCGCTTCGGCAACGGCCTGTGCGTAGGCCTCCACCGAAGGGTATTTGAACGAATTTCCGAGCAGGGTGAGGGCACCCTGCGGCTCCTCCACCACGAAGGGTGCGACCGACAGGCCGCAGTTGCCGGTGACCACCGTGGTGATGCCTTGCGACAGCTTGGGAAACATGCCTGGCGCGTTCAGCACAATGGCGTCGTCGTGGGTGTGCACGTCGATGAAGCCGGGCGCGATCACCAGGCCGCTGCAATCGTACACATCGGCGTCGGCCAGAGTCAGGCCATCCGGCAGGCCGTGCCGCAGGCCCGTGCCCATGGCCACGATCCGGTCGCCCGCCAGCAGAAGGTCCCCAGGTCTGCCAGCCGCGCTGGTACCGTCTACCAGCAGGCCGTTTTCCAGCAAGGTGGCGCGCGTCATCGTACTTTTCCCATGGTGAGCTTGGCGCCTTCGTCCCAGTCCAGCCGGGGGTGGTGGTGCATGTCCACGCCGCGGGTTTCCAGCGTGCGCTGGATGTTGGCCAGCCGGTTCACGGCCTTGTCGCCCAGGCGCTGCGCCACCAGCACGGTGAGTATCTCGATCACCGTCAGGTGCGCCAGGTAGGCCTCGGGCCCCACCGGCATTACCGGGTCGGGCGCCACTTCCACGCCCAGCACGATGTCGGCCAGCGCCGCGAGCTGCGAGCCGGGCTGCGTCAGCGCGATGATGGTGGCGCCTTGCGAGCGCGCGACGTCCACCGCCTCCAGCAGCGAAGGCATGCCGCCGACGTGGGTGATGGCCATCACCACGCCGCGCGGGCCGATGGTGGCGGCCGAGATCAGCTGCAGGTGCGGGTCCAGGTAGCTGTTGGAGGCCACGCCCATGCGGTACAGCCGCGCCTGCAAGTCGGAGGCCATGAAGTTGGAGGTGACGCCGACGCCATAGCAATCCACCCGTGCACCATCGACGATGGCATCGGCGGCCGCCTGCACCGCCTCCACATTGAGCTGGGCCTGTACGCTGTTGATCACCGTGGCGGCGCCGCGCGTCACCTTCGCGATGACCTGGCGCGTGTCGTCGTCAATGCGCACGCGCCGGTTCAGCGGTGAGCCGCCCACCGCCAGCTCCTGCGCCAGCGCCAGCTTGAACTCGCGCAGCCCGGGGTAGCCCAGGTCGCGGCAGGTGCGCATGATGGTGGGGACCGAGCTGTTGGCGCGCTGGGCCAGGGTTTCGAAGGTTTCGTCCAGCACGCGCTGCGGGTCTTCCAGGATCAGGGCCAGCACGGTGCGCCGCGCGGCGGGCGCGCGGTCCATGATCTCGGCAATTTTTTCAAGGACGCGTGGGGTCATTTAAAAGCAGGTGACGATGGCGTCACACACGTTGTTTTGTTCGTCCACCACTGGCATCCAGCGCCATTTGTCGAAGGTGGTGCAGGGGTGGGAGATGCCCAGCGCGACCAGGTCGCCCACGCGCAGGGCCTGGTGTTCCGGGCCGCTGCCGGCCGGGGTCGCGTGGCGGAGGTAGGCATGCTGGTCGTTCAGGCCGGCAATCTTCCAGTCGGCCGGCGCCGGTGTCATGGTGGCCTCGCCTGCCCGGCACACGCCCAGGGGCACGGGAAGCTCCAGGTCGTAGGAGATGTCTCGCTTGCCCACCGAAAGAATGGCCAGGCCCGGCTCGGGGCAGGACTGCACCGCCGCCCACACCTGCATCGCCGCGTGCAAGCCATGGCCGCAGCCCATGCGCGCGGCGACTGTATTCATGAAGCGGTGGTAGGTGCCATGGTCGTGCGTCACATAGCAGCCCGAACGCAGCAGGCCTTGCACGGGCCGCGAGAGTTTCATCTTCAGGTGTTCGGCCACCAGATCGAAGATGGCGGAGCCGCCGGCCGTGAGGAGGATTTCATCCGTTTCGAACAACTGCTGCTCGTCGCAGGCTTGGGCGATGTCGCGCACACGTTGCATCAGCGCATTGGCGTAGGCCGTGTCAGCGTCCGACTGGCCGGTGGCGCCCAGACCCTCGTAGCATTCGATGCCGACCAGCCGCGTGGCCGTGCCGCTGCGCAGGCGCTTGGCCAATGCGAGCGCCTGCTCTTGGCTGCGGCAACCGGTGCGGCCGCCGTCCACGCCGATCTCCAGCAGCACGTCGAAAGGCTCAGCGTGTGCATTCACCGCATGCCAGGCTTCAATGAGTTCTGCCTGCGCCAGGGAATCCACCAGAAAAGCCACGCTCAGCCCGGCATTGGCACGCTTGAGGTCGGCTATGCCCTGCAGGTCCACCGACTGGAACACCTGGTTGGCGATCAGGCAGCGCTTCGCACCGGCCGTCACGCCCGCGCGCAGCTGCGTCACGGTGGCGAAGGTCAGGCCCCAGGCGCCGGCATCGAGCTGGCGCCGGAACAGCTGCGGCGACATGGTGGTCTTGCCGTGCGGAGCCAGGCCGACGCCATGCGTGCCGGCGAAACCCTGCATCCATTGCAGGTTGCCGGCCAGGGCATCCCGGCGGATCACGGCCAGCGGTAACGGCAGGTCGCCGCGCAACACGTTCCAACCCTGGGTGCCCACGGCCGAGCGGCGCAGCGGCGGGCTGTGGTGCGGAAAGCCCTTCCAGGAGGCGTCGAGCAGTGGGTCGAGAATGTCTTGCAGTGTCATGGTGTCGTCAATGATTCAATGTCGTCGCGGATGCAGGCTTTCAGGCGGCCGCCGCCCATGTCGCGCGGCTCCGGCCGCGTCTGGGCACAGGCGTCGATGGCATGCGGGCAACGTGTGCGGAACACGCAGCCCGAAGGCGGGTTGACCGGGCTGGGCATGTCGCCTTTCAAGGGCACATGCACCATCTTCAGCGTCGGGTCAGGCTTGGGCGAAGCGGCCAGCAGCGCCTGGGTGTAGGGATGCAGCGGCCGCGCGAACAGCTGCGCCGTCGGCGCCACTTCCATCACCCGGCCCAGGTACAGCACAACCACCCGGTCGCACAGGTATTCCACCACATCCAGGTCATGCGAGATGAACAGCATGGTCAGCTTCAGGCTGTCGCGCAGGTCGCACAGCAGGTTGACCACCTGCGCCTGGATGGACACGTCCAGTGCCGAGAGCGGCTCGTCGGCCACGATGAATTCGGGCTGCACCGAGAGGGCCCGCGCCACGCCGATGCGCTGGCGCTGGCCGCCGGAAAACTCGTGCGGGTAGCGCGCCGCGTGTTCTGGCGGCAGCCCCACCAGCTGCAGCAGCTCGGCGATGCGCTGCGCGGTAGCTTCCTTGCCTTTGGCCAGGCCGTGCACCTGCAGCGCCTCGCCCAGGATGTCGCGCACCCGCATCTTCGGGTTCAGGCTGGCGTACGGGTCCTGGAAGATCATCTGCAACTTGCTGCGCAACGCGCGCATGCGGCCGCCCGAAGCCGCGCCCAGGTCTTCGCCGCGGTAGCTCACTGTGCCACCGGTACTGTCGACCAGGCGCAGCAGCGCGCGGCCGATGGTGCTCTTGCCCGACCCCGATTCGCCCACCAGGCCCAATGTCTCGCCGGGATGGATCACGAAGGACACATCGTCCACCGCGCGTACCGGCCGCACGGAGGAACCGAAGAATTTCTGCAGGTTGCGCACCTCGATCAGAGGTGTGACGGCGGGCATCTGTGTGCTCATGCGGCCTCCGGCACCAGGATGCAGCGGGCGCTGCCGCCGGCTTCGTCGTTGCGCAACGCCGGCATGGCGTCGCGGCAGGCCGCGATGGCCTTGTCACAGCGCGGCTCGAAGGCGCAGCCCGGTGGCGGCGCCAGCGGGCTGGAGACCTGGCCGCGGATGGCGTAGAGCCGGCGCTTGCCTCCCGCCGCATGCGGGCCCTCGCCGTCCCCTGCCGGCGCCCGCCCGCGCTGCTGCGCCGGCAGGCAGGCCAGCAGGCCCTGCGTGTAAGGATGCTGTGGCCGTGCGAACAGGTCGTTGACGGGCGCGGCCTCCACGATGCGGCCGGCGTACATCACAGCCACGTCGTCGGCATGGTGGGCCACCACGCCCAGGTTGTGGGTGATGAACAGGATGCTCATGCCGGTCTCAGCCTGCAGCCTGCGCATCAGCGCCAGGATCTGCGCCTGGATGGTCACGTCCAACGCGGTGGTGGGCTCGTCGGCGATCAGCAGCGTTGGGTCGCAGGCCATGGCCAGCGCGATCATCACCCGCTGGCGCATGCCGCCGGAGAGTTGGTGCGGGTATTCATGCAGGCGCTGGGCAGCCGCCGGGATCTCCACCAGTTCCAGCATGCGCAGGGCCTGGGCCAGGGCGGCCGCATGGCCCAGGCCCTTGTGCAGGCGGAGCGTCTCGGCCACCTGCTCGCCCACGGTGAAGACCGGGTTCAGGCTGGTCATCGGCTCCTGAAAAATCATCGCCACCTCGTTGCCGCGAATCGCCCGCATGCGCGGCTCGGGCAGCGTCAACAGGTCCAGCGTCTCGCCGGCACGGTTGACGAACAGGGCCTGGCCGCTGACCTGCGTCGAAGCGGTCCGCGGCAGCAGGCGCATCAGCGTCAGGCTGGTGACCGATTTGCCCGAGCCCGATTCGCCAACAAGGGCCGTGGTCTTGCCGGCACGGATATTGAAGCTCACGTCGGCGACGGAGCGGATCAGGCCTTCGTCGGTGTCGAAGAAGGTGGAAAGGTGGCGTACTTCGAGACGGTTCACATCGATTTCCGCAGGCGCGGATCCAGCAGGTCGCGGATGCCGTCGCCCAGCAATTGGAGCGACAGCGCGGTAAGGATGATGGCCAGGCCCGGGAACAGCACGATCCACAGCGCCTGGTGGGCGTATTGCTGGCTGCCGGCGACCATGGTGCCCCAGGTCGGGATTTCGGGCGGCACGCCCACGCCCAGGAAAGACAGCGCGGCTTCCGCCAGGATGGCGTAGGCAAAGATGAACGAAGCCTGCACCAGGATGGGCGACATCAGGTTGGGCAGCACATGGCGCCACAGGATGCGCACGGTGGAGACCCCGACGGCGCGTGCCGCCTCCACAAAGAGCAGCTCGCGCACCACCAGCGTCGAGGCGCGCACCACCCGCGCCACGCGCGGCGTGTAGACCAGCACCAGGGCCAGCACCACGTTCAGCATCGAGGGGCCGAGGATACCGACCAGGGCGATGGCCAGCAGGATGTCGGGAAACGACATCATCGCGTCCACCACCCGCATGACGGGCGCGTCAAGCCGTCGAAAGAAGCCTGCGACCAGGCCAAACAAGGTGCCGGCCACCACCGAACCCAGCGCCGTCAGCAGCGCGATGGTCAGCGAATAACGGCCGCCGAAGGCGATGCGGGCAAACAGGTCGCGGCCCAGCTCGTCGGTGCCGAACAGGTGGGTGGAAGAGGGTTGCGCCAGGCGCTGGCTCACGGCGGTCTCGTTCGGGTCCAGCCCACTCAGGGGGCCGGCGAAGAGCGACACCAGCACCACCACGACCAGCGCGATGGCCGCGGCCAGCACGATGCGGCGGCGAAACAGCTTGCGCAAAATAAGAGGAATCTGCATGTCAATACTTCACACGGGGGTCAACGACGGTGTACAGCAGGTCGATGGCGAAATTGATCACCACGTAGATCGCGGCCACCACCAGCAACGCACCCTGGATCACCGGGTAGTCGCGCCGGATCACCGCGCTCACCACCAGGTTGCCCACGCCGGGCAGGCCGAACACCGTCTCGGTAACCACCGCGCCACCGATCATCAACGCCACTGTCAGGCCGAGCACGGTGACGATGGGCACCAGCGCATTGCGCAGCGCATGCTTGAGCACCACCACGTTTTCCGAAAGCCCCTTGGCCCGGGCAGTGCGCACGTAGTCCTCACCCAGCACATCCAGCATGGAGGCGCGGGTGAAGCGGATGATCAGCGCCGAATTGAGCACGCCCAGCACCGTGGCCGGCAGCACCAGGCAGTGGATGCGGGCCGCCAGCGAGGCGCCCGGCTCGCCATAGCCCGAGACCGGAAACCAGCCCAGCGAGACTGCGAAGATCTGCATCAGCACCAGGCCGAACCAGAAGCTGGGCACGCTGGCGCCCAGCATGGCGAAGCCGGTGAAAGCCTGGTCGACGGCCCTGCCGCGATACACGGCCGAAACGATGCCGCAGGGCACACCGATCAGCGCGGCAATGGCGACGGCCATCAGCGAGAGCAGGGTCGTGGGTTCGGCCCGCTCCCACAGCGCCTGGGTCACCGGGCGCTGCAGAAAGATCGATTCGCCCAGGTTGCCGCGCGCCAGCTCACGGACCCACAGGCCGAACTGCACCGGCAGGGGCTTGTCCAGGCCATAGACCTTCTGCACGCGCGCGATGTCCTCGGCCGTGGCCTGGTCGCCCAGCAGCACGGCGATCGGGTCACCCGGGGCGGCGCGCGTGAGAATGAACACCAGCACCGCCACGATGGCCATGACCACCAGCATGCCGCCCAGCCGGGACAGGAGGTACCGTGTCATGACGTTGCTCTATTCATAAAGGGTGAAATCTCTTTATCCATCCAAGGGCATCCTGTCAGCAGCACTAAACCCGGTCCGAGACGAAACGAAACAAGCCAGTCAAGTCGCGGAACCGGCTTTGCCGGGCCGCAGGCGGGCGGCCCCCTCGGGGGGCAGCGAAGTACGCGAAGCGACGAGCGTGGGGGCTCAACTCTTTAGGCTGGTGTTCCAGAAGAACGGATAGGTATAGGGCGTGTAGCCCTGCAGCGCCGGTGCGCGCGCCGACAGACTGGCAAATTTTCCGACCTGGATGTAAGGCACCTCGTCATACACCACCTGCTGCACCTTGCCCCACAGCGCACCGCGCTTGGCAGGGTTGGGCTCCTGGTTCAGCGCGGCCAGCGCCTCGGTCTTGGCCGGCGAGCTCCACCAGCCCGGCGCGCCGTCGCCCAGTTGCGGCGGCGAAAGCATGGGTTCGGGGAACAGGCCCGAATGGGTGATATAGATGTCCCACAGCTTGGGGTCGGCGCGGCGCTGCAGCAGCGTCGCCCACTCGACCACGTTGAGCTCGGCCTTGAAGCCGGCGCGCTTGAGCTGCTCGGCCATGATCAATGCCATGTTGTAGTGAAAGTCATACTGCCGGCTGGTCAGGATGCGCACCGGTTCGCCCTTGTAGCCGGCCTGCTCGGCCTGGCTCTTGGCTTTCTTGGCATCGCGTTCGTTATAGGCCGCGGTGCCGGCGGTGGAATAAAAAGGCGTGCCTTTGGGGAAGTGGTTACCTTCGGCGATGAAAAAGCGCGTGTCGCCAAAGCCCGCTGCCAGCATCTCGCCTTCGCCCAGCGCGGTCTGCACCGCCTTGCGTACAGGTTGCCGTGCCAGCGAGCCTTCCTTGGTATTGAACACCAGGTAAGGAAAGCCGAACGAGGGCGTCATGATGGGCACGACCTTGCCGCCGGCTTTTTCCAGCCGCGGCAGCGCCTCGATCGGCAGCAGATCGGCGTAGTGGAACTGGCCGGCCAGCGCACCCTCCACCCGCGTGTTGGCATTGGGCACCGGCACAAAGCGCAGCTCCTCTACCGCGGCCACCCGCTTGCCGCCGTAGCCGCTGGCAGCTTCACTGCGCGCGCTGTAGCCGTCAAAGCGGGTGAGCAGCACGTACTGGTCGGGTTTGCGCTCCTTGAACTTGTAGGGCCCGGTGCCCACGTATTCGCGCAGCGGCTGGGCCAGCGATTCCTTGGCCATGATGGCCGCCATGCCCGAGGCCATCGCCAGCTGCGAGAGCAGCGGCGCATAGGCGTTCTTCAGGCTGATCTCCACACCGTGCGGGCCCTTGGCCGACAGGTCGGCCACCTGCACCGCCACCGACTTGCCACGCGGCGAGACTTCCATCCAGCGTTTCAGGCTGGCCACCACATCGTCGGCATGAAGCTCGCGCCCGCTGTGCAGCATCACGCCCTTGCGCAGTGCGATGCTGTAGAGCTTGCCGTCCGCCGATATCTTGGGCATCGCCTCGGCCAGCATCGGCACCAGGGCCGCCTTGGCGTCGAAGGTGAACAACGGCTCGTAGACGTGCTGCATGATGATGCAGACCAGGTCGGCCGGGGTCGACTGGATGTCCAGCGTCGGCGGCTCAGCCACCATGGCCAGGTTCAGGGCTGACTTCCCCGTCTGCGCGGCGGCCGGACCGAAGCCGGCGCCGGCCGCACCCAGGGCCAACAGGGAAGACAAGGCAGTGCGGCGGTGCATGCGAATTCCACGGATCATGACAACTCCTGATTGAAGTTAAATTTCAAAAGTGAAGATTAATTGATCTGAAGATGATCATTTTCAGGATAAACCCGAGTATTTGCGCATAATCATGAAAATATATTTCAGAATTTGCCACAAAAGAGACTAGAAAAAGGAGTTCTTCATGCCTCTCGAACATTTCGGAAATCCTCCACTGGCCTCCGACCGCCAGCCCCGCCCGTTCTCACCCGCTGTGCGCGCCGGTGACTTCATCTATGTCTCCGGCCAGGTGCCGGCCAATGAAAACGGCGAGATCGTGACCGGCGGGATAGAGGTGCAGACCCACCAGGTGATGAAGAACCTGCAGGCGGTGCTGGCCCTGGCCGGTTGCACGCTGGACGACGTCTGCAAGAGCACTGTTTGGCTGCAGGACGCGCGCGACTTCGGCAGTTTCAACCGCATCTACATGGGCTATTTCGGTGATAAGAAGCCAGCCCGTTCGACGACCGAGGCGCGGTTGATGGTGGATGCGCGGCTGGAGATTGATGTTGTGGCTTACAAGCCCAAGGGCTAGGCCCGGTTTGCTCCGGCGGGGCGCCCTCCTCTGAATCCTGCTGGCCGGGGGTTGCCCGGCATGCAACTCACTTTCTTTTGCTTCGCCAAAAGAAAGTAAGCAAAGAAAAGGCGACCCTGGTTCCTGCGTCCCTTCGCTGCGCTTCGGGCAACCTGCGGTGCTCGGTCCAGCCGGGGTCAAAAACAACTCGCTTCGCTCAAACAAGTTTTTGCCCTGATCCGTCTGGCCCTCCGCTCCTCGGCGCATCCACAAGGGGGTGGGAGAGGAATACCGAACAGCCAACAAC
>NZ_JBFUBQ010000009.1:0-138432 GCF_056405695.1 Polaromonas sp. P1_F6
GGACGGCTGGCCGGGGGTTGCCCGGCGGCAACTCACTTTCTTTTGCTTCGCCAAAAGAAAGTAAGCAAAGAAAAGGCGACCCTGCTGTTTGCGTCCCTGCGCTGCGCTTCGGGCAGCCTGTGGTGCTCGGTCCAGCCGGGGTCAAAAACAACTCGCCTGCGGCTCAAACAAGTTTTTGCCCTGATCCGTCTGGCCCTGCGCTCCTCGGCGCATACAGAAGGGGTGGGGTAAGGAATACCAACAGCCAACAGCCGAATAGCARAACCCGAACACTTGAAGAAACAAGGACACGCCATGGCGTGTCCTTGTTGGTATTGGTCCCCGCTCCCGATTTCCCCTTGTGGATGCGCCGAGGAGCGCAGGCTCAGGCGGATCAGGGATCGCGATTGTCTGAGCCGAAGGCGAGTTCGAGCGAGACCCCGCCTGAGCCGAGCACCGCAGGTTGCCCCGTAGCGCAGCGAAGGGGACGCAGGAACCAGGGTCGCCTTTTCTTTGCTTACTTTCTTTTGGCGAAGCAAAAGAAAGTGAGTTGCCGCCGGCAACCCCGGCCCCGGAACTCAATCCACCTCAGCGCCCTTACAACAACGAGGCTTCGACAGGCCCAGCCCGAACGGGGACGGGAAGCCCCATGCTGACCCGCCTCCAAACCCTTCCCCGCGACGCCCGCGACACCCTGTTCCTGTTGCTGGTCATCGCCTGGGTGCTGCTGCCCCAGGTGGGCAACCTGCCGCTGTGGTGCAGCGCGCTGGCCAGTACCGTGCTGGTGTGGCGCGGCTGGCTGGCCGTGCAGGCCCGTCCGCTGCCGGGCAAGTGGTGGCTGCTGGCCCTGCTGGCCCTGACCATTGGCGCCACGCTGACGACGCACCGAACCTTGTTCGGCCGCGATGCAGGCGTGACCTTGCTGGTCGTGCTGCTCACGCTCAAGACCCTGGAGCTGCGGGCCCGGCGCGACGCCTTTGTGGTGTTCTTTCTCAGCTTCTTCTGCATGCTGAGCAACTTCTTTTATTCTCAGTCCCTGCTTACCGCCTTCAGCATGCTGCTAGGGTTGATGGGTCTGCTGACCGTGCTGGTCAATGCCCATTTGCCGGTGGGCAAACCGCCGCTGCTGCAAGCGGCCAAAACAGCAGGCTGGATGGCCCTGCTGGGCGCGCCCATCATGCTGGTGCTGTTTTTGCTGTTTCCGCGCCTGGCGCCTTTGTGGGGGGTGCCGAGCGATGCGATGACCGGCCGCAGCGGCCTGAGCCCCAGCATGCAGGTGGGCAGTATCGCCACTCTGGCACTGGACGACAGCGTAGCCATGCGCATCCGGTTTGAGGGCGGCAAGCCACCACCCCAGCAAGAGCTGTACTTCAGGGGGCCTGTGCTTTCAAACTTCGATGGGCGCAACTGGCAGCCGTTGCGCGCGTTCCTGCCATCGCGTTATGCCCTGCCTGCTAACCTCGAAGTGGCTGGTGCGCCTGTCAACTATGAAGTGACGCTTGCCCCCAATAATCAACCATGGATCTTCGTGATGGAGGCGGCCCCGCAAAGCCCCGACTTGCCCGGATACCGCAATACCATGGAGGCCGATCTCCAGTGGTTCACCAACCGGCCTGTCACCGACCTGGTGCGCTACAAGGCCCAGAGCTATCCGATCTTCAGGCATGGGCCGCGTCAGCAGGTGATCGGCCTGCAGGAATTTGTAGCGCTGCCGGCCGGCTTTAATCCCCGCACGCTGGCGCTCGCAGCCGAGATTCGCCGCGACCCGCGTTATGCGGTGGCAAATACCCGTACGCTGGTGCAAGTTGCGCTGGAACGGCTGCGCACCGGGGGCTACGTTTACACGCTGGAGCCCGGTGTGTACGGGCAACACACCGCCGACGAATTCTGGTTTGACCGCAAGGAAGGTTTTTGCGAACACATCGCCTCGGCCTTTGTCATCCTGATGCGCGCCCTCGACATCCCGGCGCGCATCGTCACCGGCTACCAGGGCGGCGAGCTCAACAGCGTCGACGGCTACTGGGTGGTGCGGCAAAGCGACGCGCATGCCTGGGCCGAAGTCTGGCAGGCCGGTGAAGGCTGGGTGCGCGTAGACCCAACCTCAGCAGTGGCGCCGGGACGCACAGGGGCGTTCCAGCGCCTGGCCGCACCGCAAGGCGTGGTGGCGCAAGCCCTGGGCAACTTCAGCCCGACCTTGACTGCGCAGCTGCGCGCCACCTGGGAGGCCGTGAACAACGGCTGGAACCAGTGGGTGCTGAACTACACCCAAGGCAAACAACTCAATTTGCTGAAAGACATCGGCTTTGAGTCCCCCAGCTGGGAAGACCTGAGCTATGTGCTGATCGGTATCGTGGTGTTGGCCGCCCTGGTCGGCGCGGCCTGGACGCTGTGGGACCGTGCGCAGCACGATCCCTGGCTGCGCCTGCTGGCCCGCACGCGCAAGCGGCTGGAAAAGGCCGGCCTTCACAGCACGCCCGCCACCTCGCCCCGCCAGCTGGCGCAGGAGGTGCTGGGCCGCTACGGCAAGCAAGGCGAGGCCCTGCATGACTGGTTGATGCGCCTGGAGCACCTGCGCTACGCCGCCGTGCCGGCAAGCGGCGGTAAAGCGGCGCTGCAGCTTCATGCGCTCAGGCAGGAGTTCGACCGGCTCGCCTGGCCCGCTTAAAATCGGCTCAGCCCTCCCCGCTCACTCCTCGTCATTCGATCACTCCTTCATGCGCCTTCAACGTTTCGGATTTGCTCTCTTTTTGATAGCTGCTTGCGCAGTATCTGCCTGGTCTGGCGAGGGAAATAACATCAAAAAACGCGTGGCCGCCAAATCGGCCCCGGCGCAAGGGCCGCTGTATTCCACCCGCCCCGAAGCCATGCAGTTTGCCGACGACATGGCCGCACGCCGCGACCTGGACCCCGACTGGGTGCGCGATGCGATCGGCCAGTCGCGTTACAACGCCACCGTGGTGCGGCTGATGCAGCCGCCAGCCAAGACCTTTGTCAAAAACTGGCGCGTCTACCGCAGCCGCTTCATCGACCCGGTGCGCATCGAGGCCGGCAGGCGCTTCTGGCTGGAAAACCAGCAGACACTGGAGCGTGCCGAAAAGGAATACGGCGTACCCGCCGAAATCATCGTCGGCATCATCGGCGTGGAAACCATCTACGGCCGCGACACCGGCAGTTTTCGCGTGATGGATGCCCTGACCACGCTGGCCTTCGATTTCCCTGCCAACCATCCGCGCGCCAAAGAGCGCAGCGAATTCTTCAAGGGAGAAATTGAACAGTTCCTGACGCTGCAACACCGGCTTGAGGCCAGCCCTTTCGACGCACGCGGAAGCTTCGCCGGCGCCATGGGTATGCCGCAGTTCATGCCTTCCAGCCGGGTCAAATACGCGGTGGACTTCGACGGCGACGGCAATATCGATCTGTCGGGCAGCCCGGCCGACGTGATCGGCTCAGTCGCGAGTTATTTCAAGGCCTTCAACTGGCAGCCGGGCATGCCCACGCATTACCCCGTGAGCTTCGACAAAAGCCGGCTCGACATGGACGCCCTGATGGCGCCCGACATCCTGCCTACATTCGGTGTTGAAAGCTTCACGGCCAAGGGTGCTGTCCTGGAAGGCCCTGCGCTGCAGCACACCGGGCCGCTCGCGCTGGTGGAGCTGCTCAACGGCCCGGACGCGCCGCAATACATTGCGGGCACCGAAAACTTCTACGCCATTACCCGCTACAACTGGAGCAGTTATTACGCGATGGCGGTGATTGAGCTGGGGCGGGAAGTGGCGGCGCGGGTCAGGCAGTAGGCACCCACCGGCCGGCCTGTGCCGTCCGTTCGGCCAGACGGTTGGCGCGAGGCCGCGTCAATCCCATTCACCGTCCTCCCGCCACTGAATATCCGTTTTCCTGAGCAGGTGAGAAGTCAGCACAACCCGCCCCTGTTTCAGGGTGCCATTTTCAAGTTTCACCTTCACTAAATATTCTTGGACGTTATCGTCTTGCAGGGGACGCATTCCGCTACCGTCGAATTCATGAACATCTCGCACTTCCAGAAGTTCGCCGCCTTGCCCCCTGGCCCAGGCAGCCAGCCCTCTTTTATCTGCGTTTCGGCTCCAGATCCACAAGACCACCATGCAGATGACAACCGCCACCGGAACAACCCATAATTTCATTGGAGCGTCTCCCTTTGACGTTGTAATTTTGAGGCCCAACGTTGGCGCTCACCATGGGCCGGAGGATCGGATGGAAATCCCGGTGCATGGCAGGATGCCACGAAAGCGCCCAGATAGCCAACAAATTCAGGACAGTGCGGCCCTGCGGCAGTACAACTGACGCCGGTGCCAATGACGCCAAGCGCCAATGATGGCCGCCGGTAAGGATGAAGTAACCTGGTGCGCAGCAGGCGAAGCACGCAGTTGCACGAAGATCAAGGCCCCTTGCCAGAGGGCCAGCGATACCCCAGCACCGTAACCAACGGGTAGGCGTTTTCACACACCTGGTCCAGCTGGTTGCCGCCCAGCAGGTACACATTCGTTTCATCTGCGCGAAGAAAAAAACCCACGTGGCCCTTCCAGCCGCCCGGATCTTCCCGCGACAACACGACAACGCAGCCGGGCACCGGCCCACCGAGCGGCTCACCCCATTCCAGCCAGGAACGCGCCAGCGCAGACCCGGTGCCGGGAATGCCGACCTGTGCCAAAGCCCAATTCACGAATGATGAACACCACGACGCCTTGTCGTCATAGCCGCGAATGTTGGTGTGGGCGTGGTACTCGGTCACTCTGAGGTTGCTTTGGCCGGCAGGGAACGTGCGCACGCCGACTTCGGCAAAGGCGATGGGCATCCAGGGTGCGTGCATAGAAATCAAAACTGGCTCAGACCGTAACCTTGATCTCGCCCGCTAGCTGTGGAGTGACTCTTGGCCCAAAGCTCTGGATGTTTGCCAGGGTCGCCGTATGGTGGGCCGAAATCTGTGCCGCAGTGAGGATTCCGTTGTCCACGGTGGAGTGGCCATCCGAAACCAGCGTGACCGGATAGCCGAGAGCCAGGGCGCGCCGGGTCGTTGTGTCTACGCAAAAGTCGCTTTGCATACCGCAGATGATCAGCTTTTTGATTTCACGCTCCTGCAGCAGCGCGTGCAGCTCCGTATTGTGGAACGAGTCGGTCGCCTTCTTCCGCAGGCGGATATCGGTTGGCTGGGTGTCCAGGCCATCGGCGAGTTTCCACCCTTCAGTGCCATATTCCAGTGGATCATCCGGCGCCTCGTGCTGGATCAGGATGACGGGAGCTCCCGCGGCGCGGGCCATGGCAGACACCTGGTTGATTCTGTCGATGACGCGCCGGCTTTCAAAGGCCCCGCTCTCGCCGGAGCAAAGAGCCTTCTGAACGTCGATGATAAGGAGGGCAGTTGTCGTCATGGATTAAGGTCTGATGTTGATGTGCTGGAGGAAAGGGGAAATTCAGCCCGCCACAATTTGCAGGCTCGACCAGTGTTTAGTTTGCATCGCCGGAGCCACGCTGTTGCATCGCCTCCTGCCACAGCCTGGCGAGCTCCCCCGGGCGATCGGGGTGGGTTTCGTACACGGCAACGCCTGGCGGAATCACCACCCAGGAAAGCGCGCTTTTTGTCCAGAGGTGCGCAACAGGCTCAAACTCCCGCGCGTTGTGCAATGTGCCGGGCAGCAACGCCGCCATGGTCGGCTTGTCGGCCGGTTCCGCCCACAACCGGGTATCGCAATCAACACACACTTTCGCCCTGCGTTGGCGCCCGTTTCCCATGTCAAACGTCAGGAGCTGCGGGCTTCCCTGCGTGACCTCCAGCGCCGAGCGGTCAACCCACATGGCCAGCCGCATGCTACTGCCGGAGCGCCGCTGGCAGTCTGTGCAATGACACGCGTAGAACGTCAGCGGATGCGCAGTCAGCTGGTACTGCACCTTTGCGCAAAGGCAGCTGCCGGTCCATGGCGGTTTTGATTCCGGGTAACGCATTTTTAGCCTGACGTTGAAATCAATCGGCAGCCAACAAGCATGCAAAGCAGGCTGGCCGAACATTCGTGCCTACCAAGCTGGCAAATTGCGTCATGCGCCGCTCCAGCCCCAAGTACCCACCGCAGTCAGCCCTCACGTGAAGCTCGATCTTCGTCGGGTTCACTGCAAACAAACCTGACACCCGTGACGCCGCGAATGCTGGGGACAGCAATCAATGTAATCGGTGTCGCCAGCGTGGTCTCCTGGATTCCTGCCCAGGCACCGTTCTCCCAAATGGAAATTGCTTCCAGTTGATCAAGCTCCGCGTTGTAGCTGGCCGAGCCAATCACATCGCTCCCCTCGATGCGCAGCGTAATGACCGGCTCCGTCATTGCATCCGTGACATCCGCGGTGTTCAAGACCGGGCACTGCCACGTCTCATCCTCCACCTCGCCCTCCAGTCCGGCCTCCCAGGCCCACAACCAAATGGGATGATTCTTGGCGTCCTGCAGCGAGATATCGTCCAGCGCCTTCGGCGTTCCAAATTCGAATTTCATGAATTTTGTTCTTGTGGGCAGGTGTTTGAGATGAGTGGTTGAGCTTCAGACCGGTTGACTCTTGGAGGTGTACTTCAGGCGTGACGGATTCCAGAAGGCAAACTGGCTCCCGTTTCTTGCAATCTCCAGCGCGGAGGCTCCCCCTAAATCTTCCATGACTTCCGACACCTCGCTCTCGTCACCCAGATCGTCGAACTCGACGGCAAACGCTCTCTCGACCACATCTTCGTAGTGCTTCATGGTGTTCTCCATTGCAACTTCTTCAGCGATTGGGCCTGCAATACGATGCGTGTGGATGTCCTGGTCTATTGCAAACGTCTTGATGCGCCAGGTCTCGTTTTCCGAGAACCACCACTGAACCGTGTCGAAGTGATCACCTTCAGCATCATGCTCAACGTTGCCGACATAGGAGCTTTGAACCGTGAGCTGGAAGACAAGCAATTTGTTCATGATGGATTCCAATATTCAATACAAACAGGCCACCGAGGGCGGCTGAAATGATCGACCGTTAAGGGAAGGAGGGTTCGATCATACGGAATGCCCAGGAAGACCAGCAGCTGGCGGACCTTGCCGGCATTGCCAGAAGTTTCGCGATCGTAAAGGTGAAGCATATGCGCGTTGCGGCACTCAACGTTGGCGTTATGCGGCGAATGGCATTCTCAGCTCACATTTCCCAGTTGAACCTGCCGGTGACTGAGCGATTCGGCAGCTTCAAGATGCCCTCACTACCGCGAACTGAAAGCTCAAAGTCTGGCGGCAGCTTGCTGTCCCCGGGATTCCTGTAGCGAACGAGCAGGATTTTTGCCTTCACGTCAAATGCCACGGCGACCAGATGCGGCGGCCGAAGCATCGGACTCGAGCCCGCCCCAGGCGCGGCAAACGACACACCAGCCAGAACTGGGCGCTCCTGTTGCCCTACTTCAAAGTCCAGAACGTAGCCAGCACTTTCGAACGACAAGGAGCCGGTGGCGAATGCAACACTGCTTGCGGCGGTGGCGAGGGCGGCGATAGCAAAAGCAGGACGCACCATTAATCTCTGGACGGAATAGCGACCGCGCCCAGGCAAAGCCGTCCACAAGGCGCCCGCCCGGTGGAAGGATCAGGCAACATCTGCAAGCCGTGACGGCGAGAGCTCAAGGGCCAGGTACCTGGTACCGGGGACGGGATTGAAGGTAACGGGCGCCGCAGGTTGAAAACCCAGGGACTCGTAGATGCGCTGTGCGGCAGAAAACTCAGGCAAGACATCGAGGCAGATGCGGGAGTAGCCCGCAGCCCGCGCTTCATCGAGGATACGTTCGATGAGCCGGCGGCCAAGGCTTTCGCCTCTCGCATCCGGCCGCACGTAGACGCGCTTCATTTCGCAGGTGGTTGCGTCAACGCGGCGAAGCGCGGCACAGCCAACGACAGCCGGCCCCTTCCATGCGAGAAGCAGGCGACCATCGGGCGCGGCGTACTTTCCGGGTAACGCAGCGAATTCCGCCTCGTAATTCTGGAAGGCAAGGCTTACGCTTGGACTGGCGACGTACTCCCGAAGGATGGCTACGACATGCTCAAGGTCATCGGGGAAGGTTGCGGGCTTGATATCGGTCATCTGAGAAGCCTAACGTTTGACATGAGGGGCGGCCGCAAGTGGGCGAAGCCCGCTTGTGGACGTCCCCTCGATGGAAGGGTTAGGCCGCATTCGTTGTGGCCGCAGTTGACTCGGACTCTGACGACTCCAGCTCAGGAGGGTAGTGATACCAGGCTTCATGCGGAGACAGTTCGCTGCAGGCAAGACACTGGGTCTTCGTCCACTTGTATGCGCAACCCGGGCAAACGCCTCGAGTCCAAAACGTATTCCAAACGGTCCCACAAGACGGCATGCATTCCCATCTGTCTTCTGAGCGTGGCCTCCACTCGCATACTGGACAGTAGATTTCCGCCTTGTCGTGCATTCGCACTCTCCCTCGAACCAAGTATTTCAACGGACTATGCCACAACCGCCTACGGCTTGCCCCGGAACCGGCGGAGGCGCTCGCGAGCTGCACGTACTTCGTCAGGCGTGCGCTGGCGAAACAGCCATTTTGCGGCTGCCACTACAGCGGCCACGAAGACGATTGTGATGAACAACCACGGTTCCATAATGCGGCCTAACGTTTGACATGAGCGGGGGCGAAGGCGATCCGCTCTTGATGGAATGGTTAGCCCTCATCGCTCACTTTTCGATGAGAACTGAATGCTGAGAGCGATCAGAGCGGCGGGAACCGCGAGAGCGAAATGAGCCGCCGCGACGCCTTTCGGGCCGAAAAGGTCTCGAGCAAAAGAGAAGAGAGAAGCCGCTCGACCTGAAGGAGACAAAGATCCCGGGTGGGCCCATTCGTAAGTACCGCAGCCCAGACAGACGAACGTTATGCCCCAAGCGATTGCGAGCCCCGCCCAGCGAGGCAATCCTTGGGAAGAACCGATGGGCAGGTTCATGAGGGCTAACGTGCGTGTGACCGGCGCTCAAGGTCAGGTGCGACCAAAGGGAGCAGACTCACTTGGGCGTCCGTGTCGACTAGCGGGTTATGTGGCGTCCTATCCACGTGCAACTCCAACCAGGGCCGTGACCAAGAAGGCACCCGCCAGTGACACACAGCCTATGTTGAGGCTCGTGCGCAGGCTCGAATAAGCCACAAGATCGACTAACCCCCGAACAAAGGTGACTAGGGTGATGAAAAATGCAGCAATGCCTGAGATCACAATTGCTCCGAGCAACAACGCTCCGTCGCCGTGAACGTTCCAAAGATGTCCTTGGCCTGAGCCCCCCATTCCCACAATCACAAAGGCCAAGGGAACTAGGGCCGGCGCAACCAAGCGTATCCTCGGAAACTCGCTTGGATCTGGTGGGACGCAGCGATACCTCATGTGCTCAAGCCATATAGCGTCGGCGCTGTACGGCACGCAGCACGCGCCGCGAAGCGGCATTCTGACGCTGCTTGTCCGCGACGAGCACCCTGTTAGATTGAATTTCTTTTCCTGAGCTTGTGAAGTGCATAGCCAGTGAATCCTTGATGTATGAAACCGAATAGTGCCATGAGAGGTATCCACGCGGCAAAGTATTGGGGCAAAGCCAGTAGCAGCATCAGGCAAGCCAACAGGCCCGCTCCAAACGTTAAGTCGCGCCAAGCAAACCATCGAGCAAATGCTTCAATGCCTTCAGGCCGGCGCGAAATCCATTGATGTGTAAGTTCAACGCGGCCTTTGACTCCCATCTGATAGGCGCGCCAGAGAAGAAATGACGCCATACCAACAGGCAGGACCAGAAATACTAAAACCGTGAGCGCGTACATCTGAAAATCTAACGTTGGCGCTGCCCGGCACACAACCTGCGCCGCAAAGCGGCAGCCTTGGGTTGCGTGTCCGTGCCGAGCAACGGGTTAAATGGCTCAGTAGGCAGGAAGAAGAATGACTGCACCAACACACACCACCATTTCTAGAAAAAACTGAAATACCGCGCGCCAATGCCGCTTGTATGCAAACCAGAAAAACGATCCAAAGGCAACGACAAAGCCCAAAAACAGGACCTCCGCAGAAAAATGATAGACGATGAAATTGAAGGTTGCAGCGGCGAACCCTTTGTCGTCCAGAAAGTTTGGGCGGTCAAAGAAATACGCCGACCACGGCAAGAAAATCAGACCGAAACACACGAGGGCCGTGCTGACGCGGAACCGAAATCGCGGGAGCGTTTGAACTTGCGAGGTTGCCATTTAACGTTCCGCATCACCCGCGCGCGCCGCTGTTGCGCGCGTCGGCGTGGATGCGGCGGTTAGGCGTGACGTTTCTATCGTCCGCGAACACGAAGAATTCTCACATTCGCCTTCATTTCGGAGGGTCTACGCCGCCGTCACGTGCCTTGAGGTGGCGGGCAAGAAACTCGAAAACCCGTTTGCGCGACTCGTCCGCGACCTTGGCGTCGTAAGCGAAGAGCACCCCCTCGGGGGAACTTCCAATCTGACGGACGCGCCGGGGCGGGCTGGATTTGGGTTGGTCCCAAGCGTGGCCGGTATTAGGGAACACATGCCATTCGACCGGTGCGCCGGATTCCTGGAGCTTTTGAAGTCGGGGCAGGCATTCCCGCGGGTCGCCGTCTTCATCCAGCTCGCCGAGGAGTGACAGAAGCGGCGCATCGCTGTCCGGCAGCACGAACGTCGCGCCGAATTCCCGGCTGAAGCACTGGCCGTAAACCGCGACGGTGGCGGCGAAGCGCTGCACGGAATACCTCGCGGCGGTTCCCTTGCTCGCAAGCAAATGCGCGACCCGTCCGCCCTGAGAAAACCCCATCGCGGCGACACGGGAGGTATCTACGAAATCAAACTTGCCCAGATGCCGTAGCGCTTCATAGGCGTCCCGAACGCGGACTGGTAGAGGAGCGAAACCCGGACGAATGACGAAGCAGGTACCCTCCTGGGGAATCCCTCTTTGTTTCCAGCTATCCACGACGAAGGCGACGTAGCCCTCTTCCAGCGCCCGGCTCACCCAGTAACGCATGTGCTGGGGATCAAAATCGACCGCCGCGCACGTGTGCAATAGAAGCAGCGCGGGGAACGGACCATTGCCTTTCGGCTTGAAGATGGCCATCCGAGAAGCGTTGGTAAAGGAGCCAAATTCCTCCACTGTGTCCGGAAACTTCAACCCCATGACGGAGTACGCTTGGAGGCAGAGTTGCCGGGGTCGCTCGTCTGCCACGGCCTCGCAGCGCGCCTTTTGCTCCGGAGTCGGCTCAACAAACTCGACCGCATCGGCGTTCGGCGAAAATCCAAACGAGGAAACGAATCCGAGTACGAGCAGGAACGAAATGACCGATCTCATGTGACACTAGAACTATTCATACACGCCTAACGTCGGAGTTGACCGGCACGCACCGGCACTGCGCCGCGCGGCGTACGTTCATCTGCACGCTGCGCGGCGCAGTGCCGGTGCGTGTCCGTGTCGAACGACCTGTTAGACCTCTTGCCGC
Source organism: Polaromonas sp. P1_F6 (assembly GCF_056405695.1). Taxonomy (NCBI): domain Bacteria; kingdom Pseudomonadati; phylum Pseudomonadota; class Betaproteobacteria; order Burkholderiales; family Comamonadaceae; genus Polaromonas; species Polaromonas sp. P1_F6. The sequence continues at coordinate 11,470 of NZ_JBFUBQ010000009.1, forward strand.
CCCAGGCAGTAGCTGACCGTCTGCTCATTTCAACCACTCACCTTGGTCAATTCCGAACTCCTCGGCGGCAGCGGCGTAGGCGTTCTCGAGCGTTTCGTGCCATGTGTCCGCAGCATAGCGGCCATCGAGAGAGGAGTACACAAGGAGAAAGTTTCGATTGCCGTCGTCTGTGATTTCGAACGCGAACTCGAGCTCAAATGACCCGGGCGTGCCTTCATCCGCGCTGGACCAGCCGCTGTTTGGGTGACCGGCGATCACCACGGTCCGCCTGGGAACGCGCGCGAACGTCTGCATGAGGTCTAACGTAATGTATGCCGCAAAACCTGCGGTATAACCTGGCGCTTGCAATCTAATCTGGACATTAAAACCTCCTGTAAGCCGCTTGCATGCTGGGTCTCAAAGAAATACACTGTAATTTCATACAGGTATAAAAATTCTGTGAAACCCCGCAATCCTCCACTGCAGTCTGCCCGCTTGCTGGATCAGGTCCGGGAGCGGGTTCGGTATTTGCACTATAGCCTTAGCACCGGGAAAACTTACCTGTACTGGGGTACGTTTTTGTTCGATGCCACCGCGGCAACAGCCAGATAACGCATACAACATATCCGTTCGGTATTGGTCGCCGGTGGCGGTTTTTCGATCACGCTGACCAAAGTCCTGCCAGGCCGCCAGCTGTATGGCTCGCCTGGATTGCTATCAATTCAATAGCTTCTGGCGCTTGCTTTGATTGGGCTGGATTCCCTTTTGATGCTTAAAAAAGTCGACTTGAGCCGCTGCAGGCCTCTTTTGCGCCTCCGGGGCGGTCAATTGAGGCGTTAAAACGGGTTTTAGAGCGCTTTTGGGCCTGTTTTCATTCATATTTTAGGTCTGCAGGCCAATAGTAGCGGGCGCGAGCAGCTATGAAAACAATAGCAATCAAATGGACTGATCGGGTATCTACCTCCGCATTGCGCTCAGTGCATCTGCCCATCCAGGCCCGGGCAGGCTCACACCGGCTGAATCGTGATCTCCACCGTCATCGATTCTTCCCCGCCGCCCTGCCGCACGCCCTTGATGGGGGGGCAGGCGTTGTAGTCGGTGCCCATGGCCAGGCGCACGTGGCGCTGGTCGATCAGGCAGCTATGGGTGACGTCGATGCTGACCCAGCGGCGGGTGGCCACATCGAGGCACACGTCACACCAGGCGTGGCTGGCAAGGTCGGGCTCGTTGGCGGCGTAGAAGTAGCCGCTGACATAGCGCGCTGGGTAGCCCAGGCTGCGGCAGATGGCGACCATGACGTGGGCCTGGTCCTGGCAGACGCCTGCCCCGGACTTGAAGGCTTCCAGCGCCGTGGTCGTCACGCTGGTGCTGTTTTTCAGGTAGCCCACTGCGTCTGCCACGCCCTGGCTCAATGCCAGCAGGGACGGCAAGCTTGCGGTGCCGTCAAGGCTTTGCGGGATAAAGCGGCGGCCAAATTCGGCGAGCTCCCAATGCGGCTCAGCCAGATGCGTGGCACGCAGAAAAAAATACGGATGCGGCAGGGTTTCCGGGTCGTTGAACTCAGCCACGCCAAAGGTTTCCACATCACCAGCCGCGTTGACCAGGCTCCAGCGCACGTTATCGGCATCCTTGCCCACAAAGGTGTAGGAGCTGATGGTGTTGCCAAAGGCGTCGCTTTGGGTAAAGAGTTTTTCGGGCGCGCCCAGGCTCCAGAAATGCACCGTCTGCGCCGGGCTGGACTGCGGCGTGAGCCACAGCGTCTGCAACGCGTAACGCAGCGGCTCCGTGTACCGGTAGTCGGTGATGTGTCTGACGTGCAGTTTCATCAAGCCTCTGCCTTCCAGCGGCGCCGGGCTTGCCTTGGCTGGCCCGGCGCTGCGGCCGGTGGGTTACCGTCTTTCAAGTGGTGGCCGGCACCAAAAACTCTCGGCTGATGTGTGCGCCCAGCTCGTTCACGCGGTCCAGGAACTGCGTGAGGAATGCATGCAGGCCCGTTGCCAGGATTTCGTCGATACGTGCGTACTGCAGGTCGGCACGCAATTTGCCGGCGCGGCGCTGGGTTTCGCTGCTGGTGTCGCTGGTCACCATGGCAAGGTTGCTCATGACTTCGTTCAGGCAGGCCAGCAGGGAGCGCGGCATGTCGGCGCGCAGGATCAGCAGCTCGGCCACGCGCTCGGGTTTGATGACGTCGCGGTACACCTTGCGGTAGACCTCAAAGCCCGAAACGCTGCGCAGGATGGCGCTCCAGTGGTAGAAGTCGTATTCCTGGTCTTTCTCACCGGCCATGCCGAGGAAGTCGTTCTGCACGGCGTGAAACTTCACGTCCACCAGCCGCGCGGTGTTGTCGGCGCGCTCGAGGAAGGTGCCCAGCCGCAGGAAGTGAAAGGCTTCGTCCTGCAGCATGGTGCCCAGGGTCACGCCGCGCGACAGGTGCGAACGGAACTTGACCCATTCAAAGAACTGGCCCGGGTCGCGCTCGAAGTCGCCGCTGCGCAGCATGCGGATGACTTCGAGGTAAGTCTGGTTCTGCGTTTCCCATACTTCGGTGGTCAGCGTGCCGCGCACAGCCCGGGCGTTTTCACGGGCGTTCTGCAGGCATGAAATGATGCTGGACGAGTTTTTTTCGTCGCGCACCATGAAGTCCATCACGTCGCGCGGGTTGATGGTGTCGCCGTACTTGGCGGCAAACGAAGGCTTGAGCTCACTGATGCTGAGCAGGCCCTGCCAGCCGGCCTGTACCAGCGCATCGGACTGCGGCAGCAACGAGGTCTGGTAGTTCACATCCAGCATACGCGCTGTATTCTCCGCCCGCTCGGTATAGCGCGACATCCAGAAGAGGTGGTCTGCAGTGCGTGACAACATGATTACATTCCTCCCCGGGATTGCGACTGCGATTGGGACTGGTACTGCATGGACGAGCCGTCCTGCAATATCCAGGTGTCTTTGGTGCCGCCGCCCTGCGACGAATTGACCACCAGCGAGCCGTCTTTGAGCGCCACGCGCGTGAGGCCGCCCGGCACCATCTGCACTTCTTTACCGCTCAGCACAAAGGGCCGCAAGTCGATATGGCGCGGTGCAATGCCGCTTTCCACATACGTGGGGCAGGTTGAAAGGCTGAGGGTGGGCTGCGCAATGTAGCCCGACGGATTGGCCAGCAAGGCCGCACGGAACTCTTCGATCTCGGCCTTGGTGGCAGCTGGCCCCACCAGCATGCCGTAGCCGCCGGCGCCGTGCACTTCCTTGACGACCAGGTCTTTCAGGTTGGCCAGGGTGTACTGCAAATCCTCATTGTTGCGGCACATGTAGGTCGGCACGTTTTTCAGAATGGGCTTTTCGCCGAGGTAGAACTCGATCATCTTGGGCACGTAAGGGTAGATCGACTTGTCGTCTGCCACGCCGGTGCCGATGGCGTTGCACAGCGAGACATTGCCGCTGCGGTACACATTGAGCAGGCCCGCGCAGCCCAGGGTGGAATTGGGGCGGAAGGCCAGCGGGTCGAGGAAGTCGTCGTCAACGCGGCGGTAGATCACGTCGACGCGTTTGGGGCCGCGCGTGGTGCGCATGTAGACAAAGTTGTCCTTGACGAAAAGGTCTTGCCCCTCGACCAGCTCGACGCCCATTTGCTGCGCCAGGAAGGCGTGTTCAAAATAGGCCGAGTTGTACATGCCGGGCGTCAGCACCACCACCGTAGGCTCGGCCGTGGCCGGCGGCGCCATGCCGCGCAGGGTTTCGAGCAGCAGGTCGGGGTAATGCGCAACAGGCGCAACGCGGTTTTCGCTGAAAAGCTCGGGAAAGAGCCGCATCATCATCTTGCGGTCTTCCAGCATGTAGCTCACACCGCTGGGCACGCGCAGGTTGTCTTCAAGCACGTAGTACTCACCGTTGCCCTGCGCGTCGGGCGCACGGACGATGTCGATGCCGCTGATGTGCGAATAGATATTGCCGGGTACATCAACGCCCATCATTTCGGGGCGGAACTGCGCATTCTGGAAGATCTGCTCGGACGGCACCACGCCGGCCTTGATGATTTCCTGGCCGTGGTACACGTCGTGGATGAAGCGGTTGAGTGCAGTGACGCGTTGTACCAGGCCTTTTTCCATGCTGGCCCATTCGTGGGCGGGAATGATGCGGGGAATCAGGTCAAAGGGAATCAGGCGTTCGGTGCCGGCGCCGTCTTCGTCCTTGGCACCGTAAACCGCAAAAGTGATGCCGACCCGGCGGAAAATCATTTCAGCTTCGGCGCGGCGGGCCTGCATCACGTCGGCAGGCTGCCGGGCCAGCCAACGCTGGTAACCCTGGTAATGCTCACGGACGCTGGACTCCGTGGCGTTCATTTCGTCGAACATCGGTCGGCTCATTGGCTTGATCTCCAGCAAGTTATGCGCATGGCAATTGTTTTAACGTAGCTTAGCAAGTTATGCGCCAAGGCGGTGCGTCCGCCAATATTTTTAGCGTTCAGGCACATGATGCCAGTAGCGCCTGCCCTGCTCCCGCTGGCACAAAATCTCCCCGGGGCGAAGGCTTTGCCAGGTGGCAGCCCCGCACTGCGGCGACTTCACCAGGCGTACGCCGCGCTCCTCATAACGCGCCACCACGGACTCCACCGGGTGGCCAAAACGGTTTCGGTAACCCGACTGCACCACCGCCCACTGCGGCCTGACGGCATCGAGGAACACCGCGCTGGACGATGTTTTGCTGCCGTGGTGGGGTACCAGCAGAAAGTCAGCCTTGAGGCTGGCCGGCACGCTGGTTGCCAGCCGGAGTTCCTGCGGCGATTCGATGTCGCCGACCAGCAGGGCTGTGCGGCTGCCGCCAGGGACGCTGCTGGAGATGCGCAACACGCAGCTCATGGCGTTTGACTTGCTGGCAGCGTCGTAATCGGCGGCTACGGGGTGCAGCACCTCAAATGCCACGCTGTCCCATTCCCAGCGCTGGCCGGCCACGCAGCGGCCGGCTTTGCGCTGCATTTGCAGCGGATGCGCGTCTTCAATCGAACTCACCAGGCTGGCTTCTGGCTGCATGGCCAGGACGGCTTGGGCGCCCCCGATGTGGTCGATGTCCCGGTGGCTGATCATGAGCATGTCCAGCCGCTCGCCCAGCGCGCGCAGAAGCGGCACCAGCACGCGGTGCCCGGCATCACTTTCGCGCGAAAAGCGCGGGCCGGCGTCATACAGCAGCGTGTGGCTTGCCGTACGCACCAGCACGGAATTGCCTTGCCCGATGTCCGCGGCAAGCAATTCAAACTGCCCCGGCGCCACGCGCACCGGCTGCCACAACAGCACCGGCAGCAACAGGGGAAGGCCCAGCGCTCGAAAATAAAACGGCAGGCGCGTGGCCAACAGGCCGCCGCCCGCAACGCCGGCGACAGCACACCACAGCGGCGCCGCCGCCACGCTGACCGAGGCCAGCGGCCAGCTCGCCAGCCATTGCAAAAATATCGCCAGCCCGCCGACCGACCATGCCGCCAGCGACCACACCGGCGCCCACGCCACGCCCAGCAAAGCCAGCGGCGTGATGACCAGTGTTACCACCGGAATGGCCACGGCATTGGCCAGAAGGCCGACCAGCGAAACCTGGTTGAACAGCAGCAGCGACAGGGGCGTGAGCGCCAGCGTGACGACCCATTGCTCCCGCATCGCACGCCCAACGCTGTCCAGCCATCTGGGCCGGCGCTGCCACCAGTGCCCGTCCTCAGGTTGTTTTTTTGAGTCGAATTGGGCTGCAGCCCTTTCCCCATGAGCGCGAGCAGCTCCTGAATCTGTAGCAAACAAAACACCCACCGCAACGAAAGACAACCAGAACCCGGCTTGCATCAACGCCCATGGGTCCAGCGCCACCACCACGGCCATGGCCAGCAGCCAGGTCTGCAGCCAGGGCCACTGCCTGCCGCCTTGCCGAAGCAGGATCACGGTGGCCAGCATCCAGATGGTTCGCTGCGCGGGCACGCCCCAGCCGGAAAACAATGCATACAGGGTGGCAAGCAGCAAGCCGCCCAAAGCACCTGCAGCGGCTGCCGGCAACACCAGGCACAACCGCGGCGTGAAACGCGCTGATCGCCGCCACAGCGCGCCGATCAGCAGTGAGGCAGCCCAGGCAAACATCGTTATATGAAGGCCTGAAATACTCATCAAGTGAGCTACGCCCGTGGCACGAAACACATCCCAGTCGGCGCGTTCGATGGCGGCCTGGTCGCCGACCACCAGCGCGGCAATGACGCCTGCCAGCTGCCGGTTTTCAATGCGCCCAAAAATCGCTTCGCGCACGGCTTGCCGGGCCTGCTCAATGGGGTGTTGCCAGCTGCTGGAGAGTTTTGCCGGCGGTGCGTCGCGCGGGCCGGCACGCACATAGCCCGTGGCCTGTATGCCCTGCTCCCACAGCCAGAGTTCGTAGTCAAAACCATAAGGGTTGCTGTTTCCGTGCGGCGCCTTGAGCCGCACCGTCATTTGCCAGCGTTCTCCGGCGCGCAGGGCTTGCGGCTGGCGCTGCAAGGCCAGTGCTATCTCGAACGGGTCGGCGTCCTGCGCCGGTACGGCGGGCTCGCGCCCGGCAAAGCCCGAATACCAGCCCAGCATGATTTGCGGCGGCAGGGTGACTGTGCCGCCATTGAGGCGGGCAGATTCCACCGCGAAGCGAAAGCGCAGGCCATCTTCTCCGGGTTGCGGCATCGCCAGCACCTGGCCTGTGACCTCGATATCGCGGCCCTCCAGCGCCGGATTGAGCGCCGCCGTCAGGAAGACGCCGGCACGCCAGCCCGTGAGGCCCACACCGAGCAAGGCAGCAAGGGCAAAGGCCGAAACCACCCTTCCCCACGAAGGAAGACGCAGCCTGCCAAAGCGCAGGTACAGGCCAGCCAGGGTGCAGGCCAGCAGCGCCATGGCGGCATAAATCTGTTGTGGCCACAAGACGGACTGCTGCAACTGCAGGGCAACACCCGCAATAAAACCGGCAAACACCGGCCCCGGGCTTGCCGCATACAGCCGTGCCCCGGCTGATACAGGTCGATTCAAACCCGCCTCCCCTTTGAACTGTTTTTATGCACTGACCGCTTTGAGCTTAACGGGAAAGCGCGGCAGATAGCCAACAAACAGCGCCAAACAGCCGGTTCACACTCAAGAGACCACGTGGCGCAGCTCTTGCTTTCAGAAATGCCACCAAATCCGGGTAAGCTGTTTACACGGCGTTCCTGAGACCGCAAGATGTGGCGGTCTGTTGAACGTATTTTCCAGAGGGCGTGATTACACGCCCGTTCCTTTAAAAGCGAGGCTGCCTTGTCCATCCACGTCGCCCTGAGCCACATCACGCATTACAAATACGACCGCCTGGTCAAACTCGGCCCCCAGGTCGTGCGCCTGCGGCCTGCGCCGCACAGCCGCACACAGGTACTGTCGTATTCCCTCAGGGTTGAGCCCGCCGGCCACTTCATCAACTGGCAGCAGGACCCGTTTGCCAATTACCAGGCCCGGCTGGTGTTTCCCGAGCCGACACGCGAGTTCAAGGTCACGGTGGACCTGGTGGTGGAAATGGCGGTGTTCAACCCGTTTGACTTCTTCCTGGAACCGGCTGCCGAAGAATTCCCGTTTACCTATAACGCACTGCAGGCCCGCGAACTGGCACCCTACCTGGCCACCCAGCCAGCCACACCGCTGCTCAAGCGTTACCTTGAAAAAATCGACCGCACGCCCAAGCGCACCATCGACTTCCTGGTGGGTCTGAACCAGGGCCTCCAGTCGGACATCAAGTACTCCATTCGCATGGAGCCCGGCGTGCAAACGCCTGAAGAAACGCTGCGCCTGGCCTGCGGCTCCTGCCGCGACACCGGCTGGCTGCTGGTGCAGCTGCTGCGGCACATGGGACTGGCCGCGCGTTTTGTCTCGGGCTATCTGATCCAGCTGAAAGCCGACGTCAAATCCATCGACGGCCCCAGCGGCGCCGAAGCCGACTTCACCGACCTGCACGCCTGGTGCGAGGTGTTTTTGCCCGGTGCCGGCTGGGTCGGCCTGGACCCGACCTCGGGACTGATGGCCGGCGAAGGCCACATTCCGCTGGCGTGCACGCCCGAGCCGTCGAGCGCAGCGCCGGTCGAAGGCGGCGTCGACAAATCCGAAGTCGAGTTCGAACACCACATGGCGGTGCAGCGCATTTACGAATCACCGCGCGTGACCAAGCCCTATACCGAGGAGCAATGGCAGGAGGTGCTGGCGCTCGGCGAAAAGGTCGATAAAGACCTGGCGGCCGGCGACGTGCGCCTGACCATGGGCGGCGAACCTACCTTTGTGGCCACCACCGACCGCGACGCGGCCGAATGGAACATCGACGCACTGGGCCCGACCAAACGCGGCTATGCGACCGAACTCGTGCAAAAGCTGCGCGCCGAATATGGCGAAGGCGGCTTCCTGCATTTCGGCCAGGGCAAGTGGTACCCCGGCGAGCAATTGCCGCGCTGGGCGCTCAGCATTTTCTGGCGCAAGGACGGCCAGCCGATCTGGCAAAACCCGAGCCTCTTCGCCGACGAGCGCCAGCCCTGCAACTACACCAGCGCCGACGCGCAGCGTTTTGTGCAGACACTGGCGGGCAAGCTGGGCCTGGCCACCACCTACATCACGCCAGGCTATGAAGATACCTGGTACTACCTCTGGCGCGAACGCCGGCTGCCAGTCAATGTCGACCCATTTGATTCGAAGCTGGACGACGCCATGGAGCGCGAACGCCTGCGCCGCGTCTTCATGCAGGGCCTGGATTCCGTCGTGGGCTATGTGCTGCCGCTGCAAACCAAGGAGCAACTCAAGCAACGAAACGCAGGCGCCTCGCCCGCGCTGAGTGGGCCCAAATGGACCACCGGCCCCTGGTTCTTCCGCGAAGAGCGCATGTACCTGATGCCGGGCGACTCGCCCATGGGCTACCGCCTGCCGCTGGATTCGGTGCCCTGGGTGTCCAAGACCGACTACCCTTACATGATCGAGTCCGATCCGTTTGCCCCGCGACAGGACCTGCCGGCGGCTTCCGCACTGGCGGCGCGCTACAACGGCAGCTTCAGCGCAGCCCGCGGCGCCACACCGGCGGCCGCATCGGCAGGCGGCAGCGCCAGTTCGCTCGCGCAGTACATGGCGCGCTACATGACGGGCAATACCGCGCTGTCGCAAGCCAGCCGCATCCTTCAGTTCCGCCCGCTGGGAAACACCGGAACGAACGGTACGGACGGGTTGGATGGCAAACCGGCCGCAGAGGCAACGACGCCTGCCGACGATCGCGCGCCCAAGCCCTTTGAATCGGCCGCCTGGCTCACGCGCACCGCGCTCTGCGTGGAAGTACGAGACCCATCCCGCGCCAATGGCCCGAAAGACAAACCCAAGGCCGACCCGGACAGCAAGGCCAACAAGTCGGGCCGTGGCGAAACCGGTGCGATTTACGTCTTCATGCCGCCCATGGAAAGGCTCGAAGACTACCTCGACCTGTTGGCCGCGGTGGAAGCAACGGCGCAATCGCTGGGCGTGAGCATCGTGCTCGAAGGCTACCCGCCACCGCGCGACCCGCGCCTGAAGATGCTGCAGGTCACGCCCGACCCCGGCGTCATTGAAGTCAACATCCACCCGGCTTACAACTGGGGCGAGCTGGTGGAGCACACTGAATTCCTCTACAAGATCGCGCATGAAACGCGCCTGTCGGCCGAGAAATTCATGACCGACGGCCGCCACACCGGCACCGGCGGCGGCAACCACTTCGTGCTGGGCGGCGCGACGCCCGCCGACAGCCCCTTCCTGCGCAAGCCCGAGGTACTGGGCAGCCTGATCGCCTACTGGCACAACCACCCGTCGCTGAGCTATCTTTTCTCGGGCATGTTCATCGGCCCGACCAGCCAGGCACCGCGTGTGGACGAGGCCCGCAACGACCAGCTGTACGAACTGGAAATCGCCCTGCGCGAGATCGAAAACAACCGCAAAAAATACGGTGCCGACATGCCGCCCTGGCTGGTGGACCGTACGCTGCGCAACATCCTGGTCGACGTGACCGGCAACACGCACCGCAGCGAATTCTGCATCGACAAGATGTACTCGCCCGACTCCGCCACCGGGCGCCTGGGCCTGCTGGAGCTGCGCGCGTTTGAAATGCCGCCGCATGCGCGCATGAGCATTGCCCAGCAGCTACTGCTGCGCGCGCTGGTGTCGCGCTTCTGGAACAAGCCCTACCACGGCCGCGTCACGCGCTGGGGCACCGAGCTGCACGACCGCTTCCTGCTGCCGGGCTTTATCCGCATGGATTTTGAAGACGTGCTGACCGAGCTGCGCGAAGCCGGCTACGGCTTCGACATGGCATGGTTCGAACCTCACTTCGAGTTCCGCTTCCCGCTGATCGGGCAGGTCAAGTCCAACAGCATTGAGCTGACGTTGCGCAGTGCGCTGGAGCCCTGGCATGTGATGGGCGAAGAAGGCTCGGCCGGCGGTACCGTGCGTTATGTGGATTCATCGCTGGAGCGCGTCGAAGTGCATGTGACGGGCCTCAATGACAACCGCTATGTCGTCACCGTCAACGGCCGGGCATTGCCGCTGCAAAGCACCGGCCGCGTCGGCGAATATGTAGCCGGTGTGCGCTACAAGGCCTGGAACCCGCCTTCGGCCCTGCACCCTTCCATCGGCGTGCATGCGCCGCTCACGTTTGACATCGTCGACACCTGGATGGAACGCTCGCTGGGCGGTTGTCAATACCATGTGGCGCATCCGGGCGGGCTCAGTTATGACACGCTGCCGGTCAATTCATACGAGGCCGAAAGCCGCCGCCTCACGCGCTTTTTCCGCATGGGCCACACCCCGGGCAAGATGCGCGTGGCGCCGGCGCAGCCCAGCCGGGAGTTCCCGTTCACGCTCGATTTGCGCTGATTACGGCCCGACGGCGGCGGCCCGGGGCTTGAAAGCCCCGGGCGAAGCGCCTCCCCGTACCGTCAACGGCTGTCTTATGGCTGCAACATTTGCATGCGCAGGCGGCATAAATAGCCATTTTGGCCGTGCATTCAACCCGCCTTGAGCCTTGCAGGGGATGGGCCGCAGGCATACTTGCACCCACGTGGAAAATAACACTCAGTCACTTTTTGCCGCCCAGTCGCTTGAATCTCCCTGCGCACTGGCTGCCGCGTTGGCGCCTCATGCGGCGGCGGGGCATTTCGATGAGTTGCGGGGCCGTGCGTCCGAGGGCCCCGCACCTGTAGAAACGGCCACGCCGGCACAGCCCGCGCTGCGGGCCGCAGGCAGTCCCCCTGAAACCGCCCCCGCCCGGCCCGACGCCCCGGCGGCGGGGACGGACGACGCGCTGTCGCCCGACTGGACGCGCTTTTTCAACTTCCTCGGCAGCGACGGCTTTTACGACCTGAACCACCGCACCGCCAACCTGCGCCGCCAGATCCGCGACAACGGCGTGACCTACAACGTCTATGCCGACGCCAATGGCCCGCAGCGGCCCTGGTCGCTGGACCTGTTCCCCATGATGGTTTCGCCCGCTGACTGGGCGCAGATCGAGACCGGTATCCAGCAGCGCGCCCGCCTGCTGGACCGCGTGATGGCCGACATCTACGGCCCGCAGGAGCTGCTATCCAAAGGCCTGCTGCCCAGCGCGCTGGTGCATGCCCACCCGGGTTACCTGCGCGGCATGCAGGGCGTGCAGCCGGCCGGCGGCACCTATTTGCACATTGCCGCCTTCGACATCGCCCACGGCCCCGACGGCCGCTGGTCGGTGGTGTCGCAGCGCACGCAGGCGCCTTCGGGCCTGGGCTATCTGCTCGAAAACCGCCTGACGATTTCACTGCTGTTTCCCGAAGCCTTCCGCGAAATGAAGGTCGAGCGGCTGGCCGCGTCGTACAAGGCGCTGGTGGATGGCCTCAAAGCCATGAGCCCGACGGACAGCGACGAGGAAAGCCGCGTGGTGCTGCTGACGCCGGGGCCTTACAACGAAACCTATTTCGAGCATGCTTACCTGGCGCGCTTCCTGGGCCTGACACTGGTCGAGGGCAGCGACCTGCTGGTGCGCGATGACAAGCTTTACCTGAAAACCCTGCGCGGCCTGGAGCGTGTGCACGGGCTGCTCAAGCGTCTGGACGACCAATTTCTCGATCCGCTGGAACTGCGCTCGGACTCCACACTGGGCGTGCCCGGCCTGCTGCAGGTGATACGCGCGGGCAATGTGCTGGTGGTCAACACGCCGGGCTCGGCCTTCCTCGAGTCAAGCGCGCTGCTCGGCTTTCTTCCCGCGCTCTCCGAGCACCTGCTCGGTGAAACCCTGGCCCTGCCCTCGCTGGCCACCTGGTGGTGCGGCGAGCAGGCGGTGATGCAGGACGTGCTGAGCCAGCTCAAGACCTGCGTGATCAAGCCGACCTATCCGGGCACCGGCATGGAATCCGTCATCGGCCATACCCTGTCGCGTCGCGCGCTGGACGAATGGGCTGGCCGCATTGTTCGCCGGGGCGAAGACTTCACCGTGCAGGCTTACCTGCCTCTGCCGCAAACGCCGACCTGGCAGGGCGAGCGGATTTCCCCGCGCTCGGCCATGCTGCGCGTGTTTGCGGTGGCCGACGGCAACGGCTCCTGGCAGGTGCTGCCGGGAGGCCTGGCACGGCTGGCGGGCAAGAACGAAAACATGTCGTCGATGCAGCACGGCGGCAGCAGTGCCGACGTGTGGGTGCTGGGCGATCCATCGGCAGCCAGGGCGGCGGCCGAACACACCACCGCGCCGCGCACCGAACAGCCGGCGCCTGCCTGGGCCGCAGCACCGCTGCGCCACCGCCCACCAGTAACCAGCCGCGCGGCCGAAAACCTTTTCTGGCTGGGCCGCTACACCGAGCGCGCCGAAAACTCCACGCGCCTGGCGCAGATCACGCTGCAATGCCTGGGCGGCGAGGACCAGACCTCGCAGCCGCTGCTGGCCTGGCTGACCAGCATGGCCGTCGGCAATGCGCTGGTGCTGGACACCGTGCCGCCGGCCACGCATGCGCGCCGTGTCTTCGAACGCGCGCTGATCGCCAACCTGGCCGACACCGAACAGGCCGCCAGCGTCGGCTTTAACCTGCGGGCGCTCAAGAGCGCCGCATCTGCCGTGCGCGAACGCCTGTCACAGGAACAATGGCACATGATCGTGCGCACCGAGACCGACTTCTTCCAGCGCTGCTCATCGTTCAGCGCCGTGGGCCAGACCCAAAGTCAGGGTGGGCAAAGCCAGAGCCAATCCAGCCAATATCTGCTCGAATATTCTTCCGTCGAGGCGCTGCGGGCGCTCGAGTCAGCCAGCGGTTTCCTCTCAGCCATGACGGGTGCGCAAACTGACCGCATGACACGCGACGACGGCTGGCGCCTCTTGAGTCTGGGGCGGCTGATTGAACGGCTCAACACCCTGGCGGGCGCATTGGTGCGCGGTTTCGAAACCGGATCGGTCTTTGAGGAAGGCGGCTTCAACGCCATGGTGGCGCTGTTCGACAGCACTATCACCTTCCACGCGCAATACCAGCAGCGCCGCGACATCCCGGCGCTGCTTGATCTGCTGGTGCTGGACCGCGACAACCCGCGCTCCCTCGGCTGGGTGGTGCAGACCCTGCGCGGGCGCCTTGCCAAGCTGGCGGGCAGCGCGCCGGGCGACATGCCCGACCTGGCGATGGAACTACCCGACCCCGGCAGCTGGGCGCTGGCTGATTTGTGCCAGGAGGTCCCAGCCCGCACCGGCGAAGGCGAAGATGAAAACGGCGAGCAACATGACGGGCGGCTGGTGCAGCTGCTCGAGCAGTGCTGCGATGCCGCGCTGGAGCTGTCAGACACCTTGAGCCGCCGCTACTTCAGCCACGCGGCTTCGGCCAGCCAGAGCTTAGGCGCCTGAGGCCCCAGGAGTTTTCCCGTGCTGCTTCACGTCGTTCACGAAACCCGTTACCGCTATGCCCCTGTGGTGGAAAACGCGCACCATGTTGTGCATCTCAAGCCCGCCAGCCGAAACGGCCAGACCCTGCTGGACTATGCGCTGCGGGTGAATCCCGAACCGGTCCAGCTGCGCGAAACCGAAGACGTCTACGGCAACACGCGCACCTACTTCTCCCTGCAGGCGGCACATGAGAGCCTCACCGTGGTGGCCGACAGCATCGTCTCCACGTCGGCCCTCAACCCGCTGCAATCAGAAGCGACGCTGTCCACCGGCAAGCCTGCATCGCCCGCCTGGGAGCAGGTGCGCGAACAGTTCCGTTACCGCGCCGGCGCGGCCTACGACAGCGCCTCCGAATTCCTCTTCGCCTCGCCCTATGTGCCGCGCGACGATGCCTTCATTGAATTTGCCCGCCCCAGCTTCCTGCCTGGCAGGCCGCTGCCCGAGGCGGCGCGCGACCTGATGGAACGCATTCACAGCGCCATGACCTACGAAAGCGAAAGCACCGAAGTCAACACGCCGGCGCTCGAGGCGCTCAAGCTGGGCAAGGGGGTGTGCCAGGATTTCGCGCACATCATGGTGGCCTGCTGCCGCGCCATGGGCCTGCCGGCGCGTTATGTCAGCGGTTACCTTCTCACCACGCCACCGCCCGGCCAGCCACGGCTGGTGGGCAGCGACGCCTCGCATGCCTGGGCTTCGGTGTACTGCCCCGGCCTGGGCGCCTGGCTCGACTTCGACCCCACCAACAACCGCGCGCCGGGTGAAGATTACGTCACGCTGGCCATCGGCCGCGACTTCCTCGATGTATCGCCCATGCGCGGCGTGATACGCGGCGGCGCACAGCACATCCTGGACGTGGCCGTTACGGTGGAGCCGGTGGCAAGCGCCGGGAACTGAGGGGCTTGCGCGAAGCTGTCGGCTCTTCCAGCAGCGAACCCTCCGGCAGGCTGCGTGCCAGGCAGCGCCGGCACAGGCTCACAAACTCCTGCGCGGCACCCGACTGCGCCTGGCGCGGCTTGAAAGCCAGCAAGGCCCTGAACGACACATCAGCCGCCAGCGGAACGCTGCGCAGGCCCAGCGCCACATATTCACGCGCCACCAGCGGATTGGTAACTGCCAGCCCGGCCCCGGCCAGCACCAGCGAACACTGCGTTGCGCTGTAAGGTGTTTCAACCACAAAGCGCGGCTGCACACCCGCCTGTGCAAATGCGGCTTCCAGCCGGCGCTGGGCTGTATCCGAGGCGGACAGGCCGACCAGCGGCACTTCTGCGAGATCCCTGGGCTGCAGGACCTGCTTGCGCGCGAGCGGGTGGGCCGCGGGCATGACGCATACCGCAGGCACCTGGTAAAAAAGCGAAGACACCAGGCCGCTGGTGTCCGCCTCGTCGCCCAGGAAAGCCAGGTCCACCGCCCCCTGGAACAACGCCTCGCGCAGCACTTTCGAGCTGTCGACCAGCAGCAGGCAACGCGTGCGTGGATAGCTGCGCTGGAACTCCGCCAGCGCCCAGGGCATCACGCTGGCGGCCATGGCATGCAGTGAACCGATGCGCAGCACGGTGTCTTCATGCGACTGCAGGGCCACGATTTTTCGCTGTACGGCTTCCAGGCCTTCGTAGACCCGCTCAACCTCTTCCATCAGCGCGTGCGCCTCCGGCGTGGGCGTGAGCTTGCCTTTGGGCCGGTCAAACAGCTTGAGCCCGGCGCGCGCTTCGAGCTGCTGCAGCAGCTGCGTGACCGCCGGCTGGCTCACGTGCAGCGCCGCCGCCGCGCGGTTGGCGGTGCCCAGCCGCATGACCATGCGGAACACCTCAATCTGACGTGCACTGGCTTCAGCCATGGCTTCTTCCTATAAGTTTTACTTATTTTAAATCGCAAACAAGCGATGCATGAGAGGCCACGGTCTTCGTACCATCTGCCCATGAATCCTGTTTTCCCCGAATCCCTTCCAAGCCCTCAGGCATGGAACGCCATCAGCCGCAATCCCCGGATGACCGGGCTGCGCTGCATCCTCTGCGCCCGTAAATACCCGCTGAAGGATTTGCCCACCGGCTGCCCGCACTGCGCGGCGCAAGGTACGCCCGCCAGCCTGGAAGCCGTTTACACCGGGCTGCCCCAAACACTGAAAACTGCCAGTACAGGTTATAAGTGGGGAGACTGGCTGCCTTACACCCACGGCGTGTCCCTGGGCGAAGGCGACACGCCTTGCCTGGACCTGCCGCGCCTGGCGCGCGAGCTTGGCCTGCGCCAGCTCAGCGCCAAACACGAGGGCATGAACCCCACCGGCTCGCACAAAGACCGCATGTCGGCACAGGCCGTCAGTCGGGCGCTGGACGCAGGCGCACAGACCGTGGTGCTGGCTTCCAGCGGCAACGCAGCAGTGTCGGCAGCAGCCTATTGCGCCGCGGCCGGACTGCCCTGCGAAATCGCCACCTACCGCGACATGCCGGCGCCTTTTGCGCGAGCCCTCCATCACCTGGGCGCCCGGCGCGTGGTGTTCGACCACGGCTTTGACCGCTGGAGCCATGTACGCCGGCGGGTCGAGCAGGACGGCGCATTTGCGCTCACCAACTACAGCGTGCCCGCGGTCGGCAGCCCGGCCTTTGGCGTGGAAGGCTACCGCGCGGTGGCGCTCGAATTTGTCGCCGGCGGCTGCGTGCCGGACCACGTGCTGGTGCCCACTGCGCGCGGCGACCTGCTCTGGGGCATTTACAGCGCACTGCGTGATTTGCACCAGGCGAAACTCATCGGGCACATGCCCAGGCTGTGGGCCGTTGAGCCGTTCCCCCGCCTTTCCCGCGTACTCGAGGGTGCGCCACTGCAATCGGAATTTAACGGCCAGACGGCACAATTTTCAACAGGCGGCAGCACCGTCACGCTGCAGCAGCAACTGGCCGTGCAGCAGTCAGGCGGCGGCGCCGTGGCCATTGATGATGCCGGCGCCATTGAGGGCAGCGCCCGACTCGCGGCGCAAGGCCTGTGGGTGGAGCTTTGCGCCGGCGCCTGCCTCAGTGCGCTGGCGCACCTACGCGCACTCGGCCAAGTACAGGCATCAGAACACGCCTTGCTGCTGCTCACGGCCAAAGGCGACCGCGACACCTTTAACCCCATCCCTTGACCACACGACTCCTTTTTCTTCAGCCCGCAAAGGAATTTTTCACCATGAAGACCCGACTGCTCCCCGCCCTGCTTCTGGCCTGCGCCACCCTGGCGGGAACCGCCCATGCCGCCTACCCCGACAAACCCATCCGCCTCATCGTGCCCTGGGCGCCCGGTGGCAGCACCGACGCCATCGCCCGCGCGATTGCCCAGCGCATGGGCGAAACCATGGGGCAAAGCGTGGTGGTCGACAACCGCTCCGGCGCTTCCGGGCGCATCGGCACCGAAGCCGCGGCCAAGGCCGCGCCTGACGGCTACACCTTCGCCATCGTCGAGCTGCCGCATGCGATTGCGCCGGCCGTGTTCAACAAGATGCCCTACGACCTGCTGCGCGACTTCACGCCGGTGTCCATGGTCGGCACCTCGCCGCTGCTGCTGTTTGCCGGCGGCGCGCAGTACAAGAATGGCGACATCAAGGGCTTCCTCAAAAACTACCGGGGCAGCAAGGTGCCGCTGGCGCTGGCCCACAGCGGCAATGGCTCCATCAGCCACCTTTCCAGCGAACTGTTCGCCGGCGCCACGGGGATCAAGGTCAACGCCATTCCCTATCGCGGCTCCGCACCCGCGCTCACCGACGTCGCAGCCGGCCAGGTGGACGCGCATTTCGCCACGATGGCCAGCGGCAGTTCGCTGCTGGGCGCGAACAGGATCTCTGCCTTGATGGTGACCGGCAATGCGCGCCTGGCTACCCTGCCCGGCGTGCCGACCGCGCGCGAAGCCGGCATCGAGGGCATGCAGTTCAACCAGTGGTGGGCGCTGGTGGCGCCGGCCACCACGCCGATCGAGATCGTCGAGCGGCTGCGCAGCGAAGCGGTGGCGGCGCTGGCGCACCCTTCCACGCGCGAGCGCCTCACCACCCTGGGCATTGACCTGAAAGGCTCGACACGCGACGAACTGCGTGCCTTCATGCGCAACGAAGTAGACCGCTGGGGTGCTGTGGTGCGAAAGGCCGGCATCAAGCCCGAGTGACGCCGGCATGTGGAACGGTGAAAGGGGGCGCGGGACAAGCCGCGCAGGCCCTGCGCCGTTCCATCATTTCCTTTCATGACCCCAAAGGCCTCCGGAACCCGGGCACCATCCTACAATTCCCTGCACTACCAGCCGGCCGCGCCGCTTTATTCGCTATCAAAACAATAGCTGCTCGCGCTTATACTCATTGGGCTGGTGCCATTTTTCTTCACCAAAAGGATCACCATGAGCGCCTACGACAAGCTGAAAGCACTGAACGTCACCCTGCCAACCGTGGCAACGCCCCTGGCAGCTTACCTGCCCTTCGTGCAGACCGGCAACCTGGTGTTCCTGAGCGGCCACATCGCCAAGAAGGACGGCAAGCCCCTCGTCGGCCAGCTCGGCAAGAACATGACGACAGAAGAAGGCAAGGCCGCCGCGCGCTCGGTCGCCATCGACCTGATGGGCACACTCGAAGCCGCCGTCGGCCTGGGCAAGGTCAAGCGCATCGTCAAGCTCATGAGCCTGGTCAACTCGACCGGCGACTATACCGAGCAGCACCTGGTGACCAACGGCGCCAGCGAGTTGTTTGCAGAAGTCTTCGGCGACGCCGGCAAGCATGCACGCAGCGCCTTTGGCGTGGCCCAGGTTCCCATGGGCGCTTGCGTCGAGATCGACCTGGTTGCTGAAGTCGAGTGAGACAAGACGTCAGGCCGGAGCTTTGTACCCCCGGCCTGAATTTGACTTCCAGCAGAACCTTCTTCATGGCAAGTGCAACGAAGTTTGCACGGAAGCCGACTTTCTGAAAGTATTCACCATGAACAAGGAAAAGCGGCATTTCGGCAAACTCGCCAAGCTCGGGATGTCTGTCCTGTACCTGGCTTTGGCCTGTCCCCCGCTGGCAGTTGCCCAAGCTCCTGCGGGTGCAGCCAACGACATCAGGTCTGTCTGGAATTTATCGCTCCAGCCCTGCAACGGCGGAGGCGGAAACCTCATGGTGCGCAATGCAGACGAAGCGACCATCAAGTCCACCCGAAAAATCATCCTGAAGGACGCGGGGTTTCAAATTGCCGTGCCGCAGCTTCCCGAACTGGAACGAACGCACGTCAAGCTTTTCCTGAACGACAAATCGCGCGGGGTCACTGATCACTATGTGCTGCTTTCCCCGGGAGATCTGGCTCCCCCGATTGCCGCGATCGTGGTGACAGAGCTTCCTTCCAATATGAGAAGCAACGCAAGCGGTCTGCGTGCTGCGGCCGACTTACAGGTCAAGTCATCCCGCGGCGCGCCGTTTTCCTTCTCCAGGTTGACCGGCCCGTTTGGTGAGTCCATTGAACTCCTGGTGCCCAACAGGATTGGCTCGCATTGCTTCCCGACGGCGGACTTTCAGGTTTCACCGGACGCCTCTGTACTGAACACGCTGGGCATCAGCAGGTTCTCGGTCATTGGAGACAAGCTGGTCGAATTTGCACTGATCATGCGAATCCCCAGCGGAACCAGCAAGGAAAAAGCGATTGCAGACGCAAGAAAGCTGATGGACAGCTACTGGACCTCGCTGAGTACCCTCCTCTGAGCTGGCGAAGGCCAGGGCATTCACCCGCCCGGCAAAGGTTTCTCGCAAACCATAAAATTCACTTCGCCCCGGTCATTTTGCCGGGGCAGCGTTCTCAGGGCGGGGTGAAATTCCCCACCGGCGGTGTTTGCAGGCAACTGCATCAGCCCGCGAGCGCCTGGTTGCCGTGCCTCATATGGCAACCAGGGTCAGCAGATTCGGTTCAACTCCGAAGCCGACGGTCACAGTCCGGATGAAAGAGAGCGCGATGTTTACGGCTGTGCCGTGGGCGTTTACGACTGGGCGCGTTCTGCGCTGCGGTCGTCCGCGTGTCCACGCGCAAAGCCGCAGGCTCGTGCGCCCTGATTCTGGTAACACCCAACAGAGGCCATCCATGAGTCAGTCAACCCAGTTCCCCGTTTCCACCAACCATTCCAGCGGCTCCTCCCACAAGGCACGTTTTGCCTTTATCCAGTCGTCCTGGCACGAAGACATCGTGGACCAGGGCCGCGGCGCCTTCCTGGCCGAGATGGCCCGGCAAGGCGTGGGCGCTGAATCCATCGACACGTTTGAAGTGCCCGGCGCGTTCGAGATTCCGCTCCACGCGAAAAAACTCGCACAGTCGGGCCGTTATGCAGGCGTGGTCTGCTGCGGGCTGGTGGTGGACGGTGGCATCTACCGTCACGAGTTTGTGGCCGATGCGGTGATCAGCGCGCTGATGGGTATCCAGCTGGAAACCGGCGTGCCGGTGTTTTCAGCGGTGCTGACGCCGCAGCATTTTCATGAGCATGACGAACACCGAAAATTCTTCACGGAACATTTCCTGACCAAGGGCAAGGAAGTGGCGCAAGCCTGCCTGGAGACGGTGGCGGGCCTGAAAAAGCTTGATCTGCTCTTGGCAGCTTGATTGCTGAATAGCTGCTGACCAGACCGGTGAGCGCAGCATCTTGCTATTAAATCAATAGCTGCTTGCGCCCGCCAGTTATGACCTTCAGTCAGTTTTACTCAACGCGGCTGATGCCGGTGGGTTTGAAGCCCAGGTCGGCCGCCTTGCCCTTGCGCGCGCGCGCCGCACGGGCATTGTTCAGGCTGCGGATTTCCAGCGTTTCCTCACGCGCCTTGCCGCCGCGGCCAATGCCTTCAATCTTCACGCTGCGCGTGTAGGCGGCTGCACCAGCCAAAGTGTCTTTGGCTTCGAGGTCGATCAGCATCAGGCCGCGCCCGCCGGCGGCCTGCATCTTGAGTTCCGCGATTTCAAACGTCAGGATGCGGCCGCCCGTCGAGGCGCAAGCCACATGCGTGGCCGGCACCAAGGGCGCCGATGCGCTGGTGAAGGCGGCATGCGAAGGCCTGCAAATGGTTTCACCTTCAGCGCAGCTGATAAAGGCCTTGCCGGCTTTGAGGCGCGACGTCATGTTCTCGACCGTAGCGAGGAAGCCGTAGCCGCCGCTGGCGCTCAGCAGCAATGCGGCATTGGACGGGCCCGCAAAATAATGCACCAGCTGCGTGCCGGACTCCAGGTCGATCAGGGTGGTGAGCGGCTGGCCGTCGCCGCGCGCACCGGGCAGCAATGACACCGGCACCGAATAAATGCGGCCGCGTGAGCCGAAGGCCAGCAACGTGTCGATGGTGCGGCATTCGAAGGTACCGTAAAGCCCGTCGCCCGCCTTGAAGGCGAAGCCTGCCGGGTCATGTCCGTGACCGTTGCGTGCGCGCACCCAGCCCTTGTCGCTGATGACCACGGTCACCGGCTCGTCGAGCACCTTGACTTCGAGCACGGCCTTTTTCTCGGCCTGGATCAGCGTGCGGCGCGCATCGGCGAATTGCTTGGCGTCGGCCTCGATTTCCTTGACCAGCAGGCGCTTGAGCGCCGCCGGGCTGCCCAGGATTTCCTCGAGCTTGCCCTGCTCTTCGCGCAGGTTTTTCAGGTCCTGCTCGATCTTGATGGCTTCAAGCCGTGCCAGTTGGCGCAGGCGGATTTCAAGAATGTCCTCGGCCTGGATTTCGCTGAGCTTGAAGCGCTCTATCAATGCGGGCTTGGGCTCTTCCGACTGGCGGATGATGGCGATCACCTCGTCGATGTTGAGCAGCACCAGTTGCCGCCCCTCGAGGATGTGGATGCGGGCCAGCACTTTGTCGAGCCGGTGCTGCGATCGTTTTTGCACCGTGGTCTGGCGGAACTCGATCCACTCCGTCAGCATCTGGCGCAGGTTTTTCTGCGTCGGCTTGCCGTCCAGCCCGACCATGGTCAGGTTGATGGGCGAGGAGCTTTCCAGGCTGGTGTTGGCCAGCAGGGTGTTGATGAGCTCGGACTGGCTGATCTTGCTCGTCTTGGGCTCGAACACCAGGCGCACGGCGGCGTCCTTGCTGGATTCGTCGCGCACCACGTCGAGCACGGCCAGGATGGTCTGCTTGAGCTGCACCTGGTCCTGGCTCAGGGCTTTTTTGCCGGCCTTGATTTTCGGATTGGTGAGCTCTTCGATTTCCTCGAGCACTCGCTGGGTGCTGACACCGGGCGGCAGTTCCTGCACCACCAGCTGCCATTGGCCGCGCGCGAGTTCTTCAATCTTCCAGCGGGCACGCACCTTGAGCGAGCCGCGGCCCGTGCTGTAGGCCGCCGCGATTTCCGCGCCGCTCGAGATGATCTGCCCACCGCCTGGGTAGTCGGGCCCGGCGATCAGCGCGTACAGCTCTTCGTCCGCAAGCTTGGGTGTCTTGATGAGCGCCACGCAGGCGTCGGCGACTTCGCGCAGGTTGTGACTGGGAATTTCGGTAGCCAGGCCCACGGCAATACCGCTGGCGCCGTTGAGCAGCGTGAAGGGCAAGCGTGCCGGCAACTGGCGCGGCTCTTCAAAGGAGCCGTCGTAGTTGGGCACAAAGTCGACCGTGCCTTCGTCAAGCTCGTCGAGCAGCAGCGTCGTGATGCGCGCCAGCCGAGCCTCGGTGTATCGCATGGCCGCTGCGCCGTCGCCGTCGCGGCTGCCGAAATTACCTTGTCCATCGACCAGCGGATAACGCTGGCTGAAGTCCTGCGCCATGCGCACCATCGCGTCGTACGCCGCCTGGTCGCCGTGCGGGTGGTATTTGCCCAGCACGTCGCCGACAACGCGCGCGCTCTTGACAGGCTTGGCACCGCTCGCGCCATTCGCCCCGCCAAAACCCAGGCCCATGCGCGACATGCTGAAGAGGATGCGGCGCTGCACCGGCTTCTGGCCATCGCAAACGTCGGGCAAGGCGCGGCCCTTGACGACGCTGAGGGCATATTCAAGGTAAGCCCGCTGCGCGTACGCGGCCAGGGAATCCTGGTCTGCGGGTTCGGGGATCGGGGCTACGGCGTCCGGTGTAAAGAGATCCATCTTGAGTTTGGCTTGGCGGGTAAGGTGGCGTGAGGCATGCCGGCACACGCGGGTGCGGCCGCCACAGGGTTACAAAAAAGGAAAGCTGTCTATCAGGCTGCCGGGCAGGACACAAGGCGCATTGTGACCTCAGTACGGCTCGGGCAAGGCCTCTGGCGTGGCGGTGGACACCACCGTGGGTGACACCATGTTGCCGCGGCCGGTGGCCCCGCCCATCATTTCCATGCGAACGCGGCCGCCGGACGCCATGCTGGGTGGCTTGAGGTGGTTATAGAGCTGCATCACGGTCTTGACGTAGTTTTTGGTTTCGGGATAGTTCGGAATCTTGTTGCCGGCACGCTGAACGGCGCCCTCGCCGGCGTTGTACGCAGCGATGGCCAGTTCGAGCTGGCCGGGAAACATGGCAATCAGATCACTGAGGTAGCTGGAGCCGGCCCGGATGTTGGTCTTGGGATCGGTGAGCCTTTTGTGGATGGTGGAATCCTTGGTGGCCCGTACGCCATAGCGCTCCGCTGTCGGCGGGATCAGCTGCATCAGCCCGACCGCACCCTTGGGCGAAACGGCCTGGGCGTTGAATCCGGATTCGGTGGCGATCAGTGCCTGCAGCAGCTCGTAGTCGATGCCGTGTTTGGCGGAAGCCTCGCGCAGCAGGTGCTTGACGGCCTTGTAGTTGGGGGACACATCAAAGTAAGCAAGCAGCTTGGGCGGCGCATTGGCCACACCGGTGGCCCGGTTGGCGCCGTTGCCGACGGCTTTGCCGCTTTTGGCAACGTTGTCGCCTGCGCTGAAACTTTCAACACCACGAAAGAAAAGCTCATAGCGCTCATCCAGCCGCACAGCCGAAAAATGCGCAATGCCGTCTTTGTCCACGTAGCCCCAGATGTCGGCATGGGCAGATTGCTGCGACAGCAGCATTAGCAGGCTCAAAAAGAAACCCGGCCAGAGCCTGGGTTTGCCACTAAAAATTTTCATAAAAGAAATCCATTGTTGATTGCTCAACCATCCAGGCAAACCTGTCGGCCTCAGGCCGTCGGAACCACGAGGTCAGCTTGCAGGAACGGTAAAACATCAAGTTATTCATCGTCACGAGTCAGGACTTCAGTGTGAGCACAATTCTTAAAACGGCCCCACCAATCATGACAATCAGCAAAACCACCATTCCCCTGTAAAACCATTTCAGCGGCTTCAGGCGCTCATCCAGTGCACTCATGTTGTGCTTGAAAGCATTTACTTCTGCATTGGCCGCTGAACTCATCCGTTCGAGTTCAGCCTGCATTTGACGGTCAATTTCCGCCAGTCTTTTTTCATCAACAGGTCCCGACCGGTTCATTCGCTGCAGCTCGGCAAACAGCAGGTCACTCTTGCGGTTTGCCTCCCTGCGGAGTTCAGCAGCTTGCTCTCGCTGCTCCGCCACGTCAATTGCTTCAAGGTAGTTCCAGCCCTTGACCCTTCGCCCACCTGATTTGTCCGCGATGAACTGGACGGCCCGAACGACGAGCTCCGGGTCTCTTCCTAAAAAATCGCAACCAAACTCTACTACCGCAGGCTTCTCCCTTAATTTGGGACCCGTCCAATGAAGCGACCTCGGCACCAAGGCAGATTTCAGCTCGTTGAACGTCGCCGGATCAAGCGCCAACATCAAGATGGCTTTCTTTTGCCCCTTGACTTCAAACTGCTTAAGGTCGATCCCGCGAATATGCTTCCAGGCGATAGCGGGCAAGCCGCAGAGCCTCAAGCCCAGCAAATCCGCCTTCAACGCGCTGCCGGATTGCCATGCGGCATAACCTGAAACAAACAAACTGCCAATGTACACAAACAATAGAACAGCAAAACTGCCCAGCAAGGCCACGGGAACCAACTTCCCTTCCTGCCAGGTCGCCCTTGCCAGCAAACCCGTTACCCCAAAAATCAGCAACAGCGCAACGACAAAACAGAGCCAGCGAAACCAGCGAAATGGCACGTCCAGCGCACTGTCGCTAAACAGCAGCGCCTCCAACGTGACCTCCTTCTCCGCCTGCTGCTTCTTTCTGGCGATGGCCTTCTCTGAAAAAATCGACAAACACAAACCACCTGCGGCAAGAGCGAAAGCAAAGCCGGAGGCCATGAATTCATGGCGCGCAAGTGCCACCGTCGCCCAGAATGCGGCAAGCACCAGTACCACGATGCCCATCACACGCGCAAACGACAGGAGAAGCCTCAAACGTCCACCTCGACGCTGTCTCCGTGCAACTCCATCAGTTCGCGGCGCGCTGCGGCCTCGCCTTTGCCCATCAGCTTGGTGATGAGCGTCTCGGTTTGCAGAAAATCCTGGTTGCCCAATTGCACGGGCAACAGGCGGCGAGTGTCAGGATTGAGTGTGGTTTCCCATAATTGTTCCGCGCTCATCTCGCCCAGGCCCTTGAAGCGGCTGATGCTCCAGGCGCCTTCCTTCACGCCATCCTTGCGTAACTTGTCCAAAATGGCAATCAGCTCGCCTTCGTCCAGGGCATACACCTTGGATGCCGGCTTTTTGCCGCGGGCCGGCGCGTCCACCCGGAACAGCGGCGGCCGGGCGACATACACATTACCCGATTCGATCAATTTGGGGAAGTGGCGGAAAAAGAGGGTCAAAAGCAGCACCTGGATGTGCGAGCCGTCCACATCGGCGTCGCTCAGGATGCAGACCTTGCCGTAGCGCAGGCCGCTCAGGTCGGGCGTGTCATTGGGGCCGTGCGGATCGACGCCGATGGCGACCGCGATGTCGTGGATTTCGGTGTTGGCAAACAGGCGGTCGCGCTCGACCTCCCAGGTATTGAGCACCTTGCCGCGCAGCGGCAGGATGGCCTGGCTTTCCTTGTCGCGGCCCATCTTGGCGCTGCCGCCGGCCGAATCGCCCTCGACCAGGAAGACTTCGTTGTGCGCCAAATCCCGGCTTTCGCAGTCGGTCAGCTTGCCGGGCAGCACGGCGACACCTGAGCCCTTGCGTTTTTCGACCTTCTGGCCGGCTTTCTGCCGGGTTTGGGCGGCCTTGATGGCCAGTTCGGCCAGTTTGCGGCCGTAATCGACGTGCTGGTTAAGCCAAAGCTCCAGCGTCGGCCGAACAAAGCTGGACACCAGCCGTACCGCGTCGCGTGAATTGAGGCGTTCCTTGATCTGGCCCTGGAACTGTGGATCGAGCACTTTGGCGCTCAGGACATAGCTGGCACGGGCAAAAACGTCTTCGGGCAAGAGCTTGACCCCCTTGGGCAGCAGCGAATGCAGGTCGACAAAGCTCTTGACGGCATTGAAGAGGCCGTCGCGCAGGCCGCTTTCATGCGTGCCGCCGGCGCTGGTGGGAATCAGGTTGACGTAGCTTTCGCGCACCGGCTGGCCCTCTTCGGTGAAGGCCACGCACCACTGCGCGCCCTCGCCTTCGGCAAAACTCTCGTGCGAAGCGTCGGCAAAACCTTCGCCCTCAAACATCGGGATCACCGGGTCGCCGGTCAGGGTCTGCATCAGGTAGTCGCGCAGGCCGCCCTTGTAGAGCCAGGTCTGGACGTCTTTGGTTTTCTCGTTGGTCAGCGTCACCGTGACGCCGGGCATCAGCACCGCCTTGCTGCGCAGCAGGTGCGTGAGCTCGGCCATGGGCAGCGCGGCCGATTCAAAGTATTTGGAATCGGGCCAGGCGCGGACGGTGGTTCCGGTCTTGCGGTCGCCCTCGCCGTTTTTGCGCAGGTGCAGTTTCTCGGTCACGTCCCCGCCGGAGAACACCAGATGGGCGACCATACCTTCACGGTAGGAGGTGACTTCCAGGCGTTTGGACAGTGCATTCGTCACGCTCACGCCGACGCCGTGCAGGCCGCCCGAAAAGCTGTAGGCGCCGCCCTTGCCCTTGTCGAACTTGCCGCCGGCGTGCAGCCGGGTGTAGACGATCTCGATGACCGGCACCTTTTCTTCCGGGTGCAGGCCAAAGGGAACGCCCCGGCCATCGTCATCAACGCTCACCGATCCGTCGGTATGCAGCGTCACCTTGATCTTCTTGCCGTAGCCGGCCAGGGCCTCGTCGGCGGAGTTGTCCAGCACCTCCTGGATGATGTGCAGGGGGTTGTCGGTGCGGGTGTACATGCCCGGGCGCTGCTTGACGGGCTCCAGGCCCTTGAGCACGCGGATCGAGCCTTCGGAATATTCGGTGGGTAGTTTGTCAGCCATGGCAGATGAAAGAATTGCCGCAATTGTAGTCGGGGCCGCAAAAGTCACTGTACAAACATACAGCTCACCTGATTCATGGATGGGAACGAAGGACGGCCCCGGCAGTGTTTCGCCATTTTCGTTACAGTCGGCAAAGAGCCTCCCGGCCGCCTCAGGCCTTTCCTTTTTTCGCCACTCGAGGCGACTCGCCCATGACCACCGACACCAAAAAACTCTCCATGCTGCAGGTGCTGATCTGCGGCGCCACCATCGTCACGCTGTCCATGGGCATTCGCCACGGCTTTGGCCTCTGGCTGCAGCCCATCACGCAGGCGCAGGGCTGGACGCGCGAGACTTTTGCCTTTGCGCTGGCGGTGCAAAACCTGTCCTGGGGCGTGTTCGGCATCTTCGCCGGCATGGCGGCCGACCGCTTTGGCGCCTTCCGCGTGATCGTGGGCGGTGCTCTGCTTTACGGGCTGGGCCTGGTGGGCATGGCGCTGTCGCCCACCGGTTTCCTGTTCACCCTGACAGCCGGCGTGCTGATTGGCGCCGCACAGGCCGGAACCACGTATGCCGTGATTTACGGCGTGATCGGGCGCAATATTTCGGCCGACAAACGCTCGTGGGCCATGGGCGTGGCCGCGGCGGCGGGCTCATTCGGCCAGTTCCTGATGGTGCCGACCGAAGGTTTGCTGATCAGCAGCCTGGGCTGGAAAGAGGCTTTGCTGGTGCTGAGCGGCGCGGTGCTGCTGATTGCGCCGCTGGCATTGGGCCTGCGCGAAGGCGGTTTTACCGGCGGGCAGCCTGCCAAACGCGAGCAGACCATTCTTCAGGCGCTGCGCGAGGCTTTCAAGTACCCGAGCTTTCAATTGCTGATGGCGGGTTACTTTGTCTGCGGCTTCCAGGTGGTGTTCATCGGCGTGCACATGCCCAGCTACCTCAAGGACAAGGGCCTGTCTCCCCAGGTGGCCAGCTATGCGCTGGCGCTGATCGGCCTCTTTAATGTGTTCGGCACCTACATTGCGGGCTCGCTGGGTCAGAAAATCGCCAAACGCAAGATCCTGGCGACGATTTATCTCTCGCGCGCCATCGTGATCGCCGTGTTCCTGGCGGCACCGCTGAGCCCCTTGAGCGTTTACATCTTTGCCAGCCTGATGGGCCTGCTGTGGCTGTCGACCATCCCGCCGACCAACGCCGTCGTGGCGCAGATCTTCGGCATCCAGCACTTGTCGATGCTGGGCGGCTTTATCTTCTTCAGCCATCAGATCGGCTCCTTCCTGGGCGTCTGGCTGGGCGGCTATTTGTATGACCGCACGGGCAGCTACGACATCGTCTGGTACATCGCGATTGCATTGGGCGTGTTTGCCGCGCTGGTGAACCTGCCGGTGCGTGAATCACCGATTGCACGCGCGGCCGTGCCCCAAGGGGCCTGAGATGGCCAAAAGAATCGGCCTGTGGACGCTTGCGATCATCGCGTCGCTGGGGGTGTTTGCCCTCTACACACGGCCGGATTTCCTGTTCACACTCGCCAACCAGGTCTGGGCCTGCTTCTAGCGCAAGGCCCTTCCCAGGGGTTTTATGTGTGTTTTGGGCTGCGGCCCAATCAGGACGGGCGCAAGCAGCTATGAAAACAATAGTAATTACCGGAGCCTCTGACGGCATAGGCGCTGAAATGGCGCGGCAATTGGCCAAAACCCACGGTGCCGGCGTGGCGCTGGTGCTGGCCGCGCGCAATGAAGCACTGCTCAATGAGGTTGCGGGCCAATGCGCTGCCCATGGGGCGCTGACCCTGGCCGTCAAAACCGATGTGTCGCAAGAGGACCAATGCCGCCAGCTGGTGGCCGCCGCCATCGGCCGGTTCGGGCAAATCGATGCCTTGATCAACAACGTAGGCATGTCGGCGCAAGCCCTTTTTGAAGACGTCAAGGCCCAGGACCTGGCCTGGTACGAACAGTTGATGCGCATCAACCTCTGGGGCAGCGTCTGGTGCACCCATGCCGCCTTGCCTTACTTAAAAGTGCGCCACGGCAGCATCGTGGCGGTCTCCAGCCTGGCGGGCCTGATCGGTGTGCCGGGCCGCACAGCCTACAGCGCCACCAAATTCGCCATGACGGGCTTCTTCGAGGCATTGCGCGCCGAGCTTAAAACGGCCGGTGTCAGCGTAACGACGGCCTACCCGGGCGTGGTCGCCACCCGCATCCGCCACCGCGGCTTCAACGCGGCCGGTGAGGCGGCCGGTGCCAGCGGCCTGAAGGAAGACGACGCCATGAGCGTGGAAGAATGCGCACGGCTCATCCTTGAGGGCATGGCGCGCCGGGAACGCGAGGTGGTCATGACGGCCAAGGGCAAGCTGGGCCGCTGGCTCAAGCTGATCGCGCCGGGCCGGGTCGAGGCGATGGCGCTCGCCGCGCTCAAAGATGACGTAAGACCATGAATACAGCCCCCACGCTTGTCACTCCGAGCCTGCGGCGCGCTGCCCCTGATCTCACTTATGGGGCGCATTTTTCCTTGGGGCGGCCCGGCGGAAAAACCCTATGACCGGTACCGCGCATGGCACGGAACCACCCTCCGCCTGGGTGCAGCGCTGGTCGCACCTGGTGCCTGAGCGCGGCGTAGTGCTGGACGTGGCCTGCGGCCATGGCCGTCATGCCCGCTGGTTTTATGAACGAAATCACCCTCTGGCCCTTGTGGATCTTGCGCAAGCAGCTATCGAATTCATAGCATCAGCTCTTCCCACGCGCCCCGCCCAAACCGTTGAAGCCGTGGTGGCCGACATTGAGGAAGGTCCCTGGCCTTTTGAAGGACGACAGTTTGAAGCCGTCATCGTCACCAATTACCTGTGGCGGCCGCTCCTGCCCACGCTGCTGGCCAGCCTGGCGCCGGGTGGCGTGCTGATTTACGAAACTTTTACGCAGGGCAATGAAACGGTAGGCAAACCCTCGCGCCCCGACTTTTTACTGCGTCCCGGTGAATTGCTGCAGGTCTGCCAGGGCCTGAAAGTGGTGGCCTTCGAGGAGGGTTTTGAGGAGCGTCCGCCACGCTTTGTCCAGCGCATCGCCGCCGTCCGCGACTCAGCCAGCACCGCGGGTTTATCCGCCCCCCTTCATACCGCGGAAGGGGGTCCACCCCGCTATAGACTGACCTAGGCTCTGGGTAGAATGCAGGATTGGCCTTTTCCGGGGCCGGCTTGAAGCTGTTCAGGCCGGAACACCCCAGATACCTGCATGGCCGCGAACGTTTACAAGCAGAGCATGAAACCCATTACTGGCAGCATCGTTGCACTGGCAACGCCCTTGCACGAAGACGGCAGCGTAGATTACCCCACCCTGCGCAAGCTGGTTGACTGGCACATTGCCGAAGGGACCGACTGCATCGGCGTGGTCGGCACCACCGGCGAATCCCCAACCGTCAATGTCGAAGAACATTGCGAAATCATCCGGGTGTCAGTTGAGCAGGCCAAAAAGCGCGTGCCGATCATGGCTGGCTGCGGTGCCAACTCAACGGCCGAAGCCATCGAATTGGCCAAATTTGCCAAAGGCGTTGGCGCGGACTGCCAGCTGCAGGTCGTCCCTTATTACAACAAGCCCACCCAGGAAGGCCAGTACCGGCACTTCAAGGCGATTGCGGAAGCGGTTGGCGACCTCCCCACCGTGCTTTACAACGTGCCCGGCCGCACCGTCGCCGATATGGCGCATGCCACCGTGCTGCGCCTGGCCCAGGTGCCCGGCATTGTCGGCATCAAGGAAGCCACCGGCAATATCGAGCGCGCCCAGTGGCTGATCAAGGAAGTGCCCAAGGGCTTTGCCGTGTATTCAGGCGACGACCCGACCGCGGTGGCGCTGATGCTTTGCGGCGGCCAGGGCAATGTCAGCGTGACGGCCAACGTCGCGCCCCGCCTCATGCACGAGCTGTGCGTGGCCGCCGTGGCCGGCGATGCCCGCCGCGCCATGGAGCTGCAACTTAAATTGCTGCCGCTGCATCGAAACCTGTTTGTCGAAGCCAACCCGATTCCCGTCAAGTGGGCCATGGCCCGGATGGGCCTTTGCGGCGGCACATTGCGCCTGCCCATGACACCGCTGGAAACATCGAACGAAGCCGCTGTGGAAAGCGCCCTGCGCATCTGCGGCCTGGTCTGATTTGCCTGATCTGATTTTTAAGGGAACCCAAGTGAAGATATTGCCAACACATCCTGCATTTTCCAAAGCCCGGAGCGCCGCAACCGTGTCTGCACTGGTTGCCCTCAGCCTGCTCGCCGGCTGCTCTTCCATCAGGGATGTGATGGAAGGCGAACGCGTCGACTACAAAAGCAGCGGCGCCAAAGCCCCTTCCCTGGCGATCCCTCCCGACCTGACACAACTCAGCCGCGAAACCCGTTATGTGGTGCCCGGTACGGCGGTGTCCGCCAGCAGCTACCAGGTTGGCCAGCCGACACAGGCCGTGCAGACAGCCGCAGTGACCGTGGGCGACGTTCGCATCGAACGCGCAGGAAGCCAGCGCTGGCTGGTGGTGAACCGGCCGGCAGACAAGCTCTGGACGCCCGTGCGCGATTTCTGGCTGGAGAGCGGCTTCCTGCTGTCCCAGGACCAGGAAAACCTCGGCATCATGGAAACCGATTACGCTGAAAACCGCGCCAAGCTCCCGCAGGATTTCATCCGCAACACTATCGGCAAAGTATTCGACAGCCTGTACTCCACAGGTGAACGCGACAAGTTCCGCACACGGCTGGAGCGCCGCCCTGATGGCGGCACCGAAATCTATGTCAGCCACCGCGGTATGGTCGAGGTGCTGACCGGCGTCAAGGCCGGCTCCACCGGCGGCGACAGCACCATGTGGCAACCCCGCCCTGCCGACCCGGAGCTGGAAGCCGAATTCCTGCGCCGCCTGATGGTCAAGCTGGGTGTCACGCAAGAGCAATCGAAGGCCCTGGTGGCCGCCGGTGCAGACAAACAAACCTCGCGGATCGCCACTGTCAACAGCCAGCCCGTCGTGCAGATCGACGAAGGCTTTGAACGTGCATGGCGCCGCGTCGGACTGGCACTGGACCGCACCGGGTTCACGGTTGAAGACCGCGACCGCAGCCAGGGAACCTACTTCGTGCGCTACGTCGAGCCCATCGTGAACAAAACCGAGCCCGGTTTCTTCAGCAAGCTGTTCAGCGGCTCGCCAGCCGCCGTGCCGCCGTTGAAGTACCGTATCGCCGTCAAGAGCCAGGGTGAAAGCACCACGGTGTCGGTCCTCAATGCCCAGGGTGCCCCTGAAGCATCGGCCAATGCCCAGCGCATCATCCAGGTGATTGCCGACGATCTGCGGTAAATCCCGGTTCGTGATCCTGTTCATCCCGACTGAAGATTCCATACCGGTGTGCTGAGGTTCAAAAGCCTGGGCAGTGGCAGTTCAGGCAATGCCACACTGGTTGAAGCGTCGGGGATCACGCCGCTTCGCATTCTTGTCGACTGCGGGTTGGGGTTCAAGCACCTGCTCTACAGGCTCGGTGAGGCGGGCCTGCAACCCGAAGACATCCACGCCGTGTTCATCACCCATGAGCACGGTGACCACATCGGTTGCGCGCGGTCACTGTCGCTTCGCTACCGGATCCCGGTCTGGATGAGCCATGGCACCCACGCAGGCATAGGGGCACCAGATTTTGACGGGTTGCTGCACAAGGCGCGCGACGGGAAAGCCATTGACCTCGGCGGCATGCAGCTGACGCCTTTTACGGTGCCCCACGATGCCCGGGAACCCTTGCAGCTCAGCTGCACCGATGGCTCGGCAAAGCTGGGAATCCTCACTGATCTCGGTCATGCCACTTCGCATGTACTGGAACACCTTGGGGGCTGCGACGCCCTGATGCTGGAGTGCAACCACGATTCCGACATGCTGGCCCAATCGTCCTATCCCGCATTCCTGAAGCGGCGGGTGGGCGGCCAATTTGGGCATCTTTCCAATACGGCCGCTGCGGATGTCGCCCGCGGCGTCATGCATCAGGGGCTACGCCACCTGGTGGCAGCCCATCTCAGCGCGCAAAACAACCGGCCGGAGCTGGTGCAAGCCCTGATGGCCGAGGCCCTGGGCTGTGGCGCAGAAGACATTATTGTGGCCAGGCCCGACGTCGGCACACGCTGGATCCATATCTGAGGAAGGGTCGTGGGCCCTGCAATGCGGGTGCATACCGGCCATCGCGGCAAACAAGCGCCCATAAAAAAGCCGCCTCGCGGCGGCTTTTTTCGACTCGCTGAAGAATTACTTCGCAGCGCTGGCTGGAGCGGCGGTAGCAGCGGCAGCAGCGGCAGCAGCGTCAGCAGCAGGTGCCGATGCAGGTGCAGATGCGGCAGCGGCAGGAGCCGATGCGTCAGCAGCAGGGGCTGGAGCTGGTGCAGCAACTGGAGCTGGTGCTGGAGCTTCTTCTTTCTTGCCGCAAGCAGCCAGAGCAACAGCGGCAACGATAGCTGCCAAAACGAGTGACTTGTTCATTTTTACGATCCTTGATGATATTTAAGAAAACAATTTCCGGAAATTGCCAAAAGAAAACCCAAACCGGAATTCAAGTTATTTTTGACCGGGGAAAGGACTCGAGCTCTTTCTACCCAGCTTTAAATTATATGCCGGATATTACAAATGGGAACGCAAGCCGGAAAACCCTAAGCCAGCCTTTACAGGCCTGTAGCGCCCTCAGACGCACAAATGCCCGCCTTAAAGCCCCAGCGTGGTGGCGGGGAACGACGGCGAACTTTTCAGCAAACGCTCATTGATGCGCTCCCTCAACGCCACCCGCCTCGCAACCTCAGAGCCGGCAATGCCAGTGCAGCGCTGCACATCCAGCCGCTCAAAGACCCAGCCGGGGCCGAGCAAGGCGCTGGGCATATCGTCCGCCGCACCCGACGTATTGGCACGGCATTCCACAATGTGCGCCCAGGTACGCCGCCAGGTGACGAACCGGGCGTGCCGCCTGACCACTTCATCGTAGTTTTTGGCCAGCATCGTGAATTTCCGGCCCGTCATGGACCAATCATTCAGCGCCTGAACGACTGCACGTTCTCCCAGGGGCCAGTCTTCGAAATCGGGATCGCACACAATGATTTCACGCCACCCCTGTGCGGCTGCCGCTGAAAGCGACTTCCTGATCAACTCCGTGAAATCGCTGCGGCCGGTAAACCGGCCTTCCAGCAAGGCGGGCGGCAGGGCAGAACTGGTTTTTTCCGTATCCATAAAACGTCTCCAGGCTGTTTGGCAATCAGGTCAGTCGTCTTCCGCAGGCAGCGTCTGCCGCAACCAGCCCGCGTCGTGCCAGTCGCCCAGCAGCGCGATGGCAGATGCGCCAGCCTTGCGCAGCTCCCGGGGGGCCAGGCTGCGCTGGTCGGCCAGGCGGTGCATCAGGGCAGCATCGGCACCTTTGGCGCGATAGCTTTCGCCATTGATAAACACATGGTCGCTGTCATACATCATCCGCGTGCGTGTGTCGAGATGCACGCCGGCACTCCCCTGCCGCGCCGCATCGACATCCCACTCGCACTCCACCTCATCAAACCATACCGAAGGCTTGGGTTCGGTCATGTATTCGCCCAGGGCGCAAGCCACGGCCAGGGGATCTTTCAACGCGTCCAGAACCGCCTGGCCGGCGAAGGCCGTGAGCTCTGACGGCATGGCGGCCGGTGTTGGGGTTGCGGCCTGCCCCGCATCGCGGTACAGGCGGGGCCGTGCCTTGCGGCCGAGTTCTTCCGCGGCAGATTCATCACCCTCATGGCGATCGTCCTCAGTGAACTCGGCCAGGCGATGCAGCAGTTCCGCGGCAAGTTCCCCCTGTGCAGGCGACCTGAATCCGATGGAATATGTCATGCAATCTGCAGGTTTTCCGTCGGCCTGCAGCGACGCCTCGGCAATGCCGTCGTGGGCATAGCGCGGAGGCAGGTAGAGCATGTCGCCCGCTTCCAGTACAAACTCTTCCTCAGGAACAAAATTCTGGAGGATTTTCAGCGGCACGCCTTCCTGCAGCGTCAGGTCTTTCTGCCGCCCGATCTTCCATCGCCGCCGGCCGCTGGCCTGCAGCAGAAACACGTCATAGCTGTCAAAGTGCGGCCCAACGCCGCCGCCGGGCGTGGCAAACGAAATCATCAGGTCGTCGAGCCGGGCATCAGGCACAAAACGGAACTTCTGCAAAAGCGCATGCGCGCCGGCGTCATGCAGGTCCACCCCCTGCACCAGCAAGGTCCAGGCTTTCTGGCTCAGCGGCGGGAGGCTTCGCGCGGCAAAAGGCCCCTGTTTCATCCGCCATCCCTTGGGCTGCTGGACGATCAGCCGGGACTCGACTTGCTCACGCGACGCGAGCCTGAACAGTGCTGCGCGGCTGAGCACAGGTTGCAGCCCCGTCAGCGCCTGGCGGATGAGAAGCGGCTTTTTTTGCCAGTGCCGGCGCATGAATTGCGCCGGGCTCAGGCCGGCGAGGAGCTCTAGAGATTGATTTACATCCATGGGACAATTGTCGGATGAAAATCACCCCGCAATGCGTCGTAGCCCTGACATGGACGCTGAAAGACACTCTGGGCGATGTGCTGGACGAGCTGGACGAACCCATCGAGTTTTTACTCGGCGGCGATGATCTCCTCGCGAAGATCGAGGAGGCACTGCAAGGCCATGAAGCCGGAGAGAAGCTTGAGCTGCACCTTGAGCCCGAAAACGCCTTCGGTGACTACGACGAGAATCTGGTTTTCCTCGAACCCCGCAAGATTTTTCCAGCCGAACTGGAAGAAGGCATGACCTTCGACGGCATGGCCCTTCCGCCAGGAAGCAGCGGGCAAGCGCCTCATGATCATATTTACACCGTGACCGAGATCTACCCCGATCACGTCGTGCTCGATGGCAACCATCCCCTTGCGGGCATTGCCATCCGGTTGAACCTCAAGGTTGAAGCCGTGCGCGAAGCCAGCGAAGAGGAAATCGGCCAGGGCTCACTTGGTACCGGTTTTTTCAAACTTGAGCCGATCACACCGGGAAGTGGCACGCTGCACTGAGACGCGTGCAATTCCAGGCGTAAAAAAGCCGGCCCTTCCCTGCGGGAGTAGCCGGCTCTTCATATGCGGAGGAACCGCAGCTTTACATGACCCGGTTGATCTGGCCGTTTTCGATCTTTACGCGGTCTCCCACGCGAAGGTTGCCGTAGCTGGGCACGTCGTAGGCGCGTGAGCTGCCATTGTCCAGTTGCACGGAGACGCGATAGCTTTCACGAATGGTCGCATTGCGGTTCTTTTCAATGGCGTTGCCGGCCACTGCGCCGCCCACCGCACCCACCACGGTTGCAGCATCCTTGCCGCTGCCGCCACCGATCTGGTGACCCACCACAGCACCCGCCACACCGCCCAGGACAGCACCCACGCCAGAGCCGCGGCCCTTTTCCGTAGTCTGGATGGCTTCCACATTGATGACCCGTCCGTACTCAACATAAGCATTCTGCTGATTGGCGGGATAGGACGAAGAAGCGGGATAGGTTGAGGTGGTGGCCGGGTAGGACGAATCGCCGCTGGGGCTCATGGGCGCGCAAGCAGCCAAGCCCACCAGTGCCAGCACAGCGGAAGCCGAGGAAATAAAGCGGAATGTGTTTTGCATGAGTCTCTCCTGTTAATAAGTTCATGAGCTTCCCGGCCCCTGCCATCGGCTTCACGCTAGCGAGAAGCCGATACCAGGAGCGCGGAGACTCCCATGACCCATTAAGGGCACGCCGCAGCAAATACAAGGTGGGGATTAGAGCTGTCGCGGCGTGGGAGCCGTGTCGCAGGGGTTGTAGGAAAACACCCTCCCCTGACGCCTTTTGCCCGCCAGCGCGCCAGCCGTTCAGGCGGTCAGGCTTTGCCCGTGGAGCCGTACCCGCCTTCGCCACGCTCACTGGCGGGAAATTCCGCCACCACATTGAACTGCGCCTGCACCACCGGCACGATCATCAGCTGGGCGATCCGCTCCATCGGCTCAATGGTGAATGGCACATCGCTGCGGTTCCAGGCGCTGACCATCAGCTGCCCTTGGTAATCACTGTCGATCAGGCCGACCAGGTTGCCCAGCACGATGCCGTGCTTGTGGCCCAGCCCCGAGCGCGGCAGGATGAGCGCGGCATAGCCGGGGTTGTGCAGGTAGATCGCAATGCCGGTCGGTACCAGTTGCCACGCGTTGGCGGCCAGCGTCAGGGGCGCCTCCAGGCAGGCGCGCAGGTCCAGGCCGGCGCTGCCGGGCGTGGCGTAAGCAGGAAGGTTGTCCTGAAGGCGGGGGTCGAGAATCTTGACGTCGATGAGCATGAATTATTTTTTCTTCGGTTGTTGATTTTTTTGCGCCTCTTCGGCGGCCTGCCGGGCGAGCTCGCGCAGCCGCTGGACCAGCGCACCCGAGGAGTTGCGGTTGGCCTTGAAGACCACCCAGGCCCCATAGACCAGCAGCGCGGGCAAAAACAAAAAGCCCGCGCCGGGCAGCACTTCGGAGAGCGCCTGGGTAGCGATCCACAACACTACTACCCATCTAACGTGGCTGAGGAAGGACATGCCAGCCAAAGGCGCCAGCGCAGCCTTCACCGAAGGCGTGCCTGAACTCGCTGAAAACCGGGGGTTGGCGGAAACACCCGCCTGGGGTTTGAGCAAATCCTCACGCACTCCCGCAGCGGCATTGGCCCCCGTCAGGCGCTCCACGTAGCTGGCGAAATCACCGTCAGGCGGTGTGTCCGAGGGGTGATTCATGGTGCAGCCGCCTTTCCGTGCGATGGCCCGGCCGCCATCCGGGCGGCGATCTCCTGCACCAGACGGCGCGCCAGCGAGAGCTTGGAAGCCCTGGGCAGCGCGGTGCTACCCTCCGCATCTACCAGCAGCAACGCGTTGTGGTCCTGACCGAAAGTGTCGGGGCCGATGTTTCCGACCAGCAGCGGCACTTTTTTGCGCAGGCGCTTGGCCCCGGCGTTGTCGGCCAGGTCATGGCTTTCAGCGGCAAAACCCACGCAGAATAACCGGCCGGCCTGGGCGGCGGGTGACTGGGCGACAGTGGCCAGGATGTCCGTGTTTTCGGTAAACACCAGCTGCGGCGTCTGGCCGGAGCCGTCTTTCTTGATCTTCTGCGTTGAAGGCGCGGCCGGCCGCCAGTCAGCGACAGCCGCAGTTGCTATAAAAATAGTAGCTGCTTGCGCACGCCCTGTAACGGCTTCAAGCATATTTTGTGCAGATTTGACGTCAATGCGATTGACCCCGCGTGGCGTTGACAGCCCGACCGGGCCCGCAACAAGAGTGACCTCTGCTCCTGCTTCGTGCGCCGCCCGCGCAATGGCGAAACCCATTTTCCCGCTCGACAGGTTGGTGATGCCGCGCACGGGATCTATGGCCTCATAGGTCGGTCCGGCCGTGACCAGCACATGCTGCCCGGCCAGGACCTTGGGCGCAAAGAAGGCAATCAGGTCTTCGAGGATCTGCTCAGGCTCCAGYATGCGTCCGTCGCCGGTCTCACCGCAGGCCTGAAAACCACTACCCACGCCCAGCACCGTGGCACCATCACCGGCCAGTTGGACAAAATTGCGTTGGGTCGCCGGGTGCGCATACATCTCGCGGTTCATGGCCGGCGCCACCAGCAGCGGCACGTTGTCGATGGGCCGGGCCAGGCACATCAGGCTGAGCAGGTCGTCGGCACGCCCATGAAGCAGCTTGGCCATGAAATCAGCGCTCATGGGCGCAACCAGGATCGCATCGGATTCGCGCGACAGGTTGATGTGCGCCATGTTGTTCGCTTCACGGCTGTCCCACTGGCTGGTGTAGACCGGCCGTCCGCTCAGGGCCTGCATGGTGACGGGCGTGATGAACTGCTCGGCAGCTTCGGTCATGACTACCTGCACCGTGGCACCCGCCTTGATCAGCGCCCGGCACAGTTCAGCGGCCTTGTAGCATGCAATGCCACCCGACAGGCCCAGCACGATGTGTCTGCCGGCCAAGTCCAGGGCTTCATTGCCGTCCGGGCCGCTTCCCATGGGATTCACTTGATTCGTCATGTTCCGCAATGTATCTCAGTTGGAGGAAAGGCCCCCACGCTTTTCGCTTCGCGTAATGCGCTGCCCCCCGAGGGGGCGCTGCGCCTGCGGCCCGGCTAAGCCGGTTCCGCGGCCCCGGCTTGCTTGGTCAACACCGGCCAGCCTTACGTGGGCTGCGAGCCACCGTGCAAGCCCGAACAGCTGTGGGCTGAAATTCAGTATCCCCTGCAAGAAGTAACCCGGCGGGCAACCCGTATAATCTCCGTTTACCACCTCTACGAACTTGCGGTTCGTACCTGACATGACCAAATTTGTCTTCGTCACCGGCGGTGTGGTGTCTTCCCTGGGCAAGGGAATCGCCTCAGCCTCCTTAGCTGCGATCCTCGAATCGCGAGGCCTCAAAGTCACTTTAATCAAGCTCGATCCCTACCTGAATGTGGATCCGGGCACCATGTCGCCCTTCCAGCATGGCGAAGTTTTTGTGACCGACGACGGCGCCGAGACCGACCTGGATCTCGGCCACTATGAGCGTTTCATCGAAACGCGCATGCGCAAGGCCAACAACTTCACCACCGGCCAGATCTACAAAAGCGTGCTTGAGAAAGAACGCCGTGGCGACTACCTGGGCAAGACCGTGCAGGTCATCCCGCACGTCACCAACGAAATCCAGGAATTCGTCAAGCGCGGCGCCGGCTACGAGACGGCTGATGCGGTCGACGTGGCCATCGTCGAAATCGGCGGCACCGTCGGCGACATCGAGTCCCTGCCCTTTCTTGAAGCCGTGCGCCAGATGAGCCTGCGCCTGGGCGCCAACAACACCGCCTTCGTTCACCTGAGCTACGTGCCCTGGATCGCCGCCGCCGGCGAGCTCAAGACCAAGCCGACCCAGCACACCGCCAAGCAACTGCGTGAAATCGGCATCCAGGCCGACGTGCTGCTGTGCCGTGCCGACCGCCGCATTCCCAACGAAGAGCGCGAAAAAATCTCGCTGTTCTCCAACGTTCCCGAGTGGGGCGTGATCTCGATGTGGGACGTCGACACCATTTACAAAGTGCCCCGCATGCTGCACGAACAGGGCCTGGACGGCCTGATCTGCGACAAGCTACGCCTGAACACGCCACCGGCCAACCTCAAGCGCTGGGACGACCTGGTCTACGAGACCGAGCATCCGCAGACCGAAGTGCACATCGCCATGGTCGGCAAGTACGTAGACCTTTCAGACAGCTACAAGTCGCTTAACGAAGCCCTGCGCCACGCCGGCATGAAGAACCACGCCAAGGTGGTCATCGAGTATGTCGACTCCGAAACCATCACGCAGGACAATGTCTCGCGCCTGGCGCGCTTTGACGGCATCCTGGTGCCCGGCGGCTTCGGCATACGCGGCGTCGAAGGCAAGATCTGCGCGGCCCGCTTCGCCCGCGAGCAAAAGATGCCTTACCTTGGCATCTGCCTGGGCATGCAGGTAGCGACCATCGAATTCGCGCGCCATGTGGCTGGCCTGAAGGACGCCAACAGCACCGAGTTCGACCCCGCCACACCGCACCCCGTGATCGCGCTGATCACCGAGTGGAAAGACGCCGACGGCACGATCAAGACACGCAATGCCAAATCCGACCTGGGCGGCACCATGCGCCTGGGCGCGCAAAGCTCGGACGTCGCAGCCGGCACGCTGGCCCACAAAATTTATGGTGACGTGGTGACAGAACGCCACCGCCACCGCTATGAAGCCAACGTCAACTACCTCGATGCCCTGCGTGCGTCGGGCCTGGTCATCTCCGCGCTAACGCAGCGCGAGCAACTCACCGAAATCGTCGAGCTGCCGCAAGACGTCCACCCCTGGTTTGTCGGCGTGCAGTTCCACCCCGAGTTCAAGTCCACGCCTTGGGATGGCCACCCGCTGTTCAATGCCTATATTGCGGCCGTACTCCAACAGCGCGCCACGGCAGGCCAGGACCCGAAAGCTGCCGCCAAGCCCCTCAAGGCGGTAGCCTGACCATGAAACTCTGCGGATTCGACATTGGCCTGAACCAACCCTTCTTCCTCATCGCCGGCCCCTGCGTGGTGGAGTCCGAGCAATTGCAGATGGACACCGCCGGTACGCTCAAGGAAATCACTTCCTCGCTGGGTATTCCCTTCATCTTCAAGAGCAGTTTCGACAAGGCCAATCGCACCAGCGAGACGGCCTTTCGTGGACTGGGCACGGAAAAAGGACTGGAGATCCTGGCCAAGGTCAAAAAGGAAATTGGCGTGCCGGTGCTGACCGACATCCATTCCGAAGACCAGATCGCCCAGGTCGCCAAAGTCGTCGATGTGCTGCAAACACCGGCCCTGCTGTGCCGCCAGACCGACTTCATCCACGCCGTCGCACTGTCCGGCCTGCCGGTCAATATCAAGAAGGGCCAATTCATGGCCCCGGGCGACATGAAGAACGTCATCACCAAGGCGCGCGCGGCCGTCAAGGCAGCCGGTCTGCCGGAAGACAACTTCATGGCCTGCGAACGCGGCGCCAGCTTTGGCTACAACAATCTGGTCAGCGACATGCGCAGCCTGGCCATCATGCGGGAGACCAACGCGCCGGTCGTGTTTGACGCGACCCACTCGGTGCAGCTGCCCGGCGGCCAGGGCACCAGCAGCGGCGGCGTACGCGAGATGGTGCCGGTGCTGGCGCGTGCCGCAGTGGCCGTCGGCGTCTCTGGCCTGTTCATGGAAACCCATCCAGACCCGGCCAAGGCCTTGTGCGACGGCCCCAATGCCGTACCGCTCAAGCACATGAAGGCGCTGCTGGAAACACTGCTCGAACTGGATCGTGTCACCAAGAAAAACGGCTTCCTCGAAAACAACTTCAGCGCCTGAGCCAGCGATCCATCCCGGAAACCTACACAAGCCATGACATTCGCCTACATCATTGTCGACATGAAGATCACCGACCCCGAGCAGTACAAGCAGTACATGGCGGCCGCGCCTGCCGCGGTTGCGGCCGCTGGGGGCGAATACCTGGTGCGCGGTGGCAAGTTTGAGGCGCTGGAAGGCACCTGGCAACCTGCACGCGTCGCCATGCTGCGCTTTCCCAGCTACGAAAAGGCCAAGGCCTTTTATGACGACGAAATGTACCGCGCCGCGCGTGCCAAGCGTGCTGGCGCCACCGAGTTTTTCAATATGGTCCTGGTCGAAGGCGTTGCCGCCCCGGTCTGATCCCCTCTCTACAAAAAAAGGAACCTAATGAGCGCAATTGTTGATATCGTCGGCCGCGAAATTCTCGACAGCCGTGGCAACCCTACCGTTGAGTGCGACGTGCTGCTGGAGTCCGGCGTCATGGGCCGTGCTGCAGTGCCTTCGGGCGCGTCCACCGGTTCGCGTGAAGCCATTGAGTTGCGCGACGGCGACAAGTCGCGCTACCTCGGCAAAGGCGTGCTCAAGGCCGTCGAACACATCAACACCGAAATCTCCGAAGCCGTGCTGGGCCTGGACGCCAGCGAACAAGCCTTCCTGGACCGCACGCTGATCGACCTGGACGGTACCGACAACAAATCGCGCCTGGGCGCCAACGCCACGCTGGCCGTCAGCATGGCCGTGGCACGCGCAGCAGCTGAAGAAGCCGGCCTGCCCCTGTACCGCTACTTCGGCGGCAGCGGTGCCATGCAGATGCCCGTGCCCATGATGAACGTCGTCAACGGCGGCGCGCATGCCAACAACAACCTGGACCTGCAGGAACTGATGATCATTCCCGTGGGCGCACCAAGCTTTCGCGAGGCCGTGCGCTACGGTGCTGAAGTGTTTCATGCGCTCAAGAAAATCCTGCACGACAAGGGCATGAGTGTGGCCGTCGGCGACGAAGGCGGCTTTGCACCCAATGTGGCCAACCATGAATCGGCCATCCAGATGATCCTGGAGGCCATCGACGCCGCTGGTTATGTGGCCGGCGAACAAATTGCCCTGGGCCTCGATTGCGCAGCGTCGGAGTTCTACAAGGACGGCAAATACGTCCTGGGCGCAGAAGGCCTGAGCCTGGACGCCACCGAATGGACCAACATCCTGGCAACCTGGGTCGACAAATACCCCATCATCAGCATCGAAGACGGTATGGCCGAAGGCGACTGGGACGGCTGGAAGACCCTGACCGAACGCCTGGGCAAAAAGGTGCAGCTGGTCGGCGACGACCTGTTCGTCACCAACACCAAGATCCTCAAGGAAGGCATCGACAAGCAGATTGCCAACTCCATCCTGATCAAGATCAACCAGATCGGCACGCTGACCGAGACCTTTGCCGCCATCGAGATGGCCAAGCGCGCCGGCTACACCGCCGTCATCAGCCATCGTTCGGGCGAAACCGAAGACTCCACGATTGCCGACATCGCCGTGGGCACCAATGCGGGCCAGATCAAGACCGGTTCACTCTCGCGCTCGGACCGCATGGCCAAGTACAACCAGCTGCTGCGCATCGAAGAAGACCTGGGTGACATCGCCACCTATCCGGGCCGCGCGGCCTTTTATAACCTCCGGTAAATGGCCCCCACGCTCGTCGCTTCGCGTACTTCGCTGCCCCCCGGGGGGGCGCGTTTTTTCTTGGGGCGGCCCGGCGAAAAGTCAGCCCCCACGCTCGTCGCTTCGCGTACTTCGCTGCCCCCCGAGGGGGCGCGTTTTTTCTTGGGGCGGCCCGGCGAAAAAACCTTGTCCTTTAATCATCACCCTCAAGCATAGGCATGGGAAACCGACTCGTCCCCRCCATCCTGATTGCGCTGCTAGCCATATTCCACGCGCAACTCTGGATCGGCCGGGGCAGCATTCCCAGCGTGCGCGACATGCAGCACCGGCTGACCGAGCAGCTCGCCAAAAACGTTCAGGCGCAGGCTGCCAATGACCAGCTCGCTGCAGAAGTCCGAGACCTGAAGGAGGGGCTCGAAATGGTCGAAGAAAAAGCCCGGATCGAACTCGGAATGGT
The DNA here is from genome assembly GCF_056405695.1 of Polaromonas sp. P1_F6. Classification (NCBI taxonomy): domain Bacteria; kingdom Pseudomonadati; phylum Pseudomonadota; class Betaproteobacteria; order Burkholderiales; family Comamonadaceae; genus Polaromonas; species Polaromonas sp. P1_F6. The sequence goes on from NZ_JBFUBQ010000009.1 coordinate 55,404, forward strand.
CAAGCCGAATGAAATCTTCGTGCAGGTGACCAAGTAAGCCCTGGGTATCCAGCCTGCGAAAGTACCCGTGCTGAAAATTGCCGTTACCGGCGCTCCACTTACCGGAAAGAGACAGCTTGCCGCTGCGCTGGACTGCGCCCTGAAAATCTCGGGGCACGAAGCCACCGTAGCCGTGACCGATGCCGCGTCCCTTCCTGCCGACCTCCCCAGCTTTGGGCTGACGCTGCTCATGGGACTGGAAGAAGTGCAGGCGGCAACAACGGCCGATGAACGCCGGCAACTTCAACACAGCGCCGACCAGTCGATTCGTGCAACCCTGTCGCACGCGGGCATTCCCTATCGCGTGATGTACGGGACCGCAGAGCAGCGCCTTGCCCGGGCGCTGGAGGCCGCGCAAAGTCTGCGGCCCCGTGCCCCGACTTTCACCCGAAGCACGCCCGGCGCGACAGCAAGCCCCCAAAAAAGCAGGAAGGCCTGGGTGTGGGTCTGCGAAAAGTGCAGCGATCCTGCTTGTGAGCACCGCCTGCTCAGCGACCTGCTGGCGGAGCGCGCTGCAGCAACCGCTTGAAGCATTGCCCTGCCGCAGCGCGGCCGACGAAACTATTGCACGGTGGACGTGGGTGGCTGCTGGTTGGTCTGGCTGGTGAAAAGCTGCGCCGCATCCACCGGGTCAAATTCATACTGTGCGCCGCAAAATTCGCACCCAACCGCGACCTTGCCACGTTCGGAAATGATGCTTTCGATTTCGTCTGTACCCAGGCTGCGCAGCATGTTGCCCACACGGTCGCGCGAACAGCTGCAGGCAAAACTGGGGGTGGCGGGTTCAAACCGGGTGACCTGCTCTTCCCAGAAAAGGCGGCGCAGGATCGTGTCGGCATCGAGAGTTAAAAGCTCTTCGCGCTTGAGCGTGCCGGCCAGCATGGCAATACGTTTGTAGTCTTCATTGACGCCGATCTGGTCTTCGTTGGCGTCCCGGTCGATCTGGCCTTCAAGGTTCCCCTGGCCTTTGACCGGCAGCCGCTGGATCAGCAGGCCGGTAGCCACCTTGCCGTCGGCTGCCAGAATCAGTTTGGTGTCGAGCTGCTCACTTTGCAGCATGTAATGCTCAAGCACTTCCGCCAGGTTCTCAATCTTCTCGCGCTGATCGCCAAAAAGCGGCACCACACCCTGGTAGGCCTGCTGCCCCGGCAACTTGTCCTTGGGGTCCAGCGTGATCGCGCAGCGCCCCTGATTGCTCACGTTGACCAGCTGGCTCAGCGAACTGCCCGCATCGACCGTACCCGTCACCGTGGCGGTGGCGCGCAAGCTCAGGTCGGGCTGAACCTCGGCCACGGCCAGCTTGACCGGGCCGTCGCCGAAGATCTGAAGAATGAGCGCACCATTGAACTTGATGTTGCTCTGCATCAGCGCGCCGGCGGCCGTCATTTCGCCCAACAGCTGCATGACCTCGGCCGGGTAGCCGCCGGCCGCCTGTCTGCGCTTGAGGATTTCCTGCCAGGAATCGGTCAGGCGAACCAGCATGCCGCGAACCGGCAGGCCTTCAAAGATGAATTTATGCAACTCAGACATTGGGCCCCCACGGTCGCTCACTTCGTGTAGCTCCCTGCCCCCCGAGGGGGCCGCTGCGCCTGCGGCCCGGCGAAGCCGGTTCCGCGGCCCCTGCTGGAATGGGAACTCCGACGCTAGCGCTCTGTGTGTATTTATTGGGTTTGATCATGCTTAAGTGCCGTTCAGGCGATTTTCTTGAGCCCGGCCTTGTAGCGCTGGGCATTTTCTATATAGTGCTTCGCGATCATTTTTAAACCCTCGATCTGCTCGGGGGAAAGCTGCCTTACCGCTTTGGCGGGGCTGCCGATGATCAGGGAGCCGTCCGGGAATTCCTTGCCTTCGGTGACCACGGAGCCCGCCCCGACCAGGCAGTTCTTGCCGATCTTTGCGTGATTGAGCACAACCGCCTGGATGCCGATCAGCGAACCATCGCCGATGGTACAGCCGTGCAGCATGACCTGGTGGCCCACCGTGACGTCTTCCCCGAGGGTAAGGGGCACGCCCATGTCGGCATGCAGCACGCTGTTGTCCTGGACATTGGTGCCCCGGCCCACCGTGATGGTTTCGGTGTCGCCCCGGATCACCACGCCAAACCAGACGCTGCAGTCTTCGCCAAGCCGCACATCGCCGATCACCTGGGCGTTGTCGGCCACCCAGGCAGACGCAGGAACGGTGGGGGTCAGCTTGTCCAATTGATAAATAGCCATGCGTTCTCACTCAAAATTAAAGCCAAAGGCCACAAACGGGAAAGAGCGTGGCGGCTATGCACCGATTGTAAGGAGGCAGCTTCCCCTGTCATTCAGCGTACACCGCCGGCAACCAATCCCGGCATCCCGAGGTATCAACGACAATGGATTCATGACGGATCTACTGGCCCCTGCAGAACTGCGCCAGCAAGCGCTGCAGGCCCTTCTCACCAAAAATCCAGAGCAAAAAGTGCGCCTGGCCCAACAGGCGCAAGCGCAAGCAGCTACTGTTTTGATAGCAAAGGAGCTGGCGATTCCTGCGCCGCCGGGTCTGCCCGGATGCCCGGAACGGCCGGAACTGCGCTCTCACCTGGATGTACCCAAGCGCTCACCTTTCACACACGAGGGGTTGGCGGCCCTGCTTCATGCCGTCACGCACATCGAGTTCAATGCCATCAACCTCGCCCTGGACGCCATCTGGCGTTTTGCCGGCATGCCGCGGGCCTACTACCTGGACTGGCGGCAGGTAGCCGCCGAAGAAGCCCACCATTTCAGCCTGCTGCGCGCCCATCTCCAGGCCATGGGTTACGACTACGGCGATTTCCCATCGCACACAGGGCTATGGGACATGACCGCCAAAACCGAAGGCGACGTGCTGGCGCGCATGGCGCTGGTGCCGCGCACCCTGGAGGCCCGCGGCCTGGACGCCACCCCACCCATGCAGGCCAAGCTGCGCAAGGTCGGCACGCCGGACGCGCTGCGAGCCGTGGACATCCTGGACATCATCCTGCGCGACGAAATCGGCCACGTCGCCATCGGCAACCGCTGGTACCGCTACCTGTGCGCCCAGCGGGGCCTGGATCCGGTGGCGACCTACCCGGTGCTGGCCAGGCAGTATGGGGCGCCTCGCCTGAAGGGCCCGCTGAACCTGGACGCCCGCCGGCGGGCTGGTTTTGACGAGGCGGAACTGGCGCTTCTGGTCTAGCAACAGGTTCCAGGACGCGGCGAATTCCTACACATACAGTCACGGCAGGGATTTTCGAACAGCGCTAGACTGCAAAACTCTTGAAAAGGAGTTTGCGCATGATCCGGCATCTCGTTCCAGACATCCCTTCGCAAATGCCGGGCTTGCCCGCGGACATCGCCTTGCAGCTGCCGCAGGGCCAGCGTCTCGGAGAGCCTAACGCCCCCGTCAAGCTCGCGTTTTCGCACTGGTCTTCCATCGCCCGCCTCAAGGCCGGCCAGATCGGCGCCCTGGCAGAGGACTACGTCGAAGGCAAACTCCAGCTCGAGGGCGCCATGCGCGACGTGATGCGCGCCGTCACCAAACTGCTGCCCGGCAACCCGGTGCAAAGCGACACCGGCTGGTGGTCCGGCCTGCTGCACCGCGCCAAGTCCCTGGCCGCCCACACCCAAAGCCGGGATGCAGCGCAAATCCAGTTCCACTATGACGTGTCCGACGCCTTCTATGCGCTCTGGCTCGACCCTCGGCGGGTGTATTCATGCGCCTACTACAGCGACAACGCCATGACATTGGCCCAGGCCCAGGAAGCCAAGCTCGACCACATCTGCCGCAAGCTCATGCTCAAGCCCGGCGAACGCTTCCTGGACATTGGCGCCGGCTGGGGCGCCCTGCTGATGTGGGCGGCCGAACATTACGGCGTCGATGCCACCGGCATCACCCTGTCGAAAAACCAGCACGCGCACGTGCAGCGGCTGATTCAGGAAAAAGGCCTGGAGGGGCACGTGCGCATGGAGCTGCGCGACTACCGCGACATGCCGGAAGACCAGCCCTTCGACAAGATCTCGTCCGTGGGCATGTTTGAGCATGTGGGCCATGCCAACATGACGGCCTACTTCCAGAAGATCATGCGCCTGCTGGCCCCGGGCGGGCTGGTCATGAACCACGGCATCACGGCCGGCGGCCTGGAAAACCGCCAGCTCGGCGCCGGCATGGGCGAATTCATCGAAAAGTACATCTTCCCCGGCGGTGAGCTGATGCACGTCAGCGCCGTGCTGGAGCACATGTCACGCGCAGGCCTGGAGATGGTGGACACCGAAAACCTGCGCCCCCACTATGCACGCACGCTGTGGAACTGGTCGGACGCCCTGGAGGCCAGGCTGGACGACGCGCGTCAGGTACTGGCCGCAGACGGCGGCGCCGAACGCGCGGAGAAGACTTTGCGCGCCTACCGCCTCTACCTGGCAGGCAGCGCAATGAGCTTTGAGCAAGGCTGGATCTCGCTGCACCAGATGCTGGCGGCGCGGCCCTCAGGTGATGTGCACAACACACCGGTCACCGGCGCCCAGTCTAGCTACCCGTTCAACCGGGACTACATGTACACCCCCGTCCAGGCTCACTCCGTGTAGCCTGTTCCCCCCTTGCAGGGGGCGGCGCCGGGGGCCGGCGAAGCCGAAAAATCGGCACACCCCTATCGGGCTCACTTCGTGTAGCCCTTTTCCCCTTGCAGGGGACGGTGCCTGCGGCCCGGCAAAGCCGGTTCCGCGGCACCTGCTGGTGAAATACCTCTCTACTCGATTACGCCCGCGGAACTATTCATGCCAGCATGAGCGCCGGAACCGGCTTTGCCGGGCCGTAGGGTGGGCGGCCCCTCGGGGGCAGCGAGTTACGCAGCGAACGACCGTGGGGCTCTACTACCCCCTGGGGTGGTGCTGCGCATGCAGCGCTTTGAGCCGTTCACGCGCCACATGGGTGTAAATCGTCGTGGTGGAAATATCGGCATGGCCCAAAAGCATCTGCACCGCGCGCAGGTCGGCGCCGTGGTTCAGCAAATGCGTGGCAAATGCATGGCGCAAGGTGTGCGGAGACAGCGGCGAGTTGATGCCGGCAAGCCGCGCATATTTTTTCACCAGCATCCAGAACATCACGCGGCTCATTCCCTTGCCGTGGCCGGTGACAAACAGGTCGTCGGTCTGCTGCCCGCCCAGGATGGCCGGCCGCGCGTCTGCCAGGTATTTCACAATCCATTCCCGTGCCACCTGGCCGAAGGGCACCAGCCGTTCCTTGCTGCCTTTGCCCATGACGCGAAGCACCCCTTCGTTCAGTCCCACATGAAATGTCTTGAGGCCCACCAGCTCGCTTACGCGCAGGCCGCTGGCGTACAACAGTTCCAGCATGGCGCGGTCGCGCTGGCCCAGCGGCGTGCCGTCGTCGGGTGCGGCCAGCAGGGCTTCAACCTGGGCTTCGCTCATGACTTTGGGCACCCGAAGCGCCTGCTTTGCCGACTGGAGTTTGAGCGTCGGGTCTGCAGCAATCAGGTGCTCGCGTAATGCCCAGCGAAAATAGCGCTTGAACACCGTCAGGCGCCGGTTGGCGGATGTTGCCTTGGTCGCAGCGTGCCGGGCCGAAAAGTAGCGGTTGAGATCGGCCTCCGCCGTCTCGTCAAGTTTTCGCCCTCCCTGCTCCCTGGCAGCCAACCATCCGGCGTAGAGCGACAAGTCGCGGCGGTAAGCCGCCAGGGTGTTTTTGGACAGCCCGTCTTCCAGCCACAAGGCGTCAATAAACCCATCAATACTGGACTGGCTTTCTGGCTGCATGGGGTGACCATAACAAAAAAGCCGCCGCACATTTGAATGCGCGGCGGCTTACGGGTAGCTTTGCTTCCGGTCAGCCCGGCTTCAAAGTTCTATTCGAGCTTGAGCTTGGCCGAGTCGACCACTTTTCTATAGACATCAAATTCGGCCTTGATCTGCGCCGTGAACTGCTCGGGCGTATTCGCAATGATCAGGGAGCCGGTGTCTTCGATCCGTTTGCGTATCGCCGGATCTTCCAGCGATTTCTTCACCCCGGCGCTGACCTTGTCGACCACGTCCTTTGGCAAGCCTTTCGGGCCGATGATGCCGTAATAGGCCATGCGGTTCACAGGCTCCAGGCCGACTTCCTTGAAAGTGGGTACATCCGGCAGCACAGCCAGGCGCTGGGGCGCGGCCACCACAATGGGGATCAGGCGCTTTTGCTGGATGAACGGCAGGGCCGATGGAAGGTTGTCAAAAATCATGGGCACCTGCCCGGCCACGGTGTCGTTCAGGGCCGGACCCGCGCCGCGGTAGGGGATGTGCGTCACGAAAGTACCCGACATGCTCTTGAAGAGCTCCATCTGCAGGTGACCGATGCCACCGGTGCCCGAGGATGAATAGGAATACTTGCCGGGGTTCTTTTTGAGCTCAGCCACAAACTCCTTGTAGTTGCGCGCCGGAAAGCTCGGGTGTACCGCAATGATGTTGGGCGTTGCGGCGATGTTGATGATGGGCGTGAAGTCCGTCAGCGTGTTGTACGGGATCTTGGGGTTGATGGCCGGATTGGCCGCGGTGGTGGACACCGTGGCCACGCCCAACGCATAACCATCGGGAACGGCGCGCGATGTCTCAAGTGCGCCCACCACGCCGCCGCCGCCGGCCCGATTTTCGACGATCACGCTCTGGCCCAAGGCCTTGCCCAGTGGCTCGGAGATGACGCGGGCGACGATATCAGTGGTGCCACCCGGTGCAAACGGCACCACGAGCTTGACCACCTTGTTGGGATAACCCTGTGCCAATGCGGGGCCTGCGGCGGCGCCCAGCGCAAGCGCGGACACCACGGAATAGGCAAACAGATAACGACGTTGCATGTTCAGTCCTTCAATAAAAACAGCAGAAATGGTAATCGCAACATTCATGCCCCGCAGTTGTGGATTACGCATAAGGGCAAACCCGGGGGGATTGCGGTTATTCTCGGCGAGTGAACTACGCGCAGCTTCTTTTTCCCGACTTTTCCCTGATTGTTTGCGGCTACCTCGTCTGCCGCTACACCGCCCTCAACCGCACCGTATGGGAACAGGTGGAGAGCCTGGTTTATTACTTTTTGTTTCCGGTCCTGCTTTTTCATTCGATCGTCAAAAGCCCGCTGGACCTGGGCGCCGCCTCCAGCCTCATCAGCGCCGGCATCCTGCTGGGAATAGCCGGTATTGCGATGGCCTACAGCCTGCCGCACCTGCCCTGGCTGGGCAGGCACATCGACTCGCGTGAGCACGCCGCCAGCGCGCAGGTGGCGTTTCGCTTCAACTCCTTCATTGCGCTGGCCCTGGCCGACCGGCTGGCGGGCAGCCAGGGCCTGCAGCTGATCGCCGTGCTGATTGGTGTATGCGTGCCGCTTTTCAACGTGGCGGCGGTGTGGCCCATGGCGCGGCACGCCAAGCGCGGCTTCATGGGCGAGCTGGTGCGCAATCCGCTGATCCTTGCCACGGCCACAGGCCTGGTGGCCAACCTGCTCGGCTTTACCCTGCCTGTCTGGCTCGAACCCACGGTGACCCGCATCGGAGCCGCCTCGCTGGCCCTGGGCCTGATGGCAGCAGGCGCCGGCATGCAGTTCGGTCACCTGTCGCAAGCCAAAACGCTGGCAGTGGCCGTGCTGTCGATACGGCATCTGTTGATGCCGGTCGTGGCCCTGGGCCTGTGCAAAGCCTTCGGGCTGTCGTCCGTACAAAGCACCATCCTGCTGGCGTTTTCCGCCTTGCCGACGGCCTCCAGCGCGTACGTGCTGGCGGCGCGCATGGGCTACAACGGGGGTTACGTGGCGGGCCTGGTGACACTTTCAACAATGCTGGGCATTCTTAGCCTGCCTTTCGCTCTCGGTATACTGATGTAAAAATTTGTGACATCAGACGCCGGCAGGGAGGAAATACGTGGGAATTTACAGGCCAATGATGGTCGCCGTATTTGCGGCGATCGCGTGTTCTGCAGCAAGCAGTCAGCAATTGTTCAAATGTGGAGCCACATTCCAGGACAAACCCTGCGACACCGAGATCCAGAAAAAGTATTCCTCCTTAACTGGCTCCTTTAGCAAGGAACAGGTCAATGCCGCTGCCGACACGCAGTGCGCAGATTTGGGAGCCCGTGCCATGCCCATTATTCAGGCCAGAGCCCACAAGGAAACCCTTGAGGGCTTGCATGCCCAAATTGATGCCAAAACTATTGGTCGGTTGGAAAAAATTCAGCAAAAAGAACTGGTTTCTTCCGTGTTTGCCAAGAAAGGCAATCCTGCAGAGATTAGGGGAGCCATTGAGGCCGAGTGCATGGACAGCAAACGGACAAGCAAAGCTCGTCTTGCTATATCGACACCGAGCGTCTATCCAGAAAATTCCCGACTTACAGGTGTCGATGCCGGAGCTGAAGCACATACAGCAAGAAGAATCACAGTAACTGTAAGTACGTCAAGCCGGCGCTAGGCTCCGTCGCGGATAACCACTAACAATATCTACCTCACAGGGATTTCATGAAGTCAGCCTATCTGGTTCTGGGAGTACCCGGAAACGCCAACAAAGAAGACATTGAAGTGGCCTTTAACAAGGCAAATATCCATTACTCCCCGGCCAGGCTGGCGGCTGACCCACAAGCCGTTGACAGATTCCTGGAAGTCAAAACCGCCTACCAGGTACTGCGAGACGACGAGTCCAGGGCTGCGCATGATCGCAAGCTCAGCAGTACGCTAACGAGGCCCGCGGCCGCACGTCTGGACAGAACAATCAAAGTCGAGCAGGAATCGTCGGGACTCACACGTGTTGTGGTCATTCTGGCTGTGGGAGTTGCAATGCTGTTCGCAGGGAGTTTTTACATCAGCTCCAAGCGTGAAGCTGCGCGCAAGGAACAGGCCGCACAAGAACTTCGGCTGAAGGTACAAGCGGAAGAGGATGCCAGGAAGGAAGAACTCCGTCTGGCTGCGGAAGAAGCGAACAGACAGCAGATTGCCAAGCAGGCAGCACAGCAAGAGCGGCAATTCCGCCAAGAAAGCGAGCGCGCAATCAACAATGTCCGTTCAGCGGAAGCGCAGCGCAGCTATCTGGAATCACAAAGAGCCAGTGCTGAACAGCGTGAAGCGCAGCGCAAGGAGTACGAAGCCCAATCACGTGAACAAAACAAGGTAAGGGAAGCGCAAAACCAGCTGGCCAGAGACAAAGCCCGTATTCGCGAGTTGTGCTACCAGAACTACCGGCGCTGGGACTGCTAAAAGACCGCGCTGCCTTTTGTGGCTGCCCGGTCAGGCACTTCGTGTCGGATGCCTGATGGCCGGCGCGAAGCCAGCACCTCGGTTCGAGCCTTAAGTCTAATATGCGCTTATCGCTCAAGCGCATGACATGCCAAATGCTTTGCTATTGATTTAGGAGCTGCTTGCGCTTGTCTCCAAAGGGCTGCAGGCCATTTTCGTTCAAATTTACTGATCAAGGGCCCAGGCCACATGTTCCCGCACCAGCTCGCTGGGAGAAGCGGCATGCATTTGCAGGGCCTCGCGCAGGGGCTGTCCCGCCTCAGGATCGAGCACCCGCAGGGCATTGCCCATGGCCACCGCAAGGTTGCGCAGCCAGCGCTCATGGCCAATACGGCGTATCGGGCTGCCTTCAGTGAATCGCAAAAACGCCGCTTCCGTCCAGCCAAGCAGGGTGACGAGCTGCTGCCCCGTCAAGCCGCTGCGCTCGTCAAAATCGGGCAAGGCACTGCGCTGGGCGAATTTATTCCACGGGCAGACCAGCTGGCAGTCGTCGCAACCATAAATCCGGTTACCCATCAGCGGGCGAAGCTCCAGGGGAATCGGGCCCGCGTGTTCGATGGTGAGGTAAGAGATGCAACGCCGCGCATCCAGCTTGTGGGGCGCGATGATCGCCCGCGTGGGGCACACGTCAATGCAGGCCTGGCAGGTACCGCAGTGCGGCGTCACCGGCTCGCTGGGCGGCAGGACAATGTCAACGTAGATTTCCCCCAGGAAGAACATGGAGCCCGCCTCCCGGTTGAGCAGCAAGGTGTGTTTGCCGCGCCAGCCCTGGCCGCTACGGGCTGCCAGTTCGGCCTCCAGCACGGGCGCGGAGTCGGTGAAAGCCCGATGGCCGAGCTGACCGACGTGGCCGGAGATGCGTTCGCTGAGTTTTTGCAGACGGGCGCGCATGATCTTGTGATAGTCGCGGCCACGTGCATACACCGACACAATGCCTTCCGCCGGCCGCTCAAGCCGGCTGAACTCAAGGGCCTGCCATTCGCCTGGGGCGGCAGCCGTCGATGCAGGCAGATAGTCCATGCGTGCCGTGATGACGCTGATGGTGCCCGGAATCAGCTCGGCCGGCCGGGCCCGTTTGAGCCCGTGCGCCGCCATGTAATGCATGTCACCATGGAAGCCTGCAGCGAGCCAGGCTGATAATCCAGGCTCGGCCGACGATAAATCCACACCGGCCACGCCAATTTGCGAAAATCCAAGCTCGCGCGCCCAAGTTTGAATTTGAGAAACGAATTGATGACTGTTCAAAGAATTGCTGGCGGGCACCCGCTGATTGTAAAAAACATTGCCTGGCAGGACGAAGCGGCCACGGCAGCCTTCGCGCAGGCACTGGCGGGTCATCCCGCCATTGGCCGCGCGCTCATTGAGCTTCAGGGCGACCTTGGCGCCGGCAAGACCACCTTTGTGCGCCACCTGCTCAAGAGTTTGGGCGTCGAAGGCCGCATCAAAAGTCCCACGTATGCGGTGGTCGAGCCCTACACTTTGCCGAAGATGAATATCTGGCATTTTGACTTCTACCGCTTTAACGATCCGCGCGAGTGGGAAGAGGCGGGGTTACGCGACATCTTTGCCAGCACCGGGCTCAAGCTGGTCGAATGGCCGGAAAAAGCAGGACCGCATCTGCCGCAACCTGATCTGCTGCTCCACCTGGAAGTCCTGCCGGACGATACCCGCACAGTTACCCTGACGGCTCACACGCCCACAGGCGCGGAATTGCTGGCATGAAGCGGCAGCCCGTCACCCGCCGCAGCGCCCTGCAACTGGGCAGCGTGGTGCTTCTGCTGGGCGTGCAGCACATCGCGCGCGGCGCGACCATCGTGGCCGTGCGTGTCTGGCCGTCCAAAGACTACACGCGGCTCACCATCGAATCCGACGGCGAGATCAAGGCAAAACAATTTTTCATCGCCGACCCGCCGCGCCTTGCCGTCGACATGGAAGGCATAGACCTGATTCCCGCGCTGCGCGAACTGGTCGCCAAGGTGAAATCCGACGACCCGAATATCTCGGGCATACGCGTGGGGCAAAACGCCCCTGGCGTGGTGCGGCTCGTAATAGACCTCAAGCAGCCCATCCAGCCGCAGGTATTCACCCTGCCGCCTGTAGCGGCTTACCAGTACCGGCTGGTGTTCGACTTGTACCCGACGCAGGTCGCCGACCCGCTCGAAGCCCTGATTGCCGAGAAGCTCGCCGACAGGCAACCGGGCACCACACCCGCCCCCGCCAACGACCCTATCGCCGACCTGATCGCGCGGCAGTCGGGCAAGCAGGCCGACGGCAAGCCACCGCCGGCAGTCGTCGCGGAAAAAGACAAGGACAAGGCCCACGGGCCAACGACCGGCCCTGCCACCCCCGGCGGCGCCAAGACCTCGCCCGAAGCGGCCGTCATTGCGAAGAACAAGACCGACCGTCTCGTCATCGTCGCGCTGGACCCGGGCCATGGAGGGGAAGATCCCGGCGCCGTCGGCCCCGGCGGCACGCGCGAGAAAGACGTGGTGCTGCAGATCGCGCACCGCCTGCGCGACCGTATCAACCAGCAGCCCAATATGCGCGCCTACCTCACGCGCGATGCCGACTTCTTTGTGCCGCTGCATGTGCGCGTGCAAAAAGCGCGGCGCGTGCAGGCCGACCTTTTCATCAGCATCCATGCCGACGCATTTTTTACGGCACGACCGCAAGGCGCCAGCGTCTTCGCGCTCAGCGAAAAAGGGGCCTCCAGCAGCGCCGCGCGCTGGATCGCCGATAAAGAAAACTCCGCCGACCTGGTGGGCGGCATCAACGTCAAGGCCAAGGACGCCCAGGTACAGAAAGCCCTGCTCGACATGAGCACCACGGCGCAGATCAACGACAGCCTCAAGCTCGGCAGTGCCATGCTGGGCGAGATCGGCAATGTCGGCAAGCTGCACAAACCGAAGGTCGAGCAAGCCGGCTTCGCTGTCCTCAAAGCGCCCGACATCCCCAGCGTGCTGGTGGAGACCGCCTTCATCAGCAACCCCGACGAAGAAGCCAAACTGCGCAGCGACGAATACCAGGTACAGCTGGCCGACGCCTTGATGCGCGGCATCACGCGCTACTTCGCGCGCAACCCGCCGCTGGCGCGCAACCGCGCTGTTTAAGTACCGCATCGGCGCGCATTGATGCGCCGAAAATTACCACCAAAGACCGCGGCAAGCCGACACGCCGCGGCAACCTTCTCCTACAACCTCCACATACCCGTCCCCCTACAGTGAAATCACAGGCAAGGTCAGGACTTCACGATGTGAATACCCCAGCAAGAGCCTGAAACTCTGAGCAAAGGTGGACAGGATGAATACGAAATTGATGATGTCAGCGGTAGCAGCGGCGGCACTGATCGGCCTGGGTGGTTGCAGCACCAGCCCGACCAATGCACAGATAGGCACCGGTGTTGGTGCCGTGGCCGGTGGCCTGGTCGGTAATGCCGTATTCGGCAGCACCCTGGGCACCGTGGGCGGCGCGGCGGCCGGAGCGGTGATCGGTAACGAGGTCGGTAAGAGGCGCTAAAAGAAACGCCAGGCAACGCGGCCCCGGCACCTGCCGGGTTGGTGCTGCCTGCACCAGTATCCCTGCTACACCGGATAGATCAGCGAGTTGAGGATCATCTCGCTGTCATACACACAAAGACGGCTCCTGAATTTCAGGACGCCGTCTTTTTTGATGAGCTCGTCGATATAACGCCCGACGTTGTAGACCTCGCTCACGCCGCCCGGCTTGGTGCGGAACACCGCGTAGTTGGCCTCGGCCTTGACGACATCGCCTTCCTCCGAGAGGATGCGCGCCGGGCTGACGATGTGGCGCATGTAATAAGGCCCGTGATAGATCGTCTGCGTGACGCCATACACCCGATCCTTCATCATGCCCCGGCTTTCCAGCGCCATCAGGGCCAGCGGCAGGCCGCGGTCAAAATTCTCGCGGGCCTGCACCTTGTAGTTGCCCTCTTCCACAAAGAATTCCGGCCACGCATCAAACCGCTTTTCGTCCAGCGCCGCCGCGTAGGCTGCGTTGAGCTGGTCCACCTCCAGTTGCAGCATCAGGCGCTGCAGTCCCTGTTCAGTCGCCGTCATAGACCCATGACTTTCTTCCAGTAGGCATACATGCTGCGGATCAGGGTTTCGGTGACCATGTGCTCCGTCATCTCGGTGCCGGTGCCGCCCAGCTCGCACAGTGTTGAGCCGGTGTCGCCAGCCTGTGCAAAGCCGGCCTGGCTGAACTCGATCACTTCACCGTCATCCGCACTGACAAAACCGGCCGGGCCGAACAGGTTGGCCTGGCGCAGGCGACGCTGCGTCATGTCGGGGGTGTCGTCGGCAAAGCCGAAGTGCGTCCAGATGAAATCAAACTCACCCTGCCCACGCGGCACGATATGGCGTGTGCTCAGCGAATTGACCTGCTGCTGGATGATAAGGCTGGGAAACAGCGTGATCATAGTCACGGTGGGCGTGATGTCGCTGCCCGGGCTGGATGGGTCGGGCATCTTCCACCAGGGCTCGGGCACCACGTCCAGCAGGCGGTCGTCATGCAGGGCCATGTTGGCCTTGAACGAGGTCACGCCTTCGGTCACGGCGTCGTTCTGCCCACCCTCGTTGCGGCGCGAAATCATCACGGCATGGCGGCCCTCGCCGTCCATCACCATGCGGCTTTTCTGGTCGGCACGCCAAAGGCCGAAGGTCACAAACCACGTGTGCAGCAGGCCGGGGTGGTAAGGGTCCTTGATGTTTTCCATCATCAGCTTCCAGTTGCCCGGAATGCGCTGGCGGTTGTAGCCCAGCAGCGTCAGCTTGCGCGCTCCGTCAGGGCCTTTGAAGATGCGGTCCAACCACGGCGTGATCTGCTGGCCGAGATAGTTTTCCAGCGGTTCGGTGTCGTCGCTGAAAGTGGCAAACACCAGGCCGTGCAGCACTGCAACACGCAACTTGGTCAGCCCATGATCCTTGAGATCGAACCCTTCGGGCATGCCGCCGTTGACGCAATCACCCTCTTTCACGCCGTCCTTGAAGGGCAACCCCGCCAGGTCGCCGTTGAGTTTGTAGGTCCACTGGTGATACGGGCAGACAAAGCTGCGCGCATTGCCCTGCGGGTTCTGGCAAAAGCGCACACCACGGTGGGCGCAACGGTTTTCAACAACGCGTATGCCGTGGTCGGTGGCACGGTCTTTGGGCGCGATACGGTCCCGCACCATCAGCACCTGGCGTTCGCCGACATGGCTGAGTTTGTAGTCGCCCACATTGGGAATCTCGGCTTCCAGGCCCACATAGCACCAGTGCGCGCCGTAAAAGATTTTCTCCAGCTCGCGCTGGTATAGCTGCGCATCGGTGTAGGCCCAAAAGGGCACGCGACTGGAGCCGGGGTCGCTCCAGCGTGACAGGGTATGGGGTGCGTTCATCTGAGTGTCTCCGGGTCCTGCAGCGTACCTGCGCACAGGATTTCGGACAGATAATACGCTTACTTACGATCTCTGACTTCTTTCCCTGATCTTTTCAGTAAGGCATCGGTAGCGGCCGTCAGTCAAATACGCAGGTTGCCTGTTCAATCCTGGCCTGCACTTCCGCCCCGGTCGGAGGCACACAGCCACGCTGCATGACACACAAGCTGGCGCTGGCCACAGCATGGGCCAGCAAACTGCGCCCCGCGTCATCGCCGACCAACGCCACCAAAGCGCCAGTACCGCTCGCAGCGGTTTTCCGCGCGAGCAAGGCAACCATGAAGCCGGCGAGGAAACAGTCACCCGCCCCCACGGTATCCACCACCGCCAACGGCCGGGATTCGCGGGCGCGCCACTGCCGGCCATCGCGTGTCAACAGACAGGCTCCGTGCGGCCCCAGGGTCAGAACCAGCAAGCCGGCACCGCTCGTGCCGAGCAGATGCTGCGCCCGCGCAAATACATCAGCGCCAGGTGTCTCCAGGCTTTCCAGGTCTTCATCGCTGACCTTGACGACGTCGGCGTGTTGCAGCGCAGCGTGCACATTGCGCCTGTAGGCCAGCAGGTCCGGCATGACCGACGGCCGCAGGTTGGCATCCACCACCACCACGCTGCCCGCCTGATGCTGGGCTCGCAGCCACGGCAGGTAGCGGCCCGCATCCTCGGGCGCGAGCGCCAGGGCGCCGGTGTACACCATCTCGAGCCCGGGGACGCGCTGACACGACTGGATCAGGCTGTCCGCCGTGACTGCACGGTCCGCCACTTCCTGCCGGTAAAAAACATAGTCAGGATGGCCTGCGTCATCCAGCCCCACCACGGCCAGTGAGGTGCTTTGTGCCACGGGCTGTGGACAGGCCAGCCGCACACCATCTCCGGTCAGCGCTGCGGCCAGCTGGCGGCCAAAGCGATCGCGCGACAGAGGGTTGAGGTACAGGGTGTTGACGCCCTGCCGGGCCAGCGCGCGCGTCAGGTTGAAAACAGCGCCACCCGGGCAGGGTTCATAACGTCCGTCCGATTGAACGATCAGGTCAATCAACGCTTCACCAGCGGTTGCAACTTGCAGCACTTTTTCAGGGTTTTTCTCAGGGTAATCCATAACTAAAACAACTTGATTTAATAACTCAAGCGCCACTATAGTTCACCAACGCCCAGCACTCATGGGTATTTTCCCGCGAACTCCAGTGCCTGGCGGCCTGGAATGTCGATTCAACAAGGAGACAATTTGATGAAAAAGACCACCACTCTCTTGACACTGTCCAGCCTCGCGCTGGCCGCCACATCGGCCTTTGCAGCGGGCGAACCTGTGATCGGCCTGATTACCAAAACCGAAACCAACCCCTTCTTCGTCAAGATGAAGGAAGGCGCTGAAGCCGAGGCCAAAAAACTCGGCGCCAAGCTGCTGACCGCCGCCGGCAAATCGGACGGCGACACCGCTGGACAGATCACGGCCCTCGAAAACATGGCTGCCGCCGGCGCCAAGACCATTTTGATCACCGCCAGCGGAGATGCCATCGCACCCACCGTCAAAAAACTGCAGGCCAAGGGCGTGCAGGTCATTGCACTGGACAGCCCTTTTGCGGGAGCTGACGCGCTGTTTGCCACCGACAACTACAAGGCCGGTGTGCTGATTGGCCAGTACGCCAAAGCGGCCATGGCCGGCAAGCCAGCCAAAATCGCCACGCTCGATTTGTTCCCCGGTCACCCCGTGGGCGCACAGCGTCACAACGGTTTCATGAAGGGTTTCGGCCTGGCAGCGGCAGACGCGAAATCCAACGAGCTGTCCAAAGACCCAGCCGTGGTCTGCATGGCTGACAGTTTTGGTGACCAGGCCAAAGGCCAGACCGCCATGGAAAACTGCCTGCAAAAAAATCCCGATATCAACGTGGTCTACACCATCAACGAACCGGCCGCCGCCGGCGCATTCAATGCACTGAAAAAGGCCGGCAAGGAAAAAGGCGTGACCATCCTCTCGGTCGACGGCGGCTGCCAGGGCATCAAGGACACGGGAGCCGGCGTCATCACCGCGACTTCACAGCAATACCCCCTGACCATGGCGGCACTGGGCGTGGCAGCAGGCGTCAGTTACGCCAAGGGCGGCAAAAAAGCGTCGGGTTACACCGACACCGGCGTGACCCTGATCTCGGCCAAAGCTCTCCCGGGCGTAGACAGCAAAGACGTCAAAACCGGCATGGACCTTTGCTGGGGCACCAAGTAATCGACCTGCTGCTTGCCAGCTGTCATCCCGGACCGAACCCGGTGCGGGATGACAAAATCATTTTCCTCATCCTGGGCCCTTACCGATGAACCTGTCTTCGCGCCACATCCCGTGGGGGGCCCTCGGCCCCTGGCTGGCCCTGCTGGCCACTTGCATCTTTTTTACCACCCAGTCAGACCGCTTCCTGACGGGCGCAAACCTGTCCCTGGTGCTGCAGCAGGTGATGGTCGTCGGCGTGCTGGCCATTGGGCAGACCCTGATCATCCTGACGGCCGGCATCGACCTGTCCTGCGGCATGGTGATGGCATTGGGCGGCATGGTGATGACCAAGTTCGCCGTGAATTACGGCATCGACCCCTACCTGGCCATTGCTTGCGGCCTGGCGGTCACGACCGGCTTCGGCCTCCTCAATGGCCTGCTGGTCACCCGCATCAAATTGCCCCCTTTCATCGTGACGCTGGGCACACTGAACATCGCATTTGCGATCACCCAGATTTACTCCAACGCGCAAATCGTTCCCAACCTCCCGACGGAATTGACGGCGCTGGGCAACACCTTCGATCTGGGCAGTACGGAGGTCAGCCTGGGCACCGTCGCCATGATCGGCCTCTACCTGCTGGCGTGGTTTGTCTTGCGTGACACCGCACCGGGCCGGCACCTGTATGCAGTGGGCAATAACGCCGAAGCCGCACGGCTGACCGGCATCCGGGTCGACCGCGTGCTGGTGGCCGTCTATGCACTGGCCGGCCTCTTTTACGGCATCGCCGCGCTCCTGTCGGTGGCGCGCACCGGCGTCGGCGACCCGAATGCCGGGCAAACCGAAAACCTGGATGCCATCACCGCCGTGGTGCTGGGTGGCACCAGCCTGTTTGGCGGACGCGGCATCATTCTGGGCACACTCGTCGGCGCGGTGATTGTGGGCGTGTTTCGCAACGGTCTCACCCTGATGGGCGTTGCCTCCGTCTACCAGACACTGATTACCGGCATTCTGGTGATCCTGGCGGTCGCGGCCGACCAGATGTCGCGCAAAGGGCCTCGCTGATGAACACCCCAACGCCCCTCCAAACTCCTGCGCCTTTGATCATGCAGGCCAAAGGGCTGGTCAAACGCTACGGTCAGGTCACCGCACTGGACGGTACCGACTTCGAACTACGCGCCGGCGAAATCCTGGCCGTGATCGGTGACAACGGCGCCGGCAAATCCTCGCTGATCAAGGCACTGTCGGGCGCCACTGTGCCCGACGAAGGTGAATTGCTGCTCGACGGCAAGCCGATGCGTTTCAAGTCCCCCATCGATGCGCGCCGTGCCGGGATCGAAACCGTCTACCAGGACCTGGCGGTGGCCCCTGCCATGAGCATTGCGGAGAACCTGTTCCTGGGCCGCGAACTCCTCAGGCCCGGTCCCCTGGGCCGCTGGCTGCGTGTGCTCGACAAGAAGAAGATGCTGGAGCAGGCCATTGCCCGCATGCAGGAGCTCAAGGTCGGGATTCGTTCGATGACGCAGGCCGTGGAAACACTCTCCGGCGGCCAGCGCCAGTGCGTGGCCGTGGCGCGCGCCGCTGCCTTTGCGCAGCATGTGGTCATCATGGATGAACCCACGGCCGCCCTGGGCGTGAAAGAAGGCAACATGGTGCTGGAGCTGATTCGCCGGGTGCGCGACAAAGGCCTGCCCGTCATTTTGATCAGCCACAACATGCCGCATGTGTTTGAAATCGCCGACCGCATCCACATCCAGCGCCTGGGCCGCCGTGCGGCGGTCGTGAATCCCAAGATCATCAGCATGAGCGACACCGTGGCCGTGATGACGGGCGCCAAGACGGCCGAAGAATTGCCGGAGTCCGCGCTTGCCTGAAACAGCCCCCACGCTCGGCACTGACGTGTCCTCGCTGCCCCCCGAGGGGGCGCTGCGCCTGCGGCCCGGCGAAGCCGGTTCCGCGGCCCCGGCTGGTGAAGAAGAAGCTTCCACGCTTGTCACACCGCAACGCATGAGGCCCGCTCATGCTTAAAGGCATTGACCCCCTGCTCACGCCCGAGTTGCTCAAGGTATTGGCCGAGATGGGTCATGACGACGCGCTGCTGCTGGCCGATGCCAATTTCACGGCCATGAGTGTGGGCGCGGGCAAACCCGTGCTGCGCCTGCCTGGCCACGGCATGGCGCGAACAGCACGGGCCGTGGCTTCGCTGCTGCCTCTGGCTGAAGATGTGGATCACCCGGTGGCTTACATGCAGGTCAGCGGTACCGAGGCACCCTACCGTTCGGAGCTACAGCGCGAGGTACTGGCGCTGCTGGCCCCGGGGTGGCTGCCGCATCAGCAGGCCGAGGCCGTTGAGCGCTACGCGTTTTATGAGCGGGTACGCCAGGCCTATGCGATTGTGGTGACGGGTGAATTGCAGCCTTTTGGCAACTTCATCCTGCGCAAAGGGGTCATCGGCGAAAATGTGCGTCCATGACCGAATCTCCTGTCACTGCGGCCACTCCCGCTACCCCCGCGGAATCCGAAGCAGCCACGCCTGTGTGGCTGCGCCAGCGCGGCTCCAACCACGTGGGCATGCGCCAGTTCAATGAACGCGTGGTGCTGCAGGCCATCCGCCTGCACGGTAGCGTACCCAAAGCCGAACTGGCCCGCCTGACCAACCTGACCGCACAGACCATCGGGCTGATCACTGCCCGGCTGGAAGAAGACGACCTGCTGATCCGGCACGACCGCGTGCGCGGGCGCATTGGCCAACCCTCGGTGCCGCTGGCGCTGAACCCCGACGGCGCCTTCTCAGTGGGCATCAAGATTGGCCGGCGCAGCACCGACTGGTTGCTGGTCGACTTCACCGGGCAGGTCCGCCAACGCCTGTCGCTGGCCTATGCCTTCCCCGATGCCGACACCCTGCTCCCCGTGATCGGCCAGAACCTGCGCACCCTGCGTGAGCAACTCGGTGCACTGGCTCCGCGGCTGGTCGGTGTGGGGGTGGCCGCGCCCTTCCAGCTCGGTGGCTGGCACCGGATGCTGGGGCTGTCGGCGCAGCAGTCGGACCGTTGGAACCACATCGACCTCAGCGCCGAAGTGCAAGCCATGACCGACCTGCCCGTGAGTTTTGCCAAAGACACCTCGGCGGCCTGCGTGGCCGAACTGGTGTCGGGCCGCGGACGCGACCTCAAGAGCTTTCTCTACTTGTTTGTCGACACCTTTGTGGGCGGCGGCCTGGTCATCAATTCACAACTTCACGCAGGCATCCACAACAACGCCGGCGCCGTGGCGTCGCTGCCATTGCAGGCGGCCCAGCCACCCGGCGCGCCGCCACAGCTGGTCAGCCAGGCTTCGCTGTGGGAACTGGAGCAGTGTTTCAAGGCGCGCGGGCTTGACCCGGCTGCAGCCTACGACGAACGCGCCCTGCAGCCGCCGTTCGAGTCCGACACCCAGGCCTGGGTGGCCAGCGCCGCCAATGCACTGGCCCACAGCGTGGTCAGCGCAACGGCCCTGCTGGATATCGATGCCGTGGTGATGGATGGCTCCTTTTGCCGCCCGCTGCTGCAGCGCCTGATTGAAGCCACGGGCGCAGCACTCGGCCGCTACAACTGGGAAGGTCTCTGGCCCGCCCAGGTGATGGCCGGCAGCATTGGCTCCGACGCTCGCGCACTGGGCGGTGCCATGCTGCCTCTGCATGCCAACTTCGCACCCGACCGCGACCTGTTTCTCAAGGGTGGCCGCTGATCCGCGCTTCGGGACGGTACATCGCCTCGATTTCGCGCGCATAACGAGCCATCAGGTTGTTGCGCTTGAGCTTGAGCGTCGGCGTCATCAGGGTGTTTTCGGGCGTCCACGGCTCCCGCGTGAGGTACACGGCACGCGGCGTCGCGTAGCGTGCGAAGTCCTTCGCCTGGGCGGCCATGCGCTCCAGCGCGAGCTTGTGCACAGCCGGCAGGTGCAGGCTGGCCGGGTCCTCGGGGTCCACCGCCAGCGCCGCAGCCACACGCCGCCATTCCGCCGGGTTGACCACTGCCACACAGGCGATGAAGGGGCGGTTTTCACCGACCACAAAGACCTGGTCGAACAGGGAGTCGGCGGCAATCGCCACCTCGAGGTCGCCCGGCGGTACTTTTTCGCCGGTCGACGTCACGATGATTTCCTTCAGGCGTCCCATGATGCGGATACGCCCGCCATCGATCACGGCCTGGTCTCCGGTACACAGCCAGCCGTCGTCCGTCAGCACGCGGGCCGTGTCTTCGGGGCGTTTCCAGTAGCCCTTCATTACCAGCGGGCCGCGCACCTGCAGTTCCTGGTTGGCGCTGATGCGCACCTCGACACCCGGCAAGGCCCTGCCCACTGTGGCCGGGTCGTTGTCGTCCACACCATTGCCCGACACCACGGGCGATGTCTCCGTCATGCCGTAGCCCTGCAGCAGCGGCAGGCCTAGCCCGAGGAAACAGCGTGCCACCGCATGCGACAAGGGCGCACCACCGCTCACCGCCACCCGCACGCGTCCACCAAACTGCGCCCGCAAGGTTCCGGCCACCAGCCGCTCCAGCAGGGGCCAAACCAGGGGATCCAGCCATGCCCACGGACTTTTTTCGCTTTCCGCCAAAAGCAATCCCTGTGCGCGGCAAAACCGCCGCCAGCCGACAGACTGCGCCGTCAGAAACAGGCGTGTTTTAAGCGGCGACTGCGTCAGTGTCTCCTGCAGTTTGGCAAATACGCGCTCGTAAATACGCGGCACCGAAATCAGCACGGTGGGACGCACGGTTTTCAGGTCCTCGGCCAGCAAGGGCACGGAACGCGCATAAGCCACGCAGCTTCCGGCGGCAATGGGCAGGTAATAACCGGCGGTCCGTTCAAACGTGTGCGACAGCGGCAGGAACGACAGGAACACATCGTCCACCATCGGTACCACCAGCGACAGGATGGCCCGTACATTGGACACGATGTTTCGGTGCGTCAGCATCACACCCTTGGGTTTGCCCGTGGTGCCTGAGGTATAGACGATGGCCGCAAGGTCGTCCTCCTGCGGTGCGG
Source organism: Polaromonas sp. P1_F6 (assembly GCF_056405695.1). Classification (NCBI taxonomy): domain Bacteria; kingdom Pseudomonadati; phylum Pseudomonadota; class Betaproteobacteria; order Burkholderiales; family Comamonadaceae; genus Polaromonas; species Polaromonas sp. P1_F6. The sequence continues at coordinate 77,328 of NZ_JBFUBQ010000009.1, forward strand.
GCAGCAAGCCGGCGTACCCTTCCCCCGCCGCCAGCCAGTCGGCCAGGGGCACAACTGCCACCGCCCCACCCGCCCCGCTCAACGGCGCTTCAGGCACGGCGACCACCACGCAGCGCAGCGCCGGCAAGGGCGTTCCGACAGCCTCAACGGCCTGCCACTGTGAAAGCGACGACACCATCAGCAGGGAAGCTTCGCAGTCCGCCAGGATGTAGGCAATGCTGCCGGCATTGTCAATGGCATGCAACGGTACAGGCACCAGCGCCAACGACAGGGCCGCCTGGTCGATGCTCACGGCATTGAGGCCGTTGGGCAGCAGGATCGCAACACTCGCATGGGCCGGCAGCTGCGTGGCCGCCAGCGCGCGCCGCCACTGCGCGACCCGCTCGCTGGCCTCAGCCCAGCAGGTGCTGTGCCATTGCCCGGTGAGGGCATCAAATTCACGGTAAGCCTCAGCCTCGGGACTGTGTGCCACGCGAAAGGCCAGTAATTCCGGCAGCGTGTGCACTGCGGCAATATCCAGGGGAGTGATGTTCATTCAGGTTTTCCTGCCAGCCAGAAAGGCGGCACTGTCATTTTTTATCACGTGCGCAGTTGCGCGTGACTGCGTTGCATCAAGCCCGTTCAACAACAGGCCTCTTGGGCGGATGCGTATCAGCGCACCTTCAGGCGCCGGCGTTGCCTGCTTTGCGCCTGGCCTTCCAGGCGCCGAAAATAACAATCAGGCCGGGAATAAAAATCATGGCCCAGATGATCTTGTCGAGATGGGTTTTGACGAACGGGATGTTGCCGAAAAAATAACCAGCCGTCACGATGCCGCCGACCCACAGTGCACCGCCCACAAGGTTGTACAGCGTGAACTTGCTGCGCGTCATGTCCGACACGCCCGCCACAAAGGGGGCAAAAGTACGAAGAAACGGCATGAAACGCGCCGCGATGATGGTGATACCGCCGTACCGCTCGTAAAACGCATGGGCCTGGTCAAAAGCCTTTTTGTTGAACCAACGCGAGTTTTCCCACTGAAACACCTTGGGACCCAACGCTCGCCCTATGCCGTAGTTGCACTGGTCGCCCAGCACAGCTGCCACAAACAGCAACGCCACCGCCACCGGAAAACTCATGAGGCCGACGCCGCACATCGCGCCCACCACAAACAGCAGTGAATCACCCGGCAAAAATGGCATGACGACCACGCCGGTTTCCACAAAAATAATCAGGAATAACAGGGCATACACCCACGCGCCGTAGCTGGTGACAAAGGCTTCCAGGTGCTTGTCGACATGAAGAATGAAATCAATGAGAAAGGTGGCAAATTCCATACCGGTGATTTTGACAGGTATGAAACCCGCGCCCGCCGCGTACCGGCCTCAGCGGCCACTGTTGCCGCTGACCCGCGTCATGACATGTACCAGACCCTTGCCAGGCGCATAGATATAGCCGTAGCTCGTCCCCGAACCGGTTTTCCAGCCATACTGCACGGCACCGGGTGTGCCGTCATACACGCATGAAAGCTTTTCAATCTCGACGGACGTCACTTCGTTGCGCGTGCCTCTCGGTGAAAAATAAGTGGTGTTGTAGCGGCGTACCTGGCCCTGCGACCACATGCCCACCGGAAACTTCCCCTCGTTGGTCGCGTTGCCAAAACGCTGGTCATACACCCGGCCAATGGCGGTACGGTCGGGCGTCAGCGCAAAACGCTCGTGCGCACGCGGGACCTTGCGTTCGTAGATTTCGTAGACAGTACCGCCCTGGCCTTCCCACTGCATGGGTCCTTTGAGTGTCACGTCTGCCTTGCCCACAGAACCATCGGGTAACTCGTCGACAAACGGATACACCCGATCAACCGCTGCAAATACCAGTTCCCGGCTATCTGTCATGGGGTTGCCGGTGAGAAGTTCGACTGGCAAAAACCGCTCCTTGATGCTTTCATCCTGTATGCACACGGGCACCTTGGGTGTTTGCACCTGCGCTTGCGCCATACCGGCAAGAAAAAGGGCGAAGATCAAGGAAGAAGCTTGGGCTTTCAATCGCATGGGATTCCCTTACATCAATAAAATAAATCGGAACCATGATGGTTGTCGCAACAAAATCTTACAAGATCCGGAAAAGGGGCAGTTGCCGGACTTGTTGCTTCCTCACTCCAAAAAGCCCAACCCGTAAAATCAGTAGCAATGACCCCTCTTCCTGCCCGCCGCCCGATCCGCGAACTTCCCGATGAATTGATCAGCCAGATCGCGGCCGGCGAAGTGGTGGAGCGCCCAGCGTCCGTCGTGCGCGAGCTGGTGGACAACGCGCTGGACGCCGGCGCCACGCAAGTGACTGTGCGGCTGCTGGCCGGCGGCGTACGGCTCATCGTGGTCGAAGACGACGGCTTCGGCATCCCGCGCGAAGAACTTCCCGTCGCCCTGAGGCGCCATGCCACCAGCAAGATTGCCTCATTGCAAGACCTGGAAGCCGTCGGCACCATGGGTTTTCGGGGCGAGGCGCTGGCGGCGATCAATTCGATCGCCGACATGAGCCTGCTGTCCAGAACCGCCGCGGATGAACACGCATGGCAGCTTGACGGCCGCACCGGCGAACTGAAGCCCGCCGCGCGCAACCGTGGCACCAGCGTGGAAGTGCGGGAGCTGTTTTACGCCACGCCCGCGCGCCGCAAATTCCTGAAGACCGATGCCACCGAACTGGCCCACTGCATCGAAGCCGTACGCCGCCATGCACTGGTGCGGCCCGATGTGGGTTTTGCGATCTGGCACGAAGGCAAGCTGGTCGAACAATGGCGCGCGGCGACAGGCGACAACGCCCACCAGCAGCGCCTGGCCGATGTGCTGGGCAGCGAATTTGTCGAGCAGTCCGTGACCGTCAGCTATGAGAGTTCAGCGCGCCGCGCCGACGGCCTGCCCGCCGTGCGCGTCTGGGGCGTCGCCGGCATTCCGGATGCCGCCCGCTCGCGCGCCGACCAGCAGTTCGCGTATGTCAACGGCCGTTACGTACGCGACAAGGTGCTGACCCACGCCGCGCGCAGCGCCTATGAAGACGTGCTGCATGGCCACCGCCAGCCGGTCTATGCGCTGTATGTCGAGATCGATCCGTCCCGCGTGGACGTGAACGTGCACCCGACCAAGATCGAAGTGCGTTTTCGCGACAGCCGTGAGGTGCACCAGGCGGTGCGCCACGCCACCGAAAACGCGCTGGCCATCCCGCGCTCCACGGCAGCTGCCCAGGCAGGCGCGGAAGACGCTGCTGTCACGCCCACCGGATTTCTTGAGCAAAACAAGGCTTTTGCGCAACAGGGATGGGCGCAACCAGCTATCAATTTTGTAGCAAACGGCGGTCACAGGGCCTCCGACTTTGACGCCATGTGGCCGTCATCGCAAGCCGTCGCGCCCAGCCAGCGGGAATCTGGCGAGGATGCCCTGTACGTCACCATTCCCCCGGTCGGAAATGGCATGGCGGGCGTGCCTGAAGGCGCAAGCGCCCTGCCCTCCGGCGACTGGCCGCTGGGCCGCGCCATCGCCCAGCTGCAGGGCATCTACGTGCTGGCCGAAAACACCCAGGGCCTTGTCATTGTGGACATGCACGCTGCCCACGAGCGCATCGTCTATGAACGCCTGAAAACCCAGATGGACGGTGCCGATGGCGCCAGCATCATCAGCCAGCCGCTGCTGATTCCGGCCACCTTTGCCGCCAGCCCCCAGGAAGTGGCCACGGCCGAGGCCAACGCCCAGGCATTGGCAACGCTGGGCCTGGAAATCACGCCTTTTTCGCCCAAAACCCTGGCGGTGCGCGCCGTGCCCACCAGCCTGGCGCAGGGCGATGCGGTGGAACTGGCCCGCAGCGTGCTGGCCGAACTGGCCCAGCACGACGCCAGCACCGTCATACAGCGGGCCCGGAACGAGTTGCTGTCCACCATGGCCTGCCACGGCGCCGTGCGCGCCAACCGCAAGCTCACGCTCGACGAAATGAACGCCCTGCTGCGCCAGATGGAAGCCACTGAGCGCTCCGACCAGTGCAACCACGGGCGGCCCACCTGGCGGCAGGTCAGCATCCGGGAGCTTGACACGCTCTTCATGCGCGGACGCTGAACTTTCCGGCGCCCGGCGAATCATTCACTTGCATGAAACGCTGGCACCTCTTTACTTCCTTCCTGATGACGCTGGCGTTGCTGGCGGGCTGTGCCACCCTTGACGAAAAGCAGCGAGCCTGGATCTTTCAGCCCAGCGACCGCACCTGGGGCGGGGCTGCAGCCGCCGCGGTGGGAATGGAAGACGTCTGGATTGACTTCAACGCCGCCAGCGGCAGTGGCGGCGACCACCCCGTCCGCCTGCACGGCCTGTGGCTGCCGGCAGACGAGTCGGATGCCGCAAGCAAAACCCCCGTGCTGCTGTACCTGCATGGCGCGCGTTACAACGTCACCGGCTCCGCGCCGCGCATGCGCCGCATGCAGGAGCTCGGCTTCTCGGTCCTGGGGATCGACTACCGCGGTTTTGGTAAAAGCACCTACGAACTGCCGTCGGAAACATCGGCCTACGAAGACGCCCGCGCCGCCTGGGACTGGCTGGCCAAAAAGTACCCCGACCGTCCCCGTTACATCTTCGGACACTCGCTGGGCGGGCCGATTGCCATCAACCTGGCCACGGAGGTGGCCGATGAAAGCGGCACGATTGTCGAAAGCACATTCACTTCCATCGCCGATGTCGTGAGTACGTCCCAGTGGGGCTGGATGCCGGTGTCGCTGCTCATCACCCAGCGTTTCGAGGCCGTCCGAAAAGTCGGCAAGATCGGCTCCCCCCTGCTGGTGGTGCATGGCGGCGAAGACCGCCTGATCCTGCCGGACCTGGGGCGCAAGCTTTATGACGCTGCAGCGCAGCCCAAGCTCTTCTTGCTGGTGCCGGGTGGCTCGCACCACGACACCAACCTGGTCGGCCAGCCCCAGTACCGACAAGCGCTGGCACAGCTGTTTCGGATGGACAGGAGCCTTGCTGACGGTGCGCACAATGAGGCATTGCAGGTGGCTGGCGGCAAACGCGCCCCAAAACAAGCCGAAATGCTACAGAACAAGGAATAATGCCCAAAAACGGGTATTTTTTACTTACCCAATACATGTAGCCGGATGTAACATTCCCCGTACCGCATAGCAGCTGATAACAGCTGAAACAACGAGAGGGGAATGTATGAGCCAAGTCCTGGTTACCCGCAGGTCGTCTGCCTTCACTTTGCTGGCCCCTGCGCTGGCGCTGCTGGCATCTACCCCTCTCCACGCCCAGACCGCCGCCGCTGCCGCGGCGCCTGCCGTTGCGAAATTCAATGGCGCGGACACCGCCTGGATGCTCATCTCGACCGTGCTGGTGCTTTTGATGACCATTCCCGGCATCATGCTGTTCTACAGCGGCATGATGCGGGCCAAAAATGCGCTCTCCATCGTGGCGCACACTTTTGCGGCCACCACGGTTGTCACGCTGGTTTGGGCGGGCATTGCCTATTCACTGGCCTTCACGCCCGGCAACCCCTGGATCGGCGACATGAGCCGCGCGCTAAGCGAAGGACTATTGGGCGCAAAAGTCGGCGCGCACGTTTCAGCGCCTTCCGTGCCGGAATCCGCTTTCTTCCTGTTCCAGCTGGCATTCGCCATCATCACCTTCGCACTGATCATCGGCGCCACCGTGGAGCGCATGCGCCTGAGCGCCACCATTTTCTTTGCGGCCTTCTGGACCATCCTGGTATACGCCCCTGTGGCGCACTGGATCTGGCAACCCACCGGCTGGCTCGCCAGCATGGGGCATATGGACTTTGCGGGCGGCACGGTGGTGCACATCGCGGCCGGCTTCAGCGGCCTGGTGGCGGCCAAGGTCGTGGGTCCGCGCAAAGGCTTCGGAACCGAACCCATGGTGCCGCACAACCTCTTGATATCCATCATCGGCGCCGGGCTCTTGTGGGCGGGCTGGTTCGGCTTCAATGCCGGTTCGGCCTTTGAGGCGAGTTCACGCGCCGTGGGCGCCCTGCTGGCCACCCAGGTGGCAGCTTGCGTCGGCGCGTTCATGTGGGGCATTTGCGAATATGTCCAGCGCGGCAAGTTCAGCGTGCTGGGCATGGCAACAGGCGCCATTGCCGGCCTCGTCGCCATCACGCCGGCGTCCGGTTTTGTCGGCGTCATGGGCGCATCGGTCTTGGGCTTTGCGGGCGGCGTCGGCTGCTTCCTGGCCGTGACCCGCTTCAAGCGTGCCACAGGAATTGACGACTCGCTTGACGTATTTGCCCTGCATGGCGTGGGCGGCATCATCGGCACGGTCCTGACCCCGGTCTTTGCGCTCAAGGAAATTGCACCCGTGACCGCCACCGTGTTTACCAACCTCGTGGGAGCCTGCGCCGTTGCAGCTTACGCAGGCGTCGCGACCTGGCTGATTTTGCTGGTGGTCAAACCCCTGGCAGGCCTTCGCGTCACCGCGGCAGAGGAAGAACTGGGCCTTGACCTTGCCCAGCACGGCGAGATGATTTCAGGTGCTTGAGTTCCCACCCATCAAGACACGTAAACCATGCTGTTAACCATGACACCGCCTGACGACTCCGATCTCATGGCCTACGCGGTGCGGATGGTCATTCCCATGAAGCGGGAGTTCGGCCGTTCACTGAATGTCCATCAATTCCTGCACGACCTGCCGTACGCCACTGAGGTAATTCAGGAAGCGCTCAACAGCAAGGACGAGCGCCTGCGCAGCTACGCGGCCTATGCGCAGACCAAGATTTTCGGACCCCGCAGCGGCAGCGAACCGTTGCTGTCAGCGTCCGCAGCATCGCCCGCCGTAGTGGCTGCCGCTCCCGCCGCAAGCGAAACAGAAATCAGCGAAGACCTGCGGGCCAAGGCCATCGCCCGGTACAAGTCGGGCCTGCGCTGAACAGCCTGGCCGCCCCGACAGCGCCCTGATACCCCAGGCTTGATCAGCCGGCCCTCACCACGCGCACGCCGGCACGTCTGGCGCTGCTGATCCACGCTGCTTGCGTGCCCCTGTGAACCACCACCGCCGACACATCGGCCAACGCCATGATGCGGCAGGCCGAGGCCGCGCCAAGTTTTTCGCCCGATGCCAGCAGCACTGTCTCCGAGGCACAGCGGTGCAGTGCCCGCTTGACGGCGGCTTCTTCGGAATCTCCCGTGGTCACGCCCGCCGACGCATGCACGCCGGTCGCCCCCATGAAAAACACATCCGCCCGCAAGCGCGAGAGCTGCTCCATCAACTCGGCCCCCATGGCCACCATGGAGTGCCGGAAAAGCCGCCCGCCAAGCAGCTGAATCACGATGTGGGGACAACGCGCCAGTTCTAGGGCAACCGCCGGGCTGTGGGTAAACACCGTCGCATGGAGGTCTTCACTCAGGTGCCGCGCCATCTGCAACGCTGTGGTGCCGCCGTCAATGATCACCACCTGCCCGGGCAGGACCATGGCCGCCGCCACCTGGCCGATGGCCTGCTTGTCCAGCGGCGCAATCTGCTCACGCACAGCCACATTACCGACGGCCGGCGAAGCAGGCAAGGCCCCGCCATGGACACGCTGGAGCTTGCCTGCCTGGGCCAGCTCGCGAAGGTCGCGCCGGATGGTGTCTTCCGAAATACCCAATTCCTGGCTGACGGCTTTGGCAACCAGTTGCCCGTCACGGTCAAGGCGCGTCAGCAGCAGGTGTTTGCGTTGGCTGGTCAGCATCGGGTTTCGGCTCCGGTCTCTTGTGCGGTCTGGAACTGGACATTGCACGAAATTTCATGATAATGCACGATATTACACGAAATCAACCAACCCGAATGCGCCCTTCCTTCCTGACTCCACCGCCCGCACAACACGTGCGCGTGCTCGGCGATGAACGCCTGTCCGACAACTGGTATGTGTTGCGCAAACTCACCATCGAGTTGCGCCGCCGCGGCGGCACGTGGCAGCAGCAGACACGCGAGGTCTACGACCGCGGCAACGGCGCAGCGATCCTTCTTGTCAACGTCCGGCGGCAAACCGTGGTGCTGACAAGGCAGTTCCGGCTGCCGGCCTGGGTCAATGGTTGCGCCGACGGCATGCTCATTGAGGCCTGCGCCGGACTGCTCGATGGCGACGACCCCGAGACCTGCATCCGCCGCGAAGCAGCCGAAGAAACCGGGTTCCGCATCCAGGCACCGCACAAGGTGTTCGAGGCTTACATGAGCCCGGGCTCGGTCACTGAAAAGCTGCACTTCTTCGTGGCCTCCTACGAAAGCTCGGACCGCACCGGGGAAGGCGGCGGCATCGTCAATGAAGGCGAAGACATTGAGGTGATCGAGCTGTTGCTGGAAGACGCGCTGGCCATGGTGCGCAGCGGCGCCATTGAAGACGCCAAGACCATCATGCTGCTGCAGCATGCAAAAATCACCGGCCTGGACCGCCTGCTCCCCCTGCGCCCTCCGTTCTCTTCTTCCGGGTCCTGAGCCATTCTGGAGACGGCCGCTCCGCGGAGCCACGCCAGCGTTTGTCTGATACGCTCAGCTCAATGGATGTTCCTGTTTCGAAGACCGCGGCGCCTGCCATGTCGCCCGGCATGGTCGTGCTGGTGCTGTCGATGCTGCTGGGCATCCAGCCGGTCACGACCGACCTCTACCTGCCCGCCCTGCCCGCATTGACCGAAGGCTTCGGCGCGCCGATGTCGCAGGCCCAACTCACGCTCAGCGCCCTGCTGCTGGCCTTCGGCACCTCCCAGCTGATCTGGGGCCCGCTGTCTGACCGCTTCGGCCGCCGTCCCATCCTGCTCTGGGGTCTGTGCGCCTACACCCTCGCCTCCGTCGGCAGCACGCTCGCATCGTCGATGACGCTGCTGATCACCTGGCGCATCGTGCAGGGCGCCGCCATGGGCGCGGCAGTGATGTGCGCGCGCGCCATTGTGCGCGACCTGTACCAGCCGCTTGAAGGCGCCCGCGCCATGTCCAAGGGCTTGAGCGGCCTGGGCGTGCTGGCCTGTATCAGTGCACCACTGGGCGGCCTGCTGTCCGAGCTTTTCGGCTGGCGCATGGCCCTGATGGCACTGGCCGTGTTCGGCGCGGCCACGCTGGCCCTCGTCTTGCTGCGGTTTGAAGAAACCCTGGCACAGAAAAACCCGCGTGCGCTGCAGCCAGCCACACTGCTGCGCACCTGGGTCCATATTCTTCGCAACCCCACGTTCCTGGCGTTTTCGGTGTTGACCGCGGCCTCCTACGGCGGCCTCTTCACTTTTCTGGCCACCTCGTCGTTCGTGTTTATCAAGGTGCTGGGCCTGACCAAAACACATTACGGCCTCATCATGTTTTCGATGTGTTTTTGCTACCTCACCGGCACTTTCATCTGCCGTCGGCTGCTGCCACGCTTTGGCGTGCGGCGCTCGGTGGCTGTGGCCGCGTGCCTCACGCTGGCCGGCGGAACCTTGATGGGCGTGCTGGCCTGGGCCGGCATCCAGAACGTCTGGGCCATCATGCTGCCCTACTACCTGTTCATGCTGGGGCATGGCGTGCACCAGCCCTGCGGGCAGAGCGGCGCGGTAGGCCCCTTCCCCCAGGCGGCGGGCGCTGCCTCGGCCCTCAACGGTTTTCTGATGATGGTCGTAGCCTTCGGCATGGGCGGCTGGCTGGGAACCCACATGGACGGCACGGTGCGGCCGCTGACCAACGGCGTCTGGTTCTGGAGCGTACTGATCGCCGCCACGGCCTGGACCGTGATCCAGAAATACGGAGAGCCTGCCCATGAGGCCGCAGCCAGGGCCTGACATGCGCGGCATCGCGCTGGCCGGGCCGACGGCCTCCGGCAAAACCGCCGCCGCCATGGCCATCGCGCAGCGCCACGCAGTGGAAATCATCAGCGTCGATTCCGCCCTGGTCTATCGCGGCATGGACATCGGCACCGCCAAGCCCACACCGGCCGAGCTGGCCGCTGTGCCGCACCACCTGATCGACATCCGCGATCCGCTGCACGCCTACAGCGCGGCCGAGTTTGTGGCCGATGCCAACCGGCTGATGGAAGACATCCGCGCACGCGGCAAACTGCCGCTGCTGGTGGGCGGCACCATGCTGTACTTCAAGGCGCTGTTCGACGGGCTGGACGACATGCCCAGGGCCGACCCCGCCACGCGCGCCCTGATTGCCGACGAAGCAGCCGCCAACGGCTGGCCGGCGCTGCATGCCGAACTGGCCCGGGTGGACCCGGTCACGGCCGCCCGGCTCGCACCGAACGATTCGCAGCGCATCTCGCGTGCGCTGGAGGTTTTCCGCGTGTCAGGCCAGCCGCTGTCATCCTTTCATCAGCAAAACGCTACAAAAAACATAGCTGCTGGCGCACAGCCATCAATGGCTACAGCCCTTATTTCCCTTGAACCGCAAGACCGAAGCTGGCTGCACGAGCGCATTGCCCAACGCTTCGACGCCATGCTGGCCGGCGGGTTGATGGACGAAGTGAAAGCCTTGCGCGCACGCGGCGACCTCACCCCCGACCTGCCTTCGATGCGCTGCGTCGGCTACCGCCAGGCATGGGAAGCACTGGATGGCAACTACCCGCTGGCCGAGCTGCGCGACAAAGGCATTTTCGCCACGCGCCAGCTGGCCAAGCGCCAGATCACCTGGCTGCGCTCCATGCCGCAGCGCCAGGTCGTGGCCTGCGATGCGGCCGATGCGTTGCAGCAGGTGCTTGCGCTGGTTGACGCTTCCGTGAGGCAGATAACGTGAGCCTTCAACTCAGGGACCTCGCCAAACGCTACGGCACAACTGCCGTGTTCAGCCATGTCACGCTGGATGTTGAGCCCGGCGAATTCGTCGCCATCATCGGCGAATCAGGCGTCGGCAAATCAACGCTGCTCAACTGCATGGCCGGGCTCGATACCTGGGACGAAGGCACGGTACTGCTGAACGGCCAGGACCTGGGCGCCATGACTGATGACCAGCGTGCGCTGCTGCGGCGGCGCCATGTGGGTTTTGTGTTTCAGGCCTTTCATGTGCTGCCGCACCTGGATGTCGCGCAAAACGTCGCCCTGCCATTGCTGCTGCTCGGCGAGCCGGACGACGCGCGCGTGCAGTCACTGCTGGATGCGGTCGGCCTGTCGGGCATGGGCGGGCGTTTGCCCCAACAGCTCAGCGGCGGCCAGCTGCAGCGCGTGGCGATTGCCCGCGCCCTGGTGCACCGGCCCAGCCTGCTGCTGGCCGACGAACCCACCGGCAACCTGGACCCAACGACGGCCGCCAAAGTAATGGATGCGCTGATTGCCCAGACCCGCGAGCACGGCGCGTCACTGGTGCTGGTCACCCATTCCGAAGCCGCGGCCGCACGCGCAGACCGCCGGCTGCATTTAAACGCAGACGGGATTCTTCCCTAAGCTGCGCTCCTCGCATTCAGGGCGTCAAGGCTGGGCGAGCAGTTCCGCGTAGCGCTTCAAATCAACATTTCCGCCGCTGATGATGACGCCCACCTTTTCGCCGGCAGCCGGCGGGTTGGCCTGCAGCGCGGCGCACGCCCCGGCAAACGCCAGGCAACCAGTAGGCTCCACCACCATCTTCATGCGCTCGGCAAAAAAGCGCATGGACTCGACCAGCTGCGCATCGCTGACGGTGAGGATGTCGTCCACATCGCGCCGGATGATGGCAAAGGTGTAATCGCCCAGGTACTGGGTTTGTGCGCCGTCCGCAATGGTTTTTGGCGTTTCAATATGCACAATGCGGCCTGCGCGCAGCGACTGCTGGCCGTCGTTACCCGCTTCAGGCTCGACACCATAGACCTTGCACTGCGGCGACAGGGCGCGGGCTGCAAGCGCCGAACCGCTGGTAAGCCCGCCGCCGCCCAGACATATGTAGAGACGGTCCAGCGGGCCGGTTTCTTCGATCAGCTCTTTCGCTGCCGTACCCTGCCCGGCAATCACGTCGGGGTGGTCATAAGGCGGGATCAAGGTCATGCCGCGTTCGGTGGCGAGCCGTTTCGTCAGCGCCTCGCGGTCTTCGGTGAAACGGTCGTACAGCACCACTTCCGCGCCATAGCCCCGCGTGGCGGCCAGCTTGGCAGCGGGTGCATCTTTGGGCATCACGATGACCACGGGCATACCGAGCAGGCGCGCTGAAAGCGCCATCGCCTGTGCATGGTTGCCCGACGAAAACGCGATGGCACCAGTCCGGCGCTGCGCCGCGTCGAACTTTGACAGCGCATTGAAGGCGCCGCGAAACTTGAAAGCGCCCATGCGCTGGAAGTTTTCACATTTGAAAAAGAAATTCGCGCCCCAGCGGGCATCGGCCGTACTGGACCGCAACACGGGCGTGCGGTGCGCATGGCCTTCAAGCCGCGCGGCAGCGGCGGTGACGTCGTCGTAGGTAGGGAGTTGCATGGTGAATACGCTTTCATTCCGGGGTAGAAACTCAGAAAGATCCGGGGAGGCATCCAAAAGAGACTGCAAGCTTAAATGACGAGGCATTTTCTGGGCAGAGCCAGAAAGCCCGATTCTGTACCGATACAGATGGCTGATTCGTTCAATTGCTGCGAGCAGGTTTCGCCGCGGCGCTGAAAGGCACAATGAGCGCATGCGCGCCCTGCTTTCAAGTTTCTCCTGGCGGGAACTGCAACACCACCCCTGGCGCAACGCCGCCGCCGTGGTGGCTGTGATGCTGGGCGTGGCATTGGCGTTTTCCGTACAGCTCATCAATGCGTCGGCACTCAGTGAGTTCTCACAGGCGGTGCGCGCGGTCAACGGTCAACCCGACCTGGAGCTGCGTGCCGTGCAGGGCAGCTTTGACGAGGCGGTGTACGCGCGCGTGGCCAACCATCCGCAAGTCGCGCTGGCCAGCCCGGTGCTTGAAATCAGCACGTATGCGCTGGACGACACCTCCCCCACCGGCCGCCTGCCGCTGCGCATCATCGGCGTCGACGCGCTGGCGGTGGCCGCCATCGCGCCGTCGCTGATGCCGGTGCCGTCTTCCGACGCGGGACGCTTCGCCCTGTTTGCGCCTGGCAAGGTGTTCTTGAACCCCGCCGCGCAGCAAGCATTGCACTCGCCGGAGTTGCGCCTGCAAAGCGGCCTTGAACTGCGCAGGGTTTCTGTGGCCGGCAGCGTCGGCGCCGGTGGCGGGCCCCTGGCCGTGATGGACATTGCCGCCGCGCAAGAACTCTTCGGCAAGGCCGGACAACTCTCGCGCATCGACCTCAGGCTCAGCGCCGGCGCCGATGCGCGCCGTGTGATCGAGTCGCTGCAGCTGCCGTCCAACATCACCGCCACGGCGCCGGGCGATGCGGCCGAACGCGTCAGCAACCTGTCGCGCGCCTACCGCGTCAACCTGACGGTGCTGGCATTGGTGGCCTTGTTCACAGGCGCCTTCCTGGTGTTTTCGGTGCTCTCGCTGAGTGTGGCCAAACGCGCGCAGCAATTCGCGCTGCTGGGCGTGCTGGGCCTGACCGGCCGTGAACGCCTGCAGCTGGTGCTGGCCGAGTCGCTGCTGCTGGGCGTGGCCGGCAGCGTGCTGGGCATCGCGCTGGGCTCCGGCCTGGCTGCGCTGGCGCTGCGGCTGCTGGGCGGGGACCTGGGGGGCGGCTACTTTTCCGGCGTCGCACCTACCCTGCAATGGAACGGCTGGGCCGCACTCACTTACGGTGCGCTGGGAATTGCTGCCGCCGGGGTGGGAGGATGGTGGCCGGCTCGTGCGGCGCAAAAACTGCCGCCCGCGCAAACCCTCAAGGGCCTCGGCGCTGCGGCAGGCACCGGCGGCGGCCACTGGTTCAGTATCATTTTGATAGCTGCTGGCGCTCTACTGGCGCTGGTTCCACCGCTATTTGGCATTCCATTGGCGGCTTACGTGTCGGTAGGCCTGCTGCTGGTCGGCGGCATCACCGCCTTGCCCTGGCTGATTTCGCTGATCTACAACCGGCTCAGCCCCCGGGTGGCTCACCGGCTGCTACCGCTGCTGGCTGTGGAGCGCGCGCGCCGCGTGCGCGAAAGCGCCGCGGTGGCCGTGAGCGGCGTGGTGGCATCGCTGAGCCTGGCCGTGGCGCTCACGGTGATGGTGACCAGCTTTCGCGAGTCGGTCACGCACTGGCTGGACGTGGTGCTGCCGGCCGACCTGTATGTGCGCACGGCGCTGGGAACCTCCGCCAGCGACACGGCGTACTTCTCTCCGGAGTTTGTCGACGCGCTGGGCCGCCTGCCCGGCGTGGCGCGGGTGGGCAGCCTGCGCACCACGCAGCTGCTGCTGGATACCGCCAGGCCCAGCGTCACCCTGATCGCCCGCCCGCTGGACAACCCGGCCACCGCACTGCCGCTGGTGGGCCAGGCGCTGCCGGTGCCGCCCGGGCACATTGGCATCTATGTGAGCGAGCCGATGGTGGACCTGTACGGGGCACGCCCAGGCACCGTTTTTCGCCCACTTTCACAAGCTTTTATGGCTCTAGCCCAATCAGGACGAGCGCGAGCAGCTCCTGATTTGATAGCAAGCAAGGTGGGATCCGGGACGCCCGTGTTTTATGTGGCGGGCGTCTGGCGCGACTACGCACGCCAGTTCGGCGCCATCGCCATCGCCCACACGGACTTCGAACGCCTGACCGGCGACCAGCGCACCAACGACCTCGCGCTGTGGCTGACGGAGGGCGCCAGCGACAGCCAGGTGCAGCAGGCCGTGCGCGGCCTGGCCGAGCAGCAGTCCGGCGCCGGCGCGCTGCTGGAGCTGGCCTCCGTCAGCCAGCTGCGCGCCACATCGCTCCGGATTTTTGACCGCAGTTTTGCCGTCACCTACTGGCTGCAGGGCGTGGCAATCGCCATCGGCCTTTTCGGCGTGGCCGCCAGCTTCAGCGCCCAGGTGCTGGCACGCCGCAAGGAGTTTGGCCTGCTGGCGCACCTCGGGCTGACACGCCGGCAAATCCTGGCCGTGGTGGCCGGCGAAGGCGCGGCCTGGACGGTGATAGGCGCGCTTGCGGGGCTGGCCCTGGGACTCGCGGTGTCGACCGTGCTGGTGTACGTGGTGAACCCGCAAAGCTTTCACTGGACCATGGACCTGATGGTGCCCTGGTTGCGCCTGGCCCTGCTGTGCGCCGCGGTGGTGGCGGCCGGCACCGTAACGGCCTGGCTGGCGGGCCGCGCGGCCGCAGGCCGGGACGCCGTGCTGGCGGTGAAAGAAGACTGGTAAGCCTTGCCCCTTTGCGGCATTTGCCGCGAAAGGATACGCCACGGGCAAGGGGCAGCCCCCGTGTACCGTCCTACAGGCGTGGAGGCCGGTTTCCGACGTCATCCGGCCGCTCCCGGCATCACACTGTGACTCATGCGATGGCCGTCAAGTGCGCAGGTTTTTTTGCCAGCCCTTGTCTCCCACGCCCCTTTTTCTCTCCCTTTTTCTCTTTCAAATGCCTGCGGAGAACGCGATGACCACCAACACCAGCCCCCTGACCGGCGCCAACGCGAACCCGACAGGCAAGTTCGCACGGCATGCCTCCTCCCGGCCGTCCCACGGCTTGCAGCTCACCCGCAATGACGACGGCAGCGTGACCCTGGCACTCAACCAGCCCCTGAGGCTGCAGGCCGAAGAACTCGAAGAACTCGTCGCCAGCCTTGCCGGCTTGCGCGCGGACATGGACCCGCCCTATCCGCTGGACTGCCCGCCATTGAGTGCGCTGGAGCCCAGCTACAGCCCGCGGCACTGGGTTGCCTGCGACCCGCTGACCGGCAAGATCCTGCTGTTCCTGCGCCACCACCTGTTTGGCTGGCTGGGCATTGTGCAAACGCCTGAAACCGCACTCGACATGCTGAAGTCCATCGCCGTCGAGATGAAAAACCTGGAGCTCTCCGACCACGATCCGCGGCGCGAACTGCACTGAGAATTGCTGCCCGCCAGGCAATGGCCGCGTCCCCGTGCGAGCCTCGTCTCATCCTGTTTATCGTGCTGTACATCTTGATACGAGGCGCTCCGCGGGTTGGCCAATGAATACAGGGCCTGCGCGCTGCATGGTGCAGCACCTGCCGCCTTCCCATCTTTAGCTTTCTCCAATGCAGGCGACCACGCCGAAAGGCGTTTTCGTTTGCTTACTCATGGTCACGTTTCTGACGCGCGATTGTCATCACAGCGCCGGGATGAACTCCTACCATGGAGGCATTCACCAGAGAGGGCTTGCATCATGAGACCTGCTAAAGCACCGCCGCACGACTACCGCATTGAAAACGTTGATCCGGCCGAAGGCAGCCTGCTGCCGTCGAGCTCGAATCATCTTTTCGCAGACTACTCGCTGGCTGTGGCGGTGGCCGTGAAAAGTGTGGCCGACCCCACGCGGCAGGAAGTGCGCGTCGTGCACATTCCCAGCGGGGAAGTCGTCTTCCGGACTTCAGCATTTTGAAGTCGAAGTCCATCGCATCAGTCCAGCCTGATGCTGTTTGCAAAGTGGTCATACACCACGGAAATTCTCCGCAGGTGGCGCGATTCCGCGTGCGCCAGCAGCCACAGGTCTGACTCGCAGTCGGCCAGGGTGTCCCCCAGCGGCACCAGCCCGGGCTCTCCCGCCAGCATGAAGCGCGGCACAATGCCCACCCCCAACCCCGCCTTGATCGCATCCATCACCGCCACAATGCCGTCCGCATAGTGCCGCGGCATAACTTTGGGCAACTGTTTGCGCCGCCACAGCACCGAGGGGTGCTCCGGAAGCGATTCGTCAGGCGCTATCCAGTCAAAGCCCGCCAACGCATCAAGCAAGGGGATTTTTTTGGACGACACCGCCCTGGCCTGCGTTTTTGATCCGCACACCACAAAGCGCACAGCGCCCAGCCTGCGGCCCACCAGGTGGTCGGGCGGCTTGCGTGTCGCACGCAGCGCCAGGTCGGCATCACGCCGGCTCAGGCTCACGAGTTCATTGCCGGTGCGAATGTCGAGCTGCAACAGTGGATGCTGCACCAGCAGCGGCTTGAGGGAAGGCAGCACCAGCCCGCGCAGCACCGCGTCGGTCGTGGTCAGCCGCACCAGGCCTGAAACGCCTTCATGCGGCCGCTGCATGCTGGCGCGCACGGCTTCAAGCTCGGCCTCCACACGCTCCGCATGCGGCACCAGGCCCAGCATGGTCTCTGTGGGCAGGTAGCCCAGGCGCGACCTTTCGAAGAGGCGCTGGCCCAGGTTTTTTTCGATGCGCTGCACCGAGCGGAACACCGTGGACGCATCCGCGCCCAGCCGCCGCGCGGCCTCGGCCAGCGTCATGCCGCGCACCATGGCCAGCAAAGTTTCCAGGTCCGACGCCGTCAAAGCGTATTGCGTTTTTGCAATAGATGTTTTCATGATTGCCAATTTACATTGTATTCTTGCAATCGTAAAGTGGCGGCTCCTTCAACGCTACGCCCTTTGCCGGGCTTTACACCATGACCACCGACACTTCTGAAAACTTCAGCGCCAGCCATGGCGCCACCTTGCTGCGCCTGGCCCTTGGCACCATGTGGGTCACCCACGCGCTGCTCAAAATCTTCGTCTTCACCCTGCCCGGCACGGCACAGTTCTTTGAATCGGTCGGCCTGCCCGGCTTCATGGCTTACGTCGTCGTGGCGGTCGAATTGCTCGGCGGTGCGGCGCTGCTGCTGGGCTTTTATGGCCGCCAGGCATCGCTGCTGCTGGCGCCAGTGCTGCTGGTGGTCGTCTGGGTGCACTGGCCCAACGGCTGGGTGTTTACCAGTCCCAAGGGCGGCTGGGAATACCCGCTGTTCCTGTTGGTAGCCTCGCTCGCCCAATGGCTGCTGGGTGACGGCGCCTGGGCCGCGCGCCGCAGCCGCCTGCTGGTGCCGCGCTGATCTGCGCAGAAAGACATCACCATGAAGCTCACCCTCATCAGCCACACACTGTGCCCCTACGTGCAGCGCGCAGCCATCGTGCTGACCGAAAAAGGCGTCGCCTTCGAGCGCATCAACGTCGACCTCGCCAACAAGCCCGACTGGTTCAAGGCCATCTCGCCGCTGGGCAAGACGCCGGTGCTGCAAGTAGATGACGACGCAATCTTTGAATCCGCCGTGATCTGCGAATACCTGGACGACACCCTGCTGCCGCGCCTGCACCCGGCGGATGCCCTGAAGCGGGCCCAGCACCGCGCCTGGATGGAGTTCGGCTCTGCCCTGCTCAATGCCATCGGAGCGTTCTACAACGCTGCCGATGCGGCGTCCCTCGCGCGGCACCGCGAAGACATTGGGCGCCGGTTTGCCCAGCTTGAGGCCGTGTTGCCGGATCAGGGGCCTTATTTCGCCGGTGCATCTTTCAGCATGGTCGATGCCGTGTTCGGGCCCGTGTTCCGTTATTTCGATGTGCTGGACGACGTGGGTGAGATTGGGTTCTTTGAGCAATTGCCAAAGGTGCAGGCCTGGCGCGCCGCTCTCGCTGCGCGTCCCTCAGTCCAGCAAGCGGTGGGCAGCGGCTATGCTCGCGAGCTGCATCGCTTCTTCTTGGCCCGCGGCTCCGAACTCTCGCGCCGCATCGCGGAGCGTGAAGTAGCCTGATGCTATAAAGCGGATGGCCGCTTTTGGCCAGAAGTCGAAATTCGTCATCTCAATCGATGCCATCCAAAACACCTTCCTCCGGCCCCGCCGATTGGTTGCTGGGCCGTTGGCGCTCTGACAAAGGGTTGACCGTTGACGGATGGGGTAAGCATCCCCCAGGCTCTACAGAGTTTCAGGCGATTATGCTTCGGACACTCGGCAAGACAGAGGTGCTATTCACTCCAAAACGCTTCACCTCGATGTTCGAGGACGCCAGGTCCGTCACACCGTATCGGGTTATTTGGAAGTCAGAAACAAGCGTGGTTGTTGTGTTTGGCCGCATCGGTGAAGAAACAGCGCAACACCTGCATTTTTTAAGCCCAACGCTCTACTGGGTCCACACCGGAAGATTCTGGGAATACTTTTCCAAGATGAAATGAGCTTGTTGCAGTGTCGGCAATGACCCAAACGGAAGCGCTTTTTCCCATCAGCCCGTAAAACAACCGGCCCCCAAGGCTGCCCCTCCTCAGGCGGCCGATGACCCGCTAGTGAAAACTGCCAATTGCGCATCAAAAGCACGCTGGTAGGCAGGCCGCGCTTCACCACGGGCCACATAAGCCGAAAGATTCGGGTATTTCTCCAGCAGCCCCGATACGCCCGCCCTGCGCAGCACCGTCACCATCAGCAGGTCACCGGCGCTGAAGGCACCGTCAAGCCAGTCGGCATTGCCCAGCCGGCTGGAAAGGTCGCCCAGCCGCGCATGGACGCTGTCCTCGAGCGCGGGCAGGCGATCCGCATACCAGGGCTTGTCCCGCTCGAAGAGCACGGCCATTGAGCGGTCAATGATGGGCGGCTCTACCGTGTTGAGCGCGGCAAACATCCAGGTGACGGCGCGCGCACGGGCATTCACATCGGCTGGCAGCAGACCTCGATGGCGTTCTGCGATATGGAACACGATGGCCCCTGACTCGAACAGCGCAAGATCACCCTCTTCATAGGTTGGAATCTGCCCGAAAGGATGAAGCGCACGGTGGGCGGGTTCCTTCATCGCCGCGAACGAAACAAGGCGAACCTCGTAAGGCTGGCCCACTTCTTCAAGCGCCCAGCGAACGCGCATGTCACGCGCCAGCCCCCGGCCGCGGTCGGGTGAGCGTTCAAAGGCCGTCATGGTGGGAGTCGTCGGAAGGGTCATGGTGGTTTCTCCTTTTGCTGAGATGCCTGGTTGAGTGTTTTGTTGATGCCGGACATGCGATTGACCGGTCACCTACCTCACGACGTTCGGGATAGAGCCCAATCGACATCCCGGCGCCACTTTTTTTGCAAATTCTGAGAAAAAAAGGAAATTGGGTGCCGTCAGCAGCGTACCCGTCGTCGCAGATCACGCCCCTGCTCAGGTCTGCCGAAAACTCGCCAGCGTCTTGAGCAGGTTACGGGTGGCGCCGTCGAGCACATCCAGCGGCCTGTGGACCATGGCCGTGTGGCGCGTCAGCGCGGGCTTGAGCGGCACCAGTTGCACGTCATGCCGCACGTTGGACTCCTCCAGCGACTGCTCCCTCGGCAGCACCGCAGCGCCGTACCCAGCGGCCACCAGGCTCTTGATGGCCTCGGAATAGTTGAGCTCGATGCGCGCGCGCGGCGTGAAACCCGCATCGGCAAACCAGGCCATGGTCATGCGGTACATATGGGTCGGGGTTTCGTTGAAGATCAGCGGGCGGGTGGCCAGCCATGCGGGCGTGGCATGTTTGGGCGCCTTCCAGCGCTTGGGTACAAACGCCATCATCGGGTCGCTACGCCAGTGGGTGATCACCATGCCGCGCTGCGCAGGTGGCGGTGTGGCGACCAGGCCGACATCGAGCGTGCCGTCCAGCAAGCGCTGCAGCGTGTCGGCGGAACCAAGAATACTGACCTCGACATCGATGTCGGGGTGGGCTTGTTCCATGGCCTTGAGCACCTGCGGCAAAAAGTACACCAGCACGCCGGTAGTGGTGCCCAGGCGCACGCGGCCGGTGCGGCCCTCGACGTGGCGCTTCACCGCATCGACCGCATCGTCGGCGTCGCGCAGCAGGCGGCGGGCCCGCTCGACCAGCACGGCGCCCGCCGGCGTGGGCTCAACGCGCCGACCGCCGCGCACCACCAGCGGCGTGCCCAGCCGGCTTTCAAGCTCGCTCACATGCAGGCTCACGGTGGGCTGCGCCAGATGCAGGCCCTGCGCCGCGGCAGAGAAAGTGCCCAAATCAGTGATGGCGACCAGGGTGCGTAGCTGGTCCAGGTTCAGTTCGCGCATGGCAGGTGGCTTGTTAGTTGATATCAGTAATTCTGATAGTTTCGATCAGAAAATTCAACTTCCACAATATCATGATTTTCAGCACCATAGGGCACTTCCTACCAGGAGCGCGCGAAATGCTGACGAAGACGATGAGAATTTTTCCGGGAGCCCTGCCCGGCTTTCCAGCCAGAGAGCTAAGCCAAAGGCTTCTGGCCGGCCTGCGCAAAAACGCGCAGAGGCGACGGAACCTGAATGAGCTGCGGCTGATGAGCGACCACCAGCTCAATGACCTCGGCATAGGCCGCGGTGAAATCCCCGGCCTGATGGATGACCTCGGGCCCCGCCGCTGGGAATGGCGCTGAAACCCCTGCGCCGGACCGGCAAGCCGGCAGAAGACGTTTTACGCCAACAGGTCTTGCTGCGAGAATCGGGCAATGACTTCCCTCCAGACCTCCAGCAGTTCCTGGCTCAGCGCCGCCATCGCCCGCATTGAAGCCGACTACCTGCGCAGTGCCGACACCCACCTGATCCCGCTGCCGCTGCCGGCATTCGCTGCGCGCGGCATTGATTTTTACCTTAAAGACGAATCCACCCATCCCACCGGCAGCCTCAAGCACCGGCTGGCACGCTCATTGTTCTTGTACGCGCTGTGCAACGGGTTGATCCACGAGAACTCCACCGTCGTTGAAGCGTCCAGCGGCTCCACCGCAGTCAGCGAAGCCTACTTCGCGCGGCTGCTGGGCCTGCCCTTTGTCGCGGTCATGCCGCGCAGCACCTCGCCCGAGAAGGTGGCGCAGATTGAGTTCTATGGCGGGCGCTGCCACTGGGTGGAAAGCGCGGTGCAGGTGTACGACGAAGCGCGCAAAGTGGCGCTTGAAACCGGCGGCCACTACATGGACCAGTTCACCTATGCCGAGCGCGCCACCGACTGGCGCGGCAACAACAACATCGCCGAAAGCATGTTCAGCCAGATGGCCCGCGAGCGGCACCCAGTGCCGCGCTGGATTGTAGTGGGTGCCGGCACGGGCGGCACCAGCGCCACCATCGGGCGTTATGTGCGCTACCAGCGCCACGGCAGCCAGCTGTGCGTGGCTGACCCGATGGGGTCTGTTTTCAGCGCCTATCACCGCACCGGCGATGCCGGCCTCACCGGCGCAGGCTCGCGCATTGAAGGCATTGGCCGCCCGCGCGTGGAAGCCAGCTTTATCCGCACGGTGATAGACCGCATGGTGGAAGTGGCCGACGTGGACTCGCTGGCCGCCATGCAGGCCTTGTCGCAACTGCTGGGCCGCAGGGTCGGGCCTTCGACCGGCACCAACCTGGTGGGCATGCTTACGCTGGCGCATGAGATGCTGGCGCGCGGCGAACAGGGCTCTATCCTGTCGCTGCTGTGCGACTCCGGCGAGCGCTACCTGCCCACGTACTACAACGCCAACTGGGTCGCTGAAAAAATGGGCGACTGCACGGCAGCGAACGAGCAGATCAACCGGTTGATGCGGCCTGCGCAGGCCTGAAGAGCCCGATGCGCCTGCCACTGTTGCCCGCCGGTTTGCCAAGGCGCCAGCTGTTGCTGGGCGGCGCGGCGGGCCTGGCCAGTCTGGCAGGCTTTGAAAAAGCCCACGCCCTGCCCGCCAAAACACTGGCGTTCCCGCGCGACCGCGGCGCCCACCCCGGCTTTCGCAACGAGTGGTGGTACATCACCGGCCAGGCCACGGCCGCGGATAGTCGCCTCTTCGGCTTTCAGCTGACCTTTTTCCGTTCACGCGTGGACGATACGCAGGGCATGTCGTCAAAATTCGCCGCGAGGCAACTGGTTTTTGCGCATGCCGCCATCACCGATGTGCAGGGCAACAAACTCTGGCACGACCAGCGCATCGCACGGGAAGGTTTTGGCGTTGCAATGGCCAGCGAGCAGGACATGGCTGTCAAACTGCGCGACTGGTCCCTGAAAGCCGAAGGCGCAAGGTACACCGCAGAACTCCCGGCCAGCGACTTTGCGCTCAAGCTGCAGTTTGAAGAAACGCAAGGCGTGCTGCTGCAAGGCAACAAGGGCCTGTCGCGCAAAGGGCCTGACGAAAAACAGGCTAGTTACTACTACAGCCAGCCGCAGCTTGCCACGCGCGGCACCCTGCAAGTCAAAGGAAAAAACTTTGCCGTTACCGGAACAGCCTGGCTGGACCACGAGTGGAGCGAAGAGATCCTGCATTCAGACGCCACGGGCTGGGACTGGATAGGCATGAACCTGCTGGACGGCAGCGCCCTCACCGCTTTCAGGCTGCGGGGCAAAGACGGCAACACGCTGTGGGATGGGGGCTCGTTCCGCTCAACCAAAGGAGGGCTGTACACCTTCAGCCGCGGCGAGGTGATTTTCAAACCCGTGCGCTATTGGAAAAGCCCTCTGACGCAAGCGACTTATCCGGTCGAGTGGATCGTCCGCACGCCCGCCGACTTTTATACGGTCAGGGCCGTCATCGACAACCAGGAGCTGGACAGCCGCCAGTCGACAGGCGCGATTTACTGGGAAGGCTTGAGCGAGCTGATCGACAGCAACGGCAAGCGCGTGGGGATGGGGTACCTGGAGATGACGGGGTATGCGCAGCGCCTGAAGATGTAGCGCCAGGCCGGCGCCGGCCGCAGTTGCGGCGCAGCGCCCAAAGGGATCAATAGTCGGCGCGGATCAGGCGCTGGGCACGAGGGCTCATGTTGCGGCGGATATTTGCCGTCAGCCATGGGTAGGGCTGGCCAGGCGCAGCGGCGACAGATGGTGCACCGGGCAGCAGAAATTGCGCAGCATCCATCACCTTGCGCAGCAAGGAAGACAACGAGGAAGAAGCCTGCAACGAACGGCCGCCGACAGAGGCGTTGGCGGAAGCGGGCTCAGTGAAAAATGCGGTGCGTGTCATGGAAGGTCCTTTCGAAGTGACGTGAGCGGCAACGATTGCCAAAACAGAGGTCATGACGAGAATATAGGGTTTACGAGTATAAAAGTAAAACGACTTATATTGCGTTTGAATGCAGAAAAATTGCATTTAGAGCACGGCCTCTAAGGCCGGACAAATGGGAGACACGCCATGGATATCAACCTCGCCCGCACCTTCCTCGAAATCGTGTCCTGCCACAGCTTTGTCCAGGCCGCAGAACGGCTGCATGTCACCCAGACCGCGGTCAGCGCTCGTGTGAAAACGCTGGAAGAACTGCTGGGACGCACGCTCTTCGTCAGGAACAAGGCCGGCGCATCGCTCACGCCCGCAGGCGAGCAGTTTGTACGGCACGCCATGACGCTGGTGCAAGTCTGGGAGCGCGCCCGCCATCAGATGGCCGTGCCACCCGGTCGCCGCGCGCTGGTGACCGTTGGCTGTGAAATCAGCCTCTGGCAACCGCTGATGCTCGACTGGCTGTTCTGGATGCGAAAAAACGCACCCGATCTGGCGCTTCGCACCGAGGTGGGCGTTGCAGAAGACCTGCTGGAACGCGTGGCCCACGGAACACTGGACATCGTCATTGCCTATGCACCGCGGCAGCGCCCCGGCCTCAGGATCGAACTGCTGATCGAAGAAAAACTGGTGCTGGTCACCACCTCGCCCAGGCTCGAGATGCCGCAGCCCGCCGACTACGTCTACGTGGACTGGGGGCGCGAATTCTCGGCACAGCACAGCCTGGCGTTCCCGGAGCTTTCCAGTGTCGGGGTCTCCTCCAGCTTGGGGCCGTTGGGGCTGGAGTACCTGCTTGCGGTGGGCGGTGCCGGTTATTTCCGGCAAAACGTGGTGCGCAACCACATCAAGGAAGGCCGCCTGTTTCGCGTGCCAGGCAAGCCGGAGTTTTTGTACCCCGCTTATGCCGTCTACGCAGCCAACGCAGACATGAAAGTACTGGAACCCGCCCTGGCAGGCTTAAGGCAAGCCGCGGCGGGAAGCCAGGGCGGCAAGGTGCGCACTGCCAAGCCGGCAAAGGCTCCCGGCAAGGGCAAACAACCCTCATCGTGAATCTCACAGCCCCAAGTCCCTCACCTTCATCACTTCATTCATCACTTCAATCAGGATGGCCCAATGCGCTGGATAGCCCTATTTGACGACACACCTGCCATGCTGGCGATCCGGCAGGAGCGTGAACCCCTTCATCTTGCCTACCTTCGGCAACACCAGGACGAAATCCTCATCGCAGGCGGTTTGCGTGAAACGCCCGGCGACAGCTTTGTAGGGGGCCTCTGGGTCATGGAGGTTGCGTCCAGGGCGCGTGCCGCGGAGCTGGTCGAGAACGACCCCTACTACGTGCCGGCTCATCGCAGCTACCGGCTGCTGGCCTGGGGCAAGGCATTGGCTGACAGGCAGGTGATTTTGTAAGCAAACCCCAACATCGTCGCACCCATGTCACCGTTCAGCGATAGAAAGGGACCAAGAGCAAGGGGTGTTCCGTGACGCAAGCGCGGGAAAAGGCTGCGTGACTACACTCGACCCGTGCTGGTAAGCCTCTTGCCAGCCTTTTCCTCATGCAACCGGAACTGAAATGGACTTTTTTCTCCTGGTGACCTTTGTCGCCATCGGCACCTACCTCCTGAAAGCCAGGGAAGAACGCCAACGCATAGCGCTGCTGGGCAGCCATCTGGGCAATTACCAGATTGAAAAACTCATGGAAACGCTGGCTGACGGTTACCTGCGGGCACTCGGCGAAAAAGAGCCCGAGCGGCGCGAACAGGTCTGGCAACAATTGGCCAACTCTGAAGCGCAGCTGGCCGTGCAGTTCAGCAAATTTGCGACAGAGTTTGCCAGGGTGCCTGAACCCGAGGCCCGCGTCAGCCGGCTGCCCATCAGTTTTCCCTTTGCGACGCTGATCCTGCCGGCCATGAGCTTCGACATGCGCATTGCCCTGGCGATCCACGCCGCCGGTATTGCGCGCGTGGCCCAAAATACCGCCGGGCTCAGCCCCAAGGCCAAGGCCTTCACGATGTCGGCCGAACTCTTCCTGATGCAGCACACCTGCCACTGGTTTTGCAAATCAAAGGCCATCGCCTCGGCCCGCGTGCTGGTGCGGCACAAGACACCCCATGCGCAGCTGGTGGATTCGGTGTCGCCGGAGACGCGTGAGGCTTATAGCGTGCTGATCGGCGGCGGCAGATAAATAAGCGTGTGAGGCACTTTCACGCGCGACGCCTCACGGCCTTGCAACCATTGCTTTCACTTCCTCGCTGAGGCGAAGAACTTCCGGGCTTGTTGTCACCCCGACTGATATCGCGTCCAGGCCATCGACCATCGTGCATTTGAAAGTCGCATCCGCCTGTTTGTTGCATTCCATGACACCACGAGACTTGCCATCCACCTTGAAACGCGCAGGATGAAAGATGTAGGTGAGATCCGAGGGATCTTTTGAATAGACAGTGCGATCCAAAAGATCGTCCGGAAACTTCTTCTCGGTCATTTCCCTGATGAGATAGGCCATCCGGGCCCCAAGTTGCGGCATCGCCTGTTTGGTTTCCCTGTTGTGCGCGCCGTGCAGGCCAATCATGGTTTTCGCCAGAGGAGCGCCGTCGCTGTAGTAGCGGTGGACCCCTCCGAGAAAAACAAGGCCGCATGCGGACTCGCATTTTCCTGAGACTGCAGTGTCGAGGCCTGCATCCCGAATACGCCTTGCAAGTTCTTGCCCGTTCCAGAGATCGCCCCCGGGGCTGTTGTGCAGCAAAACGAGCTTCACTTGATTCGTGGCAAGCTGGTCTTTGAGCTGGGCAACGTCACCGCCAATAACCGGTCCGGACATGATCAGCGTTTCCCCAATGAGATTGAATTCCATGGCCAGGGCCGGCGTGACGGCGAGCTGGAACGCGACCAGGACGAGCCATCTTCTATGGTGAAACGGCATTTGTGGCGCCTTAAAGGTTTGCCAAGCCACTCAGCGACAGGCAAACACTATTCATCAAGGAAATCACCTCGGTAAAAGCTCCAGGCAGTTCCGTCGTGAAGATAGAAGTACCCATCAGCGCAGAAATCTTTACCGGGGAAAAATTCGCGATACGCCTTGGGAACAAGCCGTGACAGCTGCGCGTCCGTGAGTTCATCGAACTGTTCGGGCGTAATCGGTTGGCCGACTCTGAGTTTGGGAGATTCCATGGGTGAACGGGGTAGTTGGAGGCGTATGGATGATGAGCGTCATTGTGCGGTGAAATCCTGCCCTTGGCTCTGGCGCAGAAGGTGCGGAAACCTCGGAAGCAGAAAATCGACCCAAAGATCAAGGTCAGCCACCGCGTAATACGGCAGCCAGACATCGACATCCGGCTTCCAGGCGTCAGGATTCACTGTCTGAAGATCAGCGATTCTCTTGCGCCACATCTCGCCCTGATAGCCCGGAAGTTTTGCCCATTCGTGTACTGGATCCGATGCCGCGGGCTCTGGAATGCGTTTGGCCAGCTCCGCTGCGATGGAAAAACCGAGCTCTATATCGGCTGCACTCAGAGTACGCAGCACGCGGGCATTTGGCCCACCGCAGAGTGACGATTCCGCAGACTCCTGATGAACCAGATTCAGTGTGAACGAACTTCCCGAGAGTTGACCTCCCCAGGAATTGACCTGAAACCACAGACACCAATAGCCCGGCCCGGCAGGTCGAATAAACGCACAGGAGTAACCGGGCCGCCGCTTCCAGCCGTTCGCCGTAAACCATGGACTGAGCGCGCGCCTCAGCGCAGCGTGTACGACCTTGCTGGTTGCATAAATGGTCATCATGACGCCTGACGTTTGAGATAAGAAGGCCAGGCGGCTTCAGGAGAGCCATTGAATGGCCAGCATCACAAAGAGCAATAACCAGACCGTTGAGCTCAATACAGCTGTAAGCCAGTTTGTCCATTTAATGCTCCCTGGGTACATGCGGCCCAGAACGACAGGGCTTGACGCTGCATCGTAGAGCGACCAGCCACCTATGGCGGTAAAAACGGCCAGGGCCCACAGGCTTCCCTTTGATGCCGAACTGAAAGAAACCGCCGCAATGGTTGTGGCCAGGACGAACCAGACAACGCTGATCCAGAGGAATCCTCTGGCCATGTCACCTTTTTCCGCCGGCGCCATCGAAGGCTCGACTTTCTCTACAGCTGCGAGCAATTCCGGCAAGGGTTGCCTGGAACGCAGCGACGCAAGAAGCAATACGGCCTGGACACCAGACCACGCGAGAAAAATGAACAGGGCTTGAGTTGTTGATGGCATATGCGAAGAACTTAAGGTTTGTGTGCCCACCCGAAGCAAGGCTCAGGCCTGTGATGCGAGAAGACCGAGGTCACTAGAGAAAAAATTTCTAGCGCGTTAAAGCTCATCGTCTTCCCATACCGCTGGGTCATCGGCCCATTCCAGCAGTAACCCGGCCCTCGATGCGAGCATGGGGGCGAGTTCTTCCATGTTCTCTCCCGTACCAATGACAAACGTTGGGTGCCGCTCTCCACGCGCCATGCATCGAGCCGCGTCCTGCCAGAGAGAAGCGATGGCATGCACCGCTTCCCGTGGAGTTCCAGCCTTGCTTGAGGAAACATAGTCGTTCGGCATATCGCCAGAGATAGCCCACCAGCCCACCGAACCAGGGCTCTCAAGGCTTTCGACGGTCCAAACTGAGACATAGGGGGCAAGGTGCCACACAGGCTCAACGCCGATCCGGCCATGCACCAGGCCTTCTCGCCGCAAGTATTCGGATACTTCAGCACGGCGCTCTGCACACCACTGGGCTTCAACTTCGGGGTTGTCGTAATCGGGCATTGTTAAGGCCTAACATTTGGGCTGAGTGGACTGTAGCAGCAGGCCGCGCGGAACCGGAACTAACAGCACGGTGTCACGTGGCCTGCTGTTGCGGTCCGCTCAGATGATGGGTTACTCCCGGCGAGATACCCTAAGGTTGCAGGAACGCTTGCTCCCAGCTGGAACCAATGCGGGAATAGGTCGTGCGCGCATGCAGGCGGCTCTCTTTGAACTCCAGAAATTCAATGTGCTCGGCCCGGAGCCTGAATCCGCCCCAGTTCGCGGGGCGAGGGATTGGCTTGCCATCGTACGCAGCTACGGCGCGTCCGTATTGATCCGAAAGCGACTCGAGGCTTGCAAGCGGACGGCTCTGCTGAAATGTCGCTGTGGCAATTTGGGCATCCCGCAGGCGGCCCGCCCAGTGGACATCAGCCTCTTGTTCCGGTATCGCCATGCAAATTCCCTTGATACGCACCTGCGTGGCGACATGCTCCCACCACAGGGTGATGCCGGTCTTGGGGTTGCGAGCGATGTCCAAGGCCTTGCCAGAGTCCAAATGCGTGCAGAAGACGAAACCCGTCTCTTCCGCTTCCTTCAAATCGACGAACCGCGAACTGGGGTATCCATCCGCATCGATGGTGGAAACACAAACAGCGTTCCTGTGTTTGGACGACCCACGGCTCCTGGCGTCGAGCCATACGGTTTTGAAACGCTCAATGGGACTGCGCATATTTTCTCTTGACGTCTAAGGTTTGAGATGAGCGGCTCCACCCGGCATGCCGGGGTGCGCCCTCTTGATAGAAGGGTCAGGCATTGATGCGGCCACCTTGGCGCTCACTGTGCGGGCATCCATCGCTCAGCGGTCCATTTGAGTACGGTGGTTGGCGAAAGAGGATTGGATGATTTTGCAGCGGTGTCTTTTGAGAGCGCCCGAAGTGCATCTATTGCTGACGGAGTAGATTCCGATATGTACAAGACCATATCCGTTGTTG
This sequence comes from Polaromonas sp. P1_F6, assembly GCF_056405695.1. Lineage (NCBI taxonomy): Bacteria > Pseudomonadati > Pseudomonadota > Betaproteobacteria > Burkholderiales > Comamonadaceae > Polaromonas > Polaromonas sp. P1_F6. The sequence goes on from NZ_JBFUBQ010000009.1 coordinate 106,701, forward strand.
GAAGAGCTATAACAAGGAGACCTTGCTGAGCATTTGCAAGAGGTGCCCACTGAGAAAGAATGGCGACGCGGCCGACTTCATACACGCTACCTGTAATAGCGCCAATCTGTCCGCTTCCGACGGGCTTCGCACTGTCAGCGAGAGGCTTCAGTGTGGCTTGCAGATTCTCACCACCAAGCTCAAACAGCTGATTCTGTGACATGTTGAGCTTTCTCAGGTCGCGATCGTCAAGCGGTCTCATCGCGCGCGGCGTATCGAGCACGGCTACCGATACCAGCCCTTCAACGAGTGGCTTCGTTTGAAGCGTCGGGCCATCACTACTCAACGATTCCTGCGCTCGCTTGATATATTCGCTTGACCGGACAACGAGGCGCACTGAGCTTCTGTCTACCGGCGCATTCTGTTGTTTTAGCACTTGCGCCACACCCTTGGCATACCGATCAATTTCGGATGCGCAACCAGAATTATTAGAGCGGCAAAAACCGAAAACTCTGTCTAGATTGGCCTGCAATGCGCCAACCGACAGTGTAAATGGCCCCTTTATTGCGACGGGCGTGTCGCCAACCTCGCGCCGTACTGCTTGTGCAGCAAATTCAGTAAATGTCTGTTCCTCCATTGGTATGGCTTGGGCTGCGGCTTCAACTGACAAGAAGGCCAACAAACTTGCCGACACTGCACATGCTTTGTTCAAAACTAACTCCCTTGCAAATTGGTGACGCCGAAAGTTCGACGTGAGCTGTCAGGCTGTAGAGCGAAGGCAATATGCCGTCAAGAAAATCGAACGATTGGTCACGGCGCGGCTCTTCCCGTAGCATCGGCGCCTGACTTTACAAACAAGCCGGCAGCGCCGCTGGCCGTCATGAACGCAAAGATTGGCCAGAGTACTCCCTGGCCTACAGGTTCAGAAACGATAAGCGCGAGGCCGGCAGCACTGACGCCCAGGCCAATGCATAAAACGAAGCCGTACCGCCGCATTCTGAAGACACCAATGGAGGCGATGAGGCAGCCCACTCCGAACGCAACGATGGCAGATAGCATTCCAAAGAACATGGGTGAGTTGGGTTCGGCCTGGATGATAGCCGCGCTCCCTACAAGGACCAGCAGTACTCCAGAGAGTGCCAGGAGTGCGGCGAATAGCTTTGCAAGCATGAGGCAGGGAAGAAGGAGCCTAACGTGAAGATGACCGGACCATCAAAACTGGGGGCGAAGCCGCCTCCTGCAGTTGTGGATCCGTGTCGATTGACATGTTATGCATAAGTCACTTCTCCGATCGTTTCGGCTTTAGCGCCCAACCCGTCGCAATCAGGATGAGGCCAAATACCAGCAAACTCCACACGAGCATACTCGACTCCCTGGCGGAAACGACACGCATGTAGCACGTAGCGTTGGAGCTGCCAGGCACGCCACATCAGCCCCGAAGTGGCCTCCTGTTGTGGCCTGTCCCAGCCGAGCGACTTGTTAAGGCTGCGCTGCGACACCTTGCCTCCGTGTAAATGAGCGGAAGACCTGCATGTGCACAACGTACGCAACGAAGAGGGCAACCACAACGAGCGCCCAGTGCCACGCCTCAAAACCTGGCTGGTAGAAACGAAGGGGCAGGTTAGTGGCTTCGGCCAGCAAGGCAACCTCCAAAGCAGCCAAGACCACTGAGGCGACGTAGCACCAAGCAGGTGTGCGCGCGGGTACCGAGGCATTTTTTTGACGCCGACCGGCAAGACGCAGAAAAAAGCCAAGCGCGATAGCACCCAAAATAACTGCAAGCATTAATTTGCCCAGGACGGCTACGACGGATGCCCCAGAAGCGGACAGAACCAAGCCTGCCACATCAGCGACAACCAGAAACCCATCCGCAACTTTTCTTTTGAGCGCCAGAAACATTTCGTTGGTGAACCTCAACGTCGAAGCCAAGCGGGACCGAAGGCGTCCGCCCTGGGCGACCTGTTGAACGGCTTGCTCATTAAATTGTCCATGTATTGGGGTCCCCTTCGATAGCAATCTGCATGCTCTCGTAGTGATCTGAATTGTCTTCAAGATGCATCTGCAATCCATTCTCGAACTCAAACACCAACAGCTTGTCGCTGACGATTTCGCAACGTCTGACTCCGGCGTTCATGACGTCGTAGAAGCCGGGCTCTGGCCATTTTCCTTCCTCCCAGTACGCCGCCAGTTCGCCGTCGCGAAAGATGCTTATTGGGGATTGAACTGCGAAGCTCACAGAGCCGAACGTGAATTGGAGATCGAACTGCCCAACCCGCAATTGCGTAGTGAACTCACCGACAACTGACGACAGGTCAAGCTCCTTGGGAAATCTGTACATATTCTGCAGTTCAACGTTTGACATGAGAGGCGGCTTGCAGCTGGTGCAGCCAGCTGCAAGACGTCCTCTCGATGGAAGGGTTAGGACTCACCGGACCTCGAACTCGAAAACTACTGGTTCAGCATCTGCAACTGATACACGGATGGTGTAGCGACCCGGTGGATCGCCTGCAGCGACAGACCATGAGTTAAAAATTTTTCCGTTTTTGGGAGCAACTTCTCGCTCAAGAATGGAAGTCCTTTTATCGGCTGAAAATTCTTGAGAACCCGCGGGCGAACTACCCCACACAGCTGGAGCTGACGGCAGAGTAAATTCCTCTCGCCACTTGACCTTCTCTTGTTTTGTTCTTAGCTCCACAACCCATCCGTAGGCCTGATTGACCGACAGGGGAACGGTCTTCGAAGGGGTAAAACTTGCTTTACCGTCTTCAATCGTGAACAAGCCGAACTCTGCTCGCTCAATTTGAACCGACCGGGATGGTACGGGTGATGTCGCTTTTGAAGTGGGTTGATCGCACCCAACCATGAGAGCGAAGACTAGGAAAAGTGAGAGTGGTGCAATTTTGCGCATGTGAGCTCTACCGTAAAAATGACCGAACCACCAACATAAGCGGCGAAGCCGCCTCCTGCTGTAGTGGGTCTGTGTCGATTGACAAGTTAAGCATCCGGACCTCCACGATACCCTTTGGGGTAGACCGTCCACATTGCCGTGAAGTCAGGATCGATGACTACCTCACCAGTGGTCTTGAGCCTATATTCACCAGGAAAGGCCGGTTCCAAGCGCGAAAGATCGGGCGGGATGCTACGCTCCGCGCCAGTCGACAATTTCAGTACCAGCCCTTCGTCCAGGTTCACGCGTACTACCTCTCCATGAAACTCTTCAAGTGAAGCGACCGCGTCGTCCAAGGTGCGGTGAGTTACGCCGATCAGCACGCGTTTTCCAAGCAGCTCGTACACCTGCTCCGCGGTGAAGGTGAGATTGGGCTCGTAAGAAGCTTCTGGCATAGAAGGTTTAACGTTTGACGTAAGGAGCGGCTCGCACGCGGGACGTCCCATTGACGGAGGGGTTAGGCATCTGGGTGGGGTCGAGCATGATGTGAGTGCCTGAAGGATGAATCGGCTTGCTTCTTAGGTGGGAGGCCGATGGTGAAACGATAGGTACAGCTGTTTCAGCCGGGCTGGCAACTCGCGCCAATAGGGCTCTGTCTTGGACTCGGGAACCCCCCAAAACAGATTCTCCACGAACGAAACATCAATGCACTCTCTTGCCTCTTCGTCGCAGACGAGTGCCGCTTCGCCGATGAAGTGAAAGAGGGGTTTATGGGTCTCGAATGCAATAGATCGACTCATCTGGCGGTTGAGTTCGTTAGCCAGGCTATGAAACCAAGAGTAGGCGTCATCTGGCTCCAACTCTCCCCTCCTGACGTGTTCGCGATCCGCCGAGGTGGCAACTTCCGGGAAGCGATCCCGAACCGCACGATATAACTGCTGCAGGTTCAAGGTGGATTCCTAACGTAATGTATGCCGCAAACCCTGCTGTATGACTTGGCGCTTGCAATCTAATCCGGACATCCAAAACTCCTGTAAGCCGCTTGCATGCTGGGTTTCAAGGCAATTCTCTGAAATTCATACAGCTATAAAAATTCTGTGAAACCCCGCAATCCTCCGCTGCAGTCTGCCCGCTTGCTGGATCAGGTCCGGGAGCGGGTTCGGTATTTGCACTATAGCCTTGGCACCGGGAAAACTTACCTGTATTGGGTCCGTTTTTTGTCCGTTGGCACGGCCGCAATGGCCACATGACGCATCCGCACGACATGGGGGGCCGCGAAGTAGAAGCTTTCCTCACCATGCCAGCCAATGCGGGCTGGGGTTTTGCTTCGCGAGTACTGAAGCGACCTGTCGATCGTCAGGGCAGAAATCACACATGTGCGGCCCTCATTCCTTTGGATACATGACTCTGTAGACCGTGGCACCTTCTCGCCAGTAGGACGGTCCTTGGCGAACCCTGATGTTCAGCGCTGGTGAAGCACCTATCGTCTCCCCGTCTTTAATCACCGGTCCACTGCTGACGAGATACTGGGCCATGTTCATGAGCAGGGAGAAAACTTCCAGGCCATTCCGATTCACGTCCTTGGTCTCAATTTCCCGAAGGTCAAACTTCTCCATTCCTTGCGTGGACAGCGAGAACCCCTTCTCCAGATCGGTTGAGATACGGAAGTTGACCCAAAGCCAAACGGGCGGCCTCGCTCGACTGGCCTGCGCGCTCTGTTTCAGGAACGCCTCACGGGACTGCAGGCTCGCGCCCCAATAGCTTGCGATGGCATTCTGGTCCATCAGCGTTGTCACCACGTCGGTCTGCAAGAGATAAGCGTCCAGCTGATCGAGATTCGTGTCCAGGATACTGACGTATACATGGGCTTGGTGCCGGGCAGTCTCTTCGCAGGCCCTCTTCCAGTACCAAGCGCCTTGGCACAAGTCGTCAATCTGGCCTTTTGGCAGAGGTGCATCGATGAGGCCAATCATCACCGTACCACCCCGCGATCGAAGAAGAATGATCTTTTGGCCGTCTGCTTCCATGTCATCAATCTTGACCCTTCCCTTGAGCCGCACCTCGAGCTGTGCACGAAAGGCCGCTGCATCGGGAAGCCTTGATTCAGCAAGAAGTACAAACGAGCCAGCCCGGACCTTGCTGGGCTCTGCAGCCGTGGCGAGTGTTGAGGTGATGACAAACGCAAGCAGGGCTAAAAGTGAACGCATGGTGTTGTGTGTGATGCTTTGCGCGTATTAAGCCTGTAGTCTGCGTCGGATAGCAAGAGTGGAATTGCCGTCACGTGCACGGTTTAACGCTTTAGAAGGACAGTGCTGACCGGTTTTCCGGTCGGCACCTCCCAACAGAAGGGTTCAGTGCCTCTTTTAAAGTACTCAAGGCACATCATGCGGATTGTATTTACCGGCGACAAGAAAGTAGAGAGCTATGGGCAAGCAGGCAATCCCGATAACCACTCCGATGGCACCGAACAAAGAGGTAACCAGGCTCATGGCGATCAGGCCAAGGCCTACGGTGAAGATTGCGACTGCCAGAACAACCCTGATCAACAGCGGCATAGGCCGCCAGTGGGATTCTTCGGCTTCATCCTGAGCTTCGGTTGACGGCCGCAGAAGGACTGAGCTGACGTATCCGGCAACAACGGCAGCGACTGCCATCTTGACGAATGGCCACACGGAGATGCCGGCTCTCAGATCGGTCTTGACGGTCGCGACGACATAAATTAGCCAGAAGGCCCAGCACGCACCGACGAGTAGAAGTTTTCGCATGGCCGGTGACGACTAAGGTTTGAGATACCCGGTACAACCCTGCTTGGCGAGGCGGCCAAGGCCAACAATGGCGGCTACACCATTGAATGGAGGGTTCCCGGCGCCGCGCCGGCTCATGTGGGCAGTCCGCATGCGGCGATAAACGCTTCCAGAAAGCCAACCATCGGCGTGCCGCGCTCGCGGTAGCGAGACAGCTTGCCGGATGCCCGGGCGGCAAAGTCAGGCGCATTTGCCGCCTTGGCGATGGCGAGGTCGGCATGGTAGTTCATGGGTGTCCATGTGGTGGGGCGGCGCAAGAACCGAAACGGGCAGTCGGCATCCGGTACGCGGTTAGCCCAATGGTCCAGCGCTTGCCAACTGTCGATCCCTGCCAGCAACGGCAGTGCATGCGCCAGTACAGAGGCAAGCTCAGCCGCGGCACGCTCTGCTGCCGGGCCGTTGTTCACCAGCATGGTGTATTGGTTTTCACCACCAGGCAGCACGCCCTTTAGGCTCAATGGCAGGTTGTGCGCGTCGGCCAATCGCTTGAGGTCGATCTCCAGATCGAAGCTCGCCATCGACGAGACAGCGGCTTTCATATGGGACGGATATTTGGGGCAGAGATTCAATGCGAACTCGAACGACCAACTCGGCACACGCCCGTAGAACTCAAGCTTGAACAGATTGGTGGAGCTTGTGAACCAGCTGTGGCCACGGCCGCTCTTCCAGCCCTGAAGGGGTCCGAAGGTCGGTGTCAGCAAATTCCGCAGCGTGCTCGCCGCGAACTGGGGAGAAATGGGCTCGGCGATAAGACTCATGGGGTTGGGGTGGCTGTTTTGAGTAGCAGAAATACCGTGCCCCCGTTTGAGCTGCGCGGCCCCGGGCAAGACACAGCACTTCTGGTCAACTCGCTGCCACCTTACGGCCAAACCAGAAGCCAAGAACGCCCAACGCCACCGCGATCCAGCCGATGGTGTAGCCGCCGCTGTTGCCCTCGACAAGCCTGGCCTTGAACGCGGCTGTATCGCGGTACGCGATCACCTGGCGGCTTGGGGTGCTCAGGCTGAACACCGACTTTTCGTCCTTCGGATCGAACCTGACTGTCACGGTTTCACCACCCAGCCCGTCCAGCGAACGCTCAGAGTTCGGCTCGCCCACGCGCACAGTCTCGATGCCTGCGGAGGTTTGTATGTCCAGCTCCGCGTAACGGCTCGCAAGTACACCTTTTTTTGTCTTGCGCTCAACAACGCGGGCGCTCAGGGCTTTGCCGGTGGCAGTGCTCAATTCAGCCTCAGAAGGGACCTTGTGGCGCGACGGGCGCTTGCGGTCCTCCGCATACTCGGCACCGAGCCATACCAGGCCCCCAATGAACAGCACAAGTGAAATCTTTGTCAGGCTCAAAACCAATTCCCCCCAATATTTGAAGTACATCAGTGACGAACGCACGGGGTCCTTATCCAGTGCTCGCCGCTTGTCTCGCATGAATGCGAGGATCCCCATCCCAGGCGGGCCTCCGGTCGTGAGACCTGCGGCTTCATCAGTTCACCTGGGGAGGCAAATCACGGCGATTATCACCATGAGAATCGACCTCGCCAAGAACGCTTTGGAACCTATGGCGTGGATGCGACAGACAAGCACAGGCGTGCGCACGAGTCCGGTCGTCAGATAGGCCCCCTTCCCGCTCGAAATGCTATTGATTTAATAGCTGTTTGCGCCCGTCCACATTGGTCTGCAGCCAGTTTTCATGCATAAAAAGAGGTCAAAACCGCTCTTTGGAGGCCACTACAGGGTCTTTTGCGAGGTATGGCAGCGCCAGAATCAACTGTTTTTGGGTATTTTCATATACGAAACAGGCCCCAAGACCAATGCGGATGAGCGCAAGCAGCTACTGATTTGATAGCAAAACAAGGGGCGCGCAAAAAAGCGCCGTCTTCGTTTCAGCCCTATGCAGAGGCAGGCCTCAGTGCGCGCATGCCGCAGCGTCGGCGCTGCCCCCTGCCCCACCTGCGGCAAAGAGAACTCCAGGAAGCAACGAAAGGTCAGGGACCACGCTCGCCGTTCACTTGCGGCCGTACTCTTGCGCCAGCGCCAGGGCAACCCGGCCAATAAGCTCGATAGGAAGCTCCTCCTTCAGCGGGAAGGACAAATTGCCCTTTTCGCCACGGTATGGCGCGAGTTCCTGTATGAGGCGCGCATCTTGCGTGACAGGCGGATAGACGCCAATGTGCTTCTTGAATGCAGCGAAGTAGAAGAACACCCGACCGCGCTTGAATGCGGGCATGTTGTAGCTTACGCAGCGCGAGGCGCCAGGCACCAAGGCCTCAACTTTTTCCTGAATGGATTGGAGCTGAAGGCGCGACTCGGCGGGCACGCTCGCGAAGTACTCTTCATGTGAAGCGAAAGCCATGGCGTAATTCGTGCTGTCTAACGTTTGAGATGTGAGGCGTGACCCGGCTTGCCGGGACGCGTCCTCTCAATTAAAAGGCTGGGCACCACTGCAAGTCAAGTGCGTTAGCTACCAGCGCGCTCAGGCCTTGCGTCAGTGACAAGTCGCAAGATTGACATGAGGGCTTCTTCCGCCAGTGTTCCGTGTTGCTTTCCGTTGTACTCAACATCCAGCAGGCTCGCAGGCCGATACTTGCCAGAGAGGTAGGCGTGAATACGTTGAACGCGTTGGGTGTTTTCGGGCGTCCCAGGCTTCAGGTTATCGGGGGCTATGTGCATTGCGACGAGCGACAGGAACTCCTCGTCAGTGAGTTCCGCAAAGCTCTTGCCGAAATATGCCTGTGCGGCGGCCGCATAGCCATGAACAGGCTGGCCATTCTTGCTGCCCAGATAGCAGATATTCAGGAACAATTGCATTTGATCGTTCTTGGAAACCAGCGAATCCAGGGCGTATTGCGCAATCAGCGTCTGGCGAACTTTAGCGATACCTTGCTTGAACCCGTCCGGGAAGTAAATGAGCTTGACCAGACCTTGCGTGATGGTCGTCATTCCTGCGCCGGGAGTTTGAAGATCGACGCCGTGATGCCGGGTGAACGCCGGGTCTTCGACTGCCAACAACATGGCTTGCCTGTCCTTCGACAAGTCTGTGGGTTTCAGCCGGGCTCCAAAGCGCTTCCAGGTTTCGGAAATCAGAGACGGTGTTGCAACTCTGGCAGCCCTCACTTCGTTGGCGTAATAGCCGGCTGCGAGAACCAGGGCAAGTGCACTTGCACCTGAGAGCCCCAGGATCGTGCGAATGACTGCTTGACCGATCTTCATGTTGTGGCTGATCTCGGAAAGTGATGTGCGAGGGAATTCGTGACGCCTAACGCGACGTTGACTGGCGACCCGGCAAAGTTGGGAACGAAGGGGGCGAACGCCGCTGGACGTCCGTTTCGAACGACAGGTTATGTCGCAACAGCCTCAAAGAATGCTCTCCGGCCGATCCGCGTATCGGCTCATGAATAGACGGAATGTCGGAGCCATCTGTTCCCCACCCTCGTCCGAGGCTGTGACGCGGTACACCGGGGCGAGTTGATTCCGGTCGCTCGTCAGTCGGACTGCGTAAAGCCAACTGTTCATAAGATGATCAGCGAACACGAAGCAGTCGGGATACGCGAAGCGATCCGGATAGATGACACCGCCTGAATCATCCAGTTCGTCTTTCACGGGCCTGATCTCCGCCAACGGCCAAAAGCGGAAGTACACATCATCCATCTCATGGCCAGTTCCGTTTTCAGCAACGAAATAGGCTCGGACATCCTCAGGCAAAGCTACTTCGTACCGGCGCTCAAATTCCGCAATCGCTTCCTCAGTTGCGCCAGCGCTTACGCCCACTCCAGCGTCGCGCCATTGCTTGTGCACGCGCTGCCAGAGATTGCCGACATCAGGAGGCGGTGGCGTTCGCGACATAACGTAAAGATGACCGGACCATCAACAATTGCGGCGAAGCCGCATCCTGTCGTTGTGGGTGCGCGTCGATGGATATGTTAGACGGCATCTCCCGTGTCCTTGCCGTCTTCAGACGGCGCGCTCCGCGATTCGGTTGAGCCTCGGCCACTTCGGCCAATATCGAACGGCAACAATGTCGCTGGCGCGAAAGCCATAGCGCGTCGTCTGCTTCCCCGCTTGAATCTGAGGCGCACCGGAGGTCGAAGTAGCTGTGAACTCATAAAACACGACGTACACCACGCTTCCATCGTCATTCTTCTCTACTGAACTTACCACTGCACCTTTCGTTCTGCGGCCCCAGCGCTCGAGCACATACGACGCGGCAGCGCGAAGGCACAACGACCCGATCACCGCTAGCCCAATTGCGATGCCTCCGAGGAACTGCCATGTGCTATCGAAGCCCATGCTGATGCCTTCTAGCGTTTGACATGAGAAGCGGGCCAACGGGCGCGAAGCGGCCTCCGAAGTGTCTGCCCGACGGTGGGGCCAGGCCTCATTTCGGCTGCCCTTCCTCTTGAGCAATGACCTCGGCGACGAGAGGAAGAGCCAGCATTCGCGCCCTGTGATCGAGGATTCGGGGAAGGCGGGAGAGGTCCACCCCGTCACTCTCCAGCCAGCGGGCCAAGGTTAGAAGATACAGGTCTGACACAGAAAACTCTTCTCCCAGAACCCACGGTCCACGCAGATACTCATCTTCAATAAGCGAGAAGGCGTCACCCACAGATTGAGGAACCTTCCTTCGCATCGCGTCCCACGCTTCAGGTTCGTCTGCCCATCTGTGGCCGCGCATTCGGTGGGCGTGGGCGACATGAACCGTGGAGCACAAATAGCCGTTGAAAGCGTTCATCTCCGCAAGTCGAAACGTGTCACCAAGCGGAGCCAGATGCGCGTCCGGGTACGTCTGGGCGATGAACATGAGCATGGCCGGTGTTTCCGTCAGGACCCCGCGCCCCGTCACAAGCGCTGGAACCCGGCCCTTCGGATTGACCTTCAGGTAGTCTGCCGCCCGTTGTTCATTCTTCGAGAAGTCGATCCGTACCAGTTCGTACTCTGCATTTGCATGAGCCAGCGCCAGATGCGTTGCCAGCGCACAAGTATTGGGGGTGTAGTAAAGCGTGAGCATGTGACCTCTCAATTTTGAATTGACGATGCGAGGAACTGCTTCAAGTGACGCCTAACGTTGAAGTTGACCGGCTTCAGCCAACAACTCGATTGCCCCCGTGTGCCCCTGGCTTGCCGCCGCCGTCAACCACCGGAGAGCCTCGGTTGTGTTCTCCGGGAACTGCAGAAGATGCTGGCCGAGTTTCCACTGGGATGAATCCAGCCCCGCCTCTGCACATTCACGGAGAAGGCGGACGGCAGCCAAGACGTCCTGACTTGTGCCCATGCCGTGATAGGTGAAGCTCGCAACCCAGTGCTTTGCCTCCAGCAGGCCGCCGGCGGCAGCTTTCTTGTACCAGACCAGCGCTTCGACCGGGTTCCTGGGCGAGCTCTCGTCCGCCAAGTGACCAAGATAGAACTCGGCCTCGTGGTCCCCATCTCCGGCGAGTTCGTGCAGCCGTTCCCGCGCCTCTTCGGGCGCCAGATCGTAATAAATGTCCTCGGCGGCCGTCACGTGATGCCTAACGTAGAGGGTGACCGGACCGCAACATTTGCAGCGGAGCCGTCTTTTGAAGTTGCGAATCCGCGTTGACCGACCAGTTAGACCGCATTGGGATCTCCCAGCGTTTGATACATGACATGAGCTAGCTCAAACTGGTTGCAGCCACGCGACGCAATGCCGCCCTCGTCGTCTGGGCGTTCGAGCTCCCACCCTTCCTCTACGTCGGACCAGTACAGCAGCTTATCGCCAAAGGCAGCGACGGCAACGACATACTCACCCGGTGAATCCGCGACCGACAGCTCACGCGGAGCTATGCATGCCTTCTCTAAAGCTGCCCGATGCTCCGGATGCAACCCGCGAAGGCCGTCTTCCAAAAGGTCGGCGACTTCAGCGATGGTGGCAGAGCGAAACATTGAGGTGCGGTCTAACGGTTGACTTAACCGGACCGCCGCAGGCGGGTCCGCTTGAAGAAAGGGCTTGGCATCATTTCGCACGGCCTGAAAAGAAGAAGCGGATGACCAACATGGCCAGTCCCCCAAGCAACATATAGCGACCAACGCCCTTCTGGGCATCAGAGGAGTCGTCCTGGTTGATGTCTTGAAGCGTGCTGGGTGCTTCAGGTAGATAGCGAACCGTCATGGTGGATGGGACAGAGTTGCTGCGCAAGGCACGGCCAAGCTCCGCAGCAACGCCGACTTCAGTCCGAATTTCGCGACCATCCTCCGTAGTGAAGCGAACATGCGCTGTGTAAAGGCTGTCAGCATGGGTATTCTTCTTCTCCTTCCACTCCAGCCTGGTTACCTCGGCCTTGGTCGTCTTGCCGTGATCGCGCAATGCCGAAAACTTGGTGGCGTTCTTGTGACCGGCATACATAAAAAAGATGCCAAACACAACAAGACAGATCGCGACGACTCGGCTACCTAAGATTCGAAACATCGGTGGCTCCTTAGGCCTAACGTAAAAATGATCGGACCACCAACAAATGCGGCGGAACCACATCCTGCTGTTGTGGCTCCGCGCCGGTTGATATGTTATGTGGCGTAGCGTATCGCGACTTCATATGCGATTCAAACAAGAATGTAGCCACGACGACGCCGAAAGACAAGATGCCGGCTTGCCGGGGTACGTCTGGTTGATTGAGGGGTTAGACGCCATTGCTAAACGACTCGACTGCTGTCCGGTACGCTGCCAGTGGCTCCGAAGCACCTGCTATGGCGCGGCCGATGACGATGTGAGTGGCGCCTGCCCTGGCCGCCGCAGCAGGAGTGGAGATGCGCACCTGGTCTGTGGCTGCCGGCTGGGAAAGCTGAATGCCGGGGCAGACGATGAGTACCCCGGCAGGCAAGGAATCACACAAGTAGGCGGCCTCCTGGGCGGAGGCCACGATACCGTGGCAGCCTGACTTGCAAGCCAGCGAAGCGAGGCGGAAAACCTGGTCTTTGACTGATGATGCAAGACCGATCTCTGGGAGCTCGGCGTCAGAAAGGCTTGTGATGACCGTAAGGCCAAGAACTTTTAGATTGGAGTATGGCTCGGCAGCACTGGCAGCCGCTCGCAGAACGGCCGAACCCGCCGACGCATGGACCGTGACCATTGAAACCCCAAGCTTGCCAGCGGCTTTGACGGCACTGGCTACGGAGTTGGGTATCTCGTGAAGCTTGAGATCGAGGAAGACCTGTTTGCCTGCCGACACCAGCTCTCGAACTACCTGCGGTCCAGCCTCTGTGAGCAGCTGAAGGCCGACCTTGTAGTGATCGGCTTCGGGACCGAGCCGATTGACCAATGCCAACGCCTCAGCCGAGGATTCGAAGTCGAGCGCGACGATGACTGGTGATGGCATATGTGAAATGGAGTCTAACGGTGGAGGCCAGACGCGGCCGCAGATCGTCGCCACTGGGTCGATTTGTTAGCTGTCTTGCTCTTCATCGGGATCGCACCTTGAAGTTTTCGTCAATGTGGACGACCGAATCAGACGAGCCACGGTTCGAACAGTCAAAGCCTTGCAATCTGAGTATCGGAAAGCTGTTGAGGCGAACGTTGACGTCCTTGTGCCTCTTGCCCGCGTGGCGTGAATGAATGGCAGTTTTCGTCAAGTAATTGTTGCTGACCCTGTAGTAAGACCCATCGTTATAGTTCTCGTCAAGAGTCTCTTCGCCGACGAATTCAAGGTCTTTGAGACTCGCGTTGTATCGAAACTGCATGGTGTAACTCGACGCGCGAGCGGCGTCCGCATACTCGACCGCCTGCACAAACACAGAATTCTTTTTTATATCGATGTTATAGAACTTGCTCACGCGACAAAACTCGTCAGACGCGGAAAGGACTCCATAGCTTCCATCCGGATTTCCCTTGAGAATGAAAAGGCGCTCCTCGCGCTGTGGATTTCCACCTCTCTGCCCAGTGGCCACTAAAGCCAGATCAGCGATTCCGTCACCGTCCAGATCGCCTTCGGCGCTTGTCCAGATGAAATCCAGATGCGGAAAAGCGGCCGAAATTGCGGAGATGGCCTTCCGTCCCGTTGGCGTGTATTCAGCAGATACAGGCAGGGCTGAGGTGCAGAGAAGCGCAAAGATCAGCAGGAGCCTGGTGGCTACCATGAGCGGCACCTAACGTTTGTCTTGATGGAAGGGTTAGGCCGCATTCTCAGCGAAGCTCCTTGCGAACCACCAATTTGAGTCCCGACCAGACTTCCGTGACGGCGCAGACCTTGATATCTACGAAGCCAAGTGGCAGCGCCAACTCGCGGATAGTGTCTTCTGTGATGGTGGTCGGTACCTTGGCTGATTTTTTTGGCCAGGAGACCCACAGCGCTGCGTCGGGTTTCAGCTTCTTGCGCAAGACACTCAGAGTCTTTGCCAGTTCTTCTCGCTGCGTGACAAAGGCGTGAGCGATATCTACCTTTGAATCGGGCTGGCTCACAAACTGCACGGCTGGTGGAAGTGGGGCCAACAGACTTTCGTACTCCTCAGGTGCTGCGATGAGCAGCACTCGATGCGCCTCTTTGATGCCAAGCTTCCTGGAAAGCGGCGTTCCAGAGTATCCAGCGGTGTTTGAGGTTGCCATGCGTCTTAACGTTGGACATGAGAGGCGGCACAAGGGTGAAGCCCCTGTGCCGTTCTCTCGATGGAAGAGTTAGTCGCCTGTTTCATCTGCGAGGCTTGGCTTTTTTCCCTTGCGGCGTGGTGGCTCCCGGCCCACAAAGTGGGCAAGTACCATGAGTCCCAGACCGAGCAAGATGAAGAACGGAGGTCCAAGGAACAATAACAACACGGCGCCAACCAGGACAAGAAGGCCGAAGCCTGGCGCGTTTTCGGCGCGTGTGGCCTGAACGGCACCCTGCGTTCCGCCTAAAACCGCAACCCACATTGCCCAAGCCGCCACAAATGAGAGCAGCCCTGCCAGGAGCAGAACCCTACGCCATGCCTTGGATGCACTCGGCGCGCCAAACGCTACGGCGGCACCGAGCATCCAGGCGCCAACAGGCGCCGCAGCACCTGGCAGGAGTGATCCGAAGGACACCCAACCGAGCAGAGCAACGAGGGCTCCGCCTAAGAGTGCAGGGCCCAGGCGACCGGCAATGGTAAAACTAGGCATGCTTTTTTTGGGATGTCATCTGTGCTGAGGGGCCAGGGAGTTTGCTGCGGCCTAACGTAGAAGTGATCGGCAGACCATATGCGCGCGACAGCGTGCCTCGAGGACGTCCGTGTCGACTGCCATGTTATGCATTGCCCGTCCCTTTGGTTAGCTGCTTGCTCCGAATATGAAAGGCCCCGCCAAGTGCCATGAGCAGAAGACTTCCTTCCGCAAACACGGGGCCGATCGCCACGAGGATTCCGAGCCACCGGGCCGCCCCGATCACCAAAAGCGTGATCCCCAGAATCCGTAGCCTCTCGCCACGTTCGATGCCTCGGTCAGCCAACGCGAGCCAAAGGGATACAAGGGCAAATGGCACGGACAGCATCACCCCCGCGACTATAAATGCTGCGGCGTACTGAGCCGGGTGTCCAGCGGACGGGGAACCTGCCAACACCGTAATCGCCGCGGCAGCTAACACCGCCATGAAGCCGAACGCAACACTCAAGATTGTTTGCATTTGCCTACCCTTTGACGTAAGGAGCGGCCCGCTTGCGGGACGTCCCCTTGACGGAGAGGTTAGGCAGCGCCGCGCCGCTCACGGAGTTGCCCTGGTCCGTTTGGGATTTGACGGGGGCGAAGGCCAGGAGTTTGTTTCCGTCATATGGAGGTTGTCCTCGACAGTCTGGAGCATGGAGTCGGCTTGTTCTTCGACGGTTGTGTGCTCAAGATACTGCCAGGGAGTCAGACTGTGCCACGTACGCCTGTACTGCTCTGCCCGATAGCACACTGCAGCCACCTTGGCGTTCAGGTTTGATGCAATGCCTTCGACGGTGCCCGTGGCGAGAATGTCGCGAACGGCCTGTGGCTTCGATTCGGCTTTGCGCTTGGCAAATTCCAGCGCCTCAGAGAGCAACGCCTCGTACTTGGCTGCCATTTCAGACAACTTCGCCTTGTTGTCTCGCTTGGTGATGCGCCGAAACTCAGCCATTGCACTGCCTAACGTAATGTATTTCGTAAAACCTGCGACATAACCTGACGCTTGCAATCTAATCTGGACATCAGAACCTTTGGTAAGCTGCTTGCACGCTGGATTTCAAGGCAATGCTCTGAAATTCATACTGTTATAAAAATTCCGCGAAACCCCGCAATCCCCCACTGCAGTCTGCCCACTTGCTGGATCAGGTCCGGGAGCGGGTTCGGTATTTGCACTATAGCCTTGGCACCGAGAAAACTTACCTGTATTGGGTCCGATTTTTGTCCGCTGGCATGGCCAGAACGGCCACATGACGCATCCGCGCGACATGAAGGCATACGCATCCTTACCGCTCCTCCGCCTAGCGCCGACGAGCAGGCATCAAGACCTCAAGGTCTTGAATGGCGGCGGTGGCTTTCGACCTGGCCCAAACTACTGGAATGAGGCTGAACAGCGGAAGCAGAAAGACGAGATAGAAGAAGAGTTGGATGCCCGCAGCAATTTTCATGGTTCCAAGTAGCCGGGTTCGCTGTACGAATTCGGTGTTTTCCAGATCGCCTTCCCATAGCGATAGCTGGCGACAAACGATTATGAACCCGACGATCGCCAGGGCGGACGCCGTGAGGCTCAAAAACCAAAACGTCTTTTCCGGCATTTGCCTGTTGCCCAGGATGTTCAGGTGAAGCAGTAAATCGGCTTGTCTGAGCGCGATCTCGATCAGAAACGGGAGCTGAAGCACTATTGCCGCAGTGAGGAGTTTGCGTGCCAACTGCAAGGTACTTTTGTGCCTGTGAATTTCGCGAAGTGCTGTCATGCTTGTTTGATGATGAGAGATGCGCCGCTGATGAGGCTTACCGTTCGGGCTTCCCGGCGCACAGCAAGCGCCGCGTAGCAGCATCCTGCTGCTGCGTGTCCGAGCCAGGCGAAATGTCAGACATGTCTGGTTACCTGGTTTGCTTTAGATGAATACACTCCGGCTGGCCTCGGACTTTGGCCCAGTACTCAAGCCTGGCATCGTCATCAATGTCGATAATGCCGCCGTACATCGTGTCGCCACCTTTCCTCTTGGGGCCAGAGATCCAGTAACGCGCTCCCGTCTCTTCCTCGATGCAGTTGTATTTGTAGCCGGACTTCGTTTTCAGAAAACGCTTGCCGGCGTACGTGTACGAGCGCGTCGAGCGCGACATCTCCACCCAGCCAATGCGGCCGGAACCGCTCAAACCACCCGATTTGTTCTCGATATACATGATGCGCTTCATGCTCCGGCTCTCTACTCTTAATGTCTAACGTTTGACTTAAGCGGACCGCCGCAGGCACGTTCGCTTGAAGGAAGGATTAGGCGCCACTCAGGTCGGCCAGGCCAAGTTGAATTGGAACTTGGTAGTCCGCGGCAATGAGGCTGGCTCGAAAGGACTTTCGAGGATGGATCGTGAGCTTGTGATCAACGATGGCAATGCGATCGACCAAGCTTGGAGCATCATCGTAGAACTTCACCTCTGCAACTCTAACCATCTTCGAGCGCTGCGTTCTCAGATTTGTGACTTCAACGAATACCTCGGTGGGTTGTGGATGCACGGGGACCGTTTGCTCAACGCGTACACGGTATTGCTTTGTCGCTTTGACCTTAAGGCACACTCTGAGCGCCTCGCCTTCTGACTCGACTGAGTGTCGAAGCACTTCAAGCGCTGGCGTCTCGGTTGGCGCAAGCATGCGCAGCGCTGAAAACGTTGCCTCGGTAACTACAGCCAGTTTTCTCTCGTCCGGCAGGGAATTGAACGCTGGATCCATTCCGCAGAGCACGAAGCGGTGCCAATGCTCCGTGGCGTATTCAGTCATACTGACTGCCCCATCGGGCAGAGATGGTGTAAAGCACAGGTAGAGATGATCAGCGTGACCGATAGACATTCCAAGTTCTTCGCACTTCATCCCGACGCGCTGGCCAAGAGCTACACATGCGCGTGGGAAACCATAGAGCTTCGATGCGTAGTTCGGCATGGGATGCTCGAACTGAGGGGGATCGATGCTCTCGAAGTACCGAATGTCGCGCAGAGGCTTGGGTGTTTTGAGTGGTGAGCGCATATTGACGCCTAACGTAGGAGATGACCGGCGACCAAGGGACAGGAGAGTCGTAAGCGCGGACGCCCTTGGGCGTCCGTGTGGACCAGCATGTTAGAGCATGCACCTAGAAGCACGTGCCCGCCCATGAACATCCGATGAAGATGGCTGTGAGTAGCACCGGCATGGCCATGGCCAATACGTAAGCCACGGCGATTGCAATTCGAACCCTGAGTGAGCACGGCATGTATTTGATCAGGCCGAACGCGCCGACGAACGGAAGCAGTAGCAGTACGGCCAAGAGTATCCATTCGGCAACTGTGCCATGCAACGAGCGAAACCGGGGAAGGAGCAGCACGCATACGCCGAGCGCCATGGGGCCGAATGAGACGGCTAGCGTCAGAAATTTCCAGGATGCAGCTATCGTCGGCCTCATGGACACACTAACGTGAACGTAATCGGCGACCAATGCCAGGTGCGACCGTAGGGAGCGGACACCATTGGGCGTCTGTGTTGACGGGCAAGTTAAGTCTCAACACCCGGGTGCCTCCGCAGCATTTCAGAAATATAGGTCGTTGCAACGATATCCTCTTTCAAGATGGCGATCGATCCTACCCACTTCCCCTGTGCCTCCAATGAATCACAGATGTGCACAGAAATGCAAAAACGGGCTGCATCGCCAACCAAAAGGTTCTGCAAACGTATCACGGCGGCCCAAGGGAATTCCCCGGCGCGAAAGATAAGCGAGCGAACTCCATCGCCGTAAAAGTCCTGATTGTGGAACCAGACATCAGAACTCTCCCAAGGACCAACAAGTGGGACTAATACCGCTTCGACTGATACTTGAAGATCACCGTCGATGTGGCCATGAGAGTCTCCCTGCTCGTCGAAGAAATCAGAAGATCCCTTCAGCTGTTGAACCACAGCCCAATACTCGTCCTCTGAGATTACGCTTCGAATGTTCAAGGGCATACGCTTTGAGACCTGACGTTTGACTTAAGCTGCCCGCGGAAGGCAGGTCCGCATTAAAAGAGGGTTAGGTCTCACAGCCACCTTCGCACCCTCTGTGTGTACGACGTGTAATCGTTACCAAACATGCGCCGCAGTACCCTCTCTTCGGGTTGAATCTGGAAGCGAGTGACATAGAGAACGAAGAGTGCAGAGCCGGCCAGAAGCGCAGGCGCTKACAAGTAGAAACTCCATGCCACCAGAAGCAAGGCGAGTGCGACGTACATTGGATTGCGAGTGATCCGATAGACACCGGACGTGACGAGTGACGATGCGTTCTCCGGCTTCAAAGGATTGACCGTGGTCCTGGCTCGCCGAAACGCAATGGTGCCAGCGATGCTGAAGTAGCCACCAATGACCGCGACGACGCCGGCTGCGACGATGCGAGTAGCGGGCGACAGTTCAAGCGTCGGCGCAACATTTCTAGCAATCCACATGGCGACCGCAATGATTAGCGCCACGAGCGGCGGTGGGATCTTGAGTTCGAGGGCGCGCATAGCTTGGACTCTGAGGTCTAACGTTTGACATGAGAGGGGGCGCCCGGCTTGCCGGGCCACATCCTCTCGATGGAAGGGCTAGGCGTCACTGTCGTCAGTGTCTGATGACTCACCTTGATGAGAAAGCTTCAGCCCACCTTTCCCGTCCGGTAGCCACACGGCCCCGGTTTCTGAGCTTGCATCAAAAAACCCAAGTTGATGCTTGGCTGCAAGGCTAAAGACCTGCTCATATGCGGCTTCTGCCTTGGACCAGGCGAACGCGGCGTAGATTGCTTCCTTCCCGACGCTATAGTCGGTGACAGCCGAATCATCCTCTGGAAACTCTTCCGAAGAGAAGGGGCCGTTCATTGCCGGGTACAACTTGATCATCTCAAGGAACCAAGCCTGAAGTTCTGGTGTGGAGACCTTTGGATCGTCGTAGCTGTGATCCTCGGACCATTCGGATGTCTCTTCCCACCAGGAAAGAAATGCCTCGCGTTCATTCGGCGCCTTAGCGGGTGCAAAGACAAGCAAGTCATAGCTCATTCAGGGTCTCCAGGTGTAAGCAGTTCGGCTATGCGCCTTGTGACGCCTAACGTTAGATAACCGGCGCACAACACTTCGCGGCGACGCCGCCTCCTGCTGTTGTGGGTCCGTGTCGATTGATAGGTCAGGCTTCACCTGGTACTCTTCCAAGAAGATCGACGATTGAGTTCCAATAGCTTGAGTTGGGCACTGAGTCCATCATCTGAAAGCCAAGATTAATGGGGCGCCAAACTGCTCCGCCTATCAGGCGAACAGCCAGGAACGGATAGTCGAAGAAGTCCTCTTCATTTGGGGGTTGATCTGGCTTAAACCACTCGCCTTGCCTGGCCTTAAGCAAAACCTCACCGGCAAACGAACCGAAGGCATAGATGGACTTTGCTACCTGTTCCATCTTGGCACCGCCGGTTTTCCATTCTTCCAGAACGGAGTCGACTCGGCGCAGTGTGGATGGGGCAAAGGAGGAAATGTCGACGGCGTAGATCTTTTGCGTCATCCGAATGGCATCGTTGGCATATCCATCTACTGTTTCGATGGATGGCTGAAAGTGCAATGGAATCAATGTTGTCCCCTGAGGATTGTGTGAAATCTAACGTGTATGTGAGCGGTCGCCACAGGCGATCCACTCGGCAGGCGTGTCAGGAATCATCCTTTTCGAATGCTTCATTTGTGAGTTCCTCGTCAAGTAGCTCGTGCATCCAGGAGCCACCACCAGAGTAGACCAACTCCGCGTAGTCTGGCTTCTTACCTGTGCCTTTCGTAAAAGCCAGTACGGGGTGCACATATTCCGCGCCAGTATTCATCACCCTCGACCCATCGACGATGCATGCCAAATGGAACGCCAGGTTTTCAGTCAACTCCCGCAGCTTCTTCTCCTTCTTCACTCCAGCTTCGACGAAGCCATCGCGGACCGTTATCAGGATCTCCAGCAGCATGCGTCGTTGGTGCGCCTCAAAGGCTGAAGAATCATTCACAAGGGTGCTCATTGATGACTCCTAACGTGAAGATAATCGGCGCCCACCCAAGGTGGCCGCGAAGCAGCAGGACGCCTTTGGGCGTCCGCGTTGACTGACCTGTCAGGTTTCAATGCCACGATTTCACCGACTCCATACGAATAGTGCAATCCCCATCAGAGATACCAACAGGGCGAACAAGAGCACAAGATATGAAGGGTAGCCTAGCCAGCCGAAGTAGCGCAATTCCCGGCTTTGAAAGATCGTGTTGCATCCAGGGCAGCGAACTCCGAATAGGACTACCCCAGGTACCTCGTCCGCTCTCGTTGGAAGCAGCATTCCGAAAAGGCGAGCCACGGTAATCCTCAATCGATGAGCGCGCCCTACGAAGGACTTCCCGCACTCTGGACACACATCATGCTTCTCCATGAAACCCTAACGTAAAAATGAACGGACCACCAACACTTGCGGCGCCGCCGCCTCCTGCTGTTGTGGCTCCGTGTCGATTGACCAGTTAGATGTGCACGCAGGAGCCAGCTTGCTCATTGAGTACCTCCTGGCATTGGATCAGAACCATCACCCGGCGGAGGCGCTTTGCGTCTGCGAGGCTCCGCGTCGGCCAAGTGCACAAGCAAAACGCAGACTACTCCAAGGACAGGCAGTAGCCACACGATCAGGCATTGAAAGGTCTTCTGAGTCGTAGTCAGTGCCGGCGAAAGCACAACCCATGCAGCGAAGGCAAGGTTCGCCACGACCAGAACGACGACGCATATGGCGAGTGTGTTCATCATCTAACGTTTAATTTAAGCGGACCGCCGTAGGCCGGTCCGCTTGAAGGAAGGGTTAGAGGGCGCTGGCTGATTAGCCTACGAATACCAAGTACGCAATTGGCAAGATCACGACACTGCCAACGCCCCCCATGAATAACAGGGCGAAAACATCGAACCAAAGCTCTGTGACGGTTCCGATTCTCGCCTTCACTTTGCCATTTCCTTCGTGAATTAGCACGGTTACCGTCTCACCAATCTTTGGATGTCGCGAGGAACTGGTAACGCTACTTCTAAGGTTAGTTGACTGTCCATTATTCAGGCAAAATTCTACTCTGTAGTACCGCATCTGAATGCCGTTCATTCGGTAGCTCCATTCGCTCGCAACTTTGCCGAGTACACGATACGACTTGGCAATGAATAGAAACTGATGCGCTGCCAGTGCAAGGGCACTGAATAGCGCCGTCATTGCTACGAAAGTAAGGATCGCGACCGCGACGGATGCCACCATTTGCGCCCTCTATCGTTTGAGGTAAGCGGCAGAATCCGGTACCACGGGGGGCTGTCCGCTTGACCGAATGGTTAGACCGCACTCTGGCCGAGTATGCGTCGGACTTCTGCGAGAACAAGGCCGCGCCAGCCAGGAAATGGCGCGAGTGCAAGTCCCGGACCGGGAATCAGCGTTTGCCAAATGGCCACAGCTGGTGAATGGCATCCCATGGTCCTTGAGCGAAGCGCAAATGCGGCGCCTCCCCCTTTTTTAGTATGTCCTCCGCTGTAATCAAGTGATTGACCCGATCGATGACCTCCTGCGCTTCGATCGACACACTGTGCAAATTGATTTTCTCGGTACGCAGCTGGGCGCGCAGGCGCTCCAGCGCCTTGCGGAACGCTGGAAGCTGATGCAATTGATCGCGAGTCACGATGGTGCTGGTTATGACCAACAGCTGAAGCACACCTCTCTTGTTCATCAACGGACGCACCCGCGTCTCGCTATCAACAGAAGCCGCCACCTTTGTCACAGCAGCATCTATGAGCTTCATCACGGACTCGAACGGATCGGCCGGAGGCGCCGGAGGAACTACTGGTCCATCGTCATATAGACGGACCGGGCGAGCTGCAGTCGAGGATTTGATAAAGACATCAATGTCGCCCGGCAGGATCATGAAGCGAAACGCCACCGCTGCCTTGCCGAACTCGTCCTCAAGCTGTTGCCATCCGGCGGGGGGCAATGCGAGGAAGGCTAAGGTCAGCCCGATGGAGTCGACGCAACAACGAAGCTCCCCAACATGCGGTTGCCTCGACTGGGTGTGCCAGATCAGGTCGTCTTCATGATTGAGCATGTCATCCCAGCTACAGCTTGCGGGGGGCCTAGCCAGCATGCGTCGGGCCAGTTTCAATTGATTGTCTGGTGTCATGTCGAACCGGATGCTGAGTTTGTATTTTTTTGGTTTGAAGCAGTGCTACGGAATTCCAAACAACGGTCATTGAAACAGCACTACTTCACGCTCTAACGTAATGTATGCCGCAAAACCTGCGGTATAACCTGGCGCTTGCAATCTAATCTGGACATTAAAACCTCCCGTAATGCGCTTGCATGCTGGATTTCAAGGAAATATTCTCTAAATCCAAAGAGTCATAAAAATTCCGTGAACCCCGCAATCCTCCCTTGCAGTCTGCCCGCTTGCCGGACCAGGTCCGGGACCGGGTTCGGTATTTGCACTATAGCCTCGGCGCCGGGAAAACTTACCTGTACTGGGTTCGTTTTTTTCCCGCTAGGCATGGCCGCAACAGCCACATGACGCATCCGCGCGACATGGGGGCACAGAGGTGGAAGCCGTATCCGTTTGCGCCTTGCACCTCGATGAATTACACCCATGTGCTAAAGGTTGCCTCTGGGCGGCACAGCCAGCCCGCTGGACGCCCTGCTCGCCTGATACGCTATTGATTTGATAGCTGCTCGCGCACATTCCGATTGGGCTTCAGCCCGTTCTAATACCTAAAAAGAGGCAAAAACCGCTTTGGAGGTCGCGCCAGAGCCTTTGCAAAGTGTGGCAGCGCCAAAATCCCTTGTTTTTGAATATTTTTTGGCCGTTTTTAGATATGAAACAAGCCTACAGACCAATGCAAGCCTGCGCAAGCAGCTACTGATTTGATAGCGCCAACAAAAACGGCGCACAAGGCGCCGTCTTCGTTCCAGCCCCATGCAAGAGCCTCAGTGCGCGCCAGCCGCAGCATCGGCACTCCCCGCCCCCGCCTTGGTGTGCTGCGCCCAGAGAAGCAAACCAGTCAAGCGGTGTGCCGAAGGCGTGTCCGTTTGAGCGATGGGTTAAAACTGGCAGCCACGATGGGGGAAAGGGCCAGAGTTCGAGCACAAAGGTTCAGGATCCGAAGAAGTAGCGGCCGTTTCGCAGACCGAAAATCATGATGTCCGACTCTTTTACTGTGGCGCCACTGGGCAATTTGGTGCCGGAGAACTCGACCACCAACCAACCTTTCGGCTCTATGGTCGGGGTGAGTCCACGACTAACAGCCTGTTTGTATTGGGCCTCGTAGGTTGAAAATGGAACTATCTTTGCCGAGATGACACCTCCGCCACTCACCCGCCCGCCAAACTGAGCTTCCACAGGGCCGCGGTCTTGCTCGCGCGACAACGACACCAACGCCATGTACGACCGGACGTCTTTCTTTGCGAGAGCCGTCTTGTACGACTCGACAAGCTGCTCTGGCGACTGTGCACCTTGCGCGAGAGCCTGTGTCGCACTGAAGAACAGGAACAGGGAAAAGGCGATTCTCAACATATCGATCCTCAAAGTTAAAGTTCAACGGGGTCCGGAACGCCTTAGGCAACGATGCCACTGATCCGCTATGGAACGGCGTTGTGTCACGGCTTCTGGCGATTGCAAATTTGAGTGCCATGTCAGCCCTCGCCATTTGCGCGGAAACCGCAATGCCTGCACGATGAAGCAAGCACGCTGCCAGAATCGCCTCCATTGTCTTCAAATTTTCCACAGAAAAACCCGTTGCACCTGGGACAGCGGCTTGCAACGCGTCCCAAGCCTGCGACGACCATTGCACCGAAACCCGTGCAAACAACAGCGGTAATGATATTGATATGTTCACCAAGTGGCCTAAGCGTGAACATGGCGATGAGACCCACACCGATCACGAGCAAGCCCGACCAGAAAAGCCCCAGGAAAATACGCATTTTTCTAATAAACCGCGCGTCTTGTTCAGTGATCATTGCGAAGCCCAACGTAGATGAGAGCGAGCGCCGAAGGTGGCCCGCTCGAATGTCATGTCCAGTGGCGACTGGCGCTTCATGACGGGAAACCTGTTACCAGTGCTCTCCGCCTCTTCAACAGTGGCAACACCACATGGAAATTTCTTATGAGATCGTCCTCGGACATGACGACGACAGGGAACCTCACCTGGAACACCCCCAAAACGCCCTTCCGATGCACCACTGATATCCAGAATCTCCGGCCCCGAACTCTCCCAGGAAATGCCCACCTGCCAGCCATTTGGATCGGTCATAAACAAGTCTCCATTCTTCTTTGGCCAAGGACCAGGCCAAGGTATTCCGATGTAGCCAAGTGTCCAACCATCGCGCTCCGAACGGGCAATGGTGTTTTCTTCGTTGTACGTATTGATACGATGCATCTAGAGCTATTTAACGTTTGGCACGAGAGGCCGGGCTCGACTTGCCGGGGGCGAGTCCTCTCGATGGAAGGGGCAGCCGTCACTTGGCACATTGCTCTGCCCGGTCGAGAAATTTTAGCCATACGATGGATGCGGTATGTGGAATTAATGTGCCAGGCAACCTCAGGGCTTCTGGGCTAGTCGAATTCAACGTTGAGGCGAGCCTCATACGCAGTGCATTGCCGACAAACATAAATGTGGCCAGAGTGCATGCCGTCTACCCGTTCCTCGGAACACCAGTACACATCAAGCTTCATCCCGCAGCCAGCGCAATAGGAACGCGAATGAACCGAAAAGACAAACGCAACGAGACCAATGAGAACGCAAAGGCACATGGCAACAAATGCAGTTGTCATTTGTCCGGTGGCAATACCCCAAATCATGCAAGCAAGGCCACCACAAGTTGTGACAATAAAACCACCGATCCGCAGTGCGTAGAAGGCCTTTGAGCGCCTGAGAATTGCCCGCATGCTGAAACTCTTGAAGTCTATGAGCTGTGCTTGTTGCATGATGCCTAACGTTGAACTTGACCGGCGCACGAGCCAGTTGCGACCGGAGTGAATGGACGTATCTGTGCGTCCGCGTCGAAGGACCTGCTAGAGCTCATTTTCGTGGCCCTTGCGATTTGTTCCTGTGGCTTCCTTCAAAGCACTCAAACTGGCTGATGCAAGCTCCTCTTGCACGTTGAAGGCCTGCTTTGCTAGCGCCGCCTTAAGTTCGTTGATTGGATTCTTTTCAATCCCCTTCTTCAGGAGGAAAGCCGGGCCGGGAAAGAAAACATCCAAGCTATTTGGAGCATTTTCAATTGAAAACTTCTCTACCGGCTGAACGGAGGCCACGGCGATAGCTCTTTCACAGGGAGTCAAGCTTGCTTCTGCTGCACACAATTGCCATGGAAGAATCGAGATAAAGAATAGTGCGATAGTTTTTCGACCGGCGCGCAGCGGCGTCCTTACCGACGCGAAGTGACGGGCAAGACGTCCGCTCGACAGAAGGGTTAGGCGTCGTTCTCACAGCGACGCCGACTTCTCAAGTTCCAGGTTGCCCTCGATGAACTTGAGCTTGAAGACAAGCCGGGAGATACGCCATCTGTCCGGGAACGGCAGCAACTGCAGTTCGTACGTGCCCACGAAGATGCGGCTCTTCAGGCCGATCGCTTTGCCCCGGTGGTGGAAGGCCACGCCGTGGCATCTGACAAGCGCTTGATTACCACTGACCTCGGTTCGAAGGTTGCCAATCTGATGGTGAACGTGGTCGAGCGGCTTGAATCCGGCAGCCCATGCCTGAGCCACCTGGTTTGGCGTCATTTCGGTCGGCGTTCCACCGACCATGGAGGTCATGTCCAGCGTAAAGGGGCTGGTAAAGCAACTTTCCAGCGCTGGCCAGTCTCGTTCGTCGGTGGCAACGAACATCTGAACGACGGTGTCCTCGACTGCCAGGCGCATGGCCAAGTCAGATGCAGACAAAGTGAGAGACATTTAGAACCTCCTAGTGAACGCGCCGCATCTTGCGGCGCCTAACGTTTGAATTAAGCGGCGTGCCGGAGGCACGTCCGCATGAAGGAAGGGTTAGGCAGCATTGCGCACTGAATGAATGATCTTGTACCCGAGGGCGCGAGCGGCAGGTGTATCAAAGTAGGCAGAGATCTGAACATGCCCCATGGGTGCGATGACATAACCGGAAATTGATTTATAGGAAGACCTTTCTCGGGAGTAATCTTCTTCCGGCAATTCGTATGTCAGCCGGATAAGCTTCCCGGTGCGTTCGATCTGTTGCTCGCCTCGAAGATCGCTGGCTGTTTCCAGAATTGAAGCTAGCCGCTCCTCTTCGGATGTGCCTTTGTCGTTCCCCCAAATGGTGACCCAGAAGGTGAGTGTTGCCCTCCAGAGAACAAGGCTTCCATCTTCTATTCGTCGATTGAACGTTTCAGGAAGAGCGACCGCCCATTCATCGGTCATTTGATAGGTTCCCGTGACGACTGGATAGTCTGGATGCAGGCTCATGGCGGCTTCTGATGTTGTCTAACGTCTGAAATGATCGGACCACGACGTTTGCGGCGAGACCGCCCTCTGCGGTTGTGGGTCCATGTCGATTAACCAGTTAAGTGGCATGGCCTCAAGTGTCGACAGAGACATGTGTCAATTTACCTTCTTCGAAGTAGCAGGTGTATAGAAATTTCGAGTTGTTAGTAAGACACTCAAGGGCAATGTCCCACTCAGCGTTTGGATCCCCGTCCAATGGCACGCCTACGCCGGCAAGAGTGAATGCCAGGCGCCAATCGGACGGAAGGTTTTCGCCGTAGATTTCCTTGTGGCGTTCCCCGAGCTCTGACAATACAGGCCCAACGACGCTATCAAGATCGGTTGTGACGCGCTGAAAGAAATCGATCTGTAACTGGGTGGGTTCCGCTGCGTCGCGTGTATCGATCGAAATCGAAATGCCATTCTCACCCTCATACACCTCATGCATCCAGTAAGGACCTTTGGCCCCACTTTCCAATGTGAGAGTGCCAAACACTGGGTGCCCGAACGTCACTGTGGGCGACCGGCGAAAGAGGTTAGACAGGAAACCCATTGTTCGTGCCATTTAACGTTTGACTTAAGGGGCCTGCCGAAGGCAGGTCCGCTTGAAGGAAGGGTTAGCCCGCACCCTCACGATAGCCATTGCAGTGCCCCGTCGCCTCGGGACGCCGCGTCTCGGTAGAAGACGACAAGCTGTTGGTAGCCTTCCATTAAATAGTCGAAGGCGTCTTCTCCGTCTCGCACCCAGATCACGTCCGGGTATATGTCCTTGGCTTTCATGTCTTGTGGATCGAAGCGCTCGCGCAATGCTTCCAAGGTCAGGTTCGAGAGCGCGTCCGAGACGGCAGAGACCTGAGCCGGCGTGAGAAATCGAGCGGGCCCATATCCGACCTCTGGGCCGAATTCTTCACCACCGACGACAGCAAGACTTAGCGGCAGCGTTCCACCTTCGGCCTGCCCGGTAAGCAGGTAGTGGATTCCATGCCAGGCTTTGTCGACATCGATGTAGTACGGTGGCTCGTCTTCCCCGTCGTTGGGGTAGAGGTATTCCTCGATCGCCTCGGGATCGCTGCGCAGCTGATTGAGGGTCTCCGGCGATACGGCAGCAAAGCAACCAACCATTCCCATGGTAATGAACTCCTATTGATGATGAGTGCGGGCTAACGCCGCCGCTAAGATGCGCACGCATTTTTGCGCGCGTCGCTCTTGAGCGACTTGTTATGTTTCTTCGATGCGAGAAAGAAATGCATGCGGGTCCTTTACGAAGCGTGTTGCTTCCGATTGCTTTGCGTATGCCAATAGCGATTCCGTGTCACAAGGGATAACGTGTTGAATCCCTGGGACCAAAATTGCTAATTCCAAGTCCTGCGCCAATTGCGAGATGGCAACGAAGAGTGCGTCATTCGGAGCTCGAAGGTCAAATCGAACGGCGAGTGATGAGACGGCGGTGCCCTCACGCCAAAGCTGGATGTCTTCTGTCTTGTCTGAACCCCAGCATAAGCATTCATTGTGCCAAGACTTACTGCCCGGCAAGAGCAAGCCGAGATGCTCGATGAGTTTTGGATCGGAGTAACCCAACCAAGCTATGGAGGCGTCACAACCTTCCTCAGTGAAGAGTGACGCAACATCGCCGCCAGCGTCAAGCCACTGCCTTGGAATGAGTTCAACCTTAAACTGCCAGAGCGCCATTAGTTGTTCTTAAGAAACATAACGTTTGGCATGAGCGACGTGTGGGAGCGGGCGGAGCCCGCTGGAACACGTCCGCTCGATGGAAGGGTTAGGCGTCAACATTCTCACGCTTGGCATAGATAATCGCGAGTAGCGAACCGAACGGAGGGTTTCGAATGAAGCGCAAGTTCGGCGCGGATATCAGCGCATACCCCGTGGAGCTCTTGACTGGGGTCTTCGATGCGATGAGCGTGTGTAGTGCATTGCGACGAAGCCCGAGATTTCGCTTGGCATTTGCAAGAAGTTCGCGGGTCGTTCGCCTCGGGCTCGCACCGGTCGCGGTGAGGTAAAACCCCTTCCAGTTTCCCATTCGCGCGAAGCTCCGGCCGTAGACGCCTGGTGCGTGCAGGCGAACACCGAGCGCGCGCTGTTGCAGGCTAAGCGGCCAGTCTCCGCGCTTGTCTTCATAGAATACGCGCGGGTCCTGCGCTCCCCGCGGTGTGTGGAGGAGCCAAAGGCCGTAGCGAAGAACAGTGCGTGGCATTGTTGACGTCTAACGTTGGACATGAGCGGCGCCGGGAAGCGTGGGTAGCACGCTGGAAGATGTCCGATCGATCGAAGGGTTAGGTGGCTTTGTGCGCCGCGTTGGCGGCAGGCCGCGATCGCTAACTTCGTCAGCCAGCAAGCCAAACAGCGCCATGCATACCAAGAGCGCCAAAGCCCACGGCAGATTGCTACGTATCCCTCCCGCAGTTTCTCCAAAGAAATGAAACCAATAGTTCCTTTGCTTTGAGGGAAGAAGCACCAAACAAATCGGAAGAGCAACACCCGCGAGAACGATGAGCCCGGTGCCCCAGAACCAATCGCGAAAGTAACTGAAGAAGGCTTCTGAATTCTCCCCGTGCGCATAAGCCATGTACGGATTACTGTTCTTTCTTTTAATGAGCACCTCACCATCAATGAACGTTTCCCAGCCGAGGTAAAAAAAGTAGCTGCCAAAAGCGACCAATAGGGCAGACGCAATGAAGAGCCGTACGATCCCGCCCCTTCGGCTTGAAATGACTGATCGTGCCATAGCCGCCACCTAACGTTGGAGCTGACCGGAACGCAACACATGCCGCACAGCGACCTCCCGCAGGTGCGTTTCCGTGTCGAGCGACCAGTTAGAGCTTCTTGCCGTCGGCTTCATCGGTCACCATCTTTCCGTCCACTACGAACTCCTTCAGCGATGCGGCTTTTTTTCCCACTAAGAGGTAGTAGGCTCCAACACCGATGAATGCAAGCCCACCCAATAGAGGTTTAACTGGTACAGGTCCGTCACTGAGCAGGACGACAAATACGATAGCAATTCCAATTAAGACTGCGCCTCCACCGGCGATCTGATTTCTCATAATTCCTCCTACAGAAAAGTGGTGAAACTGGCGATACCACACAAGAAGCCGAGAGTGTCTGCCAAAGGCTCTAACGTTTGAGCTGCCGGGCGTGCCACACGAGCCGCGAAGCGGCCTTCTGCTGTGGCGCGTCCCAGCCGAGCGACTTGTTAAGGCGCATTCTTCACCTCCGTCACCATAACCACAAGCTTCCGCATGTGCCACGCAGTGTGCTCATGAAACACAGTACCGCGAGCAACGATGGATTTTCCCCTAGCAGCATACAATTTTTTTCGAAGTGCGGGATCCTGTGCGATGAGTTGAAGTTCGCTAACGCAAGGTTCGTCGGAGTTGATGGGGTTCAAACCATCTGCGTTAACAGATACGGGCGTTGCGAGCTTCATGATAGGGTACTTCATCGTCGTCCCATTGGGGTGTCGGGCACGCGCGACATTCACTTTCCCCGATACCTCTACGACGCTGGGCTCATATTGAATCGGTCGGGCGTTGTCGCAGGTCTCCGCAACGGCCGGAACCATGGTTGCAACTAGAACGAGTGGTAGGTAGCGCATGCGCCCTTAACGTAGCGATGACCGGACCACCAACATGAGCGGTGGAGCCGCCTCCTGCTGTTGTGGGTCCGCGTCGATTGACCAGTTAAACCGCTTCACTCGCTGGACTCCAGCTGAACGACCTTGGTGCGGCCCAAATAATCGCCGAGGCGGCGCCGCTGCTTACCAAGAATAAAGACGGCATCAATCACCCCAAGCATCATCGCGAAATTCCTAACTAAGGATTGCCAGTAGCGGCAAGGTTCCTCAGTTGTGACGTGCACCACCGCCGTGCGCGTAAACCGTTTTCCCACGCTCTGCCCACCGGGCAATCCATCACACAAGAACACGTAGAGAAAGAAGCCTAGCAATGCTAGCTCCAGGGGGAGCGCGAGGGCTTTGKCGGAAATGTAGAAGATGACGCCTGCTGCGATTGCAACCAAATCGTCCAGGAATTGGGAAGTGAATCTCTGCCCAATAGACGCGAGGGGTTTGCTCATATGGAGGATTGCTTTCTCGGAACTGTGTTGCGGTTTAACGCTGAAGTTGTGGGACGGCGCAGCCGTCCCAAACGAACGACCAGTTAGGCAGCATCTTAAGTCCGGGGCGAGCGCATGTCATTCGTAGTCTTTAAGCAGGGTAGGGTTCCCGGCAAGAATGAGCTTGCCGTTGAAACGTACATGCCAGTCCGGATCGAATTCGTTGTGCGCGTGAATCTGTAGGCCGCCATCTACCAAGTCGATCGTAAGGGGAAGAAGGCCCGGACTCGGCCTCGCCAGCAACTCAACGGAATGGCCAGGCGAGAGAACTACCTCTTCCGGGATCATTTCCAAGAACAGGCGCATCTCGACTTTAGTGTCGTTTCGGAATTTTCCGACCGTAGGGTAGTGCGTAGGCTGCATTTGGTAGCTGTCTAACGT
>NZ_JBFUBQ010000010.1:0-114986 GCF_056405695.1 Polaromonas sp. P1_F6
CGATGATGTAAGGCACGCCCACCTGGCGGGCCAGCAGGATGTGCTCGCGGGTCTGGGGCATGGGGCCGTCAGCGGCGGAGCAAACCAGAATAGCGCCGTCCATCTGGGCGGCGCCGGTGATCATGTTCTTCACATAGTCGGCGTGGCCTGGGCAGTCGACGTGGGCGTAGTGGCGGTTGGCCGTTTCGTACTCGACGTGGGCGGTGTTGATCGTGATGCCGCGCGCTTTTTCTTCGGGCGCCGCGTCAATTTGGTCGTAGCCCTTGGCTTCGCCGCCGAACTTGGATGCCAGAACGGTCGTGATCGCCGCCGTCAGCGTCGTCTTGCCATGGTCCACGTGGCCAATCGTGCCTACGTTGACGTGCGGCTTGGTCCGCTCAAATTTACCTTTTGCCATTTTTCTCTCCAGATAAAGAACTTGCCCGTGTACGGTTTAACGTCTGCACTGTATTGCTGATTCACTTCGCACGGGCACGAAGTGGCACACAATCGCAGACAAGGAAAAATGCTGCCGGCTCCACAGGAGCCGGCAGCGAACGTTACTTACTTGGCGCGCGAAGCCATGATGGCTTCCGACACATTGCGCGGAGCTTCAGAGTAGTGCTTGAACTCCATGGAGTACGTTGCACGGCCCTGCGACATCGAACGCAGCGTGGTCGAATAACCGAACATTTCAGACAGCGGCACTTCTGCCTTGATGGCCTTGCCGCCACCAACCATGTCTTCCATGCCCTGCACCATGCCGCGGCGTGAGGACAGATCGCCCATCACGTTGCCGGCGTAGTCTTCAGGCGTTTCCACTTCCACGGCCATCATGGGCTCCAGGATCACGGGGCTGGCCTTGCGGCAGCCTTCCTTGAAACCGAAGATGGCAGCCATCTTGAAGGCCAGTTCGTTCGAGTCCACATCGTGGTACGAACCGAAGTGCAGCGTGACTTTGACGTCAACCACCGGATAACCTGCCAGCACGCCGGACGTGACGGCTTCGTTGATGCCCTTTTCCACTGCGGGGATGTATTCGCGAGGAACCACACCGCCCTTGATGGCGTCAACGAATTCGATGCCCTTGCCGGCTTCGTTCGGCTCAATCTTGAGCACAACGTGACCGTATTGGCCTTTACCGCCGGACTGGCGCACGAACTTGCCTTCAGCGTCTTCCACCGTTTTACGGATGGTTTCGCGGTAAGCCACCTGCGGCTTGCCGACGTTGGCTTCCACGCCGAATTCGCGCTTCATGCGGTCAACAATAATTTCCAGATGCAGCTCGCCCATACCGGCGATCAGGGTCTGGCCGGACTCTTCGTCGGTCTTGACGCGGAAAGAAGGATCTTCCTGAGCCAGACGTTGCAACGCGATACCCATTTTTTCCTGGTCGGCCTTGGTCTTGGGTTCCACAGCCTGCGTAATCACAGGCTCAGGGAACACCATGCGCTCGAGCATGACGATGGCATCGGGATCGCACAGGGTTTCGCCCGTGGTCACGTCTTTGAGGCCCACGCAGGCGGCGATGTCGCCGGCGCGGATTTCGCTGACTTCTTCGCGGTTGTTCGCGTGCATCTGCACGATACGGCCGATACGCTCTTTCTTGCCCTTGATCGGGTTGTAAACGCTGTCGCCCTTTTTCAGGACGCCAGAGTAAACGCGCACGAAGGTGAGCTGGCCCACAAACGGGTCAGTCATCAGCTTGAATGCCAGCGCAGAGAATTTCTCTTCGTCGTCAGCCTTGCGGGTGACAGGCGCTTCATCTTCGTCCATGCCCTTGACGGGCGGAATGTCGATCGGCGACGGCATGAATTCAATCACGGCGTCCAGCATGCGCTGCACGCCCTTGTTCTTGAAGGCAGAGCCGCAGTACATCGGCTGGATTTCGCTGGCGATGGTACGCGTGCGGATGCCCAGCTTGATTTCAGCTTCGGTCAAGTCACCTTCTTCAAGGTATTTGTTCATCAGCTCTTCAGACGACTCGGCGGCAGCTTCGACCATCTTCTCGCGCCATTCCTTGGCCAGCTCGACGAGCTCGGCGGGGATATCGCTGTAGGTGAACTTCATGCCTTGCGAGGCCTCATCCCAGATGATGGCCTTCATTTTCAGCAGGTCGACCACGCCGGTGAAGCTTTCTTCAGCGCCGATGGGGATCACCATGGGCACAGGACTGGCCTTCAGGCGCAGCTTCATCTGCTCGACGACCTTGAAGAAGTTCGCGCCGGTGCGGTCCATCTTGTTGACGAACGCAAGGCGGGGAACTTTGTACTTGTTGGCCTGGCGCCAGACGGTTTCAGACTGGGGCTGAACGCCACCCACGGCGCAGTACACCATGCAGGCGCCGTCAAGCACGCGCATGGAGCGCTCGACTTCAATCGTGAAGTCCACGTGGCCCGGGGTGTCGATGATGTTGATGCGGTGCTCAGGCAGGGACGTGTCCATGCCCTTCCAGAAGCAGGTGGTGGCAGCCGAAGTAATCGTGATGCCGCGCTCCTGCTCTTGCTCCATCCAGTCCATGGTGGCAGCGCCGTCGTGAACTTCACCAATCTTGTGGTTCACGCCGGTGTAAAAAAGGATCCGCTCGGTGGTGGTGGTCTTGCCGGCATCAATGTGCGCGGAAATGCCGATGTTGCGGTATTGTGAAATGGGGGTAGCGCGGGACATAAATTACTTTCAGTTCGGGGTTACGAACAAAGACTCGTTGAAGGACTGCCCGCAGTCCGGGCATCCTTCATTTCTTCTACGCGTCTGCTGGCCGGGAAGGGTGTTGTGCACCACACCCGGCTGGCAGAAATTGGGGTTGAACGGCCGGCAATCAAGGCACCCAGCACCTTGAAACCAACCAGCAACCCGTCAATTCAGCGCAGCAATTACTGCAATCGAAAATTAGAAGCGGAAGTGGCTGAACGCCTTGTTGGCTTCTGCCATGCGGTGAACTTCGTCACGCTTTTTCATGGCGCCGCCGCGGCCTTCGGTCGCTTCCATCAGCTCATTGGCCAGACGCAAAGACATGGACTTCTCGCCACGCTTCTTGGCGGCCTCTTTGAGCCAGCGCATGGCCAGAGCCATACGGCGGACAGGACGCACTTCAACCGGCACCTGGTAGTTGGCGCCGCCGACGCGGCGCGATTTCACTTCAACCATGGGCTTGATGTTGCCGATGGCCATGTGGAAAGCCTCAAGCGGATCTTTGCCGGGGTTCTTTTTCTCGATAAAGTCGAGCGCGCCATAAATGATGCGCTCTGCGACGGCCTTCTTGCCGCCTTGCATGATCACGTTCATGAACTTGGCGAGATCAACATCGCCAAATTTTGGATCAGGAAGAATTTCACGTTTAGGGACTTCGCGACGACGTGGCATTTTTTCACCTCTTTGCTTCAGTTGGCATTGCTTTTGGCAACACCGCGAGAGTTATCAAAACCCTCACTTACTCGACCGGTGCAACTATTTGCACTTGGGTCACTTCGTTTCAGACACCTGCCAGGGCGAGTGAAACACCTTGTTTTGAAGGAACTATCACAGACTTCTGTGACAACTTCTTCTGGCGCGAGCTCTCAGTGAAGAGAAAAACCCGAGCCGGCTTGGCTTATTTGGCCTTTGGCTTCTTCGCACCGTACTTGGAACGCGACTGCTTGCGGTCTTTCACGCCTTGCAAGTCGAGCGAGCCACGGACGATGTGGTAACGCACACCGGGCAAGTCCTTGACACGACCGCCGCGAACCAGCACCACGCTGTGTTCCTGCAGGTTGTGGCCTTCGCCGCCGATGTAGGAAATGATTTCAAAACCGTTGGTCAGGCGCACTTTGGCAACCTTACGCAGAGCGGAATTGGGCTTTTTAGGCGTCGTGGTGTACACACGGGTGCACACACCGCGGCGCTGCGGAGAATTTTCCATCGCAGGGCTCTTGGACTTGATCTTTTCGACCTCGCGCCCCTGACGGACTAACTGATTAATGGTTGGCATTGAAAACGTCCCTAAACGTCTGAAAACTAATTTACCGTGTTGATACGGCCACAAATATTTCCCGCCACGAAAGCGGAAAAGCCTTCTAGTATAAACCGGATAGGGGAATCCCTCAAGCAGAACGCGCGGCCAGGACGCATGAAGGAGCTGACAACAGGTAATCCGGCGCCCAAAGTGGGGATGTTAGTACCCACTCCCACCGAATTTGATGGCACCCAGGAGGCGTTTGATTCGCGAAGAGCCGCTTTGGGGGGCAGGCTTCTGCATTCCCGGCCAAAGCGCGGGGAGAAAAAAGGTCACGGCAAGGGCTGTGCAAGCGACGGCCGGCCGTAGCGGCGGGGAGCGCGGCCTTAGCCACGCCACCCACCGCGTGTTCGTCTTATTTAATCCACAGCCGGATGGCGTCCCAAGCACGGCCCAGGATGCCGGCCTCGCCCACCGCTTCCAGCGCCACGAGCGGCACTTCGGCCACCGGGGCGGGGTTGTCGCCCAAGGTGACCTTCAGCGTGCCAACAGCCTGGCCCTTGGCAAACGGCGCCACCAACGGGTCGGGCCGCGCCACCTGGGTTTTGACTTTGGCAGCACTACCGGCAGCGATGGCCACCACGATGGCCTGCGGACGGCCCAGCTTCACGGTCGAGGAGGTCCCTTTCCAGACCGACGGAGTGACCACGGCCTGGCCAGCGTCGAACAGCTTCACGGCTTCATAGGCCGTGTAGCCCCAGTTCAGCAGTTTTTGTGATTCATTGGCGCGTGCGCTGTCGCTGACGGTGCCCAGCACGATGGCCAGCAACCGGCGCCCGCCCGGCGCACCGGCAGCACCCAAATTGGGAAAGTCGCGCTTTGCCGTGGCGATCATGCAATAGCCGGCGGCGTCGGTATGGCCGGTTTTCAGGCCGTCCACCGTCGGGTCGCGGAACAGCAGGGTATTGCGGTTGGTGTCGTTGGCCGCCGGTGTGCCGGGATAGCGGTATTTCTTGATCGCCGAATAGCCGATGTAATCAGGGAAGTCCTGCATCAACCGGGTGGACAGGATGCTCAGGTCACGGGCGGTGGTCGTGTGGCCGGGCTCGGTCAGGCCTTCCGGGTTTTTATAGGACGTGGACTTCATGCCCAGCGCCTTGGCCTGCTCGTTCATGAGGCGGACAAAGT
This sequence comes from Polaromonas sp. P1_F6, assembly GCF_056405695.1. NCBI lineage: Bacteria > Pseudomonadati > Pseudomonadota > Betaproteobacteria > Burkholderiales > Comamonadaceae > Polaromonas > Polaromonas sp. P1_F6. Next base: position 5,099 of record NZ_JBFUBQ010000010.1, read on the forward strand.
TTTCGGCCGAGCCGCCCACGCCTTCGGCGAGCGCCATGGTGGCGTCATTGCCGGACTGCACCACCATGCCCTTGATCAGGTCTTCCACGGGCACCTGCATCTTCGGGTCGATGAACATGCGCGAACCCGGCATCTTCCAGGCCCGCTGGCTGACGGGGAAGGTCTGCTTCAGGTCGATTTTTTTGGATTTGAGTGCATCGAACACCAGGTATTCGGTCATCAGCTTGGTCAGGGATGCCGGCTCCACCGGGGAATCGATGTCCTTGGCGGCCAGGATCTGGTTGGCGGTGATATCCAGCAGCAAATAGGAGCGTGCGGCGATTTCGGGCGCTTGCGGGACCTGGGCATGCGCCACGGGCAACGCCGCGGAGAAAGCCAGGAACACGGTGGCGGCAAAAGCGCGCAGGCTGGGGGCGGCGCGGAGGGCCTTGAGTGAAGCTTGCATCAGTAGGGGTTCAGTGAAATTCGGTGAAGGAGTAAGGGTCAGGGAGCGCCTGGCAAACAGCATCAGGCGGAGGGCGAAGACAGGTGGCGAACCACGAGGTTTTTCAGCAGGGGCAATTGTCCATGAAAGAAATGGCTTCCCCCCGGCACAACGGTAACAGGCAGTGCCTGCGGCCGGGCCCAGTCCAGCACGGCAGACAACAGCACCGTATCGTCCTGCTCACCATGCACGACCAGGGTTTTCAGGTGGGCGGCTTCGTCAATCGGCGCAGCAGGCGCGCGGCTCACGCTGGTGCCGACCAGCACCAGCTTTTCAATGGTGCGGGCGGCGCTGAGGCGCTCAAAGGCGTGGGTGGTGACAAAGGCGCCGAACGAAAACCCGGCCAATGCCAGCACCTGGCCGCTGCTGGCCGGCGCCGAATGTTCCACCACGGCCAGCAGGTCTTCGAGCTCGCCCCGGCCTTCGTCATGGCTGCCGGCGCTGCCACCCACACCACGGAAGTTGAACCGGACGGCCGTCCATCCGCATTGCACAAAGGCCCGGGCCAGCGTCTGCACCACCTTGTTGTCCATGGTGCCCGCAAACAGCGGGTGCGGGTGCGCAATGACCGCCACGCCGCGCGGGTCGCCAGCGGGAAGGTCTACGGCAATTTCAAGCGCGCCGGCTGGGCCCTGGATGATCGATTTGCGGGTCTGCGAATTCACGGTGACGGATCCATTCAAACAGGTTGCTATCAAATAAGGAGCTACTCGCGCACGTCCCTATTGGGTTGGAAGGCAAAAAATGCAAACTTCCGGACGCTGCAGCCGCCCCCGACCTACCGCCCGACGTGCGCGGGCACCAGCAGGCGCTCGACGACTTTGCCGTTTTTCAGGTGCGACTCGACAATTTCATCAATGTCGCTGGCGTCGACATAGGTGTACCAGACCGCTTCGGGGTAGACCACGGCCACAGGGCCGGCTGCGCAGCGGTCCAGGCAGCCGGCCTTGTTGACCCTGACCTTGCCCGGCCCGGCCAGCCCCGCGGCTTTCACCTGCGATTTGCAGCGGTCAAAGCCCTCCTGCGCCCGGTGATCAGCGCAGCAGTCTTCGCCATTGGCGCGCTGGTTCAGGCAAAAGAAGACATGGCGTTCGTAATAGGAATTTTGTTCAGGCATGGTGTGACTTTAGTGGATGTGTACCGGAGAAGGTTCCCRCATTGCCCCCGGGGATCAAGGTGCCTCAACGACCAGCGCCGTGGCTTTTTTCACCAGTGGAAGCACCAGCAGCAGCACCGGGAATGCAACGACCCAGGAAAGCGCCCATGCGCCCAGCCAGATGCGCAGGACCCCGGGCGCGATACCGACGCCCTTGAGCGTGCTGATGATCGACACGATGCAGGTCATCAACACGGAAAGCAGCAAGGGTGTGACCCAGCGCGCGCTGCGGGCGGGGAGTTTTGTGAAACTGAAAAGGGTGCGCGATGAAGATTTCGAAGAGTTCATACAGGGTTCCATAAGCCGTCCAGTCAAGGCGCCTTTCCGGCAGCCAATGGCATGCCGGAAACACAACCCCGGCATGGCCGGCGGTAGTAGGCGCGTTGATTGACGTAAACGCTTACGGCAACTCTTGAGGGAGATCGCAGGCGAATATTAGCAGACGCGAATCACTGGCGCGCATCAACGCGCGGCTCGCGGCCTGAAAGCCGCACCAGCACATACAGCAGGGCTGCGTACGGCCACAGCCAGCCCAGCCACTGCACCAGGCCGTGAAAGCGGATAAAGCGGCCCTGCTCCCAGGTTTGCAGGGTCTGTGCGAAATACGGGTCGGCGGGCGCCTGGTTGAGCAGCCCCAGGTGAACCGTGAGCGCCAACAGTGCCAGCGCCGCTGCGCCCCGGCGCGGCACAGGCAGCAAGAGCGCCGCCACCACAACGGCAAACCCGACACCCGCTTGCACCGGCAGGTCCAGCCAGGCCCAGGCGTGGTCCGGGCCGTAGCTCAGCGCGGCCGACAGCGCCGATGCGGCAATGCCGACCGCGATGATGGCCGCCGAAAACGCCGCACGCTGCCAGAGTGTGCGGATCACGCAATAGCCGAGCAGGCAGGGAATCAGCGCACCCAGCGCCACGCATAGCAATTCGGCAATCGGCACCAGTGGCTGCAGCTCCATGTCGCGCACCGGCATCCATTCGAGGAAAGGCGTGTCGGTCAGCACCTCGGCAAGCGCCGACTCCAGACGCTCGAACACCTGCCCCAGCCCCAGGGGCACGGAGGCAGGAAACAGCAACGCGGGCGGCCAGAGCATCAGCAACACCAACGCACCCCGCGCATCCTGCGCGAACCAGCGCGCCCGAAAGCGGCTCCAGCGATCGACGATGCCGGTTTTTTCCAGCGCCCACGCACAGCACGCGCCCAGCCATGCGCCGGTGGTGTTGAGCGCCAGATCGACATTGGAGGGAATGCGCGAAGGCAGGTAACTTTGCAGCGTTTCCATTGCCAGCGACAGCAGCGCGCTGACCAGCACCGCCACCGTCACAGCCCAGGAAACGCGCCGGCTGCGCAGTGCCGACAGCGCCAGCAGGAAACCCAGCGGCGCGTAGCCCAACAGGTTGGCGCCCACGTCAAAACCGGTCCAGTACTGCGGCAGAGGCGCCGCCAGAAATCTGAAGGGCGAAATGCCCTGGTCGCGCCAGTCGGCAAAGGGATAGAGGCTGGCGTAAACAATCAGGCAGATGGTGGCCACCGCCAGCGGCCACGCGGTTGTCTTGTGAACACCCCTATCGTTCTCACTACGCTTCGCTTCGTGTAGTGCCTTTTCCCCTTGCAGGGGACGACGCCTAGCGTCCGGCAAAGCCGGCCCGCTTGCATCTGCTGGGTTGGGGGGCTTGTTCACTGCTGGGCCCGGTGATCCTAGAAGGGCTTGACCACTACGAGGATGACTGCGGTCAATAGCAGCAGCACCGGCACCTCGTTAAACCAACGAAACCACTTGTGGCTGCGAGTGTTGCGGTTGGCGACGAACTTGCCCAGCAGGCGGCCGCAGGCGTGGTGGTAGCCGATCACCAGCACCACAACGGCAAGCTTGGCGTGCATCCAGCCGTTGCCGGGCCCGCGGCCTATGCCGTAACCCAGGTACAGCCACAGGCCAAAGCCCAACGCAGGCACGGCCAGGATGGTGGTGAAACGCATGAGTTTGCGTGCCATCAATATGAGCCGCTCGCGCTCAGCCACGCTTTCCGGCGGCACCATGGCCAGGTTCACAAAAATGCGCGGCAGGTAAAACAGCCCGGCAAACCAGCTGGCGATGAAAACGATGTGGAGTGATTTGACCCAGAGCATAAGGAAGTGTAGCCCCCACGCTCCCCCACTTCGTGTGGGTCGCTGCCCCCCGAGGGGGCGCTGCGCCTGCGGCCCGGCAAAGCCGGTTCCGCGGCCCCGGCTGGTCTAAGACCTATCCATCCGCTAATGCCCCAAGCGTCACCTTTAGCGGGCAAAAAAATGCCCGGGGCATAAGCCACCGGGCTGGTAAGCCTTTTTGCTGTCACACGCAAAGGCCCCGCTCAGGGAGGAAAAGCGGGATGCAGTTGCCAAATTGGTAACCACACGTAGCAATTCTAACCACGCTGGCTGCGCATTGGCAATGATTTCATAAGTTAACTAAGTAATTCCATGTAAAGCCTGCCACCTCCGAAATGGCGCGGCACCAAGCATGTCTCCATATATATATATAGATAGCAGATGACGCCCGGCCAAATACTTTCAGGCCTTGATCAACCTTTGGCACAATTTGCGCATGACACAGCACGCCTCCAACTTCGCGCCCTTCCCCGCCGGGCGCCCACGGCGCCTGCGCCGTGATGCCTTCACCCGCAACCTGGTACGTGAACACGCACTTACCCCGCACGACCTCATTTATCCCGTCTTTGTGGTGGACGGCCAGCAGCAGCGCCAGGCGGTGGCCTCCATGCCCGGCGTCGAAAGGCTGAGCCTTGACCTGCTGCTGCCGGTGGCGGAAGAGTGCGTGAAGCTGGGCATCCCGGTGATGGCCTTGTTCCCCGTGGTGGACGCCTCGCTCAAAACCTACGACGGCGTCGAGGCCACCAATCCCGATGGCCTGATCCCGCGGGTGGTGCGGGCACTGAAAAAGCACTTTCCCGACCTGGGCGTAATGACCGACGTGGCGCTGGACCCCTTCACCACGCATGGGCAGGACGGGCTGCCGGATGAAAACGGTTACATCCTCAACGAAGAGACGGTGGCCATGCTGGTGCGGCAGGCGCTTTGCCAGGCCGAAGCCGGCGTGGACATGGTCGCGCCCAGCGACATGATGGATGGCCGCATTGGCGCCATCCGCCAGGCACTGGAGGCCAAAAAGCTGATCCACACCCGCATCATGGCCTACAGCGCCAAATACGCGAGCGCGTTTTACGGCCCGTTCCGCGATGCGGTCGGTTCGGCCAACAACCTGGGCAAGGCCGACAAAAAGGCCTACCAGATGGACCCGGGCAACAGCGACGAAGCGCTGCGCGAAGTGGCCATGGACATCGCCGAAGGCGCCGACATGGTGATGGTCAAACCCGGCATGCCCTACCTGGACGTGGTGCGCCGCGTGAAAGACGAATTCGGCGTGCCCACCTTCGCCTACCAGGTCAGCGGCGAATACGCGATGATCAAAGCAGCCGCGCAAAACGGCTGGCTGGACCACGACGCCGTGATGATGGAAAGCCTGCTGGCCTTCAAGCGTGCGGGCGCAGATGGCGTGCTGACGTATTTCGCCATCGACGCTGCCCGCAAGCTGCGGCAAGGCTGAACCGGGCGGCAGGTGTTGCGCACTAACTGCTATCAAAATCATAGCTGCTTGCGCCCGTCCTGCTTGCTCGAAATGCCGATTTAACACCTCAAAACAAGGCTAAACAGGGCTTTCATGCGCGTTTTCACCATCGCTTCCGGCACCCAGGGCATCACCGAGACGGACACCCTGCCGGCCCAGTTGCCGGCGCAGGGATTTGTCTGGATTGCCTGTGCCCGCCGCGAGTTCGAGGTGATGCAGGCGCAGATCCAGGCTGCGCTGCAAACGCTGTGCGGCACCCAGCTGGTCGACCTGCATGTGGCCGACCTGCTGAACAACCAGCTCCCCTCGCACTACGACTACACCTCGCAGTACGACATCCTGGTGTTCCGCCGCCTGGCGGCCGGGCAAAGCGAAACCGACCTCAGCCAGCCCGGCGAACCGCTGCATGAGCGCATGAAACGCAGCGGCCCGCCGGTCCTCAAGCGCATCGATACCAGCCCGGTCGGCTTTGCCGTGTTTGACAAGGTGGTGCTGACGGTGCACCCCGCCGACTGCGCGGTGCGCGATGCCTATGCGACCCGCCTGCTCAATGCGACCACGGCCGAGTCGCGCTCCAGCGGCGTCAAGCTGCCCGCCAGCCCCGCCGACCTGATGCTGCGCATCGTCAACCAGATGGTGGACGGCTACCTCGAGCTGCGGCGCGAGCTCACGCGCCAGCTCGACCACTGGCAGTCCGAACTGCTGCGGCCCGGCACGCGCTTTACCAACTGGAGCTCGGTGCTCGATGCGCGGCTGGCCATGCACCACCTCGATGAGATTTGCGAAGACCAGCGGGCTGCGCTGCAGGACTGGATTGATTCGATTGAAACCTGGCCCGAAGGCGGAACACCCGCCGCAGTGCGCGAGCGCGAGCTGCTCAAGATCCGCTCACGCGACGTGCTCGAGCACATCGAGCGTGTGGTGCACCATGTGCGCCGCATGGAGCAAAGCGCCGAAACCGCGGTACAGATGCATTTCTCGGCGCAAAGCAACCGCACCAACGACATCATGCGCACGCTGACGGCGCTCACCGCCATCTTCCTGCCGCTGAACCTGATCACCGGGTTCTTCGGCATGAACTTCGAGTTCATGCCCTTTCTTCACGCGTCCACCGGTTTCTGGTGGACCTTCGGGTTCATGGTCCTGATCGTCGTGGTGGTCGCCACGGTGTTCTGGCGCAAGCAGTACCTGGCCAGGACGCGCCGCTGACACGGCGCCCGGGTGCGCTTGCCGTCCGGCTCAAGCTTGCGGCGGCGTCTGACGCTTCTGTCTGGTGCATCTTTGACAATACGGCCAATGGCGCCGCAGTGCCTGATGCGCTGCGTCTCAGCCGGGAGTTGGCACGGCGCTGATCCGGCACCCCCGAAAAGGATGTCCCATGAGCAATCAAGCAGGCAAGAAGGCGCTGAACGGCAATACAACCTGCGCCGATGACCTGACGCGCGAAAATGTCGAAGCCATGCGGCGCGTGGAAGAAACGGCACTGGCCAACCGGAGCCGGGCCGACCGCATCGCCGCCTTTGTCGCCGGTTTTTGCGGCTCCATGCCTTTTGTCTGGATGCACGTGGCTGCGTTTGCGTTATGGATCAGCTTCAATTCATGGCCGGGGCTGGCGCATTTCGACCCCTACCCCTTTACCTTCCTGACCTTGATGGTGTCACTGGAAGCCATCTTCCTGTCCTCCTTCATCCTGATCAGCCAGAACTATGAATTGCGCATCAGCGACAGGCGCAACCAGCTGGACCTTCAGATCAACCTGCTGACCGAGCAGGAAAACACCAAGATGATCCAGATCCTGGAGCGCATCGCCAAAAAGGTAGGCGCCAACATCGAGGGCGACCCGGACATTCCCATCCTCAAGGAAAACACCGACCCCGAAAAGCTGGTCGCCCAGATCGAGCAGGCGCAGCGCGACAACCCGCCTGCGGCGAAAGGTTAGAGACTCAGACCCAAGGCTGGGCGAGCCCTTCGGCGTGGAAGGCCTTGATCACGGCAGGCCGCGCCAGCGCACGCTGCAGGTAAGGGCCGAGGTGGGGCCGGTTGCGTGCCGGCGACGACGCAAAGTTGCGAGTCCAGCGGCACAGCGTCAGCGCATAAATATCTACCGCCGAATACGTCGCACCCAACAGCCAGGGTTGGTCATGGATTTTCTCCAGCCTTGCCAGCTCCGCGTCCAGCTGGTCCAGCATCAGGCCGACTTTGGCTTCGGCATGCGACTTCAACTCGGCTACGCCGGCGTCGTTGCCGGGGTTCATCCAGCGGTCGGTGTAGAAATAAATGATCAGCGCCGACTGCATGGTGTTGGTCAGCCAGATCAACCATTTGTAGAAATGCGCGCGTTCGGTGGTGCCGACGGATGGGGCCAGACCGGCCTCGGGATGCGCATCGCACAGGTGCAGGCAGATCGCGGCGGTTTCATACAACACCAGGTCACCGTCGACCAGCGTCGGGATCAGGCCGTTGGGGTTGAGCTTGCGGTAAGCCTCCGACCGGTGCGCGCCGGTGCTGGTGTCGACGAGGACTTTTTCAAACGGCACGCCCAGTTCCTGGAGCAGGATGTGAGGCGCCATGGCGGCAGAGCTGGGAGAGAAATGAAGCTGGTACATCTGGCGTATTTTGCCGCACGCTCCTCCCCGATCTGCAAGCGAGGTGCCGCGGGACTGGCTTTGCCAGACCGCAGGCGCCGCCCCCTCGAGGGGGGAACAGGCTACACGCAGTGAGCCTGGACGGGGGTGGTTTTTCTACAGACCGTAGATACCGGCCGCATTGCCCCAAGCGATCTTGCGGGCCACGTCGGCTGGCAAATCACCCAACCAGCTGCGGTAACCCTTCATGAGCTCGTCGTAATACAGCCAGCGCTGGTTGACCCAGGTGTCGGRACCGATCATGAAGCGGCCTGGGTACTTGAGCAGCAGCTTGCGCCACTCCGCACACAGCTTTCCGCCTTCGCAGGTCAGGCCGGGGCGATAGGACAGCTCACCCATCAACTGCGGGTATTTGCCCAGCAGCGCATCAACGCGTGCCACAGGTGCGCCGCCTATGCCGGTGTGCGCCCAGATGAGCCGCGCATCTGGTGCGTGGGCCATCAACAAGTCGATCGCCGTGTCGTCTACGTGTGAGAGCACTGCCAGCTTGTTCTTCGCAGCGAACTGCATGAGCTTTTTGGCCACCGGGCCGTTGGCATTGGCGCTGTCGTACAAATGAAATTCGCCGATGCCCTTGTACGGGCCGGCCTGGTCACCCGTGACGCCGCGGGCAAACTCGGCCTGCACCATTTCGTAAATGGACTCGTCGCGAAACCAGTTGTCATAGTCGGCGCGGTTACGGTACAGGCGGATAAACGGGACCACGGTAACGCCGGCCTTGCGCGTTTCCGGCATGGCAGCCAGCGACTTCGTGCCGTCGTTGGGCCGGGAGTTGGCGACGATGGCTTTGACGCCATTGCGCTTCATGCGCGCAAGAACATCAGCTGGCGCGTGTGGACCGCTGTTTCCGTTCCAAGCCTCTTCGTTGTAATGCAGGTGCGTGTCAAACAACGGGCCGGCGTAGTCGGCCGCTCGGGCAACCGTCGAAAACGCTATCAAAACGATAGCTGCTTGCGCACATCCGCAAAGGGCTACAACCCAAAAAGGCTTGAATCCGGGGGCAGGGCGCACGGTCAGGCCAGTTTGGCGGCAAGGAACGCCAGCGAACGTTCGCGTGCCAGCTTCGCCGCCGCTTCGTTGTAGGAGCCGCGCTGGTCGCAGTTGAAACCGTGGTTGGCCTGGTACACATGCACCTCGACTTCCGGGTGCGCCTTGCGGAAGGCTTCAACGCCTTCCATCGGAATCCAGTGGTCCTGGTCGCCGAAATGGGCCATGACCGGGCACTGGGGCTGGCGCTCGATTTCTTCCTCGGCCGTGATGCCGCCGCCGTAGTAGGGAACGGCCGCCGATAAGCCCTTGAGCAGGCTGGCCGCACGCCAGGTCAAGAGGCCGCCCCAGCAAAACCCGATGATGCCGACCTTGCCGCCACCGGCCTTGGCCGCGTGGTCAATCGCCGCCTGGATGTCTTGCAGCACACCGGCGCCCGGCAGCGCGCTGACAGCGGTTTTCAGCTCGAAGCCGATCTTCATGTCCGCCTCGCTGTAACCCATGTCGACGCCGGGCTTGACGCGCTCGAACGTGGCGGGTGCCACTGCCAGGTAGCCTTCCGCCGCAAAGCGGTCCGCCACACCGCGGATGTGCGAGTTGACGCCGAAAATTTCCTGGACGACGACGATGCCGCCGCGCGGCTTGCCTTCCGGTTGCGCCACATAAGCCGGCACGACGAAGCCGTCGGCGGCGGTGAGATTGGTGAATTGGCCCATGAGATGGATGCTCCTTTGAATTGGTTGATCGGTATGAATGAAGGGCGAACTGGAGGGGAAACGGCCAGCGGTTTATGCCCCGGCCTTAAGCTTGCGCTCCACGAAATCGAGCCGGTCCTGGCCCCAGAACAGTTCGCCGTCGATGACATAACTGGGCGCGCCGAACACGCCGGCGTCGATCGCCTGCTGGGTATTGGCTTCATAGCGCTCCTGCACGGCCTGGCTGAAGGATTGTTCCAGCCGCGCCGCGTCCAGCCCACATTCGGCCAGCAGCTCGGCCAACACTTTTTCGTCGGCAATATGGCGCTCGCGCACCCACACGGCGCTGAAGATGGCGCCGCCGATTTTCATCGCGGCTTCGGTGCCGTCGTGCAGGTTCACCGCGATGATGAGGCGCGAGGCCTCATCGCCGGACACCGGGAAATACTTGGGCTTGAGGTTCAGCGGCGCATGCAGGTAGTCTGAATAGCGCTGCAATTCCAGCAGGCGGTAAGCCTGGCGCTGTGGCGCGCGCTGGGCCAGCGGCAGCCCGCCCGAGATGGGAAACACCTTGCCGCCCAGATCGATAGGCAACACATTCACGGTAGCGCCCGCCGCACGGGCGATCTGCGCAAAGCGTTCGTGGCCCAGATAAGTCCATGGGCTTTGCGGCGTAAAGTAATAATCCACAACGGTGCTCATGATCGTCTCCGGTTTTTGGGGCCTGTTCAAGTACATTGACCCGATGCAATCCCCGTTTTTACCCGGGATTGCCATTTTCTGCAGGAGGTCCGGTTTGTCAAAAGTTGTTTTGATCACAGGCGGCTCGCGCGGCATAGGCGCCGCAAGCGCCCTGCTCGCGGCGCGCCAGGGTTGGGTGGTGGCCGTCAACTACACCAGCAACTCGCTGGCAGCCGACGAAGTGGTGCGGCAAATCCGCCAGGGCGGCGGCCAGGCCATCACGGTTCAGGCCGACGTGGCCGACGAGGCGCAGGTGCTTGCCATGTTTGAAAAAGTGGATGCCAAGCTCGGCCGGCTGGACGGCCTCGTCAACAATGCCGGCGTGGTCGACCGCACCAGCCGCGTTGACGCCATGACGCTGGACAGGGTGCGGCGCATGTTCGAGATCAATGTGTTCGGCTCGTTCCTCTGCGCACGCGAAGCCGTCAAACGCATGAGCACGCGCTACGGCGGTACGGGCGGCGCCATCGTCAACGTCTCGAGCGCCGCAGCGCGGCTGGGCGGGCCTGGCCAGTACGTGGACTACGCAGCCGCCAAGGGCGCCATCGACACCTTCACGGTCGGGCTGGCCAAGGAAGTGGCCACCGAAGGCATTCGTGTGAACGGCGTGCGCCCGGGCATCATCGACACCGACATTCACGCTTCGGGCGGCTTGCCCGACCGGGCCCGTGAACTGGCGCCGCTGGTGCCGATGCAGCGGCCGGGTACCGCCGGCGAAGTGGCGGAGTCGATCGTCTGGCTGCTCGGCGACAATGCGAGCTATACAACAGGTGCACTGCTTGATGTCGCCGGAGGGAGGTAGTGCCCCCACGTTCGCTCACTGCGTGTAGCTCTCTGCCCCCCGAGGGGGCGCTGCGCCTGCGGCCCGGTGAAGCCGGTTCCGCAGCTCCTGCTGGAATTTGTTGGGCAGACCGCTTTTGGGCTTGCCACTTGAATTGCCTCTAAGGAAAAACGATGGATTTCAAACCGCTTGTCACGCTGCTGGCCATCGTCAACCCGCTGGCCATCGTGCCGTTTTTTATCCACTACACGCAGGGCTTCTCCGACGAGCAGCGCCGCCGCACCATCCTGGTGGCAGCCTTTTCGGCTTTTGTCGTTATCGCCATCAGCGCGCTGTTGGGCCTGCAGATCCTCGACTTCTTCAGTATCTCGCTGGCGAGCTTCCAGGTCGGCGGCGGCATGCTGCTGCTGATCAGCTCGATGAACATGCTGAATGCGCAACCGGCCGAAGCCAAACCCCTGACCAATGAAATGGAAGACGGTGCAGAGAAGGCCGCGCGCGGCGCCAGCATCGCGGTGGTGCCGCTCACCATTCCGCTGTTGACCGGCCCGGCCACCATGTCGACGGTAGTGATTTACGCCGAAAAGGCACAGACGGCCCTGCAGGTTGCCGCGCTGGTCGGCTACGGTGTGGTGATTGCGCTGGTGACTGCCATCAGCTTTTCGCTGGCCGAGCCGATTGCCCGCGTGCTGGGCAAGACCGGTATCAACGTGATGACGCGGCTGATGGGTCTGATCCTCGCTGCATTGGCCGTTGAGGTGATGGCCGGCGGCCTCGGCAAGTTGTTCCCCATTCTGCGAAGCTAATGGAGCCCCCACGTTCGCTCACTGCGTGTAGCTCTCTGCCCCCCGAGGGGGCGCTGCGCCTGCGGCCCGGCAAAGCCGGTTCCGCGGCCCCTGCTGAAACGTACAGCAAAGCCCGGTGGGGCCAATGACCAGTGCGCGCATCCTGCTGGTGGAAGACGACCCGGCGATTGCCCGGTCCATCATCTACACGCTGGAGCGCGACGGCCTCAGCGTGACACACAGCCTGCTGCTGGGCGATGCGCGCCGCCAGCTTGCGCTCCAACTGCCCGACGCCGTGATCCTGGATGTCGGCTTGCCCGACGGCAGCGGTTTCGATCTGTGCCGCGAACTGCGCGCTGCTGGCAGCCTGCCGGTGCTGATGCTGAGCGCGCAGGGCGAGGAGATCGACCGTGTGCTCGGGTTGGAACTGGGCGCCGACGACTATGTGAGCAAACCCTTCAGTCCGCGCGAGTTGCTGGCGCGCGTGCGCAGCCTGCTCAGGCGCGCGCGCATGCCTGCCCCCGCAGCGGCGCCGGCTGGCGCCAGTCCTTTCGTGATTGACACCGCGGGCCAACGCGCAAACCTGCACGGCCTCCCACTCAACCTGACGCGCCGCGAATTCGGCCTGTTGGCCGAGCTGCTGCGTCATCGCGAACGCATCCGTTCGCGTGATGAGTTGCTCACTGCGGTTTGGGGCACGGATTCGGACAGCACAGACCGCACCGTAGACACTCACATCAAAACCCTGCGCGCCAAGCTGCAGGAAGCAGCGCCGGAGCATGACTACATCGTCACACACCGCGGCATGGGTTACTCCCTGGATATCAACCGCACCAAAGGCAGCTGACATGCGCCTGGGCATACGGCTGCTGTTCGGTTTTTTTCTGGTCACGGGCCTTGCGGCTTTTTTTGTGCTGCGCGTCTTCATGGCCGAAGTCAAGCCCAGCGTGCGCGAGGTTATGGAAGACATGATGGTGGACACAGCCAACATCCTGGCCGAACTGGCCAGCGACGACCTCTCGGCCGGCGCCATCGCCAACGGACGCTTCGCCGGCCACGTGCGCAACTATGCGCAGCGGCCGATTGACGCGCAGATCTGGGGCCTGTCCAAGCAGTCGCTGGACTTCCGGGTGTACGTGACCGACGCCGCCGGCAAGGTGGTGTTTGACTCGGAGAACGCGGCAACCGGCCAGGACTATTCGCGCTGGCGCGATGTGGCCCGCACGCTGCGCGGCGAGTACGGTGCGCGCGCCACCCGTGAAGTGCAGCAGGACGATCGAAGCTCCGTGATGTACGTTGCCGCGCCGGTGCAGCAGGACGGCAAAATCATCGGCGTACTGACCGTCGCCAAACCGATGTCCACCATCCAGGCCTTCATCGACCGGGCTGAACGGAAGATTTTCCTAAGCGGCCTGCTGTTGCTGGTGTTGTCGCTGGCCATCGGTGTGGCCGTGACGCTGTGGGTGGTGTGGAGCATTCGCAAGCTGCGCCGCTATGCCAACGCCGTCGGCCAGGGCGAGAAACCCGCGGTTCCGCAGATACCGGGCGAGCTTGGCGATCTGGCCATGGCAGTCGATGCCATGCGCCTGAAGCTGGAGGGCCACGAGTACATAGAAGATTACGTGCGCGCCCTGACCCATGAGCTCAAGAGCCCGCTCGCCGCGATCCGCAGCGCAGGCGAGCTCTTGCAGGACGAGCTTCCCGAACACGCGCGCCGCGAGTTTTCGGGGCAGGTACTGGCCCAGTCCGGCCGCATGCAGGCGCTGGTGGACCGCATGCTCGAGCTGACGAAGCTGGAGCAGCGCCATGCACAGGTAGAGCGCGAGCGCCTTGCGTGGGCCGGCTTCCTCCAGTCTTTTGAGCTGGAGACCGGCGCCGGCCGGACCCAGCATGCGATCAAAGTCGTAATCCGTCCGGAACATGCCGGCGTGCATGCGGAGCCCGGCCTCCTGGGCCTGGCGCTGAGCAACCTGCTGGAAAACGCGCGCTCGTTCGCACCCGAGGGCTCTGCGATCACCCTGGAAGCGGGGCCAGACTTCATCGTCGTGCAAGACACCGGACCCGGCGTGGCGGACTACGCCCTGCCCCGCCTGGGCGAGCGCTTTTTCTCGACCGTGCGGCCCGACGGACACACCAAAGGCTCGGGCCTGGGGCTGGCCATCGTGCGGCAGATCATGCTGCTGCACGGCGGGCGCATGGTGGTGCGCAACACGCAGCCCGGGCTGCGGGTCGAGCTGCATTTCTAACCGCGGCGCGCGCATCACGCGGCCACCTTTGCCGGTTCAGGTTTGACCGGTTCAGCCTGTTTGAACCGTGCGTACCAATCCACCTGCCGCGTCAGCATCATGATGGCCGCGAGCACGGCGAACAAGGCCACTGCACCCAGCAGCAAGGCTGTTTGCTCCATCCGCAGCAGCACAAACAGCATGCCGTACAGCGTGGCGATGCCCAGGCCAAAAGGCAGGCCGCGCGACCAGCGTCCCAGCATATGGCTGGCGTAATAGGTCAGCAGCAGCACACAGGCGGCAGCGGCAATCGCATAAGCAGTTTCAAAGGGCATGTGCTCCGAAAGGCTCACAAGCAACAGGAAAAACATGCTCATGGCCGCACCCACCAGCAGGTACTGGATCGGGTGCACGCGCAGTGACTTCATGAACTCAAACAGCCCCACGGCCAAAAAAGTCAGGCCGATGAACAGCAGACCGTATTTGGTAGCCCGGTCGCTGAGCGCATAGGTGTTGGAGGGGTCGACAAAGGTCACGCTGAAGGCTTCGACGCAAGAGGCGTTGGCCGATCCATCGGCATAGTTCGGGCAGACGCCCCTGCGCTTGCCGGGGTCCTGTTGCGTCACCTCCTGCTGCGCCGTGCTGGCCAGCGAGCTGACACGCCAGCTGGCTTCAAAACCCTGGTCCGTCACTTTGCGGTCCACCGGGAGAAACTGCCCGCCAAAACTCGGGTGCGGCCAGTTGGACGTGAGCTGTACCCGGGTGTCGCCGCCCAGCGGCACGACTGAAATGCTTTCGGTGCCGACCAGTTCCAGTGCCAGCTGCGCCTGCAGCGGCGCCATGCCCATCATGGCCATGGACAGCGGCGCATGCACGCCGCGCGGGTAGCTGCCGTAGAAGGTGCCGGGCTTGAGCGCCAGCACCTGCTCGCCGATCTTGACGCTGGCATGGCGTATGCCGCGCGAATCGGACACCGCCATCATCAAGAGCGGCTGGCCGCAGTTCATGCGTGAGCCGGCATGTTCGGCCAAGGGCTTCAGCGCTGCGGTGTCGGTCCATTCGGCCACGATGTCGGCCTTGAGATTAAAGGCCTGCGTCGCATGCAGGCCGCGGGCGCGCGCCTCGAGTTTGCTGCCGCCCTTGACGATCAACGAAGCCGGCGCGGCCACCAGGGTGAACTCGCGCCGCTCGGTTTGCACTTTCTTGTCCTCATACTTGACGTCCCACTCCTCGGTGCAGGCCCGGTGGATCAGCGGGCCGGTCAGCGTCTGCGGGCCGGCCAGGCTCTGCGCCACGCTCTGGATGGCAATCTGCCGGTAGGTCTGGCGGTCGTGCACCACGCCGCTGATCTGGAACAGCGCGAGGACCAGCAAAACCACCACCAGGGCCAGCGCGAAGAATTTTTGTTTCATGACTTCCTTTCGTTTGAACAACGAAGGGAAGTGTGCAAATCCTGTGTGAGGGCAGGATGAGCTGCGGGCCGCGTGTGTGAAGTCAATGTGAAGCCCCCACGCTTTTCACTTCGTGTAATGCGCTGCCCCCCGAGGGGGCCGCCCGCCCTACGGCCCGGCAAAGCCGGTTCCGGGGCTCATGCTGGCTCGAAGAATTCAGTGGCGTAACCAACGGGGTATTTACCAGCGGGCAGCCGCGGAACCGGCTTTGCCGGGCCGCAGGCGCCGTCCCCTGCAAGGGGAAAAGGGTTACACGGAGTGAGCTCGATAGGGGTGTGCCGATTTTCCGGCTTCGCCGGCCCCAGGCGCCGCCCCTCGGGGGGGAACAGGCTACACGCAGTGAGCCTGGACGGGGGGTCTACTTCTTGCGAAGCAACTTTACTAGCTGGTTGCTGGTGTTGCGCAGGCGCTGCGCCATCATCTGCGTGATCTTGACCAGCAGCTTGGCGCCCACGCCGGGGTGGTCGCGAATCAGCAAGGCAATTTCATGGCGCCCCCAGACGCCGGCCTCGACGGGTTCGATGGCGGTGCAGGTGGCATAGCGCGGCTCGCTGTCGAGCATGGACATGTCGCCTATTGCCGCGCCGCTGCGCACCACGGCCACGCGCGAGACGATCGGTTCCGCGCCGGATTCGGCCTGCGCCGCTTCGGCGGCTGATTCCAGTCGTTTGGTGACATCGACCGTACCCTTGAGGATCAGCATCATCCAGTCGCCGGCTTCGCCTTCGCGGATCATCACCTGCCCCGGGTCGGCGCGAACCAGCAACATGGACGCTCCCAGGATGTCGGCTTCAGCAGGCGTGAAGTCCTGTAGCAGTTGCGAATTCTGCAGCAGGTCGGGGCCGTAAGCGCTCAGCTGCTCGCAGCAGCCGAACACATGCAGCCCGGCGGCATCCAGTTGTTCTTCCAGCGTTTTCATGGCACAAGGCGTTTCAGCGCGCGGGGGTTTGCTGCAGCCATTGGTCCAGTTCCTCGATGGCGGCGTCGGTGGCTGCCGTGAGGGCACGGACGCCGCCGGGAGCGTCGTTGCTGGGCGCAGGACGCTGCACGATGACATTGCGCTGGCCGACCAGCTTTTCGCCCGCGGGCGTCACCTCGACCAGCGTGGCGCGCAGGCGGATCAGGCCGACGCTCGTGTTGGGCGCGCTGAAGAAGTGGCTGAATTCTTCCAGGTCCAGGCGCAGCAGCAGCGGCAATACCGCGTTCTGGCTGCGGTTGAGGGCCACACTGGAACCGGCGCTGAACACGGCGCGGCGCTGGCCAAGCTGTTCGCGCAGGCGCTGGCGCACCAGCTGCGCAGGCGGCATGCTCCAGCGCGCCTGCGAGTACGGCCGCAGCTGCTGCGCGTCGGTATACGCCAGGCGGTACAGCACCGCCATATTGTCGAGCGCGCCGCCAGAGGTGGAGATGTCGTCAAGCGCCAGCGGCGGCAACGGCGCCTGCCGCGTGCTGGGCTGAACAGCCAGGAGGCCGGGGCCGAAGTCATACATGGTGGCGCGCGTGGGCTTGTCGGGCAGGCCCGAGCAGCCGCCGACCGCCAGCGCCATGAATATCAATGAAAAAATGCCGACAGCCCTTTCCAGATAAGCGCGAGCAGCTATTAAATTCATAGCGGATGGGCAGATTGCGAGAAAATCGAATGTCATTTTTTCTCTCCGTTGGCAGAAAAACCGGGCTCGCCCGGACCGGGCACCGGTGGACCGTTGCCGAAAATCAGTGACTGCGGGTTGTCATCCACCGCGCTGACGGTGCGGCGCAACTGGCGCATCGCGCGGGCGGTTTCGTCAGCCACTTCGCCCAGCTTGGGCAAGGTGCCGGCGCTGAAGGTCTCCACCCCCGAGGCCAGCGCGGCGCCGCCCTCGGACAGTTTGTCGAGCGGCCCGCCCTTTTCACTCAGGCGCGTGGCGGTAGCGCTGACGTCGTCGGCAGCCGTCCTGACGGATTTCAGCGTAGCCGTGGCATCGCGCGACAGGCCCGGCAGGCTCGCCACCGTAGGCTCAAGGCCTTTGGCCACACGGTTGATGCCGCTGGCCGCTTCGCCGAGTTGCGTGATGGCGGAAGTCACTGCCGCCTGGTTCTCGTCGGACAGCAGTTTGTTCAAACGCGTGCTGGCTTCTTCGACCTGGTTGAAGATCACCTCGCTTTGCTTGAGCAGCTTGTCCAGCCCACCTGGTTTGAGCGGAATGCGCGGCGGGTCGTCGTCGTTCACCACCAGCCGCTCGGCGGACTTTCCGTCATCGTCGAGCTGGATGAAACCCAGCCCCGTGACACCTTGCGATGCCACTGTGGCAAAAGTGGATTTGGTGACCGGCGCGGTGCGGTCGATCGAGACACGGATCAGCACATTGCCCTTGACCTTGGTGTCAAATCCGATGACCTCGACCTTGCCGACCGGCACGCCGCGAAACCGCACCGTGGCCTGCGGCTGCAGGCCCGAAACAGTTTCGCTGGTGCTCATGTCGTAAAGGTCGCGCTGGGTGTTGTCGCGCGTCAGCCAGATCGCCAGCAGGGCCAGCAGGGCGGTCACCACCAGTACAAATGCGCCGGCGGCCATGGCATGGGCTTTGTTTTCCATATCGAAGCCTTTCTAAACAGTAAAGGGGTATTCGCGCAGCAATTCCATCGCGCGCTGACCCCTTTCGCCAAGGAAAAATTCGTGAATGAAGGGGTGCGGAAACGCCACCACTTCCTTGGGCACATCGTTAACGATGACTTTTTGTTCGGCCAGCACGGCGATGCGCGTGCTGAGCTCAAAGAGCGTGTCCAGGTCGTGCGTCACCATCACCACCGTGAGCTCCATGTCGCGGTGCAGCGAGCGCAGCAGCGAGACGAAACTGTCGGAGCTTTCCGGGTCCAGGCCCGCCGTGGGCTCGTCAAGCAGCAGCAGCGGCGGGTCCATGATGAGGGCGCGCGCCAATGCCACACGCTTGACCATGCCGCCCGAGAGGTCGCTCGGCATCTTGTCGGCTGCGTCGGGACTCAGGCCCACCATTTGCAGCTTGACCATGGCCGCCTCATAGACCAGTGCGCGCGGCAAGGTCTTGAGCTCACGCAACGGGAAGGCGATGTTCTCGAGCACGGTGAAGGCCGAAAACAGCGCACCCTGCTGGAACAGCATGCCGACGCGGCTGGCCGCGCCCCGTTTGCCCAGTTCGGCTGCCGGCCGGCCGAGCACGGTGATCTCGCCCTGGGTGGGTTTTTCCAGCCCCAGTATCTGGCGCAGCAGCACCGTTTTACCGGTACCCGAGCCGCCCACCAGCGACAACACCTCGCCCCGCTCCACCGTCAGGTCCAGGTCCTTGTGCACCACGGCCTTCTTGTCGCCGTTCTGGAATACGGTCCAGAGTTTTTTGATGTCGACGATGGCTTCGGTCATGGCTGATTTCCCGCTTCTTTCCTCTTCCGGAAGAACGACGCAACAAGCGACCGCGCAGGCACACTCTCTTTCCAGCAGGGGCCGCGGAACCGGCTTTGCCGGGCCGCAGGAGCAGCGGCCCCCTCGGGGGGCAGCGCAGTACACGAAGTGACAAGCGTGGGGGTCATATTCCAACGCTTTTAAACAGAACGGCAAACAATGCATCCACCAGAATAACTACCGTGATGGACGTGACCACTGAAGCGGTCGTGCCCTGCCCCAGGCTTTCGGTGTTGGGTTTGACACGCAGGCCGTAGTGACAGCCGACCAGCGCGATCAATACCCCGAACACGACGGATTTGGCCGTGGCCAGCGTGAGGTTGGCCACGTCGACCGCGGCCGGCAGCGAGTTGATGAAATAGGACGGCGTGACGTCCATGGAAATGTCGGCGGCCAGCATGCCACCCAGTAACGCCGCGATGGTGGTCCAGACGCTGATGAGCGGCATCACCACGGCGAGCGCCAGCGCGCGCGGCATGACCAGGCGAAAGCCCCGCGCGATGCCCATGACGCGCATGGCGTCGAGCTCTTCGGTGACCCGCATGACACCGATCTGCGCAGTGATGGCCGAACCGCTGCGCCCGGCGATCAGGATGGCGGCCAGCACCGGCCCGAGTTCGCGGATCAGCGAGATGCCCAGGATGTTCACGATGAAGGCGTCGGCGCCGAACTGGCGCAGCTGCTGCGAAATCAGGTAGGCCAGCACCACCCCAATCAAAAATCCCACCAGCGCCGTGATGGGCAAGGCGGTGGCGCCAATATGAAACAGGTGGCCCGACAGGTCGCGCCACGGGCCTTCCTGCGGGTGCCTGAAAAGCCGGATGATGTCGAGCAGCAGCTGGCCGATCAGGCGCACCAGGCCTTTGAGGTGGTCGACCAGGCGCAGCACCCTTGTGCCGAGCAGGATGAAGGGCCCGGTCCAGTCAGACTTGCGGGGTTTGGGCGGATCCGCACTGAACTTGGCGACGGTTTCCAGCACCGCGCGCTGGCTCGCATGCACTTGCAGTTGCGCAGGCCAGTCGCGCCCCCAATGGTTCCACAGCACCTGCGCACCCAGGTGGTCGAGTTTTTCGAGCGGCTCCAGATTCCAGCCGGCGGATTGGACTGCGCCGCCCTGCAGGGCTTGCAGTTGCGCAGTCAAACCTTGCCAGACCTCCTGGGCCGTGAGGCCGGCCGCCGTCCAGGCACCGCGAACGACAAACAGCCGGCCTTGCGGCGTGTCCTGCTGTTCGATGCGGGGCGTGGATTCTTCCATGTGCATTCGGTAAAGGCGTCCGGTGGTGCCCGGCGCTTGCCGGCAGTCTGCAATGACGGGCGGCGCCCGATTTGCAAAACAGTCATGGTAACTGCAGGAAACACAAATACACAGCCCAAAAACGCGCTATCGCCTTGGTCCTACAACCCGCCGGGACCCTGTGCCGGAAGGAAAGGCCAGCGGGTAATCCCCGCCGCAGGGATAGCGCCATTTTTGCCACAATCGAGCCACTGCCGCGCGGTCAGCCTCGCGTTAGGCTGGAATGGCAGGATGTGAACCTGCGGCGCAGGAGCACGGCCAAAACAACACGGCCACCCGTCCCATCAAAACACACGGCTGAAAGCCAAGAGACAAAACATCCATGCAAGACGACAGCCAGGTTTTTGACTACATCATCGTCGGCGCAGGCACGGCAGGTTGCCTGATGGCCAACCGCCTGAGCGCCGACGCATCCAAACGCGTGCTGCTCATTGAGGCCGGCCGCAAGGACGACTACCACTGGATCCACATCCCGGTAGGCTACCTGCACTGCATCGGCAACCCGCGCACCGACTGGCTCTACAACACCGAGCCGGACGCCGGCCTCAACGGACGGGCGCTGCGCTATCCACGCGGCAAGACGCTGGGCGGCTGCTCCAGCATCAACGGCATGATCTACATGCGCGGCCAGGCACGCGACTACGACCAGTGGGCCCAGCTGACGGGCGACATGGCCTGGCGATGGGACAACGCGCTGCCGCATTTCAAACTGCACGAAGACCACCACAAGGGCGCTGACGCGATGCACGGCGCGCGCGGCGTGGCACCCGAGCTGATGCAGGACAAGAGCCAGCCCTACCAGAAGCTGCTGCGCCACCACAATTCAGGCGGCGAATGGCGTGTCGAGAAACAGCGCCTGCGCTGGGACATCCTCGATGCGTTCGCCGAAGCTGCGCAGCAAGCCGGCATCCCGGCAACTTCCGACTTCAACCGCGGCGACAACGAAGGCGTGGGTTACTTCGAGGTCAACCAGAAAAAAGGCTGGCGCTGGAATACCGCCAAGGCCTTTTTGCGGCCGGCCTGCTATGCCCGGCCCAATTTCGAATTGTGGAACAACGCCCAGGTGTGCAAGCTGGTGATTGAGCCGCAGGCCGACGGCAGCCAGCGCTGCACCGGCGTGGAAGTGTGGGCCGGCGACGAGCGGGTGACGGCGCACTCGACACGCGACTCGGGGCACATGGGCGAAGTCATTCTGTGTGCAGGCAGCATCGGCTCGCCGCAAATCCTGCAGCTTTCAGGCATTGGCCCGGCCACCCTGCTGCAACAGCACGGCATCCCTGTGCTGCAAGACCTGCCCGGCGTGGGCGCCAACCTGCAGGACCATTTGCAGATCCGTTCGGTCTACAAGGTGCACGGTGACCAGCGCTGGGGGCTGTCGCTCAACACCATGGCCAACACGCTGTGGGGCAAGGCCCGCATCGGCCTGGAGTACGCATTGCGGCAGACCGGCCCGATGAGCATGGCACCGTCGCAGCTGGGCGCCTTCACGCGCTCATCACCCGACCAGCCCTACCCCAACATCGAATACCACGTGCAGCCGCTGTCGCTGGACGCTTTCGGCGAGCCGCTGCACAGCTTCAACGCTTTCACCGCCAGCGTATGCAACCTCAACCCGACCAGCCGCGGCACCGTGCACATCAAGAGCAACCGCTTTGAGGATGCACCGGCGATTTCGCCCAACTATCTGAGCACGGCCGAAGACCGGCAGGTAGCAGCCGACTCCCTGCGCGTGACCCGAAAGATCGTCAGCCAGGGCGCGCTGGCCAAATACAAGCCCGAGGAATTCAAGCCCGGCGTGCAGTTCCAGACGGACGAAGAACTCACACGGCTGGCGGGCGACATTGCCACCACCATCTTCCACCCGGTGGGCACGACCAAAATGGGCAAGGAAGACGACCCCATGGCGGTGGTGGATTCGCACCTTCGGGTCCGCGGCATTCGCGGCCTGCGCGTGGTGGACGCCGGCGTGATGCCACTGATCACCAGCGGCAACACCAATTCGCCCACGCTCATGATTGCGGAAAAGGCCGCCGGGTGGATTCAGGCCGGCATTTGAAGGCAGCGCCGTGTCGAAGCTGCCCGCAAGCCTCAGGCAGCACCGCCCCTTCGAAACAGATCAAAGATAGATTTTTTGCAGAAGACGCACCAGCGTCTTTTTTTCCGCCGCGCTCAGCCGTTCGGTGGCATCTGATTCGAGGCTGGTGGCGGTGCGCTCGGCCTCCCGCATCAGCGCCTCGCCTGCCTCGGTGAGGTACAGGCCCACAGCGCGGCCGTCCTGCGGGTGCGGCTTGCGGTGAACGAGCTCTCGCTTTTCCAGCGTGCCGATTTTCCCGACCAGGTTGGGCGGCAAGATGCTCAGCGCACTGCACAGCTGGCGCGAGGTGATGCCCGGGTTGTGCGTGATCAGCGACAGGATGGAAAAGTCCACGTGACGCAGGTCATACACCGCCATGCGTTTCATGAACAGTTCAATGACCTTGAGCGACGCACGCGTGGCGTTGTAGCCAATCAGGGTTTCAAGGTAGGAGGTATCGACTTCTTCGACAGCGGGCGCTGGTTTGAGGGACGCTGGCATAGGTGGTCAGGAAGCTTTCGTCATCGGGCAATACGGACCGCCGCACGGCATGCGGCCAGTCCAGCCCCGATTATGCCAAGCGGTGCCGATCCATGACGGGGCCTCAGGGCGCCCGGCATCAGTCGTCGGCACCGCGTTCTGATCAGGACTCGGCGGTAAAGCCGATTTTCTTGATCAGCGGCCCCCAGCGGTCGAGTTCGCGCTTCTGGCTGGTCGCCATGTCCTCTGCCGTGCCGCCGTAGGGAATCAGGCCCACCACCGTCAGCGAGTCGATGACGGATTTGTCCTTGATGGCGGCGTTGATGGCGGCGTTGGCGGCGGCGACCACACTGGCCGGCGTTTTGGCGGGGGCACAAAAGCCGAACCACTCCTCCACGGTCAGGTCGGCAAAGCCCTGCTCGGCGAAGGTCGGTACTTCCGGCACAAAGGGCGAGCGCTGCTTTCCGGACGTTGCCAGGATGCGCAGCTTGCCGGCCTTGTGATTGGGGATGAAGTCGCCGTGCGGCGTGAACATGGCGGCCAGCTGGCCGCCCACCACATCGGTCACGCCGGGCACGGAACCGCGGTAAGGCACATGTTTGAGTTCCACCTGGTTGTTCAGGCCCAGCAAGGCGCCCAGAAAGTGGGGTGTTGATCCCGCAGCGGGCGAGCCATAACTCGCATCCTTCGGATTGGCCCTGGCCCATAGCAGGAAGTCCTGAACGGTCTTCACGGAAGCGGGCACCAGCGGCCCCACAGCCAGCCCATGGTGAATCATGGACGCGGTGCCCACGGATACAAAATCGGCGAACGGGTCATAGGCCAGTTTTTTGTAGATGTGCGGATACAGCGACATGCAGGAAAACGGCGTCATGGCAATGACGGAGCCGTCCGTGGGTGCCATCTTCAGCGTCTCCAGCGCGATGCGGCCACCGGCGCCGGCCTTGGTGTCCACGATGGCGTTGTTTTTGGAATAGGCGGTGCCGCCCATCTTGTCGCCGACGCGGCGCGCGCAGATGTCGCCCGCACTGCCGGCGGGGAATCCGTAAATGATCTTGACCTGCTCCAGCGGACTCGCATGGGCAGAGAACGGGGCGAAGCCGGCGGCTGCGGTGAGCGTTGCGGCGGCCTGCACAAAATGACGGCGTGTTTGCATGAAATGTCTCCTTTTTTAATGATGTCCAACGGGTCGAAAAACAAAACCGAAATCAAAAACTGAAAGACGGAAACAAAAGCGGAACGCGAAGCGTCAGCTGCACAGGGCCCGAATGTCTTGCGGCACGGCAATGGCCTTGATGCGCTCAGGATTCTCCGGACGGCGGATGCAGAAGGCCCGGGTTTCACGGCCTTCGCAGATCAGGTCGTCACCGCGTTTGATCACATGCTTCTGGATGAAGACCTTGTCGCGCCATTCCTCAATGCTGGTGTGAATCTGCAGCGTCTCACCATAGACGGCAGGCTGGCTGAACCGGGTATTGATCTCGAGCAGCGGCGTGCCGATGATGCCGGTGGTCTTCACAAGCTCACGCCATGTTGGCACGCCGCACTTGACAAAAAAGTTCAGCGACGAGGCGTCCATCCACCGCGAGAAATTGGGGAAAAACACGATCCCCGCTGGATCGCAGTCGCCAAACGCAACGGAAACTTCGTAAACAACGGTCTTGCTCATGCTGTTCACCTTGGCGCCATGCGCAATGCGCCATCCAGCCGGATGACTTCGCCGTTGAGATGGTCGTTGGCCACGATGTGCGCGGCCAGCTGGGCAAACTCCTCGGGCTTGCCCAGGCGCTGCGGAAAAGGAATACTGGCGGCCAGCGAAGCCTGCACCGCTTCGGGCAATTGCTGCATCAGCGGCGTCGCGAACAGGCCCGGCGCCACTGTGCAGACGCGGATACCGTGCTGCGCCAGGTCGCGCGCCATCGGCAGTGTCATGCCGACCAGGCCGCCCTTGGAGGCGCTGTAAGCCTGCTGGCCCACCTGGCCGTCAAAGGCTGCCACCGAGGCCGTGAACATCATGACGCCGCGCTGGCCGTCTTCCAGCGCGGGCAGTTTGGCACAGGCGGCCGCAAACAGGCGGCTGGCGTTGTAGGTGCCCACCAGGTTGATGGTGACGACTTTGGCAAACTCTTCGAGCGGCGCAGGGCTGCCGTCTTTGGCCACCACGCGTTTGGCCGAGCCGATGCCGGCAACGTTCATCAGGATGCGGGCCGGGCCATGCGCAGCTGCGGCTTTTTCCAGCGCGGCCGCCAGGCTGGCGCTGTCGGTGATGTCGCACTGGCACGCCACTGCGGCACCGCTTCCGTGCATAGCGCAAATGTCGGCCGCGACTTTTTCCGCACCGGCGAGATTCACGTCCAGCACGGCAACCTTGGCGCCCAGGCGTGCCAGCTCACGGGCAGTGGCTTCGCCCAGCCCGGAGCCGCCTCCCGTCACCAGTGCCGCAAGTCCTTCAATCTTCATGCCTTCTCTCCAGATCGGTTGCTATTGTTTTTATAGCTGCTTGCGCTCGTCCGTTGTGCGCTGCAGCGACTATTTGCTCAAGAAATTTCGGCCCCTTCGGGGTTTTCAAGCAACAGGGCAATGCCCTGCCCGCCGCCCACGCATGCGGATGCAATGCCGTAACGCAGGCCCGCGCGCTGCATTTCACGCGCGACGGTGACCGTCAGGCGGACACCGGTGACCGCCAGCGGGTGACCCATCGCGATGGCGCCGCCATTGACATTGAGCTTGCGCAGATCGAGGTTCAGTTCACGCGCCACTGCCAGCGTTTGCGCGCCCTGGGCTTCGTTGATCTCGAAGCGGCCGATCTGGTCCAGCTTCAGGCCGCAGCGCTCCAGCAGCAGGCGAATCGCCGGCGCGGGGCCTATGCCCATGATTTCGGGTGGCACCCCCACCACCGCGGCAGCCACGACACGTGCCAGCGGTTTTTTTCCATGCGCCTTCACGTACTCGCCCGAAGCCACCACGGCAGCAGCTGCCGCATCCACCAGCGCTGCACTGTTGCCGCCGGTCTGCACCCCGCCGGCGTGAACCACCCGGAGTTTGGCCAGCACCTCGACAGGAGACAAGCGTGCGTGGGTGTCCTGTGCGACTTCCGTGACTTTGCCCTGCAGGCGTATGCCGCGCTTGGCGTAGCCGGCGAGTTCAAATTCTTCCGTGACCACCGGCACAATTTCACCGGCGTGAAAACCTGCCTCGCGGGCCGCCACGGCTTTGGCAAACGAGCTGGAGGCAAATTCATCGACGGCTTCCCGCGTGATGCCGTATTTCTTCGCGAGGTTTTCCGCGGTCTGGATCATGTCGATGCCGGCGGCGGAGTCCTTCAGGGCCTCCCACATGAAGTCCTTGAAGCCGACGGGCGCGCCCAGCTTGAAACCGGTGCGGTGTTCGAAGGCGGCGATCGGGTTGCGCGTCATGCTCTCGGCGCCGACGACCAGCGCCACGCTGGCGGCACCGCTCTGGATCTGCTCGCCGGCCTGGCGGAACAATTCAAAGCCGGTACCGCAGATGCGCTGCACCATGATGGCCGGCACCTCCACGGGAACGCCGGCGTAAAGGCCGATATGACGTGGCAGCATGAACTGCTCAAAATCACCGGGAGCCATGTTGCCGGCAAGCACCGAATCGACATCGCCGCCACTGACACCCGAGCGCTGGAGCACGGCGCGTGCCGCCTTGATGCCGAGGTCGGTGGGCGATATATGGCCAATGGCGCCGCAGTAGTCGACCATGGGCGTGCGGATGCCGTCGAGCATCCAGACGTCTTGGAAAGCGGAGAAAAATCCTTTGGGTTGCATGGTGTTTGTGCGTCGGGTTTTATGGTGCGGGTTTGACAATGGGGTGCGCCGTGTCATCGTGCAGGGCCACCACCAAAGCTTCACGGTGCGTCAGCACGGCGCGCTGGTTGATGGAGCCTTTGTCGGTGACTTCACCCTTGTCGAATGAGGGCGGCTCATGCATCAGGTGCAGGCGCCGGATGCAGCTGGCGCTGCCGGTCGCGCCCTCTG
Source organism: Polaromonas sp. P1_F6 (assembly GCF_056405695.1). Classification (NCBI taxonomy): domain Bacteria; kingdom Pseudomonadati; phylum Pseudomonadota; class Betaproteobacteria; order Burkholderiales; family Comamonadaceae; genus Polaromonas; species Polaromonas sp. P1_F6. The sequence continues at coordinate 31,933 of NZ_JBFUBQ010000010.1, forward strand.
CGAGCTTGTTCATCATCTCCTGAAAGTGCGCCACTACCTGCGGGCTTTCGACGGCCTGGCGCAGCGGCGCATCGGGCGGTAGTCCGGCCAGTGCGCGCACGGCGGGTGTCGGAAACACCAGCGCGCCCACTTCCTTGAGGTTGATGCCCGTGAGTACCACGTCCTGCACGTAAGGCGCTCCCGCAGCGACGATCTTTGCACGCAGCGGGCCCACGCTGACAAAGGTGCCCGTGGCCAGTTTGAAGTCCTCGGCGATGCGCCCGTCGAACTTGAGCCCGAGGTGAATGTTGCCCTCATCAATCCATTTGACGGCGTCGCCGGTACAAAAGAAGCCTTCTTCGTCAAAGGCTGCTGCCGTCTCCTGCGGTGCGCGCCAGTAGCCGGGCGTGATGTTGGGGCCCTTGTAGCGCACCTCGGTTTTGCCGTCGGTGTCCACCAGCTTGAGCTCGATGCCGGGCGCGGGTACGCCGAGGTCGCCGGCTTTCACGTTGGGGTTGGTCACGAAGATGGCAAACGGCGCGGACTCGGTCATGCCCAGGCCGGTCGCCATGACAATGCGCTCGCCCACTTCTTTTTCTTCGGACTCGTACAGGCTGTCCCACACGGGTTGGGCCAGCGCAGCGCCGGCATAAAAAAACATCTTCACGCGCGACAGCAGGTTGCGCCGCAGCTCTGCGTCCGTTTTCATGGCGCTGGCGATGGCCTCAAAGCCGGTGGGCACGTTGAAGTACACCGTGGGGGCAATCTCGCGCAGGTTGCGCAGGGTTTCGTGCATCAGCGCCGGGGTCGGCTTGCCGTCGTCGATGTAGAGCGTTCCGCCATGGAACACCACCATGCCGAAGTTGTGGTTGCCGCCGAAGGTGTGGTTCCAGGGGAGCCAGTCGACCAGCACCGGTGGCTCGTCCTGCAGCACCGGCATGGATTGCGCCATTTGCTGCTGGTTGGCACACCACATGCGCTGGGTATTGATCACCGCCTTGGGCATCTTGGTGGAGCCGCTGGTGAACAGGAATTTCACGATCGTGTCCGGCCCCGTGGCCTGCATGGCGCGGCCTACGGCATCCGTGGCCGGCGTTGCAGCCAGTTCGGCAAACGCCGTGGTGGCGCGCCCTTCGACCTGCCCGGTGGCCAACACCACCTCGACGTCGTCGCCGATGGCTGCGTTGATGGCCCTGGCGTAGCGCGCGCCGTCGGCGGCAAACACCAGGCCCGGCGTCACAGTCTTGAGCACGTGGCGCAGCTTGTCGTAGTCCTGGCTGACCAGACTGTAGGGCGGAGACGTCGGCACAAAAGGCACGCCGGCCAGCATGCAACCCAGCGCCAGCAGCGCATGCTCCAGATCGTTTTCCGACAGGATGACCACCGGGCGTTCGGCACTCAGGCCCCGGTCAATCAGCCCCTGCGCGATGTTGCGGGCCGAGACCCAAGCTTCGGCATAAGTTATGTGCCGCCAGTCGCCGGTTTTACCGCCTTCCAGTTTTTCGCGCCGCGCCATGAAGCTGCGGCCTGGGACCGTCAGCGCCCAATGCTGCAGGCGGTCGGTGATACGGGTCGGGAAGGCTTGCAGGTCCTGGTCTGCGCGCAGATAGCGCACGCCGGGTACGCCGTCGCGCAGGACCACACGGGTCACGCCAAAGGCCATGGGACGAAATTTCGGGGCGCTCATGGTTGTCTCTTCTGTTCTGTCTTCTGTCTGCTGTCTCTTTTCTGGATGTCTCTCTTGCCTGCCCGCCCGGCCTGGTCAGCCCTTCTGGACCTTGCGGGCCTTGCCGTCCAGGAAGTCTTTCACGCGGCTCTTGGCTTCGGGTGCGCTTTGCGCCACTGCGGCCATCAGGGCCTCGGTGAAGAACCCCTGGTCTGCCGGTTGCTCGGCAATGCGCGGCAACGCATGCATGAGGGCGTAGTTGGTCAGCGGTGCGTTTTCTGCCACGCGAGTGGCCAGTTCAAGGGCTTTGGTGAAAGCCTGGCCCTCGGGAACCAGGTATTGCGCGATGCCTATGCGCTCACCGTCCACCGCGTTGTAGACACGGCCGGTCAGCATCATGTCGGTCATCCGTGCGGCGCCGATCAGCCGCGGGATGCGCACCGCACCGCCACCACCGACAAAGATGCCGCGCGAGCCTTCGGGCAGCGCGTAGAAGGCGCTTTCGTCGGCAACCCGGATATGGCAGGCACTTGCCAGCTCCAGGCCACCACCGACCACGGCACCGTGCAGGGCCGCGATCACGGGCACCGGGCCGTACTGCACCCGCTCCAGCGCTGCGTGCCACATGCGCGAATGGTGCAGGCCCTGGCTGGCGTCACGCTCCTTGAGTTCGCTCAGGTCAAGGCCCGCGCAGAAGTGGTCACCCTCGCCGCAAAGCACGGCGGCTTTTGTTTCGGGAGGAAGGCTTTCGAACAGGTTCCGCAGTGCCAGGATCAGGGCATCACCCAGGGCGTTGCGTTTGGCAGGACGCGCCAGGCGGACCACGGCGACATTGCCGTGCATTTCGAGATGAAGGTATTTTGGGGTCATGTGAAGTGTGTTTCCGGAAGCCAATTATGGTTATGAATAATAACTATTACAACGTGATTAAGCCTTTTTTTTCTAGTGAAAACCCTAGGGCGTGCCAAGGCATGTTTGCGCGGCGGACCCACCGGCCCGCAAGGCAATCCGCAGGAGGAAACACTGGGTGAAGGATGACCTTCCCCGCAGGAGATGGAGAAAAATGGGTCGCCCGGCAGACGGCGATTCGGCACACCGGGGGTGTGCCACTGCTGACGCTGGTGCGCTTGTGGTCAGTCAGTTACGCTGCGGCACAGCCTGGGGCCGGCAACAGCCGGCAAAGGCCTGGTTCAAATATTGAGCCACTTCAGCAGCTCGCGCATGCGGGCTTCCGACGTGATGTCGAACTGCTCGATGCCGATACGCTTGAGCACGTCCTTGCCGGCATCGCTGGCGGGCAGCGCCAGCAATTCCTCCTGGATCGCCTTGAGCTGTTCGGGCTTGACGCGTTTATGGGCTACCAGCGGGAAGTAGGGCTGCGCCACGCTCTTGTGCAAAATACGGCCGCCCTCTTTTTCCCATTTCTTGGCAATGCCTGAGTAAGAGGCGACACCACCCACATCGGCGAATTTGTTGTCGAGGTAAAAGCCGACAGCCGCCTGTTCGCGCACGAACTGCACGTTTTCCTTGTCCACCAGGATGCCTTTGTCCCTGAGCTCTGCGGCACAGAAGCGGGACATATAGGCAATCTGCTCGGGCAAGGCAATCCGCTTGCCCTTGACGTCGTCGATGGTCTTGAGGGCCGAGCCCTTGGGCGCAATGATGAAGCACTGCCCGTCGGGCTTGGTGCTGGCGATATAGCTGTAGCCGTAGTCGCGCATGCCGCGCGCCGGGTAGTCGCTCGGGCGCGCCATCACCAGGTCGAAGCGGCCGGTCTGCATGCCTTCTTCCAGCTGCTTGAACTCGCGCGCAAACACCACGCTGACCTTGGCCTTCATGGCCTTGCCGATCACCTCGGCCAGCCCCTGGTATTTGGCAATCACCTGGGCGTGGTCCAGCCCGCCCGAGCTTCCTTCGCTGATGCCCAGTATTAGTTGCTGGGCCTGCGCCTGCGCCTGGGCATTGGCAGTGCCCATACAAAACGCGCCGAACCCCAACACCAAGGCCCCTGACATGCAATTCCACCGCATAAGTCCCTCCTTATATATAAAGCTCACGCATGCTACTGCGTGCGTCCTGCGCTGGCTAGCGCAATTTACCCCCGGTCCGTTTTCCGGCAGTCTTTATGCCCCGGGGGAGCATCCTGCGTTCGCACACCGATGACACAATGCGGACCACGCCGGAAACAGCCGGTGTCGCATTGACATCATGAAACACCTGACCACCCTTTCGATCGCCCTCCTGCTGGGCGTGCTGTCTGCCTGTAGCCCGGCGCCGCGCGCCAGCCAGGACCCGCTGTCGATTGCCCGCGCTCCGGTGGCCGCGGCCATCAACGACTACCAGCGTTGCGCCCAAAGCGCCTTGCAGCCGCTGAAAGACAACCCGGAGCAATCCGTGTTTGTGCTCGCCGATGCCGCACTGGCGGCCTGCGATGCCGGCCTGGATCAGGTGCGGCGCAGCATCCTGGCGGACAACGCAGGCCACCCGTATGTGGCCGCGTTTGCTGAAGATGCCAGCGCCAACATCCGCATTCGCACCCGCAACATGCTGGCGCACAGCCTGAACCGTGCGCGGGAAGCGCAACCACAACCGGCGAAATAAACCGGCCGCCGGCCCTGCGCCGGCCTATCGCAAGCTCTTCACGAAGCGCGGCGCGTTCGGGGCAAGAACACCGCAGAACCGGCTTTGCCGGGCTGCAGGTGTTGCCACCCTGAAGGGGGGTTCCGGCTACACGCAGTGAGCCGAGACAGGGGTCTACAAGTTATCGCAGGCCCTTCACATAGCGCGGCGCGTTCGGGTCGCGCTGGCGGCGCTCCCGCGGCGACTCGCCCTCGCCGAAGATGGCACCGAATGTCGACTCGATAAAACCTGATTCAGGATAGACCTCTTCCTCGGTATCGATGGACCGGGCGCTCTGGCGGTCGGGCACTGGCGCCGGGGCAAGCACCGGCTGGCTGCGCTCCTTCACCACCTCGGACACCAACTGCACCAGCGGCACGCGTGCCTTGGGCTCGGGGGTGGCCATGATTTCTTCCAGCCGGTCGGCCCACACCGCCAGGTCCACGTGGCCATCCTCGGCGGCTTTTTCCCGCGCAAAACGCGCTATTTCGGCGGCGTATTCCTGGTTACCGGCCATCCACTCGGTGTCGGTCACGCGGCCGGTTTTGCGGCGCAACAGCACATGCAGGTGGGCCGCAACGGCAATTTTTTCACTGGAGGGCATGGTGCGCAATCCTTGAAAGTGGAGTCCGTTGTTTGTCAGTTACGTGCCCAACCGCTCGGCGTGCTGGGTGATGTCCAGGCCGTCGCTCTCGGCGGCTTCGCTGACGCGCAGGCTGACGATCAGCGAGGTGACCCACAAGGCCAGCGCCGTCATGAACAGGCTGTAGAGCATGACGGCGCCTGCGCCTATCGCCTGGGTCATCAGGCTGCCCTCGACACCGGAGATGGCCTTGCTGGCAAAAATGCCGGTCAGCAGCGAACCCACAATGCCGCCCACGCCGTGCACGCCGAACACGTCCAGCGAATCGTCGGCGTTGAGCAGGCGCTTGAGGCCCGTGGCGCCCCAGTAGCAGGCCACGCCGGCCACCAGGCCAAACACCAGGGCCGCGCGCGGCGAGACAAAGCCCGCCGCCGGCGTGATGGCGACCAGCCCGGCGACCAGGCCCGAGCACAGTCCCAGCAGGGAAGGACGCCCGCGAACAATCCATTCGGCCGCCATCCACGAGAGAGCGCCCGCGGCCGCCGCGATGTGCGTGACGGCCATCGCGAGGCCGGCCCGGCCGTCGGAGGCCACGGCGGAGCCGGCGTTAAAGCCAAACCAGCCGACCCACAGCATGCCGGCACCGGCCATGGTCAGACCCAGGTTGAAAGGCGTAAACGGTTCACGGCCATAGCCGTGGCGCGGCCCGAGCGCGTAGGCACAGACCAGCCCGGCAATGCCGGCATTGATGTGCACGACCGAGCCGCCGGCAAAGTCCAGCGCGCCCATGCGCGCCAGCCAGCCATTGGGCTCCCAGACCCAGTGGGCAATGGGTGCGTAGACGACGACGGTCCACAGCGACATGAACACCAGCATCGCGGAGAACCGCATGCGTTCCACAAACGAGCCGACCACCAGCGCGGCCGTGATGATGGCGAAGGTCAGCTGGAACATGGCGTAGACCGACTCGGGAATGTTGGGCGCAATATGGCTCACGGCCACCTTCTGCGCGTCCTTCACGTAGTCCAGCCCGGTGAACCAGAGCCGCTCGGGACCACCCAGATAGTGCCCAAGCGCACCTTTGCCGGGCGTGAAGGCGATGGAGTAGCCCACCGCAAACCAGAGCAGGCTGACAACGGCACAGATGGCGACAACGCAGGCCATGACATTGAGCACGCTTTTCCTGCGCACCATGCCGCCGTAGAAAAGGGCGATGCCGGGCAGGGTCATGAGCAATACCAGTGCGGTGGAGGTCATCATCCAGGCGGTGTCGGCACCATTGAGGGTCTCCACGCCGACCAGTCCCGGTTGGGTCAGCGGCGCCGGGGCGGCCGCTGCAGGCGGCGCAGAGGCCGCAGCCACCGGTGCGGCGGGAGGAGCAGGAACAGCGGCCGGTGCGGGGGACGGTGCGACTTCCGGAGCGCTGGCAGTGACTGCTGGCGGCGCCACCGCCGGGGGAGCCGTGGTCTGTGCCAGGGCTTGCTGGCATGCCAGGCCCAAGCATAAAGACATACCCAAGGCCAGAAATCTGTTCATATGCATACGGTGCCCGCCTGTTCAATCAACCAACAATTGGTAACAACAGGCATAAGTCGTGCCAATACCGCAGTAGCTCGTGTGATGGGACTGCAACGGAAAATATGTACTGCAAAAGTGCGCAAACGATTGGCGTGGTGCCCCAAAAACATCCACAGAACCAGCGGCCGCCCAAAGCCCGGGGCCGGGAAACCCCCAATGCACTGGGACAGTGCGCCCGCTATATTGGATGACTTGCTGACGAGCCTTGCTGCTCGCAACGCGAGGAGCCGAGGAGACACGAGAGAGTCATTAAGAAGTACACAAGCAAAGCGGCATTCCACAAGAGATGCAGATTTGCAAAAAGCGCTGGCAACCCCAGCGCTTTTTTTATGCCTCCGCCCTGACGGGGCCCAACCCTCAAAAACCCTCGCAGCCATTGACTGTCGGGCGCAAGCAGCTATCTATTTGATAGCAATGAGTCTGTTCAATGCGATGGGACAATCCGGGCCATGGAATTATTCATCGTCTCGTTGGCCTCCCTGCTCGCCGGTTTTGTGGACTCTATCGTCGGGGGCGGCGGGCTGATCCTGGTGCCGGCCCTGTTTGCGGTTTTCCCCACCACCCATCCTGCCACCCTGTTTGGGGTGAACAAGGGGGCCTCGGTCTGGGGCACCGCGGTTGCCACGGCCCAATATGCCCGTCGGGTGGAGCTTCGCTGGGCGGCACTGTTGCCGGCGGCGGCCGCCGGGTTCACCGGCTCGCTGGCGGGCGCCTGGCTGGTCACCGTCATCTCGCCGGGCTTTTTGCGCAAGACCCTGCCCTTTGTGCTGCTGGCGGTGTTGCTCTATACGCTGGCCAGGAAGGAGCTGGGCCGCCACCATACGCCCCGCTTTACCGGGCATGCCGAAACCGCGGCGGCCTGCTGCATCGGGCTGGTGCTGGGGTTTTACGACGGCTTCTTCGGTCCGGGCACCGGCAGCTTTTTTGTATTTTTATTTGTGCGCTGGCTGGGTTATGACTTTTTGAACGCGTCGGCTTCGGCCAAGCTGCTCAACACCGCCACCAACCTCGCAGCGCTGGCGCTCTTTGCCTGGAAGGGCCATGTCTGGTGGCATTTCGCCCTCACGATGGCCGTGGCCAACGTGGCGGGCAGCCTGCTGGGCACCCGCCTGGCCCTCAAACATGGGGCCGGGTTTGTGCGCGGGGTGTTTATCGCCGTGGTCAGCTCGCTGATCCTGAAAACCGGTTTTGACGCATTTGCGCGCTGACTGTGCGCAGGCCGTTTGCTATTGATTTAATAGCTGCTTGCGCATGTGCTGTATGGGTTTCCGGCAAATTTGGCTTGAAATCCGGCCATCACCGTTTAATGACCAAATTGGCGCCCGGCCCAATAGGGGCATGCGCAAGCAGCTATCAAATCGATAGCGACGGCCGGCTTAATCGGGGTTGATGCCCGCTGCCGCCATGGGCGGCGGCAGCTTGCTGAGCGCCTCCGCAATCGCCGCCGTCCTGGCTTTGGCGGCAGCGGCAGCCGCGGCGTTCGTGGGGCCGGGGGAAGCGCCTGCTGCGCCGGCCGACAGCTGGCCGGCCACGTCGGCGGCCTGGCGCGGCTTGCCGATGGGCGCTGCCGCCAGCCCCTTCTGCACCGCCACCATGTCTTCCTCGCTCGGGTACTGGCCCAGCAGCACATAGTCAAAAACACGCCGTGCAATCGGCGCCGCCACCCCGGCGCCCCAGCCGGCGTTTTCCACGATCACTGCCAGCGCGATCTTGGGGTCTTCCGCCGGCGCAAACGCCATGTAAACAGCGTGGTCGCGCTGGTACTCTTCCATCTTGCTGCTGTTGTACTTGTCTTTCTGGCCGATGGTGACCGCCTGCGCCGTGCCGGTTTTGCCGCCGCTCAGATAACCCGCGCCGGCAAACACGCGTGCCGAGGTGCCTTCCTGGGTGACGCCAACCAGGGCCTTGCGCACGATCGCGATGTTTTCAGCCTTGTAGCCCAGGTTTTCCGGCGCATCGGCCGGCAGCGGGTGCATCACGCGCGTCACCGGGTCCTGCGTGCCGATCACCAGCCGCGGCCGGTGCTTGACGCCGTTGTTGGCCAGCACGGCCGTGGCCTGCGCCAGCTGCAGCATGGTGAAGGTGTTGTAGCCCTGCCCGATACCCAGTGAGATGGTTTCGCCGGGGTACCACTTCTGGTGCTCCGGCCTTTTATAGGCTTTGCGTTTCCAGGCCTGGCTGGGCAGCACGCCCGTGACTTCACCGCTGATATCGATGCCGGTGATCTGCCCAAAGCCCAGCGGCTGCATGAAGTCGTGCATGGCGTCCACGCCGAGTTCGTTGGCCAGCGAATAGAAGTACACGTTGCTCGACTTCACGATGGCGCGGTACATGTCCACCGCCCCCAGCGCAATGTCGCCGTGGCTGCGGAAGACGTGGCCGCCGAAACTCCAGGAGGCGTTGTCGTTGACGATGAAGCTGGCGGAGCGCTTTCCGGTTTCCAGCGCCGCCATGGCCATGAAGGGCTTGTAGGTGGAGCCCGGCGGGTAGGTGCCGCGCAGCGCGCGGTTGAGCAGGGGCTTGTCCAGCGAATCCCGCAGGTATTGCCAGCTCTCCGTGTCGATGCCGTCCACGAACAGGTTGGGATCGAACGTCGGCTTGCTGACAAACGCCAGCACGTCGCCGGTCTTCGGGTCCATGGCCACCAGCGCGCCGCGCCGGTCGCCGAACATGTCTTCCACCAGCTTCTGCAGGCGGATGTCCAGCGACAGCATGACGGTGTTGCCGGGCGTGGCCGGGTTGCTGGCGAGTTTGCGCATGGCGCGGCCGCCCGCCGAGGTCTCGACCTGCTCGACGCCGGTGGTGCCGTGCAGCTGCTGCTCAAAACTCTGCTCGACGCCGAGCTTGCCGATGTAGTCGGTGCCGCGGTAGTTGCCTTCGTCTTCGCTGCCTTCAATGATTTCTTTTTCCGCCTGGTTGATGCGGCCGATGTAGCCCACCACGTGGCTGCCCAGCTCGCCATAGGGGTAGCTGCGAAACAGCCTGGCCTTGATGTCAACACCCGGAAAACGGAAACGCTGCGCCGCAAACCGGGCGACTTCCTCGTCGGTCAGGCGCGTGCGTATGGGCAGCGATTCAAAACTTTTGGATTCTTCGCGCAACCGCTTGAAACGCCGCTTGTCGCGCACCTGGATGTCGACCACCTTTTCCAGCGCGGCAATGGTTTCTTCCAGGTTGTCGACCTTGGAAGGCGTGATCTCCAGCGTGTAGGCCGAATAGTTGGTGGCCAGCACAACGCCATTGCGGTCCAGGATCAACCCCCGGTTGGGCACGATGGGCACGATGGCCGTCCGGTTGCTTTCGGCCTGCTCGTTCAGGTCGGCATGGCGGTACACCTGCAAATACACCAGCCGCGCCGCCAGCAGAGAAAAAGCACACAGCACCGCAAAGCTGGCCACCAGCACCCGCGCACGAAAGCGCGACAAATCCGCTTCAACGTTGCGAAGTTCAGTCATGACACTCTGACCCTGCAACCGCCAGAAAGTGCCCACAACAAAGAGGCGATGCGAAGCGAGCCGAAAAAGGCCAATCCGAGCCGCGGAACTGGCTTTGCCAGGCCGCAGGCGGGGCGGCCCCCGAGGGGCTGGAGCCCGCGGCTCCAAGCCTGCCTGCGCAGGCTTGGACGGGCGATAGAGGCGAAGCGTCTCGCGAGCCGCGGCCTGCAAGGCCTCGGGAACACACGAAGTGAGCGACCGTGGGGGCCATATCTAGCGTGGGGGCCATATCTAGAGTGGCCGGTTCTGGTCGGGATCGGGTGCACGGCGCTGCGGCACCAGCAGCAGCACGCTTACCACCGGCCACAAAACGGCCTCAATCAGCGGCGCCAGCAGCATGATCCAGCCCGGGAAAATGCCGCCGCCGATCATGCGGATCACCAGCTCCACACCATGCGCCACCGCAAACAGCGGCAGTACCTGCAAGGCCTGCGACGGTACCGTGAACCAGAGCAGGCGGCGATGGATCATCGTGGCAAAAAAGCTCAGCGCCGTATAGGACAGCGCATGCTGGCCCAGCAGTGAGGACTGGTGCACGTCCATGCCCAGACCGAACATGAAAGCCACGCCGATGCCGACACGCAGCGGCTGGTGCACGTTCCAGAACACCAGCACCAGGGCCAGGAAATCGGGCATCCACGGCACGCGGCCCAGGGGCAGCATGTCCAGCAGCAGCGCCGCGATCAGGCTGCACCAGATGAAGACGGGATTGGCCGGCAGCAGCAGCTGCTGGCCCGATCGCATGATCATTTCGAAGCCCCCTTCTTTTTGGGTGCAGGTTCGGGCGTGTCGTCGGGCCGTGGCGGGATCTGGCCGGTGCCGGGCTTGACCACGATAACGTGCCGCGCACCCGTCACGAGCGCCTGCGGTGTGCAGAAAATTTTTGCGAACGCCGATTCCGCGCGCCGCTCGATGCGGCTGATTTTGGCCACCGGCAGGCCGGCCGGGTAGACGCCGTCGACGCCGCTGGTGGTCAGCAGGTCGCCTTGCTGCACATCGGAGTTGCTGCCCATGAAGCGCAGCTCCAGGCCGCTGCCCGAAACGGTCGGGTCGCCATAGGCCACGCTGCGCGCGCCGGTGCGCACATTGAGCACCGGAATCGCCAGGTCGCGGTCGACCAGCAAGGTCACTTCGCTGACCAGCGGATGCACGCGGGTGACTTGACCCAGCACGCCAGACTCGTCCAGCACCGGCGAGCCCAGGTCAACGCCCTGCGCCATGCCTTTGTCGATGATCACCTTGCGGGTGTAAGGGTCCGCTGCGTCATACAGCACCTCGGCAGCCATCACCGGCGTGCCGAGCTGTTCACGCAGGCCCATGAGCTTGCGCAGGCGGTTGTTCTCCTGCGTGAGCTGCTCGACCTGGCCGGCGCGCAGCGACTGGAGCGCGAGCTTGCGGCCGGCTTCTTCGCTGCTGGTTTTGGCCTGATTGAGGGTGGTGAAATATTCACCGCTGCTTTTGACAGCGCGCACCGGTTGCAGCGCCAGCCATTGCACCGGATACAAGGCCGTAGCCAGCGCGGCGCGCACCGGTTGGGTAATGCGAAAACGCGTGTCGGCCACCATCAGGAACAGCGACAGCGCGCTGAAAAACACCAGCTTGGACAGCGCCGAAGGCCCCTGTTTGAAAAAGGGCGGCGGGGATCTGTCGAGGGTTCCTAAAGGCATGGTTCGCTGTCAGGCTGGCCCCGCTTCATGCCCGGCGTGCAGCATGAAGTGAAGACGCTTATTCCGAGGTGAAGATGGAACCCAGGCGGTCCATGCGCTCCAGCGCAATGCCACAGCCGCGCACCACGCAGGTCAGCGGGTCTTCGGCCACCAGCACCGGCAGGCCGGTTTCTTCGGCCAGCAGGCGGTCCAGGTCGCGCAGCAAGGCGCCACCGCCGGTCAGCATCATGCCGCGCTCGGCGATGTCGGCGCCCAGCTCGGGCGGCGTTTGCTCCAGCGCGTTCTTCACGGCGCTGACGATGTTGTTGAGCGGGTCGGTCAGGGCTTCGAGGATTTCGTTGCTGGAGATCGTAAAGCTGCGCGGCACGCCTTCGGACAGGTTGCGGCCCTTGACTTCCATTTCCTTGACTTCGGAGCCCGGGAAGGCCGAGCCGATGCTCTTCTTGATGGCCTCGGCGGTGGGCTCGCCGATCAGCATGCCGTAGTTGCGGCGGATGTAATTGATGATGGCTTCGTCGAAGCGGTCGCCGCCGACACGCACGCTGCCCTTGTAGACCATGCCGCCCAGCGAAATCACGCCGACTTCGGTCGTGCCGCCGCCGATGTCGACCACCATGGAGCCGCTGGCTTCCGACACGGGCAGGCCCGCGCCAATCGCGGCAGCCATCGGTTCTTCAATCAGGTACACATCGCTGGCACCGGCGCCGAGCGCGCTTTCGCGGATGGCGCGGCGCTCAACCTGGGTGGAGCCGCAAGGCACACAGATGATGATGCGCGGGCTGGGCTTGAACAGGCTGCGCGGGTGCACCATCTTGATGAACTGCTTGAGCATCTGCTCGGTCACGGTGAAGTCGGCGATCACGCCGTCTTTCATCGGGCGGATGGCCTCAATGTTGCCGGGGACCTTGCCCAGCATGGCCTTGGCTTCGTGGCCGACGGCCTGGATGGTTTTTTTGCCCTGGGGGCCGCCTTCGTGGCGGATGGCAACCACAGAGGGCTCATCCAGCACAATACCGCGGTCGCGTACAAAAATCAGGGTGTTGGCGGTGCCAAGGTCAATGGCCAGGTCGGTGGAGAAGTACCGACGGAATGATTCAAACATATGCAGGAGTCCGGTTGAGCATGAGCAAACTTCGTTGCTCCATCGCCTTTTTATTGATCAAGCAATTATGGGGAAGTTGAGCCAGAGGCGCTCTGAAATCTGCTTCTGGCACCTAAAAAACGCCTAAAGCCCGCATCCAACCCTGATTTCACACCAAAGGCGGGATAATAACGCATCCCCTATAGATCAATAGCTTTAGCCTGCCTGTTTTTTCAGCTTTACACCTCGTTTCAGCCCCTGTTTTCTGGTTTATTTTTCCCGTATTTCCTTCATCCCTACCCCATGGCATTGACACCCCAAGACATCGCCCGCGTCGCCAATCTGGCGCGGCTGGAATTGCGCCCCGACGAAACCGAGCACACCCTGGCCCAGCTCAACGGCTTTTTTGCCCTGGTCGAGCAGATGGAAGCCGTCAATACCGACGGGGTGGAACCTTTGGCCCATCCGGCCGCGGTGATCGGTGAAGTGGCCCTGCGCCTGCGCGAAGACGTCGCCAGCGAGCCCAACCAGCGCGAGGCCAGCCAGGTGAGTGCGCCCGCCGTAGAACGCGGCCTGTTCCTCGTGCCCAAGGTGATCGAATGAGCGGCGCCATGAAATCTTCTTCCGCTTCTTCTGACCTCCACGACCTGGGTGTTGCCCAGCTGGCCGCCAGATTGGCCGCCCGCGAAGTCTCCAGTGTTGAGGTCACGCAACATTTCCTGGCCCGGATCCAGCAGGAAAAGCTGGGCGCCTTCCTGTCCACCAATGCCGACGTGTCGCTGGCGCAAGCCAAAGCCGCCGACGCGCGACGGGCCGCCGGTGAACGCACACCCCTGCTGGGCGTACCGCTGGCGCACAAGGACGTTTTCGTCACGCGCGACTTCCCCACGACAGCCGGCTCAAAAATCCTGGAAAACTACCGCAGCCCCTTTGATGCGACCGTGGTGGGCAAGCTCGGCGCAGCCGGCATGGTCACACTGGGCAAGCTCAACTGCGACGAGTTCGCCATGGGCTCGGGCAACGACAACAGCGCCTACAAGCCGGTGAAGAACCCCTGGGACCTGCAACGCATTCCGGGCGGCTCCTCGGGCGGCTCGGCGGCCGCCGTGGCGGCCCGTCTGGTGCCCGCCGCGACAGGCACCGACACCGGCGGCTCGATCCGCCAGCCTGCGTCGCTCACCGGCATCACCGGCATCAAGCCCACCTACGGCCGCTGCTCACGCTACGGCATGGTGGCCTTTGCCTCCAGCCTGGATCAGGCCGGCCCGATGGCGCGCAGTGCGCTCGACTGCGCCCTGCTGCTGTCAGCCATGGCCGGGCCCGACCCCGACCGCGACTCCACGTCGCTGGACTTGCCTGTCACTGACTATGCTACTGATTTGATAGCTGCCGACGCACAATCTGCGGGTGCAAAGCCGTTAAATGGCTTGAGAATCGGGCTGCCCACGCAATTCTTCGGTGCGGGTTGCGCACCTGACGTGCTGGCCGCCGTGCGCGCCGCGCTGGCCGAATACGAAAAGCTGGGCGCCACATTGGTGGACGTGAGCCTGCCGCTGACCGAGCTCTCCATCCCCGTGTACTACGTGATCGCGCCGGCCGAAGCCAGCAGCAACCTGAGCCGCTTTGACGGCGTGCGCTACGGCCATCGCGCCGCCAACTACACCGACCTCAACGACATGTACAAGAAGTCGCGTTCGGAAGGTTTTGGCGACGAGGCCACGCGCCGCATCATGATCGGCACCTACGTGCTGTCGCACGGCTACTACGACGCCTACTACCTCAAGGCGCAGAAAATCCGCCGCCTGATCGCGCAGGATTTCCAGACCGCCTTCACGCAGTGCGACATCATTGCGGGCCCCGTTTCACCCACCGTGGCCTGGAAGATCGGTGAAAAGTCGGACGACCCGGTGGCCAGCTACCTGGCCGATATCTACACGCTCTCATCGAGCCTCGCCGGCCTGCCCGGCATGAGTGTGCCGGCGGGCTTTGGCGCGGGCGGCATGCCCGTCGGCCTGCAGCTGATCGGCAACTATTTCAAGGAAGCGCAGCTGCTGGGCGCCGCGCACCAGTTCCAGCTGGCCACCGACTGGCACCTGCGCCAGCCCCCAAGCCTCCAAGTGATTTGACATGAGCCAGACCCAACCCACCGTCAACCCCTTCGCCGAAATGCAGGCCGGTCGCCCCACCGGGCCGCTGGTGCAAGGCTACGAAGTCATCATCGGCTTTGAAACCCACACGCAGCTCACGACGCAATCGAAAATCTTCAGCCGCGCTTCCACCGCGTTCGGCGCAGAGCCGAACACGCAGGCCTCCGCCGTGGACTTCGCGCTGCCCGGCGCGTTGCCGGTGATGAACAAGGGCGCCGTGCAACGCGCCATCGAGTTCGGCCTGGCCGTGAACGCGCATATCGCCGAGCAGAGCGTGTTCGCGCGCAAGAATTACTTCTACCCCGACCTGCCCAAGGGCTACCAGATCAGCCAGTTCGAGATTCCGGTGGTGCAAGGCGGCAGCGTCGAGTTTTTCCTGGACGGCGAGAAACGCTCGGTGCGCCTGGTGCGCGCCCACCTCGAAGAAGACGCCGGCAAGTCGCTGCACGAAGATTTCATTGGCATGAGCGGCATCGATTTGAACCGCGCTGGCACGCCGCTTCTCGAAATCGTGACCGAGCCCGACATGCGTTCGTCCGCCGAAGCGGTGGCGTACGCCAAAGAGCTGCACAAGATCGTCACCTGGATCGGCATTTGTGACGGCAACATGCAGGAAGGCAGCTTCCGCTGCGATGCCAACGTGTCGGTGCGCAAGCCCGGTACCGAGTTGGGCACCCGCCGTGAGATCAAGAACCTGAACAGCTTCAAGTTCATGCAGCAGGCCATCGACTTCGAAGTGCGATGGCAAATCGAGCAGATCGAAGACGGCCATGCGATCCAGCAGGCCACGGTGCTGTTTGATCCGGACACGGGCGAGACGCGTTCGATGCGGACCAAGGAAGATGCCGCGGACTACCGCTACTTTCCCGACCCGGATTTGCCGCCGCTGGTGATCGGCCGAGACTGGGTGGAAAAGACCCGCGCCGACATGTCAGAGCTGCCGCGTGTGATGGCCGCGCGTTTTGTGGCTGATTACGCCCTGCCCGAATACGACGCCGGCCAGCTCACGCAAAGCAAGGCAACAGCAGCTTATTTCGAAGCGGTGGCGACACTCAGCAAACAGCCCAAGCTGGCCAGCAACTGGGTCATGGGCGAGTTGTCGCGGCGGCTGAACAGTGAAGAGAAATCGATTGAAACTTCCACCGTCAGCGCAGCGCAACTTGCCGCCCTGATTGGCCGGATTGCGGATGGCACGATTTCCAACAATGCCGCCAGGCAGGTGTTTGATGCGTTGTGGACCGGCGAGGGTCAGGACGTAGATGTCATCATTGAGGCCAAGGGCCTCAAACAGATGAGCGACACCGGCGAGCTCGAGAAAATCATCGACGATGTTCTTGCCGCCAACGCCAAAAACGTCGAGGAAGTTCGATCCGGCAATACCAAAGCCTTCAACGCACTGGTCGGCCAGGCCATGAAAGCCACCAAAGGCAAGGCCAATCCGGCCCAGGTGAACGAGTTGCTCAAAAAGAAACTGGGCTGACCGTTCTGACGGCGTTAGCAGCGGCCCAGGGGCGAGCCGCTAATTTTTTGCGGCGCCAGCAACACCACTGGCCGCAATGGCAGGCACGCCGGCAATGGTCCACAGCTGCTTGAGCTTGGCCAGCTCTTCGTCAAACCGCTGGTTGACGCGTTTTTTTTCCTGCTCCTGGTCCTGGATGAACTTCTTCTGTACCAGGGCGCTGCTGTCGTTTTCCTCGATCTTGCGTTTCAGCGCGAGGGGCGCCTTGGCGGGGTCTTTCGCGTAGAACTCGAGCTCGCTGTTGATGCTCTTGCGCTGCGCGGCCAGTTCCACCGTTCTTTTGCTCGCAGCCTTGATGACCTCGTCGATCTGGGCTAGCGCGGTGACGCGTTCCTGGTCGTGCACTTCCCGGCGCGGATAGCGCAGCAACAGGGCGCGGTCACGCCGTTTTTCCTCGGCTTCGCGTGCGCGCACTTCGGCGGCGACCTTCTCTTTTTCCTCAAGGGCGGCGCGCTCCTGCACGGTCAGCGACGGGCCCACCTGGCGCTTGACCGCGCCGGACGGGCTCAGCTCCTGCTGTGTGCGGTCTATGCATTCAATGATCGGGCGGTCTGCCGTGATCTTGCGGCCTTTGCCGTCTACACAGGTGTAGATGTTCTGCGCTGCAACAGGGCCGGCCAGGCACATGAGTGAAATACAGGTGACCGTGAGCGGGGTTCGCAGGAGCAATTCGAATCCTTAATTGACGCCGTATCGTTCGCGATAGGCCAGCACCGACTGGTAGTGCGCTTGCAAAGATAACGTTTCAGGAGCGCTTGTAGCCGACGTGCCGCCCTGCCTGGAGAGATACTGCAGCAAGTCGGTCAGGCGCGCAATCGCACAAACCTGCAACCCCAACTGATTCGTAACATATTGCACAGCACTGTGGTTCACATCCACACCGTTTTCGGTGGCCTTCTCCTGCCGGTCCAGCGCCAGCGCCACGGCGTGGGGAATGGCCCCGGCTGCCCGGATGATGGCAATGGATTCGCGGGCAGCGGTGCCGGCGGACATGACGTCGTCAATGATCAGTACGCGGCCCTTGACCGGGGCGCCGACCAGCGTGCCGCCTTCGCCGTGATCCTTGGCCTCCTTGCGGTTGTAGGCAAACGGAAAATTGCGCCCCAGCCGCGCCAGCTCGACGGCCACCGCGGCAGCCAGCGGAATGCCCTTGTAGGCGGGCCCGAAAATCATGTCGAATTCAAGACCGCTGCGCTCTTCTTCGGCCAGCAGGTGGCGCGCATAGAATTGCGCCAGCCGGCCCAGCTTGGCTCCGTCGTCAAACAGGCCGGCATTGAAAAAATAGGGGCTCATGCGCCCGGCCTTGGTCTTGAATTGCCCGAAGCGCAGTACGCCTGATTCGACGGCAAACTGCACGAATTCCAGTGCCAGCGCATCGTCCGCAGAATGCGCTTTGCCCTTGTTGTCCCGTTTCCCTGCCGTGCTCATTTGAAAGTCCCATGTTTAAATTAACCAGCCTCAACCTCAACGGTATCCGCTCCGCAGCCAGCAAGGGGTTGCTGGACTGGGTTGCACAATCCATGCCGGATTGTATTTGTGTGCAGGAGCTCAAGGCCCAGGCCGCCGACATGAGCGGCCGGTTCGAGGAAATCGCCGGCATGAAAGGCCATTTTCACTTCGCCGAGAAAAAGGGCTACTCCGGCGTCGGCGTGTACACGCGGCACGAACCCAGCGATGTCATCGTGGGCTACGGCTCCACCGAATTCGACGCCGAAGGGCGTTATGTGGAACTGCGCTTTGACAGACCCGGGCGCAAACAAAGCCCCAAGCTGTCCATCATCAGCTGCTATTTCCCGAGCGGCTCTTCGGGCGAGGAACGCCAGGCCGCCAAGTTCCGCTTCCTGGCCGAGTTTTATCCGCGCCTGCTGGCCCTGAAGGAAACGCGCGACTTCGTGCTGTGCGGCGACATCAATATCGCGCACCAGGAAATCGACCTGAAAAACTTCAAGGGCAACAAAAAGAACAGCGGCTTCCTGCCCGAAGAGCGCGCCTGGATGACCGAGCTGCTGCGCGATGCCGAGCTGGCCAACGAAGCCGCACAGGAGCTGACAGAGCGCACAGGCCCCTCGGTCAAGGGCGGCGGTATGGTCGATGTCTACCGAAAGCTGCAACCCACAGCCACGGACGCGGCCTACACCTGGTGGAGCAACCGCGGCCAGGCCTATGCCAAGAATGTGGGATGGCGGCTGGACTACCACCTGGCCACGCCGTCATTTGCCGCGCTGGCCCGCAGCGAACATATCTACAAGGAACAGCGGTTTTCCGACCACGCGCCCATGAGCGTGGACTATGAGTTTGGACTTTGACCCCCGCCCAGGCTCACTGCGTGTAGCCTGTCCCCCCTTCCAGGGGGCGGCGCCTGCGGTCTGGCAAAGCCAGTCCCGCGGCCCCTGCTGGTGAATACCCCGCTGGTTAGTCCCTGAATTTTCAACCCAGCCGGGGCCGCGGATCCGGCTTTGCCGGGCCGCAGGCGCAGTCCCCTGCAAGGGGAAAAGGGCTACACGCAGTGAGCCCGATAGGGGTGTGCCAATTTCTCGGCTTTGCCAGACCGCAGGCGGGCGGCCCCCTCGGGGGGGCAAGGAGTTACACGCAGTGAACGACTGTGGGGGCTCTACTCCACCGTGGGGGCTCTACTGTGCTGCCCAGATGCGCTGGATCTGGCTAGACAGCTCCATCGGGTCAAACGGCTTGGGGATCACCTCCATGGCGCCCAGGCCCTTGTACACCGCGACCTCTGCAGCCTGCACCTTCGCGGTCATGAAAATCACCGGCGTGTCGGCCGTGGCCGGCAATGCCCGAAGACCTTTGAGCGTGCTGGGCCCGTCCATGCCGGGCATCATCACGTCCAGCAGCAGCAGGTCGGCGCCGGCGCCCGGTGCGGCATCCAGCGCCTCCTGGCCCGAAGCGCAGGCGATAACGGTGAAGCCGCCTACGGCTTCCAGCGCCATCTGCGCAACCATACGAATGTCGGGTTCGTCTTCGACATACAGGATACGGGTCAGTGGTTTGGTCATGATCAGATCAGGGGTTGGGATTGGGTGGGGCGGTAGTCGGCGGGAATCTGGAGCACACGCTGGATTGTATTGAGCAGTTCGGTATTGGAAGTATGGGCCTTGACCAGCACCGCATCGGCCTGCTTGCCATCTGCCGGGTTTACGTCGCCGGCCGAGAACACGATCACCGGCGGACGCGGATCCAGGGCGTCGATATCCTCGAACAGGTCCCAGCCCGAATGGCTGCCGAGCGACAGGTCCAGCAGGATCAGGTCGAATGAATGCTGGCGCAGTAGGGCGCGAGCCTCGTCCAGCGTTGTGGCAAATTCGAAGGTCGCAAAATCCTGTGCAATGGCGGCCGTGATTTGCTGGATATCCTGGTCGTCTTCGACATGCAGAACGCGCGGTTTGCCTTCATCCACGCTGACAACGGCCCGTCGCAAGCTGTGAATAAGCAACCGCTCGTCAATGGGTTTCTTGAGCCAGTCCGACACCGTGTGCGGCTTGCGGTTGAACTGCAACTGCCCCTGCTCGGCCATGGCCGAGATCACCACAACAGGCAGGTGGCGGGTTCTTTCATCCTCCCGCAGCTGGCCGATAAAGGCCACGCCGTTCTGCCCCGGCAGTTTCAGGTCTACCGTCACCGCGTCGTAGCTGTTGGCTGCCAGGCAAGCCAGCGCCTGCTCCGCGCTGTGTGTCATATCGGAGTCGAACCCGGCCTTGCTTAGCATCATGCTGATCAGCCTGGCCACGTCGGGATCGCCTTCGCAGATCAGGATGCGAGGCCGGGTTGAAACAGCCGGCTGTATCCGCACGGGTTGCAGCAGTGGCACCGGGTTGGTCCATTCCGGCACCTCAAAAAAGAAGGTGGTTCCCACGCCTTCCGCGCTGCTGAAGCCGATCGTGCCGTCCATCTTTTCCACCAGCGCGCGAGAAATATTCAGGCCGAGGCCGGTTCCGCCTTTTTGCCGGGTGTCGGAAGAGTCTGCCTGCGAGAATTTCTGGAAAATGCGACCGTGGAACTCCTCGGGAATGCCGGGGCCGACATCAACCACCTCGACGCGAACGCGCTGCGCCGACCTTGACAGCCTGACCTCCACCGGGCTGCCCGGCGGCGAAAACTTGACCGCGTTGGACAGAAGATTGGTCAAAACCTGGGTCATGCGATCGGCGTCGATCCGCACCTGCAGGGCGACGTCAGGCGCCCGCAACACGAGGTCCACCCGGTGCTGGCCRGCAAAGCCCTCGTTGGCGACCAGCGCCTGCTGCACCAGTTGCCGAAGGTCCACCACCTGCAGGTCCAGGCGCAATTTGCCGGACTCGATTTTTTCACTGTCCAGGATGTCGTTGATCAGCCGGATCAGGCGCTCGCAGTTGCTTTGGGCAATGCCCACCAGGTTCTTCACCGCCGCAGGCAGCTCACCGGCCACGCCGCCGGAAATCAGCCCCAGAGAGCCGCGTATGGACGTCAGCGGCGTGCGCAGCTCGTGGCTGACGGTGGATACGAATTCGGTCTTCATGCGGTCGATACGCCTGAGCTCGGTGATGTCCGTGCCCATTGAGAAGAACCCGATGACCTTGTCTTTGGCGGCGCCTTCGCCGTAGCGGGGGAAATACTGCATCGCGAAGTGCCTGCGCTCGCCTTGCGGCGTCACCTGGGTGCGTTCGTAGCGGACCGGCTTGCCGCTCAGCACTTCTTCCACTTTCTCCCGGACGGTTTCGTAAATCTGCGGACCCAGCACTTCAGCCAGGGGGTGCCCGTCGATCTGCTCGAAGCTCAGGCCGAAAGCAGCTTCGTAAGCGCGGTTGTGAAAGCGAAAGCGCTGCTCCGTATCGAGGTAAGCAATCAGGGCCGGCACCGTATCGGTGACCTGGCGCAGCTGGGACTCGCTCGCCCGCAAGGCCTTGCTGATGCGCTTGCTCTCGGTAATGTCATGCATCAACGCGGTGAAAAGGCGGCGGCCGCCGACCTGCACATCACTAAAAGACACACTGACCATGAACTCGCTGCCATCTTTGCGCATGGCGCGCACTTCCTGCCCGGATATCCGGAACGTTTCCGGCTGCTCCCGCATCATGGAAGTGAAATCCTTGTATTGCTGGCGAAACCGCGGCGGCACCAATTCCGACACGTCACGGCCGATCAGATCGCTTTTCTCGTACCCAAAGAGTTGCAAAGCCGCCGCGTTGGCCTCCAGAACGATATCGTCGGACGTGGTGGTGATCACCGTTTCGACCATACCCTCGGTAATGCTGCGGCTCATCACTTCTGTGTCTCGCAATTGCTCCTCGCCGCGTTTTCGCACGTGCTCATAGTGCTTGACCACATAGACCATCCAGGCCAGCATGCAGGCAAACAGCAGGTTTCCCGCGATGATGAAGCCCTGAGCCCACTGGGCGCTATGCTCCGCCGCGGCCTGCGCGTCACGCCACTTATGGACCTCGCGATTACGCGCGTTTTCCAGCAACCCGTCGGTGCGCAGCCTCAATTGCCGGCTGGCATCACTGCCGAGAACGGTCGCAGCGGCTTCGGGGCCGGACGCCTTGCGCGCCGCGATGGACTGGTTCGCGATCTGGGCGCGCTGGTTGATCAGTTCGTCAAACTCTACGGCCTCCTGCAGCACGTTGGCGCTGCGCATGCGTGCCCTGATCGCGCGCAACTCGACCCGAGCCCGCTGGAACTCCTCCAGCTCCTGGGGGCTGCCGCTCAGAAGATACTGTCGCAATGTGGACTCGGCCGTGCGGAGGCCGGAGTCCGCACGCTCGAGCATCACCAGCGTGTCTTCCGTGCGCACCCGGGATTGCGCCGTTTCAATCAGGCGGTCGATGCCGATGTACGAGGCCGCACCCACAACCATCATCAGCACAAGGCCTGCAGCCAATGCGATTTTGATCTTGACCAGAAAAGCGTTGGAGGAAAACATGGACATTTTGTGCGATCTGATCGTAGGCGTTCACGCAGTACCGGGAAAGCGCTGCTGCAGTGCCTTAACTGCCCGTCCGACTTCGGCCTGCACCTGCGGCGAAAGCGGCCGGCCGGCACCGACATGAGGTTCTATGGCCAGTTCCAGCGCCTGGGCCGCAAGACCGAGGTCGGCCCATCCGAAGGTTGCCGCAGATCCGGCCAGGCTGTGCGCATGGCGTTCCAGGGTTGGCAGAGCCTGCGCCAGATCGTCGCCGTTGAGAATTTGTTGCCATAAGGCCTCCACCTGCTCAAGACGACGCGGCAACGAGCGGGTGTAATCGGCGCGCTGCTCCTCCAGAAATGCGAGCAGGGCCGGGTTGGGTTGCGTCATGGCATCCGGAAAGCTGGCGCCAGCCATGCGCTATTTGATGCGGTGCCGCGGGAGAAGCTGGTGACCAGCCCCGAAGTCGCCTTGGCATGCAAGCCGCGCGGGCACGCATGTTGCACTTGATGAAGAAGAAAGCACATGCGGCTTATCTTACGGCGCAGGTGCCAAAACGCAGCGTAGGACAAGTACGAGGTTTCGCCTTGGGGTGCACCGCTTGCGGCGGGATGTCAGAAGCGAATCATCTGTACCGATGAATAATTAATTCTTATAGCCTGCTTTATCGCAAAAACCCCTGAATCTACGCGGAAACTAAATACATTAGCATTCAATCATTGGGGCCGCCGCGCGCATCAAGCCGATGGATCGGCAGCCCGCCCCAGCGCAGCGATCACATCAGACTGGGTAATAATTCCCACCAGCCGCTCTCCCTCCCCGATGATGGGAATGTGGTGGTGACCGGTGCTGCCGAACAGCGGCACCAGCTCCACCAGCCGCCGGTGCATGCCCGCTACGCGCACGTTGCGGGTCATGATCTGGCCCACGACTTCGGGTTTGTCGGAGTAAACGCTGCGCGTGGTGCGCACCAGCTGCCTCAACTTGGCGTCAAAGCCTTCGTACAAATCGAGTTCAGCCGCCCGCATGAAGTCGGCCTGCGTGATGATGCCCGCGATGCGGAAGCTGCGGTCCACCACCGGCAAGGCCTTGATGCGGCGCTCCCTCAGCAGGGCCCAGGCCTCTTCCAGCGGAGTGCCGAATTCCACCGTGACGAGATCGCGCGACATGACGTCGGCGCAGCGGACTTCCGCCAGTTTGCGGTCGTACGCGCGCAGCCGGGTTTCGGCCAGCAAGGTCTTGAGGTCGTCGCGGCTGACGTCCAGCACCTGGTTGTAGCGCGCCAGTACGGCGTCCAGATCCGCATCAAGCAACTGGTCTTCTACGGACGGCGCGGGGCCCGGCGGGGCCAATTGGGTGTGGGGATAGGCCCTGCGCGTGGCGTTGTTGTAGGCGACGCCGACCGCCACCAGCAGCACGGAGTTGAGCATCACGGGATAGAAGGCAAACAGCGGGTCGGAAACTCCGCCCAGCACCACCATCAAGGCAGTGGCGCCGCCCGGCGGGTGCAGGCAGCGCAACGCCAGCATGAGCGCGATGGCCGTGGCCACGCCCACTGCGGCCGCAAGCGCCGGCGAGCCCAGCAGATGCATGCCATGCACGCCCGCAATGCCGGCAAGCGCCGACAGGGTATTACCGCCCACCACATTCCAGGGCTGCGCCATAGGACTGGCCGGCACGGCATACACCAGCACGGCGCTGGCGCCCAGCGGCGCCACCAGCCAGGGCAGGCCCGGCATCATCCGGTCAGCCAGGTGGCACAGCAGCCCCGTCACGAAAATACCCAGCAGCGACCCAACGACAATGCGCAGTCGCTCGCGAGAGTTGATGCGGGTGCGTCCCGGCCGGAAGCCCCGCCACCAGGCGCGCGTGAAGAATGCGGCGCGCTGCGTCAAACCGGTCACCAGGGGCCAGATCAGCCGCGCGCGCGTTGATAAAGACCCTGCACCTTGGGCACATTGGCCTGCAGTTGCTGGATGCGCTCAGGACCGGAGGGATGGGTAGAAAGAAAGCTCGGACCGCCGGCACCGCCACCAGCCTGCGCCATTTTTTCCCAGAGGCTGACGGATGCCTGCGGGTTATAGCCGCCGCGCGCGGCCAGCTCCAGACCCACGAGGTCGGCGTCCGTCTCGTCTTCGCGGCTGAAGCGCAGCGTCAGCAGCTGGGTGCCGATGTTGGCAGCCACGTCGCCGAGCTGGCCCAGGCCGAGCAATTGCGCACCCAGCGAGAGCAGCTGCCCGGTTCCCGCGCTCTTGGCGATGCGGGAACGTGCATGCTCGCGCAGCGCATGGGCCATTTCGTGGCCCATGATCATTCCAATTTCATCGTCGGTGAGCTTGAGCTGATCGATGATGCCCGTGTAGAACGCAATCTTGCCTCCGGGCATGCAGAAGGCGTTGATCTGCTTGCTGCCGAGCAGGTTGACCTCCCAGCGCCACTGGTTGGCACGGTCGTTCCACTGTGCGGCCTGCGGCACCAGCCGGGTAGCGATGCCGCGTATGCGCTGCAGCTGGGGATTGCCCGGCGACGCCAGCGCCCCTTTGGACTTTGCCTCCGCCAGCAGCTTGGCATATTCCTGCGTGGCGGCGTTTTCCAGTTCCTCGGCAGGGATCAGCTTGCGCAGCCCCGATGACGGCCCGACATCAACCTGCGCAAGCAGCGGGGTGGTGACGGCCGTCGCTGCGGCGCCGCCGGCAGCCAGCAGGAACGCCCGGCGGCCAGCCCAGGCAGAGTGTTTGGCCTCGCATAAAAAGCACATGGGTGAATAATAGTCACAAATCAAAATGCCCATGTCAGACAAAACCCCCTCCTCCGAACTGCCATCATCCGCCCCTGTCGCTGCGCACAGCGCGGCATCTACAGCCCCCACTGTTAAAGCCGCACCCAAACCCGCCTGGCGCGATGTCTGGCGCGTGTATGCCGAAGCCGCCACGCTGCGCATGCTGTTTTTGGGTTTTTCCGCCGGCCTGCCCCTGCTTCTGGTGTTTGGCACGCTGAGCTTCTGGCTGCGCGAAGCCGGCATAGACCGCACCACCATCGGCTACCTGAGCTGGGTCGGGCTGGCTTACGGCTTCAAGTGGGTGTGGGCGCCGCTGGTGGACCGCATGCCCATTCCGCTGCTCACGCGTCTGCTTGGGCGCCGGCGCAGCTGGCTGCTGCTGTCGCAGCTGGTCATCGTGGCGGCGCTTGTCGGCATGGCACTGACGGACCCCAAGCTGGCACTGCAACCCGTCGTGTGGTGTGCACTGGCCGTGGCATTCGGGTCGGCTACACAAGACATCGCGCTGGACGCCTACCGCATCGAGTCGGCCGACATCCAGCGCCAGGCCGCACTGGCTGCCGCCTACCAAACGGGTTACCGCATCGCGATGATCTGGGCCGGCGCCGGGGCGTTGTGGATTGCAGCGCGTGCCGAAGTCGCAGGCGACGCCGTCACTTACCAGCACGGCGCATGGCAAGTGGCCTACCTGGTCATGGCGGCGTCCATGCTGCTGGGCATGGCGACGGTGCTGCTGTCGCCTGAACCAGCGCCGCGCCCGCTGGCGCCGTCGCGCAACGCTGCAGAGTGGCTTAAAACCGCGCTGGTCGACCCGTTCGCCGATTTCCTGCGCCGCTACGGCAAGCAGGCGCTGCTGATCCTGGCCCTGATCGCGGTCTACCGCATCAGCGACGTTGTCATGGGCATCATGGCCAACCCGTTCTATGTCGACATGGGCTACACCAAAGACGAAGTAGCTGCAGTGACCAAAATTTACGGCGTGGTGATGACACTGGTCGGTGCCTTCGTGGGCGGCGCGCTGGCCATGCGCTTCGGCGTCATGCGCGTGCTGATGCTGGGCGCCGTGCTGAGTGCCGCCAGCAACCTGCTGTTTGCCTGGCTGGGCACGCGGGGCCACGACGTCAACGCGCTGATCTTCGTGATCTCGGCCGACAACCTCTCCAGCGGCATTGCTTCAGCCGCTTTCATCGCCTACCTGTCGAGCCTCACCAACATCAATTATTCGGCCACCCAATACGCCCTTTTCAGCTCCATGATGCTGTTGCTGCCGAAGTTTCTGGCCGGCTATTCGGGCAAGTATGTGGACTCTTTCGGGTACAGCAACTTCTTCACCGCAACGGCCCTGCTGGGCCTGCCGGTGCTGGTTCTGGTGGGTTTTGCCTCAAGACTTAAAACGCCGCAAACCCAGAAGGAATAAGCGCAATCAGCTATTAATTCAATAGCAATTCCGCACCATGGCGGACGTGCCGTGCACGGAGTATGCTGGAGGCTCGCTGCCCCGGTTTACCGTAACTTTACGGTGGCTTCAAGCGGGATTGTTGCGCCCGGCGCACCATGAATTTCATTGTGATCCCACCCCAAGGGGAACACCTGCACACGAGGACCAGCCATGACCCAACAGCTTTTGATGATTGAAGACGATACCCGCCTGGCCAATATGGTGGGCGAATACCTGCGCCAGTCGGGCTACGGTTTTACCCACGCAGCCGACGGCGCGGCAGGTCTGGCAGCACTGGAAGCCGCAACGCCCGACCTGGTCATCCTGGACCTGATGCTGCCCGACATGGATGGACTGGAAGTGTGCCGGCGCATCAAGGGCCAGGGCAGCGAAAACGCCAATACCGCCGTGCTGATGCTGACGGCCAAGGGCGACCCGATGGACCGTATCGTCGGCCTGGAAATTGGCGCTGACGACTACCTGCCCAAACCTTTCGAGCCGCGCGAGTTGCTGGCGCGCATCCGGGCCGTGCTGCGCCGCGGCGGCGAAACGGGTGCGGCAGCCTCCAGCGGCGGCCACAAGGTCATGCGCTTCGGTTCGCTGGAGATCGACCGCGATGCACGCACCGTATCGGTGTCCGGCAACCCCTGCGAGCTGACGTCTTACCAGTTCGACCTGCTGGTGGCGCTGGCCGAACGTGCCGGCCGCGTGCTAAGCCGCGACCAGATCATGGAAGCCGTACGCGGCCGCGAACTCGAGGCCTTTGACCGCTCCATCGACGTGCACATGGGCCGCATCCGCAGCGCCATCGAGGCCGACGCAAAAGACCCGAAACGCATTCTGACGGTGCGGGGCGTCGGCTACGTTTTTGCCAAACAGCAGGACTAAGGAGGGAAATGGCTATGGAGCTCCTAGAAATGCAATTGTCGGGATGCAGGGCGAGGCGCCCGGAGCGCAGGACACCGGAATGCACTTGGGTACATGAGGATTCCGAGCACCGCGCAACGATGCCATCCGCCCGAAAATTGGACTTATAGGAGCTCCATATGTGGGGACGTTTTACCTCGCACCTGTATGTGCGAATCTGGCTGGCTGTTGTCGCTACAGTGCTGGTCCTCACTTTTCTGGTGGGCGCGGCGTGGCGCCTGAGCGCCGACCCGCCGCAGCTGCCGATACGCGAAGTGCTGGTGCACAACGACAAGGGCGAAGTCATCGGCACAGCGCAAACCAAGCCCGACCGCAAACCCGGTGACGGCCTGGAATTTGACGTGCTGACCAAAGACGGCCAGACCCTGAACCTGGTGTTGCCGCGGCCCAAACGCCCACCCGGCAACAACCCGTGGAACCGCCCTCCGTTTGGTTTTGGCTGGATGCTGGTCGTGGTCGGCCTGGCCGTGGCGCTGGGCGCCTACCCCGTGATGCGAAGGCTGACGCTGCGGCTGGAAGCCCTGCAGCGCGGCGTAGAGCGCTGGGGCGCCGGTGATTTGTCGGCCCGCGTTAACGCAGACGGCAAGGACGAGGTGGCCTTCCTGGCCAGGCGCTTCAACCACGCGGCCGAGCGCATCGAAACCCTGATGGAGTCGCACAAATCGCTGCTGGCCAACGCGTCACACGAATTGCGCTCACCACTGGCGCGTATCCGCATGGGGCTGGAACTCATGGGCACCGACGCCGCATCACCGCAGCGCAAGGAAATTTCCCGCAGCATCTCCGAACTCGACCAGCTGATCGACGAGATATTGCTGGCCAGCCGCCTCGACGCCAAGCAGGCCGACGCGGAGCCTTTTGAAACCCTGGACCTCACGGGCCTGGCGGCCGAAGAATGCTCGCGCGTCAATGCGGAGTTGAGCGCAGAGCTGAGCCAGGATTCCAGCGGCGCCGGCCTTGGCATTGATGCCGATAGCCACAGCCTGACAGTACAGGGCTCTCCACGCCTCTTGCGCCGGCTGATTCGCAACCTGCTGGAAAACGCGCGGCGCTATAGCACCGGCGAGATTAACCTCGAGCTGGCACAGGCCCGGGCCGGCGCAAAACAGCGGGCCGTGATCAAGGTGCATGACCGCGGCCCGGGCGTGCCCGCCGAGCAGCGGGAGCGCATTTTCGAACCTTTTTACCGGTTGCCCGGCGCCAGTGAACGCGAAGGCGGCGTGGGGCTCGGCCTGGCCCTGGTGAAGTCGATCAGCCAGCGCCATGGCGGCAGCGTTCGTTGCGAAGCCCGGCCTGGCGGCGGCGCGACTTTTGTTGTTGAATTGCCGGTCGCCCACCCATAAACGTGAAATAAATCACGAAGTACGGCCTCCAGCAACACTAAACCGCGCGGTCTCCTCTATTTGGAGAATGGTCAGACAGCGTGTAATCGCCGACATTTCTTCCCGTTGCTGTCACAACAATGGATAGGGGAAAAGGGGAACTAAAAGGGACTAAAAACCAAAACGTCGGTGAAACATTTCAATGATTCCCAACGACATCTTCCTCACGGAAGAAGTTTGCAAAAGCCACCTCGCGGTGGCTTTTTTTTGCCTGAAGACATGGCGGCGCGCCCTTTGATACGCTCAGGGATTCAGCCACCCACAGGAACCCCATGAGCCTTGCCACCACACCCCCAGCTCCCGCCGTCCCCCAGGGCTTCTTCCAGCTTGCCGAAGACCGGATGCCGCTGATGCCGCGGGAGGCCATGTCACCCGCGCAGCAGGCCGCTGCAGACACACTGATCGCCGGCCCGCGCAAGGCCGTGTTTGGCCCGTTCATTCCCCTGCTGCGCAGCCCGCAGCTCATGGGCCGCATCGGCGACGTGGGGGCTTACCTGCGCTTTGAAAGCGCGCTGGACGCGCGCATCCGCGAACTCGTTACCTGCGTGGCGGCCCGCCATACCGCCAACCAGTTTGAATGGCTGATGCATGCGCCGCTGGCGGTGGCTGCGGGCGTGAGCCAGGCCACTGTGGACGCGATCGCCGAAGGCAGGCAGCCGCGCGAACTGGCCGCCGATGAGGCCGTCGCGCTGGACCTCACGTTCGAAGTGCTGCGCCAGCACGGCTGCTGCGACGCCACCTACGCCGCGGCAGTGAAAACTTTCGGCGAACAGGGTGTGGTCGAGCTGGTCAGCCTCGCCGGCTATTTTGTGATGGTGTGCTGGGTGATGAACGTGGCGCGTACGCCGACCCAGGGCAAACCGGGTTTTTCGCCGCTGGCGGCCTTCCCCGCCTGACCGGCCTAATTTCCCACCCGGGGAACCGGTGGCAGCGCCGCCAGCACCCGCTCGGCGCCCATATCGTTCAGGCAGCGCGTATGGCCCAGCGGGCATTCGCGCTCGAAGCAGGGTGCGCAGTCCAGCGGCGGCTGGTAGGCGGCATCAGCTTTGAGCCACAGCACGGTGGCCTTGTCGCTTAGCGGCGGCGTATGCAGGGGGCTGGACGAGCCGAAAATCGCCACTTGCGGCACACCGAAGGCCGCAGCCACGTGCATCAGTCCCGAGTCATTGCTGATCGTGCTCTGGCTTGCGGCGATCAGGCACAGCGCCTGCACCAATGAGGTCTTGCCCGCGAAGTTCAGGCATTTGCCGGGCTGCGCCGCGTTCACGGGCGCGGCGATTTCTTCGCAGAGCGCCGCCTCCTTGCCGGAGCCCAGCAACACTACCGGCAAAGCCAGCCGCGCGGCGAGTTCTGAAAAGTGACGGGCGGGCCAGCGCTTGGCAGGACCGTATTCGGCGCCGGGCGCAAACACGTAATAGCCGCCGCGTTGCAGGCCCAGTTCAGCCAGCGCCTGCTCAATTTCAGCGGGTGCCATCTGCAGTTGCGGCCGGTCTTTGTCGAGGTCCGCCCCACCGCTCAACGCTGAATAAAACGCCACCATGGGCGGCTTGTTCTTCGGATTCTTGAGCCGGTGCGTGAGCAGGCCCACTCGCGCTTCACCGAAATAACCGATGCGTTCCGGGATGCTGGCCAGAAAAGGCAGCAGTGCGCTTTTCAGCGAATTGGGCAGGACATAAGCTTTGTCGAAACGTCCCTCGATGCGCCTGGCAAGCGCGCGACGTTCGCGGAACTGCAAGCCGCCGTGTGCAAAGGGAAATTCAATGACATCGGCCACCTGCGGCATCGCCCGGTAAACCGGCGCCACCCAGGACAAGGCACCTACCGTGAGACGTTCGCCGCGCGCATGCAAGCGGCGCATGAGCGGCTCGGTCATGACGGCGTCACCAATCCACTGAGGTGCGATCACAAGCGAGTGAATTGCACCCTGTGAGCCAGATCTGTCGTCGGATTTATGGCTCATTGCGAAGGATGGCAACATCAAAATCTTTGCGAGCGCACGGGATGGCCTGCTTGCGATACTTGGCGACAAATTCTCTCGCCTCGTCCAATGTCTTTGGATAACGGACAGTTTCGTTGCCTTCCCGAACGGGCTGAAAAAGAAATCCGTTGATTACCAGGAATCTTACTTTTTCCCACTGCCGGGTATCGCGGGATTTAGGTGCCGAGAATTTGCGGCTCAAAACGACGAGCTGGCCGCCACATTCTGGGCATAAGCGGGCGGTCACACTCCGCGGTTTTTTGAATGTCTTTCGGCAGTCCAGGCAGGCGTGCGGAAAGAGAACACCTTGAACGTGTTTCTCTTTTACAAAATAGCTGTGATGTTTGAAGCTGCCCATCAGAATGAAAGGCGACCGCGATTAGTGATGTCCGCCGAAGTGCTCGCCGGCTTTCAGCGCGTAAACCGTGCCGCAATACGGGCACTTGGCCTGGCCGGTTCGGGCCACGTCCAGGTAAACCTTCGGGTGGCTATTCCAGATTTTCATGTCGGCCTTGGGGCTGGGGCAGTAGACGCCGCCCTGGGCGTTCAGGTCCGAAGCCAGCAGTTCGACAGAGGAGGAGGCGTGGGTCGTTGTGGGGGTGCTCATCGCGGGACTTTCAGTAAGCGCTTCAGACTTTGGCCAACCAGTGGGCGTATTTCGGATTGCGGCCGTTGACGATGTCAAAGAACGCGCTCTGGATTTTTTCGGTGATGGGGCCGCGCGAGCCGGCGCCGATTTCAATGCGGTCGAGTTCGCGAATCGGCGTGACTTCGGCGGCCGTGCCGGTGAAGAAGGCCTCGTCGGAGATATACACCTCGTCGCGCGTGATGCGTTTTTGCACGAGCTCCAGGCCCAGGTCCTTGCAGATGTGCAGGATGGTGTTGCGTGTGATGCCGTTGAGCGCGCCTGCAGACAGGTCGGGCGTGTAGACCACGCCGCCCTTGATCACAAAAATGTTTTCACCCGCGCCTTCGCTGACAAAACCTGAGGCGTCGAGCAGCAGCGCTTCGTCGTAGCCGTCATCCAGCGCTTCCATGTTGGCGAGGATGGAGTTGGTGTAGTTGCTCACCGCCTTGGCCTGCGTCATGGTGATGTTGACATGGTGGCGGGTGTAGCTGGAGGTCTTCACACGGATGCCGCGCTTCATGCCTTCTTCGCCAAGGTAGGCGCCCCAGGCCCAGGCCGCGACCATCAGGTGAATCTGGTTGCCCTTGGGGCTGACGCCGAGTTTTTGCGAGCCGATCCAGGTCAGCGGGCGGATGTAGCAGGACTCCAGCTTGTTCTCGCGCACGACGGCTTTCGTGGCTTCGTTGACTTCGGCCTGGGTAAAGGGAATCTTCATACGCAAGATCTTGGCGCTGTTGAAGAGGCGCTCGGTGTGCTCTTCGAGCCGGAAAATCGCCGTGCCACCCTGGGCGTTGTAGGCCCGCACGCCTTCAAACGCGCCGCAGCCGTAATGCAGGGTGTGGCTCAGCACGTGGATCTTGGCGTCGCGCCAGTCGACCATCTGGCCGTCCATCCAGATTTTGCCGTCGCGGTCTGCCATGGAAGGAATAACTGGGGACATGGTGCTGATCCTGTGGTGAATGTCGTGGAATGGTTGTGCTGTATCGGCGCGCCGCCGGCAGCAGCAGCCGGGAATGCGGTGCCAGGCCGGGCAAAACCCGAAAGTCTGATTTTACGGTGCGGGCGGCGCTGTGCCCCCGGCCTCAGGCGAATCCGCGGGCACGGGGCGGAAGAGTTCATGGTGCGACAGTTTGCCGCCCACAAAGGTGCAGGTGACATGCGACTCGGAACCGTCTGTCCAGCGGAAGATTTCGGGCTGTTCGTCCTTGGCCGACTGCAGCAGGCCCAGCGCCCGCGTCATCGCTACCACATGTAGCAATGTCATGCCGGGCCGGAGCTTGGCGTTGAGCATGACCGCGCTGTCGACATAACCGATGGGCCGGTTGGCTGCACGCTTCAAAACCTGCATCATGCGGGTGAAATGCAGCAGCACCCACATCACGAGGGCGCTGGCAGCGGCGGCTACACCGGCCCAGCCGTAAAAGCGGTACGCCAGCAAGACCCCGGCGATGCCGGCCACGGGAACAATGATTTTCTGGAAGTTCATGGCCGTATTTTCGCAGCCACCGGGGACGCCAACGCTGCGGGGAGTGCGTAGCGGCATGAAAAAACCGCCGAAAGCGGCCTCCAGACAGCGTGGAGAGCTCTTTTTAAGCCAAAAGCGGCTGCTACCCAATCAGATATTGCGCCAGCAGCTATGTTTTTAATAGCGCTTGTTAACTGCCGCGTTGTGCCCAACCGGTCGCCAGCGCATACGCCCAGTCAGGACGGCCTCGGCTAAATGCCGCTTTGGATGCCGCCATGTGGTCATAGGGCACTGCGCGGAGGTCCGCCCGCCAGCCCTGGGCGGTTTTTTCCACGAGCGCGTAGCGCGCGTGCGGCGCACCGTTTTCCACCACATGCGGGTGAGGATGGTCGTCGTCATAGGCCTGCAGGCCGACGCTGCCGGGATTGACGACAAGCAGGTTGCCACACTGGACCATGCGCGGCACATGGGTGTGACCGCAAAGGACCAGCGAATGCGTCTGGGGGCTCTCGTCGCCAAGCCGCAGGAAAACTTCTTCGGCAGTGGCAGGCCGGATACCCGTCGGATGCGCGTCAGGAAAACCGGACACCGTGGTTTCCATCCAGTAGATCAAATCGCTGCCGGGCGTTCCGTGGCACAGCAGCACGTCACCGCCCGCCAGCTCCAGGCGCGCGGGCAGCGACCTGATCCACGCCACCTGCGCCGACGTCAGCTGGCCCGCGGTATAGCCGTCGGTGCCGAGTGGGTCGAGATGCTGGCCCTGGTCCAGCAATTCCAGCACCTGCCGCTCGTGGTTGCCGCGAATGGTGGTGAAGTTGCGGGCCATCAGCAGGTCGGCCGTTTCCGCGGGTTGCAACGGGCCGCTCAGGATGTCGCCCAGGTTCACGGTCTGGTCAACACCCTGCCCGGCAATGTCCGCCAGCACGGCCTCAAGCGCCAGCAGGTTACCGTGAATGTCGGAGATGACGGCGAGTTTCATGGCCCTGATTGTGCAATGCCTCAGCTCAGGCTGCGCACCACTTCCATGGCCTCTTCCACGCGCTCGACGGCGTGGATGGTGAGGCCTTCAATCGGTTTCTTGGGCGCATTGGCCTTGGGCACCACGGCAACGCTAAAGCCCAGCTTGGCCGCTTCCTTCAGGCGCTCCTGGCCGCGCGGGGCCGGGCGCACTTCTCCGGCCAGCCCGACCTCACCAAAGGCAATGAAACCCTTGGGCAACGGTTTACCGCGCAAACTGGAGGTGATGGCCAGCATCACGGCCAGGTCGGCCGCCGGCTCGCTGATGCGCACGCCGCCCACGGCGTTGACGAACACGTCCTGGTCCATGCAGGCAACACCGGCATGGCGATGCAGCACCGCCAGCAGCATGGCCAGGCGGTCGCGGTCCAGACCCACCGAAAGGCGCCGCGGGCTGGGCCCGCCGTTGTCGACCAGCGCCTGGATTTCAACCAGCATGGGGCGCGTGCCTTCCAGTGTGACCAGCACGCAGCTGCCGGGCACGGGCTCGCTGTGCTGGCTCAAAAAGATCGCGCTCGGATTGGCCACACCCTTGAGGCCTTTTTCCGTCATGGCGAACACACCGATCTCGTTGACCGCACCGAAACGGTTCTTGATGGCGCGCACGAGGCGAAAGCTTGAATGCGTGTCGCCTTCAAAGTACAGCACGGTGTCCACCATGTGCTCGAGCACACGCGGGCCGGCGAGTGCGCCCTCTTTGGTCACATGGCCAACCAGCACGATGCACACGCCGCTGGACTTGGCGGCACGCGTCAGGTGCGCCGCGCATTCACGCACCTGCGCCACCGAACCCGGCGCCGACGTGAGCTGGTCGGAATACACCGTCTGGATGGAGTCGATCACGGCAATGGCCGGCTGCGTGGCCTCCAGCGTGGCGAGGATTTTTTCTAGCTGGATTTCCGCCAGCACCTTGACCTGCGAGCCGTCCAGCCCCAGCCGGCGTGAACGCAGCGCGACCTGCGCGCCGCTTTCCTCGCCGGTCACGTAAAGTGTGTTGAGCCCGGCGCGTTGCAGCGAATCCAGCGCCTGCAGCAGCAAGGTGGACTTGCCGATGCCAGGGTCGCCGCCAATCAGCACCACGCCGCCCTCGACGATGCCGCCGCCCAGCACGCGGTCCAGCTCTTCGTGCCCGGTGGGCGTGCGCTCCATGTCGGTGGCTTCGATGTCGGCCAGGGCGGTCACGTCGGAGGCCTTGGCCAGTGACTGGAACTGGCTGCTGTAGCGGTTCTTGACCGGCGCACTGTTTTCCGCGGCCGACTCGATCAGCGTGTTCCAGGCGTTGCAGTGCGGGCATTTGCCCAGCCATTTGGGGCTGGTGCCACCGCATTCGGTGCAGGTGTAAATCGTTTTGTCTTTGGCCATGCACGATATTACTGTATAAATAACCAGCCTTTGCGTTTTGGTAATGATGGCGGGTCCTGTTCATCCGCGCAACCTGCCAACCCCCACCAACCTCCGCCATGCCTCACCTGAACATTCAATACACCGCCAACCTGGATAACCTCACCGACATGAACGCCATGTGCCACACGCTGGCCGCCACACTGGTGGCCCTGCGCGGCGAAGACGGCGTGGCGCCGCTTTTCCCGGTGGCCGGTACGCGGGTCATGGCCTGGCCGGCGCCGCACTTTGCGGTGGCGGACGGCCAGCCCGACCGCGCCTTTATCTACCTGAACCTCCTGATCACCCCCGGCCGCAGCGAAGCCATGAAAAAGCGGGCCGGCGACGCCCTGCTGGCCAGCGCCAGCGCACACCTGGATGGGGTGTTCGCGCAGCACGCCGTGGGCATGACATTGCAAATCGACGAAGGCGCCCCCGTGTATGAAGGCAAGCGCAACAACCTCGCCGCGCATCTGGATACCGCCTGATCCTGCACAAAATCGCATCTTGCACAACAATGGCTTTTTCGCGCCCGCCAGCGGCGCCACAGCAGCCCCCACCCATTCCACGAGGTCACACCATGAACATTTCGCGCCGCCAGCTCATCCAGTCATCCAGCGCTGCAGCACTGCTCACAAGCATCGGCCAGCGCGCCTGGGCCCAGGCCATTGACAGCACCAAAGTCATCGTCGGCTTTGCGCCCGGCGGCACCGCCGACATCGTGTCGCGGCGCGTCGCCGACAAGCTGCACCCCGGTTATGCCAAAAGCGCCGTGGTGGAGAACAAGACCGGCGCGGGCGGGCAAATCGCCGTGCAGTTCGTCAAATCTGCCGCGCCCGACGGCGCCACCGTTTTGCTGACGCCCATGTCCATGCTGGGCATCTACCCGCACACCTACAAGAAGCTACCGTACGACCCGGTAGCCGACCTGACCCCGGTATCTGCCGGCGCGATCTTCGACTACGGCTTCGCCGTCGGCCCCATGGTGCCGGCCAGCGTCAAAAACGTGCCGGATTTTCTTGCCTGGTGCAAGGCCAACCCAGGCCAGGCCAACTTCGGCTCACCGGCCGCCGGCTCATCGCCGCACTTCATCGGCGCGCTGCTGGGCCGTGCCGGCAACGTGGACTTGCGCCACGTGGCTTTTCGCGGCACCCAGCCCGCCGTGCTGGACATGGTGGGCGGCCAGATTGCCGCCGTGTCGGGGCCGACCGGCGAGTTCACCCAGCATGTCGCGTCGGGCAAGTGCCGCCTGCTGTCGACCAGCGGCCCCAAACGCAGCCGCTTTACCCCCAACACGCCGACGCTGCTGGAGCAAGGCTTCAAGGACATGGCGTTCACCGAATGGTTCGGCTTCTTCCTGCCCGCCAAAGCGCCGCAGGATGTGGTGCAGCGGCTGAATGCCGGCATCCGCTCCGCGCTGGCCTCGCAGGACGTGATCGACGGCCTCGCGGTGTCGTACCTGGAAGCGGCCCCGACCTCGCCCGCACAGCTGGCCGCCATGCTCAAGGCCGATACCGAGTTGTGGGGCCCGCTGGTCAAGGCGGTGGGTTTCACACCAGAGGGTTGAGCCCCCACGCTTTTCACTTCGCCTTCGGCTGCGTGTAATGCGCTGCCCCCCGAGGGGGGCGCTGCGCCTGCGGCCCCTGCTGGCCTTTCGCTTTTGGGATTAGGAAATGGAGACATGAAACGATGAAGGTATGTATTTATGGCGCTGGCGCCATTGGCGGCTGGATAGGCCACGGGCTCGCTCACGCAGGTTGCCGCGTCAGCGTGGTGGCGCGCGGCGCCACGCTCGATGCCCTGCAGCTGCACGGTCTGCGGCTGAACCAGGGCGGCAAGATCACGTCGCAAGCTGTGTCCTCCAGCGCCGCGCCGGCCGACCTCGGCGTGCAGGACCTGGTGGTGCTGGCCGTCAAAGCGCCTTCTCTGCCCGAGGTGGTGCGCCGGATCGCGCCGCTGATTGGCCCGGAAACGATGGTCCTGACCGCCATGAATGGCGTGCCCTGGTGGTTCTTGCAAGGCTTCGGCGGGACGCTTGAAGGCACCCAGTTGACTTCAGTGGACCCCGGCGGCGAACTGGCGCAGGCCATTCCGGCAAAGCACATCGTCGGCTGCGTGGTGCATGCCAGCTGCTCGCTGGATGAGCCCGGACAGGTGCACCACCACTTCGGCAACAAGCTCATCATCGGCGAGCCCTCCGGCGAGAAAACCGCCCGGGTGCAGCAGCTTGCGGCCCTGCTTGAAAAAGCCGGCTTTGAAGCGCCGGTGTCGGAGCAGATCCAGAAAGACATCTGGTTCAAGCTCTGGGGCAACATGACCGCCAACCCAATCAGCGCGCTGACCGGTGCAACCATGGACCTTGTTCTTGACGACGAACTGGTGACCGGTTTTACCCACAGCGTGATGCTTGAGGCCAAGGAAATCGGCGCGCGCATCGGCATCCCGATCAACCAGACCCCTGCGGAGCGCCATGTCGTCACGCGCAAGCTGGGTGCCTTCAAGACATCCATGCTGCAGGATGTGGAAGCCGGCAAACCGGTCGAGCTGGACGCACTGGTGACGGCCGTGCGCGAACTGGGGCAACTGACGGCGGTGCCCACACCCTATACCGACGCTTTGCTCGGGCTGGCCCGGTTGCAGGCGCGCGTCAAGGGTCTTTATTGACCCAAAGATTTTCCGGATTTTTCTCAACCACTTTTCAGGAGACAGCATGAAACACATCGGCGTTATCGGCGCATCGGGCCTCATGGGACACGGTATTGCACGCAACCTGCAGGCCAAGGGATTCAACGTCAGCCTGACCGTGCACCGCAATACGGAACGCGTGGCCGACCTGCTGGCCGCCGGCGCGAAGCAGGCCGCAAGCCCCGCCGAGCTGGGCGCGTGCGACGCGGTGATCATTTGCGTGACGGGATCGCCGCAGGTCGAGGAGACCCTGCTCGGGGCCCATGGCGTACTGTCAAAGGCGCGCGCAGGGTTGATCGTGATCGATACCTCCACCAGCGAACCCGAATCCACACGCCGCCTGGCCGCCCTCTGCGCCGAACGTGGCGCGACGCTGGTAGACGCACCGCTGGCGCGCACACCAGTCGAAGCCGAGCTCGGCAAGCTCAACACCATGGTGGGCGCCGAGCAGGCCGTGTTCGACAAAATTCAACCGGTGCTGGCGGCCTATTGCGAAAACATTTTTCACGTGGGCGGCCCCAGTGCCGGCCACATCATCAAGCTGCTCAACAACTTCATCGGCCAGGCGATTTGCACGGCTACCGCCGAGGCCTTTGCCGTGGGCGCGCTGGCGGGTATTCAGCCGCAAAAGCTGGTGGAAGTGATTTCGGCCGGCGCGGTGAACTCGGGCCTCTTCCAGGCCATGGCCAAGACACTGAACGGTGACTTCAACGCCCTGAAGTTTGAGCTGGACAACGCCCGCAAGGACCTGCGCTACTACACCCACCTGGCCGAGATGGTGAATGTTCCTTCTCTCGTGGGCGAGGCCGTGCACCAAAGCCTGGCCACCGCCAGCGCGCTGGGCCAGGGCAAGAAATTTGTCACCGCCCTTGTGACGGCGCAGGAAAAACTCACAGGCGCCAAAATCACGCCGCAGTGAGCCGCGGTTCGACGGCGCCTAAAGCGCCTTGGCGTATACGACAAAGCCGGAGTTTTCCGCCACCTGGTCATACAGCCTCATGGCCGTGGTGTTGGTTTTGTGGGTTTGCCAATAAACGCGGGTAGAACCGGCGGCTTGGGCCTTCTCGTACACGGCTTCAATCAGCGCCTTGCCAACGCCTTGGCCGCGCACGGCTTCGGCGGTGAACAGATCCTGCAAATAACAGACCGGCGCAATGCGGGTAGTGCTGCGGTGATACAGGTAATGCGTGAGGCCCACAAGTTCGCCGTCAGACTCCGCCACCAGGGCGTGGACAGGCTCATACGCATCAAAAAAGCGCGACCAGGTCATGGCGGTGATGTCGTCAGCCAGCGCCGTCTCACCGGATCGGCCGTAGAACTTGTTGTAGCCCAGCCAAAGGGGCAACCAGGCCTCGAAATCCTGCGGCGCTATGGGACGAACGGTGATGGATGAAGCCACTGGCATGGACACCTCTTGATGATGGCAGGCAGGGTTGATGCCGGAGAGAGCGGGTATCAGTCGTTGAACGCGACAGGCTGGGTAGTGCCGGCCTTGTTGCGCACGACAACCGTGCCGGCGAGCTTGTCGTGCCAGCCCTGCTTGCGGGCGTCGAAAGCCACCCAGAAAAAACCCAGGCAAAAGGGAATGGTGGACAGCACGTAACCGATGTAGCGGATGACGAACTGGCCTGGCGTGGCCTTGAGGCCGGTCCTGGCGTCCACGATGCGGGCAGCAATCGCCATTTTCCCGGGTGTCGCCTGCCGAACGATCCAGAAGCCCACGACCACTACAGCCGGAATAACCCATGAGATCAGGAAATCCGCCGGTCCCTGAACCAGCTTTGTGCTGTTCCAGTAAGCGGTGCCGTAAATGACCGTCAGTAGCGGGAAGATCAGCACACAGAACAATACGGTATCAATCAGCGATGCCCAGACGCGTATCCAGAAGCCGGCATATTCAAGTTCTGATGTTTCCATGGCTCTTTTTTCCTGAACAAGTTTGCAGTCACAGCGGATTCAGTCCGCCACCGCCGGCACACGCTGTGCCACCGCGCACATGAGCTCATAACCGACGGTGCCGCCGGCGTGCGCCACTTCGTCGATCGGCAGCACCGCGCCGCTGGAGGCGCGGCCCCACAGCGTCACCTCGGTGCCGATGCCCGCGCCGGGCACGGGAGTGAGGTCCACCGTGATCATGTCCATGCTGACGCGCCCCACCATGCGGGTGCGCACGCCATTCACCAGCATCGGCGTACCTGTGCTGCAGTGGCGCGGGTAGCCGTCTGCGTAACCGCAGGCCACCACGCCGATGCGCAGCGGGCCGTCGGCCGTGAAACAGGAGCCGTAACCCACGGTATCGCCGGCTTTGAGCTCCTGGATGCCGATGATTTTCGATGACAGCGTGATGGTGGGCTGCAAATCCCAGTCGGCCGCGCTGTGCTCAGGGAAGTCGGGCGCGCTGCCGTAAACCAGGATACCGGGCCGCACCCAGTCGGAGCGCCCGGCCAGCACATCGCCGTGCCGCAAGGTGGCGGCGCTGTTGCTGAGAGTGCGTTCACCCGGCAGGTCGTGCGTGACGGCGTCAAAGGCCTTCAGCGCCGCGGCGATGCCTTTAGGGCCGTCCGCATCGGAAAAATGCGTCATCAGCGTGATCTCTTCGACCTGGGGCAATGCATTCAGGCGCGTCCACGCCGCACGGTAGCGTTCGGGCGCGAAACCCAGCCGATTCATGCCCGAATTCATCTTGAGGAAGACACGGTGCGGCAGCTGCGTCTTGTGGGCAGCC
Source organism: Polaromonas sp. P1_F6 (assembly GCF_056405695.1). Lineage (NCBI taxonomy): Bacteria > Pseudomonadati > Pseudomonadota > Betaproteobacteria > Burkholderiales > Comamonadaceae > Polaromonas > Polaromonas sp. P1_F6. The sequence goes on from NZ_JBFUBQ010000010.1 coordinate 72,569, forward strand.
AGCATGTCGATCTGCTCGTTGCAGTGAATGGCATGCCACAAGCCCAGGCGGGAGCACAACTCGAGATCCCGCGCCTCGAAGCAGCCTTCCAGCAACAGGATGGGGCCGCGCCAGTCCAGCGCGCGCAGGCGCTGCGCTTCAGCCAGGTCCAGCAGCGCAAATCCGTCGGCACTGCGCAGCGCATCAAAAACACGTTCGATGCCGTGACCATAGGCATTGGCCTTGACGACGGCCCAGACCCGCGCATCGGGCGCGGCAGCGCGCGCGCGGGCAAGGTTGTGGGCAAGCCCGGCGGTGTGAATGGTGGCAAGAATGGGACGTGGCATGGCGCAGTAAATTGTTTTCCGGGAGCGTGGCAGGCTGGCGGGCCCGTCGGGACGAAAGGCCTCTGGATGAGGTCTTTTGCATTCTGACACCGCCCCCCATGCTATAAACCGGAATCGTCTGGAGACATTCACCCATATCTTGCCGCATCAGATCCGCTGATGCATTGATGCAGTGACCACAACAGTTTAATGAAGCGCGGTTTCTACACCATCATGGCGGCCCAGTTTTTCAGCTCGCTGGCTGATAACGCGCTGTTTGTGGCCGCCGTGGAGCTGCTGAAAACCAGCGGCGCGCCCAAATGGCAGCCGGCGGCGCTGGTGCCCATGTTTGCGCTCTTTTACGTGGTGTTGGCGCCTTTTGTAGGCGCTTTTGCCGATGCGCGCCCCAAGGGCAACGTCATGTTCGTCAGCAACGCCATCAAGGTGATCGGCTGCCTGATGATGCTGTTTGGCTCCCACCCGCTGCTGGCCTATGCCATCGTCGGACTCGGGGCGGCGGCTTATTCGCCCGCCAAATACGGCATCCTCACCGAACTCCTGCCGGCTTCGCAGCTGGTCAAGGCCAACGGCTGGATTGAAGGCTTGACGATTTCGTCCATCATCCTGGGTGTTTTGCTGGGCGGCCAGCTGGTGGGTCATTCGGTGTCGTCGCTATTGCTTTCGTTTGACTTTCCCATTTTTACTACCGGCATCGACACCGCCCCTGAAGCCGCGATTGCCGTGCTGATCCTGCTCTACATCATCGCGGCCTGGTTCAACACCCGTATCCCCGACACCGGCGTGGAGATGCGGCCCATGCCGCGCAACAAGCTTGAGCTGCTGCCCGATTTCTGGAACTGCAACTCAGCCTTGTGGCGCGACAAGCTTGGGCAGATTTCCCTGGCCACCACCACCCTGTTTTGGGGGGTGTCGGGTAATTTGCGCTACATCGTGCTGGCCTGGAGCGCGGCCGCCCTGGGCTACAGCACGACACAAGCCTCTTCCCTGGTCGGCGTGGTCGCCATCGGCACCGCCGTCGGTGCCGTACTGGCCTCCATGCGCATGCGGCTGGACCAGGCCACCAGCGTGATGCCGCTGGGTATTGCCATGGGCCTTCTGGTCATCTTGATGAACTTCATCGGCAATGTCTGGGTGGCCGCGCCTTTCCTGATCCTGCTGGGTGGCCTGGGCGGCTTCCTGGTCGTGCCCATGAACGCGCTGCTGCAGCACCGCGGCCACAACCTGATGGGCGCGGGCCGCTCGATCGCCGTGCAGAACTTCAACGAACAGGCCTGCATCCTGAGCCTGGGGGCTTTCTACAGCCTCTCTACCGGCTTGGGCCTGTCGGCCTTTGGTGCCATTACCGCCTTTGGTGTGGTGGTGGCCGGCTTCATGTGGGTGATCCAGCGGTGGCACAAAAACAACTGCATCAAGCACAAAGAGCAGGTCGACCACCTGCTGAACATCGCCCGCAGCGATAACTCGCACTAGGAACTGTTAACACTGTGCAGTCTGATGCGACACACGGTGCCGCTGCGAAGGGCACCTCCAAAGCCGTTCTCGCCCTCACACTGAACGCCCTCGTCTGGGGCGTGTCCTGGTGGCCGCTGCGCGAGCTGCAGGGCCATGGCCTGCACCCGCTGTGGACCACGGCGCTCGTCTATGCAGTGGTGGTTACCGGCCTGCTCACCCTGCGCCCCGCCGCCTGGCGCGGCTTTGTGGCCCACCCGCAGCTGTGGTTCCTGGCGGCGGCTTCGGGCCTGACCAACGTCGGCTTCAACTGGGCCGTGACCGTGGGCGATGTGGTGCGCGTGGTGCTGCTGTTTTACCTGATGCCCGCGTGGTCGGTGCTGGTGGCCTGGGTCATGCTAGGTGAAAAGCCCTCGGCCGCCTCGCTGCTGCGCCTCTTGCTGGCCATGACGGGCGTGCTGATCGTGCTCAAATCGCCCGACTCGCCCTGGCCCGTACCCCAAGGTGGCGCCGACTGGCTGGCCATCATGGGCGGCTTCAGTTTTGCAGTGACCAACGCCGTGCTGCGCAAATACAACCACACCCCCAGCGAATCGCGCATGCTGGCCATGTTTGGCGGCAGCGGCCTGATGGCGGCGGCAGCGGCGCTGATGGGTATGTCGCAGGCCCTGGTGCCCGCACCGGCGCTGGCGCTGGCCGGCGTCCCGGTGGTGCTGGGGCTGGCGCTGGCCTTCATGGCCAGCAACGCCGGCCTGCAGTACGGCGCGGCGCGGCTGGCGGCAGGCACCACCGCCATCGTGATGTTGACCGAGATCCTCTTTGCGAGCCTCTCGTCGGCTGCGATGGGCGCTGCCGAACTGACTCCTCGCGTGCTGCTGGGTGGCAGCCTGATCGTGCTGGCTGCTGTACTGGCGGCGACAGCACCGTCGTCTTCGAATGACGCAAAATCGCACTAAGGAACAAGCCTCACGCTTTCCGATAGCGATTCACAAGGAGACACACCATGGGCGCAGAAAAAACGGTTTACGACTTCCAGGCCAAAGACATCACGGGCAAGGATGTTGCACTGGGCGCCTTCAAAGGCAAAGTCATGCTGATCGTCAACACGGCCAGCAAATGCGGTTTTACTCCGCAGTTCGCGGGTCTGGAAGAGCTGTACAAACAATATGCAGGCAAAGGCCTGGCGGTGCTGGGCTTTCCCAGTAACCAGTTTCTCTCCCAAGACCCCGGCAGCGACGACCAGATCGCCGAGTTCTGCCAGGTCAACTACGGCGTGAGTTTCCCCATGATGTCCAAGATCGACGTCAATGGCCCCGCCGCCCACCCGCTGTACCAGTGGCTGTCGGCCGAGGCGCCCGGCCTGATGGGCATCAAGTCCATCAAATGGAACTTCACCAAGTTCCTGGTCGGCAAGGACGGCAAAGTCATACGGCGTTATGCGCCCAGCGACAAGCCGGCAGACCTGGCCAAGGACATCGAGGCTGCGCTAGCGGCCTGAGCCGCCAGCGCCCCACATCAAGGGGGTTTGGGGCCGGCTTTGACAGCGCGCAAATAATCCGCCAGCGTACGGCCGGCCTCATGGCCCATGCGCTCGTCCAGCACGTCGATCGCGGCCATGCGGTCCACGCGAAAGTTGCGGAAGTCCTGCCGCGCTTCGCACCAGGCGCCCAGCGTCCAGACGCTGCCCCAGTAAAAACAGCCCAGCGGCCAGAGCACGCGCCGGCTTTCACGCCCGGCCGCATCGAGGTAGCGCAGGCCCACCTTGCAGTGCGCATGAATCGCCTCACGCAAAAGCTGCAGGCGGCGCTGCGTGGCCTCATCGGGATTGATCACCACCGCATACAGCGGCACGCCTTCGGCCGCCGTGCGCGCCGCGGGCGGCAGCACCGAAAAAATCTTGCCCCAGGCGGCCTCCGCATCACCCGCCATGGCCGGGTCCAGCCAGGCCTGCGCCAGGCGCACCGACGCGGCCAGCGCATTGGCTTCCTTTTGCGTGAACATCAGCGGCGGCAAATCAAAACCCGCGCCCAGCCGGTAACCCACTCCGGCCTCGCCCTCGATCGGCACACCCTGGTGCTGCAGGTCCGCCACGTCGCGGTAAATCGTGCGCTCGGAAACCTCGAGCCGCTTGGCGAGGAATTCCGCGGTGCTCAGGCGGCGGCCGCGAATCAGCTGGACGAGATGGAAAAGGCGATCGGCGCGGCGCATGGTTTGCAGATGATAGGGGAGCGCCCACCCGGCTATAGTGCAAACCGTGATCACCATGCCACTGCTTCTTCTAATTCTCGCTTGCGTCGCAATCGTGGCGACCCTGGTGATAGCGCCCATCGCATGGTTCCGCATGGTGCGAGCCCAGACGCAGTCGGTCTATTGGAAGAACATGGCGCTCTTTGTGGCGCCTATGCTGTTGACCTTCCTCCTGGCCAAGGCTTCCGGTCTCATACCGGAAGCCTCAGCACCGCCATCCGCGATCCCGACGGCTGAGGATGTCCTGGCAAGCATGCCACCCGGTCAACTGATCCTGCTCTCGCTCATAGCGGTGCTCTGGGTCGGCGGCGGAAATTTACTGCTCTATCTGAACCGCAGGCGGCTCGGGAAGAAATGGTGGCAGGCCCTGAACCCATTCGATCCTCCGTTCAAGGATTTCAACACCGCTGAGTGGCTGGCGCTGGGAGGCCTTGTGGCCGGCTCACTTACTCTTGGAGCGCTTGCTGTTTCGTATGGTCGCGGGGCCTGGTAACCGATCTTCCATGCATAAGCTCACTTGCCTGATCGCCGCAATGCTGGCGACCCTGTCCGTCCGAGCCCTTGCCGCCGACAGCCAATGCTTCGGCACGGTCAGCAAGGGCCGCATCGAAGGCAGCGTCAAGCTGCCGACCAGCGGCCCCAACTTCTCGGTGTACAGCGCGATGGCCGCCACGGCAGGCCGCACGCATGTGCATGCCAAGGTCGCGGACGTCATCACCGCGTCCTACGCGGCGCTCCACGCCACCAGCCCATCGGCCACCTATGTCTATGGCGAAACGGGCTGGCCTTCCGGCGGGCGTTTCCGGCCGCACCGTACGCATCAGAACGGCCTGTCCGTGGACTTCTTTGTGCCGGTCCGCGACGCGCAGGGAAAGTCCGTGCCGCTACCAAGCAGCATCGGCAACCGCTTCGGCTATGACCTTGAGTTCAATGCCGACGCCCGGTACGGCGAGTACGTCATCGACTTCCCCGCGACCGCCGAGCACCTGTACCAGTTGCACCTGGCCTCGAAGGCGCACGGCGTCGGCATTGCCCTGGTCATCTTTGACGCACCGTTTTTGCCCCGGCTGTTCGCCACGCCGCGCGGCCTCTACCTGAAGCAGAACCTGAACTTCATGAAAGGCAAACCCTGGGTTCGCCACGACGAGCATTACCACGTGGACTTCGCCATTCCGTGCAAATCCGGCGCGGGCTAGCAAAACGGCAGCTGGCGCAGAGCGGCAAGCGTCATAGGCACTGGACATGACCTCCAATATGATGGAAAATAAATTCCATCATGACAGAAGTCCCCTCCGGCCTGAACCAGCGCATCGCCGAGCGCGTACGCGAGCTGCGCGCCGCCAAAAGCCTGTCGCTTGACGCGCTGGCAGCCAAAAGCGGTGTGAGCCGCTCCATGATTTCGCTGATAGAGCGCGGCGAAAGCAGCCCTACCGCCGTGGTGCTGGAGCGTCTGGCCACCGGTCTGGGCGTGATGCTGGCCTCACTGTTCGATGCGCCCGCCGCCCAGGCGCCCGCCAGCCCGGTGGCGCGCCACGCTGAGCAACTGCAGTGGCAGGACCCGGCTTCGGGCTACCTGCGGCGCAACATCTCGCCGCCCGGCGTGCCGCAGCCCATGCAGATCGTCGAAGTGCATTTCCCGCCGGGCGGGCGCGTGGCGTTTGAAACCGGCGTACGCGATGCGCGTGTGCACCAGCAGGTATGGGTGCTCGAAGGTGCCATCGACATCACCATAGGCGACGAGCGCCACGCGCTGCGCGAGGGCGACTGCCTGGCCATGCAGCTGGACCGGCCCACCATGTTCCACAATCCCACGCGAAAGCCCGCGCGCTATGCGGTGGTGATCGCCACCGAAGCGGCTTGAACACCATGATGAACACTACACCCTGGTCGCTGCGGCGCCTGCCTGCCGTCAATGACGAACAGATTGCCGGACTGGTCGATGTGCTGATCGACTGCGTCGAAGGCGATGCCTCGGTGAGTTTTATGCACCCGCTGTCGCGCGAACGTGCCGCGGGCTTCTGGCGCGATGTAGCGCAAGGCGTTGCCGCGGGCGAACGTGCGCTGCTGGTCGCCGAGGATGCACAGGGTATCTGCGGCACGGTGCAGCTGGTGCTGGCCCAGCCCGAGAACCAGCCGCACCGCGCCGACCTGGCCAAGATGCTGGTGCACCGCCGCTGCCGGCGCCAGGGCCTCGGCGAGGCCTTGATGCGCGCCGCCGAAAGCATGGCGCGCGACTGCGGCAAGACCTTGCTGGTGCTGGACACCGTGACCGGCGATAACGGCGAGCGCCTGTACCAACGCCTGGGCTGGCAGCGCGTGGGCGTGATTCCCGGCTATGCGCTGTTGCCGCGCGGCGGCCTGGTGGGCACCACGGTGTTCTATCGCGAGCTGACCTGGTAACTACAGGTCCGGGAACAGTGCCATGGGGCGCATAGGCGCAGCTGCTGTACCAGCCGCCTCAAAGTCCAGCGCCGCGAGGTCCGCGCGCATGGCCCGCGCGACCAGCCGCATGTCGTGGTCGCTGACCTCGAACAGGCCGAAGCGAAACTTGTAGCCCCAGTGCTGGCGGCTTTCCACAAACTCGAACTCGTCCAGCCAGGGCAATATGGACACCTCCCGCGCGGCCGCATAGGTCACGTCGCGGCGGAAGGGTACAAAGCCGCCGCCCATGTCGAAGGCATACGGCTCGCCGGCCCGCACCACGCCGATGGAAACAAAGCGCTGGAATTTGTCTTTGCCGCCCATGGTCAGTGCGGGCGAGTAATAAGCCACGCGATCCCCAGCCAGCACCCGTTTAAGCGGAGCGCATTTGCCATGGCACACCTGCATGTAGCCGTTGTGCGGATCCGCGCAGCCGCGCCGCGCATGTTCGGCACCGGCGACGGCTATCCAGTTCTTGCGGCCCATCACGCTCAAGCCGCGGCGTGCAGGCCGACGCGGTTGCCGTCCAGGTCGGTGATGTGCGCAAAAAACCCCAGACCGGGCGGCAGCGCCTGGCGCGGCAAGGCGACCTTGCCGCCGGCCTTGACGGCGCGCGCCAGTGCGGCATCCAGCGAAGGCGAAGCATCGAGGTAAATCAAGGTGCCGCCGGACGCCGGAGCAGGCGCTGTAGGGCCGGTCAGGATCGCGCCACCCACGCCCTCCTCCGCCTCATAGGGAAACACCGCGCCTTCGGACGGGCCCATGGGCTCGCGGCGCATCTTGCACTCGAGCACGGCTTCGTAAAAGGCCTGGGCTTTGTCGAGTTGGGTGCTGGGGATTTCAAACCAGGTGATGGCGTTTTTCATGGGAGGCTCCTTGTGTTGAAGAAGCCTTGATGGTGCCGAGGGGCTACTGACAACGTGGTGTCAGGAGGGTGTTGGCCCCCACGCTTTTCACTTCGCCTTCGGCTGCGTGTAATGCGCTGCCCCCCGAGGGGGCGCTGCGCCTGCGGCCCGGCTAAGCCGGTTCCGCGGCCCCGGCTGGCTGGTGTTCGCTCCCCTTCAGGACTTCAGCGCAGCGTCGAGCACTTCGACCCAGTGCCGCACCGGCGTTGCCGTGCCGCTTTGCAGGTGCGTAATACAGCCGATATTGGCTGAGATGATGGTTTCGGGTGCAGTGGCTTGCAGGTTGCCGAGCTTGCGATCGCGCAGTTGATACGCGATGTCGGGCTGCAGCACGGAGTAGGTGCCAGCCGAACCGCAGCACAGGTGCGACTCACCGGCCGCCAGCTTGACGTTAAAGCCGAGTGCGCCCATTAGCGTCTCGACACCGCCGCGCAGCTGCTGGCCGTGCTGCAGCGTGCAGGGCGGATGAAACGCCAGCGTGCCGGCTTGCGCCCTGACCTTGCCCTGCAGCTCACCGACCAGCTCCGGCATGAGCTCGCTGAGGTCGCGTGTCAGCCCGCTGATGCGTGCGGCTTTGGCCGCGTAGGCGGGATCGTCCCTGAGGAGGTGGCCGTATTCCTTGACGGTGACGCCGCAGCCCGAGGCGTTCATGACGATGGCCTCTACCCCTGTGCCTTCCACATGCGGCCACCAGGCGTCGATGTTGCGCCGCATTTCTTCCTTGCCGCCCTCCTGGTCGTTCAGGTGGAATTTGACGGCGCCGCAGCATCCGGCTTTTTGCGCCACCACCGTTTGTATGCCGGCCGCGTCGAGCACGCGCGCCGTGGCGGCATTGATGTTGGGCATCATGGCGGGCTGCACGCAGCCTTCGAGCATGAGCATCTTGCGGGCGTGCTGGCGCGCGGGCCATGGGCCGGCGGCCTGCCTGGCCGGCACCTTGTTTTTGAGCGATGCGGGCAAGAGGCCGCGGACGGCTTGCCCGGCCTTCATGGCGGGCGCAAAAAGCGGCGACGGAAGGCCTTCCTTGAGAGCCCAGCGCACGACACGCTCACCGGCCGGGCGCGGCACGCGCTCGTCAACCAGCTTGCGGCCGATATCCACGAGGTGGCCGTATTCCACCCCGCTGGGGCAGGTGCTTTCGCAGTTGCGGCAGGTGAGGCACCGGTCCAGGTGCAGCTGGGTCTTGCGCGTGGGCGCTTCACCCTCCAGCACTTGCTTGATGAGGTAGATGCGTCCACGCGGGCCGTCAAGCTCGTCGCCCAGCAATTGGTAGGTGGGGCAGGTGGCCGTGCAAAAACCGCAATGCACACATTTGCGCAAGATGGCTTCAGCCTCCAGGCCGTCAGCGGTGTTTTTGAATTCAGGGGCGAGGTGGGTTTGCATGGTGTCAGGACCCTTCTTTCAGGGCCAGAGCGAGGGCCTTGCGCCGGGCAGCGCGCCGGAAATCCGCATACAGCGGCGGCAAGGACAAGGTCAACAGCATGAGGGCCAGGGGCACGACCCAGATGAAACCGACGTATTTGAAGCCGGCCGCACCGACCAGGCCGCCGGCAATGAACATGGCCAGCAAGGTGCCGAAGAGCCGCACCTTGATACGGTTGGCGCGCACACGGGACTCCATGGAGCTGGCGGTACGGTTCCAGTAAAACATCTTGCCGAGCTCGATGCCGAGGTCAGTGATGACACCGGTCATATGCGTGGTGCGGATCTGGGAGGACGAGATTTTGCTGACCAGTGCGTTTTGCAGGCCCATGGTGAAGGCCAGCACCAGCACGGTCAGGGGCACGGCGAACGGCGTCTGCCGGTTCAGCGTTGCGCCAAGCAGGCCGAAGACCAGCAAAAGAACTGACTCGAGCAACAGCGGCAGGGCGAACTCACTGCGAAGGTGCCGGTGGCGCGCCCAATTGACCAGCACGGCCGTCACGGCCGCACCCAGGGTGAAGGCCAGCAAGGCGCCCACCGCACCGAGCACCAGCGTCAGGTTCCCGAGGATGAGGTTGTCGGCCACGATGGAGACAAACCCCGTCATGTGCGAGGTGTACATGCTGACCAGCAGGAAGCCCCCCGCGTTGACAGCTCCGGCATTGAACGCAAGCACGCCGCCGAGCAGGCGGTTGATGGTGGGCGTGCGGTGCTGCCCGGTGAGATGGCGCAGGCGACGCATGAACTACCAGCCCGCCGCCATGCGGCCGCGGTTAAGGATTCCGGCGGGATCGAACTCGCGCTTGAGGTCCCGGTGGATCCGGTCCAGCGGCGGCTTTGACGCATCAAATCGGGCTGTAGCTCCCGCTGGCATTGCGCTGACAGCTATAAAAAGAGTAGCATGCCCGCCGGCCTGAGCAGCGGCCGCGCGCAGTGCCTCTGCCTGCCCGGCGCCTGCCCGTACCCATCGCTGGGCGCCATGCCATTCCACCAGCGGCGAGTCGGGCAAATCCGGAACATGGGCCGTTTGCGGCAAGGACAGCCGCCACAAGTCCTGGTCGGCCTGGCGTGCCCGGAACCACGGGTGCTGCTGGTTGCGACAGTCCTGCCAATAGCCGGCAGCTTCGGCGCTGCCTTGTTTCTCGCCGCCCAGCACCTTGCAGGCGGCTTCGACGGCGGCGACAGCGCCGCGCAATCGCAGATAGAGCGTACCGATGTCGGCTTCTTCCGACCAGCAGCTCGCGTTGAGCGGTAAGGGCCGGCCGCCCCAGGCGTTCAGCCAGTCAAGCGCCTGCGCCTGGCTGCATTCAAAACGCAGGGTGGCCTCGGCAGGCGCCACCGGCAGCACCTTGAGGCTCACTTCAGTGAGCACGCCCAAGGTACCCAGGGCACCCGCCATGAGCCGTGAGACGTCATAACCCGCCACATTTTTCATGACCTGCCCGCCAAACGTGAGCAGTTCGCCACGCCCGTTGATGAGCTTGAGGCCCAGCATGTAATCACGCACCGCGCCCACGCTGGCGCGTGCCGGCCCGCTCAGGCCGCTGGCGACCATGCCGCCCACGGTGGCTTTTGCCCCAGAATCGTCAAAACGCGGCGGCTCGAAGGGCAGGCACTGGCCCTGGGCCGCCAGCAAGGTTTCGAGTTCAGCCAGCGGCGTGCCGGCGCGCGCAGTCACGACCAGTTCACTGGGTTCGTAGCTGATCACACCCGCGTATGGCGTCATGTCGAGGATGTCACCTTCCAGGGATTGGCCGTAGAAGTCCTTGGTGCCGCCACCCCGAATACGCAGCGGCGTACCGGCGGCAGCGGCAGTGCGTATTCGCCCGCGCAGGGACTCCATCACATCATCGGTATCTGAAGGCATGGCTGGGATGGTACGTGGGTATCGCGCCTGGGGAGTTGATCTTTTTGCATGCCGCCTGTTCGGTTTTTTCAGAGGCGAAGCTCAATCCTCGAAAAAATTCACCGGCAAGCCGGGCACATCCACCCGCATCGAAAACACGCAGCCCGACTCGGGATAGGCCTGCAGCTCGGCAGCTGGCCGGTTGTAGCGTGCCGTGGTGATGTAAAGCGTTTGCAGGTCGTCGCCGCCAAAACACGGCATGGTCGGGCATTGCGCCGGCACGGGAATTTCAGCCAGCAACTCTCCTGCCGGCGACAGCTTGAGAAGGCGCGCACCTTCAAACATGGCCACCCAGTAGTTGCCCTGGATATCCACCGCAGCGCCGTCGGGCCGCCCGCCGTAACCGGGCATGCCGAACTGCCAGCCGGCGGGTTTGCCGGGCCATTGGTGGAAAACGCGGCGGTTTGCCATGGCGTTGCTGTCGGCATCCCAGTCCCAGGCATGTGTGGTGTGCGTGGGGGTGTCCGTCCAGTACACGGTTGCGGCGTCCGGCGACCACGCCAGGCCATTGGCGATGATGGCGCCGCCTGCCTTGCGTTCTACCGCAGGCACAAGGCTATTGCGGCAGTCGATGGAAAAAAGCTCGGCCACGGACTTGTCCCGTGGTTCGTACATCGTGCCGGCCCAGAAGCGGCCGCGCGGATCGGCCTTGCCGTCGTTGAACCGCGTCGTGGCAGTGTCATGGCCGGCCCGCATGAGTTGCTGGAGCTCGGCGCCCCACTCGCGGGCGCGGTAAATGCCGTCGCGCAATGCGATCACCAGGCCACTGCCTTGCCCCTGTGTACGGGCCGGCGCAATGCTGCCGGGCTCCGACGGCATGGGCCAGCTTTGTACCGTCCCCATAAAGACGTTGCAGCGGTGAATCTGCCGGCCTGGAATGTCAACCCAATACAGCATTTGCTCGTCGGGATGCCAGAACGGCGATTCACCCAGTTCACTGGGTTGTGCAACAACGGTTTGCCATGTCATGCGGCGTTCCTTGAAAGGCTGAAAAGTGGATAGGCACCCAAGGTTAGCACCGGCAGGGCCACAGCCGGAAACGCCCCCGCAACCCAATCCCGGCGATCATGCAACGCCCACAAGGCACGCGCCAAAAAAAACAGCCCACCGGCTTGCGCCAGCGGGCTGAACATCCAAAGGAGATACTCAATCAGGGGGCTGCCCTGGGGCAGCCCGAATTCGTCTGACTATGAATTAACGGTTGTAGGCGGTCTCACCATGCGAGGTGATGTCCAGGCCTTCGCGTTCGTCTTCTTCGCTGACGCGCAGGCCGATCGTGAGGTCAACCACCTTGAAGGCGATGAAGGAAACCACACCGGACCAGACGATGGTGATCAGCACGGCCTTGGCCTGGATCCAGACCTGGCCGGCGATGGTGTAAGCGTCAGGCGTCACGGCCGTGGCGGTCACCCAGTCACCCACGAAGCTTGGGCCACCCAGGGCTGGCGAGTTGAAAACGCCGGTGAGCAGCGCGCCCAGAATACCGCCCACGCCATGCACGCCGAACACGTCGAGCGAATCATCGGCGCCCAGCAGTTTCTTCAGGCCGTTCACACCCCAGAGGCAGGCGAAGCCGGCGATCAGGCCGATGATCAGGCCGCCGCCGATGCCGACGTTGCCGGCTGCGGGCGTGATGGCCACCAGGCCGGCGACGGCGCCGGACGCTGCGCCCAGCATCGAGGCCTTGCCGCGCATCAGCGCCTCACCGACGCACCATGCCAGCACAGCGGCAGCGGTAGCACCCAGCGTATTGATGAAGGCCAGGGCGGCGAAGCCGTTGGCTTCCAGGGCGGAGCCGGCGTTGAAGCCGAACCAGCCCACCCACAGCAATGCGGCACCGACCATGGTTAGCGTGAGGCTGTGAGGGGCCATGGCTTCCTTGCCGTAGCCGATACGCTTGCCGATGCAGAAGGCGCCGACCAGGCCGGCGACAGCGGCGTTGATGTGCACCACAGTACCGCCCGCAAAATCCAGGGCGCCCATTTGCCAGATATAACCGCCCTTGGCGCTCATGGCGTCGGCGACTTCCTTGCCGGTGTAGGCGTCAGGGCCCATCCAGAACCAGACCATGTGGGCGATAGGTGCGTAGCTGAAGGTGAACCAGATTGCCATGAACAGCAGCACTGCGGAGAACTTGATGCGTTCGGCAAAGGCGCCGACGATCAGCGCGCAGGTGATGCCGGCAAATGTAGCCTGGAAGGCGGCGAACACGATCTCGGGGATCACGACACCCTTGCTGAAGGTGGCGCCATTGGCAAAGGTGCCCGCAACGTTGTCCCAGATGCCCTTCATGAAGAGCCGGTCGAAGCCGCCGAAGAAGGCGTTGCCTTCGGTGAAGGCCAGACTGTAGCCATAGATAAACCACAGCACGACGATCATCGAGAACGTCACCATGACCTGCATCAGGACCGACAGCATGTTCTTGCTGCGGACCAGACCGCCGTAGAACAGCGCCAGGCCGGGCACGGTCATCATGATGACCAGCAGCGTGGAAACCATCATCCAGGCGGTGTCGCCTTTGTTGGGAACGGGCGCAGCGGCAGCCGGTGCAGAGGCTGCTGCTGCAGCGGCGGGTGCTGTCGCTGCGGCAGGCGCGGCGGCGGAAGCAGCAGCTTCAGCCGGCTTGGCTTCTGCGGCGGAAGCGGCGGGTGCAGCTGCCGGGGCCTGCGCCATCACGGCGCCGGTCGTCAGCAGGCTCAGTCCCAGTACAAGGGAGGCAAGTAGTTTTTTCATGTCTATGTTCTCTTCGTTTTTTGGGGTAAGCCTTACAGCGCTTCCTTGCCGGTTTCACCGGTACGGATGCGCACGACCTGCTCGAGGTTGTAAACAAAAACCTTGCCGTCGCCGATCTTGCCGGTGCGGGCGGCGCCCTCAACCGCTTCAATCACGCGATCCACCAGCTCGTCGGAGACTGCTGCTTCGATCTTGACCTTGGGCAGAAAATCGACGACATACTCGGCGCCGCGGTACAGCTCGGTATGGCCTTTCTGGCGGCCGAAGCCTTTGACTTCAGTCACAGTAATGCCTTGCACGCCAATGCCGGAAAGCGCTTCACGCACTTCGTCCAGCTTGAACGGTTTAATGATGGCCGTTACGAGTTTCATTTTCAGGTTTCCTCCAGGGATGAATAGGGAAGCAGCATCGTCAAGCACCACCTCAGCCGGATTAAGGCTTTTGTACGAGTCATTGCTGATGGAGTCTCCGTAGAAGCTCCAAAGGTTGGCAACTTGCGTGGATTCTTAGCAGGTAACGTGCCAAAGACGCTTTGCATGGATGACCGGCCTGCCCTTGAACTTCGAGCGAACCTCCGCGAATTGCGCCGGATATGATGCACCAATAAAGGGCAGTCAAGCGCACAATTTTGGAGCATAAAACCAAAAAGGCATCACCAAGCCTGTCTTTAGTGCACGGCGGTCTTCTGCAACGTTCGTTTCTGGGACGGTCAGCACCAGGAGATCGGCGGCAGGAATGCCACGGCGGATCCCGGCACTGACACAACCAGGCAAGTGCGCGGGACAAAAGTGAGTGCCGCTATCGGATGCAGTGGGGCACACCTTTCTGGTGAACCGGCGGGTGGCTTCCCTCGCTAGGCGATACTCGTCTTACGTGAAGGTCTGGTGCGCCTGCAACCCGGGATGGCCTCGGGTTCAGTTGTGATGCCGCCTCTGAGGGAGGGAGTTTCGAATGAGCTTGTCTTTAGTGCATAGCCGCGCCTTGTTGGGCCTGGAAGCAAGGCCGGTGCAGGTGGAGGTGCATCTTGCCAACGGTTTGCCCAGCTTTACGCTGGTCGGGCTTGCGGAAACGGAAGTCAAGGAAGCGCGTGAACGCGTGCGCTCGGCCATCCAGAACGCCGGACTGGAATTTCCCGCCAATAAACGCATTACGGTCAATCTGGCACCCGCCGACCTTCCCAAGGATTTTATTTACCCCTCATAGATATACACCGGTTTTGCTTCTAGCCAAGTTGAAGTTACCAATTAAGTATTCCATACGCTACCTGCCCAGTATCGACACTTCTGGCGCGTTGTTAACTGTTAAAAGAGTAAATATTCAATCAAATCAAGACATTAGAAGAGGGAACGCTTTTCGCGGCTCGTTTTCGGCGTGAGCCGCTTCTATTCGAATTTCCCCGATGTTTGCGGTCATCAACAAGCCATGTATAGTATTGAGTAAATTAACTCAATATCATGTTTATTCGACCAATCTATGCGCAGATTGAGACGCGACTTCGCGAAACTCCTAGGCGTATTCAGATCCTTGCAGGCCCCCGCCAAGTGGGCAAAACTACGCTTGTCACCCAGCTCTTAGAGCGCCGTTCAGTGCAGTCGGCAGCTTTCGTGTCTGCGGACCTGCAGACTCCGCCCGTGCTGTCCTATGCCATGCCAATCGGGTTAACCTCAGCCGCATTACCCGGCGCGCCCGCTGACACACGTTGGCTTGAAGAACATTGGAATCAAGCAATGGTTTTGGCAGCCCAGTGGGCGCAAAGCGGGACCGATGTTCCATTCGTGTTTATCGTCGACGAGATACAAAACATTCCTAATTGGTCCGCTGCAGTGAAGGGGTTATGGGACAAAAGCCTAGCCCTCAAAACCCCAATGCAAGTAGTCCTCCTCGGCTCCGCTCCGCTTCTGATCAACCGCGGGCTGTCTGATAGTCTCGCCGGCCGCTACGAGCAACTGCGCATGACGCACTGGTCTTTTGAGGAAATGAACGGTGCGTTCGATTTCGACCTGGATCAGTACATCTATTTCGGTGGATTCCCTGGAAGTGGAACTGACATTGGCGATGAACCCAGGTGGCGGGATTACATCAACGGCAGTTTGATCTATCCAAACCTGGAACGGGATATTCTTCAGATGGTGCGCGTAGGTAAACCGGCGCTACTGAAGCAGTTGTTCTTGCTGGCGTGCGCACACTCTGGGCAGATTGTTGCGCTCACAAAGTTTCTGGGACAACTTGATGATGCCGGGAATGTCACTACTCTGGCACGTTACCTAGACTTACTGCAGCAAGCTGGACTGGTCGCCGGACTCCAAAAATACGCGACCAAAGAAATACGCAAACGTAACTCTGTTCCAAAGTTCCATGCGCTCAACACGGCCTTCATCAGTGCAACGATAGGTCGCACATTCCTTGAAGCTCGAGGTGATCGCACTTATTGGGGCCACTTGGTCGAAAGCGCCATCGGTGCACATCTCATCAATGGTGCGCGCGATGGTACCGAAATTTTTTACTGGCGCGAGGGAAACTTCGAGGTCGATTTTGTGATCTGCCGCGCTGGAAAAATTGCGTTGATTGAAGTCAAGAGCGGGAAGCTACGTAACGCGACCAGGGGAATGTCCGAATTTATCAGGCGCAATGGAGCCTGTCGCTCTCTTGTAGTGGGGCCAGGAGCGATCGAGATAGGGGAATTCCTCCGGTACCCACCCGAACATTGGGTTGAGTAAGGTATGGAAACCGACCTCTTTATTTCAAGGCGAGCAGCTTCACGCGAGGCTGGTAAAGCCCCGCAAACACGGTCAATAGCTGATTGGCACGGCGTTGATGCTTACGTCCTGCTTGGTGAGCCTGGCGCTGGGAAATCGCTTGCATTGAAATACGAATGTGATCGGGTAGGTGGGTGGTACGTAACCGCCCGCGACCTTCTCACTTTCAAAGCACACCAGCAAGCAGAAGATCGAATCGTTTTTATCGATGGCATCGACGAAGTGCGGGCAACTTCACGCGACCATGACGGGCCACTTGACGCGATCCGGGCGAAGCTAGATGAGATCGGACGGCCCCGTTTTAGACTGGCATGCAGGGAGGCGGACTGGATCGCAGCGGACACGCAACACCTTGAGGCTGTCGCACCGAGCGAAACCGTGCTCGTGCTGCAACTTGAGCCTTTGAGCCAGAGTGAGCAAAGTGAACTCCTTCAGCACAAACACGTCGACATCTCAACGCTAAGCGCAGAACTGGAGCCTCTTCTTGGCAATCCATTGCTACTTAAATTGGTCGCGGAGGTGGCTGGCTCGGGAAAAATGCCCACAAGTCGGAGCGAGCTGTATGAACTAGCCTGTGGTCAGCTAGTAACCGAGTACAACAATACTCATCGCAGAGCGCTGGGGGGGATCCGTACCTCGAAGGAAGCAATTCTTTTTCAGGCGGGCCTTCTATGCGCGATGCTTTTGATCGCGGATAAGGTCGCCTTCACATATAGCGCGGAGAAAATTCAGGAAAGCCAATTGACGCTAGAGGAGATTCCCGCCAGCTATGAAATTGAGGATCCAAGAGCAGTACTGGACTGCAATTTATTCGCGGCAGTAGACGACGTCCGCGCTCCCAGACACCGAAGCATTGCAGAATTTCTCGCGGCTCGGTCCATCGCACACTTAATTGACAGCAAGGGCCTCCCAGTAGAAAGAGTCCTTTCATTGATCTCTGGGTTTGATGGAAGAACCACTGAACCACTTCGTGGCCTCCATGCGTGGCTGTCAGTACATTGCATAAGCGACCGTCCTATCTTGATCGACCACGATCCACTAGGCGTGGTTCTATATGGCGACGTTAGGAATTTCCAACCATCGGAGAAAGTACAGGTTTTCAAAGGTCTCCACCAGGAGGCGTTGCGATTTACATGGTTCCGAAGCGGGAATTGGCAGCAGCATCCATTTGGCGCACTGGGCACTTCTGACATGGCCGCTTACTTGAGCGAACAGATGCTTAAGCCAGATCGAGACCCGGCTCACCAAGCAATTCTCGAATGTATTTTGGACGCGATCGAATTCGGCGAGCATCTACCAACGTTAGCTCCGAGACTTCTTTCGATCGTCCAAGACAAGTCGTATTGGGAGCGCGTACGACTATCGGCGCTCGACGCATGGATTGCTCAGGCGCCCGACTTCGCGGACCTGGGACTGCTCCTTCTTCAGCAGATAAAAGACGGCCTAGTTGATGACGCAAACGATGAAATATCGGGGAAGCTGCTAGAGGAACTTTTTCCTCGATTTCTGACGCCTTTGGCCGCGCTAGAGCACTTTCATCCTCGAAAAAATCAGAGCTTGATCGGCTCATTCCATCTATTCTGGAGCTCTAAGTACGTACGAGATATTTCGACTGATGACCTCGTGTGCATCGCAGACGAGTCTTTTCAGAAGATTGCCAAGTTCAAGGAAGATGACAACACCGGCTACGAAGTTAGAAGCTTGCTTAGCAAACTTGTCGTACGCCTGGTGACTGAGGCTGGCGAACGAGCTAGCCCAGCACAACTTTACGATTGGCTTGGTGCGGGCATTGATAAGTATGGTTCCGCTCGTCTGGAGCAAGACGAAGCGACGCAACTTGCCGACTGGCTTTCCGCTCGACCACACCTTCAAAAAGCGGTCATCGCTTATGGAATGAGTAAAGTTGAACCTAGAAAGGATGGTCGACTCAACTTCTGGCCCGTCTATGAACGCCTTTTTCGCGCATCGAGGCCACGCGACTGGTACCAGTGGTCGCTGGAGCAAGCCGCGACAGCAACTAACGTAGAAGTAGCGAAATATTTTTTCGATGAAGCTGCCTACGCGGTTCTTCATCAATTTGAGCGCTTCGACATTTCGCTCGAAGACCTGGAAGCTTGGGTTGTCCTGCACAAGAAAACATGGCCTCGCGCGGAAGATTGGCTTTCCGAGGTGCTTAGTTCAAAGTTGGATGACTATCGTGGTGAGCAGTACCGCGACGACGCGGCGCGCAAAGTCAAAGAAGCACGCCAAGAGCTTGAACGCCACGCTCAGTATCAACCTCACCTGGAGGCCGTCTACTCGGGTCGAGGGGCTGCTGGAATCCTTCATCAAATTGCGCTGGCTTACAACAAAAGGTTTTATGACATCCAAGGTGATACGCCGGAGCAGCGCGTTGGGAAGCTCCTTGGAGTCTCCATCGCCGAGGCGAAACAAGCAATCGAAGGTATGGCGAAGGCGCTTGAGCGAGAGGACCTCCCTCGCCCCGAAGAAATCATAAAGTTGGACTTGGACAGTAGATACCATCTGTTAAGGCCGGCATGCTTAGTAGGACTGCAGCTCCGGCGCTCACGTGGTGAAGATATTTTTTCCACTCTACCAAAATCGACAATCGAAACACTTCTGATGTTTGCTTTGACCGATGGGCTTGATGAAAGCAGCCCATGGCTGCGAGAGGTTTTTCAGCAACATCCAACTGTCGCCGCTCCTCTATTCCTAAGCTACGCACGTTCGAAAATTCATCAGTCCCCCGAAAGACATATAACAGGAATCTGGGATCTTGGACAAGAAAGCCGCATCGAGGAGTTTGCCAGGTTAACCGTGCCTAGCTTGCTGAAGAACTTTCCGGTTCGGGCGACGCAGTCCCATCTAAATCTGCTGAACAGAAGCCTTATTCCTTCCGCAGTAAAACACTTAGAGAAGGCGGAGCTTCTGGGCATCTTGAATGCCCGATTGGCATTGAAAGGCATAAGCGCTGCACAGCGAATTAGCTGGCTTGTGGGAGGACTCAATGTCGAGCCGCATACATATTTACCAGCGCTGGTTAAGACGGTTGGTAAAAATCAAGTACGCGCGGCGCAGCTCGGAATAGCCGTGTCGGATCAGTCCAACAAAACAAATATTGCTGAAAAACTCCCGACCGAACCTGTAGCCAAGCTAGTGGAGCTGCTAGGGCCAACAGCGTCGCCGGATTGGCCACATATCAGGGGTGCGACCGATTTCGATACCCGCGGAGGTCTTGTGAGTGGAATGATCTCGCAGTTGGCATCGTCATCAAGTCATGATGCTGGTGAAGCCTTGGTGGCACTACGAAAGCTACCGCTGCTGAAACAGTGGAAGAATCAGTTGGATGGAGCGCTGCACGATCACACACGCATACTGCGAGCGGCACGCTTTGTTCATCCCCTCCCGGAGCAAGTCGCAACAACGCTTTCGAATCAGAACCCGGCGAACTCTCTCGACCTCGCTTCGTTAACTACGGACGTCTTCGTTGTCCTCGGAAAGCATGTCCGCCATGGGGACTCCAATGGATTAAAGCTCTTCTGGGGATTCTCTGAAGGCGACGCGGGAGTTCCGAGATCGGAGAATGAGTGCCGAGATGTCCTGTTGGAGTTTCTGCGGCCTCGACTACTTCCAAAGAAGGTACAAGTCGAGAAAGAGGCACATGCAGCCAATGAAAAGCGTGCTGACCTGAGAGTATCAGCGGTTATTGAGGGCAACCGCATTGTGGTCCCGATTGAACTCAAAAAAGATAGTCACCGCGACCTATGGACTGCATGGCGACATCAATTAGATGCGCTCTACGCAAATGATCCATATGCCGAGGGGACCGGACTCTACGTTGTGATGTGGTTCGGCGTGGCAACTCGAGCTTCACCAAACGGCATTCAGCCTAAAAGTGCTGTGGAACTTGAGACCATGCTTAGAGCAATGATCCCGCCGGAGGATGCAAAACGGATAGGAATCCTGGCCCTGGATTTCTCGCTGGCCAGTTGAGACCCGAACTTTAAGCAGTTACGTATTCATTTTTACCCATCCTTCGGATAGGTTTGTTCTACTATCGCCCTCTGCGTAGGGGTGCCTTGTTTCCGTAAAAATTCCTGCATCGCTTCGGAAAGAGGATATCCCACATGGAAATTGCCATACTCGTTTAGGAATGCCGGCCACCGACGACTAAGCGCACCGGATCGTCTCATCTTTGGACAAATCCATACCCAGATCAAGCTCCAACCTTCTAGCTCCAATGCGAAAGCGCAGGCACCGACTGCAGTGCCCCGCGGAAGAAGCCCTGAGTAATCTGTAAATAGATAACCTCGAATTTTTCGATTGAGATTTTTTCGAGTGTGTGATCCATCCCACTGTACGTGGTCATAATGAAAATCTCGCTTGAAGCGAAGTGCTCGTTCATACATCTCTCGGTGCATCCACATTGGCGAGGAAGGCACGACCAACTCAGGCTCCAACGTGGATGAAAGACGATCCGCAAACTGCTTTATAGGCGGGGGATCGAGCAATCGCTTTTCCCGCGCATGCATCGTCCGATGGTAGAGACTCGACGCGGGATCACCTTTTGTGTATTGGCAACCGCAGTAGTCACACTCTACGGATTCACGCTTGGCCAGGCTTTTAAAACGGGAACCTCTTGTTCGCAATTCAATAGCCTTACCGGCCGCTGAAACGAAGAAGATATGTCTTCCGACATCATCAAAGACTTCTTCCTGTGTTCGCTCACTAGCCAATCTGGCCGCATCGGAAGCGTGCCGTATCTCTTTGCGATGTTTTTGTTTCTCGTAGCCCATGATCGTAATTTGGCTATCAGTGAAGTACGTTGCTTCGGAAATTCTTCCGATCGCTGCTTGAACAAACGTCTCAGGCACTGTATCAAATCCCATCTCTTCTAAATGAATTAAGAGCGAGACTCCATCATCAAATGCCACCCCCGGGTGTAGAAAAAAATCGGAGTTCCAATATGTTGAATTCCGTCGAAATCTGACCCACTTCGCGCAGTAATTTCCATCCAAAACTGACCCACGTAGGCACTACCCTGCTTGTTTTAAAAGCAGGGGAAATTAGGAGTGATAGACGTGGCGACATTGAATGTCATCAGACGTTGGGCATTGAGGGATCAGATGTCCATCCGCGAGATCTCAAGGCGTACAGGCCTGGCTCGCAACACAGTGAAGAAGCACCTGCGATCGGAAGAGAGCGAGCCCAGCTACCCAAGGCGGGTCAGCTCAAGCAAGCTCGATCCGTACGCCGAGAAGCTAGCCACCTGGCTGGATATCGAGGCAACAAAATCGCGGAAACAGCGGCGCACTTTGAGGCAGATCCACACAGACTCAGCCCAAAAAGGAGAAAACCAAGAACTTATCCACATCGTGAGCACCTTCTGCTCACAAAGAGTGTGGGTCAAAATTCGATGGAAAACTCGGGTCAGACTTCAGCGGAATTCAACAGCAAAGCTGCAGAGTAAGAAGGTTTCTATTCTGTAGCAGAGAAATAAGATTGTCAGGCGGATATCCGCGAAGTGCATGCGCGACAAGATGTACTCCGCCATGCACAAAAGAATGCATGACCTTTACCGTCTCATTCAGCTTCCGGAGTCGCCTCGAAAAGTCCGGTTGTTTGAGGGCAATCGAATCCAACATTGCAGGAATTGGTGGCGCATGTATTGGTTCTTCGAATTCACCGGCAGGAACTGGCGCAGTAAACTCATTGAGCCATTTGTCGGTCGCAGACTGATCAATCCAAGCTGCACGCACCACCGTCTCAAAGTGAAGACGCGTGAGGGCCAGTGCCGTTCCGTTCTGGCCAATGTTCAGCAAAGTCCGTTGACTCACTGCATGGCCCAGTGCCGCCTTGCAATAGGCAAAGCAAACCGTTTGCCGCGAATTTGAAGTCGCCCACGCGGCTTCAAGAAGGTGGGCGACATCGTGGTCTAGTGCCGCAGACTCATCCAACATGGCAGCAAGACGTGAATAGGCAGTGCTCAAGGCATCGGAATCGATGGTCATAACTTTCCGTTCGGTCGAATACATCCACGCTTAGCGTTGGCGTGTTGGCAAGCTGGCGATTTGTCGATAGAGCTTGTTAAGAAACTGCTCCACTGCTGCGCCGTCCTTTTGATGGTTCGCACAGACGATATGTCATACACCGCTCCGAAATAAGTTGCCGAACCAAGCAACTGCGTACGTGTATGTGATATTCCATATGCCGATACTGATTTCAACCCTAGGTATCTTGGGCTGGAAGAGTGTTAATCAGATATGCCATACGCGATATGGTTTAGAGGGGCAATTAATCGGGCGTGTATGAGATATTCCAAATGCAGAGTTTGAAGCGGCTGAGACGCTACTTGCAACAAAATTGTCAAGCCGCATCGTTGCCTGCCGTCTGTCGCGCCGCACTACCAGAGAGCTGAATCGCGGATGGAGTCCAAATGTCTGCGCTCCTGGCGCTGTCGTAACTTCAAGATAATGAGCGCGAGCACCACCCCGCCTGTTCCGCAGAGAATCAACTCCCACAGTCCGACGGGCCTGCCCAAAAGTGCGGAGCTGAAGACAAGCGCAGCAGCAATTGCCGTAAGCGCGCTAATAACGGGGATGGCTGTTTTACGCACGGTTAGAGATTGATGTTCTGAATCTTCTCACAAGCATACTCGGACGAATTTGCCTTCATCCCGGGAATTTTTACCATCCGGAACTAGCATCAATTGCTCTACAACGAATGGTTTGTTGATAAGGTTGACCGTTGCCACCGCGGAGGCAGAACTGTCCCCTCGTCGCAAGTGAAACTTAGATGAGAAAAGTCTTGCCTGAGCCGTTCAGTTGCCAGGTCGGCGAACTTGTTTTTGGTAGGTGGCTTGTTGAATATTTTCCCTAGGCCGAACAAAGAATCACTCCCATAAGTTTTTGCAAACTCTATCAGAGTGAAACTTCATCCAGACTGCGGAATTGCCAGAAGCTGTTGAATTGCGTTGAGGTCTGAACCAATCTTTTCATCGAATCTTGACCCGGGCTGGGTTGCAGGTAGCGATGGTCAAACGCAACAGAATCGACTGCATGGCCTGTGCTCGTCCATATTGAGGAGGCGGTAACCACACTGTCCGCCTAGAATCAATTTGCGGGGGTGATCCCCTTTTCATCGAGCTGAATGGAACTCAAAATGGACAATAAGTCTTTTAATAACAAGCACTTGGATGGGTTTCCAGCGACCAAGTTATACCGCAGGCGCCAAGTTATACCGCAGACCTTGCGGTATACATTACGTTAGACCGCATGGAAACCCAAGAACGCATCGAGCGCCGGATAGCAGTTGCCCTTGTGGAGGAGCTGTTCGCTAAGCGGATGGCGGACTACCGCAGCTACCTTGGGGCGGGCGATCCGGATAAGGCATTGCCAGTGTTCGCTGGTGCCATGCGTGCGTTCAGGGAACTGGATACACCAGCGCGAGAAGCCCTGTTGGCTTTTCTGGCTGTCCCTCTTTCTGATGCCGCTTCCCTTGTCCTCGGAATGATCGACGGAAGCTCATTTGTTGGCGATTTGGATCAAGAATTCAATCTCGATTACGGGGGATCTCGGGTGTATCTACAGGACGATTTCCTGGGCTTGGCAGAGGAGCAGGGGTATCTAGACTCCGGAGCCAAGCGGTCTAACAGGTCGTTCAAGCGGACGCCTGACGGCGTCGCTTAACTCCAACGGTAGACCTCATCTCATGGCAACTTCCTCGTCAAAGCTCAAGGAACTGCGCAATCACTGCGTCGCGCTGCAAATGGCGATGGACACAACTCGCACGGCGCGTGCCGATGACGTATGGCTTCACTCAAGTTTCAAGACCTTCATGCGGAAGTACGACGAGCTTGCACGGGCTACACAGGCACTCATTCCCGTCGATGCACCCATCGACCTGTACAACCTGGATAGAGTGCCTTCCGCAGGCAGCACGACGACAATTGAGCAGCGCATCTATTTCGATGAGGTGTACACGAACCTGGTTATTTTGAAAGGGTTTATCGAGGCGAACGGTGGTTTGGGCGAGGTTGAAGCTGAGAACATCCTGAATTTCCTGAGTGCGAACTTACGGAAGGCGATTCACGTTGAGCCGCAGAACGAGAAAGAAGTTCAGAACGCGATTGAGGCCCTCCTGATCGGAAAAGGAATGCAAAAGGGCTTGGCCTACGACCGCGAGACCGGACGTGTCAAGCATGCCGGGAAAGAGTCGATCCCAGACTTCCTCTTCAAGAACGAGCAAATGGTCCTCGAGGTCAAGTTCTGCAACCGCCCCGGAAAACTCGCCGAGATCACCGACGAAATGAACGCGGACATCGTCGCCTACTCGACGGCCTACGAGAGAGTGTGGTTCCTGGTCTACGACATGGGGTTCATCCGTGACGTAGACGAGATCATCGGAGGCCTGGAGAAGGCCGAGCAAGTCAAGTGCGCCATCGTCAAGCACTAGTGGGCGCCATGGGGTCTAACAGGTCGTTCGACGCGGACACGCACCGGCAGTGCGTCGCAAGGCGTGTGGACAAGCCTACGCCATGCGGCGCACCGCCGCCGCGTGCCGGTCAACTTCGACGTTAAAGCGCATGAAAACCCTCGCCGAGCTTTCGTTCGAGTACATCTGGCTCATCATGTTCGGTACAGAAGACATGATCGATTTGGACTACTCTGTCCAATGCCAAGAGTCGCTCTCTGCTCAATTTGAAGGTATCACTGAGGCAGAGAAATCTGCCCTAGTTGCGGTCGCCGTTGCTACTCGCAAACAGCTGCTGGCGGAGCCAGACGAGCATGGGTACACGCCGCGTAAGCTCGTGTCCGAGGAGCAGAAGGCGTTTCTCGATGCCTTCGTCTCCGGGGAGATTTTCGAGCAATGGAAGTAGTGCGCCTTAACATGTCAATCGACGCGGACGCACACCTGCAGGAGGCGGCTTCGCCGCAAAGGGTGGTGGTTCGGTCATTTTTACGTTAGACGCTAGCCCATGCCAACACCTGTCGACTTAGCTGAGAAGTTCAATTCCATTGACGCGCACGACGAAACCGTCGAAGGATTTGCTTTTGTCCCGGCAGTTAAGCGCGGTGCCGGGGCAGAAGTGTCAGTTGTTTTATTCCGCCGTTGGGAAGACAAGCGCCGAGACCTTCGCTTTAGGCAGTGTGCGAGTTTAGAAGTTACCCTGGATGCGGACGTCCTAGTAGGCAACGCGCCGTCAAACACGGCCATGCTTGAAGCCACAGCAGACGTCGATGCGATTCGGCAAGCGATGAAAAGACAAAAGCGCCACTGGAACGTTTCCTATGAGCGGAGCATTGATCCACTTCCGAAGAAGCTTCTGGCGGCCGAAAAGTACGTTCTGTTCCGGGTTCGCCTCTTTGGTGGCGTCCTCAATATCGTGGCCCGCTCGTTTTCCAACAAGCGTCTAACAGCTCCATTGAGCGGACGGCCTTCGGCTGCCCCTCCTGCCAAACGTTAGGCCTCAAAAATGGATCAACTCGAACCGCCAATTGAGGAACTCTGGAACCAACGAAGGGAATGGTTCGAACAGCTTATTCATGCCTACGGCGATCGACATTCCCGCCTGACTGGCGAACAGGCGACAGCTCTGATCTTTGAAGTTCAGTGCTGCTTCTGTGCCGGAGCGTGGGCCGCCGTGCTGATACTCGCATGTGCAGTAATCGAGGCGAACGGCGTAGAGGTCTTTTCAAATGGCCAACGAAAGCGGGCAGGAAAATTGTGGGAGGAACTGAAACTTGGAAAGCCGTATGACGACCTTCGTCTTCGCCGCAATGCTCTTGTACACGTTACTCAGGGTAGCCCGGGACTCACATTGGACAACCAATACGATGATCGTCCGGCTTTGGAATCGGAAGCACGCCAGGCCGTTCAGTTAATGTTTCAGGCCTTCTACCCCAAAGCTGGCGCGTGAGACCTAACCCTTCAATCGAGAGGACGTCTCCCGGCAAGATGGGCGCCGCCTCTCATCTCAAACGTTAGAGCTCACTTTTGAACCAAGTCATTGCATTCATCGTCGTCGAGGTTCATACGAGCCCGTGGGAAGCTCACGTCGCTCGGGCCCTTCTGGAATCTGAGGGCATTCCGGCCTTCCTTGGAAGCGAGCATATCGTGGCGGTTTGGTGGCCCATGTCTATGGTTTTCGGTGGCGTTCGTTTGCTCGTCCGTCGCGAGCATGTGGAGCAAGCGCAGGATGTCCTGACATTGCGCGATCGCGGAGAACTTGAAGCTGCCTTAGCCGAGTCCTATCCATCTGAAGTCATGCGGTGCGCGCGCTGCGGGTCGGAGCAGTTTGTAGGGCGTAAGAGTTGGCCCGCGATCACGCTCGCGGTTATGCTGTTATTCGTCGGCCGTGCAATTTTTCCGCCGGCGAAAGAACTTCGGTGCGTTTCGTGCAATGAGCTCAGGTGGTGAGCTCTAACAGGTCAGTCAAGGCGGACCCTCTACTGCAGGCTCGTTGAGCGTCCTTCCATACTTGCCAAAGCCTATGAGTGTTTCGTGGCCATAGAAAACATCCTCTTTGATGCTGATGGCGTTCTCCAGTACGCAACAAGACACTGGCAACCTGCGCTTCAGTCCGTTCTCAAGCTCGAAGACGAGACGCAAGCCAAAGCTATCCTAGCTGACGTATTCGAAGCTGAAACCGAAGTGCTCGAAGGCGAAGGCGGTTTCACTGAGCGGCTCGATGCAGTACTAGCAAAGTGGGGCCGATCAGGCTTTCTCTCCGAAGCCCTGAGCGTAATTCATGCAATCGAAATTCACCAAGATGTCATGCAATCCGTCCAATCCATTCGCCGCTCGGGCATTCGATGCCACATCGCGAGCAATCAGCAGACCTCTCGCGCAAAGCATATGTCTGAAGCGCTGAACTACAGGGTTCTATTCGACACGGAGTTCTATTCGTGCGTCGTCGGCGTAGCTAAGCCCAAGGCTGGTTTCTTCGAGAAAGTCGTTGCACAACTTGGCTGCGATGCAAGCGCCGTGCTATTCCTGGACGATAGAGCTGAAAACGTCGAGGCTGCAAAACAAGCAGGGCTCAACGCAATGGTTTTCTTTGGCTCAAGCGGTGCGTCTGAGCTTCAGCGCCAGTTAGCCGGCTTTGGCGTGTTCGTAGGGCACTGAGCACAATGCACGAGACGCTCAACCCTTCTATCGAGAGGACTTGTCCCGGCAAGCGGGCCAAGCCTCTCGTGTCAAACGTTAGGCCGCTATGAAAACCGTCTTGATCGACGCTCGCACCATTGACGGCAAGGCTTCCTTCCATGAGGTGTTTGCCTCAGCTCTGGGCTTTCCTTCCTGGTACGGTCGGAACATGGATGCATGGATCGACTGTATGAGCTCCCTGGACGATCCGAGCGACGGCATGTCCCAGGTGATGGTGCAGCCCGGCGAGGTCCTTGTGCTGCTGGTTCAAAATGCCGGCGCCCTCAAGTTGCGCTGCCCCGATCTTTGGCGAGATTTACTTGAATGCGCTGCCTTTGTAAACTGGCGACGCATCGAACGGGGCCAGCCTGCTGTCTTGGCAATCTCCGCATATGCTTAACGCCCCATCTCGGCCTAACAGGTCATTCGACACGAACGTTCTATTGGCTGGCTTTGCTGGCCTGCTGTCCGCCGGTCGGCTCCAGCGTTAGGCCGCCCTCACACATGACTGCTATCAAAGACCTCGAGCCGTGTCACTACTTACCGCTGGAGTGCACCGCACTCCGGGCTATCGGCTGGCTTTCGCCTGAGAGCGAGTACACCCGAGGCAGGGTGTCGGACGAATTCCTTCAGAAGCTCAAAAAGCTCTGCGCAGAGCCGTGGCAACCCGCAGTCAGCGCGGGTCGGCATGCGTGCGAACTGTGTCAGTTTGAGGCGCCTTCGTTCAGCAACAACGTCTTTGTCCCGTACCAGGGAAGCATCTACGTCGCACCCGTAGCGGTTGTTCACTACATTGCCGCTCACTGGTATCTTCCGCCTGAGGAGTTCATTCAGGGGGTACTCGCATGTCCAACCATGCGAAGTCTTGAGTATCACAAAGCACTGCTTGCAAATGGCGGCCGAAGTCTTGTCAGGGCGGCAGCGGCCTAACCTTTCCTCAAAGCAGACCTGCCTACGTCAAACGTTAGCCCACATGCATTTCAAATCTGCTGCAGCTGTAGTAGTCGTATTAGCCTGTTGCGCTTGCTCGCCTGAACAGCCACCCATCGGGCAAAGCCACTTGAGCGGGTTTGCATGCAATGAGGGGCCATATACACTGCGACTGGCAAAGGACTACCGAAAACTCCGGCACTTGCCTGGCTTCGTATCGGAAAATATCTATGAAGGGGAGAACCGGTTCGCTCCAAAGACGCGCAGCCTATTATTCAAAGGACTCTCCATCGACCTGGTCACGCCTTCAAGCGGAGCTCCTCCCCTGTGGGGGACCATTCACATCTCAAGTCCAGACTGGGATATTGGCGCGCCGCTCCGTGTCGGTGCAAAGGCTAGCGAATTGGCTAAGCTAGTAGGAAAGGGGCAGATGGCAGACGGAGAGTGGCGCTTCCACGGGGGAGGGGCGGACGTTCTCGTGATAACTTTGAAAGAACGGAGGGTCTCGGATATCGTCTATGCGTGCTACACGGGCTAACAGTTCAATCGACGCGGACATACTATCGGCGAGCGTTGCACGCCTACTGTCCACCAGTTACGTCCGACGTTAGGCAGCAGAGACACGCCGTTTTTCACTCCGATCATGCGCACCATTTCCATTCACCAAGCTGTTGTCGAAGACCTCGAAGCACTCGCTGTTTTGTTTGACGAGTACCGCCAGTTCCAAGGCCAGGCAGCCAATCTCGCTGCGGGTCGTTCATTCCTCATCGAGCGATTCACTCATAGTGAGTCTGTCGTCTTCATCGCCCTGGCCAGTGGCACTGCCGTCGGCTTTGCTCAACTCTATCCAAGCTACTCGTCGGTCTCTCTCTCACGGGTCTTCATCCTCAATGACCTCTTCGTACAGAAAGCTGTGCGTCGCCAGCAGGCTGCCTCGCAGCTACTTGCCGCCGTCGAGTCGTACGCCTGGTCCTTTGGCGCATCACGCGTGACGCTGAACGTTGCGCGTACCAATGTCTCGGCTCAGCAGGTCTACACTGCGCGCGGTTGGAAACAAGACGAGCAATTTTTCATGTTTCATCGCTTCCCTGCCAGCAATTGAGTATGCTGCTACCTATGCCGACTCCTACGCTTCAAGAAGCCCGCGCCTTCGCAGTTGCCGCACACGGTGAGCAGAAATACGGTGACCGTCCGTATTCGTTCCATCTTGATGCCGTCGCAGCTATAGCCGCACCCTACGGCGCCGAAGCCGTTACGGTGGCGTATCTGCACGACACGGTCGAAGACACGGACGCAACCGTTGCTGAAATTGACAGCCGGTTTGGGTCAAAGGTCGCAGCCTGCGTTAGTCTCCTGACCGATGAGTCAGGTGCCAATCGAAAAGAGCGAAAGGCCAAGACATACGCCAAGTTGGCAGTCGTCAGTGGGCCCACCGAACTCGCTCTGTTGGTAAAGGCTGCGGATCGCCTAGCAAATGTTCGGGCTTGCGTTCAGGACCACAAGCAAGCGCTTTGGGAGCTTTACCGGAGTGAGCACACCACATTCAAGGGCGCAGCCTACCGAGCTGGGCTGTGTGACCCCTTGTGGACCGAATTGGATTCTTTGCTGGCTGACGGTGCCTTCGATGCTCCGAGCTAGCAAGTCGGTCAACACCGAGCCACAACTGCAAGGCGTCGTCGCCGCAATGGTTGTTGCCCGGTTGCTTCAGTTAGGCGACCCCCTCCATGTCTGAGCAACCTACAGCGACGCAGTGGTGTCTTGTTGGAAACATAGTTGAGCACCGGCGGGCTGGTGTTGAGGGCGGTTTTCAGAAAAATGGCGCACCGCATTTTTCTGGCGGGACAAAGGTCTACAGTTTTCCCGCGCGGTGGGGGGACGGATACGAAAATACTGTGGTTGTCGGTAGRCATCGTGGGTCAAAGCGCTTTGTTCGAATGGTCATACCCTCTGCTTGGATCACCAACTGGCGCGCTCAGGTTGTTTATTCACCCGCCGTTTTGGGTTTGATCACCGAGTATTGCGCTCTAGGTCATCCCAATTGGAAATCCAAGGAAGAGGTGGAGACCTTTGTGCAGTTTCTTCAACCCCGCGCCGCTTAGCCCTTCGGTCAAGCGGAACGCCCCGCCAACAAGCCGGCAGCGCGCCCCTTATCCCCAATGCTAGGTCTCAATATGCCTCAATTCGCGTGGGAACCTCTGGAATTCATGGAGACGCTCGGCGTCGCGCCGGATGAAGAGGAAGATGGCACCTCGTACCACTACGTCGTGATGCGGGCTGATTTGCGCCTCGAACTCACTGTATGGCCTATGAGCGCCGATGTCGCGCTGAGCATATGTTCGGCATCTCAAGCCGAGCCTCTTGTGAAATTCAATCTGTTGAACTGCCCGGGTGCCAGGATCGTCTCGGACAAGCGAAGCAAATTCATTGAGTTCGCAGGTGCCAATCTGTTCGTAGGTCGCTATGACCCCACGGCCCCGGCGCCCTATGGCTTTAGGGTTTGGGTTGATCCGTACCTCCAGGTGGAGCCCTATGCATACGATATCTAACCTGCCCATCGAACGGACGTCTTTCAGTAAGTCTCGCTTGCTTCCAGCACCTCGTATCGAACGTTAGGCATCATGGCAATCCAACGCAACGTCCAGCAGCAGGCGGCCGAGACGCTAGCCACGATCAGACGAGCGGCGTCCATTGGCGCCGCCCTGCCTCAGTGGCTTCGCTCAGCACTGCAACAGTGCGCCCTGCCGCCACAAGCCGGTCTGTTGGCACGCTACTTCACGGTGCCCGAGCAAGAAGGCGATCTCCATGCAGGCATCTGGCTTACCGATTCGTTGGAGTTCTGGGCGTTTGAGGTTATGGTTTCGCGGGGCAACCAGCAAATGCTTAACGTTGAGGAATTCACCAATGCCACGTCGTCGTATCCAGCCCTCAAGGCACGACCCGGAACAGGCCCATCCTTCGGCTATTTGGCTCGCCAGGTGCTTCATGAGATGCGCGGTGCTTAATCCATCGGTCCAAGGGACGTCTTGCGTCAAGGCACAGGCTGCCCTTACGTCGAACGCTAGGCCGCAATGAGTTCCGCATTCGCGTTTGGGAAGTCCATCTGCTGGGGAACGTCCGGCGCAATCGAAGACGTTCTATTCCGCGCAGCTGATCTTTCGGTTGAGATGCTTGGCATTAGCGATCCGGTATCCGTACTTCTTTCCGAAGAACGAGCTCAACACTGGGGCGGCAAGGTGGTCGATTTCACATCGCTCGAAGATTCGCTCGGCCCTTTGGCGGCGGTATTGAACCGCGCGCGTGAGCAGGCTCTTGCTAGCGGCGAGTTCACTGAACTCGGCACCAACTGGCTCACTGGCACACTCGCTGACTTCTGCCGTCAACTGCGGGCACCCGGCCAAATTGAAGAGCTCTAATGTCGTGTTCAATGCGAAAGGCCCAGTCGGATAGACATCTGATCTCGCAGTGCCCATCGTGTTGAACTGCGCTGAAGTCTGACCCGAGTTTGGAGTGAACCCCTTGGACTGGGCCACGAGGAAGAGATGAACTGATACGCTGGCCGGACCTTCCCGGCCTGCCTGATGTATTTCAGAAACGAATTTCCCCACCCCATAGAAACTCACCCGTCCGCCAATCTAGTTCGAAATAGTATTCGCCGGCTAGTTCTACCCAAGCCTTGATTCCGAATTGACCAACTTGTCCGTTTGTGGGGTGTGCGTAGGGGCCACTTACTCCCCAAAAAGAGGTTGGGGGTGCATTAGATGCGGGATTATTGGCGGTGGTAAGCGGCCAAGGGACCGTCAGACGCATGCGTTCTTGACCAAACGCATCGAGAAGAGTGCAATTATTGGGAGTATGCGCGCGCTCGCAACAGAGGAATCCACTGGCGTCAGGAAGGAGATGCCACGTCATCTCTGCAGTATCAACGGGTCTCTTTATGTGACGCCCTGCTACTGTCCAGCTATACGCAACGATTTTCTCCCCGAGTTCTTCAGACTTGTGGTTCTTTAACCAATCCAAGAATTCGGCATCCAATACCTCTACGCCGCTGGAGCCGTGCAGGGTGAAGTTGTTAACAACGTTCATGGGTGACATCACATAAATGCTGCTAAAAAAAACATTAATCCGTTTTAAACGGCTCTTATGGTGTTGAGTTGCGCCGCTAGTTGACCCAGTGGGGCAGATTTCGACGGAACTCAACAAGCAAGTCGGCCAGCTTTCGTCGTGCTCGGCGGGGAAGTTGAACGATTAGTTGCCTTCCGTAGGAAGGAGTTTCATTACCCGCATCTCATGAAGTAAGTCGTCAACTTCTTCTTTGGGAATATCTTTAAGCACAACATCAAGACCAGGGTCTGCCAGCAGCTTATTAACTATGCCCAGGTGATACTGTGCCTGCTCAGGATACCAACCACCCAACAACATCAGAGCAGTCACCTCGAGCATGAGAATCTCAACTGGTAGACGGTATGACCACTCCGTTGTGGCCAAAGAAATGACATCCTGGTGGGAATAATTCTGCGCAATCCCCATCTCTCGACAGCCTCGAAGGTAGTACGACGCGACTTCTCTTTTTATCTCCTCATAGGTAGCGCGAACATAAGCGGTCATGGTTCTCTCTTCGATCACCCCACTGTTGAATTGCGTTTCTGCTTTAACCGTGTCAGATTTCGACGGT
This sequence comes from Polaromonas sp. P1_F6, assembly GCF_056405695.1. Taxonomy (NCBI): domain Bacteria; kingdom Pseudomonadati; phylum Pseudomonadota; class Betaproteobacteria; order Burkholderiales; family Comamonadaceae; genus Polaromonas; species Polaromonas sp. P1_F6. The sequence goes on from NZ_JBFUBQ010000010.1 coordinate 105,484, forward strand.
ATTCAACACATTTACAGCACGTTGTTGTAGTCGTACAAATATTCTTCATATTCTGAGTAAGTCCAAACGTGCCCGTCTAACCTATCAATCATGACGACGCCGCCCGATTTTTCTGCCTCTGCGTTGCCCGGTATGAGATCAAAAGCCCAAAATAGAGGTGGAACCTTCTGATGGCGTATTGAGATCGCCACAGATGCCTCTAAGGTTTTTGCATGTTTAGTAGCGAGATCAAGAGCAGTCTCCATTGCTATGGTTTCATGATCCCTGTATGCAATCGGAACACTAAAGCAGGCTATCCCGTTACGCCTCAAGTCCGACACCACAGATACCAACTTAAGCCTATCTACGTTGGCATGCAAGAAACCTACATACGACTTCTCGCTGTCATAGATAAAGCTCTCATCGAACAATTCGATGAATTTGAGTCGATCTGATTTCACAGCATCATAAAAATACAGATCACACTTTTTTTGCATATCATCTCCAACAATACTAATCGTGGGCTCAAGGACGAACAACGACGCCCTTGCCCGTAAGAACTGACCCCAAGGAATCAATGGGGACCGAGTAGCTTGATCCTGTACCTAACGGCCAAGGATCGCGAATATTTGCCATGCCACCCTTCACAGAATCCACAACAATGGCATGAACACCACCGGTTTCAGTCTTGACATTGACAATAACTGATGCGCCATTTTTTGTAGCTGCAGAAATCGATTCAACTGTGGTCGCTGTTGAGTATTCGGCTGTACCGGTGAATCCAAGATTTTTTAGACCCCCCGGGATATTTGCGAGCGATGTCCCACTACCGTCCGTGAGTATCGCGCTTCTTACGTAAGCCTCTGGCGTATTCGTCAGATTCGCGGCCATCCTGCAACTTGCTGCAGCACAGGAAAAGTCAAAGGCTTGACCAAGCGTCGGGTTTGCTGGCGTATACGGCAAACGGGTAGTGTTCGTAAATAGGCCTTCACCATTTCCGGCAGCTGCCCCAATGTTATTTTCAATCCGCACCCTGGCAAGCGCAGCCTCCGCCTCCTGACCGGCTAACCGCCGCCCTGCCGCGTCGACCAGGTAGCGCTGTCCCTGGCTCACTGCTACTTTAACGCCCAGCGCCCCTAGTGGAATGACTTCAAGTGCATTGGTGGGAAGGAGAAGCTCCGTACCCACATAGACGCCGGCACCCAGCATGTTTTTAAGACTGGTGGGGTCGCCCCCGCTACCCAAGTCCACCGCCCAGCCGGTGATTTCGCCTTTCCAGTTGACCAAGGCTTTGATTTGAAATTTTTCCAGCTCTTTAGCCAAGGGTTGTAAGGCTTCCGCGTTACGCTCACCAAATTTGGAGAGAATGTTCCCCACAACAATGATATTCAGGTGATTTAGGCCATAAGCTTTTGCCGCCGGATCGAGTGCGAGTTGAGCTTTGCACTCTGTCGGTGATAAGTTGATGCAGGCATTAAGCAGAGCTTGATTGCGCAGCCCGTCCACGAGTTCCAGACCCGCGAGCTCGGCCTCTTCTCGCTGGGTCAACGTGCCATTGGCTTTTTTTGCCCGCAGGGCATTTCGCTTTGCTTCTTCGTCGTGACTCAGCCAGTTATTCACCACCTCATTACCCGCAGCAGCCCCACCTGCAGGGCCGCCCACAGTCGCACCCACCGCCGTTGAAGCAATAGCCGTCAGGGTGCTAGCCAACGGTCCACTGATGCCTGCGTCAGCAAGCGCCTGCGCCACCATCGGCGCAGTCAGAGTCCCGGCAGCCGCACCAACCGCTCCGTCGGCGCCACCTGTCAGGCCGCCAATGACGGTATGCAAAGCCAGGCGCAACACACCTTTGCTGCCCCAGTTGTCTTCGAGATCTGTGGCTTGCGCCTTCAATGCATTCTTGCGTTCTTCATTGGCTTCGTTGTCCGCCTGATCTCGCAGCGCAATGGCTTCGTTAAGTTTGATCTGGGCATAGTCGCCTACGGCCTTGGACGCATGTTGTCCGAAGTACTGCGTGATTTGGGTTCGAGCGTTGATTTCTCGCTGTACCTGGTCGGCATCAAATATCTTCTGCAGTCCCGCCTCCGCATCGGTGCTTCTGACGGCGGTGTTTCCAGCGATGCCGCTGATGCCCGCACTGCTGGTGCTGCTGGCGTTGCCGCTCTCGCTGCCGAGACCCAAGCCCATGCCGCTCAGGTCCAGCTTTCCTGTTGGCTGCTGGCTTGTCCCCATGCTGATGCTGACGGATTTGGCGGTGTAGCTGGCGTTGTTCTGTATGTCCGCAATGCTCAGCGTGCCGCCTGTACGAAAGCTGTTCTTCTGGGCATTGACAGCCTGGGTGTCGCTGGCGATGACGCTGCCCAGCAAGGCGGTATTGCCCGCCACGCTGACCTGGAAGCCGCCGCTTCCGGCCTTGATGCCGCTTTGCAGGCCGACGCTGTTGAAGTTGGAGTCGATGTTGCTGTTCGATGCGCTGACGCTACCGCTCATCTTGCCGAAGCCGACGCTCAGACTGCCTCCCAAGCTTTGCTGGCTGCTGGTATAGGTACTGCTGTCCTGCAAGCTCTTGATCAGCAGATCGCCTCCAACGTCGGCCTTGACCTGCTCGGCCTTGACAACCGCGCCTTGCAAGGTGGTATCGCCACCGCTGGTGATCGTGACCAGCTGGCCGGCCTTGACCTGGGTGTTGGTGTAGCCGGTGTCTGCGCCGTCGCCCCGGCCCTTTCCAGCGCTGGCGCTTAAGTTCAGCAGCAGACCGTCTGTGCCATAACTGATGCCTATGCTGCCGGAACTGCTGCTGTTGGTGCTTTTCTCGCTGGAGGTGTTTTGCGCGGCCAGAAGGTTGACCTGGTTGTCCGCCAGAAGCTGCACAGCCCGCTGGGCCTCTACCGTACTGCCTTGAATGGTCAAGTTGCTGCCTTGTCCGGCACCAGTGGCGGCAATGATGACGGTGCCGCCTGCGCTGATGGTGCTGCCGCGGGCGGTATCGCTTTGGCTGAGGGAGTTGCTCTGACTACTGGAGCTGCCGATGCTGAGGGCGACGTTGAAGCCGCCCGCTTTGTCCGCGTCGGTTGAGTCGCGGCTGGCGGGCGTGCCGTCGGGGTTCTGGCCTCCCGTCGCAATTTGCCCTTCCTTGCCGTTCATCTTCGTGCCTTGACCTGCTTTGACGGCATTGGCGACATTGTTGATTGCGAGGGCGGAATTAGCAGCTGCCAGACCCTTCATCCGGCTGTCTTTGGTATTGTCGGCAGCCTCGCTCATCTGGCTCATGGTTTGCATCGCGCTGAGGAACGGGGAAGTGACCTCCAGCGACAAGCCGCTTTGCTTGAACTTTTGCTCGGTTTCGCTGCGATTGGTCTCACGGGCCTCAACGATGTCGACCTTCTTGGCGACGATAGTCACATCTCCGCCCGGTGCCATCACATCGCTGCCGACCTGCTTGTAAACCTCATTGGCCACTAGCGTGACGTTGCCACCAATGCTGCCCACGGTGCTAGCCGCAGCGGTGGTGCCTTGGCTCTTTTGATCGGTGGACTGCTCGCGCGTGCCGATAGTGATGCCCGCGCCGCCACTGAGTAGGCCGGATTCCTTCTTTTCATAGAAGGACGTCGCACTGCTGGTGTTCTGCACGGCCTCGATGTTGATGTTGTTGCCGGCCGCCAAGGTCGTGCCGAGGTCGCTGATGACGGCACTGCCCTTGACGTTGATGTCCTTGCCGGCCACCACGGTCACGGTGTTGCCGCCGAAGCTGGAGTTCACGGCATTGGCCTGCGCTGCGGAGCGGCGCTCGGTGGTGCTGGTGGAACCGAAAAGGTCGCTCTCGGCAGTGGTCAGGCCCCAGCCAAAGTTATTGGTCTGCTGGCCCGCAGTGATATTGACGTTGTTGCCGGCCGTGGCCGTCAGGTCGCCACCAGCCTGAGCACTGGCAGCGGTGGCGTTTAGATCCTTGCCGGCGTTCAGGCTCAGGCTGCCTGCAGTCTTGATCCGGCTGCCGACCTCCGCGGTTTGGTGGCTTTCCAGGTAATCAGAACCCACGCCGCGGACCAGGCTGGTGTCGCTGCTGGTGGCTACAGTACCCAGGTTGATGTTGTTACCGGCGCTGATCACGGTGCTGCCATTGGCACCATTATTCGCGATGACACCCGCAATGATGTTGGCGTCACGTCCCGCGCTGGCCACCAGGGTGCCGCCGGGGTTGCTGACATACAGGCCCGCCAGTCGGTCTATCCCGGTCATGCTGAAGCTGTTGGAACTGGTACCGCTGGTCTGGTTGCTGGCACTGCTTGTGGTGGTGACGATGTTGAGGTCGCGACCGGCCACGGCCGACAGGCTGTTAGCGGCGCTGATGGTGCCGCCGATGTTGTTGAGGTCGTTGCGCGCGGCAATGGCTACGGCATTGCCGGTGATACGGCCGCCGAGGTTTTGCACATTCTCGGTGGTCAGGTTGACCACAGTACGGCCTGCCACGGTACCGGTGTTGGTCAGGTCGCCTGTGAGGTTGATGTTGATTTCGCGGCCGGCCAGCAGGGTGCCTGCACCGTCGATGTCGCCGGGCTGCACGCGCACATAGACCTGGGGCACCAGGACTTTGGCTTTGCTGCCATCGGGCAAAGTGACTTCCTGTTCGACGAGCCAGACGATGTCGCTGGTGAGCCGCGCCATCTGCTCTGCAGTCAAGGCAATGCCGGGTCGCAGGTTCCACTGCTGGGCGAAGGTCACGCCGGCGTCCATCAGGCCTTTGTATTGGTCTTCGTTGTTGACGTAGTTGCCGACAAAACGCTGGCCGGTGAGCAGCGCGATTTGCTCCTGGATCAGGCGCTGCTCGTAAAAACCATCGCCGAGCCGCTTTTGCGTAACCGCCGGGTCGAGCGAAAGCGCCTGCAACATGTAGTCCGAACTGAGCCAGTTGCGGTAGTTGGCAAAGCGCGGGTCGGTTTCGATCAGGAAGCTGCCTGCCGGGTTGGGGTTGGTGCGAAACAGGCTGGTATTGGGAACACCCAGGTTCGGTGTACTGGTGCGCACCACGGGCATGGTGCCGCTGACGCCACCCACGGCTGCCACGCTGGACGTGACCTGCACAATCCCGGCGCTGCGCGCAGCCGCGAGAGCGGCGCCAGCGGCACTGGTGTTCACCCCGGTGTTGGCGATCACAGCGTTCGCGAGCTGCATCCCTGAAGCAAGGCCTTGAGCGGCAGGAGAGGTCAGGCTTTGGCTGCGGGCTAGGTTGAGGGTGAAGGTCTGCGGGACATCCTGCACATAGGGGGTATCGCGGTAGGCATCGTAGTTGTAATCGCAGCCGCTCCAGCTGCCGCAGCCCTCGTTGTAATTACTCCAAAAGTAGGCTGTGCCGCTGCGCTGCCCGGTCACATTGATCACGCGGGCACGGTTCTCAACGGCGCGGCCCGTGATGTTGAGCGCGCCTCCGGCGATGATCTGGCTCTGGTCGTTGACTAGGGCGTCACGGGCGTTCAGCGTCATGGCACCGCCGCTCAGAATGCGGCCGGGGGCGCTTTGCGTGATGGCAGCGGTGTAAGCCGTGCTGTTGTAGTCCCGAAAACCGTCGTAGGACACCGCATTTGCAATGATCGTTTCCTTGACAGCCATTAGCCGGCGATTGAATTCGAGCCACGGTGCAGCCGCTGCATCCCAAGCCAGCTGTTCTGGCGTGTCTCCTATCGGCGGGCATGTTCCCAGCCCCTCGAAGTCAAAGCAAAAATAGAAGGGGGGCCTGTCTCCAGCGGGAGGGCTCACAGTGGGAACAGTCAGCCCAAAAAAAGCCCACAACGATGCGTCTGCAGGAGGCATTACTCTCATAGAGAGGCCGTTGTCGGCGGTATTGACGAGTGCAATGGCACCGTCGTTGCTGTAGAGATTTCGGTAAAAAACCGTGGAATAAGGACTGCTTCCTGGAATCACTCTGCCCTGGATCGCAGCACCGCCGCCCGTAAAGTATCCGCCATGGCCAGCGGGCGTCAATGCATCTCCGCCCAATGTCCAGGCCCCATCTGCGCTGCTGAATGCGCCCTGGGAGGTCAGGTATTCCCGCGCGCCCGCTACGGTAGTGGCCTGCAGGTTGTAGGCGAAGCCGGCGTTGGTGTTGTTGATCTGGACCGCAGACGCATCCAGCTTGCCCAATGCCTCTATGATTCCGCCGTTGTTGTTGATCGCCTGCGCCATGCCCGTTGCCTTGCGATTGGCATCCAGGGTGCCACCCAAGGCCATGTCGCCTCCGCTGAAGATCAATGCACCATTGCTGTTGTTGATCGTCGTCGCGCCTATGTCGAGCTGCTGGCGCGCGGCTATGGTGGCGGCGCGGGTGACGCCGCCTACGGTTTCGGCGTCGTTGTTGACGGTAGTGGCGGCGATGCTGAGGGTATTGCCGTAGATCCGGCCAGTGCCGATGTTATTCAGCGTGGTGGCGTTGATCTCGGTGGTTTGCCCGTCGATGAGGCCGCGGTTGGTGAGCGTGCCGGTAGCGGTGACGCGAGTGGTGGCACCGGTCATTTCACCGGTGGCCGTGTTGTCGATGTTGGTGGCAGAGACGTCCAGCGTACCGCCGGCCTGCAGCTTTCCGCTGTTGGCGATGTTGCCGGTGGTGCTGAAGCTGGCGTTGCCGTTGGCGATGATCTCGCCGGTGTTGTTGAAGTCGGTGTTCAGCGCCATGCTGAAGGCGCCGCGTGACAGTAGCCTGCCGTTGCCCGAAGCACTGGCGGCAGTGATGGCAGCGCTCTGGCCGGCGATCAGCGTGCCAGCGTTGTTGGTGATGGCCAGCGTTCTGGCTGCTGGGATGGCGGCGCTGTCTTGCACCGTGGCGGTGTTGCCGGCGCTGATGAGGCCGGCGTTGTTGTTGAGCGTTCCGCCGCTGGTGAGCGTCGCGTTGTTGTCGGCACGGATGGCGCCGCTGTCGTTGCTGATGGTACCGGCCGTGATGGCGACGTTGTTGCCCTCAATGCCCTGGTTGACGCCCAGCGTGTTGCTGTTGATGACGCTGCCTGCGGCTAGCGTGGTGGTTGCGGTGCTGCGCACCAAACCACCAGCGTTGTTGAGGGTGCCCGTGCTGGCGTTGATACCTACGTCACCCACGCCCTGAACCTGCCCGCCTCGGTTGTCAAAACCCGTGCTGGTGAAGCTGATGGCTGATTCGCCCACGATCTGGCCCGCCGCCGTATTGCTGACAGCGGCGGTGCTGGCGTTGAGCGCGGCCTTGGCACCCACGAAGCCCGCTGCGTTGTTGATATCACCTGTGGCGAGCGTCATTACGCCCTGAGAGGTGATGCCGCCTGTGCCGCTGGCGTAGGAGGCCGCATTGGTGTTGGTCAGCGTCTGGCCGTTGGTGTTGATGCCCAACGCCGCGCCTGCCTGGATAAGGCCGGCGTTGTTATTGAGTGCGCCGGTCTGCAGCGTGGCGCCTTGCGCGGCGGCAATCGTGCCAAAGGCGTTGTTCAGGCTTTGACCGCCTGTGTTGATGGCGATGTTGCGGCCGGTGATGCTGCCGGCTGTGGTTTGGCCTGCGGCCTTGGCATTGGTGAGGCCCACATTGGCCAGGGTGACGTCGCCGGCGGCTTCAATGCGGCCGCTGTCATTGATGGTGGCGCCCGTCGTGGTGACGCTGGTATTGCTCTGTACAGAGGCGATTACGCCCCGGCTGTTGTCGATGCTGGCAGCCGTGAGGGTGGTTGCGCCGTTCGATGCGAGCAGGCCCTGGACATTGCTTAAGGCGCCCGTGGTGGCGGTGGTCAGGCTTGCACCTGCCGTGATCTTGCCCAGACTGTTGTCCAGCGTGCCGGTATTCAGTGTGGCCGCGCCGCCCGCGGCGATCTGGCCGTTCGCCGTGTTGTCCAGCGCAGCGGTGGTGGTCAAGCCCAGGCTGGAGATGCCCGCGGCCTGAACCAGGCCGCCCTGGTTGTTGAGACTTTGCGCGCTGACGGTGGTGTTGCCGTTGCTGAGGATTTTGCCGGTGCTGTTGTCGATGGCGCCCGTAGCCGTGACGTTGGCGACACCCAGGCCGGACTGGTTGATGGTGCCGCCGCGGTTGTTCAGCGTACCCGCCGCGATGCTGACGCCGCCCGCGGACAGCGTGGCGTTATTGTGGTCGACGGTAGTGGCCGACAGGCTGACTGCGCCGGTGCTGGCGATACTACCCCGGTCGCCGCTGAACGTTGTGGCGTTGATGGCCAGCGTGCCGCTCCCGGCATGCTCTAGCTTGCCATCGGTATTGACGAAGGTGGGCGCGGAGAGCGTGAGGTTCTGGCTGTTGGTGGCAATGCGACCCGCACTGTTGTTGAGCGTGCCGATCGTCGAGGTGAGCGCAATCGTGGTGTTGCCTGTGCCAGTCTGGACAATCTCGCCGCCGGCGTTGGAAATATTTTGAGCCGCCAGGTTGAGCCGGTTGGCGGAAACCACGGCGCCGTCAGTGCGCAGCGTTTGCGCCGCACTGGCGCTTAGCGCGCCCTGCGCATTGATGGTGGTGCGGCTGGCGTCGATGTTGCCGGTGCTGGCTGCCACAGAGATATTTTGTCCGCTGAGTTTGCCGTCGGCTAAATTGACCTGCGTGCCCGAGATGCTGGAATTGCCTCCTGCTGCGGTCTGGCCGTTCAGGTTGACAGTGCCGGCAGCGCCTACGCTTAAGCTGCCGCCGGGCGTGAGTGTGCCGTCGAAATTGAGTCCTGCAGCGACGACAGAGCTAGCCGCGGAGTTGATCGCAGCACCGGCACCGGTGGCCTGCAAGCTGGTGTTTCCGAGCGCGGCAATGAGGCCGCTGCCGCTATTGCTGATGCCGCCTTGTGCGGCCAACGCGGTGCTGCCGCCGGCGTACACCGTACCGCTATTGGCAATGGCGCCCTGCGCGCTAGCTTGCAAATTGCCCGCGGCCTGCAGCGTGCCTGTATTGGTGAGCCAGCCGTTGGGCTGCAATACCAGATCGCCACCAGTGGCGGCAATCACGCCGGCGTTGCGCACACCCAGGCCGGTTTCGGTGCCGATCAGGAAAATCTTGCCGGCATACATGCCGCCGACCTGGGCCACGTCAATCGCATAGGTCGGTGCAGGGCCGGTGCCGGCTATCGGTGTGGCGCTGGTCTGTGTCGCATCAATCTGGTTGGCACCGGTCGTCACGCGGAGTTCTTTGGCCCAGATGCCCGCGTTGAGCTGCACGGCGCGGGCGAGGATACCGGTGTAGTCGGCTGTGCTGGTGTCCAGGCCTGCGCCGTTCACCGTGATGCTGCCGCCCTGCACGCGAAAACCGTCAAGCGCCCCGCTGTTGAGCACCGGGCTGCCGGTGGTGAGGGTGACACGGCTGGCATTGAGAAAGCCGCCGCCATTGACGTTGATACCCGCCGGGTTGGCGATGATGACCTCGGCACGCTGGCCGGCGACTTCGACATAGCCCCGGATCTGGCTGGGGTTCGACGAATTCACTTCATTGAGGATGACGCGGGCTGCGCCTGTGGCCAGCCAGGGGTTGGCCCCGACGAAACCGCCGAGCTGGGTCTGCACATTGCTGCGGCTGTTGTTGAGGATGACGC
>NZ_JBFUBQ010000011.1:0-100169 GCF_056405695.1 Polaromonas sp. P1_F6
ATTCTTCAACAACTATCGCCCCCAGTTCTACTTCCGCACGACGGACGTGACCGGTGCGATCGAGTTGCCAGAAGGCAAGGAAATGGTCATGCCAGGCGATAACGTGTCGATCACCGTCAAGCTGATCAACCCGATCGCCATGGAAGAAGGCCTGCGCTTTGCCATCCGCGAAGGCGGCAAGACCGTCGGCGCCGGCGTCGTTGCCAAAATCATTGCGTAATTTCCGCAAACCATAAGGAATTACCATGGCCACCAAGCAAAAAATCCGCATTCGCCTGAAGGCGTTTGATTACAAGCTGATCGACCAGTCGGCAGCTGAAATCGTTGACACTGCCAAGCGCACCGGTGCGATTGTCAAGGGCCCCGTGCCCCTGCCAACGCGCATGAAGCGTTTTGACATCCTGCGTTCGCCCCACGTCAACAAGACGAGCCGCGACCAGCTGGAAATCCGCACGCACCAGCGTCTGATGGACATCGTGGACCCTACGGACAAAACCGTGGATGCCCTGATGAAGCTCGACTTGCCGGCTGGCGTGGACGTCGAAATCAAGCTGCAGTAAGCAAAAAATCGGGGTTTCGGCCACAAGCTGGCCCCCAAATCGACAGGTTTTAGCCCAGGTTTGCCATTTTTGGCCGCCTGGGCTATACTCTTGGGCTGTCCTTTGCATATTGGCTTCTTGCTTCTATGGATTGGGCGGTTTTATTAACAGTCTTTCACATCAAAACGTCTGTGGCCAATTGAAGTCGCAGCGGTGAAAGTTACGAAAGAACACATCATGAGTCTGAGCAACTCCCTCGGGTTGCTGGGCCGCAAAGTTGGCATGATGCGTCTGTTCACGGATGATGGGGACACAGTTCCTGTTACCGTGGTGGATGTATCGAACAACCGCGTGACCCAGGTTAAAACCGAAGCAAATGACGGCTACGATGCCCTTCAAGTGGCATTTGGCGCACGCAAAGCATCGCGCGTGACCAAGCCGGCCGCTGGCCACCTTGCGAAAGCAGGCGTTGAGGCTGGTGAAATCCTGAAAGAATTCCGCGTGACGGCTGACGTCGCAGGCAAATACGCTGCCGGTACTGTTGTGCCCGCAGCCGACGTGTTTGCCGTGGGCCAGCTGGTGGACGTGCAGGGCACCTCCATTGGTAAAGGCTACGCCGGCACCATCAAGCGCCACAACATGAGCTCGCAGCGCGCGTCGCACGGTAACAGCCGTTCGCACAACGTTCCCGGCTCCATCGGTATGGCGCAGGACCCCGGCCGTGTGTTTCCTGGTAAACGCATGACGGGCCACCTGGGTGACGTCACCGTGACCACGCAAAACCTGAACATTGTGCGCATTGACGAAGCCCGTCAGCTGCTGATGATTCGCGGCGCTGTGCCTGGTTCCAAAGGCGGTTTTGTCACGGTTCGCGCCGCGATCAAGGCCAAGCCCACCACCGCTGCTAAAGGAGCGAACTGATGCAGGTCGAACTCCTGAATGACCAAGGTCTGGCTTCGTCCAAAGTGGACGTGCCTGATACCGTATTTGGTCGCGAATACAACGAAAGCCTGATTCACCAGGTGGTCGTGGCCTTCCAGGCCAACGCCCGCCAGGGTACCCGGGCCCAGAAGGACCGTGAGCAGGTTCGTCACTCGACCAAGAAGCCGTTTAAACAAAAGGGCACCGGTCGTGCACGTGCTGGTATGACGTCTTCGCCACTGTGGCGCGGCGGCGGTCGTATCTTCCCGAACATGCCTGATGAAAACTTCACGCAGAAGATCAACAAGAAGATGTATCGCGCCGGCATGGCGTCCATCTTCTCGCAACTGGCGCGCGAAGGCCGCCTGGCTGTGGTTGATTCGCTGGCTGTGGATTCACCCAAGACGAAAGTCCTGGCTGACAAGTTCAAGGCCATGAACCTCAACTCGGTGCTGGTCATCGCTGATGTGGTTGATGAAAACCTGTACCTGGCTTCCCGCAATCTGGTGAACATCCTCGTGGTTGAGCCCCGTTACGCCGATCCGGTGTCGCTGGTTCACTACAAGAAGGTTCTGGTCACCAAGGCCGCCATGGACCAACTCAAGGAGATGTTCGCATGAGCGCCCGTAACCCATCTTCTCCAAAACTGAAATTCGACGAAGGCCGCCTGATGCAGGTTCTGGTCGCTCCCATCGTGTCTGAAAAGGCGACGATGATTGCGGACAAGACCAATGCCGTGACCTTCAAGGTGCTGCAGGACGCTACCAAATTTGAGATCAAGGCTGCTGTGCAGCTGATGTTCAAGGTGGACGTTCAGTCGGTTGCCGTCCTCAACATCAAAGGCAAGACCAAGCGCTTTGGCAAATCCGTGGGCCGCCGCGACAACATTCGCAAGGCCTACGTGACGCTCAAGCCAGGTCAAGAGCTCAACCTCGGTGGGGAGTCTGCGTAATGGCTGTCATTAAAATGAAACCCACCTCTCCCGGCATGCGCGGGATGGTGAAGATCTCCCGGGATCACCTGCACAAGGGTGAGCCTTACGCGCCGCTGCTGGAGCCACAATTCCAGAAGTCCGGCCGTAACAACAACGGGCACATCACGGTTCGCCACAAAGGCGGTGGTCACAAGCACCACTACCGCGTGGTCGACTTCAAGCGCAACAAGGACGCCATTCCGGCCAAGGTCGAACGTATCGAGTACGACCCCAACCGCACGGCCCACATTGCTCTGCTCTGCTACGCCGACGGCGAGCGCACCTACATCATCGCCCCCCGCGGCCTTGAAGTCGGCGCCACGCTGATCAGCGGTTCGGAAGCGCCGATTCGCGTCGGCAACACCCTGCCGATCCGCAATATTCCTGTCGGTTCGACGATCCACTGCATCGAGATGCAAATCGGCAAGGGCGCGCAAATCGCCCGCTCTGCCGGCACCTCTGCAACCTTGTTGGCCCGCGAAGGTACCTACGCCCAGGTGCGTATGCGCTCCGGTGAAGTTCGCAAGATCCACATCGAATGCCGCGCCACCATTGGTGAAGTCGCCAACGAAGAACACAGCCTGCGCCGTCTCGGCAAGGCCGGTGTGAAGCGCTGGATGGGTATTCGCCCGACCGTTCGCGGTGTGGTGATGAACCCCGTTGACCACCCGCACGGCGGTGGCGAAGGCAAGACCGGCGAAGGCCGTCATCCTGTCGATCCATGGGGTAACCTGACCAAGGGCTACCGCACCCGCAACAACAAGCGCACGCAAGTGATGATTGTTTCGCGTCGCAAGAAGTAAGGCTAACCCATGACACGTTCACTCAAAAAAGGTCCGTTTGTCGACCATCATTTGGTAGCCAAAGCCGACAAGGCCGTTACCAACAAGGACAAAAAGCCGATCAAGACCTGGTCGCGTCGCTCCATGATCCTGCCCGAGTTCATCGGCCTGACCATCGCCGTTCACAACGGCAAGCAGCACGTACCTGTCTACATCACCGATCAAATGGTTGGCCACAAGCTGGGCGAGTTCGCACTCACCCGGACTTTCAAAGGTCATCCGGCTGATAAAAAAGTTGTGAGAAAGTAAGGAAAAGACCATGGAAACACGTGCAACCCTCCGGGGCGTTCGTCTGTCGGTCGACAAGGGCCGTCTGGTCGCTGACCTGATCCGCGGCAAGAAAGTGGATCAAGCCCTCAACATCCTGAATTTCACGCAGAAAAAAGCTGCTGGAATCATCAAGAAGGTTGTGGAGTCCGCCATCGCCAACGCTGAACACAACGATGGCGCCGACATCGACGAGCTGAAGGTGAAAACCATCTACGTCGAACAAGGTGCCACGCTCAAGCGTTTCTCCGCGCGCGCAAAAGGCCGCGGCAACAGCATCAGCAAGCCCACGTGCCATGTGTACGTGGTCGTTGGCAACTAAAGGCAGCAGGATATGGGACAAAAAATCAACCCAACCGGGTTTCGCCTTGCAGTTAGCCGCAACTGGTCTAGCCGCTGGTACGCAAGCAACCGTGATTTCGCCGGCATGCTGGCTGAAGACATCAAGGTTCGCGAGTATCTGAAGGCCAAGCTCAAGAACGCTGCGGTTTCGCGCGTTCTGATCGAGCGCCCCGCCAAGAATGCCCGCATCACGATTTTCTCGGCACGTCCGGGCGTCGTGATCGGCAAAAAAGGTGAGGACATCGAGAACCTCAAGAAAGAACTGAGCCGCCAGCTGGGCGTGCCGGTCGCCGTGAACATCGAAGAAGTTCGCAAGCCTGAAATTGATGCCAAGCTCATCGCTGACAGCATCACCCAGCAGCTTGAAAAACGCATCATGTTCCGCCGTGCGATGAAGCGCGCCATGCAAAATGCCATGCGTCTGGGTGCCCTGGGCATCAAGATCATGTCGTCCGGCCGCCTCAACGGCATTGAAATCGCTCGTTGCGAGTGGTACCGCGAAGGTCGCGTGCCCCTTCACACCCTGCGCGCCGACATCGACTACGGCACCTCCGAAGCCAAGACCACCTATGGTGTGATCGGCGTCAAGGTCTGGGTCTACAAGGGCGACACGCTGGGCCGCAACGATGCGCCAGGCGCCAAGATGGTGGAAACACCGGCCGACGAAGAACGCAAGCCGCGCGGCCCACGCCGTGATGCCCGTCCTGGCGATCGCCCTGGTTCCGACCGTCCTGCTCCACGCGGTGCCCGTGCACCACGCGGTGCGACCAACACCGCTCCGGTAGATGGAAGCGACAAGCCGGCTGAAGCTACTCCTGGTAGCGAAGCCCCGAAAACCACCGTTAAGCGCGTCCGTAAAGCCGCGCCAGCTGCAGCAGCTGACGGTGCCAAGACCGAGTAATCGGTCTATTAACGGAGAATCAAAATGCTGCAACCCGCTCGCAGAAAATACCGCAAAGAGCAAAAAGGCCGTAACACCGGCATCGCAACCCGGGGTTCCTCGGTTGCGTTCGGTGACTTCGGTCTTAAATGCACTGACCGTGGCCGTTTGACGGCCCGTCAAATTGAAGCCGCACGCCGTGCGATTTCCCGTCACGTCAAACGTGGCGGCCGTATCTGGATCCGTGTCTTCCCGGACAAGCCGATTTCCCAAAAGCCTGCTGAAGTGCGTATGGGTAACGGTAAAGGTAACCCAGAGTACTACGTGGCTGAAATCCAGCCCGGCAAGATCGTCTTTGAAATCGTTGGTGTGCCTGAAGAGCTGGCCCGCGAAGCGTTCCGCCTGGCATCCGCCAAGCTGCCGCTGCGCACCACCTTCGTCAGCCGCATGATCGGCCAGTAAGGGGAAATGACAATGACCAAATCTACTGAACTGCGCCAAAAAGACGTTGCCGGCCTGAAAACCGAAGTCAAAGAGCTGCAAAAAGCCCACTTTGGCCTGCGCATGCAAAAAGCCACGCAGCAACTGACCAACCTTTCCACGCTGCGTTCCACGCGTCGCAGCATCGCTCGCGCCAAGACTATCCTGGCCGAAACCATCGTCAAGCAAGGAGCCAAAAAATGACGGAAGCTAAAAAATCCCTCAAGCGCACCTTGATCGGCAAGGTGGTCAGCGACAAGCGCGCCAAGACTGTCACGGTTCTGGTTGAGCGTCGTGTGAAACATGAGCTGTACGGCAAGATCGTATCGCTGTCCAGCAAGTACCACGCCCATGACGAAAAAGGCGAGTACCACACGGGTGACGTGATCGAGATCACCGAAAGCCGCCCGATCTCCAAGACCAAGAACTGGGTTGTGACCCGTCTGGTTGAAAAGGCTGCGGTCGTTTAAGTCTTGAGTTCAACTTAGGCTGACTCCGGTCACGCTCAAAAAAACGGCTCACTTCGGTGGGCCGTTTTTGTTTGTGCTTTCTGCGATGCCGCTGGTGTGCCGCCGTCCCTCCGGGCTTTCGAAGTATGACCTTCACGTGCGCGCCGCCTTTTGCACAGTGAGCACACGCTTGCTGCCGCCGCACTACACTTCGGGGTTGATTTCCCCACTTCATTCACAACCCATCCATTCTTGAGGAGCACACCATGATCAAAGTAGGCGACACCCTTCCGGCCACCACGCTGATGGAATTTTCTGAAGTTGAAGGCAACGGCTGCAGCATTGGCCCCAATCCGGTCGACGTGGCCAAGGCCACCGCCGGCAAGACCATCGCCTTGTTCGCGCTTCCCGGTGCGTTCACGCCCACCTGTTCGGCCAAGCATGTGCCCGGCTACGTAGAGAAGTTCGCTGAACTGAAGGCCGCAGGTGTTGACGAGATCTGGTGCCTGAGCGTGAACGATGCGTTTGTCATGGGCGCCTGGGCACGCGACCAGAAGACCGGCGACAAGGTGCGCATGCTGGCCGATGGCAGTGCAGAGTTCGCCAAGGCCACGGGCCTGACGCTGGACCTGACGGCGCGCGGCATGGGCCTGCGCAGCAACCGCTACTCCATGCTGGTCAAGGATGGAAAGGTCGCCAGCCTGAATGTTGAAGGCCCAGGCAAGTTTGAAGTCAGTGATGCCGCCACGTTGCTGGCGCAAGCCAAAGGCTGATCACGCTGCCCCCCCGGCCCTTACGGGTCTGTCAAAGCCGCTGCCTCTTTGTCAGCGGCTTTTTTATTGTGCTCTGCTGGTGATGGCGGATTGACGTCGGCTAGTTAATTGCTATCAATAACATAGCTGCTTGCGCAAAGCCCCATTGGCCTGCAGCATGTTTTCCTACAAATCGACCTTGAGATAGTGCGCGCCCGGGATCGGGTTGTGATAGTAGGGCGGTATCTCGGAGAATCCCAGCTCGGCATACAGGGCGCGCGCCGATTCCATGTCGTCCAGCGTGTCCAGCAGCACCGAGGAATAGCCCGCCACGCGCGCAGCATCCAAAGTCGCCTCCGCCAGCTGCCGGCCCAGACCGAGACGGCGAAACGGCAGGCGTACATACAGCCGCTTCATTTCCCCGGCATTCGGGTAGTCGACCGAGTCCAGTGCACGCAGCGCGCAACAGCCGGCGATTTCGCCGTCGACCAGGGCCAGCAGCAGCGCACCCTCAGGGTCATCGTACTCACCGGGCAGCTCGGCCAGTTCGGCCTCAAAGTTCTGGAAGCACAGGTCAATGCCGAGCTGCTCCGCATATTCGCGAAAAATCAGCCGCGTGGCAGCCAGCTGCGCCGGCGTGTCGGGCGTGATGAACTGGATGGAGGGGCGTTGCACGGATCGGCAGGAAGAAGTCGACAACCAGTTTACCGTGATTTGCAACTGGAGAGCAGGCCCGGGACGCCCCGGCCGGAGGCATCAAAATGCAGCAGGCGCGGCCAGTGTAGACACCCAGTAAGCCACGCCACCGCAGATCGCCAGGATCAGCGCTGCAGCCAGGCGCGAGACCGTGTCGTCCCGCGATGGCGGAGCCGGCACCACCAGCTCCTTGTCACCGTGCAGCATGGCGCCGACCAGGTTGTGCTTGCGGGTCAGGTAATAAACGATGGCCGCGATGTGCAATACCACCAGGGCCAAAAGCACCCATTTGCCAATGTTCTTGTGGTAGTTGGTTGTCAGGCTGACGGTGGCGTTGGAGACGAAACGTGTCAGGGGGCCGGCAAAGGCAATTTCGTCGTCGCTCAGCAGGCCCGTGCCGACCTGGGCCACCAGAAATCCCAGCATGGCGAACACCGAACCCGCACCTATCGGGCTGTGGCCGACACCGTGTTCGGGCTTGCCCTGGCCTTTGAGGTAGTTGATGACGCTTTGGGGCGCATAGATGAACGCCCCAAAACGAGACCAGCGCCCACCCACCAGGCCCCAGACAACGCGAAACAGCAGCAGGGCGAGCACGGTATAGCCAAACCGGAAATGCCAGACCATGGCGTTGCCACCGATGGTGCCGGTAATGGCCAGCCCAAGCACACAAGCCACCAGCGCCCAGTGAAAAAACCGCGTGGGGAAATCCCAGACGCGCACCTTGTGAAGGTTTTTATTGGTGTACATGCTCACTCCTCGTTTTTGTGGTTGTTCTATGCAACGGTGCCCTTTATACGGCCTCGCTGCCACTTGGTGCTTTCCCGTAGCGCATAAGTTCCTGCGGAACTTATCTGGTCTGGCTAAACTCAGCCCTATGGCAACAGGCAAAGTGTGTTGCCATTGCCCCATCTTAAGAAAAAACCTACGAGGAAACCCATGAAAGCTTTTGCCTGTATCGCCGCAGCCGCCACATTGATGGCCATGGCTGCTCCGGCCTCCGCGCAGTTTGCCAAACCCGAAGATGCCATCAAATACCGCCAGAGCGCGTTGTTTGTCATGGGCCAGCACTTCGGGCGTGTCGGTGCCATGGCCAACGGCCGTGTTCCCTTCGACGCCAAGGTTGCAGCGGACAACGCAGAAATTGTGGCCGAGATGGCCAAGCTCCCGTGGGCCGCCTTTGGCCCCGGCACCGACAAGGGCGGCAACACCAAGGCCAAGCCTGAAATCTGGGCCGAACAAGCCAAGTTCAAGGAAGGCCATGAAAAGCTGGTCGCAGAGACCGCCAAGCTGGCCGCCGCGGCCAAGACCGGCAACCTTGATAACCTGAAGACCGCTTTCACGGCGACGGCTGGCAGTTGCAAGGCTTGCCACGACGCCTTCAGAAATCAGTAACACCCCCGTCCAGGCTCACTGCGTGTAGCCTGTTCCCCCCTCGAGGGGGCGGCGCCTGGGGCCGGCGAAGCCGGACCCTCGGCCCCCGCTTGAATGGAGACATCTCCGTCCCGGGGTTGGGCAACAAAAAAGCCGGTTCGTTTGAACCGGCTTTTCTTTTGGGGGAGCGAAACGCTTCAGGTCTCTTTGAGAAGCTTTTCAATCAGCTGGTGCAGCGCCGCAAAGTCGGGCTCGCCCACGTACTGTTTGACGATCTCGCCGCGCTTGTTGACCAGATAGGTTGTCGGCGTGAGCTGCACATCGCCCCATGCTTTGGCCACTGCGCCGGTGTTGTCGATGGCCACCTTGAAAGGTAGTTGGCGCGTCTGCGTGTAATTGACGACATAGCTGGGTGGGTCGTAGCTCATGGCCACGGCCAGCGTGTCGTAGCCTTGGGATTGGTATTTGTTGTAGGTCGAAATGACCTTCGGCATTTCTGCCACACAGGTCACGCAGCTGGTGGCCCAGAAATTGACCAGGGTGACCTTGCCTTTGAGGTCTGCGGTGGTTTTTTTGCTGCCGTCCAGCAACACAAAGGTCGACTCCGGCGCGGCCTCGGCGCCGCCACATCCCGGCAGGCAAGCAAGGGCCGCCACAGCCAAAATACCGGCCAGTGCCGTGCGGCATACTGTCAGGCGGGATGTCAATTTCATTGGAAGGACCTCATCATGCAACGTCGCAATTTTAACCAGGCCGGCGTCAGCGCGTTGGGCGCACTGATATTGGCCACCTACCACCAGGCCCACGCACTCTCGCTCGGGGACTTGTCGGGCATCAGCAATGCCGACGCCAGCGCCGGCCTGAAAACAGCCCTCGAAAAAGGTGCTGTCGCCGCCGTCGCCCTGCTGGGCAAGACAGATGGATTCCTCGGCAACCCAAAAGTTCGCATTCCCTTGCCCGGATATCTCGAAGATGCTTCGAAATTGCTAAAAAACTTCGGCCAGGGCAAGCGGATCGATGAACTGGTGACGTCCATCAACCGGGCCGCCGAAGCTGCCGTGCCCATGGGAAAGGACCTGCTGGTCAATGCGGTACGCACCATGAACGTGAATGACGCGAAAAACATCCTGACCGGCGGCGAAACCTCGGTGACCACTTTCTTCGCTGAAAAAACCCGCGCTCCGCTGGGCGTGAAGTTTCTGCCCGTGGTGACCAAGGCGACCGAAAAAGTCGGCCTGGCCAACAAGTACAACGAATTCGCCGGCCGGGCCGCCGGCTTTGGCCTGGTCAAGAAAGAAGACGCCAACATCCAGCAGTACGTAACCGGCAAATCGCTGGACGGCCTGTACCTGATCATCGGTGAGGAAGAAAAGAAGATCCGGCAAGACCCGGTAGGCACCGGCAGCGCCATCCTCAAGAAGGTCTTCGGATCCATGAAATAACGGTTTTGCTGAAATGTCGCACCGGAAATCGGTTTTCAGCCCATATAGCGCGGGCGCAAGCAGCTATCAAAAAGTGAGCGACATAGAGGGCAGGGCGGCGGGATCTGGTTGAGGAACAGAGACGGCGTTCTCATGCGCCGGGCGGCTCCGAAAAAAACGCATTTGCTTACATGCGGTTGGTAAATATGACCACGCGGGAAATGCCTTAACAGCCCCGCCGATAAACGTGCTCTGATCAGGTTGCAGCGAACGGTCTGGAGCGGCTGCGGATACCGCGGATCACCGACGGTATGTAAAGAATGCCGCTCAAGCCGCCAAGCTGGGTTATGCAGGCTTCGTCCCGTGGCTGGGGGGCAACGGATGGACGCCGGCATGAAGCGCCGCCACGTCAGCAAATCCGGACAATTGCCGAAACATGGATTTATCATCAAGAAGGACAGCCATCGCTTCTCAGTGGGTGGCAACCTTGCGGTTCACGCTTCGGGGTTGCGTCCGGTTCGGATTCGCGCTTCGCACTCCCGCACGAAACCCACGAGGTGAGCCATGAACGAGCACCCCGATCCATGCTCCAGGGGCGCCAGCCCAGACCCTTCTGCCGCCACGGTTTCGGCGGTCACGGGATTGGGTGAGCGGCTGAAGCTGCTGCTGGCTGTGCTGACGTTCGCCTCCCATGCCGCCATCGCGGCCCCCTTGCTCAATGAGCCCATCCAGCCAATCCCCCTCACACTGAAGCAGGACCCGGCCCGTGTCGAAATCGGGCGGCAGCTGTTTCACGATCCACGCCTGTCCGGAAACGGGCGCGTGTCCTGTTTCAGCTGCCATGATTTGAGCAAGGGCGGCGGTGACGGCCGTGACCGCTCCGTCGGGCTTAACGGTGGGCTGACCGGTGTCAATGCCCCGACGGTGTTCAATGCGGCGCTCAATTTCAGGCAATTCTGGAACGGCCGCGCCGAATCGCTGGAGTCCCAGGTAGACCATGTCATGCTGAACCCGATCGAGATGGGGGCGAAGTGGGAAGATGTGGTTCGCAAGATAGCGGACGACGCGAAATACAAAAGCGCGTTTGGTGCGGCCTACAAAGACGGCGTGACCAAAGCCAATATCCAGAACGCCATCGCGACATTCGAACGGACGCTGATCACACCCAACTCACGCTTCGACAAATATTTGCGTGGTGACACCAACGCCATTACCGACGCGGAGAAGGTCGGCTACGCCAAGTTCAAGCAGTACGGGTGCGTCGCCTGCCACCAGGGCGTCAACGTGGGCGGCAACATGTTCCAGAAATTCGGCGTCATGGGCGACTACTTCGCAAAGCGCGGCAGCCCGACGGAGGCCGATCTTGGCCGGTACCTCGTCACGAAGGTGGAAAGCGACAAGCACGTCTTCAAGGTACCGAGCCTGCGCAACATCGCGCTGACGGCGCCTTATTTTCACGATGCCTCGGCCAAGACACTGGAAGATGCCGTCGATGTCATGTTCAGGTACCAGCTCGGACGCGTTGCCTCCAGGGAAGACAAGGAATCCATCGTCAAATTCCTCAATACGCTCACCGGCGAACGGGACTTCAAACCGTGAAAAAAAAGAATCAACTTGCCCTGGCGCCTATGGCGGTAATCACCGCCGTGCTGCTGTCCATCCTGGTGTTCCTGTATAGCAAAACCCAAAGCTTCGACGAGTCGCACTACTTTGAGGATATGGCTGTGCTGCGCCACCTGAAGCAGCTGGACGCGCAATGGGAGCTGGATGTGCTGAAGTCCAGGATCGGGATCAACACGCACTACGATGCGCTGGCCGATAACCAGGGCGGGATGGCCCGGCTCATGGAACAACTCGAGTCGGGCACCCACGCCCACAAGCACGATGCATCGGGGCAGGTGGACAAGCTCGCGGCGCTGGAACGCGCCGTGCAGGACAAAGCCGCCCTGATCGAGCAATTCAAGTCGCACAACTCTGTGCTGCGAAACTCGCTGGCCTTTCTTCCCACCGCGGCGGAAGATGTCCAGCAGTCGCTCGGGCCCGGCCGCGGCGCCACAGAGCCGGCGCTCCGGCAGATTTCGTCTGGCGTTAGCAGGCTGCTGCTCGCGAGCATGCTGTACAGCCAGAGCCCGACCGACGAAAAGGGTGCCGAGATAGAAGAGGAACTGGGCCGGCTTGACGGCAAGCTGCGCCATACTCCGCCGGGCATTGCCGACAGGCTGGGGATCTTCCGCGCGCATGTCCAGACCATCTTGCGCGAACAAAAAACAGTCAATGAACTTCTCGCGGGTATTTCCTCGGCACCGACCGCCAAGTTGCTCGATGCGGCCAACGATGCATCAACGATCGAGCAGCAGCGCGCGGGGGTGGAGGGCGAGCGCTACGGCCGCTACCTGCTAATTTTCTCGGCCGTGCTGGTGGCTCTGCTGCTGTATGCAGCCCTTCACGTGTTTCGCAGCCATGCCGTGATCCGGCGCGTCAACACGGAACTCCAGGCGGCCAATGAGCACCTTGAACAGCGCGTGCAGGAACGGACGAAGGAGCTGCGCCAGGCGCAAAGCGAGCTGATGACCACTGCGCGCCAGGCGGGCATGGCCGAGATTGCCACCAATGTGCTGCACAACGTGGGCAACATCCTCAACAGCGTCAACGTCTCGGCCGACCTCATCGGCAGCACCTTGCACAAATCCAGGGTGCAGGGGCTTTCCCGGGGCATGCAGCTGATGAACGAGCACGCCGCAGACCTGGCCCATTTTCTGGTTCACGACGAGAAGGGCAAGATACTGCCCGGCTATTTGAATGGGATCTCCCAGACCCTGGTGCAGGAGCAGCAGGGCATGCTCAAGGAGCTGGAACTTCTCACCAGAAGCATCGACCACATCAAGGACGTCGTCGCCACGCAGCAATCGTACGCAGGCGGCGGCAGCATCGTTGAGCCGGTGCAGATCAGCGACCTGGTGGAGGACGCGCTGCGGATGAACGGTGTCTCACTGGCGCGCCACGGAGTCACTGTGGTGAAGGAGTTCGCGCAGGTGCCAGAAGCACTGCTGGACCGCTCACGGGTCCTGCAGATTCTCGTGAACCTGATCAGCAACGCCAAAAATGCCATGGCGGGTATGCCGGCCGCATCGCACCAGATCACATTGCGGGTGGAGCCTGTTGGCGAGTCGACCTTGCGGGTCTCTGTCATGGATAAGGGAGAGGGGATACCGGCGGAAAACCTCACGCTGATTTTCTCGCACGGATTTACGACGCGCAAAACAGGCCACGGCTTTGGTTTGCACAGTTGCGCGCTGGCAGTCAGCCAGATGGGCGGGACACTTTCCGCTCACAGCGACGGGCCGGGTCTGGGGGCCACCTTCACACTGGAGCTGCCAATGGATATCGCGCAGACCAAATCATGACGCAGCTACAGAACCAGCGCATCCTGCTGATCGACGACATGCTGTCGATCCATGAGGACTTTCGCAAAATCCTCGCTGCGAAACCGGTGGCGCGTGATCTGGACGTTGCCGAAACCGAGTTGTTTGGTGAGGTCACGCAGATTTCCTACGGTGATTTTGAACTGGACTCCGCTTATCAGGGCGCCGAAGGTGTGGCCAAGGTGGAGGAATCCATCCGGGCCGGGCGGCCCTATGCCATGGCTTTTGTGGACATGCGCATGCCGCCGGGCTGGGACGGGGTGGAGACCATCGAGCGGCTTTGGGGTGTTGATCCGCATGTGCAGATCGTGATCTGCACAGCCTACTCCGACCATCCTTGGGAAAATGTGCTGGCGCGGCTGGACGTGCAGGACCGCCTGCTGGTGCTCAAAAAGCCATTCGACATGATCGAAGTCAGCCAGCTCGCGAGAACACTGACCGCCAAATGGGAGCTGGCGCGGCGCGCGGCAGCACAGGTGAGCAGCCTGGAAGATACCGTGCAGGATCTCAGGGCAACCGAAGCGGCTTTGCGCCAGTCCAACAAGGAACTCGAAGCCTTCTCGTATTCGCTCGCGCATGACTTGCGCTCTCCCCTGAACTCGATTGACGGCTTCAGCCACTTGCTGCAAAAGGCGGTCAGCGGTGATGCGGCGGAACGCGCGAGGCATTACCTGAGCCGGATACGCGAGGGAGTCAGGCAAATGGGTGAGCTCACGGATGGCCTTCTGCTGCTGGCCCAGGTGTCCCGTACCAACCTGAAGATCGAGACAGTCGACCTCACGGCAATAGCCGAGCGCGTGCGCGGTGACTGCCAGAAACGCAATACCGCGCGAGATGTGAAAGTCCACATAACGCCCAACCTTACCGCTGTGGGTGACTCCGCGTTGCTGTGCCAGGTAATGGAAAACCTTATTTCCAACGCATGGAAGTTCACCGTCCATGCCACTGCCCCCGAGATCTGGGTTGGGGCGCAGCACCCCGACAACGAAAGTACGGTCTATTTTGTCCGTGATAACGGCGTCGGGTTTGACATGACGTACGCGGACAAATTGTTCGGTACCTTCCAGCGCCTGCATTCACCGGGTGAGTTTGCAGGGATGGGAATCGGGCTGGCAAGCGCTCACCGGATCATTTCCCGTCACGGCGGTCGTATCTGGGCCGAAGGGGCGGTGGGGCAAGGTGCCACATTTTTCTTCACCATTCCATCGCCTGTGCGGCAACACTCGCCCGATGAAAGCCCGGCTGATGCGAAAAAACACAGGAGCCAGCCATGACTCAACTGCAGAACCGGCGCATTTTGCTGATCGACGACATGCCGTCCATCCACGAAGACTTCCGGAAAATTCTTGCGTCCAGGCCGGTTGCGCATGACCTGGACGATGCCGAAGCCCTGTTGTTTGGCGACGCCGCACCGGTATCCGATGATGGCTTTGAGCTGGACTCGGCCTACCAGGGACGTGAGGGTCTGGACAAGGTCGAGGTCTCCGTTCGGGCCGGGCGGCCCTATGCCATGGCCTTTGTGGACATGCGCATGCCGCCGGGCTGGGATGGTGTGGAGACCATCGAACGGCTCTGGCGCGTTGATCCAAAGGTACAGATCGTCATCTGCACCGCCTACTCCGACCATGCCTGGGAAGATGTGTTCGCGCGGCTGGAAGCCCGGGATCGTCTCCTGATTCTGAAAAAACCGTTTGATCCGGTTGAAGTCAGCCAGCTGGCAAGAATGCTGACCACAAAATGGGAGCTGGCGCAGCAGGCGGCAGCGCAGGTGAGCGGCCTGGAGGAAGCCGTGCAGGAGCGCACCCGCGCCTTGCATGACAGCGAATCACAACTGCGCCAGATCACGGACAGTGTGCCCGCCTTGATTGCCTATATCGACGCCGAACAGCGCTTTCAGTTCCATAACCTTGCCTACGAAGAAGTTCTTGGCCTGAAGCACGGCCAGATCCACGGCAAGACCATGCGCGAACTGATGGGCGACGAGCTCCACGAAAAAGAGCGGGGCAAGATTGAAGAAGCGCTCGCCGGTTACGCGGCGCAATACGACCGCACGCAGGTCACGTCAGATGGCCAGCTGCGCGACTACGTCATGCAGTACTTTCCACGCTACGGCGAAAACGAGGACGAAGGCAAGGTGGTCGGCTTTTTCTCGCTGGGCACCGACGTGACCGAACTCAAGCGCATTGACCGCATGAAGAGTGAGTTCGTCTCTACCGTCAGTCATGAGTTGCGCACCCCGCTGACCTCCATTCGCGGCTCCCTGGGCTTGATCGCCGGCGGCGTGGCCGGGGAGCTGCCGGCCATGGCCAAAAACCTGGTCGGCATCGCCACCAACAATTGCGAACGGCTCATCAGGTTGATCAACGACATTCTTGACAGCGAAAAAATTGAATCCGGAAAAATGCGTTTTGACTTCCAGCAGATGGAACTGCAGCCTCTGCTGACGCAAGCCCTGACGGCCAACGAAGGCTTCGCAGGCCAGCACAACGTCAAGCTGGTTCTGGACGCACCGGCAGAAGCGGTAAGGGTCAGCGTCGACAGCGACAGGCTGACCCAGGTCATTACCAACCTGTTGTCCAACGCCGTGAAATTCGCGCCGGCCCAGTCCTGCGTGGAAGTCCGGCTGCTGTGCAAGAACGGCAGGGTCCGGGTGGAAGTCGCCGACAGCGGCCCCGGCATTCCCGAAGAGTTCCGAAAGCGCATCTTTCAGAAATTCTCGCAAGCCGACACATCGGACACCCGAAAAATGGGTGGTACGGGCCTGGGCCTGAACATCTCGCGCGCCATCGTGGAGCGGATGGGCGGCCAAATCGGGTTCACGACGGAAACCGGCGTCGGAACTGTTTTCTTCTTTGAGCTGCCCGAGGCGGTGCCGGCGCCGATTCAAACCAGCATCAGGTCCGGGGCAGCGACCAGGCCGCTCATCCTGGTCTGCGAAGACGATCCCGACATTGCCCGCCTGATCAACCTGATGCTTGATAAAGGCGGCTTTGACTCGGACATGGTGCACAGCGCAGGGCAGGCGCTGGAGCAAGTCATGCTGATGCCCTACGCTGCCATGACGGTCGACCTGAACCTGCCCGACCAGGACGGCATCAGCCTGATTCGTGCACTGCGCCGCGAAGAGGCGACGAAAGACCTGCCGATCGTGGTGGTCTCGGCCAATGCTGAAGAAGGCGAGCTCGAGTTCAATACCCAGCCCCTGGCGGTTTCAACATGGCTGGAAAAACCCATCGATGAGAACCTCCTGATCCTCAGTTTGCACCGTGCCATCGGTAACATGGCCGAAGGCCGGCCGCGCATTTTGCACGTCGAGGACGACCTCGATATCCAGCGCATTGCCGCGGCCATTGCCCAGGACTTTGCCACCTTTGAATTTGCCGCCACGCTGCGCGAGGCACGCGACCAGCTGGCGCGCCGCCGTTACGACCTGGTGCTGCTCGACCTGACGCTGAAAGACGGCTCGGGCTGGGGACTGCTGGACACCATTGAAGCGCTCGACATCGTGCCGCCAGTGGTCGTGTTTTCTGCGCACGATGTGGAGCCGAAGCAAAGCCAGCGCGCGGAGGCAGTGCTGGTGAAAGCACACACTTCCAACGAGCAGCTGATCCGTACCCTGCAGCGGGTGCTCGATGAAAGCCTGTGGGGGACGGTTCACCCACCCCTGACTGTAGACCCACCCCCGTCCAGGCTCACTGGCGTGTAGCCTGTTCCCCCCTCGAGGGGGCGGCGCCTGGGGCCGGCAAAGCCGGACCCTCGGCCCCCGCTGGTGGAATACCCCCGGTGGTAGTGCCCAAAGAATTCTTCAAGCCAGCTCGAGCCGCGGGACTGGCTTTGCCAGACCGCAGGCGGGCGGCCCCCTCGGGGGGCAGGGAGCTACACGAAGTGAGCGACCGTGGGGGCCTTACTTCTTCTGGCTGGCGCGGTAGACCTGCATCACCGTCGCGAAGTCGCGATCAAAGTTGATGGGCAGGAAGGTGTCGTTGCCGGGCAGCTGCTTTTTCAGTGTGGGCGAGAAGCTGTAGCTGAACGAGCATTTCTTCACGCGTGCCTGCAGTTCGGGCGAAACGTCCTTGCTCATGGTCCAGGTTTCCGTCATGAAAGGCGGGCTTTCCCAGATCGTGCGAATGCTCGAGCCCTTGATGTCGCCCTTGACGACCATGCGCTGGTACAAATCGCTGGCCACAGCTGCGGCCGGATAAAAACCATGCATCACGCCCGTGACGGAGCGCTCGTGGCCGTTGGAGAACACGACTTCGTAGTCCTTGTCCGGCGTCAGGCCCAGCGCCGGGAACAGCGCGCGCGGCGCGAGGTTGCCCGAGTTCGAGGTTGGCGTGGTGTGCGCGATTTTTTTGCCAACCAGGTCCTTGGGCTCCTTGTAGGGACTGTCGATACGGGTGACCAGGATCAGCTTGTAGGAGTTGCGCACGCCGCTGGCCTTGTTGCCGGGAACGCCAAACGGCGCCGGCTGGCCGGCGGTGACCAACTGCGCAGCCAGGCCGGGGTTGACTTGTGCCAGCTGGACCTTGCCGGCCGAGATACCTTCAATCAGCTCTTTTTCACCGAGGATGTCGATGTTGCTGGTCTTGTCCATCGATTCGCCTTGCGCGTTTTGCAGGTCGATGTTTCCGCAGCGTGACAGGTGGCTGAAGTAGTCGCCCCACAAGGCCATGGTTTCGCTCTTGCCATAGGTCTTGGGCATGGCCACGACCATTTTTTCGCGAGGGCCGGAATATTTTTCGGGCGCGGGCGCGGGGGTGGCGGCCGCTGCTTTTGCCTTGCGTGCAGGCTTCGCCTCGTCGGTCTGGGCTGTTGCCGAACCCAGGGCGCAGGCGGCGCTGGCCAATATTGCTGCATGGCGCAAATAAAACTTCATGAGTGATCATCCCGGTAGTTGTGGATAAAACCGCATTTGCGGTCACGCGGCAGAGACGCCGGTTAACCCAAGTGTGCTTCCGAACTAACGTTTACTTACAGGTAGACCGACTCTAAAGGGTCATAAAGCGGAATTACGTCAGAAAGTTTGTGGTTTTTTCGTTGAACGAAGGGCGTCAAGGTAGCGCGAAAAATACCTTTCCTGATAAGCGGTGTTACAAATCGCCCCCGGCATCCGCCATGCGAGCAGCATCCACCTTCCCGAGCAGCCATTGCAGCCCGGCCAGGTGTTGCTGGTCATGGCTGCACAGGTAATGCACCAGGCTGCGCAACGTGAGGGCGCCATAACCTTCGAATTGCGCCGTGCGGCCCAGTTGTTCGGGCGTGATGCCCGACAGCATAGCCATCGTCCTGGTGCGCGCTACGCGAAACGCCGCGATGGCCTCTTGCGCATCAGCGGCCGCGTAGCTGCGTTCCTTTTCCAGCGCGTAGCCGTCCAGTGATTCCAGCACGGGGCTGGCCTCTGACAAGGTACGCTGAAACCGCACGTGATAGCCGTCAATCTCGATGTCCCTGACGTGGCAGACCTGCGCAATGGCCGTGAAGTGTTCGCTCGGAATGCCTTCCCACGACGGCGGCGTCCAACCCTTGTGGCTTTCAGGAATCGCGTCGTAGAACTGCTCCAGCTGGCGCGGAAAATCCGCCATGGCCTGGAGCGTTGCAGGGTTCAGTGGCTGGGCAGGGCTCATCAGCCGGCCTTGCGCAGCGAAGGCCACAGCACCGCCTGCGCCACGATCACGTTCTCGCCATTAAAGGTCGCCGCCGGCGAGCCGTAAAGCTCGTAACCCAGCGCCAGCGCCTCGCTCACGCGGCGGCAAAAGCTCGCGTCATCAGGGCCGGTAAGGAGCCTGTAGGTGGGAAGACCGTCGGGGGGCGTGGTGGCGTGTGATGTCATGGCGGCAAGCGGCTGATGAACGGAGGGCGATATTACCGTTTCCGCCCGCCTGCTGCAGGACGCTGTGCTCCAGACCCCCTTTTCAGGCCTTGCTCAGGCCTTCGCCATCCCCGGCAATGCCATCACACGCTCCGGCGCCGGCATCCCGGTAAACGCAAAGTCGACTTCCGGCACGCGCCCGCTCACGATGTCCGCAATCGCCGCGCCCGAGCCGCAGGCATGTGTCCAGCCCAGCGTGCCGTGGCCCGTGTTGAGGAAGACATTGGAGGCCTTGCTTTTGCCGATGTAAGGCACGTTGCTCGGCGTGGCCGGCCGCAGGCCTGTCCAGAACTGCGCGCCTTCGCCGTCCGTCATGTCGGGAAAGAGTTGTTTTACACGGCGCACGATGGCGTTGCAGCGCACCAGGTTCAGCTCGGTGTTGTAGCCGTTGAGTTCGGCCGTGCCGGCAATGCGCAAGCGGTTGCCAAAACGCGAGAACACCAGCTTGTATTCGTCGTCGGTCAGGCTCACCTGGTAAGACGCCGCCTCGTTGATCACGGGCAGCGTGACCGAATAACCCTTGGCCGGGTAGATGCGCAGGCTTTGCCCCAGCACCTTGGCCCACTGCGCGCTGAAGGCGCCCAGGCACATCACATACGCGTCGGCTTTCAGCATCTCGACCTTGCCACCGGCCTCGCCACTGCCCATCGCCACCTGCACGCCGTTCAGCTGCCCCTCTGCGGCATCCAGGCCCAGCACCGTGGTGTTGTACAAAAATTTCACACCGGCCTGTTCGCAGCGCGCGGCCAGCGCGGCGGTAAACGCGCGGGCGTCACCCGATTCATCGCTGGGCGTCATGCTGCCGCCCACGATGCTGCCGCGGCATTGCGCCAGTGCGGGCTCAATCGCCACACATTCGTCGGCCGTCTTCATGTCGAGTTCGCAGCCGTGCTCGCGCATGATGCGCGCGGGTTCCTGCGCCGCGTCGTACTCGGCCTGGCTGGTGTAGAAGTGCAGGATGCCCTTGGTCTGCGCGTTGTACAGCAGGCCCAGCTCGGCGCGCAGCTTTTGCAGCGCGCCGCGGCTGTACATGCCCAGGTTCACGATCTGCTTGATGTTTTGTGCCGTGCGCGCCGGCGTGCAGTTGCGCAAAAACTCCAGCCCCCACAGCCACTGGTTCACATCGGCGCGCAGCCTGAAGAGCAGCGGCGCGTCTTCACGCGCCAGCCATTGCAACACTTTCAGCGGCGCACCCGGGTTGGCCCAGGGTTCCGCATGGCTCACCGATATTTGCCCGCCGTTGGCAAAACTGGTTTCCATCGCGGCTGCGTTGCGGCGTTCCACCACTGTCACCTCATGGCCGCGCTGCGCCAAATACCAGGCCGTGGTGATCCCCGTGACACCAGCCCCCAAAACCATGACTTTCATGGCGATTCCTTTTCATTCAAGCAGAACATTGCAGTAGCGCAAGCGCCGTGCCAGGGGTTGCTGTTGAATCGGAAGAATCGTGGCAACCGCCAAGCCATCACATGCTTGCGGCCGCTTCCACTGTCCTTGTTACCTGAGAGATTCAGCCGTTGCTTTTATGTCGATGACAAGCTTCGGCTTTGCTCCTTCGGTGCGCTGCACCTTGCGTGCGGCGTCTCTCCAGACGGCTGTGTGTTCCGGGCAGTACGGGACCTGAGCGATTATGGAAGTTTGCGCCTTCGGTGGCTGCCTTGTGGGGCAGCGCTCTCCTGCTTGAACGGGTTTGAATTTACCACCGAAGACTGTTTTGCCAAGCGTGAATAGGGCGTTCAGTACAGGTCTAGCGGGTTAATTCAGCGGCTTAATAGTAGGGAGTAGGGAGCAGGGAGGTTTAGCCTTCGCTCACTGCGTTCACAAACGCGGCTTTGGCATCGGTGTAGGCCTCCCGGTCACCCGGGTGCCTGGCCGCCAGTTCCGCCTTGAGCGCGGCATAGCGCGCCGCCAGCGCCGGGTCCGAACGCAGGGCGTCGCGAAAACGCAGGCGCTGCGCCCACACCTCGCCGCCGTGCACCACCAGGTGCAGGTGATGCGTGCGGCGCCCCTCTGCCCAGCGCATCAGCCATTTGCGGTCAGACAGCGAGGCATTGAATTCAGCGGAGGTCGTGTAGCCATTGGCGCACAGCGGCGCCAGAAGCGCTTCAGCCGCCGCGATTGATTCCACACCGGCCAGCATATCGATCACCGGCTTGGCCGCCAGGCCGGGCACGGCTGTGCTGCCGATGTGCTGGATGTCGATCAGGCGGGCCGGCAGCTGAGGGGAGAGCGCAAGCAGGCGGTCCCGCTCAGCCACAAACTGCTGGGGCCAGGCTGGGTTGTAGGCCTGCAAGACCACTTCCTCGTGGATAGCGGCAAGCAGCGATTCCTGGTCAGTCATGCGCGTGACGGCTGGCAGGTTGTTGTGCAGGGGCAAAAAACGCTGTGCGACACGCCAGAATCCTTTGCGGGGCTATTTTTGGGGCGGTTTTAAGCATCAAAAAGGCCTTCAGCCCAATCAAATATTGCGCGAGCAGCTATTAAAACAATAGCAACTAGAAGTCCCGCGGCTGCGAATGAGGCGGTCTGCATTTCATTTACCGGAGAGCCAGCACAGCTTTGCGCGCCTGGGCCAGTCGCTCTTCCAGATAGGCACCATAAAAGTCGGTAGATGCCAGGCCAACCAGCCGTTCCGCCAGGTCTTGCCCGGCCGGGCCCAGAAACAGCACGGTGGGTGTGAAACCGGCTTTCCATGCCGCGACTTGCGCGGCGGCTGTCGTCACCTGGCCGTCAAAGCCGGTCAGCGGCGTCGTGCGGTCGCTGATGTTGAGCTGCCAGGCGTGCAGGCTGCCGTCACGCTGCGCCGGCAACAGGTAGTTGCGCCGCACCAGCTCGCAAAAAGGGCAGCCGGGCAGGCTGACCAACAGCACGAGTGGTTCATTTTTGGCGAAGGCGATTCCAGCGGCCGCCGGCAAAGAGGCCGGCACAGGCAAGGCAGTGTCTTTGGCCAGTGCGAGCTGGGGCAAGGCCAGCCCGGCTGCCAGCGCGGCAGTGAACTGGCGGCGGCCCACCTGGCTCATTCGGCGCTTTCCAGCAAAATCTTCGTCAGCGCAGCCGGTTCGCTGATCATGGGGTCATGGCCGGTCTTGATCTCCACCACGCGCGAATTCGGCAGCCACGCACCGTCCCAGAATTTCGGGTCTTTCACACGCAGCCGGCTCGGCTCTATGGTGGCCAGGGCGGGTTGCGTGCAACTGACAAAAGTGCGCGGCACAGCGGCTACGCGCTGCATATCAAAGTGCAGCGGCGCCTGGTAGGTGTTGCCGGGGTGCGGCGTCTGCCGGCGCTTCACCCAGTCACGGTCAGCATCGTGCAGGCCGAACACCTCCGGGTCGGGTGCCGGAAAGCTGAAGCTGGGCGAAGCCTGCGCCGCCGCCATGCGCTGCTGCTGCGTGGCGCTGGCCTGCGTGCTGCTCCAGCTCTCGCCGGGCTTGGGCACCACCGCATCCACATACACCAGGTGCTTGATGCGGTCGGGCATGCGGTCAGTGACAGCCGTGCCGATCATGCCGGCATAGGAATGCACCGCCAGAATCACTTCATGCAGCTCTTCCGCCTCGATCAGGTTGATCACGTCGTTGATGTGCGTGTCGAGGTTGATCGTGGGTGAGAGCAAATGGGCGCGCTCGCCCAGGCCGGTCAGTGTCGGCGTGAACACCTTGTGGTGGTCCAGCTGCAGCGCCTGCGCCACACGCCGCCAGCACCAGCCGCCATGCCACGCGCCGTGGACCAGAACAAAATTGTGTTTCATTGCGTCACTTCCATGTTAAAGGTTGCTGCATCAAATGGTTTTGCTGCTCTTCAGTTCAGACAACCTGGCGTCGGAATAGTTCAGCACGCTGCGCAGCACCTCTTCGGTATGCTGGCCCAGCAACGGCGGCGGCAGGTCGGTGCGCACCGGCGTGGCGCTCATGCGGATGGGGCTGGAGACCAGCTTCAAATCATCCTTCACCGGATGCTTCCACTCCGTCACCATCTTGCGCGCTTCAATCTGCGGGTCGGCAAACACTTCTGCCAGGCTGTTGATGGCGCCGCACGGCACTTTTGCCGCCTCCAGCGCACCCAGCCAGTCGGCCTTGCTGCGCGTCTTCATCACCGCTTCCAGAATCGGCACCAGCTGCCCGCGGTTCAGCACGCGGTTGCGGTTGGTGGCAAACAGCGGGTTAGTCGCCAGCTCAGGGATGTTGGCCACGGCGCAAAACTTCGCATACTGCGAGTCATTGCCCACGGCCAGAATCAAATGGTCTTTGCTGCCATCGGGCGCAGGTGCGACTTCAAACACCTGGTAAGGCACGATGTTCTGGTGCGCATTGCCCGCCCGGCCCGGCGCCTTGCCGCTGACTAAATAGTTGGCGCCCAGGTTGGCCAGCATGGCCACTTGGGTATCCAGCAGCGCCATATCCACCTGCTGGCCCTCGCCGGTTTTCTCGGCATGGCGCAGCGCGGCCAGTATCGCCACCGTCGCATACATCCCCGTCATCAAATCCGCCACCGCCACGCCGACTTTCTGCGGCCCGCCGCCCAGGTCGTCGCGCTCACCCGTCACGCTCATCAGCCCGCCCATGCCCTGGATCGCGTAGTCATACCCCGCACGGTCGGCATAAGGCCCGTTCTGCCCAAAGCCCGTGACCGAGCAATACACGAGGCGCGGGTTGATGGCCTTGAGCGACGCATAGTCCAAGCCATAACGCGCCATGTCGCCCACCTTGAAGTTCTCCACAAACACATCGCAATGAGCCGCCAGCTCACGCACCAGTGCCTGGCCCGCAGGCTGCGCAATGTCGCAGGTCACAGATCGCTTGTTGCGGTTCGTGCCCAGGTAATAAGCCGCTTCGGTATCGGCACCCTGCGCATCCTTCAAAAACGGCGGCCCCCAGGTGCGCGTGTCGTCCCCCGTGCCGGGGCGTTCAATCTTGATGACATCGGCGCCCAGGTCAGCCAGCGTCTGGGTACACCAGGGGCCTGCGAGTACGCGGGAGAGGTCGAGGATACGGATGCCGGATAGGGAGTTCATGTATGGCATTTTGCCTTCAGCTCGGATCAAGCCAGGGGAAGGACGATGGAGAACTCGCCACCCCGCTGTGAATCGAACGAGGGCCGGGTAAACGATTAGCTCGGAAGCACCAAAAAGGCTGAAAGCTCCTCCGATTGGGGGTGGGCAAGACGGGCTGGAAGCCTAGAATTTATTGGCAGATTTTCGATTCTGGTGACTTCAAATTTGGTGCATTCTCCCGCAATCCATATACCGAAATCCTTGAATCCCTGACCGGATTTGCTTGCTCAATAACGGACAAAAGGAGGGGTTAAATGAAAAAACTATTCTTTACAGTTGCGCTCGCGCTTTCGTTTGGCGGTGCGTTGGGGCAACCCGATTCGTGCGAACGGCTCATGGCGTTTGACACGACAGTCGTCCAGAACAACATCGCGGCCAGATACTCTGTGTTGTCACTGATAAATCAGCAAAACTACGAATCCGTCAAGCAAAGCGGATCGGCGACGGTGCCAGGCTATTTTGACGGAAGCTACGACGAGTTCAAACAGAAGCGGAGYCAGCTTGAGTCACTGTTTGCGGCGTCCGGCGGGTTCTCTGTGGAACAAGGCTTTTATCGCCACGCACTCTCCCCTGCGGGTGCGCAAGCTTATGCGGAGTGTGTTGCGCGCCAAGGGAACAAGCCAATTGCAGCCTGGATAGCCAATAAGGACTCTGAGAGTGTCCTCGCCGTTACTGTAAAGAGCGGTGTCACTGGCAACGCGATGGTGGTCTTTACCGTCGATGGAACGGCCAAGCCCATGAACCCACCAGTCCCACTTTCAGCAGGCTCGAGCCAAACGTTGTTGTTTGCCCGTGACCCCAGCAAGGCATTTCTTGTTGTTGTCAACGCAACCAATCAGGCAACACAAGCCACCGACTCCGCCTTCGTTGAGTTGCCACGCATACGCAACTTTCAGATTGCGTCTGAGGAGCAAACAGCAAGAACCACCGTCATGTGTGCGGCGGGTTGCCAAGGCAATACCGCAGGCTGCCGCATCGTGGAATCTGGCAAAGTCGTTTCTCCCAGCGGCTACAACTTGGACCGCAACACTTTACGCGAGGAGAGCCGCAGAACCAGATTTGGCCCAGGAAGCAAAAATCTGGATATCAAGTGGATTGACGCTTTCCGCCAGGACGGATCTCTTCAGTCCATTGAAGGTCAAGTTCAATCGTGTGAGGGCAATAGCCCTCACACTCAAGGCGCAACCGAGATAACCTTTCAGGCTCAAGCTATTCGCCGGTTTGTCCGGGAGGTCACCAAATAAGTGGCGACCAGCAAACGATGCGATTCAACAAGACACTCGTCGATCCGGCGGCGCCCTGACAATCGTGTCGCGGACTGGTAAGCCTTATACGGCAAAAATTTGCCATGATTAAGAAAACCATCCCCGCTGCCAGTCCTGATGTTTATGTCGCCGCCTTGTCAGGCTGGCAGCGTAGTGTGGTCGAGCAACTGCGGGAGAGCATCCTGAAGAGTGGTGCGCTGGACGAAGTCATCAAATGGGGCCATCTGGTCTATTTGTCGAATGGTCCTGCGCTGCTCATTCGCGCGGAAGAAAACCGCGTGCTGTTCGGCTTCTGGCGTGGGCAGCGTCTTCGCGAGATGGACCCGCTGCTAAAACCCGGTGGCAAGTACGAAATGGCGACGAGAGAGTTTCACGAGGGTGATGAGGTCAATACCGCCTTGTCGCGCCGCCTCGTTAGAGAGGCGGTGCGGCTCAACAAGACGCTCGGCGATCCGACGAAGCTGTTGTGATGCCTCAAACTGGGGTGGGTAAGCGAGCAGCTTGCGATGCCAGAAAAAGCGACAAACTCCTCTGATTGGGGGATGGTCTGAACTCCACGGAAGCCTAGAATTTCCGAGCATGTACGGTGGGATTTGCGGGAATACGCTGAGATAGAACCGCCCATCTACCAATGTCGGTTGTTTACGGAGATTGGAAATGCGAACTCTTATCGCTGTATCTGTAGTTTTGTCATTGGCCGCTTGCGCTACAGCCTATCAACCACAGGGTCTTTCTGGCGGATTCACGGAGACACAGTTAGATAAAAATGTCTTTCGCGTGTCATTCAAGGGCAATGGATACACGAACGCTGATCGAGCTGAAGAGATGGCGCTGTTACGTAGCGCCGATTTGACACTCAAGCACGGGTTCACGCACTTCGTAATTGTTGACGGTAGATCGCGTTCCGACTTTGGAACGTATACAACGCCGATACAGTCAACCACCACTGGAAGCGCTAGCGTCTGCGGCAATACTGCTTACGGTCGCGCAACGACCACTACAACCGGCGGTCAATCGTTTCTCATTACGAAGCCGAGTACTACTAATACGATCATGTGCTTCAACGGCAAACCTGAAATCAATGGTCTCGTCTATGACGCGCAGTTCGTCTTTAACTCGTTGGCACAGAAATATGGTATTGCGCCTAGCGGCAAGTAGGCGCACTGCGTTAGGTTTTTCCCTTTGAGAACTTTGGAAATGTAATGATCCCTACTCGCGATCGAACAGAGGCTGAGACAAGGGCAGAAACCACTTCAATCCGCGCTAGCCGCACGGCATTGGTCGTAGCCGTGATTGCTGCGACCGCTGTGGTCGGGTCAACGGTGCTGAATTACATTCTCACGGAGAAAGTCAGAACTGAGATTGCATCGCAAACACTTGCGATTGAACAAGCAAAACTACAAATAGCGGCCTCCGCGCAGAAAACCACTGAGACAGCCAACCAGGTCACGCTGCTACGACTCGATTTTGACAAACAAAACGCACAGTCAAGATTAGAACTTGACAAACAGATTGCGGCACTTTCTCAGCGGAACGACTCGGTGCGAACACGGCTGGATGAGCGAAGGACGCGGACGGATGAAGTCAGGCTCACCACCGACTTTACCAAGCTGAGTAATGAACTCAGGCCGAACGTGGTTATGAAGTGCGTCATGGTGCTTCAGAATCCCAGTTTTTTTAGGCTTGATTGCAACTTCAAGAACCTTGGGGTGCATCCCGTTCGAGTGTCTCCCCCCGGGATTTGGTTGCTTGGCAACGAAACTCAGCAACCAATAAGCGACGCTATAGCTCGAATCGAGAATGTGGATGGAAACTTCCTTCCGGCTGGCGGGATGGGATCAAACACATATGACATTTACTTGACCTCACTAGGAGAGAAATTGGTGAGGCCAACTCTTCGCACGAAAGTGGACGTCAGTACGGATCAGCAGGCGATCGACATGACACGTCGGCTCGCTACCGGATACATCACGGAAAAAGAGTTGAAATCGCTCTCGATGGGCGCGTTCACATACAACATGCGCCTGAACTAGTGTGGGACATAGGCTTCGCAAGCCCGAGGTTTCTACAGCACAACCAACTGCCACAAGAGGCCACCATGAGCAACGAGGATCGCGACCCGAAGATTTCATCAGAAACCTACGAGAAAGTTCGTTCAGAGTTGCAGTCGATCATTGACGAGTTTGCTACCCAGATGCCGCCCGAAGCCGGCGCACGAATGAAAGAGGTGGTGAACTTTAGAACCTCAATTCTCAATGAAACAGATCGAGGGGCCGTACTCATGTCGGCAGCTTTCCTGGATGACAAACTAAAGGAGCTTATCGAGAAAAGGATGGTGCAGGACAAGAAAATTAGCCGACGAGCATTTGATTTCAATGGTCCTTTAGGGACATTCTCCTCAAGAATTGATTTCGCGTATCTCATTGGAATTCTTCCCAAGAATGCGCAAAGAGACCTTCACACCGTTCGCGCAATACGAAATCAGTTTGCCCATCACGCAGCACCGCTCAGCTACGAAGAGGAGAAGGTGAAGATCCTATGCGACAGACTTGTCTTCCATGGCGTAAAAGACGTGGCAAGCGGGGGGTCAAAGTTTAGGAGGTCTGTTATGGGTCTGTTGACCTATATCACGGTAGCTTTCGAGAAAACAAAGCACATAGAGGTTATCCCCGACTATGAAATACCTGATCGCGCTGAGGCGTACAAGTTGGTTTCAGCGATCTTCTCGGAGATAACTGGCGCAGAGTACCCGCTGAAACACGAGCACGAATGATCGCGATGCTATCCAAGCCGCGTTTTGTCTACGGATTCAATAAGTCTTGTACGGCAAGAACTTCCCCGACAACACCACATTCACCCGATCCCCCTTGGGATCCGGCTGGCGCACGATGTCCATGCTGAAATCAATCGCACTCATGATGCCGTCGCCGAATTCTTCGTGGATGAGTTCTTTGATCGTTGTACCGTAGACGCTGACGATTTCGTACCAGCGGTAGATGAGGGGGTCGGTGGGCACAGGGGTAGGCAACGAGCCTTTGTAAGGCACGA
This sequence comes from Polaromonas sp. P1_F6, assembly GCF_056405695.1. Classification (NCBI taxonomy): domain Bacteria; kingdom Pseudomonadati; phylum Pseudomonadota; class Betaproteobacteria; order Burkholderiales; family Comamonadaceae; genus Polaromonas; species Polaromonas sp. P1_F6. The sequence continues at coordinate 28,594 of NZ_JBFUBQ010000011.1, forward strand.
CTTGCAGCCACTTTTGCTCTTCAGCCGTGAGGCCAAAAATCTTGCCGATCACTTTGGCTTGTTTGGCGTCGAAAGTCATCTGGCCCAGGCATCCGGCGGTTGTCCATTCTTTGCTGAGGCCGACTTTTTTGGCGACGGACTCCCAGGTGATGCCTTTGCTGACTTTGACGGTGATGATTTTTTCGGTGATGTCGTTGCGGTTCATGGTCTCTTTGCTCCTGTGTTTGAAGTGGTTTGGGTGAAGGTAAAAACTGAAAAATGAAAGCGGTGCGGTCAGTGCGCCTTGGCGCGCGTGACCAAAAAGTCGACGATGTGGTTTCGCAGGTCGTAGTAGCCGGGCAGGTGGTGCAGGCCGGCGCGAGTGCGTTCTCGCGGCAGCGGGTTGATGACTTCTTCGGCAATGCGGCCGGGCGCGTAGACGCCCTCGTTGTCGGTACCGTTGCTCATCAGCAAGATGCGGTCGGCCAGCAGAATGGCTTCGTCCACGTCATGGGTGATCATGAAAACCGTTTGCTGCGTCTCGCGCACGATGGCCATGAGTTCGTCCTGGATGGTGCCGCGCGTCAGGGCATCGAGTGCACCGAAGGGTTCGTCGAGCAGCAGCATTTTGGGCTGGATGGCGAAGGCGCGTGCGATGCCTACGCGTTGCTTCATGCCGCCTGAGAGCTGCGACGGTTTTTTGTCGATGGCGGGTGTCAGGCCCACCATGGCGACGAACTTTTCTACATGCGCATTGACTTGCGCCGAGGTCCAATCGGCCCAGCGTGACACCACCGCAAACGCGATGTTCTTGCGCACGGTGAGCCAGGGCATGAGGGCGTGGCTCTGGAACACCACGCCGCGCTCCAGGCTGGGGCCGCCGATCTCGCGGTTTTCCATGAAGATGTGGCCGGCGGTGGCGGTGTCCAGCCCGGCCAGCACGTTGAGGATGGTGGTCTTGCCGCAGCCCGAGTGGCCGATGATGCAGACGAACTCGCCCTTGCTGATGGTGAAGGACACGTCGGCAAACACCGGCCGGGCGGGCGTAAAGGCTTTGCTCAGGCCTTCGATCTTGAGGAATCCCTGCTGCATGTTGTGTTCTTTCATTGGCGTGGCGACAGGGGCGCGCGCAATAGGCTCACTCCACATAAGTGACGACCTTCTGCAGTTGAGCAAAAGCCAGGTCCAGCAGCATGCCGATGATGCCGATGACCAGGATGGCGAAGATCACGTTGGTGAGTGAGAGGTTGTTCCACTCATTCCAGACGAAGTAGCCAATGCCGGTGCCGCCCACCAGCATCTCGGCTGCCACAATCACCAGCCAGGCAATGCCCATGGAGATGCGCATGCCCGTCAGGATGGTGGGCGCCGCCGCCGGCAGGATCACCTGAAAGGCCTTGCGCAGGGGGCCGACTTCGAGCGTGCTGGCCACGTTGAGCCATTCGCGCTTGACCGAGGCCACGCCGAAAGCGGTGTTGATCAGCATGGGCCACACCGAGCAGATAAAGATCACAAAGATGCCCGAGATCGATGAGTCCTTGATGGTGTAGAGCGCCAGCGGCATCCACGCCAGCGGCGAGATGGGTTTGAGCACCTGGATGAAAGGGTCAAACGCGCGGCGCAGCAGCGGCGACATGCCGATCACAAAACCCAGCGGCACGGCGACTGCGCACGCCAGCAAGAAGCCCAGGCCTACGCGTGCCAGAGAAAAACCGAGCTGGATGGCAATGCCCTTGTCGTTGGGGCCGTTGTCATAAAACGGGTCGGCCAGGTGCCGCCAAGCGGTTTGGCCCATTTGCAGCGGTGTGGGAAAGCCGCCGGCCTTGGCCGTGCCCGGGTCTTTGCCCAGCATCTTCAGGTACTCGGCCTGCTCGGCGGACACCGCTGGCCCGGCTGCGCCGCCGTTGGCCGGCAGTGTGGCCAGTTGCCACGCCGCCAGAAACACCAGCAGCAGCAAGACCGAGACCAGCGTGGCCTTGAAGTTCAGTGACTTGAACATGTCAGCGACCGCGCAGCGAAGGGCCGCCCCGAGCAAGCGACGGCCCCCTCTGGGGGCAGAGAGATACACGCAGTGATCGAACGTGGGGGCTCATGTTTTAGGCCATCTTGTTAATGGCGAAGCTCTTCAGGTATTCGTCTGGCTTGGCCGCGTCAAACACCTTGCCCATCACCGTGAACTTGGGGTACGCGCCCTCCGGTGCCTTCTGGCCCAGGTCGGCCATGTGTTTTTTCGCGTCGGTCAACAGGAAGACCTTTTCGGCGATCTGCTTGTAGTTGATGTCGCCCTTCACATAGCCCCAGCGCTTCATCTGCGTCAGCATCCACACCGCCATCGACTGCCACGGGATAGGGTCAAAGTCGGCGCGGTCTGGCACGGTCTTGATATTGCCCAGGCCGTCGGCAAAGCGGCCGGTCAGCACCTGCGCCAGCACGGTTTCGGGCTGGTTCAGGTAGGCCTGCGGTGCAATCACCTTGGCGATCAGTTCGCGGTTTTTCGGGTCGCGCGCCATGGCGGCGGCTGTGAGCACCGAGCGGTACAGCGCCGCAAAGGTGTTGGGGTTCTTCTGGATGAATTCTGTGGAGGTGCCAAACGCGCAGCAGGGGTGGCCGTTCCACAAGTCCTTGGTCAACAGGTGCAGGAAACCGATTTCCTCATACACCGCCCGCTGGTTGAAAGGGTCAGGGCCGAGGTAGCCGTCGATGTTGCCGGCGCGCAGGTTGGCCACCATCTCGGGCGGCGGCACCACGCGGATCTGGATATCGGTGTCGGGGTTCAGCCCGGCTTCAGCCACGTAGTAGCGCAGCAAAAAGTTGTGCATGCTGAACTCAAAGGGCACGGCAAACTTGAAGCCCTTCCACATCTTCGGGTCGCGTTTGTCCTTGTGCTTGTTGGCCAGCGTGATCGCCTGGCCGTTGGTGTTCTGGATGGTGGCCACATTCATCGGCACCGGGTTGGAGCCCACGCCCATCGAGATGGCCAGCGGCATGGGGCTGAGGAAGTGCGTCGCGTCGTATTCCTTGTTGATCATCTTGTCGCGTATCAGCGCCCAGCCGGCGGTCTTGACGACTTCAACATTCAGGCCTTCCTTGCTGTAGAAGCCTAATGGGTGCGCCATGATCAGCGGCGTGGCGCAGGTGATGGGGATGAAGCCGATCTTCAGGTTGGTTTTTTCCAGCTTGCCTTTGTCCTGCGCCATGGCCTGCATGGTGCCGACGGGCAGCACGCTGGCGATAGCGGCCATGGCCGTGCCTTTGCCGACGGCACGCAGGAAGCGGCGGCGCACTTCGTCCTGCGGGAACAGGGCCTTGACCAGCGTGGCTTCAATGAATTCGTTGGAGTAGGCCTCGAACTCGCTGGTCAGGCTGCGCCGGCGCAATTCGGCGGCGGCGCCGTCGGCATTCATCTCCGGGTGGTGGTCGGCCTGGGCGTGGTTGCCGCCGCAGCTGCACTTGAGCATCAGGGGCCGGTCGGCGTCGTAAGGGGAGAAACGGTCAGACATGGCGCGCACCTTTCAGTTGAAGATGCGCCTGACTTGCAAGCGGCGGGCCAATTTTGGCCAATTGGGGCGAAAGCGCGGCAGTTGCCGCATTTCGCTGTGGACGCCATGACAGGGTGTAGGGCGTCCACTACAAAAACCGGCCCGCAAACAGCAACAACGGTGCCGCCACACTGGTTATGGCAGCGCGCAGGCCGATACGTCAGCTGGTTTCTTTCACCTTCAGCAGCGTTGCGCCAGGCTTACGGTGGCGCACAGGTTTTGTCACGCACCAAATTCGCGCAGGGCGCGGGGCTTACCCGCGGTGCGGTCAGGCCGGAGACGAGATGTCGGCCAGTGACTGGCCCACATCCTCTTCGTCCTGGCCCTTGACCGCGATATCGCCGATGGAAATGATGCCGGCCAGGCGTTGCGAGCCGTCCAGCACCGGGAGACGGCGAATCTGGCGGGACGCCATGTCTGCAAGGACCGTGTCGAGGTCGTCAGTTTCACGTGCGGTATGTATGTCGGTGCTCATCACGGTAGACAGCGGCGTGCCGCCGTTCAGGCCCTCAGCGACGGCGCGCAGCACGATGTCGCGGTCGGTCACCATGCCGAGCAGCTTGTCGCCCTCGCACACAGGGATCACGCCCACATCGAGCTCGCGCATGGCTTTCGCGGCGTCGGCCACGGTATTGCCGGGGGCCATGGTTCGCACGTTGCGGGTCATCACGTCGGTGACGGTCGTCATAAAAATACTCCTTGGATGGGTGAGCGTGGGTCCGGGCTGGGCGGTATCGGAACGACATCGCCGTCTGCAGCCAGCATGCCCTGAGCGTGCGTGTTTTTTCCGGTCATGGGCACCCCAGCGGCCGTAGGACAAGGCCGTTTGACGTGTTGCGGTCAGCTGTCGGCGGGCGCCCTGCCATGGCGCTCGGCATACAGGGCCAGTTCCACGTCGTTTTTGGCGCCGGTTTTTTCCAGGATGCGCAAGCGGTAGGTGCTCACGGTGTTGGACGCAAGGCCCAGTTGCGTGCCGATCTCGCCCACGGACTTGCCGGCCGTGAGCAGGCGGAACACCTGGTGTTCACGGTGCGACAGGGCTTCGGCGCCGCTGCGTCCCCCGCTGCCGCCGACGGCGCTGGCCAGCGCTTCGGCCGTGGCGGCTGAAACGTACAGGCCACCGGCCGCCACCTTGCGCACCGCGGCAATCATGTCATCGGGATTGGCGCTTTTATTCAGGTAGCCCGCCGCCCCCAGCTTGATACAGCGCACGGCGTACTGCTTCTCAGGGTAGGTGCTGAGCATCAGCACAGGCAGGCGAGGCCAGTTTTTCTTGAGCGCCTGCAGCACATCCAGGCCATCGCGCTCGGGCAGGGCAATGTCCAGCAGCACGGCGCTCAAGCCTTTGTCTCCACCCAAAGCGTCGACCCGCTGCAGGATGTCGGGGCCGGTCTCTGCTTCGGCTACCACTTCAATTTCGGGCGCGTCGGCCAGCACCTGCTTCAGGCCTTCACGCACGATGCGGTGGTCGTCGCCGATCAGGATTTTGAGGGTGCTCATAACTGGATCCGAAGGTTAAAGAGGGAGCCGTGGCCGACCTGGCTGGTGATCTCCAGGCTGCCGCCCAGGTGGCGCGCGCGCTCCCGCATGCCCATCACGCCATAAGCATTGGCCGCTTCAAAGGCGGCGGCTTCGGCGCCGCGGCCGTTGTCCTGCACGGCGATGCTGATGTCTTTGGCCGTGGCCCGTATGGTGATAGCTACACGACTGGCGGCTGCATGGCGGCCCACGTTGCTGAGCATTTCCTGGAAGATGCGAAAGATGGCAATCGCCGAGGGCTCGGGCAGGGGCGCGGCGTTTGCAACGTCCATCTGCCAGTCCAGGGCCAGCTCGGCCGACTGCACAAACTCATGCGCCTGCCAGTCGAGTGCGGCCCACAGGCCCTGGTGGTCCAGGATGCTGGGGCGCAGGTCGGTGATGATGCGGCCCACGTTGTCGACCGCGTTTTCAATCAGCCGGCCCATGTTCTGGCATTTGCTGCGCATGGTGTCGCGCATGGCCTGCGCGTCGCCGGGTTCGCGTTGTTGCTGTTCGCCCAGGCGTTTGTCGAGCCAGCCCACATCCATCTTCAGCGCCACCAGCAGGCTGCCCAGCTCGTCATGTACCTCGCGCGCGATGCGCGTGCGTTCTTCCTCGCGCACAGTGTGGGTGTAGGCGGTGAGCTCGCGCAGGTGTTGCAGCGCTTCAGACAAGGCCTGGGTGCGTTCGCTCACGCGCTGCTCCAGCACCGCATGCGCCTGGCGCAGCGCGTCTTCGGCCTGGCGGCGCGCCGAGATGTCGACAAAGGTGACCACCGCGCCCTGCACCACGCCGCCTTCGACGATGGGATGCGATGAGTATTCGACCGCAAACGCACTGCCGTCCTTGCGCCAGAAGAACTCTGTGTCGATGCGGCAGGGCAGCGCCTTGCGAAAGGCGTTGAAGATGGGACACAGGTGCTCGGGGTAGTGCGCGCCGCCGGCATGGGAATGATGCGCCAGCTCGTGCATGTTGTGGCCCAGCACGTCGGCGGGGGCATAGCCCAGCTGTTCGGCGCCGGCACGGTTGATGAAAGTGCAGCAGCCGTCCATGTCGATGCCGAAAATGCCTTCACCGGTGGACTCGAGCAGCTGCGACAGCTTGTCGCGCCAGACAGGCTGGTTGGCGCCGGGAAGGTGGGCGGGTGCGGGCATGGCGTGGTTCGGTTAACCGCCGTAGTCCGTAAATTCGGTAAACATCTTGTCAGGGCAACGCCCGCCGGAGCCACTGCGCTCGTAGTAGTTCCAGCGGTAAGCCATTTCCGTGTTGTCCTGGCAAGCCACGCCCTTGTAGAGCTTGCCGTAAGTGGCCCTTGCGCCTGAGGATGACCGGAAGCTGTCAAGACTTTCAACGACCAGCACACCATCTTTGGGATAAACCTTCAGCACGCCGAAAGACGCATTGCTCGGTATGTCGTAGTCCACATAGAGTTCGGTCCGCTCAGGATTCGGGCGCGCCTTCTCTACCAATATAAAAACCGCCTGTTGCTGCTCCACCAGCTCCTGCTGCGTCAGGTGGATAAACGATTGGGACTGCATTTTTTTGCCGAACTTCAGCGCCGGGCCCAGCACCAGCAAAGGTTTTCGCTCGTCCGTAGAGGCAGGGTTGAACCGGTGTTGAAGCGGTTTTTTAAACCGGTTAACGACAGCCGAGAAAATTTCGTCGTCGCTAAAGTTTTGATTCTGCAGCTCCAAAGCCCAGACAGGGCTTGCAGCACATAGCAGCAGCGCAGCCAGTAATCGTGTTTTGAAATCCATCATCATTGAACGGTTGTGATTGTTGGACCGCATCATGGCATGGCAAAGCCTGAGTTCTTTCCATACTGCACATGCGGGCATGAGCAAACATCGTGCCCAGCTTGGTGCGTGGCCGGGACTGTATCAACCCAAAATTGGTACTGAAGCGGGCTGGACGGAGCGGCCTGCCCCAGCTTCGCCCCAAAACGGGCTGCTTTTTTTGATTCCCTGTAAAGTCCAAGGCATGCTTACGATTTCTGGAGGCGCAGCGCACCTCTCGCCGCGGCCGGTCGCCGCCTTTGCCCTGTCAGTGATGATCTTGCTCGTGGCCTGTAGCCCCACGCTGAACTGGCGCGAAGTGCGGCCTGAGGGCACGCGCCTGGCGCTGCTTTTGCCCTGCAAGCCCGACAAAGCCGAAAAGGTGGTTCCACTGGGTGGCCCGGCAACTACCTTGCGCATGCTGGGTTGTGATGCCGGCGGCGCCACTTTTGCTGTGGCGGTGGCCGACCTCGGTGACGCGTCAAAAGCGGCGCCCGTGCTCGCACAGTGGCAAAGCCTCACGCTGGCCAACATGAAGGCCGGGCCTGCGCCGCAGGTGTCGCCACTCAAGTTGCCCGGCGCCGCCGCCTTGCCACCGGCCTCGCTGGTCAAGGCCGAGGGGCAGGGCCCCGACGGCAAACCGGTAAGCGGGCAGGCCGCCTACTTTGTGCAAGGCCCGCAGGTGTTCCAGGTGGTGCTGTATGCCCCGCGCATCGCGCCCGAGGTGGCCGAGACATTTTTCTCCAGCCTCAAGTTTGAATAAAGTGGCTTGCCTTTCATGACCAGCGCAGAAGCTTCCTTGCCGACCTCCCCGAATACCGCTGCGCCGGCTGCCAGTTCGCACCCGGGCCGGCTGGATGCAAAAACCGGCGCTATTGTTTTCCTGGCGTTTGCCGCCGCGTATTTCTGCTCGGCGCTGGTACGGGCCATCACCGCCACGCTGGCGCCTGTGCTCACGCAGGAGTTTTCGCTGCATGCGCGCGACCTCGGCCTGCTGGCGGGCGGCTATTTCCTGGGCTTTGCCGCCACGCAGCTGCCGCTGGGCACCTGGCTGGACCGCCACGGCCCCAAGCGCGTGATCCTGTGCTTTCTGGCGCTGTCGGTGCTGGGCTGCCTGGCCTTTTCGTTGAGCACCAGCTTTGCCTGGCTGTTGGCTTCGCGCGTGCTGGTGGGCATGGGCGTCAGCGCTTGCCTGATGGCGCCGCTCACGGGTTACCGCCGCTGGTATGAGCCGGCCACGGTGCTGCGCGCCAATTCGTGGATGCTGATGACCGGCTCGCTCGGCATGCTGGCGTCTACCCTGCCGGTGCAGTGGCTGATGCCGTTGACGGGCTGGCGGCCCCTCTTCTGGATGCTGGCCGCGATGATCTTGCTGTCGATGGCCGCGCTCGCCTGGGTTGTACCTACGTGGCAACAGACCAAGAAGCACGAAAGCACAGAGACCACCGTGCCCTCAAGCACCGATGCCGGCTACGCGCCGATCTGGCGCAGCCGCTACTTCCGCAAGATGACGCCATTGGCATTTTTCAATTACGGCGGGCTGGTGGCCGTGCAGACTTTGTGGGCTGGCCCCTGGATGATCAGGGTCGCAGGCTATACGCCGCTGGAGGCCGCCACCGGCCTCTTCTATATCAATGCCTCCATGCTGGTGACCTTCTGGAGCTGGGGCATGGTGAATCCCTGGCTGTCGCGGCACGGCTGGGGCGCTACCCGTCTGATCACCTGGGGCGTGCCCTTCAGCCTCACCGTGCTGGCGGTCAATATCGCGGCCGGCAGCTCGACGGGATGGCTGGGCTGGGCGCTGTTTTGCATGGGTTGCAGCGTCATGGGGCTGGCGCAGCCCGCGGTGGGCATGGCGTTCAAGGCCTCGCTCGCCGGCCGGGCGCTCTCGGCCTACAACCTCATGATTTTCGCCGGCGTGTTCACCGTGCAGTGGGGAATCGGCTTGCTGATTGACGTGTTTGCCGCCATGGGCCTGGCACGGGTGGCGAGCTTTCAGGCGGCGATGTCCGTGTTTTTGTGTTGTTGTATCGCCTCATATGGGTATTTCCTCAGTGTGAAAGCTGATAATTCACCGCAATGAACGGCATTTTCATCATCGCTCACGCTCCTTTGGCCTCTGCCCTGCGCCAATGCGTGTTGCATGTGTTTCCGGACAACGCAGCGGGTATTTCCGCGCTGGACGTGCAGCCCAACATGCCGCCCGAAGAAACCCTGGCCCAGGCGCGCATCATGCTGACGCAGCTCGGCACCTCGCATGCCCTGGTGCTGGTTGACGTGTTCGGCGCCACGCCCTGCAATGTGGCGCAAAAGCTGGTGGACGGCGTTCATTCCAAACTCATCACCGGCATCAACCTGCCCATGCTGCTGCGCACCGTGTCTTACCGTCACGAGTCGCTCGATGCGCTGGTAGCGCGCGCGCTGATCGGCGCCACGCAGGGCGTGATGCAGGTGGCCATCACCGCACCGCAAAATCAGGTACGCCGAAATCATGATCAAGACCAGCACGAACATCAGCAATAAGCTGGGCCTGCATGCCCGCGCCTCCGCCAAGCTCACCAAACTCGCCGGCAGCTTTGGCTGCGAGGTCTGGATGAGCAAGGGCGAGCGCCGCGTCAACGCCAAAAGCATCATGGGCGTGATGATGCTGGCCGCCGGCATGGGCAGCACCGTGGAGGTCGAGACCAACGGCAACGACGAGCAGGCCGCGATGGACGCCATCCTCGCTTTGATCGCCGACAAGTTCGGCGAAGGGGAATGACCGATGCCCAAGCGGATTTCAAAGGCGGGCCAGGCGTTTCGCGCCAATGAACGGGGAATCCAGCTTCACGACGAAGGCGAGGATGACCGTGCCCTGGCCTGCTACCGCGAGGCCCTGAGCTTCAGGCCCGACTGGGCCACGCCCTGGTACAACATCGGCCTGCTGCACAAGTACCGGTGCGAATGGCGTGAATCCCTGGAAGCGAACCTGGAGGCCATCCGCCTGGACCCGTCCAGCCAGGGGGCCGTCTGGAATGCCGGCATTGCCGCTACCGCCCTGGGCGAGTGGGCCAGTGCACGCAGCGCCTGGAAGCAATACGGCATCGACATCGGCGAGGGCGATGGGCCGGTCGATTACCCCATAGGCGCGACACCTGTTCGGGTGGCCGTCGACGGTGAGCCCGAAGTGATCTGGACCCGGCGCATCGATCCGGCCCGGGCCGTGATTGAAAGCGTACCCCTGGCGGCCTCGGGACGGCGGTACGGCGATTTGCTGCTGCATGACGGCGCACCCAACGGTTACCGAAAAATCGGCGACCTGGAGAAGGCTGTCTTTGACGAACTGCAGGTGCTCAAGGCCTCTGCCTATTCGACATTCGAAGTTGTTGTTGAAGATGCAACAAGCGCTGATCTGGATGACTTGTACGCGTGCTTTAAATCGGACAGTGTCGTCATGGAAAACTGGACGGAGACGCTTCACACCCTGTGCAAAGCCTGCTCTGAAGGCCGGCCATTTGCCGAGGGTGGTCACAATCATGATGAGCCGGCCCGCGATGACGGCTCATGGCGGCTAGGCATCGCGGCGCTGGAAGCCGGGCACGCCCGGCGCGCGCTTGATGCGTGGCTGGTCGCGAAGCCGGGTGTGAAACTCTCGGGCTTCGAATGCGTCCTGGATGCAAGCACTGCGCAACACCATGGGAGCGCTGCATGACTTTTTCCGTCCACGGTCTCGCCGTTTCTCGCGGAATCGCGATCGGCCGCGCCGTGCTGGTGGCCTCCAGCCGCGCCGACGTGGCGCACTATTTCGTGGACGACGCCAAGACGGCAGACGAGATCACGCGGGTCAGGGTGTCGCGCAATGCGGTGATGGAGGAAATCACGCGCCTGCAGCAGGACCTGCCCAAGGACGCGCCGCACGAGCTGGCCGCGCTGCTCGATGTGCACCTGATGCTGCTGCAGGACGAGCAGCTGATCAGCGGCGTGAAGCACTGGATCGTCGACCGCCATTACAACGCCGAGTGGGCGTTGACCACGCAGTACGAAATCATTGCGCGCCAGTTCGACGACATGGAGGACGAGTACCTGCGCGAACGCAAGGCCGACCTCGAGCAGGTGGTCGAGCGCATCCTGCGCCACATGAAGGGCGTGGCCTCGCCGGTGCAGCCCGCGGCCCAGGCCGGCGCCAGCCGCAAGCAGTCGCAGCAGGACCTGTTGCTGGACGACACCACCGACGTGCCGCTGGTGCTGATCGCGCATGACATTTCCCCGGCCGACATGCTGCAGTTCAAGCAGAGCCTCTTTGCCGGCTTTGCCACCGATGTGGGCGGCAAGACCTCGCACACCGCCATCGTGGCGCGCAGCATGGACATCCCGGCTGTGGTCGGGGCGCGCAGCGCCAGCCAGCTGATCAAGCAGGACGACTGGGTCATCATCGACGGCGAGGCCGGGGTGTTGATCGTCGACCCGTCGCCCATCATCCTGGCCGAATACGGCTTCAAGCAGCGCCAGGGCGAGCTGGAACGCCAGCGCCTGAACCGGCTCAAGCACACGGCGGCGCTGACCATCGACGGGCAGAAAGTCGATCTGCTGGCCAATATTGAAATGCCCGAAGACACGGTGGGTGCGGTGGCTGCCGGCGCCGTCGGCGTCGGGCTGTTTCGCAGTGAATTCCTTTTCATGGGCCGCAGCGGCAAACTGCCCGACGAGGAAGAGCAATACCAGGCCTACCGCAAGGCGATTGAAGGCATGCACGGCCTGCCCGTCACCATCCGCACCGTGGACATCGGCTCCGACAAGCAACTGGATCGCCACAAGGCGCAGGACACCCACCTCAACCCGGCGCTGGGCCTGCGCGCGATTCGCTGGAGCCTGGCCGACCCGCCGATGTTTTTGACGCAGCTGCGCGCCATTTTGCGTGCGGCCGCCCATGGCAAGGTCAACCTGCTGGTGCCCATGCTGGCGCATGGCAGTGAAATCCGCCAGACCATGGCACTGATCGACCGTGCGCGCGCGTTGCTCGACAACAAGGGCGTTCCGTACGGGCCGGTGCGGCTGGGCGCGATGATCGAAATCCCGGCCGCGGCGCTGACGCTCAAGCTCTTCCTGAAGTACTTCGACTTCCTGTCCATCGGTACCAACGACCTGATCCAGTACACGCTGGCCATCGACCGCGCCGACGAGGCGGTGTCTCACCTGTACAACCCCTGCCACCCGGCCGTGCTGCGCCTGATCGCCGACACCATCAACGAATGCAACGCGCAGGGCAAGGGTGTCAGCGTTTGCGGCGAGATGGCCGGCGACGTCACCATGACGCGGCTGTTGCTGGGCATGGGCCTGCGCAGCTTTTCCATGCACCCGTCGCAGATCCTGGCGGTGAAGCAGCAAATCCTGCGCGCCGATGCCGCCAAGCTGCAGCCCTGGGCCGAACAGGTGCTGGCCTGCGAAGAGCCGGCGACGATGCTGCAAGGTTGATGGCCGTCAGGCTGCTATTGCTATTAAAAACATAGCTGCTCGCGCACATCCTGATTGGGCTGGAGCCCGAAAACGTTGCTAAATCTTGCCCATCTGCCCATTCAGGGCGGCTGAAACAAAGCGAAACACGCCGCAACCGCGCTGCAAACCGCCCAGGGCCCCCCGCGGGCACCATGAGGAACCTTCACTTCTTCTTTGAGGCTCCTCATGAAACATCGCGTTAAAAAAATCCTGCTCGGCCTTTTCGGCGGGGCGCTCATCGTCGGCAGCCTGGGTGCGTGCTCGCACGGCGGCCACGGCTGGCACGGCGACGCCGGCTCCCCTGAGGCGCGCGCCCGCATGGTCGAAAAAATCGGCTCGCGCCTGGACCTGGACGCTGCGCAAAAGCAAAAACTCGCCGTGCTGGCCGACAAGCTGCAGGCACAGCGCGCGGCCCTGCGCGGCAGCAGTGAGCCACGGGAAGCCGTTCGCGGCCTCTTTGCCGGCAACAAGCTGGACCAGGCCGGCGCCAAAAAGCTGATCGAGGAAAAAACCGCCGCGATTCAGTCCGGCAGCCCGGAAGTGATCGCCGCAGCGGCGGACTTCTTTGACAACCTCAAACCTGAGCAACAGCAAAAAGTGCGCGACTTCATGGAGCGCGGCCGCCGCTGGGGTTACCGTGGCTGAGGCACTTTTCTTCCCGGCGGGCCGCACGGCGGCAACCGCTGTGCGTCGCATCGCCAAGGTGGCTGCCCCGGGTAGCGCCAACGGTGGCGTACGCATGCTGCTGCGTGCCGAGGGGCTGGCGGTGGTGGCTGCGGCGGCTGCGGCCTACGCCCAGTTCGGCGCGGGGTGGGGCTGGTTTGCAGCGTTATTTTTGCTGCCCGACCTGTCTTTCCTGGCCTACCTGGCCGGGCCGCGTGTGGGGGCTGCTGCCTATAACGCCATGCATTCCTACCTGGGCGCCGTCGGCCTGCTGGCGGCTGGCGTTTTGGGCGCTGCACCCATGCTGGTGGCGGCTGGGTTGGTCTGGTGCGCGCATATCGGCTTTGACCGCCTGCTGGGTTACGGGCTCAAGTACGGTGCGGGGTTCGGGCACACCCATCTGGGGTGCATCGGGCCCAAAGATCCGTGGTGAATAGCGCCTTTCTCCGCTTCAAAGGAGCCCGATGTTGAAATCGCTAACTTGCAGCATGCTCGTTGCTTTGGCGTCGATCGCCGGCGTGGTGGACGCCACTGAACCTTCCGGCGGAGCCGGCTTTCGTCTGATTCAGCTTCCCGATCCTGTCACGCAGCAACCGATGCAGGCGGCGGTGTTCTATCCGGCAGCGCCCACGTCTGAAACAACCAGGATGGGGGCTGTCGTTGTGTCTGCCGTGAAGGATGCGGCGCCGATAGGTGCGCGCCATCCTATGGTGCTGCTCTCGCATGGCAATGGTGCCGGCCGGTTCAGTCACCACGATACAGCGACATTCCTCGCGCGTCATGGCTACGTGGTGGCCGCAATCGAGCATCCGGGCGACAATTTTCGCGACAGCAGCGGGGTCGGCACCGATCGGGTGCTGATTGGAAGAGCGCTGCAACTGTCCGCACTGCTGGATTTCCTGTTGCAGGCTCCGGCCTCTGCGGGCCTGATCGATTCCCGGCGGGTGGGCGTTGCGGGTTTTTCGGCAGGCGGCTATTCGGCCCTCTTGCTGATGGGCGCCAAACCGAAGTTCGAGCTGCTCAGTGCCTATTGCAAAGCCTTGCCGACAAGTGTTCTATGTGCCGGTGGCGGAAAGGTTTCCCTGTCGTCGCCCCCGTTGATCGCGAAGACTGACGACCGCATCCGCGCCGCGTTCGTCATGAGCCCGCCGGGAGCCTTCTTTGACCGCGAAAGCCTGTCGCAGGTCTCGAGGCCGGTGAATCTGTACGCGGCCGGCGCCGATTCCGTGCTCCCGGCCAGGGAGAACGCGATCAAAGTGAAGGAACTGCTCCCCTCATTGGCCCGATACACGGAGATCCCCGTGGCCGACCACTTCGTGTTTCTCGCGCCGTGCACGTCGGAGATGCGCGGCGTCGCACCCGCTCTGTGTACGGATCCACAAGGCGTCAATCGGGCTGCTGTGCATGACAATGTGAACCGCGATGCATTGATGTTTTTTCAGGAGCAACTCCAGGTCGATGCGAGTTTTCTGAAGCGAATGTAGCCAATCCTATGCCCCATATCCTGCTGATCGACGACGACGAGCACCTGGCTGCGCCGCTGGCCGCCTACTTTGCCCGCTTTGACTTTGTGCTGGAAAGCGCGCTGCGCCCCGGCGAAGGCCTGGCCATGCTGCGCGCCGGCGCGTATGACGCAGCCATCCTGGACGTCATGCTGCCCGAGATGGACGGCTTTGCGCTGTGCCGCGAGATCCGCAAGGAAAGCGACATCCCCATCGTGATGCTGACGGCCCGCGGCGACGTGATGGACCGCGTGGTCGGGCTGGAGCTGGGCGCCGACGACTACCTGCCCAAGCCTTTTGAGCCGCGCGAGCTGGTGGCGCGCCTGCAGACCATTTTGCGGCGCCAGCGCAGCGCACCGGCTGCGGCCACCCAGCGCCATGTGTTCCAGGGGCTGGTGATCGACGTTGAAACGCGCGAGGTGCTGCGCCTGGGCGAAAAGGTCGAGCTGACGGGCACCGAGTTTGAATTGCTGGCCCTGCTGGCGGCCGAGCCCGGCAAGGTGTTCAACCGCGACGACATCCTCAACCGCCTGCGCGGCCATGAGGCCGAGCTGTACACGCGCGCCGTCGACATCGTGGTGAGCCGGCTGCGCAAAAAACTGGAGCCGCTGGACTGCATCAAGACCTTGCGCAACGCGGGCTATGCCCTTGCCGCCGGCAAAGTGGGTGTGCCATGAGGCGCTGGAAAACGCGCCGGGACTGCCGGGCCCGCGAGCGCTCACGCCCCGAGCGCTGGCGCCACCGCTGGAAGCATTCGCTGCGGCTGCGGCTGATTACCGTGTTCCTGCTGCTGGCGCTGGCCATGGGCGCGGTGTTCATGAGCGGCATGCAGCGGGCGTTTTCAACGGGCTGGCGCGACGCGGCCAAGCCGCTGATCAGCGACTACATGGACCGGCTGGTGGCTGACCTGGGTTCACCACCCGATGTGGGACGTGCCCAGGCGCTGGCCGCGCGGCTGCCGATTTCCATCCGCATCGAAGGGCCGCAGGTCAACTGGCAGTCGCATCCCGACAGGCCCGACCGCAAGGTGTTTGACGCCCGCGCCAAAGACTGGCTGAGCCGGACCACGGCCGACGGCCACCGCGTGATTTTTGGCCCGGGCACCGCGCCCTGGCAGACGGCGCCACACGGGGTGTTTGGCTGGATCACGCTTGCGCTGCTGTTGGGCTTGCTCGTGGGCGCCTATGCCTATGTGCGGCGCCTGCTGCGCCCGCTGGACGACATCCGCGCAGGCGCCGAGCGCTTTGGCCGCGGCGAGTTCGCAACGCCAATTCCCCTGCGCCGCCGCGACGAACTCGGCGACCTGGCCGGGCGCATCAACACCATGGCGCACGATATTGAAGGCATGCTGAACGCCAAACGCGCCTTGCTGCTGGCGC
The DNA here is from genome assembly GCF_056405695.1 of Polaromonas sp. P1_F6. Lineage (NCBI taxonomy): Bacteria > Pseudomonadati > Pseudomonadota > Betaproteobacteria > Burkholderiales > Comamonadaceae > Polaromonas > Polaromonas sp. P1_F6. The sequence goes on from NZ_JBFUBQ010000011.1 coordinate 44,421, forward strand.
TGAGCCATGAGCTCCGTTCCCCGCTCACACGTGCGCGGCTCAATGCCGAGCTGTTGCCCACCACGCCCGAGGGCACCGGTGCCGGCGAGCGCGAACGCGAGGCGCTGCTGCGCGACCTGGGCGAGATGCGCGACCTGATCAGCGACCTGCTCGAAAGCGAGCGCCTGGCCAGCCCGCACGCCGCGCTGCAGCGCGAACCGGTGGACCTGGCGGCGCTGGTGCGCGAAACAGCCACCGAGGTGCCGGGGGCATCAGAGATGGTGCTGGACCTGGCGGCCGGCCTTGCGCCGCTGGCGCTGGACCGCATGCGCGTGCGCCTGCTGGTGCGCAACCTGATGGACAACGCGCTGCGCTACAGCAGCGGCGCCGGGAGGCCGCCGCAGGTGTCGCTGCAGCCGGCGGGCGGCGGCGTGATGCTGGAAGTACGCGACTTCGGCCCGGGCGTGGACGCCGCGCAACTGGCACATTTGACCGAGCCCTTTTACCGCACCGACGGCGCACGCCAGCGCGCAACGGGCGGTGTGGGACTGGGCATGTACTTGTGCCGGCTGGTGGCCGAGGCGCATGGCGCCGAACTGCAGGTGCGCAATGCGGAGCCGGGCCTGGCCGTGTGTGTGCTATGGCCTGCTATTGAATCAGGAGCTGCTCGCGCCCGTTCTTAAAGGGCTGCGGGCCTATTTGGCTCTTGTTCCCAGCAGCGCAGCGCCGATGATCATCACCGCCGCCAGGGCGATGCTCCAGCTCGGCGCGCGGCCGCTCACCCCCATCAGCAGCGCAGTCGAGCCCAGCGGCGTGAGGTAGCTGAGGATGCCGATCTGCTGCGCGTCGCCCAGCTTCAGGGCCTTGTCCCAGAGAAAGAACGCCGCGCCCAGCGGCCCTGCGCCCAGCACCGCCAGCAATAGCCAGTCTTGCACCGACAGCGTGGCGGCAGGCTCCAGCGCCCAATGGCACAGCAGCGAGAGCACGCCTGAGACCAGGCCGAAGAGGCCGATGGCTGCGGTAGGAAAGGCCGGCACCCGTTTTGTCAGCAGCGAGTAGCTGGCCCAGATAAAGGCCGAGGCGAGCGCCGGGAGATAGCCCCATGACCAGCCGCCGGAGGAAGATCCGTCGGCCCCTGTGCCCAGAATGGCGATGGCCGCGCCAGAAAAGCCCAGCAGGCCTGCGACCACATGCACGGTGCGTAACTGCACCCCAGGCAGAAACAGCGGCGCCAGCACCACCATGAAGAGTGGCCAGAGATAGTTCACCAGGTTGGCCTCTACCGCCGGCGCATACCGCAGCGCGATGAAAAGCAGGAAGTGATAGCCGAAGAGGCCATACACGCCGAGCGCCAGCGTGGCGGTGGGAATCTTCCATTGCGCGCGGTCCCGCAGCACAAAAGGCAGGGCCAGCAGGCTGCCGGTCAGCAGCGCAACGCCGGTGAGCAGAAAGGGTGGAACGTGTTTGAGCGAGACCCCGAGCGAGGCAAGCAGGGTCCAGAGGGCGATGGCGCCCAGTGCGTACAGATTGGCTGGCATGGCGGCAAGGATAGGGGGCTGCGCCGTATGCGTCGTCGCAGGGCAACGCTTTGTTGTCGTGCAACGACGGTTCTAGGGGCTATGTCCTACGCGCAGACCAACATCCGGTAACGAGCTTCACGTGCGAGGGGCGCCGCAGACACCTTGCCCGTACGGACTTCAGTTGCAATGGCATGGCAGATTTCTCCGAAATCGCATGAAACCCAAGGAGACTCACCATGAAAAAGCTTTCCATCCTCTTGCTGGCGCTGGCCGGCATGGCCGCCCTGTCGGGTTGCGTGGCTTACCCGGTAGCCTATGACAACGGACCGCAATACCGTGTCGTGCCCGCCCCCGCCCCCGCCCCCGCGCCAGGTTATGGCCCTGGCTATGGCCGGGGTGACCGCGATGGCGACGGTGTGCGCAACCGCTACGACCGCCGGCCGAACGACCCGAGCCGCTATTGAAAATCCGTAAAGGTCAGGCGCTGCCCGGCCCGGCGCGCCGCATCGCGGCCGTCAGGGCTGAGGGCGACTGGTAGCCGCAGTGCAGCGCGGTGTCGGCCACGCTCATGCCGCGGCCGCGCAGCTGCACGGCCAGTGCCAGGCGTTGCCGGCGCAGCCACTGCATCACGCTGAGGCCGGTCTCGCGCCGGCAGCGCGCGGCAAACTGCGTCGGGCTTAAAAACACCTGCGCGGCCAGTTGCGCGACGCTCAGTGGCTCATGCAGGCGCTGCTGTGTCCAGGTGGCCAGCTGTTCCCAGTGGATGGGCCGCGCATAGCGCAAGGGCGTTGATGCGGGTGTTGTGGGTTGCCAGGCTTCCAGCAACAGCGCCGGGCCATGGTGTTGGGCAAGGCCACCGGGTTGCTGCAGTGCTTCGGCCAGGTAATGGGCCAGCGCCAACGCTTGCCCGGTTTTGGCGGGGTCCGCTGCGCAGCGGGCCCAATCAGGTTGTGCGGTGTCCAGCACCAGGCAGCGGCTGTCGTCACGTGATTCGAAGTCATGCCGGTCGCCGGGTGTGATCACGCAGCCCTGGCCGGCCGCGATGCGCCGCCCGCGGCCGCGCACCTCCAGTTCCAGCACACCGCTCAGACCCAGCAGTACCTGGAAGTGGTCATGCGCATGGCTGCCGTGCGACGCGCCGTAGTGGCGCAGCGACAGGGAGCCTTGCGGCAGGGTCATGTTGCGGGAATTAAAGAGCAGCGATGGCCGCGTCTGCCTTGTCGGCCACGCCTGCGGCGTGGGCCTGCTGGTCGGCGTGGTAACTGCTGCGCACCATGGCGCCCACGGCGGCGTGCGTGAAGCCCATCTTGTAGGCTTCTTCTTCAAACATCTTGAAGGTGTCGGGGTGCACATAGCGGCGCACCGGCAGATGGCTGGTGGAGGGCGCCAGATACTGGCCGATGGTCAGCATGTCGATGTTGTGCGCGCGCATGTCGCGCATCACCTGCAAAATTTCTTCGTCGGTCTCGCCCAAGCCCACCATGATGCCGCTCTTGGTCGGCACATCGGGGTGCAAGGCCTTGAACTTCTTGAGCAGGTTCAGGCTGAAGTTGTAGTCGCTGCCGGGGCGCGCTTCTTTATAAAGGCGCGGCGCGGTTTCGAGGTTGTGGTTCATCACGTCGGGCGGTGCGGCCTTCAGGATCTCGAGCGCGCGGTCGTCGCGGCCGCGGAAGTCGGGCACCAAAATTTCAATGGTGGTGGCGGGCGAGAGCTCGCGGATCTTCTGGATGCATTCCACAAAGTGGCCGCTACCGCCGTCGCGCAGGTCGTCGCGGTCCACGCTGGTGATCACCACGTATTTGAGCTTGAGCGCCGCGATGGTTTTCGCCAGATTCAGCGGCTCGCTCACGTCCAGTGGATCCGGTCGGCCGTGGCCGACGTCGCAAAACGGGCAGCGGCGCGTGCACTTGTCGCCCATGATCATGAAAGTGGCCGTGCCCTTGCCGAAGCATTCGCCGATGTTGGGGCAGCTGGCTTCTTCGCACACCGTGTTGAGCTTGTTCTCGCGCAGGATCTGCTTGATCTCGTAAAAGCGCGTGGTCGGGCTGCCGGCCTTGACGCGGATCCAGTCGGGCTTCTTGAGCATTTCGCCCTGCACCACCTTGACGGGGATGCGCGACAGCTTGGCCGCGGCCTTTTGCTTGGCCAGCGGGTTGTAGCCTTCCACGGTCTGGACGTCGCGGACCACGGGGTTGGCCGTGGCTTGGAGGGGGTCAGGTGTGCTCATGAATTGGTGTTTCGTGTTGGCGGCAGGTGGTTTTGCACTTCAGGGAGCTTCAAGGCGCCAGGTAGGTGACGAGCTTGCGGCCCAGCACATCCGCGGCTTCCTGCCAGCTTGCCGATACCCCGATTGTAGAAAGGTCTGTAGTTTTGAGCCCCACATACCCGCAGGGGTTGATCCGCGAGAAGGGTTCCAGGTCCATCGCCACATTGAGCGCGACCCCGTGGTAGGTGCAATTCCGGCTGACTTTGATGCCCAGGGCGGCGATCTTCCCAAGGCCGCGAAAAGGGTCCATCGGGTTCACCGGGCCGGTCAGGGCCGCGTGGGAAGCCGGGTCGTCCAGCCGCACATAAATGCCGGGCGAACCCGTTACGCGGTGCCCGGTCACGCCGAAATGCGCCAGGGTCTTGATGACGGATTCCTCGATGCGGTAAACGTATTCCTTGACGTAGTAGCCGGCACGCTTCAGGTCGATGAGCGGGTAGGCCACCACCTGGCCGGGGCCGTGGTAAGTCACCTGGCCGCCGCGGTTGGTTTGCACTACCGGGATGCTACCGGGGTTCAGCACATGGTCGCTTTTACCCGCCAGCCCCTGGGTGTAGACCGGAGGGTGCTCACAAATCCATAGCTGGTCGCGCTCGTCCTGATTGGGCTGCAGCCCGTTTTCGCTTGAAACCCCGGCGCTGCGCGCCGCCGTGAAGGCCTGCATGGCTTCGTAGGTGGACAGGTAATCAACCCGACCTAGTGTGCGTGTTTCGGCCTGCATGTGCGGCGGCTTTCCCGTTGGGTCGTGACTACAACACGACCTTGACCATCGGATGCGTCGACAGCGTGCGGTAAAGCTCGTCGAGCTGCTCGCGGCTGGTGGCTGTGACGGTGATGGTGACGCCCAGGTATTTGCCGCCCTTGCTTTCGCGCAGCTCGATGGTGGAGGCGTCGAAGGCCGGGTCGAACTGGTGCGCGATGGACGTGATGGCCGCCACCATGCCGTCGACCTTTTCACCCATCACCTTGATCGGGAACTGCGAGGGATATTCGATCAGCGATTCCTGGCGCGAGGGCTCCGTTCCGGGAACTCCGATGATTTTGGGGATGCTGGGGGAAGTCGTCATGGCAATGGGTCCTTTCAGGCCACTTTGGCACGCTGGTATTGAGCGTACAGCTTTGCATAAATGGGGCCAGGTTTGCCTTTTTCCACTCCGTGGCCGACCGCCTGGCCGTCCAGCAGGGTGATGGGCAGAACCTCCTTGGTGGCCGACGAAAGCAGCAGCTCGTCCGCTGCCAGCACTTCGGCGCGGGTGATGCGGCGCAGCTCAAAAGGAATGCCCGCCGCGCGGCACATCTCTTCGATCAGGCCAAAGCGGATGCCTTCAAGGACCAGGTTGTCCCTGGGCGGCCCCGAGACTTTGCCGTCCTTGACGATCCAGACGTTGCTGGAAGCGGCTTCGCTCAGGTAGTCGCCGCGGAACATCACGGTTTCGACCGCGCCGGCGTCGACGCTGATCTGGCGCGAAAACACCGCGCCCAGCAGGCTGGTGCTTTTGATGTGGGCCTTTTCCCAGCGGAAGTCGTCGGCGGTGACGCAGGCCACACCTTTTTCGCGTGCCTGGTCGCTGGGCAGCTTCATCGGGTTGCACATCACAAAGACGGTGGGTGTCAGGCCCGGCAGCATGGGATGGTCGCGCATGGCCACGCCGCGGGTGATCTGGATGTACACCAGTTGATTGCCTTTTTCGGCTGGGGCGCCCGTGGATTGTGCGCAGGCAGCTATCAATTTAAGAGCAATATCCAGCCACCCGGTACGGGTCAGCGGGTTGGTGATGCGCAGCTCGGTGAGGCTGCGTTCCAGCCGCGCCATGTGCTGCTCAAAACGAAACGGCTTGCCTGCATACGCCGGCACCACTTCATAAATACCGTCGCCGAAGATGAAGCCACGGTCCATCACGCTGATCTTGGCGTCTTTGAGCGGGGTGAATTCGCCGTTGAGGTAGCAGGGGGTGTCGGGAAGGGGGCTGGCGGGAAGCGTGGTCATGGGTCTGTTTGAAAAGGAAATGAAAGTGCGTCGGAATGGCTGCTGGTGGACGGCCTGTACCGGATTGTCTAACGTCTGGCCGTTTGCCGGCGGCGGCGTTTGAACCAGATGCGAACGCGCCAGCCCAGCTTGACCAGCAGATAGCCGGTAATCGAGCCCAGCACGGCAAAGATGCCCATGCCCAGGATGGCAGGCCCGCCGAAGGAGGCTGCCCACGCCACGATGCCTGCGCCTTCCGAGATGCGGATGGGCGGCGGCGCGTCCAGCAGCAGATCGCCCACCTGATAGGCCAGCCAGAGCCAGAAGCCCACGGTGAAAGGGTTGGTAATGAAGGTGATGCCGGCGGCCACCGGAATATTGGCGCGCCACCAGACGCTGTGGGCGGCGGCCGCCACGGTTTGTGCAAATGGCAGGGCAAATGCCCAGAATATGCCGATGGCCACACCGCGCGCCACGGCCTCGTGCTGCAGCCGCCACAGCTGGGGATCCAGCAGGCGATGGGCCACCGGTTTGAGCCACCGGTTTTGCGCCAGGACTTCACGTGTCGGCACGGATGCTTTCAGCCGGTCCGTCCAGTGCCGGTGTTGCGGCGCCTTCCTTTTAGGGGCGCTCATGGCAGGCGGTTTTCAAGATGGCCGGTTTGCTCCGGCATCAGGCAACAAAGATCACGGCGGCGATCGCCAGCGCGCCCAGCACCAGGTTGACCATGGCCAGGGTGGCGATCTGCCCGACGCGGCGCCCGCCTTCGGGCCAGTCGGACGCGCTGACAGCGAGCTTCAGGCGACGGAAAGGGCCGAAATACAGATGCCCGAACAGCGCGAACATCAAGAGGCCGACGCCGAACATCAGGTGCCAGCCCAGGGGGGCGGTTTTCATGCCCGCGGCCAGCAGCATGGCCAGGCCTGTCACCAGCAGGACGCCGATGGTGCCCCAGACCAGAGCGAAAAATCGCTGCATGACCTTTGCGATGAGCGGCAGGCGTTGGGGTGGCGCCAGCTGTTCGGCGACGGCAGGCCGCAAGGCGAACAGCATGAAGACCACCCCGCCCAGCCAGGCAATGGCGGCGGCAATGTGCAGGAATTTCATCAGGGCGGGCATGGCTTCTTTCGGTGGGTGGAAGGTGATGGATGCGGGGCTTGGGCCATCGTGGAGCATCACGTGCAACTACGTAGGAGGGTCGGCGCGCCGCAGTCGCCGGACAATTGTGAACCACCCGCTGCGAGCCGCACCCAAATGATGCGAATCGCCCCTAATTCATATTCAGGCCGGGGGTTTTGTCGGATACGCAGGGGTTTCTACGTATAATCAAGGGCTTTGCTGATAACGGCCCTGTAACTTTTCCGTAATTTGTGACGACCAAAATGGCAAATTCGGCAAAGTCAGCGACAAACCCGGGAAATCCGGGTGTTACAGGGCGTAGTGTCACGGAAGAGATGGAGACTGGCGATGAGGGTTTCAAGCCCTTGACGCGTGAAGAGGCCCAAAAGCTTCGTGAAGCGGACCCCTCGGTTTCCCCTTGGGTGGTATTGGCAGGGCAAAGTGTGGTGGGTCTTGTGGTGGCGCTGGCCGCCTGGGGATTGACCGGAAGGCAAAGTGCAGGCTGGTCCGCCCTTTATGGTGCGCTGGCGGTGGTCATCCCGGGTGCGTTGTTTGCGCGCGGCCTGACCAGCAAGATGTCTTCAATGAATCCGGGCGCTGCGGTGGCTGGATTTTTTTTGTGGGAAATGGTCAAGATTGGCCTGACGGTAGCGATGTTGTTCGCTGCTCCCCGAATGGTTTCGGATTTGAGCTGGCCGGCAATGCTGGTTGGCCTTGTAGTGACAATGAAGGTGGTCTGGCTGGTGCTTTGGTTCCAGTCCCGGCCGAAAAAGTTGGCGTAATCCATTTTCAAGAGTTGAAAAGAGTTCGTAAATGGCTGAATCTTCCGGAAACGCTTTGACCGCTGGTGAGTACATTGGTCACCACCTGGTCCATCTGCAAAACCACAAACAGACTGGCATCGTCGACTTTTCCGTTGTCAATTTCGACACGATTTTCTGGGCCATCACCCTGGGTGTGATCGGTATGTTCGTGATGTGGCGTGTGGCCAAAAGCGTGCACGCCGGCGTTCCCGGCCGCCTGCAGGCGGCTGTTGAAATCCTGCTCGAAATGGTGGACAGCCAAGCCAAGGGCATCGTTAAAAACGCCGAATCGCGCAAGGCCGTCGGCCCACTGGCGCTCACCGTATTCATCTGGATTTTCCTGATGAACTCCATGGACTTCCTGCCTGTCGACCTGTTCCACACAATTTTTGCTGTGACCGGCCTCGATCACAGCATTCACAACTTCCGCGTGGTTCCCACGGCCGACCTCTCGGCCACGCTGGGCATGTCCTGCGGCGTGCTGCTGGTTTGCCTGTACTACAACGTCAAGATCAAGGGTTTTGGCGGCTGGGTGCATGAGCTGTTCTCGGCCCCGTTCGGCGACAAATGGTTTTTGTATCCCGTCAACTTCCTGATGCAGATGATCGAATTTGCCGCCAAGACCGTATCTCACGGCCTCCGGCTTTTCGGCAACATGTACGCGGGCGAACTGCTGTTCATGCTGATCGCGCTGATGGGTGCAGTGGGCTTCGGCTCTGCGACCGGTGTATTCCTCTTCATCGGCCATGTGCTCGCGGGCACGGGCTGGGCAATCTTCCACATCCTGATCGTTGCGCTGCAGGCGTTTATTTTCATGATGTTGACGCTGGTCTATGTGGGGCAGGCCCACGACCATCACTGATTCTCACGAATCAGTTTCCCCTGGTTTTCTGGTTTCCGCTTTCTTTTTTTTATTTTTGTTAGTTAGTTAAATCCATAGGAGCATTAAATGGAACACGTACTCGGTTTTGTCGCTTTGGCCGCTGGCCTGATCATTGGCCTGGGCGCTGTCGGCGCATGTATCGGCATCGGCATCATGGGTAGCAAATACCTCGAAGCCGCTGCACGCCAGCCAGAGCTGATGAACGAACTGCAGACCAAGATGTTCCTGCTGGCCGGTCTGATCGATGCCGCTTTCCTGATCGGCGTGGGTATTGCCATGCTGTTCGCATTTGCCAACCCGTTTGTGTTGAAGTAAATCGCACGCCTTTCTAGACAACCTACAGAGGTGCCGCTGTGAGTATTAACTCCACATTCTTTGCGCAGCTCGTCGTGTTTGCGATTCTGGTGCTGTTCACGATGAAATTCGTGTGGCCACCGATTGCAGCTGCGCTCGACGAACGCGCCCGGAAGATCGCCGACGGCCTTGCCGCTGCCGATAAAGCCAAGTCTGAACTTTCCGTTGCCAACAAGCGCGTGGAAGAAGAACTGGCCAAATCGCGCAACGAATCGGCAGTGCGCCTGGCGGAAGCCGAGCGCCGCGCCCAGGCCCTGATTGAAGAGGCTAAGGCCCGCGCAACCGAAGAAGGCAGCAAGATCATTGCCGCCGCCAAGGTTGAGGCCGAGCAGCAAACCGTCAAGGCCCGCGAGACCCTGCGTGAGCAGGTCGCCGCACTGGCCGTCAAGGGTGCAGAGCAGATTCTGCGCAAGGAAGTCAATGCCGGTGTGCATGCTGACTTGCTGGGTCGCCTGAAGACCGAACTTTAAGCGAGCGTAAAACATGGCCGAACTAGCCACCATTGCCCGTCCCTACGCTGAAGCGTTGTTCAAGGCCTCTGGTTCCGACCTGGGCGGTACTGCCGTCTGGCTCGATGAGCTTGCAGCCATTGCCGCCAACGTGCAGTTGCAGCAATTTGCGGGCAACCCCAGCGTGACGGTAAACCAGACGTTTGACGTAGTTTCCGGGGTGGCCAAAACGAAGCTGCCGGAAGCCGCCAAGAACTTCCTGCGGACCGTGATCGAGAACGGCCGCATCAGCGTCCTGCCGGAAATCGCCGCACAGTTTCGCGCACTGAAAAATGCGCAAAGTGGTTCTTCGGATGCCACCGTTTACAGCGCATTCCCGCTGGAAGGCGCTGCGCTGGCCGATTTGGCAACAACGCTGGAAAAGCGGTTTGGCCGCAAGCTCAACCTTTCGGTCGAGCTTGAGCCGGCGCTGATCGGTGGCGTACGTGTCGTGGTGGGTGACGAGGTGTTGGACACCTCGGTCAAAGCCCGTTTAGAGCAAATGAAAGTGGCGCTGATTTCCTGAGCTTGCGCTCAGGCGCGCCCCGGTTTTTAGCCAACAACATAGAAAGAAGGAAAGAGTCATGCAACTCAATCCCGCAGAAATTTCTGAACTGATCAAGAGCCGCATCGAAGGCCTGACAGCCAGTGCCGATGTCCGCAACCAGGGCACCGTGGTGTCCGTGACCGACGGTATCGTCCGCATCCACGGCCTGTCCGACGTGATGCAAGGCGAAATGCTGGAGTTCCCCGCAACCGCCGACGGCACGCCTACTTATGGCCTGGCGCTGAATCTGGAGCGCGACTCTGTCGGCTCCGTGATTCTGGGCGAGTACGAGCACATCGCCGAAGGCGACACCGTGAAGTGCACGGGCCGTATTCTGGAAGTGCCTGTGGGTCCTGAGCTGCTTGGCCGTGTGGTCAACGCACTGGGCCAGCCGATTGACGGCAAAGGCCCGATCAATGCCAAACTCACCGACGTGATTGAAAAGGTTGCGCCCGGCGTGATCGCCCGTAAATCCGTTGACCAGCCCCTGCAGACCGGCCTGAAGTCCATTGACTCCATGGTGCCCGTCGGCCGCGGCCAGCGCGAACTGATCATCGGTGACCGCCAGACCGGCAAGACCGCTGTGGCCATCGACGCCATCATCAACCAGAAGGGCAAGGGCGTTTCCTGCGTCTACGTCGCCATCGGCCAGAAGGCCTCGTCGATCAAGAACGTGGTGCGCTCGCTCGAGCAAGCCGGCGCGATGGAATACACCATCGTCGTGGCAGCTTCGGCTTCCGAATCCGCCGCCATGCAATATGTGAGCGCCTACTCTGGCTGCACCATGGGCGAATACTTCCGCGACCGCGGCGAAGACGCGCTGATCGTGTATGACGATTTGTCCAAGCAGGCCGTGGCTTACCGCCAGGTCTCGTTGCTGCTGCGCCGTCCACCAGGACGCGAAGCCTATCCCGGCGACGTGTTCTATCTGCACAGCCGCCTGCTCGAGCGCGCAGCACGCGTGAACGAAAAGTACGTTGAAGACTTCACCAAGGGTGCCGTCAAGGGCAAGACTGGTTCGCTGACCGCGCTGCCGATCATCGAAACGCAGGCCGGCGACGTGTCCGCTTTCGTGCCAACCAACGTGATCTCGATCACCGACGGCCAGATCTTCCTGGAAACCAGCCTGTTCAATGCCGGTATTCGTCCCGCCATTAACGCCGGTATCTCGGTGTCCCGCGTCGGCGGCGCTGCCCAGACCAAGCTGATCAAGAACCTGTCCGGCGGTATCCGTACCGACCTGGCCCAGTACCGTGAACTGGCTGCCTTCGCGCAGTTTGCTTCCGATCTGGACGAAGCCACCCGCAAACAGCTGGACCGCGGTGCCCGCGTGACCGAACTGCTCAAGCAAGCCCAGTACTCGCCTTTGTCCATCTCCAACATGGCCGCCACGCTGTTCGCAGTGAACAAGGGCTTCATGGACGACATCGAAGTCAAGAAGGTCCTGGCTTTCGAACACGGCCTGCACGCCTTCCTGAAGGACAAGAACGCGGCCCTGATGGCCAAGCTCGAAGCCAACAAGGCCATGGACAAGGATGCTGAGGCTGAACTGAACGCGGCTGTGGCCGAGTTCAAGAAGTCGTTTGCCTGATCTCGCCTGACGCATCGTCAAGCAAGTAATTAAGCAACCCTCAGGAACCCCTTAGGAATCCATATGGCAGCAGGCAAGGAAATACGCGGCAAGATCAAATCGGTGGAAAACACCAAGAAGATCACCAAGGCCATGGAGATGGTGGCCGCCTCCAAGATGCGCAAGGCGCAGGAGCGGATGCGCGCTGCCCGTCCTTACAGCGACAAGATCCGCAACATCACGGCCAACCTGAGTCAGGCCAACCCCGAATACACCCATGCGTTCATGGAGTCCAACGACGCCAAGGCCACCGGGTTCATCGTGGTGACGACTGACAAGGGCTTGTGCGGCGGCATGAACACCAACGTGCTGCGCGCCGTGACCTCAAAGCTCAAGGAAGTGCAGGCCGCCGGCCATGATGCGAAGGCTGTGGCCATCGGCAACAAGGGCCTTGGTTTTCTGAACCGGGTCGGCGCCAAGGTGGTGTCGCACGCGACGCAGCTCGGCGACAAGCCTCACCTGGAAAAGCTGATCGGCCCCGTCAAGGTGCTGCTCGACGCGTACAGCGAAGGCAAGATCAACTCGGTGTACCTGTGCTACACCAAGTTCATCAATACCATGCGCCAGGAACCGGTGGTCGAGCAGCTGCTGCCTTTGACGGCAGCACACCTGCAGGCCGATAAAGACCAGCACGGCTGGGACTACATCTACGAACCCGATGCGCAGACCGTGATCGACGATTTGCTGATCCGCTATGTGGAAGCGCTGGTGTACCAGGCAGTTGCCGAGAACATGGCGTCCGAGCAGTCTGCCCGCATGGTGGCCATGAAGGCCGCCACCGACAACGCCGGCAGCGTGATCGGCGAACTCAAGCTGGTGTACAACAAAACGCGTCAAGCGGCGATCACGAAAGAACTTTCGGAAATCGTTGCCGGTGCTGCAGCGGTCTGATAGTGGTTTAGGCCGCCACACCCGATTTAAAGATTTAAAGAAACGAAAGAGGATTCAATCATGGCTCAAGCTCAAGGCAAGATTGTTCAGTGTATTGGTGCGGTGGTTGACGTGGAATTCGCGCGCGACCAGATGCCCAAGATCTATGACGCGTTGAAAATGGAAGGCTCCGCGCTGACGCTGGAAGTCCAGCAGCAGCTGGGCGACGGCATCGTGCGTACCATCGCGCTGGGCACGTCCGACGGCCTGCGCCGCGGCAACATGGTGTACAACACCGGCGCCAACATCACGGTTCCCGTGGGCAAAGCCACGCTGGGCCGCATCATGGACGTGCTGGGCGCGCCCATCGACGAGCGCGGCCCGGTCGACCAGACGCTGACCGCCCCCATCCATCGCAAGGCGCCTGCCTACGACGAACTGTCGCCATCGCAGGAACTGCTGGAAACCGGCATCAAGGTGATCGACCTGGTTTGCCCGTTCGCCAAGGGCGGCAAGGTGGGCCTGTTCGGCGGCGCCGGCGTCGGCAAGACCGTGAACATGATGGAACTCATCAACAACATCGCCAAGGCGCACTCGGGTCTGTCCGTGTTTGCCGGTGTGGGTGAACGTACCCGCGAAGGCAATGACTTCTACCACGAGATGGCCGACTCCGGCGTCGTGAACCTCGAGAACCTCGGCGAATCCAAAGTGGCCATGGTCTACGGCCAGATGAACGAGCCCCCAGGAAACCGTCTGCGCGTGGCGTTGACCGGCCTGACAATCGCCGAATCCTTCCGTGACGAAGGCCGCGACGTGCTGTTCTTCGTGGACAACATCTACCGCTACACGCTGGCCGGTACCGAAGTGTCCGCACTGCTGGGCCGTATGCCTTCCGCCGTGGGTTACCAGCCTACGCTGGCCGAAGAAATGGGCCGCCTGCAAGAGCGTATTACCTCCACCAAGGTTGGCTCCATCACTTCCATCCAGGCCGTTTACGTTCCTGCCGATGACTTGACCGACCCGTCGCCTGCCACGACCTTTGCCCACCTGGACTCCACCGTGGTGCTTTCGCGTGACATCGCTTCGCTGGGTATCTACCCTGCGGTTGACCCGCTCGACTCGACCAGCCGTCAGCTGGATCCGAACGTCGTGGGCGAAGACCACTACGCCACGGCCCGCGCCGTGCAGGGCACGCTGCAGCGCTACAAGGAACTGCGCGACATTATTGCGATTTTGGGCATGGACGAACTGGCTCCCGAAGACAAGCTGGCCGTAGCCCGCGCCCGCAAGATCCAGCGTTTCCTGTCGCAGCCTTTCCACGTGGCTGAAGTGTTTACCGGCTCCCCCGGCAAGTACGTCAGCCTGGCTGAAACCATTCGCGGCTTCAAGATGATTGTGGCCGGCGAGTGCGATCACCTGCCCGAGCAAGCGTTCTACATGGTCGGCACGATTGACGAAGCGTTCGAAAAGGCCAAGAAGGTTTAAGGGCTCAGGCCCTGCAACTTTTTTCCATTAAGGAGCGTTTATGTCAACCACCATTCACGTCGACGTGGTCTCCGCGGAAGAGTCCATCTTCTCCGGTGAAGCGCACTTTGTCGCTTTGCCCGGCGAGGCCGGCGAGCTGGGCATTTACCCGCGCCACACCCCGCTGATCACCCGCATCAAGCCGGGCGCCGTGCGCATCGAAAAGGCTGACGGCAGCGAAGAATTCGTGTTCGTGGCCGGCGGCTTGCTTGAAGTGCAACCGAACTGTGTCACCGTGCTGTCCGACACCGCCATTCGCGGCAAGGACCTGGACGAAGCCAAGGCGCTGGAAGCCAAGGCAGCTGCTGAAGAAGCGTTGAAAAACGCAAAAAGCGATATCGATATTGCCATGGCCCAGTCCGAGCTCGCCGTCATGGCCGCCCAGATTGCCGCTTTGCGCAAATACCGCCAGAAAAAGTAATAAGCCTCCATGCTTCAGGAAAAACCGGCCAAAGGGCCGGTTTTTTATGGGCGCTTCGATCTGGAGAAATTCGAATCAATTTGCCCGCTCATGCAGTTGGCGAAGCGCTCACAGTCATTCCTGAAAATGACGAAGATGGTTGTTTTGTGCTCCCTCTGCGTAGCGGGCCAACTGGCTGGCCACCCGAGTCCTTCATTGGAACCTTTGCGAATGTCTACCTTGGGGCGGCCGATATCCGCACGCGTACGCCGGGCGAACGGCTGATCCGCTAGACGCCGACCATCCGTGGGTCGAGGACGGAGGGCGCGGCGTTTGTTTTATCGAGAAGGTAGTGCAATCGGCGCGCAGCGAGCAGAAGCGGACGTCGATGAAGTAGCTTCCCGCAGCCATGAGTGGCTGCGGCGCGACGTTCCCATTGCACCATGCGGAAACCGGGCGTGCTTCCGCTATTTGAGCGAAAAAAGGCCTCCAGCCCATACAGGGTGAGCGCAAGCAGCTATCAAATAGGGAGCGTTTTCCGAAAAAACGCTTGGGCTGAGCCAGCAAGGTAACAACTGGACACGCTAAATGACAGCCATGGCCCGGGCTGCTCCCTTATCGTTGTGACGGGTTCAAGCCAGCAACGAGGTGCGAAATGGACAGTCTTTTAGACAGCCTGATATGGGGAGAAGAAGCGTCGCCGGAGCGTCGGGCCAGACGCGCGCGCAAAGCCTGGCTGACGCGGGTTGTGCTCGCGGCAGTCGCCCTCTTTGTGTTGGTCGTGGTTCTGGCGCCCTGACGCGACGCTATCGGCGACAGGCCTGCGGTACCTGCCAACCGGCTATTGCAGCCAGGGTGCGTCGGGCAGTTCGTTGGGATTGTCGGGTGCGTCGCCCTGCGTGCCATCGATGGCGAAGTGCGCCATCAGCAGCGCCGAGGTTTCTTCCAGTGCCTGCGTCAATCCGTCCTCGTACCGGTTCTCCCTGAATGCCTGGGCCATGCGCACCACCATGGCCTGCCACTGCGCCTGATTCACATGGCGCGCCACGCCGCGGTCCGCCACGATTTCAATGGCGTGCTCGGCCAGCAGCAAATAAATCAGCACGCCGTTGTTGTGTTCGGTGTCCCATACCCGCAGCTTGCCGAACATCGTGAGGGCGCGCTGGCGCGTCAGCCGTGCGATGGTGTTTTCCTTGTTCATCCGCCACAGATAGCTGATGGGCAACGAAGCCTCCACGCATATCCGTATTTCGCCGCTGTGCCGCCGCTCGCTGGCCGCCACCCGGCTGGCCAGCTGGTTGAGCATGTCGGGTGCAATCGCGCGCTGGGCATCGGAGGCGTCCAGCCAGAGGTGCTTGAGGATGGTCTTGAGTTTATTGGGCATGTGCCTACCAGTCGCCTGATGCGCCGCCGCCGCCGAAATCACCGCCACCGCCGCTGCTGAACCCGCCGCCACTGCTGCTGCCTCCGCCCCAGCTCCCTCCGCTGCTGCCGCCGCCAAAGCCGCCGGTGTTCCATCCACCCGAAGAGCGGCCGCCCCGGCCCAGGGCACCCAGGCTGGTCACCAGCGCGAACACCATACCCGCCACAGTCGCCAGGCCGGCCACAATCAGGCTGCTGGTGAACACCCAGGCCAGTACGCCGACGGCACCGCCGGTGGCGATGGAGCCCAGCTTGCGCCCCAAGACGCCGGCGGCCAGGCGCCCGCCAATCGGCACGGCAAAGAACAGGAACACCGCGAGGTCGGTCCACTCGAAGCCGCTGTCAGCCATGCCCGAAGCACTTTTCTGCTCAGGCGCCGGGAGGTTTTCGCCGCTGATCAGCGCCATGATCTGGTCGGCCGCGGCATTCAGCCCACCGGCAAAGTCACCCTGTTTGAAGCGCGGGGTGATGGCGGTGTCTATCACCTGGCGCGCCGCGAGGTCCGGAATGGCGCCTTCCAGCGCCTTGGTGGTCTCGATACGGACCTTGCGATCATTCTTGGCCACAACCAGCAACAGCCCATCGCCTACGCTCTTGCGCCCGATCTTCCAGGTGTCGCCCACACGCTGGGCATAAGCGGCGATGTCCTCGGGTTGGGTGCTGGGCACGATGAGCACCACCACTTGTGCGCCGCGGCTTTGTTCGAACGCAGCGAGTTTGGCTTCCAGTGCCGCGCGCTGCGTAGCGTCCAGCGTACCGGTGCTATCCATGACGTGCGCCGTGAGGGCCGGCACCGGCTGCACGCCTTGCGCCCAGGCCGCAAGGGGCAGCCACACGGCCAGCAACAAGCCCGCCATCCAGCGTAGGTTGCGGCCCGATGTCCAACCCGCTAGTTGCTGCACGGCAAGTTTCGCAAAGACTTATTTCTTGGTGAAGTCCACCACAGGAGGCGCGGAAATCTGCGCCTCGTTGGTCACGGTGAAGTTCGGCTTGACGTTGTAGCTGAAGACCATGGCCGTCAGGTTGCTCGGGAAGCTGCGTGCCAGCACGTTGTATTCCTGGACCGCCTGGATATAACGGTTGCGCGCTACGGTGATGCGGTTCTCGGTGCCTTCCAGCTGCACGCGCAGGTCGCGAAAGCCCTGGTTGGCCTTGAGGTCGGGGTAACGTTCACTGACCACCATCAGGCGGCTCAGCGCACTGCCGAGTTCGCCCTGCGCCGCCTGGAATTTCTTGAAGGCTGCCGGATCGTTCAGGGTTTCCGGTGTCACCTGGATGGAGGTGGCCTTGGCGCGTGCTTCAATCACCTTGGTCAGGGTGTCCTGTTCAAAAGCGGCTTCGCCCTTGACCGTGGCCACAATGTTGGGCACCAGGTCGGCACGGCGCTGGTACTGGTTCAGCACTTCAGACCAAGCCGATTTGGTTTGTTCGTCGAGGCGCTGAAAGTCGTTGTAGCCGCAACCCGTGAGGAGCAGGCCCAGCATGCTGACAAGGAACAGGTTTAAAAAGCGGGATTTCATGGCGATGTCTTTCGAAAATGCAAGCTGCAACACTAACATAGTCGAATGTCGATGAGGCCTCATTCCCCCGTGTCCGTACAGGCATTGCAAGCTCTGCAGGCCAACCTGCGCCCCTTGGCGGCGGCAGCCCCGAAACCGCGTCTGATGATTGCCGGCGCGACCGGCGTGCTGGGCAATGAAGTGTTGCGCCGCCTTGTCGGCAGCGGCCGTTATGCACACACCGAGGTGCTGGCTACTGAAACCATGACCACCGGGATGGCCGGCGTGGGGATTGTGCTGGCAGGTGATGCTTCAGCGATCGACGCGTGGCCCGCGCGGCCTCAGCTTGTTCATACCGGCCTGGTCATGTTTGAGCCGCCACGGCTTTTTTATGGGCGTGAGCGCACACTGTGGACGCCCGTGCCGGGACAACTACCGGTGCTGGCCCGCTGGTTGAAACGCTGTGGCGCACAGACACTGGTTGTGGTGGTGCCCCACGCTTCGGGGCGTTTACCCGATGCCCTCAAGCGCGGACTGGCCGACCTCGATGAGCAAGCCGTGGCTTCGCTGGGTTTTGAACGCGTGTTGTTGGTGCGCTCGGCGCGCAAGACCGAAGGTATTGCGGGCGCCAATTTTTTCGAGAAGACGGCGTCATGGATGCTGTCAACCCTCAAGTTCATGATTCCCGCAGCCGAGCAGCCGGTGCGTCCTGCCAAGCTGGCAGAATTTATCGACGCCGCGCTGCAGGTTTTGCCGCCGGGCACCCATGTGGCCGCTCCTGAACTGCTTTGGCAGGCTAACCAGAGCGGTGGAAACGGCCGGCGCGCCGGGCCGCAAGACAACAGCATGCAAGGTGTCGTACGCTCGTGGCTTGCTGCAAGGCTCAATCCCGAGCAGAATTCACCACCCAACGCCAAGCCGGACTGACGCCTTCCCATGCCCAAACCCAAAGTCCCGCCCGCCAGCAGCGGCAACGCCGATGACATCGAGGCGGCTTTCTATGAGGCGCTGCAAAGCGGCGACATCGAAAAGCTCATGGCCTGCTGGGGCGATGACGACGACATCGTCTGTGTGCACCCGGGTGGCGCCCGGCTGGTGGGCCCGGCGGCCATACGCGCCACTTTCGACGCCATGTTTGCCAATGGCACCATCAATGCCCAGGCCATCAAGGTGCGAAAGGTCGAGACCATGAGCGCCTGCGTGCACAGCGTGCTGGAACGCATCGAAGTGCTGACCGATGAAGGGCCGCGGCATGCTTACGTGATTGCCACCAATGTGTATCACAAGGGTGCGCAAGGCTGGCGCATGGTGGCCCACCATGCCAGTCCCGGCACGCCGCGAGAAATGCAGGAAGTGTCGGAAACACCGACCGTCCTGCACTGAAGGGCCTGCGATGAAATACGCAGCACCCTGGTGGCTGCCGGGCGGCAATTTGCAAACCATCTGGGCTGCGCTGCGGTCACGCCGCTACCTGGGCCCGCCGCCCGTGTTTCGCCGGGAGCGCTGGGATACCCCTGACAACGATTTTGTCGACGTTGACTGGATGCTCGATGGAAATGAGCCTTCGTCGGGGCTTCCGGAGATTTCTCCGGCGGGAAGCGAATCCATCGAGGTGAGACGCAAGGACGCGCGCAAGGAAGTGCCACTCCTGGTGGTATTTCATGGGCTTGAGGGGTCATCTGCCAGCCACTACGCCGAAGCGCTTGCCGATGTGGCCCGCGAGCGCGGCTGGGGCTGCGCCATTCCACACTTCCGGGGGTGTTCCGGTGAATTGAACCTGGCGCCGCGGGCCTATCACTCAGGAGATTTTGCAGAGATCGACTGGATACTGCGGCGTTTTGCGCAGGCCCATCCCGGGCCGGTCGTTGCCATGGGCATTTCATTGGGCGGCAATGCGTTGATGCGCTGGGCCGGCGAGCTCGGCGCAGAGGCCCGCCAGGTGGTTAGCGGCATTGCGTCCGTCTGTTCGCCGCTGGACCTGACGGCCAGTGGCTGGGCCATTGGCCGAGGGTTCAACCGGCAGGTCTACACCCGCATGTTCCTGAGAACCATGGTGCCGAAGGCGCTGAAAAAACTGGAGCAGCACCCAGGCCTTTTTGACCGCGACCGATTACTGGCCGCGCGCGACTTGTACGCTTTCGACAATGTATTCACTGCGCCTGTCCATGGGTTCAAGGATGCGGATGACTACTGGCTGCGTGCATCTGCCAAGCCGCATTTGCGCAGCATTGCCGTGCCGGCGCTGGCCCTGAACGCGTTGAACGATCCCTTTGTGCCGGCCGGCAGCCTGCCGCAAGCCGCAGAGGCCGGCAGCCATGTCACGCTTTGGCAGCCGGCACAGGGCGGTCATGTTGGATTTCCTTCTCCGCCATTTCCCGGCCATGTGCGTGCCATGCCGGAAGCGGTCACCGGTTTCCTGGCTGCACATCTCTAATGCTTACCCATAACCCTGCCCGCATCGCACCTGCCGTGTGCAGCGCAAAATAGCGGCATGGATGACATCGTCAGGCAGGCCATTGCCAAATGGCCCAATGTTCCCGACTGCTACGGCTGGCTGGGACTGGACGCACGCGGTAACTGGTACATGCGTGATGAGAGGGCCCAGGCTGCCGGGCCTTTTGGCGGCGCGCCTGGCCTGGATGCCGCGCGCCATGCGGCCAGCAAGGGCTCGCTGCTCAAGCATGACAAGCTGATCGATTTCATTCAGCGGAATTATGAAAGCGATGCTGCTGGCCAGTGGTTCTTCCAGAATGGGCCGCAGCGCGTGTATGTGGAGCTCGAAGCGACGCCGCTGATCTGGCGTGTCGCCCCCGCGCCTATGTTTGAGGTCACGGCCCATTCCGGTCAAACGGCGCGGCCGCAGCGCTGCATCGTGGACGGATCCGGCAGGGTCTACCTGGAAACCAACCTGGGTTTTGGCCTCGTTCATACCCAGGACATGACGCATGCGGCTGACGCGATAGAGCAGGGCCTGTGGGTGCCCGAGGAGGTCCTGGCCAGCGATTTGTCGCGCCGGTTCGGCTATGTGCGAAGCCCGCAGTTGCTACAAAAAAAGTAGCTGCTTGCGCCCGTCATGCTTGGGCTTCAACCCATTTTCCTTTGAATTTCTCATCAAGATTCCATTAAAAAAGCCGGTCATTGACCGGCTTTTTTTGGGCTGGATTTCCTTGCTGTGTTTACTTGGACGCATTGACCATGTACTGCACCACGGCCTTGATTTCGCCATCGGGGGCAGCCGAGCCGCCCTTGGGTGGCATGGCACCCTTGCCTTTGACAACGCTGGCCGTCAGAGCCTCGACACCTGCGGAAATCCGGGGAGCCCATGCGGCCTTGTCGCCCAGCTTGGGTGCATTGGCAACGCCGGCCACGTGGCAGGCCGCACAGACCTGGCCATACAGCGCGGGTGCGGCGCCACCGGCAGCAGCCGGCGTTGCACCGGCGGCCGGCGCTGCCGTCTTGTTGGCTGCAGCGAGTGCGGCGACCACATCTGCCGACGGTGCGGCGGCTGCTGCGGGTGCCGTAGCGGCAGCAGCAGCCGGGGCGGCTGGCTCTGCAAACTTGCCGCCTGCGGCAGCCGTCATGTAAACCACTGCACGGCCAATTTCGACGTCTTCAAAATCACCGCCGCCTTGGGCGCCCATGGCACCCTTGCCCTTCAGGGCGGAGTGCCAGAGCGCGTCAAAACCGGTCTTGATACGGGCTGCCCAGGCACCCGTATCGCCAAACTTCGGCGCACCGGCTGCGCCAGTGCCATGGCAAGCGACGCACTGTGCTTTGTAGACTTCTTCGCCCGATTTGAGGGGGCGGTTGGCATCACGGATTTCAACCGCACCGATCTTCTGGATGCGCTGCGCAACCGCCTTGGCGCCTTCGTCCGCACCCGCAGCTGGCTTGTTGGCCGAAGCGACGTAATACACCAGGCCGATGATGGCGAAAACAGGAACGACAAAAGAGAAAAAAACCGCGGCCAGCAGTTGCTGGGGGGTCTTGATGGGGCCAGTATGGGCTTCTTCGTGGGCCGTGGTGTGGTCGTTTGCGCTCATGGCGTCCTCAAAAAACTAAGAATCGGGGGGCTATCGCGTGGTGATATGGCGCTCTTGGGCAGCGCTTGCTCAGCAACCTCACATTATAACTGGGGGCTTGCAGAGGCCGGGGAGCGCCGTGGCCGGCTGGTAGAATCGCAGGCGTTGCGCGGCGTGAATCGCCCGCACAGTGCAAATTGCCCTGATTTCGCGCCCCTCGGCCGCAATCCGGCGCAAACCGTTTCCAGCGTTGCGGCTGTAGCTCAGTGGATAGAGTATTGGCCTCCGAAGCCAAGGGTCGTGGGTTCGATCCCCGCCAGCCGCACCAATCATGGTTTTTCTTGTCTGCCGTTGTCGCGCAGGCACGCCGCAGCGTTTCAAAGCCCAACTTCACTGAAATTCGTCACGGTGAAGCGACTGGCGGGTTTTACTATTCTAGGCAGCCGAAGCAAGTGATGCGATCAATTCCCTGAGCCATTGCTGCACCTGATGTGCATCGTTCCGTCGATGCCAGATGAGGTCGAAGACAACTTCTGGCAGCGCAACAGGCGGCGGAAACAAGACCAGCTTGCGCAGAGCCGGGGAATTGAGGGCCACGCGCTTCATTACCGTCGCCGTGGTATCTGTCTGGGCCACCACCGCGGGCGCGGCAAACATCTGCGGAAGCGTCAGTGCGAGGGTGCGGCGTTTTCCCAGCCTGGCCAGCGCCTCGTCAACCAGGCCGTGGCGATCACCCTCCGGTGACACGAGTACATGAGGCAGCGCAAGAAATGCCTTCAGACCCATGCTTCGCTTCACTGCCGGGTTGTCGCGGCGAACGATGGTCACGAACTCGTCTCTCAGAACAGGCCGTGTCAATATCCGGCTCTCTGCACGGGTCGGCGGGACGCCAACTGCCGCATCAATCGTTCCTGCGTCCAGCATGTCGACCGCACTATCCCGATTGTTAATCGCGTGCACGCTCAGCGATATTCCCGGCGCCGCGCGCGCCAGCTCCCTGACAAGTGCGGGCAGCAGTACGAAAGCCGGATAGTCGGACAGCCCAAGGTTGAATACCAGAGATGCCTGCTCGGGCTCGAAGCCCGGTTCTTGCACGAGAGCTGTCTTGATTTGCCGCAGTGCTTGCGACACGGGCCCCACGATTTCCCTGGCACGCGCTGTCGGCAGAAGTCCTTCTGCGCTGCGCAGGAACAGCGGGTCGCCAAACAACGTTCGCAGACGTGACAGCGCGGCACTCATGGCAGGTTGGCTCACGCCTACCCGCGCGGCTGCGCGGGTCACATTGCACTCGTCCATCAGCGCGTCAAACGCCACGAGCAGATTCAGATCAATGCCATGAAAATCCATGAATCAAATATAACTGTATATGAGTCATTTGTTGGACGGATTTTCATCGGCCGACCAGAATCGACCTTCTTCCACTTCAACCACCGAAAGCCGGACAAATGACCGACACCACACAAATGATGGCTGAGCGCCGCGCCGTCGAAACCTTGTATCGCGCATTCAACGACAAGAACCCTGACCTGCTGGACAGCGCTGTGACTGCCGACTGGGATGACATTCCGCTGGCGCCCGGGCAAGGCCCGGGACCCGAGGGTTTGAAACCGATCATCCGCAGCTTCATCGGAGCCCTGCCGGACGTTCATATTGCCATTCACGACTTGATTCAGGTACCCGGGCGTATCGGTGTACGGGCTGAGATAACGGGTACCCATCTGGGGCCACTCTTCGGCATTGCGGCAACCGGAAAAAAGGTCAGCATCCGCATCCACGAGTTCCACGAATTCCATGAGACGCGTATCCAGCGAACCTGGCACCTGGAAGACTGGTTTGGCGTTTTCCTGCAACTTGGAAGCTTCCCTCCACTCGGCGATTAACGGGGAAAGTATTTGATGAAAGCACTTCGCATCCACGCATTCGGCGGCGCCAGCCGGGCGGATATTGAACACGCCGTCCTGGGCACACCGGGTGACGGTCAGGCCCTGGTTCGCGTCGAGGCGGCGAGCGTGAACCCGCTGGATCTGAAAATCCTTGGCGGGTCCATGCAGCCTGTCTTTCCTGTCACTTTGCCCTATACGTTAGGTACTGACCTCGCCGGTGTGATTGAAGCCGCGGGTCCAAAGGTTGGCCGGTTCAAGCCTGGTGACCGCGTCGTGGGGAGGCTCGCGCCGACGGCGGGGGGTGCCTTCGCACAGTCTGCCCTGCTGTCTGCAAGCGCGTTGTGCCTGGTTCCTGCAGAGATGAGCTACGAGCAGGCCGCAGCGTTGCCGACGGCAGCAGGTACGGCCTGGCTGGCACTGTTTGGGGCTGGAAAGTTAAGGGCGGGGCAGCGCGTGCTGATTCACGCGGCAGCCGGTGGCGTGGGCAGCTTCGCCGTCCAGTTCGCAAGGCAGGCAGGTGCGCACGTCTTAGCCACGGCTTCTGCAAAGAACCACACACTGGTCAAAGAATTGGGTGCGGACGAAGTCATCGATTACCGCCGTGATGACTTTGCAGAGCGTTGGCGAGACCTGGACCTGGTCATCGACACGATTGGTGGGGAGACCCTCGAGCGGTCGTGGCGAGCGACAAGGCCGGGCGGGACGGTGGTGTCGATCGTCGATCACACGATACAGCCGCGTGGAGATATCCACGGCGTCTTCGCATTCTTCAGCGGGGATGCTGCGGCATTGACGCTGATTCTCAAGCGCTTCGACGACAAACGGCTCCAGGTGATCCTCGACACAATCCATCCGCTGGATGACGCCCGCGCGGCGCTTGAGCAGGTGGCCGGCGGTCATGCGCGCGGCAAGGTCATCATCCGCACGTCGCGCTGATCCGCGAGGCAATGGCGCCTTGGGACCTTCCGTCAAAAACGCACGCTCAGCGGCTAACCCCTTAGAGCGCACGGGGTTAGCGCCAGACCGCATTCCAGCAGTGGAGTCGAGATACGTCCACGCCGAATTTGCGTGGAACCGATGCCTACCCGGTATCAATCCAGTGGCCAACGTCCATTACGTGTCGCGCTGATCCTCGCTGCTGGATTCTTGCTCATAAGATACTTTTAAAGTATCGATGTACCAGAATCAAGATATTTTACAGGTAGCGGTTGTCTTCCTAGAATCGCCAACAACACCGTAAGTTGCAAGTTATTACAACTGATCTTTCCGGTGGATCTCCTAAAAAAGGCCGTGAAGGGAAACGCTGGATTTGTGATCCATTTGTAGTGCGTACGCCGGGAGCGCCCGGCATTCGAGCACAACGCGTCAAGCCTTTCGATGTCTGCATTTTTGACAAAGCGAGATACAGGTATGACACGTGCTCGAAACAGGTGGTTACAACTGGTGGTGGCAATGGGCTTGGCTTTCTTTGGCGCGCGTCTTTTCGCTGCAGCTGATAAAGCCGCCGGCGAACCGCCCAGGGAGCAGGTAATTGACCTGGAAGCCGCGGGCACCGCTTATCCCTTTGCGGTCTATTCCAACATTGACTTGCGCCAGCCGGACGCCGGGATCAAGCGTGCGGTCATTTTTGTACATGGCGTGCAGCGCGATGCCGACCGTTATTTTGGCGTGGGCCTGGGCTTGCTGGAAGCCGCGCGGCTGGACGCATCAAGCACGTTGCTGCTGGTGCCCCACTTCCTGACGGCATCAGACACTTCGCCTGACGGCAATATCCCGCTTTGGCGCGGTGGCAACTGGATGCAGTGCCAGCCCTCCCGGGGCAAGGAGGCTATCAATTCCTGCGGCGTGCTGGACGATATCGCCCGCTACCTGAGCGCGGGCAAGCGTTTTCCCGTACTTAAGGAAATCGTTTTCATCGGCCACTCGGCCGGTGGGCAGCTAATGCAGCGCTATGCCGTGCTCAACAACAGCGAGGAGGGGTTGCGCAAGTCGGGCATCCGCGTGCGGTATGTGGTCTCCAGCCCGTCTTCCTATTTGTACCTGGATGACAGCCGTCCGGAGGGTGGGAGCTTCAAGCCTGTGAACAGCATCCTCTGCCCCGGTTACAACAACTTCCGCTACGGCCTGGGCAACATGGTTCCCTATGGGCAGGGCTTGGACGGCGAACAGTTGTTCAAGCGCTATGCGGCGCGCGAGGTCCTCTACCTGGTGGGCGCGCAGGACAACGACCCAGCCTACGAGTCACTCGACAAATCCTGCGGGGCCGCCATGCAGGGCACGGACCGGCTGAATCGGCACAGGAATTACATGCGCTACGAACAGTTTTTAGCCCAGAAATGGCAGACACCCGTGACGCGTGCGGTCATGGTGGTGCCGGACGCGGGCCACGAAGCGGCCGAAATTTTTGAGTCCCGCGATGTTGCTGCAAAAATTTTCCATGCCGCCGGCAACTAGCGAATAGCCGGGACAAACAGAGACAAGCCGAACGAGCACAACAAGAAAAAAGAAGAAGCACAGAGACGCGCGGATACAACACCAAGACAGAAGACGAAAACCATGATGGAACCCTCACGCCTTGCCGCACCACGGCGAAAAATCCTCGCATCGCAGATCTGCGCAATGCTGGCCGCCGCACCTTTTGCCGTCCATGCACAGACGCCGCCCAGCGCCGGTACTCTTTTCGACGCGAACCGGCAACAGCTCTCGCCGACGGAAAATGCCGGCCCGCCGGCGGCAGTGCAGCGTCCTGCGCGCATCGAAAAAGAGGTGGAAGGCAGTGATGAGGGCCAGAGCCCCCCCGCCGGTGGGACGGGCATACAGGTCACGGGTTTTGTACTGAGCGGCAACCGGTCTCTGCCGGCATCCGAGCTGCAAGCCCAACTGCAGGAGTTTGTCGGCCGCGAGCTGGACTTCGCCGGACTGGGCAAAGCCGCCGCCAAAATCACGGCCTACTATCGCACCCGGGGCTACCTGGTAGCGCGCGCCTACCTCCCCGCACAGGAAATACAAGGCGGTGTGGTTGCCCTCGGCATCCGTGAAGGCGTCATCGGCCGGGTGGTGGCCGAGCCCGATGCCAACGTGCGCCTGGACCCGGACCTGATAGGCCGACATCTCGCGGGACTACAGCCGGGCGAGGTGATCCAGGAAAGCGACCTCGAAAACACGCTGCTGCGGCTCTCTGACATCGCCGGTGTGACGGTCAAGGCGGTGTTGCGGCCTTCGGCAGAACCGGGCGCCACCGACATCATCGTCAAGGTCAGCGAGATGGGGGCGATCACCTCGCGCGTGAGCATCGACAACGGTGGCAGCTATTACACCGGTGCCAATCGCCTGTCCGCCAACCTGAGCCTCAACGACGCACTGGGCATGGGCGAAAGCTTCAGCCTGAATACGCAGCAAACTTTTGAAGGCCTGCGCATTGCAGGCGTTGGTTATGTGCAGCCCCTCGGCACGACAGGGCTGTCGGTAGGCGCGAACTTTGCGGGTCTGCAATACAACATTGGCAAAAACCTCAAGGAAGTAGAGGCCAGAGGTGAAGCCCGCGTGAGCACGCTGTTTCTCAACGCGGCGTTGCTGCGCAGCCGGCGCGCCAACATGAATCTGTCGCTGGCGACGGAATACCGGCATTTCCAGGACACGACTGGCGGCACGACCGTCGAAAAGTCTGCCAACCTGATGAGTGCGGGCCTGTCTGGCGACTGGCGTGACGACTGGACAGGCGCGTCGGCGAACAACAGCTGGAACGCGCGTTTGGGTATGGGTTATCTGAAAAAAGAAACGCCCAACGACGCAGCGCTGGACCGTTTCACGGCCAATGCGGCAGGCGACTACAAAAAGCTCAACCTGTCGTTCAGCCGCCTGCAGCAGCTTGGCGGCGGCTACTCTCTGCTGGGCTCGGTCACCGCGCAGTACGCCGACAAGAACCTGGACGCGTCAGAGAAAATGAGCCTGGGCGGATCCGGCGGCGTGCGCGCGTACCCTGCCGGCGAAGCCGCGGGCGACCAGGGCATGCTGGCGCGTCTGGAACTGCGCAAGACCCTGGGTGTTGTCGGCAACTCCGTCGTGGAAGGTGCGCTGTTCGCCGATGCGGGGCGCGTGACCATTA
Organism: Polaromonas sp. P1_F6; assembly: GCF_056405695.1. Taxonomy (NCBI): domain Bacteria; kingdom Pseudomonadati; phylum Pseudomonadota; class Betaproteobacteria; order Burkholderiales; family Comamonadaceae; genus Polaromonas; species Polaromonas sp. P1_F6. Next base: position 71,701 of record NZ_JBFUBQ010000011.1, read on the forward strand.
ACAAGAAGCCGTGGGACAACAGCGAAAACCGCGCGAGCCGCTACGGCTATGGCGTGGGCCTGAACGTCTACAACAAGGACCTGGTGTTCAATGCCAGCATCGCGGTGTCGCCCGGCGTCAATCCAGTCAGCGAACCAAAAAGCGCGCGTCGCCTGTGGCTATCGGTGTCGGGTTCACCCCAGGCCTTCACGGGCCTGGCCTCCAGCAGCGGCAGCCGGGGCGAGGATTTCGAGGAGGCGGAAGACGGCATGCGGCTGTACGGCTCACTGGGCATCATCCCCGAATACGTGAGCCGCTCAGGCGCGACGCCTGCGGCGCCCGCCGACCAGAGCAAGCTGGCCACGCCCAATGGGCGCAACATGTCGGGCTTCTGGCGTGCGCGCGACAATGTGTCGTATGTGGGCGCGCGTGGCGGCATCCCCATTTATGAACAGTGGAAGGCGCTGTGGCAGCTGGAGCTGGGCCTGTCGCTGAGCGCGGGCGCGGCCGGAGACGACGCGACCCCGAACTGGACACACAGGCAAGAGCTGCGTAATACCGGCGTGGCTGTCGCCCATCCAGACGCTGGCACCGCGATGTACGGCAACTGGGACATGCCGCTCAAGGAAAGCACCTCTTCCTTCGACCCCTTCGGGGCGACCACCAGTGCGGCGCACTACAACATCATCGGGTCACCGGGCTTCGCCACCAGCATCACTAAAAACTCCGGCCCGGTGGGCACGGCGGCGGTGGAAAACAACGACGATGCCGCTTTCAACCGCCGCCAGGCCGGCGTGTTCGGCTACTGGACGCCCAAGATGGGCGGCTTCCAGCTCAAGCTGGCTTATTCGAACAACGGCATGAAGGCCGCGCCGGACGTTGATACAGGCTACCTCTACGGCGGCAGCCTGTCGTATGAGAACGGCGGATTCTCTGCTGTGGTTGCGGCTGAGCAGCATGTGAATTATTTCGGCATAGCCAGCCTGGGCCGCAACGCGCGCGGGGTAGGTACCAATACCCACGTCACGCAAGGCACTTCGTCCAATGACTACAGCGTGCGCTACGGCGTGGCCTACGATTTTGGCGATACCAAGGTTTCGCTGATCGCCGACGAACTGAGCTATGCCGAGTCCGGTGTCATCAACACCAGCGTCACTTCAAGCGACCTCGCCAGCTACCGCCGCCGCGCCTACATGGTCGGCGTCTCACACAAGATAGGTGCCTGGCAGTTGCGCGCCAGCCATGCCAAAGCCTTCGCAGGCGACTGCGCCATGATTTCCGGCAATGGCGTGAACTGTTCGACGGAAGGTATGGGTGCGACCTCCCAGGCCATCGGTTTCTCCTATGCCTGGAGCAAGCAGCTCAGGATTTTCGGGCAGTACGTGCTGCTGCGCAACCAACCGCTGGCCAATTACAACTACGCCGTTGCCGGCGTGTTCGGCAGTGCAGGCGCAGGCACCACGATCCGCGCGATCGGTTTCGGTATCAACTACACGTTCTGAGGGGCTCGCATGACATACCACTCTTCCCCGGTTTCCCCACGTAAAAGCCGCCCGACGCTGACACCGCTGAGTGCAGCCATGCTGTCAGCGCTTTGCGCCATTTACCCGGTACGGGGATATGCGCTGGACGCCAGCGCCTTACCTACCAATGGTCAGGTCACAGCTGGCAGCGGCAGCATCAGCCAGAGCGGCAACGTCATGAACGTGGTACAGGGCAGCGACCGGATGGTCGCTACCTGGAACACTTTCAACATCGGTAGCGCGGCCAAAGTCAATTTCGCGCAGCCCTCGGCCTCGTCGGTGGCCCTCAACCGCGTCACATCCAGCGATGCCTCGCAGATCATGGGCCAGCTCAATGCCAACGGGCAGGTCTACCTGATCAATCCCTCGGGCATCCTGTTCGGCCAGGGTTCAGCTGTCAATGTCGGCGGCCTGGTGGCCAGCTCACTGAACATCTCGGACGGCAACTTCATGGCCGGCAACAATCGGTTTGAAGCCGGCAGCGCGGGCGGCGCCGTGATCAATGAGGGCAGCATCGTGGCGGCTGACGGCGGGTACGTGGCGCTGCTGGGTGCGCAGGTGCGCAATGTGGGCAGCATCACTGCCCGTCTGGGCAGCGTGATGCTGGGCGCCGGCAAGAATATCACGTTGGACTTCAACGGTGACGGCCTGATCAATATGCAGGTGAGTGACCCTTCGCTGGGCGCCAGTGTGGTGAACCAGGGGCTGCTCAAGGCCAACGGTGGCCTGGTCGTCATGTCGGCCCGCTCCGGCGACGCGCTGATGTCCAATGTGGTCAACAACGAAGGCGTGATCGAGGCGACCAGCCTGCAGCGCCGAAACGGCACGGTCCTGCTTGACGGCGGGGAGGCAGGCATTGTCGCCTTGAGCGGCCGTGTCGACGTCTCCGGCCGCGATGCCGGTGAAACCGGCGGCAGTTTCAAGGCTTTGGGCCAGTACGTCGGTGTGTTCGACGGCGCCCGAATCGATGCTTCCGGCGATGCCGGTGGCGGCACGGTACTGGTCGGCGGCAACTACCAGGGCAGTGGTACCGAGCGCCAGGCCGTCGGAACCTATATGGGGGAGGGCGCCCGCATTCACGCTGACGCGCTCAACAGCGGCGACGGCGGCAAAGTCATCCTGTGGTCCACCGACAGCACGCAGTTTCACGGCGGCATCACGGTGCTGGGCGGCGGGCAGACCGGCAGCGGCGGCCTGGTCGAGACCTCTGGCCACCACCTGGATGCAACGGGTTCGGTGAATATCAGTGCGGCCTCCGGCAAGGGCGGCACCTGGCTGATCGACCCCTACAACATCAACATCACGAGCGCGGCAAGCTCCGGCGCGACCGGGAGCTCGCCCTTCACCTCGAGCGGTGCAGCCAATTCCACCCTGAATTCGGGCGTACTCAACGCTTCGCTGTCCGAAGGCGCCAACGTGATAGTCCAAACCTCTGCCGCCGGCGGCACCGCGGGCGACATCAATGTGCTGGACAACGTCAAGGGTGTGGGCAATGCCTCGCTGACCCTGCAGGCGCACCGCAACATCATCATCGGCAGCGGCCGCGTCATTTCCAACGGCACCGGCAAAAGCCTCAATGTCTCGCTGGTCTCCAACTACGGCGACACCGGCAACGGCTCGGTGGCATTGACCGGCAGCACCATCACCACCAACGGCGGGGCCATCACCATCAGCGGCGGCAGCAATCCGCTGACCGGCTATGCCGCCACTAACCAGAGCGGCGCCTCGGGCGTGGCACTGAATGGCGCTTCGCTGAGCACCAGCGGCGGCAACATCACGATACGCGGCGCCTCCACCTCGACAAGCGCCACCACCAGTGCGGTGAATATATCCGGCGCCTCCACGCTCAATGCCGGTGGCGGCAACATCTCCATCCTGGCCAATGTCGCCAGCGCCAGTGCGACCGGCGACGCCTTTGTGCTCACCGGCGGCAGCAACGTGCTCACCAGCGGCGCCGGTTCCATCACGGTGGAAAGCATCAACCTGGGCAGCGGCAATGGCACGCGCATCTTCAGCACCAACAACACCCTGGCCGCCAGCGGCTCGGGCAATCTGACGATCAGCGGCAATGCCAGCTCGGGCTTCGGTGTGCTGATCTGCTCGACGGCCAGCACCTCCACGCAAAAACTCAGCGTGGGCAGCGGCAACCTGACCATCCAGGCCAATGCCAACGGCTTTGCCGGTGCCGGCCGCGGCGTTTACCTCGCGGCCTCCGGCAACGGCGCCGTGGTGCTCAATGCCACGGCGGGCGGCGCCATCACGCTGGGCGGCAGCAGCACCGGCAGCTACGGCACGGTGCTCAACTCGACGGGTTCCGGCTCTTCCATCAGCATCTTCTCCGACGGCAACATCACGGTGGCCGGCAACACCTCGGGCGGCACCACGCCGGCGCTGGGCCTGCTGAGCTCGGGCAGCGGCACCAGCGCGGCCACCGCCTCGCAGGTCAACATCAACAGCACGGCCGGCGCGCTCAAGCTGCTGGCCAACAACAGCGTGGTCAACCCCACCACCGGTTCTTTCAAGGCCGTGTCGCTGGACGCCAGCGGCGCCTACGCCAGCATCAACCTGGGCACGCAGTCGGGTGCGCTGACGCTGGACGGCACCAGTTATTCGGGGCGCGGCGTAGACATCGCGCCTTCCGGCGCCAACGCGGCGATCAACATCAGCACCGGCAGCGGCGCCATTGCCGTCAACGGCAACAGCACCAGCAGCTTCGGCGGCTACGGCATCTTCCTGAACTCCACCGGCAATTCGAACGGCGTCAACGTCAGCACCGTGAGCGGCAACATCACGCTGCGCGGCGACTCCATAGGCACCTCGGACGCCATCGCCCTGGGCGGCAGCGCCACCAGCACCAACTCGGTCAACAACATCGCCTCGCAGGGCGGCAACATCACGCTGGTCGGCAACTTCCACTCGCCCAACGTCGGCGAACTCGACCACGGCATCGCCATCCAGAACGTCGCCAACCGCATCCAGACCACGGGCGCGGGCAATGTGACGCTGGTCGGCAACGCCGCCGACCAGGGCAACGGGGTCAGCATCTACGGCGGAGGAAAGGCCCTGGTCAGCGTCGAGAACGGTGCGCTCGCAATCACCGGGAGCAGCGTTTACGGTGACGGGGTAGGCGTGCTGACCGGCAACAACGTCATACGCGCCACTGGCAGCGGTTCGGTGAGCGTGGCCGGCAGTTCCACTTATGGCAGCGGCGTCGCCATTTACCCGTCGACGGCGACCAGTTCCGCCGCCATTTCCACGGTGTCGGGCAAACTCTCGATCACGGGCAACAGCAGCGCGGCGTCTGCGGCGCCGGCAGTTCTCCTGCGCACTGCGGCCTCGGGCGCCGCCAACGGCATCAGCATCACATCGGGCAGCGGCGACATCGACATCCAGGCGACGACCGCCGGCTCCGGCGAGGGCCTCTCTATCGTCGGCAGCAGCGCCAATGCCTTCAATACCGTCAGTACGGGTGGTAACGGAAATCTTCGCGTATCGGGCTCCGGCGGCAGCTATGGTGTGCGCATAGACGGCGGCACCAACAAGCTGCAGGTGGAAAACGGCGTCTTGCTCATTAGCGCCAGTGCGCCGAGTGGGCAGCCCTTCAGCCAGTCTTCGGACGCCACGACGATCACCGCCACCGGATCCGGTGTCGTGCTGCGTAATCTCGGCGGCAAGATGAGCAACAGCCTGACCAGCGCCGATTCGGCCGCCGCGACCGCCGCGCTGCAGTCGGATATGGCCGGTAGCGACTGGATGGCGCCCCTTGTCGGCGATACTGCATCCCCATCCTCCAGCGGCGGAGCGGACAGGCTCACTATTTCCGTGGTGTCGTCCAATGCCAATCTCAATGCATCCGCCGCAGGCAAAGAAGATGCAACGCCTTGAACCTGCGTCCGCCGCGGCGTTCACTGGCTCCATAATGCCGCGCCGCGCCGGGCGGCTGGTTCTGCTGTTGCTGGTATCGCTGTCCGCTGTGGCTGTCGCCGCAGACAAGAAAGCCGGGCAAGCCGAGCACGACAACTTCCATTTCCTCGGCGAGATGAACAAGGCCTCAACCGTGATGGTGGTCGAGACAAAAATCGTCCCGCCTGAGCTTGGGAAAAAAATCGCGCGGGCTGTTGAACAAGTGATCAGGGAAGGCAACCAGTCGGGTGCCAAGCGCCCGGGTGACTATTTGCAGTATGAGCCGTTGATCCTGGCGTTGGCCGGCCCCGACGGTTCGCGCATGCATTCAGGCCGTAGCCGCCAGGACATCCTGTCCACCACGCGGCGCCTGATCCAGCGCGAGCGTGCGCTAGTTCTAATGGACGCGATGATCCAATCGAAAGCGCAACTACTGGCTGTGGCCGAGAAGAACCTGGACACCATCGTGCCGGCCTATACCAACGGCGTGCAGGCCCAGCCCACTACTTACGCGCACTACCTGCTGGCCTTCGCCTCGGTCTTCGGGCGCGACAGCGCGCGACTGAAGGAGGCTTATGCGCGCCTCAATATGAGCCCGCTGGGCGCGGGCGCGCTCGGTACCTCGAGTTTTCCGGTGAATCGTCAACGCCTGGCGGAGCTGCTGGGTTTTGACGGCGTGGTGGAAAACTCCTACGACGCGGCCCAGCTCGGCGCGCTCGACCAGGGCGTGGAATTGGTGGGCCTGTGCAGCAACGCGGCGCTGATGATAGGCCTGCTGGCGCAGGACCTGCACACCCAGTACCACCAGACCGCTCCCTGGATCACCATCCAGGAGGGGCGGCTCACCGGCACGAGCAGCATCATGCCGCAAAAGCGCAATCCTTATGCCCTCAACGTGCTGCGGCTGCAGGCCAGCGAGGTGGTGGGCGGCGCCTTCACCTACCAACTGGAGGCGCACAACGTCACGCCCGGCATGCCCGACTACAAGCGCGACCAGGTCGAGAAAACCCTGGACCTCACGGCCAATGCCTTCGTGAAGCTGGCTGACCTGATGAACCACCTCGTCATCGATCGCAACCGCGCGCTGCAGGAAGTTGACGCCGATTACTCCACCACCACCGAGCTGGCCGACATCCTGCAGCGCGACGCCGACGTTCCCTTCCGGGTCGGCCACCATTTCGCCTCGGACCTGGTCAACTACGGCCGCGCCAACAAGCTCAAGCCCGCCGAGATTCCCTTCGACGTCGCCAGGCAGTTGTATGCAGAGGCGGTGAAGGCCTTTGATTTCCCACGGGCGGAATTTCCGCTGACGCAGGAGCGCTTCCGTACGTCGCTGACCGCGCAGAACATGCTGGCCTCCAGCAAGGGCCTGGGCGGTCCGCAGCGCACGGAGACCGTCAGGATGCTGGCGGCCGAGAAGAGCCGGTTAGAGCAGGACTCCGCCTGGCTCAAGGCGCAGCAGGACAAGCTCGCGCGTGCCCAGTACAACCTGGACCGCACCTTTTCCGGGCTGGTCCAGTGAGTTTCACGGCGGTAGCGGCGATACTGGCGCTGTCGGCCTGACGGGGCCATCGACAAGGGCACCATGGCTGACGATATTTTTTCGCTGGAGAATTTCGAATACCTGTGCTACTCCCGCCAGCAGGAGCCGGCTGCGCGAGAGCTGGTCAAGCTGCTGCTGCTCATAGACAGGAACTACGGCAACCTGGACGGCAACTTCGCGCTCAGCCTGTCGGCCGCCATAGGTGCGCAGGAGCGTGACGCGCACGGCCTGACCCGCCTCACCAGCGCCATCTCGGCCCTGTTTTCCGACCCGACCTTCCATGTCTCGCCCGGCGGCTTCGGCCAGCTCATCAACTTCCAGCGCTGGTTGTCGGCGCTGTTTGCCGCCAGCGCCTTTGTCCATTGCGACCATATCCTGAGGTCGCTCAATTTCCTGGGCTCCGGCGCACCGGAGTTCCACGTGAGCGAACGGGATCTCGTGAAGTTCTGCATCCTGTATTCCCCCGAATCGGAAATCCCGCTGGACGTGGAATTGCTGTGGCGGCAGAACAAAAAGCTGGCCGCCGCGCTGTTCACGGCCCTGCTGTCGCCGCGCTTTCTCGGCTCGCCAGCTGCGCATTCCAAGCGCGAGGCGCTGCTCGCCTGGCTCCCCGCCCACCTCGAGGAAATCGAAAGCCTGGACATCCTGCCGGTAGGCATCCTGCACGACGTGTACATGCACTGCAGCTACGCCGACCTGCCCGACCGCCACGAGATCAAGCGCCCCATCAACCGGCTGGTTCGCAAGAAGCTCGAGGCGCTGGGCCTGGGGCGCGTTGCGCCCGCGCTCGCCGCGCAAAGTGCGGACAAGCCCATCATGCTGGTACTGCTCGAGTGGTTCTCCGGTGGGCATTCGATTTACCGCACGCATTCCAGGACTTTGGAGGCCGCTCGCCGGCATTTTCGCCTGGTGGCCATTGCTTACCCCGGCAACATCGACGAACTGGGCCGGGCGGTGTTTGATGAGGTGATTGATTTCGCCGCGCCCAATGACATGATCGCCTGCCTGCGCCAGCTGCACGCGCTGGCCGGCTCCCTCAGGCCCGCCGTGTTTTACATGCCCAGMGTCGGCATGTTTCCCATCACCATGTTCGCGGCCAATCAGCGCCTGGCACCCGTGCAGGTGGCAGCGCTGGGCCATCCCGCCACCACGCATTCCGACCGTATCGATTACATCAGCGTGGAAGACGATTTTGTCGGCGATCCCGCCTGCTTCAGCGAAACCCTGCTGCGTCTGCCGAAAGACGGGCAGCCCTACCGCCCGTCCGCCATCGAAGTCTCGCTGGCACGGCCGCAGCGGCAGGACTCGGCGGTCGTCAACATCGCCGTGGCCGCGACCACCATGAAGATCAATCCGAAATTCCTGGTGACCTGCCAGAAAATACGCGCGGGCTCACGCAAGCAGATACGGTTTCATTTCCTGATTGGACAGGCAACCGGCCTGATCTATCCGCAAGTGCGAAGGGTGATACGCCGCTATCTGCCGGACGCGGAAATCTACGCGCACCAGCCCTACCCGGACTACCTGGCTATCTTCAGCCGCTGCGACATGTTCCTGAGCCCCTTTCCCTTCGGCAACACCAATGGCATTACCGATGCCGTGACGGTCGGTTTGCCCGGCGTGTGCAAGACAGGGCCGGAAGTGTTTGAACACATCGACGAAGGGCTGTTCCGCCGGCTGGGCCTGCCGGACTGGGCCATCGCCGACAGCGTGGAGGGCTACATTGCCGCCGCCGTTCGCATGGCTGACAACTACCCGGAACGGGCTGCACTGTACCGGCAGCTGGAGCGGCCCGAGTGCCTGAATACCTTGTTCGAAGGCCGTGCGGAATGCCTGGGCGAACGCCTGTATCAGATCTGGTCGGCGACGGCGGACGAGGAGGAGGCCTTGCCCGACAGGGCCTGATGCATCGCTTGGCGGTCCAGGGCTTTTTCCCAGGCGCACACGACGACGCAGGCCACGCAGTTGCCGAGCATGTTGGTGAGGGAGCGGCATTTCATCAACCGCTCTATGCTCAGCAACAGGACAATGCCCGCGATCGGTATGAGGTTCTGGCTGGCCAACGTCGCGGTCAGGGCCACAAAGGCCGAACCGGCGACGCTGGCGGCGCTCTTGGATGTCAGCATCGCGATGCCCAGCAGTGACAGCAGTGACCAGAAACCCAGCTCGACATGCGCCACCTGCGCCAGGAAGATCGCCGCCATGGCGATATAGATGTTGCTGCCGTTCAGGTTGAAACTAAAACCGGTCGGCAGCATCAAGCGCGCCACCGGTTTGGCGCAGCCCATTTTTTCCATTTTTCCGACCAGACTCGGCAAGGCGGCTATTGACGAAGTGGTGAAGAAGACCAGCAGCAGCTCTTCTTTGACATAGGCGACCAGGCGGAAGATGTTGCAACCGGCGGCGCGCGCGAGAAGGCCCATCACCACGAAGACAAACAGGATGCTGACGAGATAAATCGCGGCGAGAAAATGCAGCAGTGGCAACACCGAGGACATCCCGTAACGGCCAATCATGAAGGCGACTGCACCGAATGCAGCCAGTGGGGCCAGCTTCAGGACCATGCCGACCATGCCGAGCCATACTTGCTGCACCGCTTCGATGAGCTCCAGCAGCTTGTGCCCGCGTTCACCCGCGCGCGCCAGTGCAATGCCCGACAGCAGCGCCAGCAGCAGGATCTGCAGGTTGTTGTTGCCGGTGAAGGCGCTGGCAAATGTCGGGGGGATGATGTTGAGCAAAAAGTCGGTTGTGCTTTCCGCGGCCTTTGCAGGCGCAGCGCGCTGTGCGACGTCAGCCGCAAAATCTGGCGCGAAACCCTTGCCGGGCGTCAGCAACAAGGCGCCCAACATGCCCGCCAGCAGCGAGATCAAGGTCATGGCCTCGAAGTAGATGATGGCCTTGACACCCACCTTTGTGGCCTGCAGCCGGTTGCGCATGCTGGCGATACCGGACACCACCAGGCAAAAGATCAGCACGCCGATCAGCATGCTGATCAGGCGCAGAAAGCCGTCGCTGAGGGGTTTCATCATCGCGCCGACTGAGGGAAAAAAATTCCCCAGCAGGATGCCGGCGGCAAAGGCGAGAGCCATTTGCGCAATGGGATGGCAAAGCGTTCTTCTGATTTTGATCATCGATCACCCAGTCTACGGGCGGCTTGGCCGCCACGGCGCGGGGGCCGCGCCATACGGTTGTTTTTTGCGGATGGACGGCGAGTATCAAGACGCGAAGGTGTCACGCATCGTCGCGGGCATATACATAAAATCCGAAAATACGATCCCCGATACCTAAAAAAGATGGGCTGACACCATGGAGCTGAGACATCTGCGCTACTTCCTGATGGTTGCCGAGGAGCAGCATTTCACGCGCGCCGCCGAGCGGTTGAATATGCAGCAGCCGCCCTTGAGCCACCAGATCCGGCTGCTGGAAGAGGAGCTGGGCTTCGAATTGTTCCGCCGCCACCCCAAAGGCGCGGCGCTGACGGCCGGTGGCGCGGTGTTTTTGCAGGAAGCCCAGGCCATCCTGCGCGGCGTCGAGCAGGGCGCGGCACGCGCCGCGCGCGCCGCACAGGGCTTTGAAGGCACGCTGGCCATAGGCTTTACCAGCTCTGCCGCGGCTCATCCTTTGATTCCGGGGATCATCCGGGCCTATCGCGGCGCCTATCCCGATGTGCACCTGGACCTCAGGGAAGCCAATGCGGCGGAATTAACCGAGGGCATAGACAGGGGCAAGGTCAATATCGCGATTCTGCGTACGCCCGTCAGCCATCCGCGCGGTGTGAGTTTTTTTTCCTTGCTCGAAGAAGAGATGCTGCTGATTCTGCCGGTGGGCCATGCGCTGGTGGCGGGCGCCGCCAAGGGCAAGATGCCGGTCATTGATCTGAAATCCCTGGCTGATGAGCAGTTCATTCTGGTGCGCAGACACGGCGCACCAGGCATGTATTCGGATCTGATCGAAGCCTGTGAACAGGCGGGCTTCACGCTCAGGATCGCCTCGGAGGTGGAGCGCATGCTGACCAATATCAGCCTGGTCGCGGCGGGCGCGGGCGTTTCCGTGGTTCCCGCATCCATGAAGGATTTTCACCGTGAGAGCGTGGTGTACTGCCGTATCACCAATGCCAGGCCCGCGCTGGTGGCGCCTATCACGCTGGTGAGCCGGGAAGACAGCAACTCGCCGGCCGAAAAGAATTTCCTGGATCTGGCCAAAATATTTGCGCGGCAGCACAAAGCCTGAGTGCGTGCGGGTACATGGACACCAAACATCTCGGCCCCCAGGCGGGCTCAGTACAAAATGAGTCGGCGAGTTTGCTTGGGGCCTAGTCCAATCCGTTGAATCCCGGCTTCGAGCCGTTGCCCTGCACCATGGATACCAGAAACAATGACAGCGGCAGTCCGGGCGTCCTCAGTGGGTGCGGCATGATGCAACAATCCGTGATTCGGCCCGCGTAGTGACGATCAGTTGGGCACAACTTTAAAGCAGAGGCCACGGTGCCACACACGGGGAACATTCTGGCCGGGATGGAGTCCCAAGTCTTGTGATCAATTCAATTTCAGGCAGGAGTAACCGTGAGGGTATTTAAATTAGTTTCCGGTCTTGTTGTCGCGGCGCTGTGTGCCGCCGGCTGCGCGTTGACAGCGATAAAGCCCGGCATGACCCGTGAGAACGTCATCGCGCTTCGCGGAACGCCGTCCCGGGTGGTGCCGCTGGATGCGGGAACCCGGCTGCAGTATTCGGGCCAGCCGCTTGGTCAGTTCGCCACGATGGTAGATCTGGATGCCGCCGGCAGGGTCATCGGCGTCCGCGAGGTTCTGACGCCAGCAGAGTTCTCAAGAGTCCAGCCGGGCAAGTGGACGCGCTCGGATATGGAACGCGAATTTGGCCGGCCGGCAAAGATTGACCGTGTAGCGTCATGGTCCGGCGACATCATGACTTACCGCTGGCGAGACAGCGATCAACCCATGTTTTTCTGGGCTTACCTGGACGGCAACAACGTGGTGCAGCGCATCGGGCAAGGCATGGAATTTCCCATGCGAGTCAATGATCGCTGATGGGCGTATTGCACGCTAGTCGGGTGTTGCGGAGCGGCCGATATCCGGCCACCGGTGATGCAGATACACCCAGGCAACCAACCCGATGCACATCATCCCGAGCGAGACTGCCGCCAATGCCCGGGTGGAGTGCATTGCGAGCGGGGCGATGACACCGGCAACAATGCCGTTGGCGGTTGAGCCCACGAAGGCCTGAAGGGAAGAAGCCATGCCGCGCCGTTCAGGATAAAGGTCCAGCACCAGCAGCGTGACGACCGGCACCATCAGCGCCCAGCCGAATGCAAACACTGCGATCGGAAAGAGGGACCACGAAGCATGCGGGGCGAACAGCATGTTGGCAATCAGGTTAAGCACCGAGGTGACCAGCATGATGACAAAGCCGTGCCGTATTTGCTGCTTGGGGGCAATCTTTCCTGCCAGGCGGCCGCTCAGCCACGCGCCGGACATGATGCCGGAGATTGTCAGGATGAAAAACCAGAAAAATTCGGTAGGCTGCAGTGCCAGGTGTTCCCCCAAAAAAGCGGGCGCTGACAGTACATACAAAAACATGCCGTTGAATGGCACGCCGCTGGCCAGCGCCAGCAATAAAAAGCGGGGACTGGAACCCAACTGCCAGTAGCCCCGCATCAGGTGCCTGACTTCAAACGGCTGGCGTTCCAGCGGCGGAAGTGTCTCGGGCAAGAACCGGAAGTTGGTAGCCCACAGGATCACACCCACTCCCGTCAGAAACCAGAAGATGCTGTGCCAGCCCAGATGCACAAAAAGCCAGCCGCCGACAATGGGCGCCAGGGCTGGGGCCACTCCGAAATAGATGGTGACCTGGCTCATGACCTGTTGGGCCTGAGCCGGCGGGTACATGTCGCGTATGACGGCGCGCGACACCACAATGCCCGCACCTGTCGACAAGCCCTGCATGGCCCGGAAAAAAACCAGTTGCCCGATGCTTTGCGACAGCGCGCAACCGGCCGACGCCAGAGTGAATAGCGCGATTCCCCACAACACCACCGGCCTGCGGCCAAAACTGTCGGCCAGCGCGCCGTGAAACAGGTTCATGAAAGCAAAACCGAACAGGTAGGCCGACAGCGTCTGCTGCATTTCTACCGGTGATGCTCCCAGCGACTGCGCCATGCCGGAAAAGGCGGGAATGTAGGTGTCGATGGAAAACGGCCCGAGCATCCCGAGCACAGCCAACAAGGCGGCAAGCGTCCAGCGTGGGGCGCGCCAGAGTTCGTCGGCGTTGGGGTTCATTCTTTTTTCAGCTTGAGTGCGGTGTCATAGAGCTCGTTGCGCCCCACGCCGGTGATTTCTGCCGCGACTTTTACAGCAGTCTTGAGCGGCAACTCCGCCAGCAACAACTGCAACACCCGTGTGCCATCTTCAGGGTTATCCGCAGCGGCGCAAGGATGCAGCACCAGTGCAAATTCACCGCGCGTACGCTGGGCGCCAGCAGCCAGCCAGCCGGAAAAATCCTGCGCCGGCACGGTCGCAATTTCCTCGAATTGCTTGGTCAGCTCACGGCCAACGGTGACCAGGCGGGCTTGCAGCACCGCCAGTGCTTTCGCAAGCGCCTCGATGCGGTGCGGCGCTTCCAGAATCACGATGGCCCGGGTATCGGTTTGCAGCTGCTGGATGGCCTGGTCGCGTTCACCGGCCTTGCTCGGCAGAAAACCGGCGAATACGAACCCGGTGTCACCGCCCGGGCTGCTCAGCCCGGCCACGCTGAGCACCGCGGTGACGCTGCTGGCACCCGGCAGGGGCATGATGGCCAGGCCAGCGGCACGAACGGCGGCGACCAGGCGGGCGCCGGGATCGCTCACGGCCGGCGTGCCGGCGTCGCTGATATAGGCCACGCGCTCACCCCGCTGCAGGCGTTCGATCACCAGGCCTGCGGCCTCTGCTTCATTGTGTTCGTGCACCGCCAGCAGGGGCTTGTCGATGCCGTACTGCCGTAGCAGGGGCTGCGAATGCCGTTTGTCTTCGCAGGCTATGGCGTCTACCAGTTGCAGTACTTGCAGGGCGCGCAGGCTGATATCGGCCAGGTTCCCGATCGGGGTCGCCACCACATAGAGCGCGCTTTCCGGATAATGCTGCATGCCTGCTGCGGCGCGTGCCGCATTCAGTGCCAGGTCGAAGGAAGCGTTCAATGTGGTTTTCCAGAAAACAGGTTGCCGGGACGGCGTCAAAAGCGACGGCCCTTCAGGCCCCAGCCTCGCCTGGGCAGGTTACCACCAAGTCGAGGGGTGATGCTGCGGAAGCTGCCGCGCGCGCCTACCTTGCCAAGGCCGGACTGGTATTGGTCGACACCAATTATCGGACGCCGGGCCGCGGTGGCGGCGAGATCGACCTGGTCATGCGCGCACCCGACGGTACCTTGGTGTTTGTGGAAGTGCGCCAGCGCACCGGCGTCTCGCACGGCGGCGCCGGCGCCAGCATCAGCCCCGCCAAGCAGCAGCGAATCATCTTTGCCGCGAGGCACTATCTCATGCGTTTCGGCAGCCCACCGCCTTGTCGATTCGACGTGGTCCTGGTCAACGGGCCGCAGGATGACGGGGCGGCTCCTGACATTGAATGGCTGCCCGGAGCTTTCGACGCGTCCTGAGCGCCGGGAATGGATGGCGGAATTTGTAACCATCCATTGCCAGCCTGCGCAAACCCCTCCGGGGCCGGCGGCGCAGTCCGACCCGCTATCATTGACCCCATGCTTGAACAACGTATCGAACAGCAGTTCATTGACAGCGCCGACCTGAAATACCAGGCGGCACAGGTCCTGTCCAAACCGATTGCGGCCGCAGTGCAGGCCATCCTGGCCAGCGTCACCAGTGGCGGCAAAGTCCTGGCCTGCGGCAATGGTGGCTCGGCAGCGGATGCCCAGCACTTCGCTGCGGAGTTTGTGGGGCGCTATGAGCGTGAGCGGCCCGAGTTGGGTGCGATTGCGCTGACGACCGACAGCTCCATCCTCACCGCCATTGCCAACGACTACGACTTCACGGTCATCTTCTCGAAGCAGGTGCGTGCCCTGGGCGGCGCCGGCGACGTATTGCTGGCCATCAGCACCAGCGGCAATTCGGCCAATGTGCTGGCCGCCATCGAAGCCGCCCATGAGCGCGAGATGACCGTGGTGGCGCTGACGGGGCGCGGGGGCGGCAAGATGACCCATGCCCTGCGCGAAACCGATGTGCATATCTGCGTGCCGCATGAGCGGACCGCGCGTATCCAGGAAGTGCACCTTCTTGTCCTCCATTGCATTTGCGATGGTGTGGACACCCAGTTACTTGGCGATCAGGAGACCTCTGTATGACATATGCCCCGTTGAAACGACTCGCTCTGGCCATTGGTACGTCGGTATTGCTTGGCAGCGCCCTGACAGCCTGCTTTCCTTTGGTGGTGGGCGGCATGGCCGGCGGTGCGCTTGTTGCCACCGATCGCCGTACGTCGGGTGCGCAGCTGGAAGACGAAGGCATTGAATTGCGCGCGCTGAGCCGGATTCGCAGCAATGTGGGTGATCGTGTTCACGTCAACCTGACCAGCTACAACCGGCAGGTCTTGCTGACGGGGGAAGTCCCCAATGCCCAGGACAAGCAACTCGTCGAACAGATCGTTTCGCGTGTGGAGAATGTGAACTCGGTGGTCAATGAGCTTGCCATCATGGGCAGTTCCACTCTGACGCAGCGCTCGTCCGACACCCTCGTCACTGGCCGTGTCAAGGCGATGCTGATTGACGCACGTGACCTGTCGTTGAACGCCTTCAAGGTGGTGACCGAACGTGGTACGACCTACCTGATGGGGCGCGTTACACAGCGAGAAGCGGATCGTGCCACAGACGTGGTTCGTTCCACTCCGGGTGTGCAAAAAGTCATCCGCATGTTTGAAATCATCAGCGAGGAAGAGCTGGCACGCATGCTGCCGTCAAAACCCGTAGAGCCGCCCGCCGGCGCCAAACCCGCCGGGAGTTGAAGTTAGGGGCTGGCAGTGCTGGCCTCGCCAGCACTGTCGTTCTGCTTTTCGTCCGCTTTTGTCGGGTTCGGCCCAGTCTTTATTTCAGGCGCTTGATCAGGCTCGATGTGTCCCAGCGCTGGCCGCCCATGGCCTGCACGTCGGCATAAAACTGGTCGACCAGGGCCGTCACGGGCAGGCGCGCACCATTGCGCTTGGCTTCGTCCAGTACCAGGCCCAGATCCTTGCGCATCCAGTCCACGGCAAACCCGAAGTCAAACTTGTCGGCCACCATGGTTTTGCCGCGGTTGTCGAGCTGCCAGCTTTGCGCTGCGCCTTTGCCAATCACGTCCAGGACCTGGTTCACATCCAGACCGGCCTTCTGGCCAAACGCCACCGCTTCGCTCAGGCCCTGTACCAGGCCGGCAATGCAAATCTGGTTGACCATCTTGGTAAGTTGCCCCGCGCCGCTTGGGCCCATCAGCGTGAAGGCTTTTGAAAAAGCCATGCCCACTGGTTTCGCGGCATCAAATGCTGCGGTGTCTCCGCCGCACATCACTGTAAGCGCGCCATTTTGCGCACCTGCCTGGCCACCCGAGACGGGCGCATCTATGAAGTGCAAGCCGATCTTGGAGGCCGCCGCGGAGAGTTCACGCGCCACATCGGCCGAGGCCGTGGTGTGGTCCACGAAGATGGCGCCCGGTTTCATGCCGGCCAGCGCTCCATCGTTACCCAGTACCACGCTGCGCAGGTCGGCATCGTTGCCCACGCAACAGAAAATGACGTCTGCACCTGCAGCCGCCTCGCGCGGCGTGGCGGCTGCACGGCCCTTGAACTCGCTCGTCCAGGAGGCAGCCTTGGCGGCGCTGCGGTTGTAGACCGTGACGTCATGGCCCGCCAGCGCCAGGTGCCCGGCCATCGGGAAGCCCATGACACCGAGGCCCAGGAAGGCGACAGTACGTGAATCGGAAGTTTCGTAGGTTTTGGGGTGAATTGATGACACAGTTAAATCTCTTGAGGCCCGTCGGGCAAGGGGGTTTGGGTAGCAATGATTATGGCTTGATTGCGCGCTTTGCCCCGTGAACCTCCCTGTTTTCCCATGAAGGAGCAGCTTCACATTCATGACGCATCTCAGCGCGTTGGGGGGGTATGCAAAACAGACTGTCCTGCCCCATTTATTAACTGAATTGCATCATGCCGTTTCCAAAAGACCAGTTCTCACGCGACGTCTCAACCAGATTGATGATGACGTCGGCCGCACTAAAGCTGCAATTCGACGAGATTTGTTTTCCGATTTCCCAGAAGAGCGCCTTCTTCATGTCCAGCGATCGACCGGGGGCACAAAATATTTGAATAAAAACCACGTGGGCGGAGTGCGTGACCCCAAGGAATTCTTCGGAGCAAATGAGTTGGCGCGGTGTATGACGCGTGAGCGTCTGGAAGCGATCCGGCTCCGGCACATTGAACGTGTCTACCAGGGCTTGGTGCACAAGGCTCGACACGGCCGAAAGCTCTTCGTCCGGCGTGGTGTCAGGAAGGTCAATTCGTACGAGAGGCATGAAGTTTCCTTTTGGATTAATCGGTTGGTGCGCTGTGCGGGCGACGGAGGTGAATGTGGGCAGTGGTCAGTTCCCGCGCTTGCCTAGCCTGCGGCAGCTCCAATGGCCATTCCCAGGTCGGCGTTGGTATAGGCTTTGCCGGCAATTCCCCAAGCACCCTCCACCGCATAGGTCACGTTGACAAAGGTGCGCTCTCTCGGGTGTTTTCCCGCCTTGAGTTCGTCAATGATGTCTGTTGCCGCCTTGACGAAGTTGTCTTTCACCGACTGATCGGGGAAGGTGACAGAAGGGACCTTAACCTCTATGACCGCAAGCGACTGGGGTTTGCCGCCGGCATAGCTGTGCTCTTCAGGGTAAATGTCGACATGCCCGATGACTGCGGGAGTCATGAAGGTGTTTCCGCTGAGGCCGTGTACCTGCAGCAAGGCGTCTGCAACTCTGGAGAAAACCTCGCGCTCGCCGGCCGGCGTTAAAAGTCCCTGCGATAGCTGGATGGAGATGGGCATAAAAATCCTTTGAAGAGCGACGGCACAACATGTCCGCGCGAAGTGAACTGTGCCCATGACGGCGCCCGCTGGAAATCCCCCCGAATGCATAATGCTTGTGTCAAATCTGCACAAGCATGAAAAACCTCAGCCTTGACGACTTCTCGCTGTTTGCGCAGCTTGCATCTGCCCAGTCGCTCTCGACAGTAGCGAGGGAACGCAACGTTGCGGCCAGCCATATGTCGCGGTCGCTCGCGCGCATGGAGGCTCAATGCGGCCTGCGGCTGATGCACCGGACCACTCACAGCCTCTCTCTCACTGACGAAGGTGAGGTCTTCCTTGAATACGCCCAGCGCATCCTTGCCGAACACAGGCAATTGCAAAACAGCTTCGCCAGCCGAAGCCGCTCAGTGGTGGGAACGGTCCGTTTGAGCATCAGCCAGATTCTTGCTGAATATGTACTGATTCCCCGGCTGGGCAAGCTGCGGGCCTTGCACCCGGAATTGAAGCTGGACCTGCATCTGGATGATCGCCTTGTCAGCATGGCCGATGAGGCGATGGATATCGTCGTGAGGGCGGGTGTTGCACCTGCGCAGACGGCCATTGCCCGTAATCTTGGAAGCCATGGGCGTGCTTTGTACGCCTCACCCGTGTATCTCAAGAAGCATGGCGTTCCGCGTGCGCCGGCAGATCTTCAATTGCACAGCCTGATATCAAATACCACTTCGATTACCCACAATCAATGGACCTTCGAAGAAAACGCGGTCGTCACCCCGCTCACGGTGCAGGGGCAGTTGCGCGTCAATAGCAGCGCTGCGGTGGTTTCACTTGCCTTGGCGGGAGCCGGCATTGCCCGGATCAACGACGTTATCGGCCGCGAGCTGGTGGCGCAAGGCCGGTTAAAGCCGGTGCTGGCCCGGCACACGGTGAGCGATGTCTATTCTATTGATGCGGTGATTCTGGCCGAACGCCATCGGGCTCCCAAAATCCGGGCCACTATCGATTACCTTCAGGTCTGCTTCGCGGCCTTTAGCCCTTCGAACTCAGCCCTTGGCCGGAACGACGCCGGCAGTTCAGCGGCTTAGACGATAGCGAAGTTTTCCGTGCCTGCAGCCAGGTCGACGGACTTGGCACGCTGCGAGTTGAGCTTGATCTGCAGGCGCAGGTCGTTCACCGAGTCGGCGTTGCGCAAGGCGTCTTCGTAGGTGATGAAGTGGCTCTCGAAGGCGTCGTACAGCGCCTGGTCGAAAGTCTGCATGCCCAGGTTGCGACTTTTTTTCATGATCTCCTTGATTTCGGAGACTTCGCCCTTGAAGATCAGATCGGAGATCAGAGGCGAGTTGAGCATGACCTCCACCGCCGCAAAACGACCCTTGCCGTCCTGCTTGGGCACCAGCCGCTGTGAAATCATGGCCTTCAGGTTGAGCGAGAGGTCCATCAGCAACTGGGTGCGGCGCTCTTCGGGGAAAAAGTTGATCACGCGGTCCAGCGCCTGGTTGGCGCTGTTGGCATGCAGGGTGGCCAGGCACAGGTGGCCGGTTTCCGCGAACGCGATGGCGTGTTCCATGGTTTCGCGATCGCGGATCTCGCCCATCAGGATCACGTCGGGCGCCTGGCGCAGCGTGTTTTTCAGGGCCGCTTCCCAGCTGTCGGTGTCCAGGCCCACTTCACGTTGCGTGATCACGCAGTTCTTGTGCGCATGGACAAATTCCACCGGGTCTTCAATCGTGATGATGTGGCCGAACGACTGTTCGTTGCGCCAGTCGACCATGGCCGCCAGCGTGGTGGATTTACCCGAACCGGTAGAGCCCACCAAAATGGTCAGGCCGCGCTTGCTCATCACCACTTCCTTGAGCACCTGGGGCACACCCAGCCCGTCGATGGTGGGCAGCACGGCGGGAATCGTCCGCATTACCATGCCGACCTTGCCCTGCTGGATGAAAGCATTGACGCGAAAGCGCCCCACGCCGGGCGGCGAGATGGCGAAATTGCATTCCTTGGTGCGTTCGAATTCGGCGGCCTGCTTGTCGTTCATGATGGAACGGGCAAGGGCGAGCGTGTGGCCGGCGTTCAGCGGCTGCGGCGACACCTTGGTCACCTTGCCGTCGACTTTCATGGCCGGTGGGAAGTCGCCTGTGATGAACAGGTCACTGCCATTACGGCTGACCATGAGTTTCAGCAGATCATTGATGAATTTACTGGCCTGGTCGCGTTCCATTTGCGACTCCTTTCAAACAAACTCTGTCGTTGCCGGAAACTCGGCAGGATCGGTGACGGTGGTTCTCTCTTCAATCAAGCAGGGGCCGCGGAACCGGCTTTGCCGGGCCGCAGGCGCAGCGGCCCCGTACGTAAGGAAAGGGGCAGCGCGCCGTAGGCTCGAAGTGACAAGCGTGGGGGCCATAGCTTCTAGCCGGGGAAGTTTTCCGGGATTTTTGCCTTGCCGCGGGCTTCGGCAGCAGAAATCACATTGCGCTTCACCAGTTCGGTCAGGTTCTGGTCCAGCGTCTGCATGCCCACACTGTTGCCGGTCTGGATGGATGAATACATCTGGGCGACCTTGGCCTCGCGGATCAAATTGCGGATGGCGCTGGTGCCCAGCATGATTTCGTGTGCAGCCACGCGGCCCGCACCGTCTTTGGTTTTGCACAACGTTTGCGAGATCACGGCCTGCAATGACTCGGACAGCATGGAGCGGATCATTTCCTTTTCCTCGGCCGGAAACACGTCGATGATCCGGTCAATGGTTTTCGCGGCGCTGGAAGTATGCAGCGTGCCGAAGACCAGGTGGCCCGTTTCAGCGGCCGACATAGCCAGCCGGATGGTTTCCAGGTCACGCATTTCACCCACCAGGATGGCGTCCGGATCTTCCCGCAGGGCCGACTTCAGCGCGGCGTTAAAGCTCAGGGTGTGCGGACCGACTTCGCGCTGGTTGATCAGGCACTTTTTGGATTCGTGCACGAATTCGATCGGGTCTTCCACCGTCAGGATGTGGCCGTACTCGTTTTCGTTCAGGTAGTTGACCATGGCGGCCAGTGTGGTCGATTTGCCCGAGCCGGTGGGGCCGGTGACCAGCACCATGCCCCGCGGTTTCATGGCCAGGTCGCCAAAAATCTTGGGGGCGTTGAGCTGTTCCAGTGTCAGGATTTTGGATGGAATGGTCCGCAGCACCGCACCGGCGCCGCGATTCTGGTTGAAGGCATTGACGCGAAAGCGCGCCAGTCCGTCGATTTCGAACGAGAAGTCGACCTCCAGGAACTCTTCGTAGGTTTTGCGCTGGGTGTCGTTCATGATGTCATACACCATGGAATGCACCTGCTTGTGGTCCAGCGGATCGATGTTGATGCGCCGCACGTCGCCGTGAACCCGGATCATGGGCGGCAAGCCTGCCGACAAATGCAAGTCAGACGCCTTGTTCTTGACGCTAAAAGCCAGCAACTGCGTGATATCCATCCCGGGACCCTTTGAAAATGGTTTTCAAACTAAGTTTACAGTTCGATTATGACCACGATTGTGCGCAATCTCCAGCTTGTCCGTGACCGGATAACCACGGCCTGCGTAGCTGCCGGGCGCAATCCGGCGAGCGTACGGCTGCTGGCGGTCTCCAAAACCTTCGGTGCGGACGCCGTGATCGACGCCGCGTCGGATGGGCAGCGCGCCTTCGGCGAAAACTACATCACCGAGGGCGTAGAGAAAATTGCCACCCTCCGCGCCTGGCAAGGCGCTGAGGCTCAGGGCGCTGCGATTGCGCTGGGGTGGCATTGCATCGGCCCGGTTCAGAGCAACAAGACCCGTCTCGTGGCTGAGCATTTTGACTGGGTGCAGTCGGTCGATCGCCTAAAAATCGCCCAGCGGCTGAGCGAGCAGCGGCCGCCCGGTTTGCCGCCGCTCCAGATCTGCCTGCAGGTCAACGTGGATGACGGCGCCAACAAGTCGGGCGTGGCGCCTGAGGATGTCCTGGCGCTGGCGCAGGCGGTTGTGCAGCTGCCGAACCTCACCTTGCGCGGCTTGATGGCAATACCGGAGCCTGCTATCGATTTTGTAGCTGCTTGCGCTGTCCACGCGCGGACAAAAGCCATTTTTGACGAAATCAATGCGTCAGGTGCGTTGCCTGCACCCATGGATACGCTGTCAATGGGCATGACCGCCGACCTGGAGGCGGCGATCCATTCGGGCAGCACCATGGTGCGCGTAGGCACTGCGATCTTCGGCAAGAGATAGGCCCCCACGGTCGCTCACTTCGTGTAGCTCCCTGCCCCCCGAGGGGGCCGCTGCGCCTGAGGCCCGGCAAAGCCGGTTCCTCGGCCCCTGCTGGTGAAGAGATCTCCCTCGGTTATTTCTTCGGTGGAGTGATCGGCTTGATCGTGCCGCAATCAGCCGACAGCCATTTGCCTGCAGCATCCATGGTCATCTTCTCGGGCTTGCCTTTGACGGTGGTCGTGGTGTTCATCTTCATGGTGTAGGCGGTGTCGCCGTTGAAGGTCATCACACCTTCGCCGCTGGAGGGCGGTTGGGTGCACACATAAGAAATCTTGATGGTGTTGCCGCTGCGCGGCGACTGGGTGGTTTTGCAGTCGCCTTGCTGCTGCTGGGGCATTTCGTTGCGCTCGGCCATTTCCTTGGTGATGCACATCTTCATGCTCATGCCACCGCCGGCGCCGGGCCCCATGGACATGCCCTGTTTGCCCATCATGTCCTGCATCTGCTTGCGCTGCTCGGGCGACATGCTGGCCAGCTGCTTTTCCATGTTGGCCATGGCYTTTTCCATCTCGCCGGAGCTTGATTGCATCTTGCTCGTCATTTCCCACAGGCCTGGTTTGGTGGTCTGCGCAGAAACCCCGGCGGACAGGGCCAGCGTGACAACAGCAAGGGCGGCTGGAAAGGGGGTAGAAAGCTTCATGGGTGTTCCTGGTGAATGGCAAACAGGGGATGAGCCCGCATTATTGCCAGCATGGGCCGTTTTGCAAGTTTCGATGCCGTCAGCGCATGAATTTTCCGCCACGCCCGATGATGGTGAGGTCGGTGAAGCGGGAGCCCTCGTGACTTTGGGGGCTGTAGTTCACCGTGAAGCCACCCATGTTGTAGTCGCGCATGGACTCCAGCGCCGTCACCAGGCTCTCACGGGTCAGGTTCTTGCCGGCGGCCCGGCGCAGGCCTTCGGTAAAGACCTTGGCCACCAGAAAGCCTTCCATGCTGGAGAAGTCAAAGTCCTTGTGGCCGCCCTCAGCCATGCGTTGCTGGTATTCACGCACGATGGCCGATGAGGGTGTGTAAGGGAAGGGCATCACCTGCGAAATCGTCACGCCCGCCCCGGTGTCTCCCAGCTCTTCGGCCAACGCCTTCGAGCCGACAAAACTCACGTTGAAAAACTGGCCGCCATAGGCCTTGGCCCGTGCCTGCCGGATCAGCGCGGCGCAGGACTTGTAGGCACTGATCTGGATCACGGCCTCGGGCGTGACCTTGAGTATTTCTGCCAGCGGCGCGGCAACATCCACGCTGTTGCGCTCGACCGTGACGCTGGCAGCGGGCTTGAGGTTGCGCCGGGTCAGAGCCCGCATCACGCCTTCCAGCCCGGCCTTGCCATAAGAGTCGTTCTGGTAGAAGACCGCGATTTTGGTGATGCCGACGGTGCTCAGGTGCTGCACGATGCGCTCGGTCTCATCAAAGTAACTGGCGCGCACGTGGAACAGGTTCCGGTTGAAAGGCTCGCGCAGGCCCTGTGCGCCGGTGAACGGGCCCACCAGCGGAATGCCTGCCGCGTTGATGGCCGGCACCGCGGCCAGGGTGGTGGGTGTGCCGACCGAACCGATCAGCGCGAACACCTTGTCTTCTTCGATCAGGGCCTTGACCGCGGCAGCGGCCTTTTCAGGTTCATAACCGTCGTCCCGCGAAACCAGTTTGAGGGTGCGGCCGTTGATGCCGCCGGCGGCGTTGACGGCATTGAAGTGCGCCAATATGCCCAGTTGCATGCGCTTGCCCAGCTCGGCGGCGGGGCCGGTCTGGGCGGCGAATTGCCCGACGCGTATTTCGGTATCCGTCACGCCGATTTCCGCCGACTGCGCCGCTGCGGCGACAAGCATCCCCACCAACACGCCCAAACGCCACCATGGCTTGTTTTTCATCAGGGTCCTCCGTTTTTTTCGTGGTGATGGTTTTTTCACCATCTGCATATGCAACTTCCTGCATATGTGCACTGCAAGGTAGTCCAATGCGCACGGCTTGGCAACGCGGTTAGTCCGGGTGCGGCTGGATTTGAGCGGGAATCCGTGAGAAAAGTGCCGCTAACGCGGCCTTTTCAGGCAGGCAGCAGATGCCCGGCCTAGACCCCCAGCGCCAGCCGGGTGGTATTTTTCACCTCTTCCATCACCGCGTAAGTGCGGGTTTCGCGCACACCCGGCAGCTGCCACAGCACGGTGCCGGCAAAAGAGCGGTAGGCCACCATGTCGGCCATGCGGGTTTTGAGCAGGTAGTCAAAGCCGCCGGCCACCATGTGGCATTCGGAAATTTCAGGGTGAACCTGCACCGCCGCCTTGAAGGCTTCAAACACATTGGGCGTGGTGCGGTCCAGCAGGACTTCGACAAACACCATCATGCCGGCGCCCAGCTTGAGCGGGTTGAGCAGGGCTTCGTAGCCCAGGATGTAGCCGTCCCGGCTCAAACGCTGCACCCGCGCCAGCACGGCGGTCGGCGACAGCGCCACGCTCTCGGCCAGCTTGAGGTTGGAAATCCGCCCGTCCTGCTGCAGGACATTCAGGATTTTCAGGTCAATGCGGTCAATTTCGGGTGAGGCTTCAAACATGCGTAGTGAATTATTCTGTGAATTGCGTAAATTTAGCGGGAAATTCGGCAACATTCAACAGAACATCATCGTATTGACTGAATAACCGCCATTTACCGTGAAAACCTCCATGAACCACTTGAAGCCTGCATCTCCGCGCCTGCCCTTTCCGTACCGCCCTGAAGCCGGCATTGTGGCCGCGCACCTGCAGCGCCTGACCGGCGCGCTCGACTGGGCCGCGGCGGCGCACTCCGCCCAGCCCTGGGTGCAGGCCGTGCGTGACAACCCGCCGCCTTTCTGGGCGATGGAAAGCCTGCTCAAGGAATACCCGATCTCCAGCGCGGAGGGCTTGGCCCTGATGCGGCTGGCCGAAGCCTTGTTGCGTGTGCCGGACGCCGAAACCGCGATTGCCCTGACGGCTGACCAGCTCGGCCGCGCTGATTTCGACAGCGCCGGCGACGGTGTGATGGCGCGCCTGTCGGCTTCAGCCATCGCCATGTCCAAGAAATTCCTGCCGGAAGGCGGCCAGCCCCACATCATGAGCAAGCTGGGCGCGCGGACGGTGGTGGCTGCCACCTTGCGCGCCGTGCAGCTGCTGGGCCGGCAGTTTGTGCTGGGGCAAACCATTGCCGACGCCATGGCTGAAGCCGATGACAGCCGTAAAAAGATTCCCAGTCTCCGCTTCAGCTACGACATGCTGGGCGAGGGTGCACGGACCGACGCCGACGCGTTGCGCTATCTCGCCAGTTACACAAATGCTATCAAATCCATAGCTGCTGGCGCAGATCCAGCGGGCGCTACCGAGCAAAACGATGGTATATCCATCAAGCTCAGCGCGCTGCACCCGCGCTACGAGGATGCCCAGCGCGACCGCGTGATGGCCGAGCTGGTGCCGCGCGTCTGGGGGCTGTGCGAGCTGTCGGCCCGGGCCAATATCAACCTCACCATCGACGCCGAAGAGGTCGACAGGCTTGAGTTGTCGCTGGATGTGTTTGAGGCTTTGGCTGCGCTGGTGGCCCAGCGCCACCCGCAGTGGCAGGGCTTTGGGCTGGCCATGCAGGCCTACCAGACCCGCGCGCTGGAGCTGATCGAGCACATCGCCGCCATCGCCCGCAAATACAAGCTGCGCCTGATGTGCCGCCTGGTCAAGGGCGCGTACTGGGATTCGGAAATCAAGCGCGCACAGGAGATGGGCCTGCCGCACTACCCGGTCTTCACGCACAAACACCACACCGATGTGTCGTACCTGGCCTGCGCGCAGGCGCTGCTGGCCGCGCCCGACGCCATTTACCCGCAGTTTGCCGGCCACAACGCCGCCACCATCGCCGCGATTTTGCAGATGGCATCGCGCAACGCCGTACCGTTCGAGCTGCAGCGCCTGCACGGCATGGGCGAGGGCGTGTTCCGCGAGGTGCTGAAGAACCCGCTGATCAGCTGCCGCGTTTACGCGCCTGTGGGCGCCCACCGCGACCTGCTCGCTTACCTGGTGCGCCGGCTGCTCGAGAACGGCGCCAACTCCTCGTTTGTGCACCAGCTGGCCGACGAGTCGGTCGGCATGGGTGAGCTGCTGACCTCACCGATGCGCCTGGAGCCCGAATCTTCTTTGCCGCTGCCACCCGCGCTGTACGGCCCTGGTCGGCCCAACAGCCTGGGGCTGGACCTGACAGTGCAAAGCATGCGTGCGCCGCTGCTGGCCGCGCTGGCGACCACGCAGGTTCCTGTGGTGCCGGTGTTTGATGCCAAATCGGCCGACAGGGCAATCGTGACGGGCGCGAGCAGCTATCAAAAATGGAGCAAAGTACCCGTTGCCGGGCGGGCTGCCGTCTTGCGCCGTGCTGCCGGCGCGATGGAGCAGCAGATGCCGAAGTTCTGCGCGCTGCTGGTCAAAGAGGCCTTCAAGACCTGGGGCGATGCCGTGTCTGAAGTGCGCGAAGCGGTGGACTTCCTGCGCTATTACGCGGGCGAAGCCGAGCGCATCATGCAGCCAGTGACGCTGCCCGGCCCCACAGGCGAAACCAACGAGCTGCGCCTGTCGGCGCGCGGCGTCTGGGTCTGCATCAGCCCGTGGAACTTCCCTCTGGCCATCTTCACCGGTCAGGTTGCGGCGGCACTGGCCACCGGCAACGCTGTAATGGCCAAGCCCGCCGAGCAAACCCCCGGCGTGGCGTGGGAAGCTGTGAAGCTGCTGCGTGAAGCCGGTGTGCCCGAAGGCGCGCTGCAACTGGCGCACGGCCCCGGTGAAACCGTGGGCGCCGCGCTGGTGGCGGCACCGCAGGTGGCCGGCGTGGTGTTTACCGGCTCCACCCAGGTCGCCAAGATCATCAACCGCGCGCTGGCCGCCAAAGACGGCCCCATCGTCCCGCTGATCGCCGAGACCGGCGGCATCAACACCATGCTGGTGGACAGCACGGCCCTGCCCGAGCAGGTGGCCGACGCGGTGGTGCAAAGCGCGTTCCGCTCCGCCGGCCAGCGCTGCTCGGCGCTGCGCCTGCTGTGTGTGCACGAGGGCATCGCTGAGCACGTGATCGAGATGATCAAGGGTGCCGCGCAGGAGCTGGTCGTGGGCGAGACGGCCGACCTGGCGACGGATGTCGGCCCGGTGATCGACCGCGAAGCCTTTGACAACATCCAGAAGCATCTTCAGCGCCTGAATTCAACGTCAAAAGTGCTTGTAAGCCATGCAGAACGGGCGCAAGCAGCTCCTGATTCAATAGCAAATGCCATCCCCCCCGCAGCCTTTGAAGTACGCAGCCTGGCCGAAGTGAAAGACGAAATCTTTGGCCCCGTGCTGCAGATCGTGCGCTGGGGCAGCGGCGAGTTGGCCACGCCGGAAGCCGTGATCGCGCAGATCAACGCGCTGGGTTACGGCCTCACGCTCGGTATCCAGACCCGCATCGACTCGCGCGCACAGGCACTCGCGGCCAGCGCCCACGTCGGCAATATCTATGTGAACCGCAACATGATCGGCGCGGTGGTGGGCGTGCAGCCGTTCGGTGGTGAAGGCCTGTCCGGCACGGGCCCCAAAGCGGGTGGACCGCATTACCTGTATCGATTTTGTGCCGAGCAGACTGTCACTGTGAATACGACGGCGGCGGGGGGGAATGCGGCGCTGCTGGCTGGAGGGGCCTGACGGGGTGCTCTTTGCTGAGTGTTGCTGGCCGGGGGTAGCCCGGCAGCTACTTACTTTTCTTTTGCTTCGCCAAAAGAAAAGTAAGCAAAAGAAAAGGCGACCCTGCTGTCTGCGTCCCCTGCGCTTCGCTGCGGGGCAACCTGCGGTGCTCGGTCCAGGCGGGGTCTCGCTCGAACTCGCTTCGCTCAGACAATCGCGATCCCTGATCCGCCTGAACCTGCGCTCCTCGGCGCAGACAGAAGGGGCAATCGGGAGCGGGGACTGAAGACAAATGCCAACTCCAATACCAACAAGGACACGCCATGGCGTGTCCTTGTTTCTTCAGGTATTCGGGTTCTGGTATTCGGTTGTTGGCTGTTCGGTATTCCTCTCCCACCCCCTTGTGGATGCGCCGAGGAGCGGAGGGCCAGACGGATCAGGGCAAAAACTTGTTTGAGCGAAGCGAGTTGTTTTTGACCCCGGCTGGACCGAGCACCGCAGGTTGCCCGAAGCGCAGCGAAGGGACGCAGGAACCAGGGTCGCCTTTTCTTTGCTTACTTTCTTTTGGCGAAGCAAAAGAAAGTGAGTTGCATGCCGGGCAACCCCCGGCCAGCA
>NZ_JBFUBQ010000012.1:0-90671 GCF_056405695.1 Polaromonas sp. P1_F6
CCTTCTGTATGCGCCGAGGAGCGCAGGGCCAGACGGATCAGGGCAAAAACTTGTTTGAGCCGCAGGCGAGTTGTTTTTGACCCCGGCTGGACCGAGCACCACAGGCTGCCCGAAGCGCAGCGCAGGGACGCAAACAGCAGGGTCGCCTTTTCTTTGCTTACTTTCTTTTGGCGAAGCAAAAGAAAGTGAGTTGCCGCCGGGCAACCCCCGGCCAGCCGTCCACAGCAAAGAGCACACCGCCGGAGCAAGAACAGGCGAAGATAAAACCTCAACGGCCAAGATACACCTCAATAACCCGCTCATCCGCCTGCACCTGGTCCAGCGTCCCCTGCGCCAACACAGACCCATCACACAGCACGGTAACGATCTCCGAGATCGTCTTGATGAAACTCATGTCGTGCTCCACCACCATCAGCGAATGCTTGCCCTTGAGCGTCAAGAACAGTTCCGCCGTGCGCGCCGTTTCCTCATCGGTCATGCCAGCCACCGGCTCGTCGAGCAGCAGCAGCTTCGGGTCCTGCATCAACAGCATGCCGATCTCCAGCCACTGCTTTTGCCCATGGCTCAGGTTGCCGGCCATACGGCCCACACTGTCTGCCAGGTGAATCGTCACCAGGATCTCGGCCAGCCTGTCGCTTTGTGTTGAATCGAGCTTGAAGAACATCGAATGCTTCACGCCCTTGTTGGTCTTGAGCGCGAGTTCCAGGTTTTCAAACACGGTGAGCTGCTCAAACACCGTGGGCTTCTGGAACTTGCGGCCTATCCCCAGCTGGGCGATTTCGGCTTCCCTGTGGCGCAGCAGGTCAATCGTGCTGCCGAAAAACACCGTGCCTTCATCGGGCCGGGTCTTGCCGGTGATGATGTCCATCATGGTCGTCTTGCCGGCTCCATTGGGGCCGATGATGCAGCGCAGCTCTCCGGGCGCAATGTCCAGGCTCAGCTTGTTGATGGCCTTGAAGCCGTCGAAGCTGACGCTCACATCTTCCAGGTACAGGATACGGCCGTGGGTAACGTCTACCTCACCGCTGGCGTGGGCAATGCGGCGGCCACTGGCGCTGCGGCCACCGGACTCGGTGTTGCTCTTTCCAGCTTCGAGTGCAGCCAGGCGTTCTTCAATGCGGCGCGCGCCCTGTTCAAGAAGGTCGGGGGTCATTTCGCACCGCCTTTGCGCAACTTCTTGACCAGGCCCACCACACCATCGGGCAGGAACAGCGTGACGCTGATGAAAAGTGCCCCCAGAAAGTACAGCCAGAATTCGGGATACGCCACCGTGAGCCAGCTCTTGGCGCCGTTGACAATAAAGGCACCCACTATCGGCCCGATCAGGCTGGCGCGCCCGCCCACTGCGGCCCAGATGGCAATTTCAATTGAGTTGGCCGGGCTCATTTCGCTCGGGTTGATGATGCCGACCTGCGGCACATACAGCGCACCGGCCACACCGCACATGATGGCCGAAATCACCCAGATGGTGAGCTTGTAGCCCAGCGGGCTGTAGCCCGAGAACATCACACGCGTTTCGGCGTCGCGAATGGCCTGCAGCACACGGCCAAACTTGCTGCCCACCAGCCATTTGGCAAACAGAAAGAAACCCAGCAGCGTGAGGCCGGTCATGATGAACAGCGTCATGCGCATCGACGGCGTGGCAATCGGGATGTTGAGAATGCGCTTGAAGTCGGTAAAGCCGTTGTTGCCGCCAAAGCCTGTTTCATTGCGAAAGAACAGCAGCATGGCCGCAAACGTCATGGCCTGCGTGATGATGGAAAAGTAAACGCCCTTGATGCGCGAGCGGAACGCAAAGAAGCCAAACACAAAGGCAATGATGCCCGGCACCGCCACAATCAGAAACAGGGTGGCGGCAAAGCTGTCGCTGAAAGTCCAGTGCCAGGGCAGTGTCTTCCAGTCAAGGAACACCATGAAGTCAGGCAGGTCGCTTTTGTAATTGCCGTCACGGCCAATCTGGCGCATGAGGTACATGCCCATGGCGTAGCCGCCCAGCGCAAAGAACACGCCGTGCCCCAGAGAGAGGATGCCGGTGTAGCCCCAGATCAAATCCATGGCCAGCGCGCAGATGGCGTAGCACATGATCTTGCCGAGCAGCGCCACGGCGTAGGTGCTCATGTGGAACACGCTGCCCTCGGGCACCCACAGGTTGAGGATGGGCGCAATGGCGCAGACGGCGATCAGCGCCATCATGAAGGCGCTCCAGCCGCCGCGTGTGAGCAGCGGGCCTTTGGCCGGTAGGACGACAGGCATAGGTTTAAACACAGACTCGGTATTCATGACGTTTTGCCAATTCGAGGGTAGCCGTGGAACCGGCTTTGCCGGGCCACTAGCTGCGCCCCCTTGAGGGGGAGGTGCCGCAGGCGCTTCGGGGGCGTACTCATACTTCCGCACTGCGGCCCTTCATCGCGAAGATGCCCTGAGGCCGCTTCTGGATGAAGATGATGATGAACACCAGCACGGCAATCTTGGCCAGCACGGCGCCTGTCCAGCCTTCCAGGAATTTGTTGAGGATGCCCAGGCCCATCGCGGCATACACCGTGCCTGCCAATTGGCCCACGCCGCCCAGCACCACCACCATGAACGAATCCACGATGTAGCCCTGGCCCAGGTCAGGCCCCACATTGCCCACCTGGCTCAGCGCGCAGCCCGCCAGGCCCGCAATGCCCGAGCCCAGCGCGAAGGCGTAAGTATCAACGCGGGCCGTGTTCACACCCATGCAAGAGGCAATCGGCCGGTTCTGCGTGACGCCGCGCACAAACAGGCCCAGCCGTGTGCGGCTGATCAGCCAGGCCACGCCCAGCAGCACCGCCACGGCAAACACAATGATGACCAGCCGGTTGTAAGGCAGCGAAAGATTGCCCAGCACCTGCACGCCACCGCTCATCCACACCGGGTTTTCAACACCCACGTTTTGCGCACCGAAGATCGAACGCACCAGCTGCTGCAGCATCAGGCTGATACCCCACGTGGCCAGCAGTGTTTCCAGCGGGCGGCCATAGAGGAAGCGAATCACGCTGCGCTCCAGCGCCGCGCCCATCAGCGCCGAGGCCATGAAGGCCACCGGCACCGCGGCCAGCAAATACCAGTCAAATGCGCCGGGGAAGTATTTCTGGAACACGCCCTGCACCACGTAGGTGGCATAGGCGCCGATCATCATCAGCTCGCCGTGCGCCATGTTGATGACGCCCATCAACCCGTAAGTGATGGCCAACCCCAGCGCCACCAGCAGCAAGATGCTGCCCAGGCTGATGCCGCTGAAAATCGCGCCCAGCTTGTTGCCCCACTCCAGCGAGGCCTCCACCTTGGCCAGCGCAGCCTGCAGGGCCACCTTCACATCGGCATCGGCCTCGGTGCCCAGGCGTTCTATCAGCACCGTTTTGGTATTGGGGTTCTTGCTGCCGGCCAGCTGCGCGGCGGCCTCCAGGCGCTTGGCCTTGTCGGTGCTGCCCAGCATGATGGCGGCGCGCATCAGCTCAAGCTGGTTCTTCAGCTCGGGCACGGTTTCAGCCGCGTAGGCTTTTTCAATCAGCGGCAAGCGCGCTTCATCGTTGTCGCCACCCAGCGTCTTGATGGCGTCGCGCCGCTGCTTCTCGTCTTTGGAAAACAGCTTCAACGCGGCCAGCGCGTTGTCGATCTCGCTGCGCATCAGGTTGGGGTTGATCACGTCTTCGGCATCGGCCGGCAGCGGCACCTCAGCGCCGGTGATCGGGTCAAAAGCCTTGTCGTCTTTCACGACAAAGACCTTGTCGCCCTTGGTTTTCACCGCATCGTCAGACAGCGCCTGTATGAATGCGGCCGTCTTCTCGTCAGCCTTGGCAGCGGCTTTACCCAAGGCCTCCACACGCGCCTCCGTTTCGCCAATTGACATGCCTTTTACCTCCTCAGGGCTTAAGGCATGGGCGCGAGCAGCTATCAAAAGCGTAGCAAGAAGGAGTAAGCGGAGAAGTGGGTAACGGAGCATAGGGGAAAGAACCTGTAGGTTGGGCACAGCACGCAACCGTGTTGCGCCCAGACTGCAACTTCCTGAGGGGGCACCGGCTCCGCTCCTAAGAGCAAGAACCAGGCCGTAGACACCAAAACGGCGTCAAGACTGGAAGAACCAGAACCACTCCATTGAAGAAGTGGTCCAGAGAGCGTAGCGAGCAGCCCGAGGTGGGTTTTGCAGCGCGGAGCCGTACAGAGGTACGGCGAGCACTGCAAGGCCCAGATCGGGTTGCGCAGTAGCTCTATGGCTTACTTCTTGACGGGTTCGTCTGGCTTTTTGTCATTGCCTTCAATGTATGGGCTCCATGGCTTGGCCTTCACAGGGCCAGGCGTCTTCCACACCACATTGAACTGGCCGTCGGCCTTTATTTCGCCGATGAAGACCGACTTGTGCAGGTGATGGTTCTTCTCATCCATCTTGCTCACGATGCCGGAAGGCGCGTTGAAGGTCTGGCCAGCCATGGCGGCGATGACCTTGTCGGTGTCGGTGGACTTGGCTTTTTCAACAGCCTGCTTCCACATGTTGATACCGATGTAGGTGGCTTCCATCGGGTCATTCGTCAAAGGCTTGTCAGAGCCAGGGAGCTTCTTGGCTTTGGCATAGGCAGACCACTTCTTGATGAACTCGGTGTTGGCCGGGCTCTTGATCGACTGGAAGTAGTTCCAGGCAGCCAGGTGGCCAACCAGGGGTTTCGTGTCCACACCGCGCAGTTCTTCTTCACCCACAGAGAAGGCAACCACTGGCACGTCTTTGGCCTTCAGGCCGGCATTGCCCAGCTCTTTGTAGAAAGGCACGTTGGAGTCACCGTTGATGGTGGACACCACAGCCGTCTTGCCGCCTTGCGAGAACTTCTTCACGTCAGCCACGATGGTCTGGTAGTCGCTGTGGCCGAAGGGGGTGTATTTCTCGTCGATGTCGGTGTCTTTGACACCCTTGCTCTTGAGGTAGGCGCGCAGAATCTTGTTGGTGGTGCGTGGGTACACATAGTCAGTGCCCAGCAGAACCCAACGCTTGGCGCCGCCGCCGGCCTTGCTCATCAAATAATCGACCGCAGGAATAGCCTGCTGGTTAGGTGCCGCACCCGTGTAGAACACGTTCTTGGAGAGTTCTTCACCTTCGTACTGCACAGGGTAGAACAGCAGGCCGTTCATTTCTTCAACCACTGGCAGCACCGACTTGCGGGACACAGACGTCCAGCAACCGAAGATGACCGAGACTTTGTCCTGGCCGAGCAGCTGCTTGGTCTTTTCAGCAAACAGGGGCCAGTTGGAAGCCGGGTCAACCACCACGGGCTCGAGCTTCTTGCCCATCACGCCGCCCTTGGCATTGATCTCTTCGATCGCCATCAGCACGGTGTCTTTCAACGTGGTTTCAGAAATTGCCATGGTGCCCGACAGGCTGTGCAAGATGCCAACCTTGATGGTGCCGCCCGCCTGGGCAAAAGCGGCAGGCATGGCGCCAAGGCCTGCCAGTGCGACGGCGGCGGTCATCGCCTTGAGGGTAAATCGACGTTGTTGCATGTGAATCCTCGCTCCGGTAGATAGGTGTGTGAATCGCGTTTCGCTGCGCCAAAACCCGGGGAAACCAGGGCTTTTACACAGCGATGAACCGATTCTGGGGACCGGAGGGGGATTGGGGAATACGCCGGGTGGCGTATGCGGGGTGGCCGGTATGCTGTGGGTTGCCGGTGAGGGCCGGCATTACAGGGAGGCCGCTGCGCCCGCTGACCTCTCTCTCCTATATCAAACTAAAAAACGAGGACTCTCTTATATGAACGCGCTGGTTTCCCGCTCTTCACACCTGGTCATTCTTGCCTTGACCGCCACAATCCTCGCAGGGTGCCAGACCACCCAGCCCGGCCCAGGCGCAAGCAACCCCGAGCCCAGGATTCTTTCCGTCACCCGCGTAGGAGGAAAAGGCATCCCCAACGGCCGATCAGATTCAACGGCGCCCTATCTGCGCGTCATCAAGTTGCAAACCGCCACCGACCCTGGCTACGGCTACTCTGCTGCAAACGCCATCAGAACAGGCCCTTACGACACCCGGCTTCATCTTCTGTACCTCAACTCATTGCGAGGGCCAAAAGGCGAGCCCGTCACATACGAGCGCCGGGGCGCTTGCTGCGAGTACGAAGACAAGTCGCTCCCCAGAGGTGGCGGGCTGCTGGATGTGTACGACATTCAGGTCGACGGAGGCAGCAAGACCATCACGATTTACGTGGATATGTACCGTAAGGGGCCGCCGTTGCTGCCGGTTGGGTTTACGGGTCGGTAGGGATGGTGCTTTCCTGGACGTAGGAGTATTAATCATCCTTCTGCAATGGGCCGGAGAGAGCGAGTCCAAGCAACCGAGGGGGTCAATCTAAACAAGGTCGGTCCGTACGCCGGGAAGCGGTCACCTAGCCGGCAATCGAGACAACAAAATCGCGGAAAAATCGGTGCATTTTGAGGTGAACTCACACAAACAGACCGGTGGCCTCTTTGGGGCGCCTACCCTGATTAGAGGAGGTGATCACCTGCCCTTCTGCCATAGCATGGCTACTCGACGTACCAGGAGAACAAAAATGGCGAGATTTACCGTCCGAGTCGTCTTGCATGACAAGGCAACATGGGATGACTACGAGATTCTTTCTGCGGCACTAGCCAAGCAGAATATTACCGACGTACTTATTTCAGACGACGGCGTCAAATACAAAATGCCTCCGGCCGAGTATCAGTGCGAGGGAGACATAACAAAGGCCGATGTTTTGATTCACTGTAAGAACGCGGCCGAATCTACGGGCAAGAAATACAGCCTCTTGGTGACCGAGTCGAATGGCAGAACATGGGCCGGTCTCGATACGGTCTAGCGCACCGCTCCGGCACTCGAAGTGCGCGTGGGTTGAATATTCAGCAATCAAAACCGTCATCGCGAGCTCGCTGGTGTCACATGACCACTATAAAAACTATTGATTGATCAGGGAGAAGTTCCGTGGGACTATACGAAAGATGGTGTGAATCCACCAAAAAAAAGAACAAGCGCAAGCATTACTGGACCTATGTCGAGAAGGACGGTGGCCGCGACGAG
Source organism: Polaromonas sp. P1_F6 (assembly GCF_056405695.1). Lineage (NCBI taxonomy): Bacteria > Pseudomonadati > Pseudomonadota > Betaproteobacteria > Burkholderiales > Comamonadaceae > Polaromonas > Polaromonas sp. P1_F6. The sequence continues at coordinate 7,055 of NZ_JBFUBQ010000012.1, forward strand.
ATCCGCAATGATCTCGCACAAACTATCCGGTCGCACTACGATCGGCTTGAACGCATCGCCGAGGATGTAAAGCGACTCGGATACGAGGTGGCCGGCGAAATCCTCAGCGCCGAAATGCCTCAAACAGCCAAAGGCCGTTCTGGCGACCTTGGTGAAATTCTCGCCACCGAGCTAGTAGAAGAAGAGATCGGTCTCCGTATTCCTGTGCGTCGCCTCCGCTACAAAGACGGTCGCAATATGGCCATGCGTGGCGACGACTTTATCGGCGCCGGATACGGTGGAGCCGACGAGAAACTCTGGCTACTGAAAGGCGAGGCCAAGAGTAATAAAGTACTCGGCAAGGCTACGGTCACGAGCGCACGCAAGGTTCTCAATCGTGACAATGGTCGTTGCACGCCGGACTCTCTGCTATTTGTAGCCAATCGCTTACTTGAGAGCAATGATCCAGATGACAACAATCTGGGTCGTAGTCTTCGCGACGAGGTCGGTCTGAAATTGCTGCATGCTGATCGTATTGATCATATGCTGTTCACAATTTCAGGCAACGGCCCCCACGCCTCATTGAAAGTCGATCTCGACGCCACAACGACCAATCGGGACCACTATGTCGTGAACGTCCACGTCGAAGACCACCAAGACTTCATCGCAACTATGTACCTTGAGGCAGAAGATCTTGGAGACGATTGATGAACTAACCGCGTTCCTGACGACCGCGACCGTCGACGGTATTCTTGGGCGTCTTCTCTATCGTGGAGCGGCCTGGTCGCTCATGCGGAAGGAGGGTATGTTGCCGGAAAACGCACCGCCCCTTGGCGCGACAATTGAAACCGATCTCGCCGAGCACGGCTTCGCCTTGCTCAGAGGAGCGATGGCCCTTCGCGCTCAGACTGGTGCTTCGGATCTGACCAGCAAAGCGTTCGAGCGCGCTGCGAATGCATTTGAAGCTCTAGCGCACAACGGTAATCCCGAGGAATCTGCTCGCGGATTTCGCCGCACCATCGCCGCCAGTGCCTACCACCTGGCCGGCTTCTCGGCCGTCGCCTATTCGCTTTTCAACGAGACGATGGAAGACCTCAACATCTCGCCGGGCGAAACAGCGATCCGCCATCTAATACTGCGCGATCTGGAACAGTTGCGCGGCTTCGTTCGTGGCTGGTTGGACGACGAAGTTCACGGCGATGAGCAGATCGCCATGGCTCTGCAGGACGAAGGCGCAGACGTTGACGACGTGCTGTCGACAATTCTCAACACCACGATCTGTCGGGCCTTGGCTCTTTTCGACTTCGCGCTTGAGACGGGAGAGGTCGAGCCGATCGAAGCTGCGCGGGCTCTTCTCGCCACTGCCGTCAGCCTAGCCGACAACGCTGAAAACGTCCCGCTCTGGTGGATCTCGAACCTCTGCCGCCACCTAATCGACGACCTGTGGCAGCACTCGCTCCACCAGAACTTGCCAACTGAGCCACCCGAGGGAACCGAGGAAAAATACCCCGATCTGCGGCGACTTTTCATCTCCTCGCTCTATGCACGCAAGACCTCTGAGGTGGAGCTTTGGCCCTCACAGCGCGTAGCCGCCCAACGCTCCACGGACGTCACGGATGATCTAGTCGTAGCCCTGCCAACCAGTGCGGGCAAGACGCGTGTGGCAGAGATCGCTGCGTTGATGACCCTGTCCTCCGCCCGGAGGGTGCTCGTCGTCACACCGTTGCGCGCCTTATCAGCCCAGACCGAACGGTCCTTCAGGAAGACCTTTGCTCCTCTTGGTTTCGGTGTCTCATCGCTTTATGGCGCTAGCGGCCTTTCAGCCGGCGATGAAGATGCTCTGCGCACTCGTGAAATCATCATCGCGACGCCCGAAAAACTCGACTTCGCGCTGAGAAGCGACCAGTCGCTGATCGACGATGTCGGCCTGATCGTCCTCGACGAAGGCCATATGATCGGCCCTAGTGAACGCGAGATTCGCTATGAGACGCTCGTTCAGCGCCTGCTCAGGCGCGCTGATGCGGCTGGACGCCGGATAGTCTGCCTTTCCGCAATTCTGCCAAGCGGCCACGAACTCGATGACCTGACCGCATGGATTCGTTCCGACGAACCTGGGGAACCGGTGCGTTCCGACTGGCGCCCCACGCGCCAGAGATTCGGAGCACTTACTTGGCGAGATAAGAACGCGCTTCTACGGCTCGACTTAGACGACGACGGCCCCTTCCTCGATAAATTCGTCGTGGAAACACCGGCGCGCGGAAAGGAAAAGAAGCCCTATCCACGCAAGAACTCACACCTCGCTTTGTTCGCGGCGTGGGAGTTTGCCCGCCAAGGTAAGCGCACCTTGATCTTTTCCACCCAAGCAAACTGGGTCGAGAGCTACGGAAAGCAGGTTGTGGATCTCTACAAACGCGGCTATCTGAACTCGCTGCTAGATGACAACGCATCAATCGCTCGCGCCCTAGAGATCGGGGAGGAATGGCTGGGCAAGGATCATCCCGCTGTGGCCAGCCTCAAGGTGGGCGTCGCGATTCATCACGGTCGACTGCCGAGCCCATTCCTGCGCGAACTGGAACTTCTCCTGTCTGATGGGGTATTGAAAGTAATCGTCGCATCACCCACGCTCTCGCAGGGCCTGAACCTCAATGCGGCTGTTCTTCTGGTACCCGCTCTATATCGGGCGGGTGAGAAGATCAAAGGTGAGGAATTCGCCAACGTCGCCGGCCGCGCGGGACGTGCCTTCGTCGATGTTGAAGGGCTGATCGTTCATGTAATGTTCGACAATATCAAATGGCGGAAGAAAGAATGGGGGGAGCTGGTCGCCTCCGCTAAGGCTCGGACGCTTAAAAGCGGCCTTATTCAGGTCGTCGCCGAGATTCTTTTGCGTCTGTCGCGCGAAGGCGTTCTAGATCGCGACGATGCCTGGGAATATCTTGCTAACGCCCGCGAGGCCTGGAGATCACCCGGCGAAGAGGCCGAGGTGGCAGCGCGACTAGCCGGAGCTGTGGAATACGGCGCACACGGCGATGACAACGATGATGACGAGGCAGACGGCGACGAAGAAACCATCGACGAGGAGCCTCTGTCTCAACTCGTCGAGCGCCTTGATGCAACCGTGTTCGGCCTGATCGAAGCGTTGGACGCCGACCACGCCGATCTACCCAAACTTCTGGACGAGGCACTCAAGGGTTCGCTCTGGGCCCGACAGATCGTCCGCGAGGACGAAGGCGTAGCACCCCGGCACAAGAAAGTGTTCGAAGCACGCGCAGCCGTAATTTGGAAGTCCACCACGACGCAAACGCGGCGTGGGCATTTCGCCATGGGCGTCGGGTTGGAAGCTGGCCTCACTATCGACGCGATGGCGGACGAGTTAGCCGAACTCCTGGATTGGGCAGACGAGGCGGCACTGAGCGGCGACATTGACAAACTCGCAGACGCGCTTGGCGGCCTCGGCGAACGCCTACTCTTCATGCGCCCCTTCATTCCCGACAAGGCGAACGCACTGCCAGCAAACTGGAAAGCCATTCTGCACAGTTGGGTGTCCGGTATAGAGGTAACCGAGATCGGACCGCAGAACATGCGAGCAGTCGAAGAAGCCTTYACCTATCGTTTGGTCTGGGCGCTGGAAGCCATCCGTACTCGCCGCATGTCCCTTGGCTGGTCGTCGGAATTTGTGACAGGCGGTGCGGCGGCTACGGTAGAAACAGGCGTCCCACGATTCATGATGGCGATGCTGATTCGGGCGGGCCTACCGTCACGCCGCGCGGCTATAGCGGCAATCGAGGATGCCGAGCCAGCCTTCGTCACCCCAGCGGAGATGCGAGCTTGGCTCGAATCGGACGAAATCACGGCCAAAACCGACGCCGGCGACTGGCCAACGGTCGAGACCTCCGCTCTGTGGGCGCGCTTCCGGACAGAAGCTCTCAGCAGCGGTATTCAGAAATGGTCGGTCGAGCGCTCCAGGCGCATGCTCGACATCGAAGCCCCCCCACCTGCTGGACTCTATCGGATTGTCACCGACGAGGGGGATGGACGGACTTGGCTGGTAAGCCCCGACTACAAGCGGGTTGCCTTATTCAAGAAGCCCGCGGTCGATCCCAAACCCAGTCTCTTCTCGGGCCGTCTACCGGGCAACACCCGGCTCGTGGATACCTTGCGCGTGGGCCGCGGAAAGCTGCGCTGGCCGGCTGCCGACGCTTAAAGGGCAACTGTAGCCATGCTCTATGCCTGGATTGGCGACGAGAAACGTGCACCTGCCGCGAAGGGAGAGCAGGCAACCTGCCGCGGTTGCGGTGGCCTGCTCACCGCCGTCATGCCCGTTGAGAACATGCCCCATTGGCGGCACAGAGCAGGGGACTGCGATACGTGGAGTGAACCGGAAGGCTCTTGGCATCTCGATTGGAAAGAACTCTTCGATATGTCCTGCCGGGAGGTCCCATTGCGCGACTTGGAGACGGGAGAACTGCACCGAGCTGATGTTCTAGTCGGAAGCGGCACCCCGCGCGCAACCGTTCTTGAGCTGCAGCACTCTTCGATCAGTGAAGATGAGCGTAACGCACGGGAAGCCTTCTATCGGCGCGAACATCGGATGTTTTGGTTGATCCATATCCATAGCGATAGCTCTTTTTTGGGGACCTATTTCAGAATGTCGCTTGATTTCAATTCACGTGTTATCAGTCTCGACGGCAAGCAGTTCTCTGTGATGCGCTGGATGGGTCCGAGCAAGCAGTTTATTGAGAAGTGGAAGCGCTCTACTGCCCATGTCTTCTTCAATGCTGGTCCTTACATCTTCTACCTTGCCGGCACTGGCGTGGTCGCACGCTTGGGAGGCTCTCTCAAGCGGGGTGAGTTCGCTCTCTGCACCCTAACCCGCGATGAATTTCTGAGGGGTATCCGCTGGGAGGACAGTGCCCCGTCCTAACTCCCGCCGACTTCAGTTGCCGTAATACTCACCCGTACTCAGATACTTGTCGAGATGGATCGGAGAGGGCAGCGCATAGCGATCGGTATCAGGTGGTCCAAAGTAAGGTCACCGTCCCAAAGCATTGGCTTACGTTGAACTCGCTTAAGTTATTGATAAGCCTGCATCTAGCCGCGGCGTAACCCAGTGAATTTCGGTGTTGGAGTCCTCGTAAAAGAAAGCGCGAGCCACTGGACGCCGTGCACGAGAACGTAAGTGCTGCGGCCAACGGGTAAGACAACCTCACACCCGCAACATAGACAAAAGCCATTCTTCAAACAACCGAATACTCCGCTGCTCACGCCGCTCAGGCGGGTAAGTGAGGAAATAACCGTTCCCGCTATCGACCTCGATGTCAAAGGGCTTCACCACCTTCTGCGAGGCAATCAGGTCAGTGAACAAGGCGGCATCGGCAATCGCTACGCCCAGGCCGCGCTCTGCGCTCTGGACGCACATGTCCACCGTGTCAAACAGCTGCTCACGCGCGCCCTGCAGGTCGGGCACACCGGCGCAGCGCAGCCAGGTCTGCCATTCGTGCCGGTTGGCCGTGGCGTGCAGCAGGGTCGCGCCGGCGAGATCGCGCGGCTCGCGCAGGCTGGCAGCTAGCTGCGGTGTGCACAGGGGCACCAGGCGCTCACGCATCAACGGCACTTCGACCAGATTGAGCCAACCGCCTTTTCCGTGGGCAATGATGACGTCGGCATCGGTATTACTGAAATCGAGTGCGTCTGTCCAGAGGGTCGTAGGCAAAAGGCTTTACCAGCATGATGCTGCCGCCGAGACAATCACTTCATCCGTCCCGCGCTAGGCTCACACACCCAAGCATGAATAAAAAGGTACACGTTCCGCCCGTGTAACCACCGCCCAAAGACAACCAAAGACGGCTCGCCCAACGCCGCCAACACTGGCAAGATCAGCACACGGCTGGCGGGGCAACAAAAACCAGACTTTCACGCCCGGCTGCCGTGAAGCCAATGGAACACGGCGCACCGCCAAACGGCCGCGCCGCAATTCCCGATACCTCGCAAAGAAGGTCTTCATGAAGACCTCCCCAAGTGAAGGCAGAGTGGATGTCCATAAGCCAAATAATAGGTAGAAGCCCCACTCCCACCCTCTTCTTCCACCCGGTACTCAAGGGAAAATCACTGATATTGTTGTTGCCCACGCCTCGCCCCGCTTACAGAAGAATCCGCTCTCAATGACGCCCACCACGCCAGCAGCCCCCGAAGGCGCCGTTCGATGACCCCACGCGAGACCTGGATCAGCGTGCAGCTGGCCCGCACGTTTATGCAAAATTCGCGGCCTACGCTGCATGCGGCCGTGCTGATCATTCTGGTGGTGGTGGCAATGCTGCATGGGCGTGTGGCGCCATGGGACTTGTGGGTATGGACCCTGGCCACCGGCTCCATGACGCTGCTGCGTTATGCCATCCTGCATGCTTACCGCCACCGCCTGGCGGAGGCCGACGGGGTGGCGCTGCGGGAGTTCATGTCGCTCCTCGGATGGGCCTGGCCCTTGAGCGCGGTGGTCTGGGGCTCGCTGATGTTTGTGGTGTACCGCCAGGCCCCCATTGAAGATCAACTGGTGTGCATCATGATCCTGGGGGGCATCGCGGTGGTCGCGGTGGCTTCGGGCCCGCCGAGCTTGCGTACCGTCTCAGCGTACTGCAACGGCTTGAGTGCCTCGGTGCTGGCGGCCCTGGCCTGGCGAATAGACCTGACGGGGGGTGTTCCTTCGGTGCTCGACACCGGCGCCGAGATGGGGGTGGTGCTGGTTTTCCTGTGGGTGGCCCATGTGACGGGCCGGCGCATGTACCGGGCCCAGCACATGAGCCTGGAGCGGCAGTTCGACCGCCAAGAACTGATCAAGGCTCTGGAGGAGCGAAAACAGGCCCTGGCGGAGGCGGAAGCCGTGCGGAGCAGCTTTATTGCCAGCGCCGCGCATGAGCTGCGCCACCCCGTGCAGGCGCTGGGCCCGTATGCCGACTGGCTGACCAAAGAGCCGGAGTTCGCGGCGCAGATTGCACGCAAGATTGGCGATTCGACACGCAAGATTGACGAGCTGTTTGAATCGCTGTTCAGCCTGGCGGGGCTGGAACCGGCTTCGCTGAGCGTGCACCTGCAGCCGGTAGACCTTGGCGCGCTGGTCCACACGCTGGCCGAAGAGCACACGCCGCAGGCGCGCGAAAAAGGCCTGCGACTGCGCACCCGAACCGCCGCGGGACGGGCGGTGTCAGACCCGGTGCTGCTCACGCGGCTGGTGGGTTGCCTGTTGTCCAATGCCTTGCGCAACACGCATGGCGGCGGTGTGTTGCTAGCCGCGCGGTCGCGCCGGGGAAAGTGGCGCATAGAGCTGTGGGACACAGGCACCGGCATTGCGCGTGAACGCCAGCAGACTTTCTCTGAAGGCATCCCGCAGCAGGGCATGGCCGAGGGCTTCGGGCTGGAGCTGGCGGTCGTCTACCGCCTGAGCCAGCTGCTGGGGCACCCGGTGGGCATGACGGAACGCCAGGGACGCGGCAGCGTCTTCTGGGTGGAGTTGCCCCGGTATGAGGAGGTTGAGAAAAGCGCAAATGCTCCTCGCGGGTCTGTACCTGGGCCTGTAATTGGGCCTACACCTCCACCGCAGGCAACGCCTTCCGCAACCGCCCGGGCGAAACACCATACAGCTGTTGAAAGTGCCGGATGAAGTGCGAGGCATCGGCAAAGCCGCATTCATAGGCGATGGTGCTCACCGGTGAATCGGTTGAGGTCAGCAGCCACCGGCCGTACTTGAGCCGCGAGTTGCGGTAAAACCCTGAAGGGGAAGCGCCCGTTTCTGCCAGAAAAACCCTTTCAAGTTGCCGGCTGCTGGAATCCACAATTTTGGCGATGACGGAAATTTCAAGCGGCGTGGTGATGTTCTTTTCCATCAGCACAATGGCCTGGCGGAGCTTGTCGTTGTCGGCACAGGCATAACCCAGCGCGCGCCGGCGCGCGACGTGCGAGATGGCGGATTTGCGGGTTACCGTCATCTGGTGCACAACCTTGGCGGCGCGGTCCGGGCCGCAGTGCAGGCGAATCAGCTCGGTGGCCAGCTCGATGATCGAGATACCGCCCGCGCAGGTGATCCGGTCGCCATCAAAGATGTAGTCGCAGTTGGTGGTGAAGGGTAGATCGGGAAAAGCTTCCTTCCAGTCATTGACATGGAAGGGATGAACACAGGCCATGCGGCCTTGCATGAACCCATGCCGCGCGAGCGCAAAGCTGCCGGTGCAAATGCCAATCAACGGCACACCGGCTTTTGCGGCGTGGTTCAGAAACTTCACACCTCGAGGGTCGGCCGTTTTCATGAAGGGCAGCAAGCCCCCGATCACCGCCACGTAATCAAAGTTGCAGTCCGACGAAGCCGCGGGCAGCGTGGCCACTTCGACGCCACAGCTGGAGGCCACGGTCTCGCCGGCGGCGCTGAGCACCGCCCACGTGCAGCGAAGCTGCCGGCTCTGGTCGCCCAGGTCTGCAGCATGGCGCAGCGCATCGCACAGCCCCGCCAGCGACAACAGGGGGAAACGCGGGCACAGAAAAATACCGACCCGCAGTTCCACGCCGGTTTTTGGAGGCGTTTTGGCCTTGGCCGCGTCAAGCCGGTCCACCAGCTGGTTGCCCTCATCCTGTGCGCCGGCCGCCCTGTTGGCCTTCGCGGGTGCACGCTTTGCGCGCTTTGCCGCCGCAGCTTTGGGCGCAGAAGCGCCCTTCGCAGGTAATTTTCCCGAATGTCGCATACGTTCAATTTACACGCCAAAGCTTCCTATGACAAGTTGACGGCGCTTCATACCATCCACCCCGTCAGTGAGAGTTTCGTTAAACCACCATCAGGAGTTTTCATGAAAAAAACATTCGCCGCACGCCTCTTGTGCATGCTTCTCGCCGCGGGGGCGGTACTGCCGGCTGCCAACGCCCAGGCCTTGCAAACCGTTGAAAAAGACGCGTTGACGATCGCCTTCACCGGCGACATGCCGGGCACCGGCTACCAGGACGGCGCCATGATTGGCTACGACGGCGAGATCCTCCAGCGTGTGGCCGAGGCCGTCAAGCTCAAGGTGAAGCCCGCCCTTATGGAATGGTCGGGCACCATTGCTTCGGTGCAAGCCAAACGCGTCGACGTGATGGCCGGCACCATGGGCTGGACAGAGCAGCGTTCGAAGATCATGACCCTGAGCGACCCGATCCATTACTTCAAGAACGGCATCACCCAGTCAAGCAAGACCAACTGGTCGCACCTCAAGGACCTGGAAGGCAAAAAGGTCGGCACGATCACCGGTTTTTCGTTCATTCCGGAGCTTCGCAAAATCACCGGCCTGCAACTGACGATGTATGACACATCCGACGCGGCAGTGCGCGACCTGCTGGCCGGCCGTATTGACGCGGTCATCGGCGACCCGCCCGTGATGCAGTACGCCATTTCGCGCAACCCGCAATGGAAGCTCAAGTTCAACGCCTTCGTTGACAACAACCCGGACTACCCGCTCCTCACTGGACTCGGTCAGGTGGTGTTTGGCCTGAACAAGGACAACCCGGAACTCGCCAAGGCCGTGAACGCGGAGATCGCCAAGCTCTGGCAGAGCTGTGAGCTCAAGAAGATCGGCGGCAAATACGGCCTGGTGCAAGACGTCTGGTACGTGCCCGTGGGCCAGAACTTCCGTGCCGGCGTAGACCGCCCCGCCGACTGGAAATTGCCGTCCTGCAAGTAAGCCCTTCGAAGCATGGATACAGGCGAATGCGTGTTTTTCTCATGCGTTCGTCTGCGTCAAAAAACTGAATCCAATGAACAACACCCTGTTAAAAGTCGACGGGCTGAAAAAAAGCTACGGCCCGCTCGAAGTGCTCAAGGGAATTTCCTTTGACCTGAGTAAAGGCGAAACCCTGTCGTTGATCGGCCCCAGCGGCTCCGGAAAATCGACCTGCCTGCGCTGCCTGAATTTTCTGGAACAACCAGGCGAAGGCTCGGTCGTGCTTGACGGTGAACGGATAGGCCAGGTGCCAACCCGGCACGGCGGGTTCCGCTTTATGAATGACCGCGAACTCGCGCCCCAGCGCCGTGAGATCGGCATGGTGTTCCAGTTGTTTTATTTGTGGCCGCACCTGAACGTTCGCGACAACGTGGCCCTGGGCTCCATCAAGGCCGGCGGCATGTCGAAACCCGAAGCCTATGAGCTCGCCGACGCCATGCTGGAGAAGGTTCACCTGTCCAACAAGGCAGATGAATACCCGGAGCGATTGTCCGGAGGGCAACAGCAGCGCGTGGCCATTGCCAGGGCCCTGGCCCAGCAGCCCAAGCTCATTCTTTTTGATGAGCCGACTTCTGCGCTTGACCCGGAGCTGGTCGGCGAGGTGCTCACCGTGATTCGTGAGCTGGCCGAAGAGGGCCGCTCGATGATTCTGGTCACACACGAAATCCGCTTTGCCAGGGACGTGGCCGACCGCGTGATCTTCATGGACGGCGGCCACATTGTTGAGCAGGGCCCCGCTGTCGACGTCATCAACAACCCCCAGCTGGAGCGTACCCGCAGCTTTCTCGGCCAGGTGGCGGACAACCCGGGGCTGGCCAGGTGATGGAACAGCTTGGAATTTTCGGGGGCATCCTCGCCGTGCTGATGGGTGGCGCGGTTACCGCCGCGGTGGTGGCCCTGGGTGCTTTCGTCATTGCGCTGGCGGGCGGAATGCTGCTGGCGGTGACGGTCACTTTCGCGCGCTTTCGTTTGCTGAAGCTGGCCATTGCCGCCTACATCGAATGGATGCGCAACGTTCCGGCATTGGCACACCTCTTTGTGATCTATTTCGGGCTGGCGGCTGTGGGCATACGGCTCTCGCCGCTGGTGGCGGCGATTTTGGGCCTGGGGCTGGTTGGCGCAGCGGTGTTGTGCGATGTATTTGTCGCCGGGCTCAAGTGCCTGCATGCCGGGCAGCGCGAGGCCGCCCTTTCCGTCGGAATGACACCGCGGCAGGCGCTGATTCACATTCTTCTTCCACAAATGCTGCGGGTGACGTGGCCATCCCTCGGCAACTACACCAGCCAGCTGCTCAAAGATACGTCCATTGCGTCGGCAATTGCCGCGCCGGAAATCATGTTTTTTGCCAGGAACCTGGTGACCTCTACCTTTGAAACCACTTTGATCTATCTTGCCGCCATGCTGTTGTATGCGGCCATGGTGCTGCCGGTCAGTTGGGGATTTGCCAAGGCCGAAAGCCGCATGGAGAACAAGCGATGAACAGCTTTTTTGCAGTCTTCCTGCAATACTGGCCCGAGTGGGCTCCCCGCCTTGCAGAGGCGGCCAAAGTAACGGCAAAGCTGTCATCTGCGGGCTTTGTGATGGCCCTGCTTTTGGGCGCGACCCTGGCGGCCATGATCCGCAGCGGCCAGCCAGCCCTGCGCTTTGCCGCGAACTTTTTCATCCAGTTCGTGCGCACCGTGCCCCTGCTCGCACTGCTGCTGGCGCTCTACTTTGCGCTGCCGCCGCTCGGGCTCACACTGCCGGGCTTCTGGGCCGGGGTGATCGGGCTGGGCCTGCACGGCGCGGCCTATGTTGCCGAGATTTTGCGCGGAGGCCTGCAGTCGATTCACCGCGGGCAGCGCGAAGCAGCCCTGGCCGTTGGCCTGGCGCCGCACCAGGTGTTCATGCATGTGGTGTTTCCCCAGGCGCTGCGCGTCATGCTGCCACCCTTGCTGAACACCTATGTGGCGCTGTTAAAAGACAGCTCACTTTGCGCACTGATCGCCACGGACGAGCTGATGCTGACGGCGCGGGCCATGTCCAGCGAGTTCTTCCTGCCCCTGCACATCTTCCTGCTGGTGGGCGCCTTCTACTTTGCCATTGCTTTCCCCTTGTCAATGCTTTCGCGGGCGCTGGAAAGGCGCCTCTCGCGCGGCCGGCGGGTCATGGGTGCTGCATGACCTCTATCGCCAATTTCTCTCTCAACACATCGCTTGCCTACGCCTCCATGGAGCAGACGCTCGAGGCTCTTGCCAGCGGAGAAATCACCAGCGAAACACTGGTCGAAACCCAGCTCTCGCGCATAGACGCCTTTGACGCCAAGCTGCACGCCTATGTAGACCTCTATGCAGATGAAGCCTTGCAGGCCGCCCGCGGCCTGGACAAGCTCAGGCAGGCCGGCTTCACGGTCGGCCCGCTGCATGGTGTGACCATTGCCGTCAAAGACCTGTTTGAAATTAAAGGCCATGCCATCACCGCGGGTTCCAGATCGCTCCCGCCGCGGACCTCCACCATCACGGCGACGGTGGTCGACCGATTGAGGGCAGCCGGCGCCATCGTGCTGGGGAAAACACACACGGTGGAATTTGCCTTTGGCGGCTGGGGAACCAATACTTCCATGGGCACACCCTGGAACCCCTGGGACCTTGAAACCCACCGTGTGCCCGGCGGCTCCAGCAGCGGCTCGGCCGTGGCGGTTTCGGCGGGCATGGCCAGCGCAGCGCTGGGTACGGACACCGGCGGCTCCGTTCGCATTCCGGCCGGGCTCTGCGGGCTGGTGGGGCTGAAAACGACGCATGGCCTGATCAGCCGCTACGGCCTGATTGACCTGTGCCCCACGCATGACACGGTGGGGCCCATCACACGAACGGTGAAGGATTGCGCGACGCTGCTGGACGTGCTGGCGGGGCCTGACCCGCAAGACGCGGCATCCCGCTTTTCGCCCTCGCGTTCGGTTTCAAAAGAAATTGAAAAAGATGTCAGGGGAATGCGGGTCTGGACCCTGCCAAAAGCTGAACGCGAAGACGTGGACCCGGAAGTGCTTAAGGCTTACGACAGGTCTCTTTCCGTGTTCACCGGGCTTGGCATGACCCTGGTGGACAAGCCGCTTCCGCAAAGCCTGGCGCAATCCATGCGCATTGCAGGCAGCCTGATGAGCGCCGAAGGCTATGCCAATCTCGGCACGCTTTTTGAGCGCAACGAGCTGGAGTTTGACCCGAACATCAAGCGGCGGATCATGCTGGGCCGGGACATCGGGGCCGCCCAGTACATCACCCTGCTGCGCGACCGCGAGTCTGCGAAAGCCGCGATGCTGGAGGCAATGGACGGCGTGGATGTCTGCGTGTTCCCGACCAATGCGATCACCGCCATACCGGTGAGTGAGGTTGACGAGCTGGCCACGCCACTGTCGCGCTTCGGCCGTTTTGTGAACCTGCTGGATTTGTGCTCGGTCGCCATTCCGGCAGGGCTTTCGGCCAACGGCCTGCCGGTTTCCATTCAGGTGATCGGGCGCCCGTTTGCCGAACCCACGATATTGCGCGCAGCGTTTGCGTTCGAGAAGGCAACGCCGTGGAACCGCCTGCATCCCGCAGGCCTTGAGCTGGAGCGCTGAAGGGGCGGCGCTGCAGCGTGGTGGGCCGCCGTCGGTTTTCGCCTACAAAAATCAGCGCCAGCCTCGCTGGAGTTCGCTTTGCGCCTTGCTGAAAATGCACTGATCATGCCCAGCACTGCGGCTCACCTTCCCGACAGCACGTCCCCGGCAGCCGCAACGTCGCTGTGGCCGCGCATCCGCCGCTGGCTGTTTCCTGCGCTGGGCATCGTCGTCCTGGGTTTGCTGATTTCCCATGCCCACAAGGTGGACTGGGAAGGCGCCTGGCAGACGCTGCGGCGCTACTCGCCTCTTTTGCTGCTTGCCGTGCTGGGCCTGGCCACGGCCAGCCATGCGCTGTATGGCTGCTTTGACCTGATAGGCCGGCAGCACACGCGCCACAAGCTGCCGCGCCTGCAGACCTGGGCCATTGCAGTCACCAGCTACGCCTTTAACCTGAACCTGGGCTCGCTGGTCGGCGGGGTGGCGCTGCGGGCGCGGCTGTATGCGCGGGCCGGGCTGGACGAAGCCACCATTGCGCAGATCGTGGGCTTGAGCCTTGCGACCAACTGGCTGGGCTATGGGCTGGTGGCGGGCAGCCTCTTTGCCGCCGGCGCCATTGCGCCGCCCAGCCAGGCACACATTGGCGCCGCGGCGCTGCGCCTGCTGGGCGTGGTGATGGTGCTGATTGCACTGGGCTACGTGGTGGCGTGCGCGTTGGCGCGCGGGCACGTGTGGCGGGTGCGCGGGCGGCGGCTGAAGCTGCCTTCTGCGCAGCTGGCCCTGGTGCAGCTGGGCATTTCAGCCAGCAACTGGGCACTGATGGGCGCGGCCATGTATTTGCTGCTGGGCCAGCAAGTGCCCTACACCACGGTACTGGGCGTGCTGATGGCGGCGTCCATCGTGGGGGTGATCATGCCGATCCCCGGCGGGCTGGGTGTGCTGGAGGCGGTCTACCTGGCGCTGCTGTCGGGCAGCGTGCGCCAGGGTGCACTGATGGGTGCGGTGCTGGCCTACCGCGCGCTTTACTACCTGTTGCCGCTGGCGGGCGGGCTGGTGCTGTATGCGCTGCTGGAGCGGTATGCGTCAACCCATGCGGATGCCCATTAGCCGAGGTACCGCTTGGTGATCGACATGGCGGGCATGACGGTTGTTGCCTTCCCCTGGATTGCTATCAATAACGTAGCTGCTTGCGCCCGGTCATAAAGGGCTGCAGGCCAAAATGATGCCAAGCCAGCCCGGCCAGGCACCACACGCACTACCTGAATATGCGGGAGCCGATCAGCACGCCCAGCTTTCGGTAGCTTTCCCACTGCGCTTCGTCAAAGAACTGGTCAAACGTGGTTTGCTGCGGGAACGACGGCTTTTTGGTCTGGTATTCAAACAGGTCAAGGGGCGCGCCCTTGATCAAACGCGGCTTGAGCACCAGCAAGATACTTTCAGAGGGCCTGCCCGGCTGGCTGCTGGCATAGCGCACGCGGTAGAGCAGCGCGCACTTTTCGTCGAGTGGCGCCAGCGGATCAGTTGCCGGGCGCAGTTCAGATTCGTCGCGGGCGAAATAAGGCGCCAGTGTGGCGGCATTGGGTGCAAGCCGGGGCACCGCGCTCGGCCCGACGCATTCAAACTCGGCGCCAAAATCGATGCGTGCCAGGCGCATGAGATTGGCAAGGTCTTCAAAGCTGTAGTTCGGGTCTGCACCGCAATCGCAGCAGACGATGAATTCCACCCGCCTGCGCAACAGCTCGAAGACACCGGTGTTCTCAAAGTGCCCGCCGTCGCTCAGGTACCAGTGCGAGCCGTCCGTGCCCAGGAAGCGGGCCCGCAATTCGCACTGCAGATAGCTCTGGTTGCGCCATAGAAAAAAAGGTGTTTTGGTGTCCTTTTTGCCGGAGTCCCACCACCAGCCCAGGCGTATGTTGGTGATGGTGAAAAGCATGGCCTGCCCCAGCGAGGTGCCGCGGCCCAGCCCTGTCGAAAATGCCGCGCCCGACACGCCCACCCATTGGCCGATGGACAGCTCGGGCGGCGCCCGCCTGGCGGCTTTGGCCTGCGTGCCCGCAAAATTGCCGGTCTTTGCATTCCAGAGCCTCCCGTCCACGGTAATGCCCGCGGGTGTGACTGCCAGCGGCAGGCCCTGCCTGTCCCGCTGTGTCAGCTGGTCGCCGGTGCCCGTGGTGGCATTGATGGTCACGTTGATGAGGTGGGCCGGACCCAGGTGGTCGTTGCGGTAATAGGCCTCGCGCGTGAAGTCGTCGCTCGCATCGGCTTCGGTCACGTCCATCTTCGGGCGTTCCGATTCAAACCGTGCCTTGTTGGACGCACCCAGGTAGGCACGCGTGAGGCGCGCGCCGTACATCACCTGCAGGCTCGACAAATTGATGAACCCCAGAAAGTAGCCCGCCACCGCCACAGCCGTCAGGCAAAACACAATGGAGATGACGGGGTAGAAGTATTGCCAGACCCATGATGAGTCCGCGCCAAAACGGACCGTGGTGAACATGGATTCGATCATCAGCTGCCCAAGCCCCGGCAGCGGCGGCTGCATGCCAAACAGCAGGGCCGCGGCCGCGCAGTTCCAGGCCACGGCCAGCAGCAGGGCCAGCGCCAGCCCGACCGCGCCAAGCAGGGTGTTGAGCGGAAGCCTGCTGAGCAAGCCGTCTTTTCCGGGCTGGGCCAGCACCGGCGCAAACTGCTTCACGGCCGCCACAAGG
The DNA here is from genome assembly GCF_056405695.1 of Polaromonas sp. P1_F6. Taxonomy (NCBI): domain Bacteria; kingdom Pseudomonadati; phylum Pseudomonadota; class Betaproteobacteria; order Burkholderiales; family Comamonadaceae; genus Polaromonas; species Polaromonas sp. P1_F6. The sequence goes on from NZ_JBFUBQ010000012.1 coordinate 23,041, forward strand.
GCCGCGACCACGCCGGCCACGCTGAAAACGGTCAGCGGCGTTGACTGGCTTGTCGCCAGCCAGAGATACAGCGTCTGCCCCGCGGTTTCAATCAGCGCCAGCACGGCAATGATGAATGAGTACGTCAACACCCTGGAGAGCCACCGTGTGATGCGGTTGCGAAACAGCCCGGGTGATTGCTGCGGAAGGTACTTCGCCACAAAGAACACGCCCAGGGAAAAAGCCAGGATGACATCGATCAGCACCAGCAGCAAAACAGGTACCGGAACAGCCTCAAGCAGTGACCCGGCGCCGGCGGCCGGCGGCGCTACCCGGCTCCAGATGACGCAGGCAGCCAGCACACCCGCGGCCAGCAAGCCGGCAGCCGCCAGCGCCGGTGCGGGGATGGCCGACAGCGGCGCTTTTTTTGTATTGCTGCCGGAAGGCGAGGTGTCCTGGTCGAGCCAATAGGCCGCGCCACACGGTATGACCGCAAGCACGAGCCAGATGCCCAGCACACCGAACCACGGGCTGAACCAGATGTCTCCACCCTTCAGCGGAGGCCTGGGCTGCATCATGGATTCCAGCGTAAGCCCCAGCGCATGAAACCCCTCCCATGGAATCTGCAGGCTGCCGTAACGCAGGGCAAACATCAAAAGGAAAATGGTCAGCAAGGTCACGCCGATCACGTAATGCACCGCACAGAGGTTGCGGATGGCAATGGCGATGTCGTAGAGAAAGTCACCGGTGTTGTTCGGTGCCAGGTAACGCCCGTTTTCACGCAGCCAGCGCAAGGGGCGGTCGGGCATCTGGGTGAGCGCGGTCTGGACCTTGCTCAGCCTGCCGGGCGGGTCGGTCGCGAGTGCTTCGTAGGCTTCGGTGGCCAGCACTTCGGGTGCGGGCGGCGCAGGGGGTGTATGGGGCGCCGCAGGCGTGAGGGGATCGCGGGGGCGAAACAGGGCCGAGAAAAAACTGCCGGTATACCCGCCCCCGCTGACGGTGGAGAGGAAGTCAAAGCGGGCGAGCAGCGGCCAGGGCTTTTGCCTGTCTTTGGGGCTGCTTTCGGGCCCGCTTTCTCCCGGGAGGTTGAACCCGGCTTTTGCCAGTGCCTGCAACACGCCAAGGCAAAAGGTGGCGCTGCGGATGCCGCCGCCCGACAAGGCCAGGCCCCACAACTCCTGGGGCGCCGTGCCGCTGGCGTAAACAAAACCTCGCCGGAAATCAATGGCCTTGCGCTCTTCTTCTTGCGCCCGCTCCTGCGCTTGTTCTTGCGCCTGTTCCGGTGTGACGGGGTTTCCAGTGCCTGGCTCGGTCATATCTCGCCTCCTTGGGCAAACAACACAGCTACCGCATGGGCTTTGAAGACGGCTCCGGCGTTGTCATGAAACGCGACGCCCTGCAAAGACTCAGGCGAGCTTAGGCAGGCGGTGCGGGAAAGACAAGGCTCTTATTCCCACAAATCGTATCGAAGCAACGCGCAGGCGGTGGCGCCATCGGGCAGACGGGGCGGCAGTGGCGCCAGTGATACTTGACAGGCGCCCATCTTGCTATCAATAACATAGCTTGTCGCGCAATACCATCAAGAGCTGCAGGCCAAAAGGATGCGTAAACTGTTGCTGTGGAGGCCGCAGGAATGCATGGGGGACCCTGCCCCGCGCACTTCATGTCCAATACAGGCATGGAACCGACGAACGACACACCCCAAACCGACCAGCGCCTGACGGCGCTGGAGATCAAGGCCAGCTTTACCGAAGACCTGCTGGACCAGCTCGACAAGGTCATCGTGCGGCAGCAGCAGCAAATTGATGCGCTGGTGCGCGAGGTGGCAGAACTGAAAGCCGGCCCGGTGCGCGACGGCGATGTGACGGTGGGCCGCAGCCTGCGCGACGAGTTGCCGCCGCACTTCTAGGCCCCGCGCCGTTCAAGCGCCCAGATGGGCGGCGAGCTGGTCGAGGGTGCCGCCGTAGCCTTGCGTGAGCGACGGCTTGAGCTCTTCAAAGTACTGGCGTTCAGCCGCAAGCTCACCAAAGGGTTGCGCGCGCAGTGCCACGATGGTGCTTCCGTTTTTCTCGGTGAAGGTCACGGTGTTTTCTATTTCCAGGGGGCAGGCTTCGCTGAACGGTGCGCGCGCAATGCCGCAGTGTTCGTTGGCAAACGAGTTGAGCCACACGATGCGTTCACCCTGGGCTATTTCACGGTAATTGAACCGGCCCCACATCGTGGGTGCGCCCGGAAACTTCATGGCGTAGTGAAAAAACCCGCCGGGCCTGAACTCGAAACGCAGCAGGTCGATGGAGCAGCCCTTGGGCCCCCACCATTGCTGGATGTTGCCGGCCTCGCTCCACGCTTTCCAGACGCGGTCACGCGGGGCCTTGAACACACGGTCGATCAGGAACGGGGAAGCCATGGCTGCCTTGCTGTCATTTGCGGGCATGTTTCTTTCCTTTTGCAGAGGTTGATTGAGTTGACTGGGCTGATGACGTGGATGTGTCCGGCTGCAAAAACGCGTCGAGCCTGTCGAAGCTGTCTTCCCAGACATTGCGGTACAGCGCCATCCAGCTGGCGACTTCTTTCAGGGGTGCGGCCTCCAGGCGGCACGGCCTGGTTTGCGCCGCACGTCCGCGCGAAATCAGGCCTGCCCGTTCCAGCACCTTCAGGTGTTTCGAAATGGAGGGCTGCGTCATGTCGAAGGGGGCCGCGAGTTCATTGACCGTGGCTTCGCCGGAAGCCAGCCGGGCGACGATGGCGCGGCGGGTCGGGTCCGCGAGGGCGGCGAACGCCTTGTTGAGGGTGTCTGGGGTCATTACATGGCCAATCGTTTATATAGCTGCTTAGCTATATTAAGGCGGTCAAAACGGGATGTCAACCGCCTGCCTTGGGGCTCAACTACCAGAGGTTCTTGCCGTCGATCACTGTCACGGGTGCTTCGGCCGCGTCGAACCCGTCAAAGAGGCGGGCATTGACGCCGATGCGGCGGGTGGTGCCGTCCCAGCTGCCGTCCATCTCGAATGCCGGGCTGTCTGAATAGGTGGACACGCCGCATTCGGCGCAGAAGTGGTGGTCTACCAGCTTGGTCTGCCAGCGGTAGATGGCATCGCCATCCGTGGGGGTGGTGACATGGAACTGATCGGGCGTGTAGTACGCCAGCAGCGCACCGCGCCTGGCGCAAAACGAGCAGGTGCAGCGCGTCAGCTGCGCGGGGATTTCGCCGTCAATGCGAAAGGCGTTTTTGCCGCAGTGGCAGCTTCCTGTGATCGTCATGCGCCACCTCCACGAACTGTTGCATCGCCGTCTTCACCTTCCCCGTATTCGTCATCTTCTTCATCCTCTTCATCTTCATCCTCTTCATCTTCATCGGCCAGGACGCCGGCAATTTCCTCTGCACCGCCTGCGGCCCAGGTAGCTTCACCCTCCTCGCCCCTTGCTTCCRGGTCTTCATCACCGGCGCCTTCCCCTGCCTCCAGGAAGTCGGCCTCGTCCATTGTCCGGTCGGGCAGGATGTCGGCATCAGGCCGCTCATCGCCGATGACACCGGCACGCTCGCCGGTACCCGCAGCGTCGCTGTCGCTGGCCAGTTCCTCTTCGCTGTAGGCACCTAGCGTGTCGCTGCCGGTGTCTGAACTGTCGCCCGGGCCGAGCGACTGTGTGTCTTTTCCGCGCATCCACTGTTCGGGCGGAATGCTGCCACCCGCAATGCTGCTTTTTGCCATGCTGTGCCTTCTTTCATGCTTGTACCGGCGCGAACCACGCGCAATGACGGCGGGCAACCCGCCATCGGTTTTATTCTGCAAAGCCGCAGCGGGCGCAGTTGTGGGACAAAACCGCTTCCTGGTTGTCAGCAGGCGCATTCCCCCGCGCATCCGCCGTGATCAACGGCAAGCGCCCAAGGCGTCGAAGGGCGAATCCGGCTGGCCAGATGTCCTACAAGGGCCGGGCAACGCAACCGACACCTTCCGCCACCGGCGTTTCCTTAAATGATGGCTCGGCGTGCCTTGCTGATCTTGCTGATGAATGCCATGTTTGAACTCAACGTCTCCTGGTGGGAGCTGCCCTTGCGGGCGGTCATCATCTACCTTGCGCTGCTGGCCATGGTGCGCGTTTCGGGGCGGCGCACCGTGGGCCAGTTCACACCATTTGACTTGCTGGTGGTGATGCTGCTGAGCGAGTCGGTCTCCAGTGCACTGAACGGCGGGGACGAATCTGTTACAGGCGGCCTGCTGGCTGCCATCACGCTGGTGGCACTGAATGTGCTCGTCGCGTTCATTACCTCGCGCAGCCGCCACGTGCAAAACGTGCTGGAAGGCCGCCCCTTGCTGGTGGGCCGCAACGGCGAGGTGTTTCTGGAGGTGCTGAAGGCGCAGCGCGTGCCCTTGTGTGATGTGGAGCAGGCGTTGCGCGAGGCCGACTGCGACCGGTCGGACATGCGGTTTGCCTTCCTGGAGGCAGACGGGAAAATCAGCGTCCTGAAGGAGTCGTCGAACGATACGTCACCGGTCAAGGAACGCGTCATTGCCGGCTGACGGGCGACCGCGCCCCATGACGCCGCCCACGGCTTTCTGAAACCTGGCGCTATTGCGCTATTGTTTACCCAGGTACTGGCGCACGGCGGAGGCTGAATTGCCGACAGCCTTGACGGCGTCGCGCAGCTGCTGCTCGGTGCAACCCAGGGTTTTGGTCCAGTCGCGAACTTCATAGTCCTGCCCCAGGGCGATGAACCTGCGGTCCACACCGGTTTTCGTTGTGTCGTCTGCCATGACGCATCTCCTAGGGAAAAAACGAATGCTAGGACGAAATGTCTGGGGTACCCTGTAGGACAAAACCCGTCACGCAGGCAGTCCGTCTTTCCGCTGCCGGCCGACATCTCCAGGTGCATGCCATGTCACTTCCACCGGATTTCAAGCCTTCAGACTTTTCCATCGGCTCCATCAGCGACCGCCAGCTCGTGAACCTGGCCAAGCTGGCCGGTGTCATGACGGAAGGCGACGCGCTGACGCCGGAGCTGCAGGAGTTCACCCTGCTGATCATGGAAAAGTGCGCAGACATCGGCGACAAGTACAAAAGCCAGAAACACGGTCGCACCGCCGGCGATGAGATTCGCGCCCTGTTCGGGGTTTACTGACCACCTGTGGGCGGCGGACCCACGCCGCCATCCCTGTCAATCCGCTACCAAATTAATAGCTGCTTGCGCCCGTCCCTATTGGGCTTAAGGCCAGTTTGATGCATAAACCAGCCGTGGCTAGCCGCCGGCTTCCGTCGCCGGGTGCGCACCCGGCACTGCAGCGCCCGTGCGAAGCAGCACGGCGCCCAGCAATGCGGCGCAGGCCGCAAACACCGCACCGATGACAAACGCCAGCTGGTAGCCGCCGTTGAGCGCCACCACGGCATCGGCACCCGCACCGGCCAGCGAACCGGTGCGCGCCGCCGCCAGGCTGGCCAGCACCGCCAGCCCCAGCGCGCCGCCCATCATGAAAGAGGTATTGACCACACCCGAGGCAATGCCCGACTCGGCCGGGTCCACGTCGCTCATGGCGGCCAGCAACACGGGGTTGAAGGCCATGCCGGCCCCCAGCCCCAGTAGCAGCATGCCGGGCAACACGTCGAGCACAAAGCCGCCGCCCACCGGCGCACGCGCGAACAAGGCCAGGCCCAGGGCGGCCAGCAGCAGGCCGGCCGACAGCGGCGCGCGTATGCCGAAGCGCATGACGATTTTGGCCGACAGGCCCAGCGAGAACGCGGCCATGATCAGGTTGGCGGGCAAAAAACCCAGGCCGACCTGCAGGGCGCTGTAGCCCAGCACCAGTTGCATATACAACGCCGAAATAAAGAACCAGGCAAACATGGCCGCGGCCCACAGTACGCCGACCACGTTGGCGGTGGCGACGTTGCGCAGGCGGAAAAGGCCCAGCGGCACCAGCGGTGTCGTGACCCTGGCCTCGATGGCCAGGAAGATCGCCATCAGCACCGCGGCAACGCCCAGCAAACCGAGCGTCTGGCCTGACAGCCACCCGGCTTCGTTGCCGTTGACGATGCCGTAGACCGCCAGCATCAGCGCGGTGGTGACGGTGACGGCGCCCCACACGTCAAGCCGCGCGCCGGTGGCCTGCCCCTTGCCGCCGGGCAGCAGGAACAGGCACAGCGCAAACACGGCGCCGCCTATGGGCAGGTTGACCAAAAAGATCCAGTGCCAGTTGAGCGAATCGGTCAGCACGCCGCCCAGCAGCACACCAATGCTGCCGCCGCCGGCACAGACAAAGCCGTAGACCCCCATGGCCTTGGCGCGCTCGGCCGGTTCAGTGAAGAGGTTCATGATGAGCGACAGCGAAATCGCCGACACCACCGCGCCGCCCAAGCCCTGCACCGCGCGGGCTACCACGAGCAGCACCTGCGAATTGGCCAGGCCGCAGGCCAGCGAGGCCACGGTGAACAGCGTGAGCCCCGCCAGGAACAGCCGGCGCTGACCGTACAGATCGCCCAGCCGGCCGCCCAGCAGCAAAAAGCCGCCGAAGGTCAGCATGTAGGCGTTCACCACCCAGACGAGCGAGGTTTCGGTGAAACCGAGGTCGGTGCGGATGGACGGCAGCGCCACATTCACGATGGTGGTGTCGAGCACGATCATCAGCACACCCAGGCAGAGCACCACCAGTGCCCACCAGCGCTTTTGGGTTTCCATGTTGTGTGTCATCTGCAGTTTCTCCCCGGTTCAATGAAGGTTGATCGGTGTGATCAGCGGAATCAATTCATGAGGCTCGTCTGGTTCGCAAACCCGGATGCTATCAAATCAATAGCTGGTCGCGCGCGTTCATATTGTTCTGGAGATCATTTTTATGATGAACACGCCGCAGGAGCGGTGCGGGGTGCCCGTGTCCTACAAACGCAGCGGGATTTGGCGGATAGAAACCGGGAATTCGGTTGGCTAATTTAGCTGTCAGGAAACGGGAGCACCGCGGCCCTCCCGGCACCCTGGCACCCCACACAGGCCGCTGACCTTTCCCATGGAACCCCTCATGCTTTTGACCCCACCCTCCGGCCGGGCAACCCGCGCCGCCAGACTTACGGGCCTCGCCGTGCTGGGCGGCGCCAGCCTTGTTGCGTTGCCGGCGCAGGCAGACCCTTCGCCCGCACTGGACCGCGCCAGCCTTTCCATCGGCGCCTTTCATGCAGACCCGACCTTCAACGCGGCAGTGGACACCCGTTTCGGCCGGCTGGATTCCGGCGACGTGAACCGCAGCAGTGTGACCATGCCGCGCATCAAGGCCGACGTGCTGCTGTTTGACAGCCAGGGGCTGTCGCTCGACTACTACCAGTTCAAGCGCGGCTACTCGGATTCGCTGGTCAGCAACACCAATGTGGGCAGCGGCACCGTGACCACCACGGGCACCGCCAACCTGGACGTGAAGCTGGACTTTGCCAAGCTGGCCTACAAGTGGTGGCTGGGTTCGGGCAACACCGTGCTGGGCCTGGGCGCAGGCGCTGCCTACTACCGCGCCAGCCTGGACTTGCGCGCCACGGCAGCCATCGGCGGAACCACCGGCGCCATCGCAGAAACCTACAGCGACGACGCCGTGGCGCCGCTGCTGGAAGTCGGCCTTCGCCACGCCATCAGCCCTGACCTGCGGCTGTTTGCCGACGCCTCCGGTGTGAAGAAAACCGGCGGCAGCGTACGCGGGGAGATCTACAACGCCGCGGTGGGTGTGGAATGGTTTCCCCTGAAGAATGTGGGCGTGGTGCTGGACTATGGCCTGACCGATATCGACCTGCACCGCGACAGCAGCAACGCCCGCTTTCGCGTCAAGCTCAAGGGTCCCTCGGCTTTCCTGAAAGTGCGCTTCTGAGGTTTCCAACACGGGCTGGCTCCGAGGCTGGTCAAGCGGCTGAACCGGTGCGGGCCGGCCGCAGCATGACAGCGGCCAGGATGGCCGTGCCCAGCACCAGTGCGGCGCTGATGCCGGCGGTGACCTGAAAGGCCTGGGCGTACGCATCGCGTGAAGTGCTGAGCAAGGCCGCACCGCTGGCGCCGGGCAATTCAGCCGCCACGGCCACCGCGCCGCCCAGCGTGCTGCGGGCTGCCTCTGCGGCTACGGCCGGCACACCGCTGAGCACAGTGCCCTCCATTGCATGGCGGTAGACCCCCGTCACCACGCTGCCCAGCACAGCAATGCCGAGTGCGCCGCCAAACTCCGAGCTGGTTTCTGAAATCGCCGCAGCCGCACCGGCGCGCTCGGGCGGCGCGGAGCCGACGATGAGGTCGGTACCCAAGGTCACGACCGGGGCCAGGCCCAGCGAAAAAATCACGCTGCCGGTGACCAGCGTGGCCAGGCCCGAGGCGCCACTCACCTGCGTGAGCACGCCAAAGCCCACAAACGCCAGCGCCAGCCCGCCCGTGACGGCCAGGCCGGCGCGGATGCGCCGCGCAATAACAGGTGCCAGCATGGAGCCCACCACAAAACCCAAGGCCGACGGCACGGACCACAGGCCGGCTTCCAGCGGCGACAGGCCAATCACCAGCTGCAAATACTGCGCGATGAAAAGAAAAGCGCCAAACGCGCCGAAAAAGCAGAAGGTGTTGATGGCCAGGGCCGCGCTGAATGCCGGCACACGAAACAAGGCCAGGTCAATCAGCGGGCTGGCCAGCCGGCACTGCCTGCGCAGAAAGGCCGCGCCTATCGCCAGACCCGCGAGGATGCAGCCGACGGCCAGCCAGCCCAGGCCGCCCTCCGCAATGCGCTTGAGGCCGTAGATGACGGCCAGCACCGCCGCCAGCGACTGCGCCGCGCTCAGCAGGTCAAGCCGGCCGGCGTCGGGGTCGCGGTATTCCGGCAGTAGCACCGGGCCCAACACCAGCAGCAAGACCATCACCGGCACGCTGACCAGGAACACTGAGCCCCACCAGAAATGCTCAAGCAGCACACCGCCGATCAGCGGGCCTATCGCGCCCCCCACCGAATAGCTGGTGATCCATACGCCAATGGCCACAGTGCGCTCGCCGGCGTCGAGGAACATATTGCGTATCAGCGAAAGTGTGGAAGGTGCCAGCGTCGCCCCGGCAATGCCCAGCAGCGCGCGCGTAGCGATCAGCATTTCAGCCGTGGTGGAAAACGCCGCCAGCACCGACGCAGCGCCAAACGCGGCAGCCCCCATGAGCAGCAGCCTGCGCCGGCCAATGCGGTCGCCCAGCGTGCCCATGGTGATGAGCGAGCCGGCAATCATGAAGCCGTAAATGTCGACCATCCACAGCAGTTGCGCGCCCGTGGGTTTGAGGTCGGCGCTCAGGTGCGGCACCGCCAGGTTCATCACGGTGAGATCCATCGAATACAGGAGGCACGGCAACGCGATGACGGCCAGCCCGATCCAGTCGCGCCGCGTGGCTTTGGGCGACACCGTCATGCGGCGCCGGCCTCGGCGTGACAGCACGCGGCCGCGGGCTGGCTGGCCGGTGCGCCGTGGCCCGCGTGACCAGTGCCGTATTTGTCATGGTGACGCACCCAGGCCATGGGGAAAGGCAAGCCGCCTTCATCGCGCCCTTTGGGGGTGAGGTCCATATAGCTGTAGGCGCCCACCAGCGTGTCCGCCCCGCGGGCGTAGCTGGAATAGGTGTGAAAGATGTTGCCCTGGCCATCCTGGTAAAACACACTGACCCCGTGCAGCTCTTGCATGCCAGCGCCGTCGACATCGTTCATGCGGTAGTTGTAGTCAAACTTTCCGCTGGCCAGCTCTTCGGGCGTGAAGGAGACGTGGTAGTCGTGGTTGAAGTCGTTGCCGAAGGACGACACCCACTTGAAGCGCCAGCCCATGCGCCGGCGGAACGCAGCCAGGTGGGGTTGCGGCGCGTGCGACACCACAGCCAGCGTGATGTCGCGCTCTGCCAGGTGCGGCAAGGCGCCGTCGATGTGGTCCGAAAGGAAGGAGCAACTGGGGCAGCCTTCCTTCCAGCCGGGACCGAACATGAAGTGATAGACCACGAGCTGGCTGCGCCCCTCGAACAAACCAGCAAGGGTTTCCTTGCCCGCGGGGCCGTCGAACACATAGGGCTTGTCGACCTTGAGCCAGGGCAAGCGGCGCCGCTCGGCGCTCACCAGATCCCGGTGGGCGGTGAGTTCTTTTTCACGGGCCAGCAACAGCTGGCGGGCGGCAAGCCATTCGTCTTTGGATACCACGGAGTGAAAAACGGCGTTGGCAGCGTTTGCGGGGGTTGAAGTCACGGCGGGCTCCCTGGATACGGTCAGTTCAGTGAAGGGTCGAGTTGCTGGAACGGTGGCCTATTGGTTCAGGATGTGAAGGATGTTGCCGTCCGGGTCCTTGAACCAGGCGCCTTTGAAGTCGCCCGCTACGTGCGCATCGCCCTGCCGCGTCATGCCGGGCATGTCGTAGTGCTCAAACACAACGCCTTTGGCCTTCAGCGCTTTCAGGATGTTGTCGAACTCGTCGCCCACACCCCAGGTGGCGGACGTGGCCTTGTTGGTTCCGGCGAAAGACGAGACATACACCACCACAGTGGCGGTGCCGCTCTGGTAGGTGAGCACGCCCTCCTCGGCGGTCTCAAGCGGGGTGAGGCCGAGTGTGCCTCCATAAAATTTCTTCGCCGCCGCAAGGTCCTTGACGGCGATGGTGGCCATGGCGTTTCGGTTGGCAAGCATGGTGCGTCTCTCCTGGGGTTGGGGCTGAACAGAGGTGGTGGTTTGGGGTGACTTTCAGGTCACAGCCGATGAAACAAACAGTTTGTCGAGCTTGAGGAAAGCGCCGGCCCAGCCCTCGTTGTGGCTGTCGCGTGCGGCCAGGTCGTAGAAGCGCTCATGCTTGAACACCAGCTCGGTGCCGGCCCCGGAAGGTTTGAGCGAGACCGTGACCCGCGACACGCGTTCCGGTGTGCTCTTCCAGCCCCAGTCAAACACCAGCTTGCGGTGTGGTTCGACTTCGAGGTAAGTGCCGCTCACGTTGTGTGTTTCCCCGCCCGGCACGCCGAACTGGATGTGGTAGCGGCCGCCCACACGCACATCCATGTCGGCAATGGTCACCACGCCGGCCGGGTCGGGGCCGAACCACTGCGCTAGTGCTTGCGGGTCGGTCCACGCGCGCCAGACTTTTTCGGGAGCGACGGGGTAGTGGCGGGTGATGTCGACGGACGGGCCGGCGGACGGTTTGCCTTGCGCTGTGCTTCTTTCCATGGCGGGTTCAACTCCTCTTGCTGGTAAAGGTAGCGGCCCAGCGCGTCAAGGCGCTCGGACCAGAATTTCTCGTAACGGGATAGCCACATGGCGGCCTCCTGCATGGGCTCGGGTGAAATCGCCAGGTTGACGACGCGGCCATCCTTGGCGCGGCTGACCAGGCCGGCGTCTTCCAGCACCCGCAGGTGCTTCATGAAACCGGGCAGGGACATGCCGTGCGGCTGGGCCAGCTCGCCGACGGACAGGTTGCCCTGTTCCAGGGCCTGCAACACCTTGCGCCGCGTCGGGTCTGCCAGTGCGGCAAATACGGCGTTCAGGGTCTCTTCTTGCGCATCATTTTTATACTTAACCATTTGGCTTAGTATTTGATAAATGATGGGGCTTGTCAACCCGGTTGGCCCGGGAAATCTGTTTCTTTATGTACGCACGATTTGTGGACAGGCCGCCGGGGTGAAGCGCTTTTTTTTGAGCGTGCAAATAAATGTGTCGGCTTGCACCTACCCTGTAAAGCGGCGAAACACCCTGCAAGTTGGCTGGCACTGAAACGTGAATTGACATCCAATCAGGGTATGAACCATTCACCTCATTCACCTTTCACGACCCCGTTCACGACCCCGATGATTTTGTCCAGCCCGCAACAAACCTTCCCTACGCCCGGCCGCCGTGTGGCAGTCCGCTACGTGGGTGCAGTGGCACTGGCCCTGGCCGCAGCAGCCATGCTGTACACCCCACGTGGGCATGCGCAGGCTACAGACCCGGCCGCCGCTGCGTCGGCGCCTGCGGCCGGTGCATCGCAACCCTCCGCTGCCGCGGCTTCCCCCACTCCCAAATACGCGGCCAGAGACCTTGAGCGCGCGTTCAGTTTCATGGACAAGGACAACAACGGCAAAGTCAGCCGCGATGAGGCGTCCAACTTTCGCGGTGTCTCCAAACACTTTGACGAAGCCGACACCAACAAGGACAACATGCTGTCGCGCGAAGAATTTGAACGTGCCATGAACGGGCCGAAACCCCAGTAAACGACGCGCCGGCTTGCGCAAATGGTGATGCGGGAAATGGCTTGTGAAAGCTATTTTTTCCGGTAAACATACCAGGCCGCGAAGGCGGTGAAAACGCCAATGATCCCCACGATCACCATGAAGCCGTGGGGATGCTCGGCCAGGGGGATGCCGCCCACATTCATCCCCAGCAGGCCGGCAACAATGTTGATGGGCAGCGCCAGTACCGTGACCATCGTCAGGATGAAGACGCTGCGGTTGGTCTCCTCGCTGACCTGTGCGGCAATTTCTTCTTGCAGGAGCTTGATGCGCTCCTTCAGCTCGGACATGTCCCGGATGGTCAATGAGAATTCTTCCGTCGCCTGGCGGAGCTCCTCCAGGTCGTGCTCGCTGACCCATGGCGGCGGCAGCCGCAGCAGGCGGAAAAGCGCACCGGGCTCCGGCGCGAGCAGCCTTTGCAGCCGCACCAGCACCCGCCGCAGCTTGCCCAGGTCAGCCCGGCGGTTGTGCAGCCGGCCGATCAGGAATTTGTCTTCCACCACATCCACCTGGACAGTGGCGTCACGCACGATGCGCACCAGCACATCGCCCTGCTCGCGCAGCAGCTGGTTCAGAAATGACACCGATGACGCCAGCGGCTTGCCGTTCTTGATGGCGTCACGCATGCGGTCGATGGAACGCAGGGGATGGGAGCGCGCGCTCAGCGCCATATGGGGCGCCACGTTCAGCCACAGGCTGGACATCTCAGCCGGGTCAAACGCGAATTCATACGCCACGTCGTTAACGACAGCAATCAGTGTGTCGTGCGCATCTTCTATGCGGGTGGATCTTGAACCCGCATGCAGAGCCTCGAAAAACTCGGGTACCGCGTGCAGATGCTTGCGGATGCTCGCCTCCGCCGCGGCGTCACTCAGGTTGAAGTGCAGCCAGACGAAATCTGATTTTCCCTTGGGGCTTTCGTCCTGCAGCCAGGCGGCCGCCTCCAGGAGATCTACCGGGATGCCGGGCGCGCCGTTTTCAAACCTGTAACCGCAGAGCAGGCCGGTTCTGTCGGCGCCGTAAGTGATGTCCATTCAGAAGTGGCGTGAAGTAGTCGAGAAATGGGGTGAATCGGACACGACAGGCACCGGCAGCCGGTATCCGGCGACCTGCCCCGGGCAGTGGCGGTCATACAGTGTGTTGCCTTTGCATGACGGTTCGGTGACAGCGGCGTGACCGCGTTCTTCAGGCGCCTGGCCGGGCGGTGCATGCCCGCAGCACGCCGGGTTGTCACTGAGCTCCAATGCGCCTCATAATTTCAGGACCGGCTGGCAGCACCTCAGGCCTCGCCTGGTTCCTTCACATCACCGACGGAGACGATATGGCCACCCACGAATTGTTTGCCTACCTTCATGTCAAAAATGCTGCAAAGGCCATGGCGTTTTACATCTCGGTTTTTGGTGCCACGGAAAAATTCCGGCTCACAGAACCCGATGGCCGCATCGGCCATGCCGAACTGGACTTTGACGGCGCCACGCTGATGGTGTCGGAAGAATTCCCGGAGTACGGCACCCGGGCGCCGGATGCCGGCGCGCCGGCCACCGTCACGCTGCATCTGCATGTGGACAACTGCGATGAGGTGATTGCGCGTGCGCTGAAAGCCGGCGCCACGCTGGAAATGGCGGCGCAAGACCAGTTTTATGGTGAGCGCTCGGGCAGCTTTCGCGATCCGGCAGGCTACCGCTGGAGTGTGGGGCACAGCATTGAAACCGTGTCGCCAGAGGAAATGCAGCGCCGCTATACCGCGTTGATGACCACGCCTTCTGCGTGAATTTGCTATGAAAAATATAGCTGCTTGCGCCCGCCAGTAAAGGCTAGATCCCGGATTTATTCACTAGCGCGCCAGGAACCCCGTAGCCTGCCGCGGGCCCGGTACAGGTTCAGGCTTCGTCCGTCGGCGATCCCGCAGAATTGCTTTGCCCGAGCACGCGCCGCAAGGTTTCGAGGAGCTCGGTGTTGGAGGTTTTGGCCTTGACCAGCACGGCGGCTGCCCGTGTGGCCTGAAGCCTGTCCACCTCCAGCGCCGAGAAAATCACCACCGGCGGCGGACCGTCCATGGCCTCGACGTCCTTGAGCAAATCCCAGCCGGAGCCGCCCGGCAGGCTGAGGTCCAGCAGGATCAGGTCGAAGCGCTGTTCCTTCAGCCTGTCGCGTGCTTCCTGCACCGTGTCGGCAAAGACGAAGGTCGCAAACCCCTGGGCAATGGTCGCTGCGATGCGCTGGATGTCCGGATCGTCTTCAACATGCAGGATGACGGCGCGGGCTTCGACCGAACCGGCAATGGCGCGCCGCACGCCCAGCACGAGCATGTTCTCGTCGATGGGTTTTTCCAGCCAGTCCGATACGGTCAGGGACTGCTCGTTGAACTGGATCCGCCCCTCGGCCGCCGAGGCCGACACCACCACGATCGGCACGTCGCGTGTATGCAGCTGGGCGCGCAGCGCCCTGATCAGCGCAATGCCGTCCTGGTCGGGCAGCTTCAGGTCTATCGTGACGGCGGCATACCGCCTTTTTGCCAGCTCCGCGACGGCCTGCCTGGCTGTGTACACCATTTCGGTGTCAAAACCGCCCTTGTCGAGCATCATGCTGATCAGGCGGGAGATGTCCGGGTCGTCCTCGCAAATCAGGACACGCGGCCGCTGTTCGACCAGTGCCGAGAAACCGGAAGTACGCTCCGGCGAATCCACCCATTCGGGCAGTTCAAAGAAGAAGGTGGTGCCGACGCCGGCGTCGGTATTAAAACCGATGCTGCCGCCCAGGCGCTCGATGATGGCCCGTGAAATATTGAGGCCCAGACCCGTGCCGCCCTTTTGCCGTGTATCGGAGGAGTCGGCCTGGGAGAATTTCTGGAAGATACGGTTGCGGAATTCCTCCGGAATACCGGGCCCGTGATCCCGTACCTCGACGCGTATGCCCGTCTCGCTGCGTGCCACGTGAATGTCCACCGTGCCGCCTTCGGGGGAGAACTTCATCGCGTTGGACAGCAGGTTGGTCACCACCTGCGTCAGCCGGTCGCTGTCGACCCTGACCTGCAGGTCTTCATCGGGAAATTCGAGCTGCAGATGCACATTCTTCGCCGCGCCGTAGCCTTCGTTGGCGGCCAGCGCCTGCTCCAGCAAAGGCCTGAGTTCGATGGCCTGAAAATCCAGGGTCATCTTGCCGGACTCGATCTTCTCGATGTCCAGGATGTCATTGATCAGCCGGATCAGGCGCTCACAGTTGGTCTTCGCGATGCCCACCAGCGTCTTGACGGCGTCGGGCAGCTGGCCGGCAACACCACCGGAGATCAGGCCCAGCGAGCCCCGGATCGAGGTAAGCGGCGTGCGCAGCTCATGACTGACCGTCGAGACAAATTCACTCTTCATGCGGTCAATGCGCTTGAGTTCAGTGACGTCATTGGCCAGCGTGTAGAAACCGATCACCTTGCCTTCGTCGTCGCCGTCGCCGTAGCGCGGGAAATAATTGATCACGTAGTCGCGCGTGCCGCCGCGGGCGGTTTTCTGCGATCGCTCGTAGACCACCGGGTAGCCCTGCAGCACCTCTTCCACCCGGGGCTTGATCAGGGCGTACATCTCATCGCCCACGATGTCCCGGATGGTCTTGCCTTCGAGCTGCGCTTGCGTCATGCCGAAGACTTCCTCGTAGGCCCGGTTATGGAAGCGCAAGCGCTGATCGGCGTCGGCGTAAGTGATCCAGGCCGGCACGGTGTCGGTGATTTCGCGCAGCTGCGCTTCGCTGGTGCGCAGGGCCTCGGTGACACGACGGATTTCGGTGGTTTCGCGTCCCGTGCCGCGGTAACCGGTGAATTTTCCGTTGGCGTCGAATTTGGGCACGCCGCTGATGCTGAAGTAGTGCAGCCGACCCTTGGAGTCGCGCCGGGTACTTTCAAGGTCGCGGAAAACCTCGTGCCGGGCTATCGTGGCCTTGTACTCGGCCAACGCACCGGCTTCGATGTTGATGTAGTCGAGCTCCCAGGCAGTCTTGCCATGGGCCGCTTTCGGAATGCCCGAGGTGCTTGGGGCTTCGCCGGGAACTTCGACGAAGCGGAAGTTTTCGTCCTGCTCCCAGAACCAGTCGGAGGCCAGCGAGGTGAGCGCGCGAAAGCGCTCCTCGCTTTCACGCAGAACCTGCTCGGTCTGCTTGCGCTCGGTGATGTCCTGGATCTGCGCGATGAATTGAAGCGGCTTTCTGTCCGCATCGCGCACGAGGGAGCAGCTCATGTAGCCCCAGACAGTGCGGCCGGACTTGTGGATGTAGCGCTTTTCGACGTGGAACGATTCGATTTCACCGGCCAATGCCCTGCGGCGCTGCTCCAGGTCCCAGGCAATGTCGTCGGGATGGGTCAGGTCATGGATGGTGCGCGACAGCATTTCCGCTTCTGAATACCCCAGCATCTGGCAAAAAGCGGTATTGACCTTCAGCCGGCGCGAGTCGATGCCGATCAGCGTCATCCCGATGGCCGCATGTTCAAACGCATTGCTGAACTGTTGGTCACTGACCGTGAAGACATCGTTGTCCGTGCTGATGGGGCCGGCCCCCTTGGGACTTACTTCTCCGGCGTCCTCGAACGCACTGGCGCCGCCGTCCGTCAGCGCAACGCCTGAGTCGTCAAACACGTCCCCCTCAGCCGGCATGGCCCCGGCCTGCTCGCCTCCGAGCGTGAAATAAAAGGTACTGCCCTCACCCACCGCCGACCTGGCCCAGATTTTTCCGCCGTGACGGGTAATGATGCGTTTGACCGTGGCCAGCCCGATGCCGCTGCCGGCGAACTCTTCCGGTGAATGCAGCCGCTCAAAAGTGCCGAAGAGCTTGTCGGCATACGCCATGTCGAAGCCGGCGCCGTTGTCCCGCACAAAGTACACCACCTGGTCCTCAGGCCCGGCTTCTTTTCCGACCAGGATTTCGGTGTGCGGTTTTTTCGAGGTGAACTTCCATGCATTGGCGATCAGGTTCTCCAGCACCTGACGCAGCAAGGCAACGTCCGCCCGGCCCCACAGGTTGGGCTCGACGGTGATCCGCACCCGCCGGTCTGGATCGTTTTCCGTCCATTGCTTGATGATCTTGGCCGCCTCGGTGCTGATGTCGACAGACTCCCAGTTCAGGCTGGTCCGCGACAACTGGGCCAGGGACAGCAAACCGTCGGTCAGCTCACCCATGCGGCGCACACTGCTGCGTATGCGGCCCATGAAGTGATGCGCGCGCTCCCCCGACTCAGGTGGAACCGCTTTTTCAAGCAGCGCACAAAATCCGTCGATGGTGCTCAACGGTGTCCGCAAGTCATGCGCCACAGAATATGAGAAGGCCTCGATCTCCCGGGTAGCGACTTCCAGCTGGGCGGTCCTGCGCAGCACGCGCTTTTCCAGGTTGACGTTCAGCCGGACGATTTCCTGCTCAGCCTGCCGGCGTTTGCTGATGTCGGTAATGGTGCTGACATACCCCGACGGAGCGCCGTTCCCGTCCACCAGGGGCTGCACGTTGATCAGTGCCCAGAACTCGCTGCCGTCGGGCCTGCGATGGCACACCACACGGTTCAGTTGTGGCTGGCCGGTACGCACGGCGACAACACTGGGCCACTCTTCCCTGGGCATTGGCGTGCCGTCTTCGCGGAATCTTTGCCATTCCGGCTCGACCGAAGTCTGGCCTTTGAGCTGGGCCAGGGCCAGGCCGAGGATGCGCTCTGCACTGGCATTGCAATCAACGATATGCCCTTGGGCGTCCCGCAGGATCACACCTTCGGCCAGCGCACCCACAACCGCCCGGAAGCGGGCCTCGCCGACCCGCAGCGCCATCTCCACTTCCTTGCGCGACGTGATGTCGGCGCCCACACCCCGATAACCCGCAAAGGTTCCTTCGTCGCCAAACACCGGTTCCCCGCTGACGCTGCGGTAAACGACGCTGCCATCTTCCTTGGTCAGCCGGTATTCAAAATTGCGGAACGGCAAATGCGCCTGTAACACCGCCTTGTGCTCGTCCCATGTACCGACAAGCGGCGCAGCATTGGGGAGGTCCCATCGGCATTGCCCCTCTCCAATGACCTGGGTTCCCAGGGAGAAGCGTTGCGGATCATTGGAGACAAAGACGTTGCGGAAATTTGTATCCTGTTCCCAGTACCAGTCGGACGAAAGACCGGTGAGGCTGCGAAAGCGCTCTTCGCTGCGACGCAGTTTGGCCTCGGCCTCAAGCCGCGCGGTGATGTCGGTGCCCACGCCGTGATAGCCGGTGAAGCGGCCGTTGGCATCCACCATGGGCTCCCCGCTGATACACAAGGTCACACGCCTGCCGTCTTTTTCTTCGCGTTCGTATTCAAAGTTGCGGAAGACTTCGTGGCGTTCCAGCAGGGCCCGGTGGTTGGCCCAGAGCTCCTTGTTGACCGGGCTGTGGTCGATCTCCCAGCGTGTCTTGCCAAGATGCTCATTGATCGCGCGCTTCGCTTCGTCCGTGTTGCCACCGGACAACTTGGTGAACCGGAATTTTTCATCCGTCTCCCAATACCAGTCGGACGAAAGGCTGGTCAGGCTGCGGAATTGGCGCTCGCTGCTGCGCAGGCGCGCTTCGTCGGCCAGCTGCTGGGTGATGTCTTCAGCGATGACCAGGACATGCGTCACCGCACCGCTGGAATCCTTCAGCGGGACCTTGCGCATGTGGACATGAATAGCGCCCCTGTGTCTTGTGTAGGTAAGCCGGTCAGGGAACTCCTGCTTCTCGCCTGAAGCAATCAGGCTCAGATCCGCCGCGTACATATTGTGAGCATGGGCCTTTGGCCAGAGATCATGAACCGTGCGGCCCAGCGCTTCTGCGCTGGTGACACCGTACAGCTCTTCTGCGGCCCGGTTCCAGGCCAGGAAGCGGTGGTCCGTGGCGGATTTCAGGTGAAGAGCGACCGGGAGGTTCTCAACGATGTCATCGAGCAGGCGGGCGACCTTGCGTTCTTTTTCTTCAGCACGCCTGCTCGCCGTGACATCGCGTGTGATGCCCCGGTACCCCACGAACTCCTGATGTTTGTTGAACACCGGCACACCGCTGATGGAAAAATAATGCGCGACGCCGTCGTCCAGAACGCGGATGTATTCGAAATCGCGGAAGGGCTTGCGTGCAGCCAGCACGGCGCGGTGGTCTTCCCATGACATGGTGACCGGCAGGGCGCCAGGCAGTTCCCAGCGGCATTTGCCGACGGAACTGTCGAGATCCTCATCTTGTGACTTGTTGCTGTACTCGGCAGTGAAGTCGGTAAAACGATACTCCGCGTCCTGCTCCCAGTACCAGTCCGCCGAGATGGTGGCCAGGCTGCGCAGCCCGCTGATGTCGTCCTTCAGCGCCTGGACCAGGCGCTGCTGTTCCACGATTTCAAGCTTCAGCGCATCATTGGCGGCCGCCAGCGCAAGCGCTTCGGCCTGTATGCGCTGCTGGGACTGCTCTGCCGTCTCGTCGCGTTTCATCGCGGCACCTGACCTGTAACCGTGCCGGGCCGACGCGGCAGGGGCACGGGCGCCCCCATCAGGCCAGGCTCACGGTGGACTGCGGTGAATGCGCTTGGCAAACTGGGGTTCATCCGCCGGTGGTGACTTTCTTTGCAAAGGTGAGCGGCTCCATCAAGACCCGCTTTCCGTAGCTGCCGCCCTGCAAGTGTGTAATGCTGCATTTAATTGCACTATAGGACAACACCCTGATTTCTTTTGGCCGTGCCTTCGATTAGATTGGCCTGGTTTTTGCATACTTAAGACCTCCTATGACGGCAGTTAATAGGTCCTCGGAATTACATGAATTGCCGGTTCGGTATTTGGCAATTATTACCACCACTCCACTCAGGCAGTCTGGGGGTATTCCAGCGCCAGCCCCGCCGCCTGCCAGGCATCAATCCCGCCGTGCAACGGCCTGACATTGCTGAACCCGGCCGCCATCAGGCGCTTGGCCACCAGGGCTGCAGAAGCATCGTTGGGACAAGCGCAATAAACGACCACGGCGACATCGTGCGGGATGTCAAGCGATGCCCGGGTTCGGTCCAGGTCCGACCAGACCAGCGCGCCGGGAATGATGCCGCCGCCGGCGCGCGCCAGTTCCGTGCGCACGTCCAGGATGACGGCAGGCTTGTTCTGCTGTGTGAGCTGCAGCAGCTCCTGCGGTGAAATGCGGGCCATGCGCAGCTGCCGGTAAAAGCGCTGCCGCTGCCACCATTTGTGCGCCAGGAAGAGCGCAAACGCAGCCAGCAGCACCATCAGCCCGATGCGTCCCATCTGCTCGAAAATGGCCAGCACGTCGGCCACCGCGTCATGAAAAATCATGCCGATCCCCACACCGGCACCGGCGTAAAGCGTTGCGCCCAGCGCATCAAAAACCAGAAAGCGGCCGAAGGGAATGCCGGTGCGTCCGGCCAGCGCTGTGGCGAGCGAAGCAAACCCGGGAATGAACTTTGCCAGGATGAGCGACTTGACACCCCAGCGCGTGAAGATGGATTCGGTTTGCCGCACGCAGGAGTCGGGCGACAGCGAAATGCGGCACAGCGTTTTCAGCACACGGCTGCCGTAGCGGTGGCCGGCCCAGTACCAGACGCTGTCCGCGGCCAGGCAAGCCAGCACGGCGGTGAAGATAAGGCCTGCTGCGGAGTATTGGCCGTTAAAGCTCAACGCGCCGGTGAGGATCAGCACCGGATAGGCCGGAATCGGCAAGCCGAGCTGTTCCAGCCCGACATTCAGGAAAACGGCGGCGAGCCCGTAGTGCTCGAGCCACACAATGATCTGTTCCATGGAGTCGCGTTACTTTCTGCGGGGGTCGTTGCGGGCTGCAAAGCCGTTCAGCTCCGCTTTTGTTGCCCATTGATGCAATGTAGACGGCTACAGCGCAGCAGTAAATGGTGGCCCGGTGAATGTTCTTTTTCCATGGGGAGAACAATTCGGGCAATTCGGGTTATTTGGGCTGATTTTGGGAGGCGGCGCCCGGCGCCTGCGCTACCATGAACCCTTCCCCTGTTCATGTGACTCAGAGAGCGACTACCGATTGAAATACCTTGTGGCTGTCCGGGCCCTGTGCGAGTTCACCGCCAAGCATGGCGACCTGGACCTGCGCTTTACGCCATCACCTTCCGCACAGGAAGGCATGGCCGGGCACGCCATGGTGGCGTCGCGCCGTGCAGAGTCTTCAGAGTCCTATCAGGCCGAAGTCAGCCTGGAGGGCGAGTACAAGACCCTGAAGGTGCGCGGCCGTGCCGATGGCTACGACCCTGAACGCAACCAGCTTGAAGAGGTCAAGACTTTCCGGGGCGACCTGCACGCCATGGCCGACAACCGCCGGCACCTGCACTGGGCACAGCTGAAGATTTACGGCTGGCTGCTTTGCGAAGCCAAAAAGCTGCAGGACGTCAACCTGACACTGGTGTACCTTGACGTGGCCAGCACGCAGGAAACACCGCTGACCGAACATTTTTCCGCCGCGTCGCTCAAGGAATACTTTGAAACGCAGTGCGAGCGCTTTCTGGCCTGGGCCAACCAGGAACTGGCACACCGCCAGGCGCGTGATGCTGCGCTGGCCACGCTGGCATTTCCGCACCCTGCATTCAGGCCGGGTCAGCGTGAACTGGCCGAAGCGGTTTACAAGACAGCCCAGGCCGGCACCTGCCTGATGGCACAGGCGCCCACGGGCATCGGCAAAACCATTGGCACGGTGTTTCCGCTGCTCAAGGCTGTGCCGAAAAAGCAACTCGACAAGCTGTTTTTCCTGGCGGCCAAAACGCCGGGCCGCAGGCTGGCGCTCGATGCGCTGGACCGCATCAAAGGCAGCACGGCGGCCCTGCCGCTACGCGTGCTGGAGCTGGTGGCGCGTGACAAGGCGTGTGAACACCCGGACAAGGCCTGCCACGGCGACGCCTGTCCGCTGGCCAAGGGCTTTTACGACCGGCTACCCCAGGCGCGCAGCGCTGCGGTGCAGCATGCCGCCGCACAAGGCCCGCTCGATAAAGCAGCACTGCGTGAACTGGCGCTGGCCCATCATGTGTGCCCTTACTACCTGAGCCAGGAACTGGTCACCTGGGCAGACGTGGTGGTGGGCGACTACAACTATTACTTCGACACCAGCGCGCTGCTGCACGGCCAGGCCGTGGGCAACCAGTGGCGCGTAGGCGTGCTGGTGGACGAAGCGCACAACCTGGTGGAGCGCGCGCGCAAGATGTACTCAGCCACGCTGAGTCAGGCGCAGCTGCAACAGGTGCACGCTACCGCGCCCCGCGCCGTTCGCGGCGCACTGGAGCGGCTCAACCGCAGCCTGCTGGAATTGCAGGAGGCGCAGCAGGCGCGGGGCGAGGCCTACCAGGTCCATCCCGAGCTACCCGTACCTTTTCTGAAAACCCTGGCGCAGGCGCTGACCCAGATCACCGACTTCCTGCTGGCCAACCCGACCCGCATGGACGGCGAACTGCAGGATTTTTATTTCGAGGCACTGCACTTTTCGCGTATGGCTGAAGACTTTGGCGAACACTCGCTGTTTGACGTGACGCTGCAGCAGGAAGCCGGCCGCGACGCGCTGGGCCAGGTACTCGGCCAGCAGCTCGCGGTGCTCAACATCCGCAACGTGGTGCCTGCGCCCTTCCTGGCGCCGCGTTTTGCCGCCGCGCAGTCGACGGCACTCTTCTCCGCCACGCTGAGCCCGCAAAACTACTACGCCGACACGCTGGGCCTGCCGGCCGGCACGGTCTGGACAGAGGTGGAGTCGCCCTTCCTGGCCGAGCAATTGCAGGTCTCGGTGGTAAGCGACGTCTCCACACGCTTTCAACACCGTGACGATTCGCTTTCGCCCATCGTCGACCTGATGGCTCGGCAGTATGAGGGCCGGCCCGGCAATTACCTGACGTTCCTTAGCAGCTATGACTACCTGCAAAAGCTGGTCACGCTGTTCCGGCGGCGCTACCCGCATATTCCCGTGTGGGAACAGACGCGCGGCATGGAAGAAGCCGCGCGCGACGCCTTTTTGGCACGCTTCACGCCAGCCTCGCAAGGCATCGGCTTTGCGGTGCTGGGCGGCTCGTTCGCCGAAGGCATAGACCTGCCGGGCGACCGGCTGATAGGCGCGTTCATCGCCACACTGGGTTTGCCGCAGGTCAATGCAGTGAACGAGCAGATCCGCGAACGCATGGGCATCAACTTCGGCGCGGCCCAGAGCTACGACTACACCTATCTCTATCCCGGCCTGCAGAAAGTCGTGCAGGCGGCCGGACGGGTCATACGCACCACCTCGGACCGCGGCGTGGTCTATCTCATGGACGACCGCTTCACCCGGCCCGAAGTACAAAGCCTGCTGCCGGGCTGGTGGAAGGTGGCGCGGCTACGCGCCAGGCGGCGGGAACCGGCCGCGGCGTTGTCGGAGCCCCACCCACTGAATCACTAAAGCAAAAGCCCGCGTCCGCGGGCTTTTGCCTGCACGGCCATGAAGGCCGCTCACCATGCGGGGCCTAAAACACGCCCAGCAGCATGAGGATAAGAACCACACTAAGGGGGACACCCAGTAACCAGGCAATGAGAGGCATTTGATTCTCCTGAAAGTTGTCAAATTGAAGACAACTTCAATGTAGATTGCGTCCGGGGGCGGCCATGCCAGCCTGAAGGCTTGCTGCAAGTAAGGAATCGCTGACGCGCGTGTAGTTGTGCGGCTCGGCCGCCTGAAGTCCAGCAGGGAAACACCCGGAACTCAAGGAAAATCGGCCTGCAGGTCAATCGGGACGGGCGCAAGAAGCTCCGAAAATGATAGCAACCCTACCACCTCAATCAGCAAGGAATACGGTCCGCCATTTTGGCGGTTGCCACAACTCACAGGCCAGGTGCCAGCAGCATCCACGCGCGCAGAGGCGTCAGCGAAGCTGTTTATAAGGATTTAGCGCTGGCTGAATTGCAGCGCGCCCAGCATGCGCTGCACGGGCTGGGTTTCAGGCAGGACATACACCACGCCATGGCTTTTTCCCAGCACGGGATTCACGACGGTTTCGTAGAAATTGACGGGCACTACGACACATCCCAGCGAAATGCGGTTGTCGTCAGGTGTTTCAGAAGCCAGCCGCTCGGCGCGGCGTTCTGCCGGAGCCGCAGGGCGAAGACGGTGGATTGCCAGCTTGGCCGTGTAGTCGATCCACACAATAGCCTCGCCGTGAAGGTTGTGGCCGGGTTCGGAAACAAACCGGCCTGCCGGCGTGGTGCGTTCGTCTGCGCGCAGGCTGGCAACGTTGCGCTGCTCCATGCCCGGCACCGTGTGGTCGCCGGCTGTCAGGCCGGTCAATGCCGGCGATGCACCGCGCAATTGCCCCGTGGCGTCAAACACAAAAATGCGCCCACCCTTTTTATCGACCACCACAAATGGCAGGCCCTGGTTATCGCGCGCGTTCATGATCCAGCGCAGGGCGTAGCGTGCATCGGCCGATGCCGCGACCAGTGTCATGTCGGCGGAACTGCCGGCGCCCGGCACCGCCATCACGGGTTCCGGGCCGCGTACCAAGGGCGGATCTACGGGAATGGCAGATGCCCACAGAGGGATCGCAGCGAGAAAGGCAAGGGCCGCCGTGCAGACGGTTTTTGCGCGCAGTGCCTTTCCTTTGAACAACATCCTGATCCTGGGTTGAATTCATTGCCATGTGCGGAGCACATGAAAAAGCCGGCCTCGAACCTTTGGGGTAGGAGCCCGGCTGTGGTTGCACCATGTTAGCGATGCAAGCAAATGTTCACAACGGAAAAACCCTGAAATCCTCTGGATTTTTGCTATGCTTTTAATAGCAATAAATCGTTTGCCGTATTGTCATTCATGCTTTTTTTGCATCCAGATTTAGCTACTCAGGAATTTGGTAACAGCGGCCACATGCGGGCATTTTTCGCATTGAAGATGCGAGCGCGCAACAGTACGCAGGGGGTTGTTACAACTCACTCTTCGCGAGAGGTGATCGAAGGAGCGAACAGGCGGGTGTCAGGCGGCGGGGCGAAGCCCCTGTTTTGCGGCAAGCGCATGGGCGGCAGGAAAAACCTCAGCCAGTGGTTTGATTTCCGGCAAAACGTAAATCACGCCATAGCTCGCATTGAACGCGGGCTTGAGTACATCTTCGAAAAATGCCACCGGCATGTTGATGCACCCGTAGGAAATACGGTTGTCCTCGGTACCGGGAGACGCAAGCCTTTCCAGCCGGCGCTCTTTGGGCTCCAGTGTTCGCACGCGGTGCATGGAAACAGCTGCTTCGTAATCCACCCAGACAACATCTTCGCCCAAGGTGTTGCGGCCAGGCTCCCCCATAAACCGGCCCGCCGGTGTGGTGCGTTCGTGGGGCTGCACCTGCGCAATGGGCCGCCCGCCGATACCGGTCACGGAATCATCGCCGACCGCCGCACCGATCAGCACGGGCGTGGCGCTGCGCAACTTGCCGGAGGGTTCGAAAACAAAAACCTTGGTATTTATCTTGTCGAGGATGACAAAGAAAAGCCTGCGGTTGTCCCCCGAGGCAACCACCCAATTGGCAACCTGCCGCGCCTCATCCGACGCAGGCTCTTCACCAAAATCGGCAAAGCGCAAAGACGGCGCCAGCTGCAAGGCGCTGGAAGGGATGGGGTTCAGGGCCGGAGAAGAAACCGGACGGGCATGAAAAAGCGGCAATGTCAGGACAAGCAGTGCCGAGCCCAGCAAGATGCCTTGCTTGATGCCGTCAAGAACGTCTGCGCGGCTGGTGCCGGGCCCATCGCCGGCCGAGGGCGTGGGCGACGCAAACATGTTCATGAAAATACGACGCATGGCCTGCGCTAAAACAATGACGATCCGGCAGCCATGTGAAAACGCTCCGGAAGCCGCGCCTTAAAAGACATGGCAAACCGGAGCGGTGTCACACCAAGGTGCATGACGGTCTGGGTTTAGTTGCGGTCAGCTTGTGCTGGGCGCTCGGTCTGGAAGCCAGCCGTGTTGCTTTCAGTCGTGGTGGCAGGTGCCGCACTGCTAGGGGTGGTGGTGTCCTGGTTTTGCATGGTCTGGCCGGACGACTCTGCAGGCGCAGCTGGTGCCGTTGGGGTTTCGGTCTGGGCGTATGCCAGGCCAATGGTGCTCACAACAGCGGCGGCGGCTACGGCAGAGGCCAGGGATTTGGAAAACTTCATGTCTTGCTCCTTAAGTCATGCCCATCACAGGCAATCAGGGTTGGTAAATGGCTGGCCGTATTGCCAGCTAATTCCAATTTACGAGGGGAGACTGGGACACGGCGTCGGTCCGGTACGGCCTGTCGTGTAGGACAAGCGAGGTCACAAAATGCTACGCACCGAACCAATATAAACACCTGGGCCTGATTCAGAATCGCCCATGCTCCCTGCGCGTTCTGCGCTGAGTGGGGCCGCACTTGCCATGCTGCGGTGCTGCCGTTCCTGCATATCTATCCGGCGGACTATTCGTTGGGATTGTTGCCCTTGAGGCCGTGTTCGGCCTTGATGGCCAGCTGAATTTTCTCAAGCTCATCGATGAGCTGATCCATGCGTGGAAAATCTTTTACCGGCGCCGCCTCCAGGGCCTCAAGCTGTGCGCGGAGCCGCACGTACTCCGCTTGCAGATCGGGTTTCACGCAGGTACCGCACCCGGTTTGATGCCGGTGTCTCTCGCCGCACGGATTTCCGGGCTGCCCGCCGCCGTATTTTTCTTCGCAGAACTGGCAGCACCGAAAAGATCGACCTGCTGAGGCTCATCGCTGCGCGGGCCGTATTGCAGGTCGGGACCGATCAGGCGCTGCAACTCGCCGTAACCGGTGGCCAATGCAGTGTCATATGCGGCAAAACTGATATCGGAGCAGGACACCGATTCAAACACCCGAGGATCCGCGTGGCTCTCCAGGATGCGCCAGCAAAATTCGCCTGGCGCGGGTTCTTCGACTGTCAGGGCAAGGGAACGCAAGGGGACATTGAGTTGCGCATTGACCAGCGTGGATTGGCTCATAAATATCCTAGAAAAAGGCCGTGATGGCCGGGCATGACGTTGTTGCGCAGTTGATAGCGCAGCCGAAAAATATCAAGGGAATGAAAGGTAACTTTCAGCATCGGCGCTTGCTCAGGTGCAAGCACGATGTGAGCGGGAAGAAGACCTGGGTCCGGGTTCATGTCAGCGCTGGGCTTGGGGCCGTGGGTTGATTGATTTTGTTATCGCGTCAAAGCAGCTGCGGGTAATTTGGCGAATGTTGGGCATTGGCTGCACTGCGACAGTTTAAGCAAGAGACTGTGACACCCGGCAGTGATTAGTACCGTGAAAATGTAGGAGAAAGCCGACACCCTCCCTGGCGAGGTGTGTCATGCGAAATGGTTATATTGCAGGCTAGCCAGAAAAATGCACCATGCGCAGCGCGCCTTAACGAAAAGCCAACGAAAAGCCCATGAAAAGCCTCTATAAATATTTCTTTCGTGGCCTCATCACCATCCTGCCGGTGGCACTGACGGTATACCTCCTCTATATCTTCCTGGCATGGATGGAAACTGCCGCCCTGTGGATCCTGCGCCCTCTTATCGGCAGTTTTTACCTGCCCGGCATGGGCTTGGCGTTCGGCATCCTGACCATCCTGGCGATTGGCTTCCTGGTATCCCAGCAAAGTGTGCGCAAAGTGCTGTCTTTTGCGGAATTGCCGTTTACCAATTTGCCGGTGGTCAAAAGCATCTACTCGTCGCTCAAGAGTTTTGCCGACTACTTTTCACCTTCGGGCAAGCAGGGCGAGCAAAGCGTGGTGATACTGCGCATGCCTGGGCACGCGATGGAAATCGTGGGCCTGATCACCCGCCGCAGCTTTGCCGACCTGCCCTCCGGATTCCTTCCGGGTGAGCGTGTCGCGGTTTATTTACCCATGGGCTACATGATCGGTGGCTACACGGTGTTTGTGCCGACGGAGTGGGTGCAGCCTATCGACATGTCGGTGGAAGAAGCCATGCGCTCGTCACTGATTGCGTGGATGGCCCGCCCGCCGGCCGCGGGTAGTGGCAGCGGCAGCCCGGCCGGCTGAGCTTGCGCCGGGGCGGCGTAAAGATTTGTTATCTGTGGTTTCCCACATGGACAAATCGCGTGGCGGGGCTATATTGAATCCGTCCCCCACAACCCGCGCATTCGCTGATGCGACCCGGCCATGACAAGCACAACGACAACGAAGACAAGCCGCAAGCCACCCCTTTACAAATCGCTCTACTTCCAGGTGATCTGCGCCGTGATCGCCGGTGTGCTGCTGGGGCATTTTTACCCTGAGGCCGGAAAGCTCATGAAGCCGCTGGGCGACGGCTTCATCAAGCTCATCAAGATGATGATCRCACCCATCATCTTCTGCACCGTCGTGATCGGCATCGCCGGCATGGAGGACATGAAGAAGGTCGGCAAGACCGGCGGCCTGGCGCTGCTGTACTTTGAAGTCGTCAGCACCTTCGCGCTGATCATCGGGCTGGTCCTGGTCAACGTGTTCAAGCCGGGCGAAGGCATGAATGTCGACGTGTCCACGCTGGACACCAAGGCCATCGCGGCCTATACCGGCCCCGGGAAAATGGTCGGCACGACCGACTTCATCATGAACATCATTCCGTCCACCGTGGTGGATGCCTTCGCCAAGGGTGAAATTCTGCAGGTGCTGCTGATCGCGGTGATGTTCGGCTTCGCGTTGCACCGTTTCGGCGGGCGCGGTACGCTGGTGTTCGACTTCGTCGAAAAAGCCTCGCATGTGCTGTTCACCATTGTCGGCTTCATCATGAAGGTGGCGCCCATAGGCGCTTTCGGCGCAATGGCCTTCACCATAGGCGCTTATGGCGTGGACAGCCTGGTGTCGCTCGGCAAGCTGATGGCCGCTTTTTATGCGACCTGCCTGATCTTCATCTTCGTAGTGTTGGGCACCATTGCGCGCCTGCACGGGTTCAGTATCTGGAAGTTCATCAAATACATCAAGGAAGAGCTGCTGATCGTGCTGGGCACCTCGTCCTCCGAGTCCGTGCTGCCGCGCATGATGGAAAAGATGGAGAACCTGGGCGCAAAGAAAACCACCGTCGGCCTGGTGATCCCGACCGGTTATTCGTTCAACCTGGACGGCACCTCGATCTATCTCACGATGGCGGCGGTGTTCATCGCGCAGGCCACCAATACGCCCATGACCCTCACGCAGGAACTCACGCTGCTGGCGGTGCTGTTGCTGACTTCGAAAGGCGCGGCAGGCATCACCGGCAGCGGATTCATTGTGCTGGCCGCCACGTTGTCGGCGGTGGGTACCGTGCCTGTGGCCGGGCTGGCGCTGATTCTGGGGATTGACCGCTTTATGTCGGAAGCGCGGGCGCTGACCAACCTGATCGGCAATGGCGTGGCCACGATAGTGGTCGCCAAATGGACGAATGATCTGGACACTGAGCGGCTCCAGGCCGGGCTCAACCATGAAACCTGGGTCGAGGCCCAGGAGCCCGAAGTGCTGATCAACAAGAAGACCGAGCACATGGCGACCGGCCGGCGCTAGGGCCTGTTCACAGTTCAGGGGAAAACAACAAAGCCCGGCAAACGGAGGATTCTCCGCCTGCCGGGCTTTGTGCTTTTTTGGGGCGCGACGAGCCGCCGGTTTAGCGAGCCTGGCGCGGCGCCGGGCCTGGGCCACGGCCAGCGATATGGCGGAAGGTGATGCGGCCCTTGCTCAAGTCATAGGGCGAGAGTTCCAGCGACACCTGGTCGCCGGCAAGGATACGAATATGGTTTTTCCGCATCTTGCCGGAGGTATAGGCCACGAGCTTGTGGCCGTTGTCGAGCGTGACGCGAAAGCGCGAATCAGGCAACACTTCGTCTACCAGCCCATGCATTTCAATCAGTTCTTCTTTGGCCATGATGTAACTCCTAGGGAATTGGAAAAATTGTCAGTGATGTCTGTTGTAAGGGCTGGCAAGGCTTATGCGCAGGCCGGCGCCGAACGCTCGTGGATCCAGCCGAGGGCATGTTCCGTCGCGTAATGCACGGCCGCGGCCGCACTGTCGAAAAGGCCGCTGAAGCGCATCACGCGGTCGTGCGTGGCGCTGCCGCTGCCTGAGCGGATGGAGACCGATGCAGCGTAGCGTTCGCCTTGCTGCTTGGCCAGTGGTGAGACAAGGTACTTGCCCACCGCGATTTTGGTGTGATCTACGTTCATAAAAAGTCCGTGCCGGGTATGTGTCCCGGCTTGATAAATAAGGAGTAATCGGCTTGCGAGCAAGCCGGCGGGTGTTCGGTGTCCACCCACCTGGCCCTTGTCAGGGGCTGGGCTGGTTGAGCCATGCGTGGCACTGTCGGGAATAGTGCTCGCCGGAAAAACGGAACAGTGTTGAGAGGGTTCAGGGCTGTATGGGCACTGAAAACACTGTGGATTCGGGCTCTGGGAAGCGCCGCAATTGAGAAGGAAGCCTGTTGGGAAAAGGCCTCGATGAAAAAAGCTGATGCTTTACCGAAGCTCTTATTGTAACCGCCCAGCGGAAATCACGCTTTTTACCTGATACGGCCATCGCAAACCGCTCATTCTTAGCAACCAGGGGCCGCGGAGCCGGCTTTGCCGGGCCGCAGGCGCAGCGGCCCCCTCGGGGGGCAACGCAGTACGCGAAGCGACAAGCGTGGGGGCTCTATCTCTAGCCCTCAAACTGGGGATGCAGCTGCCGTATGCGGTTCATGGCCATACCTGCGGCAGCGGTGCGGGTTTCCACACCCAGCTTGGCATACACCCGTTCCAGATGCTTTTTGACCGTGGCTGGGCTAGAGCCCAGGATGTCTCCAATGTCGCGATTGGTCTTGCCCTTGACCACCCAATACAGCACTTCAGCTTCTCGGGCGGTGAGCTTGAAGCTCAGGCTCATGGCTTCCACCACTGCGTCGTCGGAAATTTCGCGCATGACGATCAACCAGTCACCGCCGCCGTCGCCGTCGCCGGTCTGCTGGTGCAGCCGGAAGGTCAGGCGCCGCGGACCAAGCTCCACCGCCAGGCGCGGCGGCTCAACCTGGCGCTCGGCCTCCGCCATGTGGCGGCGCAGCCAGTTGAGTACAGGTTCGGGTGTTTGCGGCGCGGACGTACCGTAATAGCGCATGAGCAGGTCGCGCGCCAGCGGCGTTTGCCAGATCAATTTCCCGTCTGCCTCACCGCCCATGCGCACCGTGATGCTGGCGTAGCCGAAAGCGTCCAGCGCATTGCGTGCTTGCCCTGCCTGCCGCGCTTCCTGCCTGGCACGGCGGGCGCCTTGCAAATGCACGCCCATGCGTGCCATCACTTCCTTGGGCTTGATCGGTTTGGTAACGTAGTCCACTCCACCGGCTTCCAGGGCCGCCACGAGGTACTCGGTTTCCGTGAGACCGGTCATGAAAATAATGGGAATGTGCGCCGTTTCAGCCATGGCCTTCAGGC
Organism: Polaromonas sp. P1_F6; assembly: GCF_056405695.1. NCBI lineage: Bacteria > Pseudomonadati > Pseudomonadota > Betaproteobacteria > Burkholderiales > Comamonadaceae > Polaromonas > Polaromonas sp. P1_F6. Next base: position 54,558 of record NZ_JBFUBQ010000012.1, read on the forward strand.
GCTTGGCAACTTCGAAGCCGTCCATCCCGGGCATCATGGCGTCTAACAAAACGATGTCGGGCAAAGCCTGCAGCGCACGCTGCAGCGCTGCCTCGCCACTGGTGGCCACAAGGACGGTATAGCCCGATTCATCGAGCGCATCGTGCAGGACCGACAGGTTGTCGGGCACGTCGTCCACAATCAGCACGATATCGCTGTTGGCCCGGTCCAGTGTGCGGTCCAGCTTTCGATCCAGCGTTGGTCCGTCGTCAAGCACGCTGCTCATGGCCCGTCTCCTTGTTGGCTAGCTGGCGGCCCATGGCTTCAAACTGAAATTGCCGCGCCAGCACGCGCATTTCGTCCACAAAGGCCGCGGCCTCCGGCCGCTGCCGTTCAATTTCTGCCAGGTTGTTCATGATGCCCCGGTAAAACCCGAGATTGACGACCTCGAGCAGGGCCGCGAGTTGAGACGCATCGGGCAGTACACGCGGTGGCACGGCCTGGACCACAGGGTCGCCGTCATCCGCAGCAAGGTCATAGCGCCACTTGAGGGCCAGCCGCCGTTCAAGCCAGTCGATCAGTTCGGTATGGCGCACCGGTTTGAGGATGAAATCCTCGGGAAGGATGCCGGCATCGTTCTCGGCGCCCTTGTCGAATGCGTTGGCGGAAACAATGGCGAGATGAATGTCCTCGTGCCCTGACGCACGCACACGGCGCAGGGTTTCCCAGCCATCGATCCCCGGCATGGCCAGGTCCATGAAGATCACGTCGGGCCGGTACCCGCTGGCCAGCAGATCCATGCAATCGTGACCGCTGGCGGCGGTACGCAATTCAAATCCCATGGGCTCAAGCAGTTGCACCAGCAGTTCACGGTCGGGCTCTTCGTTGTCGACCACCAGCAGCTTGCGGCGAACCCCTTCATAGCCGCGCGGCTGGCGCCTGGCTGGTTTGGTGGCGGCATCCTTGACGGCTCCTGCGGCCATGTGCACTTCGGGCAAAAACAGCCGGATACGGAAAATCGAGCCTTCGCCCGGGGTGCTGACCACCGTCATCTCGCCACCCATCAGGTCGGTCAGCATCTTGGCAATCGTCAAGCCCAAACCGGCGCCCGGTGTGCCTTCCGCGCTTTGGCCGGCTGTAGCCCCTCGCGCAAAAGGCTCAAAAATCCGGGACAGCTCCGCCTCACCCATGCCCGGGCCGGTATCTTCAATGTCGATGTAGGCCATCTCGCGCGCATGGCGCAACCTGAAAATCACCTGGCCCTGCGCCGTGAACTTGATGGCGTTGCCCAGCAAATTGATGAGAATCTGCCGAACGCGTTTCTCATCGGCTCGCACCAGCTCCGGCAGATGACCGCTGGTCTCAAAGCGGAACCCGAGACCCTTGGCGGCGGCCTGCAGCTCGAACATGCCGGCCATCTCGTGCACACAGTCGGCGAAATGCATGGGCTTGACATTCAACGTGAGCTTGCCCGCCTCGATGCGGGCAATATCGAGCGTTCCCTCGATCAGCGAAAGCAGGTGTTCGCCCCCGCGCTTGATGACGCTGACAGCCTGTTTGCGGTGCGGCGGTATGGCGTTGTCTTCACCCATCAGCTGCGCGTAACCCAGGATGCTGTTGAGCGGCGTGCGCAATTCGTGGCTGATGGCGCTGATATAGCGGCTTTTCGCCTGGTTGGCCTGGTCGGCATGGCGGCGGGCCTCTTCTGCCACCAGCTTGGCCTGTTGCAGCGCCTCGTCTGTTTGCCGGTGCGACTCGATCTCGCGCATCAACAAATGGGTCTGGCGGTTCGATTCTTCCTGGGCCACCTGGCGGCTTTTATGCGCCAGCACCAGCCACCAGGCCACAAGGCCGGCAATGACCAGCAAGGCCATGTACGCCTTCATGAAACCTGAACGCAAAGCCGGCTCGGAAGGCTCGATGTCCGCCAGCGCGCTGATTTCCTGGTGGTACAGCAGGCCGAACACGCTGGCCAGCAGCGGCACGATAATGAGCATGAGCAGCAGGAAATGGCCCAGGCCCGTATCAAGGTAAGGCCAGGTGCGGCGCGGCAGCAGCCAGCGCAGCGCACCCGACCACTGCGCCGACAGGCTGGCGTGCGGCTTGCACAGGTCGCCGCAGCGCGCGTCCAGCGTGCAGCACAGCGAGCAGATGGGCCCCTGGTAGGCGGGACAGTGCGCCATGTCCGGGCCTTCGTAGGCGCGTTCGCAAATGACACACTGCTGCGTCGCATAGCGCTTGTAAGAACCGTCGGAAGCAGTCGCTCCGGAGCTGCGCGCAATGTAGTAACGGCCCTGGGTCGCCCACGCGATCAGGGGCGCGGTCACAAATGCGGTGCCCATGGCGATCACCGCGGAAAAAGCCCGCGCCGTTTCGCCGTAAAGCCCCAGATGCGCTGTGACCGACAAGAGCGAAGCCAGCGCCATGGCGCCCACGCCGACCGGGTTGATGTCGTACAGGTGGGCCCGTTTGAATTCAATGCCTTTGGGAGAAAGGCCCAGCGGTTTGTTGACGACCAGGTCGGCGACGACAGCCATCACCCATGCGATGGCGATGTTCGAATACAGCCCCAACACGTCGCCCAGCGCCTGGAACACATTCATCTCCATCAGCATGAAGGCAATGAGCGTGTTGAACACCACCCACACCACCCGCCCGGGGTGGCTGTGCGTGATGCGCGAGAAAAAATTCGACCACGCGAGGGAACCGGCGTACGCGTTGGTCACATTGATCTTCAGTTGCGACACCACCACGAACAGCGCCGTGGCCGCCACCGCCATGCCGTAATTCGGAAAGACATACTCGTAGGCCGCAAGATACATCTGGTTGGGGTCTACCGCCCGGTCCAGCGGCACCATGTTGGAGATGGCCAGATAGGCCAGGAAAGCGCCGCCCAGCATCTTCACCACGCCGAGTAGCACCCAGCCGGGCCCGCCCGCCAGCACACCGGCCCACCACCGCCAGCGGTTGGCATCAGTCTGCACCGGCATGAAGCGCAAATAGTCGGCCTGCTCACCCATCTGGGTGATCAGCGCGATTCCGACTGTTAAAGCGGCACCAAACAGGTGCAAATTAAATTCACCGTTCGTTCCAGTCTCCCCTCCGTAGTGCAAAACGCCCGAAAACGCACCGGGATCGCGCAGGAAGACATAAACAAAAGGCACCACCAGCATGACCAGCCATAAAGGCTGTGTCCAGACCTGCAGGCGGGAGATCGCGGAGACGCCATGGGTTACCAGCGGAATGACCACCAGCGCGCAGATCAGGTAACCCCAGCTGGGCGGGATACCCAGGGCGAGGTCCAGGGCGTAAGCCATGACCGCCGCTTCCAGCGCGAAAAAGATAAAGGTAAACGAGGCGTAGATGAGCGAGGTCAGCGTGGAGCCGATATAGCCAAAACCGGCGCCGCGCGTCAGCAAGTCCATGTCGACGCCATAACGCGCTGCGTAAATGCTGATGGGCAGGCCCGCCATGAAAATGATGAGCCCGGTGGCCATGATCGCCCAGAAGGCGTTGGTAAACCCGTACTTCACCAGCAGCGTGGCACCCACAGCTTCCAGAATCAGGAAAGAAGCCGCGCCGAACGCGGTGTTGGCCACCCGCCATTCAGACCACTTGCGAAAGCGCTGCGGCGTGAAACGCAGCGCATAGTCTTCCATGGTTTCGCTTGCCACCCAGCTGTTGTAGTCGCGCCTGACCTTGATGATGCGCTGCAGCGGCGGCGCTTCGGCCGCCAAAGGCGCGGCCCCGGCCGCTTCGGGCGGCAGTGGCGGCAGCTGGGGCGTGAGCGGGGCGTCCATGGAGTGGGCAGATGCGCCGGGCGCGGAGTGATTGACCGTCTTCAGGTGCATGTTCTGTGCCATGCGTTCTACCCCGGGGCGGCCTTGGTGGCTCACGTTTCTTATGGCACCATTCTTGCACCCCGGCAAGCATCCCCAAGCCGGCAGCCTGCCCTGAGAGAGCCCCATGGAATTGACGCCCAGAGAAAAAGACAAGCTCCTTATTTTTACCGCTGCCCTGCTCGCCGAAAGGCGCCGCGCCCGCGGCCTCAAGCTCAACTACCCCGAGTCCGTCGCCCTCATCAGCGCCGCCGTCATGGAAGGTGCGCGCGACGGCAAATCCGTCGCCCAGCTGATGAGCGAGGGCCGCACGGTGCTGACCCGCGCCGACGTGATGGACGGCATCCCCGAGCTGATCCCCGACATCCAGGTCGAAGCGACTTTTCCCGACGGTACCAAGCTGGTCACCGTGCACCAGCCGATTGTTTAAGCATTACCCGAGATCGCCACCATGCAAATCAAAACCAAAAACGCTCTCTTTTTGATAGCTGCTTGCGCAGTATCGACGGGTGCTAGCGCCCATATTGACCATCAATCCGGCGCTGCGGTGCACGACCACGCCAGCGCCTTCCTCAGCGGCTTTTTCCACCCGCTGACGGGTATGGACCACCTGGCGGCCATGGTGGCCGTGGGCCTGTGGAGCGCGCTGGCCGCGCGGCGCGCCGGGCCTGAACTGTTGTGGGGCCCGCTGGGCTTTGCCGGCATGCTGCTGGCAGGCGCCCTGCTGGGCCTGCAGGGTCTGCAGATTCCCGCCGTCGAGCCCATGATCGCGGCTTCGCTGCTGGTCACCGGCCTGCTGGTCGTGACGCGCTGGCATGTACCCGGCATTGCGGCGGCGCTCATCGCCGGTGTGTTCGCCGTTTTCCATGGCCTGGCCCACGGCTATGAACTGGCCGGAGCGCCCGGCGCCTGGGCCACCCTGTCGGGCATGCTGGCCGCTACGCTGCTGCTGCACCTGGCGGGCCTGGGTGCGGGTTGGGCGCTGCGCAGCGCCAGCGTCTGGCTGCCTCGCATAGCTGGCGCCGCCGTCGCCCTCTTCGGCGTGACCCTGCTCGCCCAACTGGCCTGAGGCGCACCATGATTCCCGGCGAACTCATCACCGACGGCCCCGACCACGTACTCAACGCAGGCCGCCGCACGCTGACCGTCGTTGTGCAGAACACGGCCGACCGGCCCATACAGGTCGGCTCGCATTACCACYTCGCCGAAACCAACGGCGCGCTTGGCTTTGACCGCGAGGCCGCGCGCGGCATGCGCCTGAACATCGCGTCGGGCACGGCCGTGCGCTTCGAGCCGGGGCAGCAGCGCACGGTGGAATTGGTGGAATTTTCCGGCGACCGAAAAGTGTTCGGCTTTCGCGGACTCGTGCAGGGAGCACTTTGATGGCAACAATTGGACGCCGCGCCTATGCGGAAATGTTCGGCCCCACCGTCGGTGACCGGCTGCGGCTGGCCGATACGGATTTGGTGGTCGAAGTCGAAGCCGATTACACCCTGCGCGCCGGCAGCTACGGTGAGGAAGTCAAATTCGGCGGCGGCAAGACCATACGCGACGGCATGGCCCAGTCGCAAAAAACCCGGGCCGAAGGCGCGATGGATTGCGTGATGACGAATGCGCTCATCATCGACCACTGGGGTATCGTGAAGGCCGACATCGGCCTGAAGGGCGGGCGCATCGCCGCCATCGGCAAGGCCGGCAACCCCGACACCCAGCCCGGCGTCGACATGATCATCGGCCCCGGCACCGAGATCATCAGCTGCGAAGGCATGATCGTCACGGCCGGCGGCATCGACTCGCACATTCACTTCATCTGCCCGCAGCAGATCGAGGAAGCGCTGACGGCCGGTATCACCACCATGCTGGGCGGCGGCACCGGCCCGGCCACCGGCACCTTTGCCACCACCTGCACGCCCGGCCCCTGGAACATTGAGCGCATGCTGCAGGCAGCCGACGCCTTCCCCATGAACCTCGGCTTCCTCGGCAAGGGCAATGCCAGCCTGCCCGCCGCGCTGCACGAGCAGATCAACGCCGGTGTCATCGGCCTGAAGCTGCACGAGGACTGGGGCACCACACCCGCGGCCATCAGCAATTGCCTGGATGTGGCGGAAGAAACCGACACACAGGTCGCCATCCACAGCGACACACTCAACGAATCCGGTTTTGTCGAGAACACGATTGCCGCCACCAAAGGCCGCAGCCTCTGCGCCTTCCACACCGAAGGCGCTGGCGGCGGCCATGCACCCGACATCCTGCGTGTGGTGGGCGAAGAGAACTTCCTGCCCTCCTCCACCAACCCGACCATGCCCTACACCGTCAACACGCTTGACGAGCACGTCGACATGCTGATGGTGTGCCACCACCTGGACGCCGGCATCGCCGAAGACCTGGCCTTCGCCGAAAGCCGCATCCGCAAGGAAACCATCGCAGCCGAAGACGTGCTGCACGACCTGGGCGCCATCAGCATGATGAGCAGTGACAGCCAGGCCATGGGCCGCGTCGGCGAAGTGATCATCCGCACCTGGCAGACCGCGCACAAGATGAAACAGCAGCGCGGCAAGCTGCCCGGCGACACGGACCGCCACGACAACTTCCGCGCCAAGCGCTACATCAGCAAATACACCATCAACCCGGCGATTGCCCATGGCATCTCGCACGAAGTCGGCTCAGTCGAGTTAGGCAAATGGGCCGACCTCGTGGTGTGGAAGCCGGCCTTCTTCGGCATCAAACCCTCGGTGATCCTCAAGGGTGGATTTATCGCCATGGCGGCCATGGGCGACCCGAACGCCTCCATCCCCACGCCGCAGCCAGTGCACTACCGCCCCATGTTCGGCGGCTTCGGCGGCGCGATTGCCAAAGGTTCGCTGACCTTTGTCTCGCAAGCCGGGCTGAACGCCGGCGTCAAGGAGCGCTTTGGCCTGGCCAAAAACCTGAGTGCGGTGAAGAACGTGCGCGGCGTGCGCAAGCAGCACATGGTCCACAATGCCTATCTGCCCAGGATGGAGGTTGACGCCCAGACCTACCTGGTGCGCGCAGACGGCCAGCTGCTGACCTGCGAGCCAGCCACCAGCCTGCCGATGACGCAACGCTATTTCCTGTTTTAAGGTTCCATGCTCCAGGTTTCCAAAGTCATTTCGCAGGGCGCCGGCCTTGCGCCTGTTCTCGTCAAGCGCGCCTCCAGCATCGAGCTTGACTGGGATGTTCGCCAGAAAAGCCGGTTTGACGGTACCGATTCGCTGGGCCGGCAGCTCGGTATTTTTTTGCCGCGCGGCACGCTGGTGCGTGGCGGCGACGTGCTGGTGGCGGAAGACGGCTCCATGGTCAAAGTGATCGCCGCCCCGCAGGCCGTGCTCCGCATCACCGCGTGCCCGTCGCACGGCTCCCCTTTCGACCTGACGCGCGCCGCCTACCACCTGGGCAACCGGCATGTGCCGATTGAACTCAAGCCCGACCACCTGAAAATTGAACCCGACCATGTGCTGGCCGACATGCTGCGTGCCATGCACCTGATCGTGAACGAAGTTGAAGAAGCTTTCGAGCCCGAAGGCGGGGCCTACAGCGCTGGCGGACACAGCCATGGGCATGACCATTCCTCTGACCATTCTCATGGCCATGCGCAGCCCGCCCCCGCGCCACACGTGCATGGCCCGGACTGCAACCATGGGCATGACGACCACACCCACGAAGCCCAGCCGGTCGCCATCCAGATCCACAGGCACAAGCCGCACTAGGGCGTTGATGGACATGTCCGCCGCGCCTGCAGGGCAGCTACCGGCCGCCAGCCTGCTCCAGCTCATCTGGCTGGCCTCCCCGGCCTTGCCTGTAGGCGGATTTTCATACTCGGAAGGGCTTGAAACAGCCATGGAACGGGCGCAACCGGCTACAGAAATGATAGCAAGCAACTGGTTGACCGACCAGCTTCAGCTGAGCCTGGCGCGCGGTGACCTGGCGGTGATTGCCCAGGCTATTCCCGCCTGGCGCTCGGGCGACCTGCAGCGCGTGCAGCAACTCAATGCCTGGGTGCTGCAAACCCGGGAAACCAGCGAGCTGCGCGCCCAGGCCGAGCAAATGGGCAGATCCCTGCTGGACTGGCTGCGCAACCATGACGATGCCAACGCAGTGCACATTGAGGCCTGTGCGCAGATGCAGCCGACCTTCCCCGTTGCCTTTGCGTTGGCCGTTTCACAAACCGAGGCGGGCGTGCGCGACTGCCTGCTGGCCTATGCTTTCGGCTGGGCCGAAAACATGACACAAGCCGCCATCAAATCCGTGCCTTTGGGGCAAAGCGCCGGCCAGCGCATGCTGGCGCGCCTTGCCGGCGGCATACCTGCAGCGGTCGAGGCCGCCATGCAGTTGCCTGATGAGGAACGCCAGGCCTTTTCCCCCATACTGGCCATTCTTTCGTCACAGCATGAAACCCAGTATTCGCGGCTGTTCCGCTCCTGACTTCTCACCGCAAATTCAACAAAGCCCCCCATGAGCCTGCATCACATCGCCAACCGTACCAAAAAACTTCCCCCCTTGCGCGTCGGCATTGGGGGCCCCGTCGGTTCCGGCAAAACCACATTGCTTGAAATGCTGTGCAAAGGCATGAAGGCCAAATACGACCTGGTCGCCATCACCAACGACATTTACACCAAGGAAGACCAGCGCATCCTGACCGTCAGCGGCGCGCTGGACGCCGAACGCATCATGGGCGTGGAAACCGGCGGCTGCCCGCACACCGCCATACGCGAAGACGCCTCGATCAACCTCGAAGCCATAGACCGCATGCTGGTGGATTTCCCCAATGCCGACATCGTGTTCGTCGAATCTGGTGGCGACAACCTGGCCGCCACTTTCAGCCCCGAGCTGAGCGACCTCACCATCTACGTGATCGACGTGGCTGCCGGCGAGAAGATTCCGCGCAAAGGCGGGCCCGGCATCACCAAAAGCGATCTGTTCGTCATCAACAAAACCGACCTGGCTCCCCACGTCGGCGCCGACCTGGGCGTGATGAAGGCGGACACCATACGCATGCGCACCACGGCCAAGGGCCTGAAGCCTTTTGTCATGACCAATCTCAAGACCAATGCCGGCCTTGCGGAAGTCATTGCGTTTATCGAGACAAAAGGAATGCTGCTGGCCCAACCTGAAGCCGCATAGCGGCGAGCAGGCAAAAAAAAGCCCGGAAGACCGGGCAGTAAAACTGGCTTCGCCAGTGGAGGGAGGTGCGACCCGGGACGGGCCGCAAGGAAAGTTTAGCCAGCGGCTGGCTGGCGGTGTGTAGGACAAGGTCGTGAATGCCGCCTGCGGACAGCGTTCCGGCGACAGGCCCTGGCCACGACGGGCTGCTGCCTCATATATATAGCAGGCACATAGCAGACCACTCTGACGCCCTTACAGCTCAAACTCGCTGGGGTGAACAGTTTCGAACATCCTTCCGTCCCGGAAGAAAACAACCATCCAGTTACCAAACCGTTGCGTAGGGTGCGCCGGAATGACCTGGTTCAAGGCATGTGCAATGGATTTCTTGACGGGTAACTCAATTTCCCGGATTTCCGGGGAAAGTGAGTCCACGCTGATCAACATGAAGGTTCCGCGGTCCTGGACTTCGACCCGCGGAAACGACCAGCGGGCGCCGGTGGCATGCACAAATGCCGTAGTAACCTTTTCTGCCGCCTCGGGGGGGAATGCTGGAGCAGTCATATTTGTGTCCTCTAAAAGTGCTGTAACTGAATGTTTCAATCATGGCTGCGCCAGCGCCTTTAGTCACCGTTCCAAAAAACGTTTGGGAAGCGGAGAGGAAATAGTTCCAGGAAATAAGTCCGTTTTTTTGGCTCTATTTGCTTGACAGTCACAAAGTGACCAATGACGAACCAAAAGAGGGGGACTTCAGCCCTCTATTTTTGGCAGTGCCCTGCCCTCGTGAGTAATTCAACATATGGAAGGCAGCCGATGCGCCCGGCGCGCCTGTTGTCCAGGCTGCGAGACCGCATTTATCGACAGCGACCCGCCAACGCGCCAGATGACCGCCGACTAGCGGTTAAACTATGCGGCTCGGAAGCGTGGCAGAGCGGTTGAATGCAGCAGTCTTGAAAACTGCCGAGGATGCAAGTCCTCCGTGAGTTCGAATCTCACCGCTTCCGCCACTTGTTGGCACTGGCTTTTAGCTGCTCCAAAAGCCGTACGATCCGACTCTGCCTCAAGAGTCGCAGCTGACCTGTGACAGTCCGCAGATCACGATGGCGCTACAGAAAACGGCCGCTGCACCGTGAAACTGAACTGATAGCGATCAGCCTTGACGTGTGAAAGACCACGCAGCTCTTGCAAGACACCGATTCCGGCACAAAAAGGGTTTGGGAAGTTTCAATCCAGCGATTCTCGCAGGTGATTGCTGTCTTCAAGCCCATACATTTCCTCGCGCTGACCTGCAAGTTCGGGAGGAAAGATAGTCCTTTCATTGAGGTAAATTTAACTGCGCGTGGCTTGGTACGGCGGAAGAAACCTGCGAATCACCAAGCAGACCAACGTTACCGCCCCCTGCAGCACGCTAGCTTGAACAAGTGGCCAAAAACCATTGGCGTCATAACGCACGCCTCTGTTCACAAAATCTGCGTCGAAATAAATTGCAGCCGCACCAAGTAAAGTAGCGAAGCCCATCATCCACAAGAACTCAATCGACGTTTTCACAAATTCGTCTTTTGTCGATTCGAATACTGAAAATACAAGATGGGCTGCGGTCAAGAGAACCGGCAAGCTCAAGGCCAAATACAGTGACAGGGGATATGAATCTTCTCGGTACATGCGAAACATAACGAGGCAGAGTCCCCAGCTAATCCACCTAATGTTAAAAAGATTACTGATATTCATCTAATCCCCTAGGCCAGAGCTGCCATTAAAACTGCTCGATCAGTTCGCTCATCGCGACCATGCTGACGGTTAAGGCGCCAAAAGCGAATAGCCTGAGTGCCGCGATGAAGCCGTCTTTGCGCCAGGCGGAGATCGGCCAGTACATTTGCAAAATGCAGAGCACGAGCGCGACGATGAGCAGGTATAGCTTTGTCATCGCGGCATCGTAGCAATAAAAAGCCCCCTCAGGACCTCTCCTTGTTTCGCTTGCGAGGCGGCCCTCTGCTCGGAGCCTTAAAGGCTCAAAGGTCTGCATGTGGTTGGGCGGATGACGATGCAGGCAGAACCGTGTATGTGATCACGGTGAGTCAGACCAGGATGCCGGTGAAGACTGTCGCCAGTCTGGAGCTGTAGGAGGTTGGCTATAAGTGAAAAGCTCTCAAGGATTGCGCGGCGTCAGTGCAATGGAAAGAGAAAGTTAGAGCGCTGACGTGTGACAGCCTGCAGATCACGATGGCATTGCAGAACACTGCAACGTCGAACCAGCCGCGAGCACTGTAAAAAGTATCCCCTGGGGTTTGTTTTCGTTTCGCATGCGAAACCAATGACCTTAAACTCCATCCAACAAAACGGGAGGAATTTATGAGAACCTGGATTCGAACTCTTGGTGTGATTCTGTTGGCAATTTTCACGAACACATACACCAATGCGGAAAATTTTTACGGGCCCAACGAGTTAAACGAAATCGTTACCAAGGCTTATAAGGCAGATGATTTTGTTGCGCTTGATAAGTTGGCTACCAAGCTTCGTACAGAAAGAAGTCGAACCCCCAGTGGAGTTTGGAATCTCACCGTTTTCTATGGCAACCTAGGCTACGCTATTGTTGGGGAAAAGGAAAAGAACTCGGAGGCGCAATGGGCGGCCATAGAAAGCAAACTGAATCGTTGGGTCGCAGCTTTTCCTCAATCGGCTATGGCGCCAATAGCACTGGCTACCGCACAGAAGCAGCATGCCTGGGCTCTTCGCGGTTCTGGCTATGCAAGTACCGTCACCCCTGAAGGCTGGAAAGGCTTCGCGAGCTACATGGCGATTGCTCGCAACACCCTCGATGTGAACAAAAAAATCAGCAGTGATGATCCGCAGTGGTATATCGTGATGCTGGATGYGGCGCTTGCGCAGAACTGGACAAGAGACCAACATTGGGCGTTGTACGAAGAAGCAGTGTCGAAAGAGCCTCTTCATTACCAGACATATTTTGTGGCGGCAGAGCGTTTTCTCCCAATGTGGGGAGGGAGCATGCGGCAAATCCAGGATTTTGCTGCGGATGCCGTGAGACGAACGACCTCAACAGAAGGCCAGGGAATGTATGCACGTATCTATTGGGTCGCAGCAGGGCGCATGGGAGGGGAAGCTTTCTTTGCAGAGTCGCATCGGAGCGCAGTTTGGTCGCAGATGAAAGCCGGCTTTGAAGACGTGCTCAAAAAATACCCAGCCGATTGGAATAGGAATGCGTACGCGAAATTCGCATGCCAAGCCGGTGATGTGGATACGTTTATAGCCATGACCCGCAGCTTTAATGGCACGCCCATGAAAGACGCATGGCCCGGCGACTACTTCCAGAAATGCAAAGAATACGCCGGAAAGCTGCGACCAAATAGCCTACTTTGAGTCTTTCCCAGCGTTTCCGGCACATTAAGTCGCATCAGCCAGCATGTATCTCGACAGAGTACTCGCCCCCAGCTTCCAATGACTATTTCATCTCTTCGCCAATTCTTTATGTCTTTGCTCCTGCTCGCACTTGTGGGCTGCAATCAAGCGGACATGATTCAAAAATTTGCTTCGCCTGCCGATCAGACGCTGGCTAAAAGTTACATTGATCTTCTGCGACAGCAGCGCTTTGAGGATATTGAGAAGGCAGCTGATCCAAGCATAGCTGGGCCGGCACTTCATGACGCGCTTGTTCAAATGGCGGCATTTATCCCTGCTGGAGAGCCCTCAACAATTATGCTGGTTGGCGCTCACCGGATGAATAGGGATGACTCTTCGACCGTCAATCTCACGTTTGAATATGGCTTTTCAGGCAAATGGATTTTGACGAGCGTCGCCGTAAGGAATCATGGTGGTAAGGCCACCATAGTTGGCTTTAGCGTCGTTCCCCAGCCAGCTTCACTTAAACAACAGAATCGGTTCACGTTAGCAAAAAAAACGCCAATTCAATACCTTGTTTTTGCGTTGGCCATAGTCTTTCCGTTGCTTACCCTCTGGGCGCTTGTTGTTTGCGGCAGGTCTAAACTCAAAGGCCGAAAGTGGCCGTGGGTACTGTTCGTTATGCTTGGGTTTGGAAAGTTTGCAGTGAACTGGACAACTGGCGAATGGAGTTTCGCGCCCTTGTCCTTACAGCTATTTAGTGCGGGAGCGTTTGCCCCCTTGTACGGGCAATGGACCGTTGCGATTGCTCTTCCGATCGGCGCAATTACTTTTTTGATACTCAGGAAAAAGCTAAGTGTTGCAGCAATTAAAAGCTAACTGGTCGGCCCACTCGGACACACAGCAGCAGATTCCTGCTGCGCGGCGCTTGCTACGTGCCGGTGGTCTCAAACGATAGACCCCGAGGAAACACAATGCGAGTGCTCCGTGAGAAGTCCGCTTTGTGAATGGGTGGGCGCATCGCCGTTGCCACCTGTAGCCGGTTCAAAAGTAGGCATCGCGTTGTCGACGATCGGAACTGAACCAATCCACGGCCTTCGCCACAAGCCCACGACAAGTACTAACGGTTGGTACTTCTGGTCCTGAGGTGAACCGTCAGAAGCCAGCGACTTCTTTGCCCTCCTGCATGTGGAGAATCTGGCAGAGAACCTACCATGGGTTGTCGAGTATCTTGAGTTGCCGCCAGGGTATCGCTTGCTGATAGATGGCTCCAACCATGAAAATGTGTGGTTCGATAAACGCTGCTTGTGGCCCAACCCCTCAGTCAATGAGACGTCTTGCGCATCGCACAAGCCGCCCCTTACCTCCACCGTTAGACCTCTTTTGACACCATGAACGTCCTCTTGTATCCCTTCATGCTGCTATCGGCAGTTGGTCTGCTTCTCAGCGTAGGAAGTCACCTGGCAGCCCTGATTGGCCTGCCAATTCCAGGTGGACATCTGGTTTGGGGTTTGCACGCCGGCATCTTCGTAGTGTGGCTTCCGACGGTCTTGGTCGCCAATCGTATGTCGCGCCACGGAAGACGCGCTGATTTTTGGAAGCTGGCCCTATCGGGCTGCCCAACTTGGGCACGCTATGCGATCTACGGGCTCTTCGGATACGCGATGCTCAATTTCATTCTGGGTATGAGCGACGTACCCAGCCATAGAGACGGGAGCAATGCTGCCAATTCCGGCGCCGAAGTGCGTCTCTTCTCTGGGCATTGGATGGTTTTCTACGGCGCGGCGTTTGCAACGCTCTACTCCGCGATCAACAACTCCAGGTTGCTGAAAGGCCGAAAATGCATTCGAGGCCATGAGGTCGCACCACTCGATAAGTTCTGTCCCGAATGTGGGGCAGCTATAGAGCATGGGCACATCTAACCTGTCTCTCCAGCGGACTAATTCTGAGGGGCTTCGGCTCCCGCCGCGATCCGCTGAGCTCAAACGTTGGGCGTCATGACCAATCCGCGTTTATGGAAGACCTGGGGTATTGCTGAAGCAAACCTGAAAGATGCTCGTCGCTACCTTGTCGAGGCGGCCACCGATGCGGACTCAGAGAAGTATTCATTGGTTCAGTTCGATGAATACCTTGCCCATAATGAACTTGGCTTGGCACTGCAAGAGATTGCCAGCATTGCGGAAGATTTCACATGCAAGGCGGCATTCTGGAAGCGGCTCGAAGCGGCCGCAGAGGTCATGGAATTGCCAGAGTCTGCCTCGGCGTATAGGGATAAGTTCTTTGCGGAAACTCGTCGTCACTAAGACGCCCAACCCTTCATCGCAGCCGACCCTGGCCAGCTGCGCTGGCCGGTCGGCTGAATTCAAACGCAGGTTGCTCCGTGGCCAACAAAAAACCAGGTTTCAGTCGCACCCTTGCTCTAGCGTGCTGAACTCCGTCGAAATCTGATCTAGTTATGGAGTGAACCCCTCGGGCTGGACCAGGGGATTCACTCCAACACCGGGATGGGGTCTTGTGGGGGGATTCAGCGGCGACCGGGGCAGCGCGGTTTTTTCACCGGTTTATGGGCGAGGATGATCAAACACAACGGAATCGGCTGTTTAGGCTTAGCTCGTCCATATTGAGGAGGCGGTAGCCACACTGCCCGCCTAGAATCGGTTTGCGGGGTTTGGTGTTCTTTTTATCGATCTGAACGAAACTCAAAATGAGCAATAAGTCTTTTAATAACAAGCACTTGGCTGATTTTTTGGTGGCCAGGTTATACCGCAAGCGCGATGTTATACCGCGGACCTTGCGGTATACATTGCGTTAAGAACTCCAAATGCGTGTTCGCCTAGTACTACTGCTAGTCGCAGCTCTTCCTCTATGCAATGCATTTGGGCAGGAACGAGAAGGCCTACGAATTCATGCCCCACCCGCTTGGGCGGGATGGAAGAAGGCAGCGGAAGAAAAGAAAGACGGACTCGAATTTACGGCTTGGGTCCCTCTGGACCAGCAGGGGTCTGCATGGAAAGAATCAATCACTCTAGCCATTCTGGAGCCATCTCCCCCGGAAGATGCTGTAACGAACGCCATCCGCCTCACTCTTGGTGTGACGGCCAAGGCCTGTCCCAACTCCAATGTTGTGCCACCTAAGCCGCGTAGTGAAGGCATCTTTACTGTTGCTTATGCACAGTTCTACTGCTCTAGATTCCAGGACAAGAACGTGGGGGAACTTACCTTCGTCAAAGCCATTTCTTCTGCTCAGCGCACATATGTCATATCAATGATCAAGAGGGTAAGGCCCTTTGACATCCGTGCACCCGGGGCGTTTGTGTTCTCTGCAGAGGAAGAGGACCCGGTTAGCTGGCTTTCAGCGGCAGCAAATTACCTAGGTACCGTGAAAGTCTGTGTCAGTCGGCAAGAAAAGGAAGACGTATGTTCGCCCTAGAGTTCCTAACACGGCAGTCCACACTGACGCCGTGCGGCAAAGCCGCGCAGCGCCGGTGACTTCTACGTTAGATACCATGGAAACACTGCTCGTTCTGGTGCTCGCGCTTTTTGGGGTTGGCTTCGCGGTTGGTGCATTCTTGAATCATCCCGACGAACTCCCGCCGCACCGACTTCGTAGGTTTCTGTGGTCCGGGTGGATTGGATGGACCATCCTCTGCGGTGCACTGCTGCACCTTGCGAACGAAAAGCTTTGTCCCCCCGGCAGTTGCATCGGAGTGGCCTTAGGGCTTGCGTGGTTCGGACTGACGCTAGCGTGGTTAGTTGGCGGGCTGTGCGCGACGGCTGGTATCTATACTGCCCGGAACTATCTGAGGAACCACTAGTGGCAATGGCATCAAACAAGCCGTTCGACACTGACGCCCGAGTGCTTCAATGCGCTCCGTGCACACGCCTCCCGCTCGCCGATCAACTCCAACGTTAGGCCGCACCATGCGAGTCATTGCAATTGTTTCGCTTCTCGTTCTGCCTGGTCCGATATTCCTGGCCTACTCACAATTCATTGGCAACACGGGCTTTGAGTGGAAACACCTTCTAGCGAACTACGCTTGGTGTTCTGCAGTCTTGTATTGCTCCGCGTTGATTTTGATGGGAGCCCGCGCGAGCGTTACGCTATGGCTTGCTACTCTCGCCGCGGGGAATGCAGCTCTTATTGCATTCTGTTTTTGGATGGCCAGTCTCTTGGCGAGAGGCTACAGGGACACCGAAATCGCATGGGTGCTTCTTTTTCCAGCTCAGGCACTGGTCATTGCGCTCGCGGTGTTGGCCTATTGGATTGCGCACCGGAACAAGGAACGGCCTGGCCATGTTGCCTAACAGGCCGATCGAAACCGGCACACAACGCCGCGGCTCCGCGAAGCGCATGATTTTCGGCGCGACTGATAGCGCCAAGCCTCTATGTGCGGCTCACTTTCAACGTTGAGTATCTTGACCATGCGTCTTTTTTATATCTCAATTGCCATTGCACTATTTCAGGTCACATCCAGTCATGCCGCGTGCTCTGACAAAGAAAGTTGGATGGCGGCAAAGTCATTGCGCCTAATCTCATCCAATGGACAAAACCCGAAAGAATCTTTTGAGGTAGAGGTACGCCACTTGGGTAACGCGCAAATGTTTTCGCGCGTCATCCAGGGTGTTGCGGTCGCCGAGTCTTACCGGCTTTCTGGCGGGCGACACCTGTTTCACGGCCTTGATGAAAAAACGTTCAATCACCCTGTTGGCTTTGACCCCAGGCAGTCATTTTTTCTGCCAACCATGATTTTGGAAAAATTTGGGTTTGCCGGATTGTGTGGGATTTCCGGCAAGCAACACTTTCATGGTTCCATCGACCTGGGCGATTACTCGCCTCCTGGTATGCGTAGGCTGATGGTTGAGGGAACGGTGGCCCGTACCTCTGCTTCCGTTGTGACATTTTCACTTCGCCTGCTTGGTGACGCTGCTACGACCATCGACGGGTCGTTCGATTTTGTTCCCCCACCATTTCCAGCCGAGGCCCCGGTTCTCAATTGGTATTACCTCCTTCCCGGCGATCGTATGCTTTCCGCTAAACGTACGAATACCACTATGCCCACGCTGAGTGCTTTCGTTCAAGGTACGGAACAATAACTGTGCGCACAGAAAAGGGGCCTAATTCTGGCGGCCGTAGCCGTGACCGAGAACAACAAGCATGTACCCACCGCCAGACGCATCGTCGGCACCGTCAGGTTTGAGGGTCGATAGAAATTCTTAACCCGTCAATCAACACAGACTCACAACAGCAAAAAGGCCGCTCCACCGCTACTATCGTGGTTCGGTCATCTCTAACATTAGGCGTCTCATGGCACTACTTTTAAAAATCATCACCGTACTGTTTGGCCTCGCATCGATCGCAGCGGGCGTAAAGAGTGTTCTGCGACGAGAAGCCAAATTCACATGGAATGGAGATAGCGATGAGAAGCGTGTCGTTGAAGGGATTCCGGCAATCCTCATCGGTCTGGGCGAGATCGCTATAGGCCTTTACATCATCTTCGCTCTACGCTTTCCTTTTGCGAGCTGAGATATTTACATCGGACCGAGTCACCATCGCCAATGTTGCCCGCTGCTTGTTGGCTAGAACTGGTTGCCCGGAGAGAATGCCGCCTAACCTTTCCACCGAGGGGACGTTTCAATGGCCGCTTCGCGCCTATTGGCCCGCCCCTCATGTCCAACGTTAGACCGCTTCGCAATATCATGGACCGACCTCCTAAAAACCTAAATGGCTGTCGTGTGCTGGCGTACGTCCGAACCGATGATGCCGTGTTTACCGGGCTCCTGCGGTTGAACGTCGGCGGCGACTGGTTGGGTCGTGTGCCGTGCCTTGCCATCTGTGCCTTTGGCGAAGCGTCGGAGCTGGTAGTCCTCCATTGCGACGAGTCCTGGAATGTGCTTGGGATCCAGGGATGGAATATGGTGGGTACGGATGCACCGTCCTCCCCTTCGGAGGTTGCGTCGATCGTTGCGAAGTACTATCAGGGTCTGGAGGCCCGCTGGACGCACGTTCCGTGAGGCTACGCAAGGCGTTCCGATCTCTTAGAGTATTCAGATGATGCCTGTAACGGGACAGCGGCCTAACTTGTCGATTAACACGAACGCCCAAGGGCGTCAGCGCGCTGCCCGCGCATCTTTACGTTAGCCGTCATGAAGGTCATAGTCACGCGAAATCCCGGCTGGTATGGCAAGTTTGTATCGATGGACCTCCTTTGCAACGGCCGGCGCCTCGCGTACATTCGAGAGAAAGAAACCGTGCACGTTCAACTTGAGCAAGCTGACATACCAGCGAAGTTGGAACTACGAATGCAGCAAATGGTTGGCAGCCCAACAATCGAGATATCTCGTCTGTCTTCCGATTTACACCTTGAATGCGGCGCGAACAACTGGACTCTATTGGATTTTTTTGACCTCTCCCTCCTGTCAGGTCTCAAGAACGAGGTCTTCTACTTCAGGAAGGTGGTGCCCGAGTGAACGCGTGCCACCGTCAATGAGACTTACCTTGCGGCGAGTCGTCATTTCTCAGGCGTCACATCGGGACATTCACACGATGACGGCCAGCCCTTCCTTCAAGCGGACGTGCCTATGGCACGCCGCCAAAGTCACAACCGAGGCGCTCGTCCATATTGGGGAGGCGGTACCCACACTGCCCGCCTAGAAATGGTTTGCGGGGTTTGGTCCCTTTTTTATCGACCTGAGTGAAACTCAAAATGGGCAATAAGTCTTTGAATAACAAGCACTTGGCCGGGTTTTCAGTGGCCAGGATATACGGCAGGGGCGATGTTATACCGCAGACCTTGCGGTATACATTACGTTAGACAGCATCTCAATGGCCCGTATGGAACTCCTGCCCTTCGTTGCATCTGCTGCCGCCATTGCGGGTTTCGCTTTGGTGGGATGGCTTGTCTACCGCTATTTAGCTGAGCTCATGCTAATGCGTCGCGGCACAATTACCCGAGGCAGGGTGGTTAGTGCCGTGGAGTTGGGCAACAGTCACGGCGGCAAGATGTTCGTCGTGTCGTATGAATTTTCGGCCACGAGCTCCGGCGGAAATGCCTTGATGTACCGCGGTAGCCAATTGATGAGTTACGGTTTTCGGCCCAAAGACATAGTGGTTGTTCGCTTTTTGTCAAAGTGGCCTCGGATTAACCTTATCGCAGACCGCACCGTTTGACGGGGCGACAAAACAAGAATGCCAAGTATGCTGTCTAACATTTCGCTCGGCGCGGACACGCGGCAACAGAATGCCGCTGCGCGGCGCTTGCTGCCTGCCGGGCAGCTTTGACGTTAGGCATCACCAATGCTGCTCATCCCAGTTGAGATACTTCGCTTCGTCAACCCGGATTTCCCCGGCTTCGTTGAGTGCGAGTTGGTCGATGCTGAGGGGACACGGCATCTATTCATGGAGAAGGTGCCTGTTGTGACCTTGGAGCACTTGACCGAGCACAGTGTGTACCCGGCAGCGGGCGTGATCGCTTGCGAGGTTGAGGCATCTTGGATGGAGCCGAATGGGAGAGCCCTGGTACGTGTGACCACGGAACGCCCATGGGGTGTCGAATCGGTTGGAGGACGGTCTTTGTTCGTGCTCGATCCAGCGACTCTGTCGCATGAAGATGCTGCCTAACATGTTGCTCGACACGGACCCGCAACTGCAAAAGGCGGCTTCGCCGCAAGTGTTGTGGGCCGGTTACCTTCAACGTTAGGCCCAGAAGGAACAACGTATGCCAAGTATCGCTTCCCTGCTTCTCGCCGCGAGCGCGTTTGTGATCCTCGGCCTCGGTTGTGCTCATCTTCTATTCACCTTTCGCGGGAACAAGTTTTATCCTCGCGACCCCGCGCTAATGGCTCGAATGCAGGAAGTCTCACCTGTCATTTCGGGCAAGATGTCAATGTGGAAGGCCTGGGTCGGGTTCAATGCGAGTCATAGCTTCGGCGCAATGCTGTTCGGCCTTGTCTATGGCTATCTTGCTCTGGCGCAGCCTTCAGTCCTGTTTTCATCGTGGTTCCTGCTAGCTGTCGGCCTTGCCTTACTCGCTGGCTGTGTCTTTCTCGGCTGGCGCTACTGGTTCAGCACCCCGTTTCGAGGCATCGTCTTGTCCACGGCGCTCTATGTCTCTGGTGTACTCGCACACTGGGCCTAACCCTTCCATCGAGGGGGCAGCCAACAGCCGGCTTCGCCGTCCGTCGGCCGCCCCTCATCTCAAACGTTAGGCCCCGCCACTATGGAGCTAGCCTTCTCGATCGCATATGCCGCGGCAATCTTTGTTGCCTCAAATGTCGTCTCATTCCCCCTGGGCTTTATTAACGGCTTCCTGGAGGTCAGGAAGCAACCGCTAAGTCGGCGGTCTCGGCTCGTCCTCGAGTTCTCAGAAGGAGCCGTCGAAGTTCTTGTCTGGATCGTCATCACAGTTCATCTGTTCCGTCAGCAGTTCGAGACGCCTTATTTGGTTGCCGCTGGAGCATACGGGCTGGCAGGAGTGGTTGGATATCTCATTGATGTTCGAGTCTTCAAGAAGTCACAAATCACCTTTCTCATCCGCATCATCTTCACCTCCGCGTTCTGCGTTGTCGTGGGCGCATATGTTGCATAGACCTGTGCGCGCGAGGCCTAACCCGTCCCTCAACCAGACATGCCTCGGCAAACCAAGTCATGCCGCTTATCTCAACCGTTAGACATCACAAATCAGCACTGGAGGAGTACATGGGAACAGGAGGAAAGGATCAGCCCAAGAAGGCGCCGATAACGGACAACATTCGAAGCATGAGTGTTCATCGTGGTCTCTGTGTTTTTTATGGGCTCTTTGGTGTGGCCCTGTTCGTGCTGCTCTGGGACGGCGTAGACGGCGAGTCAATTATTGGCCCGGGCTTATTGGTCCTGGCCTTTGGCACCGTTCACGGTGTGATCGCATTTGGAGCTGCGCGATCCAGACCTTGGGCGCGCACGTCCTCCATCGTGGTTGCCTGCTTGTTGCTGCTTGGTGTCCCCATTGGCACCCTGATCGGTGTCTATCTTCTCGCGAACTTAAAATGGCCCAAAGCTGGTGATGTCTAACTTGGCGGTCGACACGGAAACCCAACTCCGTACGTGTGCTTCGCGCTTCTGTCGGTCGCCGGTCACCTCTACCTTAGGCGCCTCAAGAAAGGTCTTCGTGCAACAAGAATCTGAGGAAGAAGTTCGTCGAATTCTGCAAGCAGCTTTCGGCACACTGGCTCTCCACGGAGAGCTTCCCCCAAGCGAGCACTACGCAACACTGGATGTCCTCTACCATCCCGAGGCATGGGTACAGATCTATGGCGACTACATGGACTTTTCCTACGCTGAGCAGGCCCCGCCGGAAACGCTCTTGGCCGAAGTTCTTGCGTCGCTGCAATCCGCTCAGATTATCGATTGGTGCCCTGGAAGACTGGCGACTGTTCAATACAAGGCGGCAGATGCTGTCACGCTGTCAAAAACCATTGATGCGTTGCTAAAAAAGCTCTATGGATTCACGGACTACAAGCTGGTCGGGACCCTAAAAACCTGGCAGCGCGCATAAAGAAGGCTTTGCTGTGAGAAAGGAAGGCTGGTCTGCATGGAAGCGCCTAACCTTTCAATCGAGAGGACGTATCCGGGCAAGCCGGGTCACGCCTCTCATCTCAAACGTTAGAGCGCATATGATGACTGATCACAACTCCACCAAGCTAACCTCTTTATCTGTGCTGCTCCGAGTCGTGATTGCAGCAATCGGAGTTTTTATTGGTCTACTTTTGCTTGTAATCATTGGGCTTACAGGCAGCAGCATCTACGCGCCGCGCCTTGCCATCGAAATATCCAAAGTGGCCATTTTGGTCGCGACAGCTTCCATCGTTGTTTGCTGCATGACACCCCCTAGGATTCTTCGCGGGAGATCTACCCAAGCGAGAGTCTTTAAGTACTTGCTGGTGTTTCTTGCTGCTCAGCCACTAATAGTCATACCAATTGCATACAAGTTCTTTCGACATGCACTCTAACAATTCATTCAAGTCGACGCCGCTTCGCGGGCGGCCTTAACTCAGGCGTTAGGCACCCATGCTTTCGAGCCGCGTTGGCACCTGCACCTGGACTGAAGTGGAGCGCTTCTATGAGCGTCTCGTGAGCGACAGTGCGTGGCCGTTTGTGCCAATGCTTGAACTCGTGCGCTTCATTGCGTCTTCGACTTACGCGAACGGCTTGTTCCCTGCCACGTCGCATGAAGTGTTGCTAATTGGTCGGGTCGCCAACTTTGTGCGCCACGACAATGAACTCCAAGTCGCGTTCAACGCCGCGGCCCAAACATTTTCGTTCACCTACTCACAGCGCCCCGATGAAACCGACCCATGGTCACGCTCGTGCGGCGTAGCAGAAGGCCGTGCCACATTCGAGCGCCTGCTACACAAGCGCTTAAGGTGGTTCCATGAGGGCTGAGGCGCCAACCCTTCCAACGAGCGGACACCTTCCAGCGCTTCGCACGCTTCCAGTCACCGCTCATGTCAAACGTCAGCCCCTCAGATGTTGTTCGAACTTTTCAAGACAGTCGCCCCTCGACGTATAGGGAGAACTTCTTTACGAAAATTCGTCGTCACTAAGACGCCCACCCTTCATTGCAGCCGACCCTAGCCAGCTGCGCTGGCCGGTCGGCTGAATTCAAACGAAGATTGCTCCATGGCTAACGAAAAACCAGGCTTCGGGAGCATCCTTGCTCTAGCCTTTTGAATTCCGTCGAAATCTGATTCCGGTAGCGCGGAATTCAATAGCGTCACCAGTTCGTGCCCGACACGGTATGCTGCAACTCTCGCGGCGTCGTTTTCATTTTTTTGTCTAGACATATATGAAACCCTGGATCTGCGGGCTGATCTTCGCGGCCCTTATCGTTGTCGGTGCTATCGTGACGCTGGCCATAACGCTTTGGTAGGTTACTTCGTTATCGGCTAAAAACGGACATGGAATCAGCATCGTGAAGCGTTGGTGGCACAGCCCTTATTTTTCCCTGATTGGCAACGTTGCCGGTCTTTGCCTCGGGCTTATTCTGGGATGGGTTTGCCTCAATGCGATGCTCGCGGGCGAAATCAAGTTCAGCAAAGCTAATCGATGGATTCGGTTGGAAAGCGAGCCAACTGTGTTTTGGCTGGCCTTCTGGTTTCAATTTGCCCTGGCGGTTTTCGTTGTTGCGGTGACTCCCAGATCAATACGCAAAGACATTCGTGCCATCCGGGAAAATCGAGCGCAATCCAAGAATTCTTGATGACAGTTTTGGACTCATTGCAGTCTTCTGTAGCCTGTAATGGGCCAACATTTATGAATCGCGTTCTTCACGCTTGATCCGCTGTTTGGACGCCAGCCTGCGCATTTCCCAGCACCAGCCGCGTACTGATGCCGGTAACGACGGCGGGCTAAAAGTGGACAGCACTGCCGGACTACGCGGCTTCCATCCAGTGGAAAGAAAGAGCGCAGAGCCCTGACATGTGACACCCCACAGATCACGATGCGTTGCAATAAACCGCCGTGACCGGAAGCCGACCGCTTCGAATTGTCATCCCGACCAGGATATCGCGTGCGATACCATGCCCTAAGTTATGGGGATGAGCGTTATGCAAATTGTCGGAATCGTGTTGGCGATTGGTATTGGAATCGTGAGTTGGCCGGCAGCGTTAGCACTGGGTGGATGGGGTTCTCCCCTGCGCGCTCTTGATTCACTTTTACTCTGGACTCCCATAGTTGGCACGGCAGCACCAATCGCTTTCCTCCTATTCGTGAAAGGGGCAAAGGTATCCGGGGCATGGGTGGTGGCGTTGGCTCCGCTCCTCGGTGTGCTGAACGTACTTTGGAGTGTCGATTTCTATACGGCTTACCTTGGACCCAGTCTTCCTTCGTCTGACCCAATCCCATGGGCATTCGTGGTTTTTTCTGCAATGTGGCTGCTGCCTTGGTTGTATGTGATCAATGCATTGAGGAAAAGACGTCCTTGAGATTTACATCGGACCGATTCATCATCGCAATGTCGCCTAGCCACCGACGAAATCAAGCTCGCAGCGACGTACAGCTCTCACCAATCAAGGGGATCGCAATGGACACCGAACAATCTGCACAAGCTCCGAAGGCAGAGGCTAATGCATCTACTGCAAAGGCGGAGAAAAGGCGAAAAGACGTAGCCTTTGTGCTAGATCATCCGGTTTTCCTGGAGGTCAACGAGCCAATTCGAAAGATGCGGAGCAATTTGATGATCGCCAGCGTAATTTCTATTTTTTCAATTTCGATGGGATTGGGAATTAGCTCATCCACCTCGGTTTCCGGGGTGCAGTTCACTGGTCTAACTGAATCCAAGATATCAATTGGACTCCTGTGCATCACCAGTTATATGCTCGTTCACTTCGCATGGAGCAGTTGGGACGGGTTTCAAGAGTGGATGATCCGGTGCTCGGGCACCGGACTCGCGTTCATCAAACCGGATAGAGATGTTGATCCGCGCCAGGTTTCATTGATGACTTGGTGGACCATGCAAGTTGACGCAGCAGGCCGACAGCAAGATGCGATGAATCTCAATCTCGCACTTTTTGAGAAAGCCATAGCGCCATTGAATCGGGATCCGGCTTCAAGAGGAAGAGAACTTCAAGACAGGACGGCTCGTCACGAGATGATTCAAAATTTCCAAAACTATAGCTCCGGAATGATGGCGCTCTATAAGTATGGAGTTTCAACCTCCAACGAAAGGACCCTTAAGGATCAACTGGAACGTTTTGAGCTTATCTTTAAGCGTTTCTTAGTCAGTCAAAACCGACGGTGGATCATCGTTGAGTTCCTATTTCCCGTGCTGCTCGGCTTAATAGCAATAGGGCTACTTCTAACGGATTTGAATTTGAATCCGTTTTTCTCCTTCTCGATTATTTGAGGTGCCCATGCACCACTGCAATCGTTTGCAGCTTGCAGGCAGGGGTAGCTAGTTGTTTCGCAAGCAAGCGTCCCGGGGCGTTCCTCATTTCGCTTGCAAAACGAGTTCCGCTATTCACTTGGGTTTGAGTCGTACTTTGAAATCAGGATTTGATCTACGAGTTCTTTCGTCCAAATACTTTTGCCAATTTGCAAAAAAATTCTGGATGTCAGTTTGGGAAATGTAGAGTCGGAAGCTTGTACTTCGGTCGTATTCCACGATGAAATCGAAATCGCCGAATACAGCCAAGAAGTCGAGTGCTGGGATAGGAGGATTAAATTCTGCTACGCCGCTGAGCCAAATTCCGGGTGCCAACCAATCGATATCGGATGCTGGCACGTACCCGCCAGCAGGGCCTTCGATCGAGATTTCAAAAGATCGTCCATTTATCCTGCTGCGGATGAATGCCTTTCTGAGGGTGACGCGGCGCCATCCGTTTACTCGCAAGTGGAATGGGACATTGGCTACAAAGAACTTTCCTTCATAGTCAAAAAAAGTGTTGAACAGTGGTCCAAAGCGCCACGAAATGCGTCTAAGTGGGGCGCGAAAATAGAGAAATTTTCGAGGTATTGATGCGGGGTTGTTAGCATCAATCGGCCTGTTGACAAGCGCAACGAAGAGTGCCGCCAGAACGATAGAGATCGCCGCCCAAAACAGTACTTGGTAAGCGGTCGGTATGTTGCGGAACCATATCCAAATATTTTGAAACCACTCCGAATATACGTACAGCAGAACAGCACTTGCAACGACACTCATTGCCCTCTTGGTGACAAAATGCAAAATAAGATTCGTCCATTTCATACTGTCTCCCCTACCTGGAAATGCACAGCATACCGTCGAGCTGCCAACGTATTCCTAATTTCCACGGACCAGGCTCCTCCTGCCCTGCTGGTCGCTCCTTAACCCGCCTAGCTACTGCTGGTAAGGGCATTCGCTGCACCTCCACATTCAGCGGGATATCGTTAGGTATGTTCCAGCAACTCCATGAAAGGATCTCGCCATGCGCACGCATTTCCCCAACGCTCTTGCACTAGCCCTGTCTATAGCTCTATCCGCCTGCGCAGGGGGCCCCGCTGCATCAACGCCAGCATCTGCGCCGCCAAGCGGTGCTTGCAACGCCGAACCAGCCCAATTTGCCGTGGGCCGCAACACCAACGCGGCACTTGAAGAAGAAGCCCGCACACGCGCCGGCACCAAAACCGTCCGGGTGCTCAAGCCTGGGCAGGTCGTGACGATGGAGTTCAATGCTGATCGGCTGAGCCTGACGGTGGATGCTGCCGGGCGCGTGACACACGTCAGCTGCGGTTAAAAAATAGGCCGGCACGGAAGCCGGCTAGCGTTTGTGGTTTTTGACTTCTTTTGTTTTCAAGTTGCTGCGGCTGCTTGCGCCCGGCCTTGCTGAGCAGACTACGTTCGATGGATTGCCAGGTTTGGCAGGCCGACATATCAACCTGAATGTTGTTGTTGCCTCCCCACGCAAGCCCTTAATTTGAAGGACGCAAAGCGACCCGTTGCTGATATTCTTCCTTCGTTCGGCAGCCTCTGCTGGCCATCTGCTCCACTTATCAAAGGCTGCGAATGTCTATCAACAACTGGAACGCCTTCCTGAAGAAAGTTTGCGCGTTCGTCTTGCTATTTGGCGGGTTTCTGACCGTTGCAGTAGCTGCTTCTGAAACGGCACCAGCCGCTGCATTGGCTGCTTCTGAAGCGGTATCAGCCAGTGGCCCCAGGCCACGGGAATTCAAGAAACTGGGCATGTACCCGTGGAGTTGCTGGGGCTTCCAGGGTGACGTCTGCAAAGGTGAAGATTGGCCAGACCTTGCAACCACCAAAGATCGCCTGAAGCTGCTCTATTACTTGAACCATCAGCTGAAAAATTTCGCCATGCTTGAGCGGGCGCTCAAAGAGCTATCAGGCTCTGACAAAAACTTTCCTACGGGTGAGCCGTTATCAAGTGCGCCCGGTTTTGCGTTTCGCCAAATTTTTTTGACGCCAGGGGCGGGGGAACCTGAGCGTCTGCAACTGGCGCACTGGAAAACCGCGTTTCCGAATTCGCATTTTGTCGTCCTCGCTGAGGCGGCCTACCAGCATGCGGATGCGTGGAATGCACGAGGCGGCGGCTATGCCAACACCGTTTCACCCGAATCCTGGAAGCTGTTCGACAGCAGACTTCGGGCTGCGCAGAAACTCCTCGACAGCGCGCCGGCAGAAGCAAAAAAGACGCCCCTTTGGCATAGCGTGGCCTTTGATGTTGCGCTTGACTCAAGGTCGAACAAGAAAAAGATAGCACCTGTGTTCAAGGCGGCAGTGACGCAGTGGCCGCGGCAATTCGACTTCTACTCAACTGCAGCCTCGCGATTGACCCCAAAGTGGGGTGGCAGCTGGGAGGTCGTTGAGGCCTTTATCGATCACTGGAGCAAGCAACAACAGGCTACCGAAGGATTGTCGATGTATGCACGCCTGTATATTGACTTGAGAGAATACGCACTTCCGAGCGACACAAAGATGAGTTGGCAGAGGATGCGTGCGAGTCTTGAGGATCTGGTTGCGCGCTATCCCGATCCCCAGTTTAAAAACTTTTATGCCGCGTATACCTGTTTCGCCAGGGACAAGCCGGCATATGCCAAGGCCATTAGCCAGCTGCCCAAAGAGCAGCTTCGTGTCAATTTATGGCTGCCGGGCAACTCCTACGATGTCTGTACGTTATGGGCTTCAAAATAGGGCACCACCGTATGCTGAAACTCATCGATTTGAAAATGACCCCGGTTTTCCAGAACTGGCGCAGCCATCTGAAGAAGGGATGCATTCTTGCCGTGCTGGGGGTTGGCTTGGCTGCTACGGCATCTGCTGCATCCGACGATGAAATTCCCTGGCGTTGCCATAGCCCACCTGGAAGCCCGCCATGCAACAACGACTATTGGCCCAATTTTCAGACTGCCGCGTCAAACCTCAAGCTGCTGTACACGCTGGAGAGCTTTAAAGCACTGGAACGGTCGCTTAAGGAGTTGATTGCATCGGGCAAGAATTTCCCCGCAGGTGAGCCCATGGCTACCGCGCCGTATATGGGGTTCCGTTTGGCAATGCCCGCACCTGGAACGTTGCCACTGGAAGAAGACCGAATCAAACGCTGGAAGTCTGCTGTTCCGAATTCTTACTTTGCAGTTTTTGCTGAAGCCCGCTACCAATACGCCAATGCGTGGAACGCGCGCGGCTCGGGAGGACCGAACTCGATATCTCCCGAGGCTTGGGAGCTCTATGACAGCAGGCTAGCTGCCGCACAAAAAATACTTGATGACGCGCCCACCGAGTTGAAAGCTACGCCGATGTGGGACATGCTGACGCTCGCCATTGCTCTTGACTCAAGATCTGCCAATGCCAATATCGCAGCGACCTTAAAGAATGCCGTCAAGCGTTGGCCGAGGGATTTTTATCTTTATAGAAATACGCTGGACAGCATGGCTCAAGCGGAGGACGGGAACTGGGAAGCCATTGATGCTTTTATCAATTACTGGAGTGAGCAGCAACGGGCTACCGAAGGAAGCTCAATGTATGCACGACTTTATATTCACCGGACTCGAGCTTTGCTGCCCGGATCAAAAATGAACTGGCCGCGAATGAAAGCAAGTTTTGAAGACCTGATTGCGCGCTACCCAGATCCGTATTTTAAAAACCTCTATCCGAGCTATGCATGCGCCAAACAAGACAAGCCCACGTTTCTGAAAGCCATGAAGCAATTGCCGAAGGAAGAATTGAACAGCAGCTATTGGCTGGCCGGAAAATCGTATGAAGCTTGCGCGAAATGGGTGGCCAGATAAGCCGAACACTTATACGACCCTGGATCTTCTGACGCAATCGCGCCGGAAGATACGGCTTGCGCACCCGGCTTAACGGCTATCACGACCCTTGCTGAGCTTGCTCTGTTGCTGAAGCTGCCGCTTGCGCTTGGCCTTGTTGAGGGACTCGGGTTCTGGGGGGCGGTTGCGCAATGCTTCGGCTTCGCGCGCCTGCAGTTTTTCTTTGCGCTTTTTGTCGCGGAAGTGCACAAACAGCCGGCCCAGCGCGAAGCTGACGGCGCAGCTGATAACCAGAAAAATGATGGCGGATGTTTCCATAGATTTTGTAGACGGGATGTTGCGTTGACGTTGGCGTTGGGCGTTGACGTGGGTGCTAGTCGGCCAAAAACAATGTCTGCAGGTCGTTCAAAAAATCAAAACCGCGCTCGGTGGGCTTGACGCGTATGAAGTCTCGCTCGATCAGGCCCTTGCGCTCGGCTTCTTCAAGGCCGCGCTGGATGGCGGTGACGGGCAGGCCGGTTTTTTCGGTGAAGTCTTGCAGCTTGAAGCCGTCGCGCAGGCGCAGGGCGTTGAGCATGAATTCGAACGGCAGGTCAACGCGGCTGACTTCTGTTTCTTGCGTGACGGCTTCGCCGGCCAGGGCTTTTTCCATATAGAGCTTGGGCTCACGGTAGCGGACCTGGCGAACCACGCGGTGCGCAAAGCTGAGCTTGCTGTGGGCGCCGGCGCCTATGCCGAGGTAGTCGCCAAACTGCCAGTAGTTGAGGTTGTGAAAGCAGCGGTGGCCGGGCTTGGCGTAGGCAGACACCTCATAGCGCTGCAACCCGGCGGCCTGCGTGATCTCGGTGATTTTGTCGAGCATGGCGTAGGCGGTGTCTTCTTCAGGCACCACCGGCGGAAATTTGGCGAAGTAGGTGTTGGGCTCGATGGTGAGGTGGTAAATCGAGATGTGGGGCGGCTGCAACGCCAGCGCCTGCCGCATGTCTTGCTCGAGGCTTTCCATGGTCTGGCCTGGCAGCGCGTACATGATGTCGAGGTTGAAGGTGTCGAAGGCTTGTGCGGCTTCTTCTACCGCGGCGATGGCCTGGGCACGGTCGTGCACGCGGCCCAGGGCCTTGAGGTGCTTGTCGTCAAAGCTTTGCACGCCGACGGACAGGCGCGTGACGCCGGCGCTGCGAAAGGCCTTGAAGCGGTCTTTTTCAAAGGTGCCGGGGTTGGCTTCGAGCGTGATTTCGCAGTCGGCTTCCAGCCTGAGGCGTGCGCGGATGTCGGCAAGCAGACGGTCTATGGCCTGCGGTGAAAACAGGCTGGGTGTGCCACCGCCGATAAAAATGCTGTGCACCATGCGGCCCCAGATCAGGGGCAGCGCGGCCTCCAGGTCGGCCACCACGGCGTCGATGTAGCGCTGCTCTGGCATTTCACCGGCGACCTCGTGCGAATTGAAGTCGCAATAGGGGCATTTCTTGAGGCACCAGGGCAGGTGCACGTACAGCGACAGCGGCGGCAACGCGGCCAGCTGCAGTGTGCCGCTGCGCATGTAGTGCTGGATGTCTTTCATGATGGGTTCTGATCGCTGAACGAATATGGCAGGGACGAAGCCTCACATTCGTTGATGCTCAGGCCAGTGGACACCGCGGGACCGGCTTCGCCGGACCGCAGGTGCCGCCCCTTGAGGGGGAGGCCGCGACACGAAGTGCGCGAAGCCACGGGGTGTTTCATATTCTCCAGCGCTCGCGCAGGAGTTCGATCATTTGCTGTGCGGCTTTGCCTCGGTGGCTGTTGGCGTTTTTGACTTCAACGGGCAACTGTGCAAAGGTTTTGCCGAACTCGGGGATGTACATCACGGGGTCAAAGCCGAAGCCGTTGCTGCCGACGGGCGCGGGTGCGATTTCTCCGGCCACGCGGCCTGAGGCAATCAGTGGCTCCGGGTCTTCTGCAGACCGGACCGCCACCAGGGTGCTAACCAGCGCTGCGCGACGCTGGGCGGGCTGCGTCAGGCCGGCCATCTGCTCGAGCAAGGCCTTGACGTTGTTGTCGTCGCCCTTGGCGTAACCAAACTGCGTGGCGTAAAACGCGGTGTCCACGCCGGGCAGGCCGCCGAAAGCGTCCACGCACAAACCGGCGTCGTCGGCCAGCGCGGGCAGGCCACTGAGGCGCGACGCCTGGCGGGCTTTGGCGAGTGCGTTTTCCACAAAGGTGCGAAAGGGCTCGTCAGCCTCCGGCAGGCCCAGCTCGGCCTGGCTGACCAGCGTCAGGCCCAGGGGAAGAAGCATGGCCTTGAGCTCGGCGAGTTTGCCCTGGTTGTTCGACGCAAGTACGATCTTCATAACGAAAAAAGGCTCCAAGCCAATAGGGGTCTGCGCGAGCAGCTATTAATTTGATAGCGACCGTTTCTGCATGCCGACCAGTTCGACGATGCCTTTTTCGGCCAGAACCAGCAGCGCGTCCATTTCCTTGCGCGAGAACGCCGCACCTTCGGCAGTGCCCTGCACTTCCACATAATTGCCGGCGCCGGTCATGACGACGTTCATGTCGGTGTCGCAGGCGGAGTCTTCGGTGTATTCCAGGTCCAGCAGGGGCGTACCTTGCACGATGCCGACCGAGATCGCGGCGACGTGGTCGATGATGGGGGTTTGCTGGAGCTTGCCGCTGGCCAGCAGGGTATTGACGGCGTCCTGCGCGGCCACAAAAGCGCCGGTGATGCTGGCGGTGCGGGTGCCGCCGTCAGCCTGAATCACGTCGCAATCAAGATGGATGGTGCGCTCGCCGAGTTTCTTCAAGTCAAACACCGACCGCATTGACCGGCCGATGAGGCGCTGGATCTCTTGCGTGCGGCCGCTTTGCTTGCCTCGGGCGGCTTCGCGGTCTCCGCGGGTGTGCGTGGCGCGGGGCAGCATGCCGTATTCAGCCGTGACCCAGCCTTCGCCGCTGCCCTTTTTGTGGCCGGGCACTTTTTCTTCAACGGAGGCGGTGCAGAGCACCTTGGTGCCGCCGAACTCGATCAGCACCGAGCCTTCGGCGTAGGCCGTGTAGTGGCGGGTGATGCGTACGGGGCGCAGGGCGTCGGCCGCACGCGCGCCGCTTCGTTCAAACTGACTCATGGTGGATGGCTTTCTGGCAAGGCGCCGGATTGAATGGCGGAATTGAGAGGGATGGAACTGGAATGGAGCGGGAACGGGAGAGGCAAGCGGCGCCGAAGGCGCAGCCACCGAAACGGCTAAGCCGGGGTATCAGGCTTTTCTTGCGGCTGAGCGGCGAATGGCTTCGTTGATTTCAGCGATGGAGCGTTCAATGGTCGCTTCGTCAAGGTCGTCCACCACGGTATCCAGCACGCCGGCCTGGATGGTCGAGGCGAAAACGCCGTCCATGATGCTGTCGGTAGACACCCCCCGGGTGGATTCGAAGGCGTCGGGCGTTTCCCACTCCATGGCCAGCACGGTGACGTTGTCGCTGTGTTCGCCGCCGGTACGCAAGGCATTTTCGACCAGGTCGGGGACGGCATCCGAAACCCCTTTGCCGGCCAGCTGGCGGACAATTTCCTCGTCGCTCAGGCTGCCCCAGAGACCGTCGGAGCAGAGCAGCAGTTTGTCGCCCTGCTGCAGGGTCACGGGCCCGGCAACGTCAAAAACAGGTTTTGTCGGAGAACCGAGGCAGGTGAACAGGATGTTGCGGTTGATGCGTTCGAGCTTGATGACGCCGGCGCTCTGCTGCTCCAGGTAGGAGTGGTCGCGGGTGCGTGTCAGCAGTTCGCCGTCTCGCACCACATACAGGCGTGAATCGCCGCAATGGACCCAAGTGGCTCCGGTGCCCTGCAAAATCGCCGCGACCAGCGTGGTGCGGGGCGTGTCGAGCATGCCTTTTTCGCTGGCGTAGCGAATGATCTGGTGGTGCGCCGCCATCAGCGCGGTTGAAAGAAATTCGGTGGTGTCTTCAATGACAGGGCGCGCTTCTTTCTGGTACAGCGCGGAAATGGTCTGCAGCGCAAGCTGCGCCGCCACTTCGCCTTCAGGATGGCCGCCCATGCCGTCTGCCAGCACAAACAGGCCCGACTCTCGCGTGTAGCAATAGCCCATGCGGTCTTCGTTCTTCTCGCGCCCGCCTTTTCGGCTTACCTGAAAGACTGAGAATTTCATTTGAATTTAGTCGCGTAGCCAGTGGCTTTGCGCGCTGTTTTTTTCGTGTCAGACACCATGTTGTCAAACTGAAGGCGAACCTTTTCGCTGACGGTGAGTTTGGTGTAACGACGCTCACCTTCCCTGCTCAATTCTTTTTGTAATGCAAATACCGACTGCGGCCGTGACAAGGGGTCAAGGGACATGCACCACTCTACGACCTCAATCAGGTTGTCGGAATACACGCCACGCAAACGGGACAGGGCTAGCGACAAACGGTCTTTTTCAAGGCGCTGCGGCGCATCATTGGGGGGATAGCCCTGCATGGTGGCGTAAATGCAGGCGCCGATCGCGTAAATATCGGTCCAGGGACCCATGGAGGAGTCCCTGCGGTACATCTCGGGGGCAGCAAAGCCCGGGGTGTACATGGGGCGGATGAAGTTGCCTTCCTTGCTCAGCACCTCTCGGGCTGCGCCGAAGTCGATCATGACGGCGCGGTTGTCGTCGGTAATGAAGATGTTGGCGGGCTTGATGTCCAGGTGGAGCATCTTGTGCTGGTGCACGATGCGCAATCCCCGAAGGATTTCGTCGAAAAGCGAACGGATGGTCGACTCGCGGAAGACCTTCTGCTTTTTCAGCTCACGGGCCGTGATGATGAAATCCTGCAGGGTTCCGCCCTCCAGGTAGTTCATGACCATGTAAACGGTCTCGTTTTCACGGAAGAAATTCAGCACACTGACCACGGAGCCGTGTGAAATCTGGGCCAGTGAACGGCCTTCTTCGAAGAAACTTTTGAGTCCCAGGCGGTACAGCGAGAGCTTTTCAGCCTGGACCTGCGGAAGCAATTCCCCCGGGGCCCGGCCAGCCAGGGATGATGGCAGGTACTCCTTGATGGCGACCTGCTGGCCCTCGTTGTCGACGGCCAAGTAAACTACGCCAAAGCCACCGGCTGAAAGCTTTCGCACAACACGATAGCCACCAATCACGGTGTCGGGCGGCAATGGTGCGGGCTTGACCTTTGACATAATTTGGGATGAGCCAGAATGACTTGGTCAGTCTGGGTCTTGTTCTCTCTCTAGTAAA
The DNA here is from genome assembly GCF_056405695.1 of Polaromonas sp. P1_F6. Lineage (NCBI taxonomy): Bacteria > Pseudomonadati > Pseudomonadota > Betaproteobacteria > Burkholderiales > Comamonadaceae > Polaromonas > Polaromonas sp. P1_F6. Next base: position 88,757 of record NZ_JBFUBQ010000012.1, read on the forward strand.
GCATATTTTTAAATGTCAGTTTACAGCATGACGGGTTATGCAGCCGTGCAATCGAGCATGGCGCAATCCGCCCCGGAAACTGAATCGGGCGCGGATGCCAGCTCCCGTCTGGGCGTCGAAATACGCTCTGTCAACAGCCGGTTTCTTGATTTGGCGTTTCGCCTGCCCGACGAATTGAGGCAGGCCGAGCCCGCATTGCGCGAATTGCTCACCGGCAAGCTCAAGCGCGGCAAGGTGGAAGTGCGGGTTTCGCTGGAAAGTACCTCGGCCAGCACCCTGCGCGCGCCATCTTCGGCAACCTTGCAACGGCTCGGGTCGCTGGAAGACAGTATCAAATCCTGGCTGCCGCAGGCACCCGCACTCAGCGTGGCAGATATTCTGCGGATCGCCACCAATGAGGACAAAAAACCACACGACTACAGCGATGAGCTGCTCAAGCTGGCCAAAAAAGCCTTGAAAGAGCTGATGGCGGCCCGCGAACGCGAAGGCGCCCGGCTGGCCGACATGCTGCTTGACCGCACGGGACAGCTGCGTGCGTTGGCAGCGCTGGCAGTGCCCATGGTGCCCAAACTGGTTGAGCAGCAGAAAACCCGCTTCCTGGAACGCTGGAAAGAAGCCATGGCGCTGTCGGACGGCGCCACGCTGCCGGAAGTTGCACAGGACCGGGCGCTGACAGAGGCCACAGCCTTTGCCATCCGCATTGACGTCGCGGAAGAAATCACCCGCCTCTCCTCGCACCTGGATGAAATTGACCGCCTTCTGGCAAACGGCGGGGAACTGGGCAAGCGCCTGGATTTCCTGATCCAGGAGCTGCACCGCGAAGCCAATACACTGGGCTCCAAATCGGCATCCCTCGAACTGACACGCATTTCCGTCGACATGAAAGTGCTGATAGAGCAGATCCGTGAGCAGGTCCAGAACGTCGAATAGCCCCGCCCCTAGCCTAAAACACCGAAATCACCGCCCAGAACGCATGGACTACCCCGGAAACCTCTTTGTTGTAGCCGCCCCCAGCGGGGCCGGCAAATCCAGCCTGGTCAAGGCCCTTCTGGAACTGGATTCACGCATCCAGCCCGCGGTGTCGCACACCACGCGCCCTCCACGCGGCCAGGAAAAGCACGGCAGGGAGTACTTTTTTCTCTCGCCCGAGGACTTTGACGGCATGGTGCTGCGCGACTCCTTCCTGGAATGGGCACATGTGCACGGCCATCGCTACGGCACCTCGCGGCAGACCATTGAAGAGCGAATAGCCACCGGCGCCGACGTGATTCTGGAAATAGACTTTCAGGGGGCGATCAACATCAAACGGATTTTTTCCAATGCGGTGCTGATTTTCATACTCCCGCCAAGCTGGGAAGAGCTGCGCTCGCGCCTGCAGCGGCGTGGCGAAGACAGTGCCGAAGTCATCGAATTGCGGCTCAAAAACGCGGCCACCGAGATGGCCCAGGCCCGGGAATTCGACTTCGTTATAATTAACGAGTTATTTGAGCGGGCAGTTTTCGACCTGAAAACCATTGTGCATGCCCAAAGGCTCAAGTTTTCGGCCCAGCGGCGAGCCCGCGCCGAAACCTTCCAGGCCCTTCAAATTCCCTGATTTCACCCGCTTTCCCCGTTATCGATCACACCGGAGATCACCATGGCCCGCATTACCGTTGAAGACTGCCTCGAAAAAATCCCGAACCGCTTCCAGCTGGTGTTGGCTGCCACCTATCGTGCACGCATGCTCAGCCAGGGGCACGCCGCCAAGATTGAAAGCAAGAACAAGCCTGGCGTTACCGCTCTGCGCGAGATCGCAGAAGGCAAGATTGGCCTCGAAATGCTGAAAAAAGTGCCATCCTGAGTCAAATCTGGCACCGCAAAAAAGCACCGCAATGCGGTGCTTTTTTCATTTATGGCCTCATAAAGTCCATTTTTT
>NZ_JBFUBQ010000013.1:0-85723 GCF_056405695.1 Polaromonas sp. P1_F6
GATGACGTACTCCACGTTGCGGCGATGACGTACTCCACGTTGCGGCCCAGGATCGCATAGATGGGCGTGCGGCTCGGTGCGGCCGAGTCGATGCGCCCGATATTGACCACGCCAAAATCGCCGCTGATGCCGACGTAAGAGTTGCGGTAGACGGGCGAGCTTGACGCGCCGGTATCCGAAGAGATTCCCATCTCCAGGCCAAAGAGCGCTTTCAGCCCTCCCCCCAGGTCCTCGGTTCCCTTGGCTCCGAACCGGGACGCGTTGCCCGTGATCAAAGTCTGAGTGACGGAGCCGGTCTTTGAGTTCTCAAAGCTCGTGTCCATCCTCCCGTAGATCGTTACCGTGCTTTGCGCCAGCGCGGCGACGGGGGCTATTGCGGTTATTGCGCCGGCGCCAATCGCAGCCAGGCAGGCTATCTTCAATTTCATTTCTCACTCCTGAAAAGTTTTGTAAATGGCGGCGAATCATTCGCCGCCGCATGGGTGCTCACGGGCGCAGTTCGCCCAGGTCTTTCCTGCTTCCCTCCTCGCCGACCGTCATAAATCCCGAAAAACTCGCTTGCTTTTTTGTATTGACTAGCGATACACTGTATCAAACAGCGTTACAACTAGATCATGAAGCGGTGATGACTGTCAAGAAATTTCGCGGCGCTGTTGCCGCGAATGCACAAGGTGAAAGCTGGCAAGGGTGTTGGTTGGCCTCTAAATTGCGAGTAGTTGTGCGAACGTGACGTATCAGCGGGAGGCCTCCCGCTGACTGGAGTTTTTGATGGAAGTGACGTGCAATAGAGGGTCTGTTGCGGTTTCCTTGGGTGGGAACCGCGGGCTCGAGCGAAGTAGCGTGCGATATAGGTGCTTACTGGCCCGTGTCGCAGGCAGAGATAAGGACGCAATCTGATGTTTGGGCCCATATTCCAGCGAATGCGCGACAGCCTGGTCGTCGTTGCGCTGATGTCTGCCATCGCATTTACGGGCATTCACCTCATTGGCGACCCCATACACCTGCTCGTCAGCCCGAATGCCTCCACCGAAGAGGTAGAGGTCGCGGCGCGCAGCCTGGGGCTGGACCGGCCGATATACGAACAATACGCACTGTTTGTGAAGCATGCGGTCGAGGGAGACCTTGGCAAATCGTTTGTCTTCAACCGGCCGGCGCTGGGAATTGTTCTGGAGCGCATGCCCGCAACCCTGGAGATGGCGTTTGTTGCGCTGATACTGGCACTGGCCATCGGTATCCCTCTCGGGCTCGTCGCGGGCTTGATGCCGGACTCCTGGGTTCACAAGCTCATTGCCGGATTTTCAATCGCAGGGGTCACCATTCCCACGTTCTGGAAGGGGCTCATCCTCATCCTCATCTTTTCGGTGAACCTCGGATGGCTTCCGTCAGGCGGGCGAGGCGATACCGAACAGCTCTTCGGCATCGCCTTCAGCTTCCTCACGTGGGACGGCCTCAAGCACATGATCCTTCCGGCAACGACGCTTGCGATATTCCAGATCGCCATGGTGATCCGCCTGACGGAGACCGGAACCCGCGATGTGGTGCAACAGGAATACGTGCGGTTTGCGCGCGCCAAAGGCGTGTCCGGGTTAAGGCTCCTGGCGAGACACATTGCCCCGAATGTGATGATCCCCGTTGTCACCGCCGTCGGGCTCGAGTTCGGTCACCTCATCGCTTTCTCTGTGGTGACCGAATCGGTCTTTGCATGGCCAGGCATGGGCAAACTCATCATTGACTCGATCCTCCATCTCGACAGGCCGGTTGTCGTGGCCTACCTGATGGTCACCGTTCTTCTGGTGGTCTCCATCAACCTTCTGGTGGATCTCTTGTACGTGATTCTTGATCCCCGGCTCAGAGCCCGCAGCAAATAAAAATGAGGTGACCCCATGATCCAGACCGAATCATTGAATCCGGAAGAAAAACTGGCGGACCTGCCAGTGGCGCAGCCGGCACAAACCCCGTGGAGCCGGATCCGGCGGCAATTCCTGCTCAGCAAAATTGCGTTGGTGGCGCTTGTCGTCTTTGGGCTGCTGCTCATCGTGGCACTGGGCGCACCGCTTTTCTCACCGCAAAATCCGTACGACCTGGCCGCCGTATCGATAGTGGACGCGGAACTCATCCCAGGTGCGCGCAGCGAAGCGACCGGAATGCTGCATGTCCTCGGCACCGATGGCGCCGGACGGGATCTGATCAGCGCAATCTTCTACGGGCTTCGCATCAGCATGGCTGTCGGCCTTCTCAGTGCATTGGCCGCACTTTGTATCGGAACAACAGTGGGCCTGACGGCCGCCTACTTTGGCGGACGTGTTGATTCGTTTTTCATGCGGATCGTTGACTTGCAACTGAGCCTGCCGGCCATCCTGATCGCGCTGGTACTTTTGGCATCGCTGGGCCAGGGCGTAGACAAGACCCTGCTGGCCCTGATCATTGTTCAATGGGCGTACTACGCCCGCAACGTGCGCGGGGCCGCGCTGGTGGAGCAACAAAAAGAGTATGTGGAGGCAGCGATGGGGCAAGGCTTGCCCCCCAGGCGGATCATGTTCAGGCATGTGCTGCCGAACTGCATGGGAACGCTGATCGTCACCGGCACTCTGCAGACGGCGCACGCCATCAGCCTGGAGGCAACGATGAGCTTCCTGGGCATAGGGCTTCCCCAGACAGAACCCTCGCTGGGGTTGCTGATTGCCAATGGATTCGAGTACATGCTCACGAACAAATACTGGATCTCGGTCTATCCGGGGTTGGCATTGGTGCTCCTGGTGGGGTCGATCAACCTGATCGGTGATCGTCTGCGTGTTGTTTTCAACCCCAAGCTGGATCAGGTATGAGCACAAGTGCGTTAAAGGTCAATGGGCTCACGACCCATTTCGAGACCAAGGCCGGTGTCGCCAGGGCGGTAAACGACGTTTCCTTCTCGGTCGGGCAAGGGCAAATCGTTGCCCTGGTGGGCGAGTCGGGATCGGGGAAGTCCGTGACGGCAATGTCCCTGATGAATCTGGTGGATCCTCCCGGTCGAATCGTTTCCGGTGAAATTCTCCTGCGGGGAAATAACCTGCGCTCCGTCTCCGCCCGCGAATGGAACAGGATTCGGGGTAAAGAGATGGCGATGGTTTTCCAGGACCCCATGATGTCGCTCAACCCTGTCATCCGGGTGGGAGACCAGTTGACGGAAACCATCCGGATTCACGCCAAAGTATCCCGGTCAGATGCCACGGAGCGGGCATGCGCCGCATTGGCAGCGGTGGGAATACCGGCACCAGCCGAAAGGATGCGCGCCTATCCGCATGAACTCTCGGGTGGCATGCGCCAGCGAATAGCCATCGCAAACGCCATCGTCAATGAGCCGGCCGTGATCATCGCCGACGAGCCGACGACCGCCCTGGACGTCACAATCCAGGCGCAGATCCTTTACCAGATCCGCAAGCTGACAAAAGAGCGCGGAACGGGACTGGTATGGATAACGCACGATCTGAGTGTGGTGAAAGACCTCGCCGACTACGTGTGCGTGATGTACGCCGGCCGCATTGTCGAGAAAGGCGCGGTCGCTGATGTGATCAGGTCGCCGAGACATCCTTACACACGCGGTTTGATCGACTCATTGCCCAAGTCACAGGATCGCGGCTCCCTGCTCAAGCCGATTCCCGGCAGTACGCCGCCATTGCTCAATCTGCCGTCTGGTTGCGCGTTCGCACCCCGCTGCAGCCGGGCAACGCAAGCGTGCACAAAGATGCCCGGCCTGACCCGGACAGATGACCGGGAGTTTCTTTGCTTTCATCCCTATACCACCCACAACTCATGACCACGATACTTGAAGCGGCCAATGTCTCGAAACGGTTTGGTGCCGCGCAAACCTGGAGCGGGAAACTGGCGCACAAATTGAAGCTGGCCCGCAAGACACCCAAACAGGTGTCCGCAGTGAGTGACGTCAGCCTGCAGATCGAGGCGGGGGAGGTGGTCGGCCTGGTGGGCGAGTCGGGCTGCGGAAAATCAACCTTCGGGCGAATCGTCGCGGGCATTCTGGAACCGTCCAGCGGTGACGTTATGGTTCACCAGGTGCCGGGCAAGCCCTATCTTTCGGATGTCCATCGAAACGTCCAGATGGTCTTCCAGAATCCCTACGGCTCGCTCAATCCGCGGCTGCGTGTTGATCAGCTGCTCAGTGAGGCGGCGATCTATCACGGGCTGATTTCCGCCAAGGACAAAGACTCGTTCGTGCGAGGCCTCCTGGAACAGGTGGGTCTTGACGCCAGTTACGGCGAACGCTATCCGCACCAGTTCTCGGGTGGGCAGCGGCAGCGAATCGCCATCGCAAGGGCGCTGGCCCTGAAGCCATCGCTGGTCGTCTGTGATGAAGCAGTGTCCGCGCTTGATGTGTCCATCCAGGCGCAGGTTCTCAATCTTTTCCAGAAGCTCAGGCGAGAGCAGAACCTTGCCTACCTGTTCATCAGCCATAACCTGGCCGTAGTGGAATATCTGGCCGACCGGGTGGCGATCATGTACCTTGGCCGCATCGTGGAGCTGGCCAAAACGGAAACACTCTTCAGCCAACCCAACCACCCCTACACAAAGGCGCTCATTGCCGACGCGCCGCGCATGGATGCAAAACCGCTGACGTACAGGCCGATTGCGGGCGAGATGCCGAGCCCGATGAACGTGCCCAGTGGCTGCGCGTTTCACCCCCGGTGTCCGCATGTCATGCCCATTTGCCGGGAAGTCCGGCCGGCCCTGATCGAAGTCGCGCCGTCGCAAATATCGGCCTGCCATCTGAATACCACCGCTTTAAAAGCCGCGGAGCCCTGACGCCAGGGCGCCGTCTTGAGAGGGCGCCACTAGGGCTGGCGCGCCGCGCATTCCCGAGGCATCATGACGCCCATGCCCTCCGCATCCGCATCATCCGCCCACCAGGGCCGTGTCTTCGGCTCGCCGTGGGCGGGCATCTACGCCACGCAGATGGAAAGCGCGCGCCACTTCGGCCGCCACTGGCACTCCGTCTATGGCGTAGGGCTGATGGAGCAGGGCGCGCAAAGCTCGGCCAGTGGCCGCGGCCCGGTTGATGCTTATGCAGGTGACGTCATCATGTGCAACCCCGGTGAAGTGCATGACGGCCGGCCGTTGGGCGGCCCTTCGCGGCGCTGGCGCATGCTGTACTTTGAGCCTGCGGTCATCGCGTCCCTTGTGGCTGATGCGGAAGACACCTCGCGGGCCACTGACATCGAACTCACGCGCCCCGTCGCGCGGGACGTGCGCCTGCGCACAGCATTGCAACACCTGCTCGGCCACCTGCAGCAGTGGGACGCCGGTGCGGGGCGCCGCGGTGCAGATCCCCTCGCGTGTGAAGAGGCGCTGGTCCGCGCCTGTGCCTTGCTGCTGCACCGTCATGCCGTTTCACCTGTCACGCAATCGCAAGTCTCATCGTCCACCTCACCTTCTTCGCCTGAGCTGCACCGCGCCCGCGACCACCTGGCCGCCGACCTGCTCGCCCCGCCCACATTGACGGAGCTGGCGCACTCGGCCGGGCTCAGCAAGTTTCAGCTGCTGCGCCGTTTTGAAAGGGCCTTCGGCCTCACGCCCCACGCCTGGTTGCTGCAGCAGCGTGCCGAGCGAGCGCGCGGCCTCATCCGCGGCGGCGCCGGGCTGGCGCAGGCAGCTGCGGCCTGCGGCTTTGCCGACCAGAGCCATATGACGCGGCTGTTCGCCCGCCAGTTCGGCTTCACGCCCGGCGCCTGGCAGCAGGCCATGGCCAAAAGCTCGCTGCAATAACGTTCAAGACGGCTGGTGCGCGCGGCGGCATGCTGGCCGCTGTTTCACTTTTTAAAAAAGGCAGCCGCGCATGTTCTTCCGCCATTCCCCGGCTATCTGGGCCGACTACCCCGAGCTGGTGCCCGGTGTGCTGGCCGCCAGCGGCATCACCGCCGATGCAGACGTCTCCGCCCAGGTCGCCCGTTTCAACGCCATTGCTGCCGGCCGCCTTGCCGGCTGTGCTGAAGGCGAGCTGCCCGAAGTGCAGGCCTGGCGCCGCACTTTTTCCAAAATGGGCCACAAGCCCACGCAGTACCGCTGCGCGTCTGAATCACTGCTGCGCCGCTTCCGCAAGGAAGGTTCGCTGCCGCAGCTGCATCCGCTGGTTGACCTGTGCAACGCCGTGTCGATCGCGTTCGCCATTCCCGTCGCCGTGTTTGACGTGGCCCGGGTGGCGCAGCAGCTGGAGGTGCGCTACGCCACCGGCGTTGAAAGCTACCAGGCCTTCAGCGGCGAAACAGAAAGCCCCGAGCCGCATGAAGTCATCTTTGCCGACGCAGCACAGCCGCCCGCAGCTCACGCCCGCCGCTGGACCCACCGGCAAAGYGGCCTCTCGGCGGTCAGCGCCGCGACGCACAGCGTGCTCATCGTGGCCGAAGCCCTGCACGCCACGGCGGCAGACGACGTGCGCCGCCTCATCAGCACACTCGCTGCCGAGCTGGCCGCCGCCTGGCCGGCCGCGCCTGTCACCACGGTACTGAGCAGCAGCGCGCCGCAGTTTGATTTTCCGGGTGGATAAAGGTCGCAGGGTCTGATTGAGGTCTTTTCAAGGCATTTTCAGGCATAAAAAGTGGCTGCAACCCAATAAGAATGTGCGCAAGCAGCTATTAATTTGGTAGCAACATGGGGCCGTCCTGCCCGCCCGGCGTTGCTGCCGCCCTGCGTTACCCCGCGTCTTTTCCGGGCACGGTGAATGCCTGAAACCAGAAGCTGGAAACTAGAAGCGGATATCCACCACCGAACCTTTGCTCACCGCTGACGAAATGGCCAGCGACCATTTGAAGCGCTCGCAGATCCGCTTCGTCAAAAACAGCCCCAGCCCCCGGCCGCCGCCGGGCTTCATGGACGTCTGCAAGGCCGCGCTGTAGCTGCGCGCGGCCTCCACCGCGTCGAAGCCTTCGCCGGAGTCGCTCACCCGCAGCCTGTGTGCGGTCAGGCTGACCGTGACGTCCCCCTTCTGCGTGTTCTCGGCCGCATTTCTCAGGAGGTTGGCAATGACGATCCTGACCATCGCTTCCGGCGCATTGACCGAAAGGCTCACGCACTCGACCAGCACAAAGCGCGCGGGCTTGAAGGCCAGCAGGTGCTCATGGTCCTGCATCAGCTCCTGCAAAATCAGGTCGACCCGGGTGGTCTCCACCCTTGCGTTGCCATCCGGCTCGCGCGACAGGTAAAGCAGGGCGCCCATGGTTTCGGTCAGGTTGTCGACCGTGCCGCGAATCCGGTCCAGCGGGCCTTTGGCCTGCGTGGGCAACGCCTGTTTGGCCAGCACGTCCACCGCGCCGCTGATCACCGCGACCGGGGTGCGGAACTCATGGCTGGCCTGGTCCAGCAGGCTGCGTTCCCGCTCGATGAAGCGCTCCACCCTTTCAAGGTGGCGGTTGACCTGTACCGCGATGTCGTGCAGCTCCGCCTGCGGGTAATCGACCGACAGCCGCTGCGACGGCTGTTCCGGGTCCAGCGCTTCCATGTGCTGCGCCAGGGCCCTGGCCGGCTTGCGCAGGCTGCCGTGAAGCCACAGCAGCGTGGCGCCCACCAGCGCCAGGTTGACCAGCACAAAGATCAAGCCCCCGATGCCCACCTTGTTCTGCAGCTGCTCGATGTCGGTCATGTCAATGACGGTGACCACGCGGCCGTCCGCGACCGGCGTGACCAGGGCCGCGTAGTCGTGCTCGTCAAACCGGTCCAGATCCTGTTCGCTGTAGAACCCGGCGGGCAGCGTGGCCAGGTAGGGCGGCATGTCGGCGGGCAAGGCCGTGCCGCTCTTGAGGTGCCATCCCTTGTAGGCGCCCTGTGTCGGCAAAGGCACGGGCTGCTTGCCCCTGCTGCCGGCAATGTAATGCTGGGTGGTCGAGCGCAGTATCTGCTCCCATACCGGGTGCGTGATCATCACCTGGCCGAAGCCCACCGAGACACTGACCCCCAGGGCCAGCAACACCCCGAAAGCGACGAACAGGGCGCTGATGCGCCAATGCAGGTCGAACATGCGTGGTTTATTCGCCATCCTGCACCCGCAAGCTGTAGCCCTGCCCGAGCACGGTGTGCAGGATTTTCGGGGTGCCCTCGCCATCGACCTCTTTGCGCAGCAGGTGCATATGCGACCTCAGGATGTCCTTGTCCAGTGTGCGTTCGCCCCAGATCTGCGACTCCAGGTGTTCGCGGCTCACGACGTGCGGCGAGCGTCGCATCAAGACCTCCAGTATCTGCCGCTTGATCGGTGACAGCGACAGTTCGCGGTCTCCCCGGGTCACGACCAGCGACTGCAGGTTGAAGCGCAGGTCGCCGACTTCCAGCACCTGCCCCGGGGCCTGCGCCGCATGGCTGCGCGTCACCAGCACCCGCAGCCGCATTTCAAGTTCCGGCAACGCGATGGGTTTGACGAGGTAGTCGTCGGCCCCGGCTTCAAAGCCCTGCAGCTTGTTGTCCAGCTGGTCTTTGGCCGTCAGCATGATCACCGGCGTCCTGGACTTGAGTTCGCCCCGAAGCTGCGTGAGCATCGTCAGGCCGTCCATGCGCGGCATCATCCAGTCCAGCACGATCGCGTCGTAGTGATTCGCCTGCACCATGCCCAGCCCCGATTTGCCATCGGGCGCGGCGTCGGGCTTGTGGCCGCAGGCTTCCAGGTAGTCGTAGATATTCGCCGCCATGGGCGCGTTGTCCTCGACGATCAGGATGCTCAAGGGGCCTTCAATCATGTTCATCTCGGTCCTCTATCTCGGTCGCGTGGTGGCGCGGCGGGTGTCAGAATTTCCTCGAAACCCCGACAAAAACAGAAGTTACTCCATTAGCGTCCCTGTCCACCAAGGGGCTGTTGCGGATCTTGTTTGGCAGCGCGCTGTAAGACAGGCCGCCCGCCAGAATCCACTTGTCGGCAAAGGGCCGCATCACCTCAATACCGACACGCGGAATCACCGCGCTGCCCGGCTTGTAGTTCACCACACCGCGGGCGACTTCCGTGTCCAGTGTTCCGTAGTAATAGTTGGCCAGCTTGGCCGAGTAATGGCTGACCGCAATGTTGGGCGTGATCGTGGTTGACCCCCACTGCAGCGGATAGCCGTATTTGGCCGAGGCCTCGTAACCCTTGCTCGTGCCCGACACATCGGCCTTCAGCGCCAGCTCCACCACGCCCATCTGGCCCTTGAAGGACCCGGCAATCCCCAGGTCCAGGCCGCCGTCGCGGTCTTCCAGCAGGTTGCGGTTGATGCCCCGGGCCGCAAGCTCGGCTACGCCGAAATCATCTTTCTTGATGCCGCCCAGCCGGGCACCCAGCGTGGCATCAAATGTGAAACCGTCGCGGCTGAGCAAGTGGTAGCCCCCGCTGATGCCGCGCCAGAAGAACTTCTCGCCCTGGTAGCTGATCAGCGGCACTGCGCGCAGTTTGGTGCTTTCGCCCGCGTAAATGTCGGTTCGGGCCGCCACGCCCACACCCAGGCCCCAAGGTGAAGCCCCGGGCTCGGGCTTCGGCTGCGCATAAGCACCCGTAACGCCCGTGAGCGCCGACAGCAACACCACACCGGCGGGAACAACAACAGATTTGCACTTCATAGGGAGATTTCCTCTGGGACGGTTTTTGGAAAAAGGCCGCCGGCGGATCGCCAGGCTGGACGCACTGTGCCGCTCCGCTGTCGCGGAGATGTCGCGGCCGGATGCCGTGTGGAAGCACGCATCGCGACATCCCGGCGACAGCCAGCGCCCACCATTAGCGCTTTTGCTTTCCCTTTTTTGAAACCGGACCCATCAGGATGACAAAACGCCAAGCCCGCCCTTACGCCGCACCTTCCCCGGCCGCCAAGCCCGCAGCCCGCGCCGAAACAAACCCGCACCCGCTCAAGCGCGACCCTTCCGCCACGGCCGCGCTGCCGCTTTTTTCGATGTTTTTTTTGGGCGCATGGACTGGCAAGCCCGGCGCGTTGCGCGGGCGCAAGCGGTGAGGAGGTGATGCCGGGAAAGGTGGTGCTCGGGCTGCGGGTCCGCCAACCTCAATGCGCAACGCTATCTTAAGTGGCTGCAGCCCAATAAGGCTGTGCGCGAGCAGCTATTAATTCAGGAGCAAATAGCGGCCGCCCACGGTAACCAGCCGTGGCCTGCTTTGAGTTACTTCTCCGTGCCGGGAAAGTACGGCGCGCCCTGCATCGCCGTCAGCGGCAGATAGAAAGTTTTCACCGGCGCCAGCGGCGCATTGCGCACCACCACCTTGCCCAAGGCTGCGGCGGCTTTGTCCTGGGCTTCTTCTTCGCTGCCCTCTTCCGCCGGGCGTTTGGCGCCCGGCACCAGCGCCGGCCGTATGCAGGCTGCGCGTATGCCTTCGAGGATCTCGCCCGGCAGCTCGTCGCGTTTGCCAAAGCGGCTGCCGTCTACATGCAGCACGCTGCCTTTCAGCGTGGCAGACAGGTTCAGCGGCGGGTTGCCAAACGACTGGTCGTAGCCCACGGCCAGCGTGTTCGCATCGCCGCGCCGGTACTGCACCACGCGCAGCCGTTTGGGCTGGCGGTTGGCGTCCACCTCCACGTCGCCTATATAAAAGTAGCGCACCTGTGCCGCCGGCAGGGGCGGCAGCTTGTAGCTGTCAGACCAGTTGTTCTGGTCTGACTTGAACAGCGGGCGCAGCGTGGTGGGCAGCGCGTCGTTGCCGGAAGTGGCAAACACGGCAGACGTTGCGTTCGAAAGCGAATAGCCGTGAAAGTCAAACGCCACAGTCTCCTTCTGCTCAGGCACCTGCTTGCCAAAGGCGGGGAAGATCGCGCCGTTTTGCCGCACTTCCTGCAGGCGCACGCCGTTGCCCTCGGCCTTCCAGCGCCCGCCGGCCAGCATGTCGAGCGAGCCGCCCATGAAGGTAAAGCAAAAGGTGTTGTCGTCCAGCAGCATCAGCTGCGCACGCGAGTCGACCGAGCCCTGCGTGTAGCCACCCACATACGGCTTTTCAGCCGCGGTCAGCGCCTGCGCGCCGGCCATCGGCAGCAAGGTGAGGGCGAAGGCGGCAAGTGCGGTGCCAAGAGGCTGGGAGATGGAGCGCATGGGCAGTGAGTCCGGTGGGGGTTGAAGCCAATGAATGTATTACAGCGGGTGCCCTGGCTGCGCCGGTATCAATAACAGCGCTGCGGTGCGCGGCAGTGGCCCGGGGCGAAGGAGGCAGCCCTGTTGGGTTTCTTCAAGCATAAAAAATGCCTGTAGCCCAATAGGAGTCTGCGCGAACAGCTATTAATTTGGTAGCAAATTGCGCCCGCCGCAGCGACACATCCAGCCTACTTGTCTTCAGAAAAATACGCCGCGCCCTGCAGGGCCGTCAGCGGCAGATAGAAGGTTTTCACAGGCACCAGCGGTGGCTGTTTCACGGACGTCGCGCGTCCGGCCGCTATCTCTGCGGCTTCTTCTTCGCTGGGGCGTTTGGCCTCCGCCAGCGCGGGCCGTATGCAGGCCGAGCGTATTCTTTCCAGAGCCCTTTCCGGCAGCTCTTTGCGCGCGCCAAAGCGGCTGCCGTCTACTTGCAGAACATCGTCTTTCAGCGTGGCAAGCTGGTTCAGCGGCGGGTTGCCAAACGCCGGGTTGTAGCCCACGCGCAGCGTGTTCGCATCGCCACGCCGGTACTGCACCACGCGCAGCTGCTTGGGCTGGCCGTTGGCATCCACTTCCGCGTCGGCTATATAAAAGTAGCGCACCTGCGCCACCGGCATGGGCGGCAGCTTGTAGCTGGAAGACCAGCCGTTGTGGCCGTCCTTGAAAAGCCGGCGCAGACTGGTGGGCAAGGTCTCGTCGGCGCCCGTGGCAAACGCGGCCGACACCGCGCGAGAGAGCGAATGGCCGTGAAAGTCAAACTCCACGGGCCCTTTCTCAGGCAGCACCGCCCTGCCAAAGACGGGGAAGACGGAGCCGTTCTGTCGCACTTCCTGCAGACGCACGCCGTTGCCTTCAGCCTTCCAGCGCCCGCCGGCCAGCATGTCGAGCGAGCCGCCCATGAAACTAAAACAAAACGTGTTGTCGTCCAGCAGCATCAGCTGCGCACGCGAATCGACCGAGCCCTGGGTGTAGCCACCGACATACGGCTGTTCAGCCGGGGTAACAGCCTGYGCGCCAGCCAGCGGCAGCAAGGTGAGGGCGAAGGTGGCGAGCGTGGTGCAAAGAGGCCGGGAGCTTGGGCGCATGGGTATCCAGGTGATGTGAAAGGGTGAGGAAGGCAGTGAATGTATTACAGCGGCCGCCCAGCGGCGCCGGGCTCAATGCAAGCAGATGTCAGCGCGCGGACTAAGGCACTAAGGCACAAAGCGCGAAGCCACAAACGCCAGCCCCGCCAGCCAGCCCCACAGCAGCGCCGTCACCAGCCGGTTGCGTTCGTTTTCATGGTGCGTCATGAAGAGGTGGCCCAGCAGCCAGGTGATGCCCTTGAAGCCAAACAGCAGCCCGATGAGAACGGCCGTGCCGACGTAGACACCGTGCATCCACAGCGGAATCGACATAAAAAAGTACGCCACACCGCGCGACGGGTAAATCAGGTACATGCCCAGAAACAGTGACACCTCAAAAAGCGGCACCGCCACCAGCGCAGCTACCAGCCGCCACAGCAGGCCTTCGCTTTCGTCAGGGGCCGGCCGGCGCTTGCGCAGATAAGGGGGTCTATCCATGGGGTGGGACTATAACTGCGTGGCGTGGCTTCACCAGCAGGGGCCGCGGTCCGGCTTTGCCGGCCGCAAGGCGCCCGTCCCCTGCAAGGGGAGAGGGGGCTACACGCAGTGAGCCTCAACAGGGGTGTGCCAGTCCCTTCAGGGGTGAGCCAATTTGCGGAGCTGAAGATGCGCCGCATCTTCCAGATCCAGCGGCTGCTGCTGCTTGGCTTTTAAATAGCGGTTGGTAAACACATCCAGGTAGGCCTCCAGCGTTTGCGCCGCATGCGTTTCACCGGCCAGTTCCAGGCACAGGGCGGCCACTTCAGACGTGCAAAAGTGCGTGTCGCGCTGCGAACGCCGCAGCTTGTAGCGAGAGAGCTGTTCGCTCTGCAAACTCAGCACCGGCAAATGGTTGAGGTAGGGGCTCTTGCGAAACATCTTTCGCGCCTCGGGCCAGGTCGCGTCGAGCAGCACAAACAGTGGGCGTTTGGCATTCTGGCTATCTGATGAGCCGGCAGGCAACACATCCGCCACCACCCGCTCAGCCGCCACAAACTCGCCCGGAAACACCAGGTAGGGCTGCCACTGCGGATCCGCCAGCAGGGCCAGCAGCGCAGGGTCAACCTCGGTGCGCGCCCACTCAAACGCAAACGTGTCCGCCACCACGTCGGCAATCAGCCAGCCCGTGTTGCTGGGTTTCAGCGCCTCGATGTCGGCCATGACCAGGCACACACCCGCGCGCGTGGACACGCTGGGGCGCAGGGCGCACATGCAGTGGCTGGGCATCAGGCGACAACCGGCGCAGCGCACATTGCGCGGGCCGCCGCGGGCGAGGAAGGGTTTGGAGGCGCGCGCCAGACGCGCAGTGCGCAGCCGGGAAACTGCGTGAGCGGCTGGGGAGGTGGAAGTCATAGGCAGAGTATCGCCAAATCGCCCCAGGCCACTTCAACTCCAGCCTGCTTCAGCAGCATCAGGCCTTCTCAAGCTCCTGTTTCGCATGGGTTGCGCCCGGCCCGTTCGGTGCCAGCTCCAGGTAGTTGCGAAAAGCCTTCTTCGCCTTCTCGCCGTCGCCTGCCCGCGCATGGGCGTCGCCCAGGTTCAGGTAGGCAATCGCACGTGATGGGTCCATCTTCACGGTGTTCTCAAACCAGCGCGCCGCTTCCTTGAACTTGTCTTGCTTGAAATACACAAACCCCAGGTTGTTGGCGGCCAGTGCAAAGTCGGGGCGCAGCTTCAGCGCTTCGGTGAACTGGGCTTCGGCTTCGGCATACAGCTTTTCTTTATAGAGCTGCAGGCCGCGGTCATTGGCGCGCTGGGCCAGTTGCCGAGCCGAGCTGGGCACCGCCAGCGGCGTGGTGATCTTTTGTTCACCACCCTGCAGGTCTTTCACCACCACGGTTGCCGTGGGCGGCGCCGTCACCGGCGCATCGCTGCCGGCAGTCGGCGCCGCAGCGGGCGGGCGTGTGGCGTCCAGCTTGCTGTTCAGCGCAATCGCATCGCCAGACAGCTGGCTTGTCTGCGCGCTCAAAAACTCGGCCTCTGCCGGCAGCGCAAACACAAAGTCGCCGCCTTCCGAGCCCGGCAGGCTGCCAAAGGCCGGCGTCTGCCGCGATACCGACGCCACGGCCGGCGCTACATACGCGGCCAGCTCGGTCGCGGTGATCAGGCCGTCGCCGTTCAGGTCGGCCTTGCCGCCCATCGCCTGCAGCAGCGTCCAGGTAAACACCGAATGCCCGTTCGGCCCGCCGTCGGCTACCAGCTGGTCGGCGCCGCCGGCCGTCAGCATCTGCCGGCCCAGGCGCTTCGCGTTGTCGCGCAGAAAGTTGCCAGAGCCCGCGCCGCGCGTCAAGCCCAGCCCGCTGTAGCAGGCGTCCATCACAAACAGCACATGCTTGGCCGTCAGGCTTTCGGCAATGTTCTGCAGCTCCGTCATCGGCACCGCATCCGTCGCGATCTTGTTCGGGTCTGAATCTGCCGGAATGATGTAACCCAAATCGCGGCCCGAGCTCAGCTGCCGTGTGGCGCCGTGCCCGGCAAAGAACACAAACAGCCGGTCGTTCTTTTTCATGCCGCTGTGCGCCAGCTTGTCGTGAAAGGCGGCCAATATGCCGGTGCGTGTGGCCTCACGGTTTTCCAAAGAGATCACGTGGTCCGCGGCAAAGCCAAACCGCTGGATCAACGTTTCGCGAATGGCACGCGCATCGCGCACCGCGTACTGCAGCTTGGGCCAGCTGGCGTAGTCGTCAATGCCAATCACAATGGCCCACGAATCGCTGTAGCCCGGGTTGGCCGCCTGCGGGGCGGGCGCCACGCCAGTGCCTTTGGCCACGGTAAAGCCGCTGCCGTCCCAGCTCGCAAACTGGTAGCCGTCGGCCACTAGGCGCTCCAGAATGGCCGGCAGCGCCTTCACCGTGCGTTCATGAATGTCATGAAACAGCACAATGCCGCGGCCTTCTTTTTCTACCGACTTCAGCACGCGTTCCACAATCGAGCTGGGCACCGGGTCAGCCCAGTCGAGCGAGTCAATGTTCCACATGACAGAGCGCAGGTGCGCGGCCGACAGCACGTCCAGCCCTTCGTCATTGCGCGCGCCATACGGAAAGCGAAAGAGCGGCGAGCGCCGCGCATCCACTGCCTTCAGCAATTCATCAGTGCCCAACATTTCTGATTTGAGGCCCGCACCATTGAGCCTGGAAAGCTGCGCATGCGTCATGCTGTGGTTGGCCAGCGTGTGGCCGGCTTCCAGCAGCTTGCGGCTGATGTCTGCGCGCGGCCCCAGTTTGGTTTTGCCGTCAGCTGCCACCGTGCCCAGGTTGCTGCCCACCTGAAAGAAGATGCCCGGCGCACCGTATTGCTTCAAGATGGCCGCAATCTCATTCGTGTAAACGCCGTGCGGGCCGTCGTCAAACGTCAGCACAATCGTCTTGGGCGGCAGGCTGTAGCCAAAAACCTCGCCCTCTTCTTCATCTTTGCTTTTGCGCGTGGTGGGCTTGGGCAGCGCGTAAGGCATCACCACGCCAAAGTCTTTCAAGATCTGCTCGCGCGTGTAGCGCTTCTTCAGGCTGGCAACGTAGTCTTCCCAGCGCTCTCGTTTCAGCTCAATCGCCCGCGGCTCAAAGCGGCCGAACACCAGGCGAATTTCTTTCTCGTAGTTGCGCTCAATCTCCACCAGCGCATCCAGGTCTTCACCAATGCGCTTGTGCAGCTTGATGGCCGGGAGTGACGAGTCAGCCGCCACGCTGGTTTGCAGGCTGCGCAGCAGCTCCCGAAAAGCCAGCCGGTCAGCGTCAAAGAGGCTCTTGTCGCTTTCCACATAGTCCAGGATTCCCGCAATCGCATCAAAGCGCTGCGCACTGCCAGAAGCCACCAGCGCCGCCAGCTGCGCCTCAATCTCGGCCGCGCGCGCACGGTTGTCATGAAACAGCCCCTGCCCCACCTGGTTGGCCATGGCCCGCTCACCCGCCCCCAGCTTCTTCTCGTCGGCGAATAGCACGATGATTTTGCGGTAGCTGGCCAGCAGGTCCTGCATGCCCGTCAGGATTTTGCTGGTGTCTAGTGGTGCGGCCGCCAGGGCCGCGGCAGGCGGTGGTGCGCCGTTCTTGCTACGGTCAGAGTCAAGGGTAATGACGATGGCGGTGGCCACTACCAGTAACAGGGTTCCTCCGGCTGCGGCGAGGGCGATCTTGGTTTTATTGTTCATGGGTTGTTTTTATTCGGCCCGGGGCTGGGCTTTTTTCCGAATCTACCATTGAGCGCGCGTTGCGTCGGTCGCCGAGGATCAGCAACGGGTTGAACGTTCGTGCCAGACAACGTGTGGCATTGGAAGGAGGGGATAGGCGGGCTCCTCGTTGTCGGAGCGGAAAGTTTCGTTGCATCGCTCAATGCAGGGATGTCAGGGACTACAGCTCGCCAACTATCTTGATAGTGGCTCTATTGGTGGAACTCCGGGAGAGCAGCGCCATAAGGAGCGGATCGTCGCTGGTGGCGAGCTAGGGGGCCCCAGATGAAACTAGGTCTTTCATTTGCCCATAATGTGTAGTGTCGGCCTCTTCAATCCAATTGAAAATTTCCTTAATGACGCTTTGTCCTTCACCTTGCAGATTTTCTGCCGCATCCTCACTTATTTCTATAACAGCACTGTGAGAATATTTATTGATGAATCGATAGATTTTTTCCCTAACTTCCTGAGTCACGGAGGCGCTGTCAGATTGAGCTTTTATAAGTAGAGCTGCAAAGTCGCTACGACTTCCCGGGTACTTAAATGCAAAAAAAGCCTCAAGGAGTTTTCGAGAAAGATTTGCTGTTAGGTATGCGTCATCAGGAGTAAGTGACGCCTTGTCTCGAAACTTGTATAGCCGAGAGAAGAGATAGTGATACTCCGATTGGTAGTTAACTAGAGTTTGATCTGCATTCTTGAGGATTGACGAGCGAGGAATTTCCGAATTACTTTCGACGACGTAAAAGTTGGCAACGGGCGGTTGCCCTTTTGCTCCACGATTTTTATTTGTGCCCTCAAACCAATCGCGTATGAGCTTATAGAAATTAAAATTGTGCGTTAGAACGAAGAGTTGCATTGCAGCTTCGCAATGAATGCGAAGAAACGAATAGCAGTGAAACAAGTGATTGGAGTCGAAACTGGATACAGGATCATCGATGACAACAATCGTGTCCTCTAGTCGGTTGTTGTTCTCGGTTAACTTCGTAATGAAGTAGACGAAAGCTATAGCTGTCTTCTCGCCTTCGCTCAGATTCCCGTCATGCTCACCTGTGTTGTTTCGGATAATTTCGTATCCGAAAGAGGAGCTCTTGAATCTCAGGGTCAACTCAGAGCGACCAAGGAATCTATGCAGCGCTTTATTAAATTGCTCTGCTCCTTCGCCTTCGTTTGCCAGGGAGTTTGTTAGCACTCGCAATCGTTCAATTTGAGCCGCTAGAGGTGCGCTTGCCTCAGTAATTCTGGCACCACATTTCCCGATAAGTTCTATTTTTTCGAAGTAGCCAAAATCTCTTGCCTCTCTAGCTGCGTAGTGAAGCTCAAGTCGCTGTTTACTTTGTTTAGTTATTGCTTCAAAGTTTTCTGTTTTTGCATTGTGCTTATCAATTTGCGCCTGCACTTCTACGGCCGCCTTGTTGAACTGGACGATCGAATCGGCAGATATAGCTTCAACAGAAAGTGAAGAGTCGAATTGATTTGCAGATTTTCTTTTAAGGATCTCATGCCATTGCTGTATGTGGTTGTTAATGGAGACGGACGATTCGAAAAGTTCCGCCACCCCGCGTTTGTAGTCAACCTTCAGTTCATCGTAGAAATTCCCCTCGCCGGGGCAACTTGAAATATCTAAATATTGCGCCTCCAGCCATTGATCAGCGGCCTCCAATCGATTTTGAAAGTCCAGAAATTCCTTATTGAAATGTTCGCCCAGCGCTTTTTGTCTTTCGGGCCTTAGGGCCGAACCACAGAATTCACACTCTTGACTTTCGTGATTTGCATGAATATTTAATCCTTCCGCCACCCAACTTTGTATATCTCCATTTGAAGTTAAGCGATCTATAGCGGTATTCGCGGCGCTTGTTTTCAGTAAGTCGACAAGGCGTAGATGCGCGGCCGCGAATTTTTTAGAGTCAATTTGAATATTTACAGGAGTTATGGACGGCTTGTACTCAGGGCGCGCCATTTTGGTCTGTACTACGATGTCCTCGTCTGAAAGAATCGCCTCTTCCTTGGTTACCTCGAGTCGGTTTAATTTTAAAAATTCCTCGAGTTTGGTTTTGTTGTAATTGAAATAGCGAGCGTCCTTGGTATCTATGACCTGCAAGCTTGTTTTCGTTCGTTTGGCACTCTCACTCAAAAATTTAGCAACCCCCTCTTCAAGACCTTGAAGGGTGTTGTTTTCCGCTGCGACTAGAGCTGTGGATGCGCGATGAACTTGCTGTAGCTCATCAAGCTCCTTCTTCTCTTGAATTTTTCCCTCTGCTATCAGCAGAATTCCTTTCACGGAATTGTCCCAATCAATGTTTTTCTTGATGAAATTTTGATTAAAGGTTCGGATATTGAGTGAGCAACCACTAAGAGTAGTTGCCGTTAGTAGGGTGCCACTCTCGGTCGTGATCGAAAAATCGCTCTTTTGGAATCGCGGGCTAGAAACCGTTCTTTCCTCTAGTGATTCAAAAATCGTGGAGAGCGTCGACTTTCCGCTGCCGTTCCAGCCGTAAATGAGATTTCGCTTCGGAAAGGGTTGCGTTTGAGTTCCTGTGTAGTTACGAAATATTCCGTACTCCGAGAGTTTCTGAATCGACTTTATGGTTGTCATTTGTCTCTTTCTGAAGAGTCGTGAATGAAGCGAGTTGGTTTTGAATGGACCTTCGATTTACGCGTCGGTCCATTCGAGTAAAGGGAGGGCGATAACAATTTGTGACAACCATCATGGACTCGAAGTCGCGTCGCAGCTAGGGTGCTTCTGCGGCCAAGTCGCTAGAACGTACGAATTTCGTATGTGAATATTCACCAAAATGCCGCGCAGTGCGACTTCTCCGCTTTCCCCCTCATCCCTTGTCCTACGCGGCCGCCCGTGCCGCGGGCTTAGCGTGTCCTTTTAAGGAGAGGCAAGATGAGCAAACAGCAGCAAGACTTCAAAACCCTTATGAAAGAGCGGCAGCGCGTCGCAGCCGCATATGTCAGTGGCGACGCGGCACCGCTGGGCCGTGTTGTGGCGCAGGAGTCACCGGCCACCTTCATGAGCCCCGGCGGCGGGGTGGTGCGGGGCACGCAGGAAGTGTGGTCGCGCTACCAGCAGGATGCCGGCCGGTTTGAGCCAGGCAGCACGACCCAGCTGGAGATTTTGGACATGGCGGCGGGCGATACCGTTGCCTTCTGGACGGGCATTCAAAAAGCACAGGCCCGCATGAAGGGCGAGCCAGAGCCCGTGGCGAACAAGCTGCGGGTGACGGAGGTGTACAGGCGCGAAGGCGATGCCTGGAAGCTGGTGCACAGGCATGCGGACCCACTAGTTGAGGCGAGCGCAAAGAAGCACTAAGGCCAGTCCGCTCATGACCGGTGCGCCGGTCATTGGGCTTTTTTTGCCTGCCTAGTCCTAGAATCCCAGCATCCAACAGCATGAGGTCGCGTTCGCGGTCACTCACCTTGCTGCAGGTGCGGTCAGCCTTGATTTGCAGGGGCCGTAGGTGCCCTTCAACTCAAAGTTGCCCATCGATGCCTATCTATAACTACCAGACCGGTGGCCCTCGTTTTCTGGCTTTGATCATCGACGGGTTTCTCATGTCGATAGCCACCGGGCTCATCGGGTGGTGCATGACGCCCCATCTGGGCGCCTTTGCCAACGCCTTGCTGTGCGTTCTCTTTTCGGCTTTTCCGGTGGGCTATGACATCTACATGCATGGCCGTTTTGGGCAAACACTGGGCAAGTTCTTCGCCGGGGTGCGGGTGATTGATGTGAGGGGCGGCCGGATTTCCTACAAGCAGGCGGCGGTGCGCAACTTTGTTCCGTTGCTGATGGCGCCCGTGGGCCTGTGGTATTCCATCAGCTTTGTGACCACCGGGGAAATGCCGGATGCCACCTTGTATCAATCGGCGTACCTGACTTCCGTGACCTGGGTTCTGCTGGAGATGGTCACCATGCTGCTCAACGAGCAGCGTCGCGCGGTGCACGATTTTTTGGCCAACACGGTGGTGATTCGCGTGCGTTGATTCGCTGACCTGCGCCGGCTCTCGCATGATGCGCCGTGCCCGCAGAAGAAAACCGCAAGCGCGAATGGCCATGCTGCAAGCGCAAAACCTTCAGGCGTGCAACACTTCGGTTTCGTTCGCCCAGCCTGCCGCCTAATCTCCTGATTCAGGCCACAGAGCCGAAACGCATCAACACGCCACAAGCACCCCAGCAAAGGAAATCGCCGCATGCCCACGCCCGAAACCGTTGAACGCTTTGTCGCCCGCGTTGAACAAAACGCGCACACCGAAGCGATTGAAGAGTTCTACACGCCCAACGCCACGATGCAAGAGAACCAGCAGCCGCCGCGCCGCGGGCGCGACAAACTGATGGAAGGTGAAGCGAAAGTGATGGCGCGCGTGAAGTCGGTCACGTCAACCTGCGTGCGGCCGGTGTTTATCAGCGGTGACAAGGTCGTCATCCGCTGGGTGTTCAATTTTGTGTGGGCCGACGGCAGCACCATGCGCATGGAAGAGCTCGCGTACCAGCGCTGGGAAGGCGAGCGCATTGCCGAAGAAACGTTTTTCTACGACCCGGCCCAGCGCACGCCGCTGCCAGCCAGGTAACCAGGCCGGCGCGGCTGCCGGGCCAGGTCGTATGGCTTGCCTTCTGCCTAGCGCTTGGCAATCAGGCGGTAGCCCAGCAGCAGCACGATGGAGCCAAGCACGGCGGCGATGAAGCCGGCCGTTTCGCCTTGCTGGTACCAGCCCATGGCCGCGCCCAGGTAGGTGGCAAGGAAGGAGCCCGCAATACCGATGAGCACGGTGATGATGAAGCCGCCAGGGTCGCGGCCGGGCATCAGGAACTTGGCGACAAAGCCGATGATGAAGCCAATGATGATGGTCCAGATAATTGACATGGCGTCTTTCTAAAAGAATGAGGAAACCCAGGGCGCGGGCAACAGCCCGCGATGCGTAGCTTACTTGGCGGGCACCACGGCCTTGGCCATTTCCAGGTGGGCTTCCACCTTGGGCAGCATCTTGCCGGCCAGCGCCTTCAGGTCGGCGTCTTTGGCGTCCTTCTGGATCTTGTTCAGCAGCTTGATGGTGGCTTCATGGTCGCCCACGCCGGCGCGCTTGGCGTATTCCGTGTCAAACAGGTTGCCGGACAGGGCCTTCATTGCGGTGGCCTTGGTTTTGGCCATCACGCCGGGGCCGTCGGGCAAGGTCACACCTTTGGCGCGGGCCAGTGCCTGCACTTCGGCCAGCGCGCTGTTGTGGTCTTCAATCATTTGCTGCGCAAACTTTTTGATCTCGGCGTTCTGTGATTTCTCGAGCGCCATCTTGCCGGACTCGATCTCAGCAATGTTGGCCTGGGCCAGGTCGTCCAGCATGCCCTTGTCGGCACGGGCCAGTTTGCCGGCATCGGCCGCTGTTGATGTGCCTGCGGTGGTGCTGGTCTGGGCCGTGGCGGGCAGGGCCGCCAGTGCCAGGGCAGAAGCGGCCACCGCGGCCAGCGCCACGCTGCTGAGTTTGAATTTCGATCGGTTCAATCGGTTCAACATGAGGGCCTCCTTTGAAGGGGTGGTTGTTGATTGGTTGATTTGGTATGAGGAACAGTCGCCGCGAAGATAGGAATTAGCAAACCAGCAAGCCGCGGCAGATAGCGTTGTACTTTCGCCGCTGTGGCGGCCGTGCGGTGCAGGAGGCTGGGCAGGCTCTGTGTAGGAATTTGCTTGCGCATGGTGTCCGGCTGCCGCGCACGGGCGCCGGCCTTTTGTTCCATCAATGCCGCGTGGTGCGATACGATGGCCGTCTGGACAATTTGTCTGAAATTTGAATCGCCTGACTCGCCGGAGGCCGCGCACCATGAAAAAACCCAGCAACACGCCCAGCAACAAACATCTGCTCGCCGAGCTGAAAAACATTGCCGAAGGCCTGGGCAAGACGTTTGCGCCGTTTTGTGAAGTGGTGGTGCATGACCTGACACACCCAAAGAACGCGATCCTGGCGATTGAGAACAACCTGAGCGGCCGACGCCTGGGCCAGCCCGCCACCGAGCTGGGCCTGGCGCGCATCCAGGACCCGGACTACCCCGCGGTGATTGCCAACTACGCCAACCAGTTTGCCGACGGCCGCAAGGTCAAGAGCACGTCGGTGGGCATTCGCAACGAAGAAGGTGAATACGTGGCGGCGATCTGCCTGAACGTGGACCTGACGCTGTTCAACGGCTTCCAGGCGGCGATGTCGCAGTTCACCGCGATTGAAAGCAGCGCCGTCACCGAAACGCTGGACGCCGCCAATGCCGACCGCATTCAGCAGTGCATTGACGAATTTGCCGCAGCCCGCGCCACGACATCACGCTCGCTCAAGCCCGCAGACCGCAAGCAGCTGGTGCAAGACCTCAAGAAGGCGGGCTACCTGGAAATCCGCCGCGGTGCCGAGATTGCCGCCGCGCACATGGGCGTTTCGCGTGCCACGGTGTACAGCGACGCGAAGTAAGTAAAAAGTAAAGCAGGGAAGGTGGGCAAGGTGTCTGGGAAATCAGACATTGTGTCCGGCTGGAAGGGGCTCGTACCCTTGGTTTTTGGGAAGAAACCAGGTGCTGCTATATAGTCATCAACGACTAATGGCCGCGAGATGCGCCTGCGCCTGGAAAACAGCCGCAAGTGAGCCGAAAAAATTGTTACCGAGGAGTGAGGGAACCATGACAGACAACACAACGCCACCCGAGGGCGGATCCGGCTTTTTTGGAAAACTCCGGGACGTCTTGTTTGAGCCTGAACCCACGCCCGGCGCGCCTGCCTCTGCGGACAAATCGGCCATCACGGCGCCGGCCCCCTTGCCATCGGCCGCTGCCAATGTGGTGGCTGCCAAAGCCAAAAACCCGATGGTGGACCGCATGATGGAAGTCGTGATGGAAAAAACCACGGCCTATACGGCGCTGGTAGAGGCCGTCACGCCGCTGGAGGCCTTCATTCCTGACGAGGCGTCGCGCTACAAGGCCGCATTCGGCATTGTGGGCAAGACGCGGACGGTGGACCAGATCGTCCAGTCCATCGACATGCAGCATCTTCCCGCGCTTGAAGCGGAATCCCAGCGCTTTCACGGCCAGGCGAAAAACCAGCAGGACCTGCAGATCAATGCGCGAATCCGGGAGATAGATTCCCTGCGTGCTTCGGTCGCCAAGGTGGACGAAGAGCGCGCACGCCTGCAGGAAAGGCTGGGGCAGATTCAGCAGGAAGTGGAGACCGCCCACAAAAAAATCGCCGGGTTCGAAAGAGAAATCGCGGCCAAGCGCGCGGAGATCGTTGAAGTCAACATCCGGTTTGAAAGCGCGCTGGCCGTGGTCAAGGCCCAGCTGGTGGAAGCCAGGGCAAAAGTCGTGCGCTACCTCGGCGCCTGAAGCGCTGAACATTCCCGATCCGTATACGCAGAATCAAAGGACAGAACTGTGAACCTCATTCCACAGAATTTCAAACCCAAATCGTTCTGGGAGCGCCCGGAAGGCGTGACCGGCCAGATCGTTGGCGTCAGCCTGATCGCCGGCGCCGGTTTCCTGCTTTACAAGGCGCTGCCCTACATCATCACGCTGCTGCAAAACACCATCTATGCCGCATTGCTGGGCGTTGTGGTGGTGGTGCTCGGCTTCATCATTACCGACAAGCGTTTCTGGCGCCTCGGCAAGTACATGTACATGAGCCTGATGCGCAAGATCACGCAAGTGTTCGTGGAGATCGATCCCATCGGCATCATGAAAAATTATGTGGAAGAGCTGCAGGACAAGCTCGCCAACATGAACACCCGCATCGCCAAGCTTTCCGGGATGATTCGCCAGTGCAAGGAAGAGATCGCCAACAACAACAAGTCGCGCGACGGATCCCTGCGGCTGATGAGCGAGGCGAAAAAACAGAACAAGACGATGGACGCAGCGCTGGCTTCGCGTGAAGTGGGCCGCATGAACGACGCCAACCTGACCTACCAGGACCTGCTGGCCAAACTGGAACTGCTGTACCGCGTGCTCGCCAAGTACCAGGAGGTGTCGAACTTCCTCATCAAGGACATGCAAAGCGAGATCAAGGTCAAGGAGCGCAAGAAGGAAATGATGGACAACGCCCATTCGGCCATCAAGTCTGCGCAAGCCATCATCAACGGCGACCCCGACACACGCGCCATGTTCGACATGGCCAACGAATACCTGGCGGCCGACTATGCGATGAAGATCGGCGAGATCGAGGATTTCGCCCGCATGTCCGATAGTTTCATGCGCTCCGTCGACCTGCAAAATGGTGTGTACGAAGGCGATGCGATGCAGATGCTGGCCGAGTGGGAAAAGAATGCCGAGTCGCTGGTGCTGGGCGATTCCAAGCGCCTCCTGATCGAGAACAACCCGTCGCCCGGCCTGCCGGTGAACATCGTCAGCAGCCCGCAGGGCGTACCCGTGGAAGCGCGCGCCGACGGGGTGGACTGGTTCCAGAAAAACGCAGCAGACAAAAAATAAGCTTCAACAAGACTTCCGAAACCAGAAAACGCAAAGCGGACTAAAGCCATGGCCCTCAAACCTATTCCCCGATTGATCCTGATTGTTGCCGTCGTCGGCGGCGCCGTGTATGGCGGCATGAAGTACCTCGATTCGCGCGCTCCTGCCAGCATGAGCGGCAACCCCGGCGCAGGGGCCAATCCGGCCCCGCCCGCCGACGCGCCCGCGCCCAAGGCGGCGGCTGTCGCTCCGGCCGCGGGCGGCGGGGCAACCTTCCAGAGCATCGTGGACAAGGGCACTGTGCGCGTCAGCGTGCAGTCGCCGGCCAAGCCCTTTTATTACGTTGAAAACGGCAAGCCGCAGGGGTTTAACTACGAATTCCTGAAGGTGCTTTTCGCCCAAAGCGAGTTCACGCCCAAGGGCGGGCAAATCAACATCGACACCGACCATATCGTGGACACCTACCCCGATGTGCCGGCTGCGCTGCTCAAGAACGACAACCGGGGCAATTCAACGGTGGACATTGCCATCGACGGCCTCACCTTTACCGACGAAGACCTGCCGGGCGTGGTGTATTCCATTCCGTATGTCGAGGACTTCGGCTACGCCCTCATTACACCGAAGGTGTCCTCTATCCGAAGCGTTGAAGACCTCAACGGCCTGACCGTCGGCATCCTCAAGGGTGACCCGGACGTCAAGGCGTATGTGTCGCGCCAGTTCCCGAAGGCGCGTCTGATCGAGCTGAGCGACGAATCTGTCAATGGCGAGCRCAACTGGATCAACAACTTCATCAAAAAGGGCCAGGTAGATGCGGTGATTTACGACTACCCCTTCGGAGTGGCCGAAATCCGCGGGACAGACCTGCAGTTCGCGGTGTCCAAGCTCCCGGGTTCCAACATCAAGTACAAGATAGGTGTGCGCAAGGCAGACAGCCAGCTGCTTGAAAACATCAACATCGCCATTCGCAAGGCCAAAGTGCTGCCCGAGTACGGCGAACTGGTGAAGAAATACTTCACGAGCACCAATCTGGCCAAGGTCAAGAACGCCGACAAGACCGAAACGGTCTATGTGGTGAAAGCGGGCGACACACTCTCGAAAATCGCCGCCGCCACGTTGGGAAGCAACATGCGCTTTGGCGAAATTGAGTCGCGCAACAACCTGCCCAACCCGAACCTGATTCACGTCGGCCAGAAGCTGGTGATTCCCAAGGGCTGAAGCACACGTTGAATCCCAATGCTGCAACCGGTATGGCTTGTGGCTGAATCGCGGCGCATGGCGCCGCTTTTTTTTGGCCGCACGCTTTTCGCTGCGTCTATCCGCTGTGGCAGCGGGGGCGACCAGGCCTTTGAGGCGGTCCAGGGCCAACGCGAGGTTGAGGCAAAACCCTTACAAGAAAAACCTTACAAATCCGACAATCCAAAACGCCCATACAGACGGCATTGCGCTGATGATGTTGTACGAATAACCCGAGGAGGACGACATGAAATTCACCCTGATCAAAACAACCATGGCCCTGGCGGCAATGGCCGCACTGGGCGGCTGCGCAAGCGGTGTGGGCGTGCAGCCCAATATCAAACCGGTCTGGCTGGGCGGCATCACCACCGGCGTGTATGACGGCGGCAACGACGACTTGCTGACTGCCGGCCTGGGCAAGAGCGGCCTGGCCGCACCGGCGCCGCTGCCCGTCGACCCCCTGAACCCGAGCGCGGCCGAACTGCGCCGCATTGCGATTTACAACAACTACCGCGCCATCCTCGACATTTCCCCCGGCGGCGGCTACGGCACGCTGTACGGCCCCAATGTGGATGCCAAGGGCAACATCACGGCCAGTGAAGGCAAGATCGCCGGCACGGAATACATCGCCTATTCAGACGACGGCAGCGGCCGGCAGAACGTCACGATGATGGTGCAGGTGCCGGCCAGCTTCAACCCGGCAAGCCCATGCATCGTCACCGGCACCTCGAGCGGTTCGCGTGGTATCTACGGCGCCATTGGGTCGTCGGGTGAATGGGGCCTGAAAAACGGCTGCGCCGTGGCCTATACCGACAAGGGCACCGGTAGCGGCATGCACGACTTGCAGAACAACACGGTGCACCTGCAAAACGGCCTGCGCGCCGATGCAGTGGCGGCCGGCATGGCCTCCAACTTCACCGCCAACCTGACGCAGGCTGAACGCACAGCCTTCAACGCGGCCACGCCCAACCGCTTTGCCGTCAAGCATGCGCATTCGCAGCAGAACTCTGAAAAAGACTGGGGCCGCTACACGCTGCAGGCGGTGGAGTTTGCCTACTTCGTATTGAACGAGCGCTATGGCAAGCCTTCGCCGAACGGCGGCGGCCGCCTGAAGACGCTGAACCCGTCGAACACCATCGTGATCGCGTCCAGCGTGTCCAACGGCGCCGGTGCGGCACTTGCCGCGGCCGAGCAGGACACGCAGGGACTCATCAGCGGCGTGGCCGTGGGCGAGCCGCAGGTGCAGCTGGTGCCCGATGCGCGGCTGAGCGTGCGGCGCGGCAGCAGCACGCTGGCCGGCACCGGCAAGCCGCTGTATGACTACACCACGCTGGCCAACCTGCTGCAGCCTTGTGCTGCGCTGGCTTCGCCAGGCACCAACGTCTTCAACACCATCAACCCGGTCATCGCCGCGAGCCGCTGCAGTGCGCTCAAGGCCAACGGCATGGTCGCCGGCAACACCACCGCCGAGCAGGCGGGCAGCGCCATGGCCACGCTGGTGCAGGCAGGCTGGCAGCCCGAGGGCAACGACCTGCAGGCGTCGCACTATTCGTTTGCCACCCTGCCGGTGGCTCTGACGTATGCCAATGCCTACGGGCGTGCAGGCGTGCAGGACAACCTCTGCGGCTACAGCTTTGCCGCCACGGCCCCTGCCGCTTCGCCCACACCCAACCTGCCGGTGCCTGCACCGGCGGGCCCGCTGGCCACGTCATTCGGCACCGGCAATGGCATACCGCCCACGGTGGGCGTGAACATCGTCAACAACGCCAGCCTGGGTGGCCCGATGCTGGACGCGGCTTCCATCTCTGCCGGCAACGTGCAGGACTACAACAGCGCCGGTGCCCTGTGCCTGCGCAACCTGGCCACGGGAAACACCCCCGACGCACTGCGCGTGCGCGAGGGCATCCAGCAAGTGCTGCGCACGGCCAACCTGCAGGGCAAGCCTGCGCTGATCGTGCATGGCCGCTCTGACACGCTGGTGCCGGTGGCGTTTACCTCGCGCCCCTACTTTGGCCTGAACAAGATGGTGGAGGGTTCGCGCAGCAAGCTCTCGTACATCGAAGTCACCAACGCCCAGCACTTTGATGCCTTCCTGGGGTTCCCGGGTTACGGCCAGCGGCTGGTGCCGCTGCACCGCTATTTCATCCAGGCCATGGACATGATGTATGCCCACCTCAAAACCGGCGCACCGCTGCCGGGCAGCCAGGTAGTGCGCACCATGCCGCGCGGCCTGAACGGCACCACGCCCAACCCGATCACGCCCGCCAATGTGCCGCCCATCAAGCTGCAGGCGGACGCGCCGGACCGGATCATGTTCTCCGGCAATGTGGTGACGGTGGCTGATTGAGTGATGAAGGCGTACAGGCAAACAGGCGCCGACATGCGTTTGGGTGCTTGGCCTACGCTGCGTTCCCGGCAGCCCGGTATCTTGGTAACTGGCTGACGTGACACGACGAACGTTGGCCCGGGATACCCCTCGCGATGGCCTCGCAAGGGTCTCGCCAGGGTTTCCTGGACCTTCCCGTCGAATTCATCAGGAGTCATCATGAACAAGGATCAAGTCAAAGGCGCAGCCAAAGACGCAGTTGGCAAGGCACAGGAAGCTGCCGGCAAGCTCGTGGGAAGCAAGGACCAGCAAGCCAAGGGCTTGGTCAAACAGGTGGAAGGCTCTGTGCAGAAAAATTATGGTGATGCCAAGGAAGTCGTCAAGGACGTGACCAAGGGCAACAACCGCTTCTGAGGCTTTTGAGCCAGCATGCCCGGCTTGCCGGGCAGCATGAACAGCGGCGCATTAGCGCCGCTTTTTTATGGGTGTTTGTTTTTCAGCTTTGGTGTGGCGGGGCGGGCTGACCCGGCCAGTCACCTAGCCGGGATGCCCGTCCGCACGCGCACGCGTCAGGGCCGGCCAGTAGCTCACGGCATACAGCGCGAAGCCGGCGGACCACAGTGCGGCCGAAACCAGCACGGCGTGCAGCGTCTCGGCCGGCGCGATGATCGGCACGAACACGCGCACCAGCGCTGAAGCGAGGACAAGCACATAGCAGGTGACTTCGGTGCGGCCCGCCTGGAGCGGCCGGCCGGTATGGCCGAGCGCGGTGCGCGTCATCATGCCGATGATGAGCCCGCCGATGGCGCCCACCGTCAACGCGTGGGTTGCCGCCGAAGGTGTGACCCAACTGGCCGCAGCCAGGACACGCAGCGCCAGGTGCACCGGAATCCAGAAGTAAGCGGCATGCAGCACCCAGACCAGCGGTGTGTGCGTGGTCTTCCACGGTTGCCACAGTACCCAGCGCGCAAGGTGTGCGGCCGCGCAAACACCGGCCAGTGCCGCCAGCTGCGCGCCCTGCAGCAGCAGCGCATCGGCCAGCAGCAGCGCCAGCACCGAGCCCAGCGCTGCTTTCTCGAGCCAGGGACGGCGGGTGGCGTTGGCGCCCGGCACACCGTTGTTGGTGAACATGGGGATCACGCGGCCACCCATCACAGCCATGATGAAGAGCATGACGTCAAGCGCGGCCTGAATGCCGACCCAGCCGGGCAGCTGCATGAGCCCGAGCTGTGCAAGGTGCACCGCCAGCACGGCCACCGCCATCAGCAGCAGCAAGCCGATGAAAAAGTAGTTGCGGCGATTGCGCGCGGCGATGAAGGGAATTGCCAGCGCGACGGCCGCGACCAGCGGAAACGCGACGTTGACCGCCGCCGCAGCCCATCCGAAGGGCGTGAGCACAAGCACCCGCCCGGCAACCCAGAGCGCCGCCAGCGCGGCCAGGGGCAGGCCGGTGGGCGTGGGGCGGTTGGACCAGTTGCGCCCGGCCGTGAACAGGAAGCCCACCACCACGGCCAGCGTGAAGCCGAACAGCATTTCGTGCGCATGCCACATCGGCCCCTGCAGGTAGGGCTGGCCCAGCCAGCCGGCGAACTGCAGCGCCCACAGGCCAATCGACAGCGCGGCGAACACGCTTGCCAGCAGGTAGAAAGGCCGAAAGCCGGTTTGCCAGAGCGCGATGCCTTGCGTTTGCGCCGATGGAACAGGAGCGCTTTTGGGTGGGTTTTTAAACTGGATGGGCTGTGTCATGCGGGAATATCCGTGGGTAGCGTGGTGGGCGGCGCGCTGTTGCTGACGCGCTTCGCGACAACAGGGACTGCGCTCATGAGGCGCGCCCGGCTGGCGAAGCCGATGCCGTCTGGCTGGTGAAGAAGCTGGCGAGCGACTGACGGTTGCGAACGAGGTCTGCCAGCGTGTAGCGATCGAGCACGCCGTAAAACGCGTCGACCGCCTCGCCAAGCACGCCGCGCAGGCGGCAGATGCGGGTGATGGCGCAATGGCCGCCCGCCGCTTCAAAGCATTCGGCGGGCACGTCCGTTCCTTCGGTTGCGCGCACTACCTCGCCCACAACGATCAGCTCCGGCGATTTCGCCAGTGCCAGCCCGCCGCCCTTGCCGCGCACGTTGGCCAGCCAGCCGTTCTTGCCGAGGAAGTGCACAACCTTGGTCAGGTGGTGTTCGGACACGTCAAACGCGTTTGCAATCCCGGCGATGGTGGCGCGCCGCTCTGGCTGCGCCGCCAGGTAGATCAACACACGCAGGCTGTAGTCGGTGAAAGCCGTGAGTTTCATGGTGGCTTGCCGGGTCAGGGCCCCGCCGTTGCGGGCGCCGCGGTCATGCCGGCCGGCTGTACGGCCGGGCGGCGCAGCAGGCGCGCGGCATACCAGGCCAGGAAGCACGCACCGATGGCGAACAGGATGTCGCCGGGTACGCGCATCCAGACCAGGGTTTCCATCACGCCCGAGTGGATGATCTCGGGCGAGCGGGCGTACCACAGGCCCTTGGTGACGCTGGCCCAGGCCTGGTAGATGCCGGCAGGCAGCAGCGACAGGAAGACCATCATCGCCAGGCCGATGTTCAGGCTCCAGAAGGCGGGCTTGAGCAGGTTGTCGGCATGCAGGTGGCGCGCATACAGGCCGCGCAGGCAAAACAGCATGAGGCCGATGCCCAGCATGCCGTAGACACCGAACAGCGCGGCATGGCCGTGGGCCGCCGTCATGTTCAGCCCCTGCACGTAGTACAGCGAAGCCGGCGGATTGATGGCAAAGCCCAGCAGGCCGGCGCCCACGGTGTTCCAGAAACCGACGGCCACAAAACACATCACGGGCCATTGGTAGGTGGCGAGCCATGGCATGGCCCTGGAGCGCCGGTAAGTCTGCAGGGCTTCCAGGCCGATCAGGGTCAGCGGCACCACTTCGAGCGCGGAGAACACCGCGCCGACGGCGATGACCGAGATCGGCGTGCCGGTGAAATACAGGTGGTGCAAGGTGCCCAGGATGCCGCCGAACAGGAAGATGATGGTCTCGGCGATGATGGCGCGGTTGGCGCTTTCCGCGCGCACCAGGCCCAGCTTGGTGAAGATCAGCGCGACGACGGCGGTGGCGAACACTTCAAAGAAGCCTTCCACCCACAGGTGGACCAACCACCAGCGCCAGTACTCGATCATCGAATAGTGGGTGTGCTGGCCCCAGGTGAGTGACGAGGCATAGAAGCCGCCTATGCACATGGCCGACAGGAACACCATGGCGATCATGCCGCGCGTTTCCGAAGGTTTGACCAGCGCCGGCCACAGCGCGCGGCCCAGCAGGAACACCCAGAACAGCAGGCCCACGAACAGCAGCAGCTGCCAGACACGGCCCATGCTGGTGAACTCCAGGCCCTGGTTGCCGATCCAGAAGCTGAAGTCGACGCCGCGATGCTGCAGCGTGCCCAGCCAGCCGGTGGCGGTAGAGCCGACCACGATGGCGATCAACGCCCAGAACAGCACGTCGACACCGAGCTTTTGCAGTTTGGGCTCGCGGCCCGACAGCAGCGGCGCGATGTAAAGGCCCGTGGCCAGCCAGGCGGTGGCGATCCAGAAGATGCCCACCTGCGTGTGCACCGTGCGGCTGACCACATAGGGCAGCACCTGCGCAAGCGGCAGACCGAAGAAGGACGACCCTTCAACCGCGTAATGCGCGGTGACCACGCCCATGCCGATCTGCAGCAGCATCAGGCCGATCACGGCAAAGAAGTACTTGCGCGTGGCCTTCATCGAAGGTGTGGCAACGGCGCCCAGCAAAGGGTCGGCCTTGGGTGGCTGCGCTTCGGGCCCGTGCCGCTGGCTTCCGTGCAGCCACAGCATGGCGGCGATGCAGGCCAGCAGCAGGACGATGCTGACCATCGACCAGATGGCGGCCGAGTTGGTCATGGTGTTGCCCACCAGCGGTTCATGCGGCCAGTTGCTGGTGTACGAAAGGTTTTCTTCTCCCGGGCGGTCGGTGACGGCGGCCCAGGACGTCCAGAAGAAGAATGCCGCGAGCGCCTGGCGGTCGGCCGCGTCGGGCAGCGCGCCTTCGCTCATGGCGTATTGCTCGCGCAAGGCATCCAGGCTGGCGTCGTGGCCGAACAGGCCTTCGTAGTGGCGCGCCACCTCGCGGATGGCTTGCGCCCGCGCGGGTGTGACGGTGACGGCGCCGCTGGCCGCGTCGTAGGTGTTGCGGCGCATTTCTTCCTTGAGCGCCGCTGCGATTGCGCCGCGGTCTGAGGCCGTGAGCGCGGCGGGCGCCTTGCGGAGTTCCTGCGTGCGCAGGGCCTGCAGGGCCAGCGCTTCCCGATGCAGCCAGTCGGCAGACCAATCCGGCGCCACATAAGCGCCGTGGCCCCAGACACTGCCTTGCTGCTGGCCGCCGCTGGCCAGCCAGGCGCGCTGCCCTCTTTGCACCTGCTCGCCCGTGAAAAGCACGTCGCCTGTGGTGCTGACGACAGCTGTGGGAATGGGTGGTGCGGTCAGGTAAATCTGCCAGCCGAGGTAGCCGAGCGCCCCGAAGGACAGGACGAATACGAAGCCGAGCCAGCGCCACAGCATGTTGTTGTTTTTCATCGGGTTTCCTTGGGAAGTCATGAATGGAAATCAGCCGCCGCCACAGGCGCCGCAGCACTGCCGGCCGCCCTGTGCAGGTGCAAGCCGGGTGATGGCAACGCGCCAGGTGTCGGGCCCTTGCTCCAGGTAGTTCCAGGAGAATCTGCCGGGCAGGTCCATCATGAACCGGGCATGCAGGGGCTTCGGGTTGTGGTCGTTGATCAACTCCTTGGCCTGGCCGGTGCCGAGTTGGCCGAATGTCGAGAAGACCAGCGGATGGCGCTCGCTGGGCGCGAGCTCGCGGAGATCGACCCTGGTGTGGGAAGCGGTGTGTGTCATGGGGACTCTTTCAAAGGAATCGCGAATGGTCTTCATAAGATGCATTCGAGATACACCTATGGTTAGCCATCGGTCCCTGGGCGCTGTTGATCCAGATCAAACGGAGCCGCGGTAGGCAGCACTTTTCTGGTTTTGGCGCGGAAGCCGGCGTGGAGTGCGGGCGCGGCGATGCCGCGTGCCCAGGCGGCCGCTTATAAGCACCGCATGAAGGCGTTCACATCAGGGCTTGCCGGCAGCGAGAGTCGCGGCATGGCGCCGCTTTTCGCTTTTGTGTGTGGGCTTGTTTTAGCGGGCGCCTGAGCAGAACGCCTGCCGCTTGAACGTGGGGATTACTGGGGCAGCAGCGGGGCCGTGCCGCCCAGGCTGGCTGCATGGGCCTGGCAATAGAGCACCAGCTTTTCCACGTCTTCCGACTTGTTGAACACCTCGTCGGCGCCGAGCTCGCGGCAGTAGTGCAGGATGTTTTCCTGGTTGTGGCTGGTCAGCACCACGACCTTCTGGCGGGAGCTGCGGTGCTGGCAGTCTTTCAGCACGCCAAAGCCGGAGCCTTCGGCGAGAAAGAGGTCGACGATTGCAAGGTCCCAGTCATCGTGGTGGGAACCCAGCCACTGGCGGGCGCTGGACTCGGAATCGGCGTGGCCGACGAAACGCAGGGGTGCGATTTCTTCCATGGCCTCAACCAGTGTTTTGCGTATGTCCGGCTTGTCTTCGACAAGAAACGCGTTGATGACCATGGGTACCTCTGAAGTTAATCCATGAAGTTAGCGATCATCCTGCGCCGGGGCTGTGGTCGTGCATCACCGGGGGATGTAGGCTCAATCCCACTGTAGTTCAGCGGGCCCCCCAGAGCGGTAACGGTACGTAACGCTAACGGCTTAATCGCCGAACGGTCACGTTGCGCAGATTAATGGTGGTGGCCGTGCTCGCCGTGCACATGGCGGTGGGCAATTTCTTCCTCCGAAGCGGCGCGCACGTCGGTCACTTTCAGGGTGAAACGCAGGGCCTTGCCGGCCAGCGGGTGGTTGCCGTCCAGCAGGACGGTGTCGCCCTTGATCTTGGTGACGTTGAAGACATGCTCGCGGCCGTCGTCGCCCCGGCCTTCGAGCTGGCCGCCCACCTTGACCCCGGGCGGAAACTGCGTGCGGGGGATGGTGCGCACCAGGCTTTCGTCGCGCAGGCCGAAGGCGTCCGCCGGCTCCAGCGCCAGCACGGTCTGGAAGCCCTTTTCCTGGCCGTCCAGCGCTTCTTCGATCTTGGGCAGGGTGTTGCCGTAGCCGCCGTGCAGGTAAACCATGGGGGCGCTGCTTTGCTCGACCAGCTTGCCCTGGGCGTCTGCCACCTTGTAGCTAAGGGTAACGGCGGTGTTTTTTCCGATTTTCATGGTGTTTTTCCAGATCTCTGGTGCGTGAAAAACGCTGATTCTCGCCGACCCGGGCCAAAATTGTCCGGACGGCCGGAACGGGAGGCTGTTGTCGCGGGGCAGGACGGCTGATGTTGAAAGCTGCCGGGGAGGCCCCAGATGCGTTTTCCCCCCCCGCCTTCCCGCCTTCCCGCCTGCTTTTGCCTGTTTTTTATCACGACGCCCTGCCATGAACCCCATCGACACCGAAACCATTGAACTGCTTCCGGCCACCGCCGTGCCGCGGCAGCTGTTTGTGCTGCTGCACGACGCGGGCGGCACGGCGGCCGACATGCTCGAGCTGGGCAACCTGCTGGGCGGCGCGTTTCCCGAAGCGGCCGTGCTGATTCCGGAAGGCCTTTCGGGCCCGCATGCCGATGCGGCAGGCGCTACCGCGGCGGGCAAAGATGACGCCGCTGCGCTGGCCGCGCGCGTGGAGGTTCTGGCGGCTTTTGTGCGTGCGCAGCAGCAGCGCTTTGAGATCCTGCAGTCGGACACCGCGCTGGCCGGCTTTGGCGCCGGCGCCAGCCTGGCGCTGGCCCTGAGCGATGCGCACGACGGCCTGGCGGGCCGCCTGCTGGCTTTCGGCGGCGGCTACCAGATCTGGCCGGCGAAAGCACCCGCGCTGACCACCCTGCACCTGCTGCACGGGCAAAACGACGATGTGGTGCCGCTGGCACGCACGCGTGGCGACTTCGACCACCTGATGGAACTGGGCGCCGACGCCACCCTGGACGTGGCCGCCAGGCTGGGCCACGAACTGCACCCCGCGCTGATGGACCAGGCCGTGACGCGCCTGCAGACCTGTGTGCCGCTGCGGCACTGGAAAGCCGTCTGAATAAGCCCACCCCCGTCCAGGCTCACTGCGTGTAGCCTGTTCCCCCCTCAAGGGGGCGGCGCCTGCGGCCCGGCAAAGCCGGTTCCGCGGCCCCTGCTGGCTTGGGTGTGGCGGCTCAGGTATTTCTCAAGAAAATAGTGCCGAGAGCCAAGCGGGACGGGCGCAAGCAGCTCCTAAATCAATAGCAACTGGGTGCGCACCGGATACGGAACCTTCGACAGGCTCGGGATGATCGGATATGAAGCGTGTAACCGCGGCGAGCTCTTAAGCCAGCATGAGCCGCGGAACCGGCTTTGCCGGGCCGCAGGCGGGCGGCCCCCTCGGGGGGCAGGGAGCTACACGAAGTGAGCGACCGTGGGGGTCTTATCTAGCAAGCCCGTAAGGGCTTGCCCGCCAACTGCGGCTTGAGCAACTCCAGTTTGGCCATGAGCGGCGCATCGACGGCCGGGAGTCTGAGCAGCTGGCCGCGTATTTCAGGCTGCTCCTGCACCACCTTGGCGGTGCGTACGCCGCGCGTGGCGACCTTGGCCAGTTCACGCTCGGCATCGGCCTGGGAGCTGAAGTGGCCGAGCGAGAGGCCCGGTCCCAGCGAGGAGTTGACGAGGGGCTCAAACGACACGCCCATGCCGCGCAGCTCGCTGCGCTTTTTGGCCAGCGCGTCCTCGTTGGTGTATTTGCCCATGTAGACGATCCAGCGGCCCGGCTCCGAGCTGTTCTCGAGCGACCAGCTGCCGATGGGCAGGCCGGCCTCCAGTCCGAAGCGCAGGGCGATGGTCTGCTCGGGGGTGAAAAGGCCGGCCTGCAGGCATTCAGGGGCGGGCGGCGGCGCTGCAGCGGTGGTGCTTTCCAGCTGGCCGGCATCGGTGGCGCTCAGAAGGCGCATCGCCTTGGGCCGGATCTGCTGCGCCAGGCGCTGGGGTTCGGCCTGCACGACGGGTGCAAAACCGTAGTCGGCCAACAGGCCTTGCGTCCAGGCGAAGTAGCCTGCGTTGGCCAGGACCAGCGCCAGCACCAGCAGCCTCAGCATGGGCGCGCATCCTTGGGAGGTTGCGCCGCCACAGGCCGTACGCTGACTTCGGAGCTGGTGATTTGTTTCATGCCAGCCGCAGTATGCACCAGCAGCGCGCCGTTTTCGCCCACGCCGTGGGCTGTGCCTTCCAGGCCGTTCTGGCCGTCGGACAGCTGCACGGCCCGGCCTGCCAGAACGTCGCGTGCCGCAAAACGCGCCTGGAAAGGCGCAAAGCCAAAGCGCTCAAATGCCTGCATCGCCTGCACCAGCGGCGGCACGATGCGCAGCAAGGTGGCGGGTGCGTCCAGCGCCGGCAGCAGCGTCTGCAAGCCGCCCGGCGGAATGCCGGGCATGGCGGGTGCGTTAGCCGCAACGGGGACTTCCACCGCGCGGATGTTGATGCCGATGCCGACCACCACGTAACGGATGCCTTCCCAGCTGGCGGTTTCCACCAGGATGCCGGCCAGCTTGCGGTCGCCTTCGGGGGTGGACAGCCAGAGGTCGTTGGGCCATTTCAGGCCGATGCGGGGTTTGGCGGCTTGGCCGGAGGCGCTGCCGGCGAGCGGCTCGAGACTTTCGGCCACGCTGATGCCGGCCACCAGGGAGAGGCCGGACCAGTCGACGGGCGCAAGCGGCAGGCCCAGCGAAAACGTGAGGCTGTCGCCGCGGCGGCTTTGCCACTGGCGGCCCAGCCGGCCGCGCCCGGCGGTTTGCTGTTCGGCCACCAGCAGCAGGGGCTCGGGCCGGGGGGCGATGCCGGGGCTGCCGCCGTTACCGGAGGGGCTGCCGCGAAAACGCCGCATCAGCTCGGTGTTGCTCGAATCAATCTCGGGCAGGACTTCCACCGTGAACCCCGGCAAGGACGGCGCCAGGGCCTCCCAGAGAGCTTCGGCGGGCCAGCGGATGGGGGATGTAAGGGGAGTGCTCATGAGAAGGTTGCAGCCGATTGCGCCGGCGGCATGGCCTGTGAAGCGGGTTGAGCGCCTGCTCAGTCCTTCTTCTTCTTTTTGGGTTTCTTGCCGGCCTTTTTATCGCCTGCCTTTTTGTCAGCCTTGGCTTCAGCCTTTTTGTCGGCTTTTTTGGCGGACTTCTTTTTGTCCTTGTTCTTATTCTTGTTCTTTTTCTTGCCTTCGTCGTCCTTGGGCGCCAGCAGGGTGCCTCGGCAGTTTTTGGCGCCGCACCAGCAGGGGTATTCGGCCAGCAGCTTCTTGGTGTAAGGCGCGTCGATGATCAGGCCGTAGTCATAGAACAGCTCTTCGCCGGCCTTGATGTTGCGTAGCGCCTTGATGAAGACGCGGCCGCCTTCTTCGTCGGCTTCGCAGTTGGGCTTGCAGCTGTGGTTGATCCAGCGTGAGGAATTGCCGCCGTGCTTGGCGTCGATCACATGCTCTTCGTCGATGTGGAAGTAGAACGTGTGGTTGGGGTCTTTGGGGTCGTGCGGGTGACGGCGCAGCGCCTCTTTCCAGTTGATGATTTCGCCGACGTATTCGATCAGCGTTTCACCTTCGGCCAGGTCCTGCACGGCGAACACACCCTTGCCGTGGACGCCGGAACGCCGCGTCTGGATGCGGCGTCCGTCGGCAGCCGGAGCCGCGGGTTTGGAAGGAGATGCGGGGACCGCGGAAGCCTGGGTTTTTGACACGACGTATTTTTTTGGTATGGTTAATTCATGCATGTGCGCGTGCGTGCGCATGCGTGCGCACCCGCGCGCGTACATGCGCGAGAGCCGCTATTGTAGTGATGCGCCCAAGGAGTCCCCGTGTTCAACCGCAGAAACCTGATGCAGACCGCCGCTGCCCTTGCCTTGCCGACCGCGGCGGGGCTGGGCCTGCCGGCGTGGGCCAAAGGCGGGGAAAGCCCCTTGCCGAAGGCCGGCAGCACCCTGCCTTTGCCGGCCGTCACGCTGCTGGACGGCAGCGCCTGGAAGCCTGCCGAGGTGGGTGGAAAGACGCTTGTGGTGTACTGGTGGGCCAGCTGGTGCCCTTTTTGTGCGGTGCAGTCGCCCCATATAGAAGCTTTGTGGCGGGCCCAGAAGGCCAGCGGGCTGGAGGTGCTGGCCCTGTCGATTGACAAGCAGCCGGCGGCCGCAGCTGCCTATATGAAGACCAAGGGCTACAGCTTTCCCGCCGGGATGCTGACCCCCGAGGTTGCCAAATTCCTGCCCAAGCCGGTGGGCCTGCCCGTGGTGGTGGTGCTCAAGGTGGCGGCGAACGGACGTGAAGGCAAAGTCGTATTTGCCGAAAGCGGGGAAATGTTCCCCGAAGATGTAGAAGGTTTGAAGAAGTACTTATGAAAACTCTGGTGATTGCAGAAAAACCCTCGGTCGCACAAGACATTGTGCGGGCGATCACGCCTACGGCCGGCAAGTTCGAAAAGCACGACGAGTACTTTGAAAGCGACGAGTGGCTGGTCACCTCGGCCGTGGGCCACCTGGTCGAGATCCAGGCGCCGGAAGAGTTTGACGTCAAGCGCGGCAAGTGGAGCTTTGCCAACCTGCCCGTCATTCCGCCCTACTTTGACCTCAAGCCCATGGACAAGACGAAGACGCGGCTCAACGCGATCGTCAAGCTGACCAAACGCAAGGATGTGAACGCCCTCGTCAATGCCTGTGACGCGGGCCGCGAAGGCGAGCTGATCTTCCGGCTGATCCAGCAATACGCCAACAGCAAGCACCCGGTGAAGCGGCTGTGGCTGCAGTCCATGACACCGGCAGCCATCCGCGACGGCTTTGAGAGCCTGCGCACTGAAAAGCAGATGCAGGGCCTGGCCGATGCGGCGCGCTCACGTTCGGAAGCCGACTGGATGGTCGGCATCAACGGCACGCGCGCCATGACGGCCTTCAACTCGCGTGACGGAGGTTTCTTTTTGACCACCGTGGGCCGCGTGCAGACGCCGACGCTGTCGGTGGTGGTGGAGCGCGAGGAAAAAATCCGCAAGTTCGTGAGCCGCGACTACTGGGAAATCCACGCGACTTTTCTGGCCGAGGCCGRCGAATACCCCGCCAAGTGGTTTGACCCGAAGTGGAAAAAAGCCGCGGCCAATGCCGACAACACGGAGCCCGACGCCGAACTGAAAGCTGACCGGGTCTGGTCCGAGCGCGAAGCCATGGCGATTGCAGAAGCCGTGCGCGGCAAGTCCGCCACGGTGACGGAAGAAAGCAAGCCCACCACGCAGGCCGCCGGCCTGCTGTTTGATTTGACCTCCTTGCAGCGCGAGGCCAACGGCAAGTTCGGCTTTTCAGCCAAGACGACGCTGTCGATTGCGCAAAGCCTTTATGAACGCCACAAGGCCCTGACCTATCCGCGTACCGACTCGCGCGCGCTGCCGGAAGACTATTTGCCGGTGGTCAAAAAGACCTTTGAAATGCTGGAAAGCAGCGGCATGAAGCACTTGGCGCCGCATGCGGCCACGGCCATCAAGGGCAATTACATCAAGCCCAGCAAGCGCATTTTCGACAATGCCAAGGTGAGCGACCACTTCGCCATTATCCCAACACTGCAGGCGCCCAGTGGCCTGAGCGAAGCCGAGCAAAAGCTGTATGACCTGGTGGTGCGCCGCTTCATGGCGGTGTTTTTCCCGAGCGCCGAATACCTGGTCACCACGCGTATTTCCCAGTCGGTCGGCCACAGCTTCAAGACCGAGGGCAAGGTACTGGTCAAGCCGGGCTGGCTGGCGATTTACGGCAAGGAAGCCGCCGATGAAGTGGCCGACGCCAAGGACGGCGACAAGGGCCAGAGCCTGGTGCCGGTCAAGCCGGGTGAAATGGTGCGCGCCGAAGTGGTCGAAGCCAAGGGCCTGAAGACCCGCCCGCCCGCCCGCTATTCAGAAGCCACCCTGCTGGGCGCGATGGAAGGCGCCGGCAAGACGATTGACGACGACGAGTTGCGCGAAGCCATGCAGGAAAAAGGCCTGGGCACGCCGGCGACGCGCGCCGCCACGATTGAAGGGCTGATTGCCGAAAAATACATGCTGCGCGAAGGCCGCGAGCTGATCCCCACGGCCAAGGCCTTCCAGCTCATGACGCTGCTGCGCGGACTGGACGTGCAGGAGCTTTCAAAGGCCGAGCTCACCGGCGAGTGGGAGTTCAAGCTGGCGCAGATGGAGCACGGCAAGTTGAGCCGCGAAACCTTCATGGCCGAGATCGCCACCATGACCGAGCGCATGGTGGCCAAGGCCAAGGGCTACGACAAGGACACGATTCCCGGCGACTACGCCACGCTCTCGGCGCCCTGCCCCAACTGCGGCGGTGTCATGAAGGAAAACTACCGGCGCTACACCTGCACCGGCAAGAACGGCGACGACGGCTGTGGTTTCAGCTTCGGCAAAACGCCGGCGGGCCGCACCTTTGAAGTGGCAGAGGTTGAACAGTTCCTGCGCGACAAGAAGATCGGCCCGCTGGACGGCTTCCGTT
Source organism: Polaromonas sp. P1_F6 (assembly GCF_056405695.1). Taxonomy (NCBI): domain Bacteria; kingdom Pseudomonadati; phylum Pseudomonadota; class Betaproteobacteria; order Burkholderiales; family Comamonadaceae; genus Polaromonas; species Polaromonas sp. P1_F6. The sequence continues at coordinate 40,870 of NZ_JBFUBQ010000013.1, forward strand.
CCAAGGCCGGATGGCCTTTCACCGCCGAGATGGTGATCAAGTTCGACGAGGAAACCAAGAACTACAAGCTGGAGTTTGATTTCGGCGACGACAAGAATGCCGAGACCGGCGAGATCGTCGACTTTGGCGACCAGCAGTCGCTGGGCCCCTGCCCGCGCTGCGCCGCGCGGGTGTTCGAACTCGGTAAAAACTACGTTTGCGAAAAGTCGGTGCCCACGCTGGCCCAGCCCACGCCCAGCTGCACCTTCAAGACCGGCCAGGTGATCCTGCAGCAGCCGATTGAGCGCGAGCAGATGCACAAGCTGCTGGAAACCGGCAAGACCGATCTGCTCGACAAGTTCGTTTCGATGCGCACGCGCCGCCCCTTCAAGGCCATGCTGGCCTGGGACAAGGAGGCCGACAAGGTGAACTTCGAGTTTGCCCCGTCCAAGTTTCCGCCGCGCAAACCGGCGGCCGCCAAGACCGGGACGGTGAAGACGCCTTTCGGAAAAACCGTCGCCGCGAAAACGGCAAAAGCACCGGCGGCCAAAAAAGTCGCCGCCAAGAAAACGCCCGCCGCCAAAACCGCCAAGCCCAAGACGCCCCGCGTCGCCAAGCCGGGTGCAGGCCTCAAGCCCAGCGACGCACTGGCTGCGGTGATTGGCGCCGAACCGGTGGCACGCACCCAGGTCATCAAAAAGCTCTGGGACTACATCAAGGCCGAAGGCCTGCAGGACGCGGCCAACAAGCGCGCCATCAACGCCGACGCGAAGCTGCTGCCCGTGTTCGGCAAGCCGCAGGTGACGATGTTTGAGCTGGCCGGGATTGTCGGCAAGCACCTGAGCGCGGAATAAGCAGGCAGGTGCGGGCGTAACCGCTATTGTTTTAATAGCTGCCAGCGCTCGTCCTGATTGCCTTGCAGGCCATTTTTATACTCAAATGAGGCGGATGCAGCCCTCTCCGGGGCTGTTTCAGCTGCGCAGGTCGGGTTGCTCAGTGCAACTGCAGCGCGGGCCAGCCGCGCTCAGTCCCAATCGCTGCCAGCGTCGCATCGGCATTCACAGTCACCGGGTGTTTCACGGCTTCCAGCAGCGGCAGGTCGTTGATGGAATCGCTGTAGGCGGTGGTTTTGCAATCCTTGAAGCGCAGGCCGCGTGCGGTGAGCCAGGCATGCAGGCGCTCGACCTTGCCTTCGCGCATGTTCAGCACGCCGGTGGTGCTGCCGGTGAAACGGCTGCCCTGCATCTCGGGCTCGGTGGCAATCAGGTGCTCGATGTCGAAGTAGATGGCCGTGAGCTCGGTGATGAAGCGGTTGGTGGCCGTCGTCATGACCACCAGGTCGCCGGCTTCCAGGTGCTTGTCGACCAGCGCGATCGCGGCTGGCGTGATGCGCGGCACGACCCATTTGGCCAAAAACTCCTGCCGCATGGGCTCCCACTCCTGGGCGGTGCGACCTGCCAGGGTGCCCACATAAAAATCGGCAAACTCCTTCAGGCCCACGGTGCCCGCCTTGTAGCGCGCTGCCATGTCGGCGTTGCGTGCGGTGAATTCCGTCCTGCCCAGGTAACCCTTCTCGATCAGGAAATCGCACCACAGCACATCGCTGTCACCGTTGAGCACGGTGTGGTCCAGGTCGAAGAGGGTGAGCTTCATGCTCAGGATTGACGGAGATGCCAAGCCTTTGGCCGGGTGAATGTCTGGATGCCGTAGGTGGACAAGGTCAGGCCGACACCGGAATCACCGTAGCCGCTCCAGGGGAGGCGCGGGCTGACGCGGTCGCAGCAGTTCCAGTAAACACTGCCGGCGTTGACCTGGGACAGCAGCGTCCTGGCGCGCTTTTCGTCGGGCGTGAAGACGCCGGCGGTCAGGCCGTAGCGTGTGTCGTTCATGAGTTTGACGGCCTCTGCGTCGCCCGATACCTTCTGGATGCCGATAACCGGCCCAAAGCTTTCCTCGCGCATCAGCTCCATGCTGTGGTTGACGTTGCTGAACACCGTGGGTTCATACCAGGTGCCAGGTCCAGCGCCGCGCTTGCCACCTGCCAGCAGGGTCGCCCCTTTGGCTTTGGCATCGGCGACCTGGGCATCCAGAACCTCCAGCTGCGGCGCGCGGGTGATGGCGCCGATGTAGGTGTCTTCGCTCATCGGGTCGCCGGTCTTGAAAGTCTTCACGGTGTCCACAAAGGCGGTAACGAACGCGTCGTAAATTTTTTCATGCACGTAGATGCGCTCAACCGAGCAGCAGCTCTGGCCGGTGTTGTACATCGCGCCATCGGCCAGTGATTCGGCGGCGTTCTTCACGTTGGCGTCTTCGGTCACGTAAGTAGGGTCCTTGCCGCCCAGCTCCAGCTGCAGCTTGACCATGCGCGGGCCGATGGCTTTTGCGATCTTTGCACCGGTGGCGTAGGAGCCGGTGAAAAAGAGGCCGTCCACCGGCTGCTCCATCAACGCCGCACCGACTGCGCCGCCACCGATCAGCAGCACAAACACGTCTTGCGGAACACCGGCCGCATGCAGCAGGCGCGCGATGGCCTGGCCCGTCATGGCCGCATATTCGGAAGGCTTGTAAAGCACGGCATTGCCTGTCAGGAGCGCGGGAATGAACACATTGCCGCCGACAAACCAGGGGTAGTTCCAGGCCGAAATATTGGCGACCACGCCCAGCGGTGTGTGCTCGATCTGCTCGGTCATGCCGCCATCGGAAAACACGGTCTGCGTGGCCGTGGAGGCATCAAGCTCTGCCAGGAAAAAATCAATACGGCCAAGCAGGCCGTTGAGTTCATTGCGTGACATCTTGATCGGCTTGCCGGTTTCTCGCGTCATGACGGCCGCCAGGGTGTCGAGCTCTGCAACGATGCCGGCACGAAAGCGCGTGATGCAGGCCTTGCGCTCGGCCACAGGCACGGTGGCCCACGTAGCCTGCGCGGTGCGCGCCTGCTTTGCCTTGGCAGCAACGGAAGCCGCGTCGTCCGCAGGCAGTTCGGTGATCATCTCACCTGTGGCGGGGTTATGAATGGCGAGTTTGGTCATGTTTATTGGCTTTGCTTTTGGCCGTCGCTACGGCGGTGAGGAAATCATCGAGTACGGCGGCGTCGTCAATCGTGTCGGAGCCGGGTTTATGGAATTCGGGATGCCACTGGGTGGCGGCGATGTAGCTCTTGGTTTTGTCTTTGCGGCGTATCGCCTCCACGATGCCGTCGTCCACGCTGAAAGCCTCGGCTTCAAACTCGGGCGACAAGTCCTTGATGCCCTGGTGGTGGATGCTGTTGACGCGCACGCGCTCCACGCCGGGGTACATGGCGGAAAGCCTGGAGCCCTGCACGATGTTCACGCTGTGAAAGTTCTGGTCGTAAGTGACGGCGTCGCGGTGAACGAAGGAGTCAGGCACCTGCGTATTGATGTCCTGGTAGAGCGTGCCGCCGAATGCAACATTGAGCAATTGCAGGCCGCGGCAAACGCCAAACACCGGTTTGCCGGCTCTTTCAAACGCGGCTACCAGTGCCTTGTCGTATTCGTCACGCACACGGTCGCCCGACCATTTTTCTTCCAGCGGCTCCTCGCCGTAACTGCCTGGCCAGACATCGGCGCCGCCGTGCAGCACCAGGCCGTCCAGCCACTGCGCGTAATGTTCATAGGTCACGTCGCCGCGCTGCGTGCTGCCCGTCGGGCAAGGCACCATGACGACCATGGCGCCGGAAGACATCACCCAGTGGGCAATCGACTGTTCGACATACTGCAGCGTCTTGCCGGTGAAGAAAGAGCGGGTTGGGTCGGCATGCGAGAAACAAGCCGAGAGCCCTATCTTGAGGCGTGACGCGGCGATCATAGTGGAGCCCCCACGCTTTTCACTTCGTGTAATGCGCTGCCCCCCGGGAGGGCGCTGCGCCTGCGGCCCGGCAAAGCCGGTTCCGCGGCCCCGGCTGGAAGGAGAATTCGCAGAAATGTCGTCATGTTGTACTCACAAAGCGGCTTCGAACAACTTCTGAAAATCGTCGGCCTTGCAGGGCCGTGGATTGGTCTGGTGGCAGATGTCGGCGGTGGCGATCTCGACCAGGCGCGGCAGGTGTTCGCGCTTGACACCGTGGGCCGACAGCGGGCCGGTGATGCCGACGCTCTCCTTGAGCTGCTTGAGCCAGGCTACAAAAGCTTTGCCACCGCCGGCCACGCCACATACGTGGGCCAGCTCGTCAAATTTGGCGGGCGCCGATTCGTAGTTCCATGCCAGCACCGTGTCGATCATCAGCGCATTGGCCAGGCCGTGGTGCAAGTCGCAGACAGCGCCCAGCGCGTGGGCACATGAATGCACGGCGCCCAGGTCTTTCTGGAAGGCGATGGCGCCCATCATGGAGGCCATCATCATGTCGCTGCGAGCCTGCAGGTTGGAAGGTTCCTTCACGGCCTTGAGCAGCGCATGCGCCGCGATGCGCGTGCCTTCGAGTGCAATGCCGTCGCACAGCGGGTGATAGGCCGGCGAGAGGTAACTTTCGATGTTATGGGTGAGGGCGTCCATGCCGGTGGCGGCCGTGACGGCGGGCGGCAGGCCCAACGTGAGTTCGGGATCGGCAAACACCACTTTCGCCAGAATTTTTGGGCTGAACACCACGCGCTTCAGGTGCGTGTCGTTTTCGCTGACCACACTGGAACGGCCGACTTCGGAGCCGGTGCCCGAGGTGGTGGGCAGGGCCACGAAGTAAGGCAACTCATTGACGATGGGCCGTACCTGCGGATGGTCCCAGACATATTCAAGGATGTCGCCTTCATGGGTGGCGGCGATACCGACCACCTTGGCGACGTCAAGTGCTGCGCCGCCGCCAAATCCAATCACGCAGTCGGCCTTGTGCGCCTTGTAGGCTGCGGCACCGTCCATGACCTGGCTGCAGGTCGGGTTGCCAAACACGCCCGAGAACACCGCCACGTCCAGGCCGGCCAGGTGGGTCCTGAATTCGGCCAGAACGGGCAAGGCGCCCAGCGCTTTGTCGGTCACGATGAGCGGGCGTTTACAGCCCGCTTCTTTCAGGGTGTCGGCGACGAGCTTGCGCGCGCCTGCGCCGAACTTGATGGTGGTGGGGAAGGAAAAACCGGTGATGCTCATAGTGGTGCGACCTGGAAGTACATGTGTTGTTTGCCGTAAGAGACATTGTTGACCCGAATCGCGTCGGGCTCTATGCCGAAGGATTTAAACCCGCATTTCTCGTAGAGTGCCGTCGCCTCGCGGTTGCCGGCGGTGACCGTCAGCACCACGAGCTCCACGCCGCCGGCGCGTGCCTCCTCCAGCACCTTGCCGACCAGCGCCCGGCCTATGCCATGCCCCTGGTATTCGGGCGCGACGTACATCGCAACCAGCGTGGCCTTGTGACGGTTCTTCAGCCGCGTCTCCCGGTTCAGCCCCRCCACGCCGGCCATCGCGCCGTCCAAAAAGGCGGCCCACATGACGGTGTCGCCGGCGGGTGAAAGGCGCTTTTCGGTGTCGGCCAGCACGCGCAGGTTTTCTTCCTCAAAGCTGGAGGTGAACGCGTCCGCGTGCTCGCGCAGGCCGCGCAGGCGGAATTCGCGGTAAGCGGCGGCGTCGGGCACGGTCAGCCTGCGGATCAGGAGGTCAGATGATTTCAAAATAGCGTTTCATTTCCCAGTCGGTGACGGCGTCCAGCCATTGGCGCCATTCCCACTCGCGCGTTGCCGCGAAGTGATCCACGAAAGTATCGCCCAGCCAGTCGCGCGCGATGTCCGATTTCTGGAAAATACGTGTGGTTTCGATCAGGGTGCGCGGTGCGCGGGCAATGTGTTCGGCTCCCTGGTTGGTGCCGGTGATCGGCGCGCCCAGCTTGAGGCCTTTTTCGACGCCGTCCAGTCCCGCAGCGATGACGGCCGCCATCGCCAGGTAAGGGTTCACGTCGGCGCCAGGGCAACGGGTTTCCAGCCGGGTGGCTTTGGCGCTGCCCGCGATCACGCGGAAACTTGCAGTGCGGTTGTCCATGCCCCAGGTCGGCTTCACAGGCGCCCAGAAGCCGTCGACCAGGCGCTTGTAGCTGTTGATGGTGGGCCAGATCATGGGGCCGAACTCCATCATGCAGGCGACCTGGCCGGCGACGTAGCTCTCGAACAGCTTGCTCATCTTGCGCGGGTGCTTTGCGTCGAAGAACAGGTTGGTCTTGCCGTCCGACAAACTCTGGTGGATGTGGCCGCTGCAGCCCGGCAGCTGCTGGTGGGGCTTGGCCATGAAGCTGGGCATGATGCCAAAACGCGAGCCGATCTCTTTTGCGCCGGTCTTGAACAGGATGGCGCGGTCGGCCTGCTCCAGTGCCTCGCTGAAGCCAATGGCTACTTCATACACGCCCGGCCCTGTTTCGGTGTGCAGGCCTTCGATCGGGATGCCGAAAGCCAGCATCTCGTCCATGATGGCGTTGAAGAAATCCTGGTTCTCGTTCATGCGCAGCAGCGAATAGCCGAACATGCCGGGCGTGAGTTTTTCGGCCCCCACGCCGTTTTTCGCGGCCCAGCTGTGCGGCGTTTCCAGGAAGTTGAACCATTCGAACTCCATGCCGGTCATGGGCATGAAACCCATTTTTTCGGCGCGCTTGAGCACGCGCTTGAGCGTCTGGCGTGGGCACACGGCGTGCGGCGTGCCGTCGGCATTCACGAATTCACCCAACACAAAGGGCACGTTGTTGTCCCAGGGAACATGGCGTGTGGTGGCCAGGTCCAGCCGTGCCAGCGCATCCGGAAAGCCGTGCTGCCAGCCTGTGACGGACGTGTTGTCGTAGCAGTTGTCCATCATGTCCCAGCCCAGCACCACGTCGCAAAATCCAAAACCGCCCGCCGGGTAGGGCTCGGCCGCGCCGAAGAACTTGTCCTTGTGCAGGTACTTGCCGCGCAGCACGCCGTCGATGTCGCTGACGGCAACCTTCATCTTGTTGGCGCCCGACTTGCGCAGCATCTCCAGGGCTGGATGGGGTGCGGAGGATTTGGTGGCTTTTTTGGGCATGGTCGTGGGCACCTTGTGGTTTTAGGGGTGGGCGCTTGCCCGGCCTTTTTCGGCCAGGCCAATCGCAAATTCTTCTTCCGGCGAGAGGATGAGCCGGTGCCGGCCCATTACTGCGAAGTAGCTGATGCCGATGGCAAACCACAGCGCCACCCACAGCACGCCCACGCGGTAGATCGGGTCGCTGAGCTGGAAGTAAATCGTGACCAGCGCGATGACCAAAGTCAGCACCGCACCCGCAACGCCCAGCGGGCTGCGGTAGGGGCGCTCCATATTCGGCAGCTTGCTGCGCAGCCGAATGAACGACAGCGCCTGCATCACATAGGAGAACATGGCGCCGAACACCGCCATGTTGAGCAAGGTGCCGCCGATGACGGCCGAGCCTTTGTCAACGCCCAGCGAAAACCACAGCACAAACATGACCACCAGCGCCACCACCGAGCCGACGATCATGGCGATGTGCGGAGTCTTGCGGCTGCCGTGCGTGACGGACAGTGCCGAAGGAAAGTACCCGGCGCGGCTTAGCGAATAGATCTGCCGGCCCTTGGCAAAGATGATGGTGTGAAAACTCGCCACCAGGCCCAGCACGGCCACCAGCGCCAGTATCTTGGCGATGCCGTTGCCGTAAATTGCCTTGAAGCCGTCGAGCAGCGGCTCACCCGAGGTGCTCAGTGCATGCGAGCCTATGCCTGCGACCGAGGGGTTGAGCCAGAGGATCATGAAGGCCGAGAGGATGAGCGTGAAGATGCCGGCAATGATGCCGCGCGGCATGTCACGGCGCGGGTCCACCGACTCTTCAGCCGCCAGCGGTAGCTGCTCGATTGCCAGGAACAGCCACACCGCAAATGGCAGCGACGCCAGCACGCCGGCGAAGCCCAGCGGCAGGAAGGGGCCGCGGCCCTCGGGCAGCACGGCGCCGCCGGCGCCGACATTCATGGCCCAGCGTGCGAAGTCGATCTTGGGAAAGGCGCTGATCCAGAACGCCACCAGGCAGGCCAGCGCCAGCAGCGTGACGGCCAGTGTGATCTTGAACGACAGCTCGACGCCGATGATGTTCAGCCCGATGAAGACGATGTAAAAACCGATCCACCACAGAGGCTGCCAGGCCGGTGGTGTGCCGAAAATGCTGCCCATGTAACTGCCGATGAAGAACACGATGACGGCCGGTGTCAGCACGTATTCCACGTTTTCGGCCAGCCCCGTCAGGAAGCCGCCCCAGGGCCCCATGGCGGTGCGTGCGAAAGAGTACGCGCCACCAGTGTGGGGCAATGCGGGTGACATCTCGGCCAGCGAAAAGGTCAGGCCAAGATACATCACGGAGATGATGATGGTGGCCAGCAACATGCTGCCCCAGCCGTTGGCCAGACCCAGGTTCCAGCCGGCGAAGTGGCCGGAGATCACGGCGCCAACGCCGAGTGCCCAGAGCGACCAGACGCCGGCATAGCGGCGCAGCCCCCTCTTTTCAAAATAGCTGCCGTCGACTTTCGCGTATTGCACGCTGGAACGTTCTGACATGGTGGCTCCCTATAGGTTGCAAGGTTGAGGGCCCGGTGGGGCTGTCTTGCATCGTAGGGCGAGCGTAGGTGCGCTGAAATCCCATTTCGGCAAGTAACGCAGCGAGATTGAGCTTAAGGAGATGGCGAGTAAGTCGAAGTGTTTCAAAGCGTTGCTTGCACACGGCACGAATCCTGCAAGAATGCGGCCATGGTCCACACGCCTGACACTCTCCAGCCAGCCCTGCTGTCCCGCGCGTCGTTCGCCGACGCAGACGAGCAGGCGGCGGCACTTACGGGCTGGAACCAGAGCTACCTCCAGCTGTCTCGCGGCGCCTTTGGCGGCGAGGTGCGCCAGCTGGAATTCGCGGGCCTTCGCCTCTTTGTGGAAAGCCTGCGGGAGTCGGTGTACCAGACCGGACGGATACGCGATGGTGCCCTGGCCTTGGGGCTGCCGCTCCAGGTCGAAGGCCCCAGCGTTTTTTGCGGCGCGCCCAGCGACGCAGGTGCATTGCATGTGTTTTCGGGGGCGTCGGGTTTTGAGTTCCGCTCTTCCCGGCGTCATGTGATGCTGGGGCTGGAGCTTGACGAAGCGGCCTGGCGCCGCTGCGGCGAGCATGACCCGGCGCTGCAGGCCCGGCTCGGTGCGCAGGCAGGGTTGCGCCGGCTGGATGGCGCGGCGCAGGCGGGGCTCAGGCAGTGCCTCACCGGTGTGCTGGATACGGTGGAGGCGGCCCCTGCGCTGCTGCAGTCGCCCGCCGTGCAGGCTGCGATGCTCGACAGCGTGGTGGAGCAGCTCGGCCGCGTTCTTGCGCCCGCGGGTAGCGCGGACGCTGTCGGCACTCATGGGCATTGGACGCTGACGCGACGTGCCCGCGAACTGGTGCACGCGCAGCTCGATCAGCCGCCCACGGTGCTGGCGCTGTGCGAGCAGCTCGGCGTGAGCCGGCGGACCTTGCAAAACGGCTTCCAGACAGCGCTGGGCATCAGCCCATTGGCTTATCTGCGCGCCGTGCGCTTGAACGCGGCCAGGCAGGCATTGAAGACCGCTACGTCCGTGACGGCGGCTGCAACGCACCTGGGGTTTTGGCATTTTGGTCATTTCGCGCACGACTACCAGCAAATGTTTGGCGAACTTCCTTCCGAAGCGTTTCGCCGAAGTCACTAGGCCCCCACGCTCCCCACTTCGTGTGGTTCGCTGCCCCCCGAGGGGGCGCTGCGCCTGCGGCCTGGCAAAGCCAGTTCCGCGGCCCCTGCTGGTGAAGACAAGTTGCCAAGTCCTACGACCCGCGAGCGTGGGCTCTTTACTCAGGCGGCCGGCGCGGCGGATGTGATGCGCATGTCCTGCAAGGCGCCCGCCACAGCCAGCACGGCCTGTTCGATCTCATTCGGGCCGATCGCACCGATGCAGCCCACCCGGAAAGTTTCCACCTGCGTGAGCTTGCCGGGATATAGGACAAAACCGCGATCTCGTGCAGCGGCATAGAACTTCTTGAACTCGTAGCGGGTGTCGGCTGGCGCGTGGAAGGTCACGATGATGGGTGCCTGGATGGCCGGGTCCAGGAAGGGCCTGAAGCCGAGTTTGGCCATGCCCGCGATCAGCGTGCGGTAGTTGCTTTCGTAGCGCGCCAGGCGCGCGGGCTGGCCGCCTTCTTCCTCGAATTGCGCAATCGCCTCGGCCAGCGCCACCACCACATGGGTGGGCGGCGTGAAGCGCCACTGCGTGGTTTTTTCCATGTAGGCGTACTGGTCGTGCAGGTCCATGGCCAGCGACTGGCTGCGGCCGGCACAGCCGTCCAGTACGGCCTTGCGGATGAAGACAAAACCCATGCCGGGCACACCTTCAAGGCATTTTCCGCTGGCCGCCACCAGTGCGTCGAAATGCACCTTGCGCGCATCGATTTCTATCGCGGCGAAGGAGCTCATGGCGTCCACCAACAGGCCCTTGCCATGGGTTTTGCAGACGTCGGCCACTTCCTTCAGCGGGTTGAGCACGCCCGCGCCTGTCTCGCAGTGGATCAGCATGACGTGGGTGATGCTGGTGTCGGCTTCCAGCATGGCGTCCAGTGCGGCGGGAGAGACCTGTGCCGCTTCGTCGAAGGGCATGATGGTGCAGCGCCGTCCCATCAGCGTGGTGAGCCTTGCCGCGCGTTTGCAGTAGGCGCCGTTGTCCATCACCAGCACGTGACCGTCCCGCGGCACCACGGTGGCCACTGCCGCTTCCACGCTGAAAGTACCGCTTCCCTGAAGCGGAACGACGACATGCGAATCCTGCCCGTGGATGACGGCCAGCAGGCTTTTGCGCACACTCGCCGTGACGGCGTTGAAATCGCTGTCCCAGGAGCCCCAGTCTTTCAGCATCGCGAGCTTGGTGCGCAGGGTGGTGGTCAGCGGCCCGGGGGTGAGGAGGATTTTGTCTCTGTCCATTTGTTATGCCTGTGGTCTTCGTTGCGGGCGATTCAATTCAGTCGGGCCGGGTATCCCTGCAGGAATATGGGCAAATCCATGCCTGGGGGGCGCGCCGGAACCTGGTAAATCATGTCGGCCACGTAGCCCCGGTGGTAGGTTTTGTGGTTGACGACATGCAGCAGCATGTCTCCCCGTGTCATGGCACTCGCGTCGCCATCGATGAACGTGAAATGCACGATTTCGTCGAGTGCCTCGACGCTCAGGGTGTCCGCGTATTCGATGTACCAGGTGTCGATTTGCCCCTGAGCTGCCCACAGCGCTTCCAGTGTGGGAGTAGCCTCTGTGTTGCGGGAGCTGAAGCCATGCGGCCGCCCCTGCAGGTGCGCCTGCCAGATGAGATCCACCACATAGGCGTGGTTCAGCGTACGAAGCATGTTGCCAAAGCCTGTCGCGCGCGGTGCCAGGAGTTCAGCTGCAGGAAGTTGCTTTAATGCGCCGAACAGGCGGTCGTTGGCCCACGCGTTGTAACGTGTGAGCATGCGGATGTTGCGCTGGGCTGTCATGAAGCTCCTAGCGCGAGCTGGTTCGCCATGCCTGCGTACGGCGGTTTACCCACCAGGCCAGCGCCATGAAAAGCAGGGTTGCAATCGTTGATGCCATACCGATCAGGACGGCCATGGCTGCGGCGGCGCCCATTTCGCCGGCTTCATCCAGGTTCAGGATGGCGATCGACGCAACTTTGGTTTCGGGCGAATAGAGAAACACCACGGCAGAGATGGTGGTCATGGCGTTGATGAAGAAGTAGCGCGCGATGTCGACCAGCGCCGGCGTGCAGATGGGCAGGGTGACGCGCCAGAAGGTCTTGAAGAAGGGTACCTTGAGCGAGGCGCTCACGGCTTCAAATTCGCCATCAAGGCTCTTGAGTGCGGTTACGGCCGTCAGGTGGCCGGTGGTGTAGAAGTGCACGATGGTGCACAGCGTAAGCAGGGTCAGCGTGTGGTACAGGCCGTTCAGCGGATTGCCGGGCGCATTGAAAAAGAAGATGTAGCCCAGTCCCAGCACCAGGCCGGGCACGGCCATGGGCAACATGGCCAGCATGCGCACAAAGCCGCGCAGGCCGTCCATGCCTTTGGTTTTTTCGAGCAGGTAGGCGCTGCAAAACACCAGAGCGGTGCCGAAGAAGGCCGTGCCCGCCGCCATCTTCAGGCTGTTGAGAAAACCGACGCCGACTTCCGCGTCGATCAGGCCCATGGTGTAGTGGCGCAGGCTGGGCGTGAGGTTGTAGGGCCAGAAGCTGGCGAAGGATGCGAACACCGCCATGCCCAGCATGGCCAGCACCAGGAAGGCGATGGCGCAGCAATACAGCGTCATGACCCGGTCGTAGCCGCGCGAAGGCGTGGGCCGGTAGGGCACGGCACGCGCCGTCAGCATCGCGGTCTGGCGCTTGCTGACGTAGCTGTCTACCGCGAATGTCAGGACGGCGGGCGCCAGCAGCAAGATAGCGACCACTGCGCCCTTGGCGAAATCCTGCTGGCCGATCACCAGCTTGAAGACGTCGGTGGCCAGCACATTGAAGTTGCCGCCTATCACCTTGGGAATGCCGAAGTCCGTCATGACCAGCGTGAAGGTGACGAGCGCCGCGGAAATAAGGCCGTACTTGGCACCGGGCAGCGTGATGGTGAAGAACTTGCGCCTGGCGCTGGTGCCCATGGCATTAGCCGCCTCGTACAGCCGAGCGTCGGACAGGCTGAGCGCGGTGACCAGAATCATCAGCGCATGCGGAAACACCGCAAAACATTCGGCCACCACAATGCCGGGCGCACCATAAATCTGGTCGATGCCGATACCCTGCATCCAGCCTTTGAGCAYCCCCTGGTTGCCAAACCAGTAAATCAGCGAAATGGCCGACAGGAGGGAGGGGGCCAGCAGGGGAACCAGCGTGATGCCGCGAAACAGCGCCTTGTATTGCATGCACGAACGGGTCAGCGCATAGGCAAAACCAAACGCCAGGGGTACCGCAATCAGGGTGACGGCGCCTGAAATCCAGAGGCTGTTCCACAGGCTTTCGAGCAGTGCCGGCGTTTTGGCGTACTCGATGAAATTGTCAAGCCAGATGAAATCCCCGGCCTTGTCCTGCACGGCCTGCTGCAGGATGGCCAGCAACGGGGCTGCCAGAAACGCTATCAAAATAATAGCTGCCAGCGCAAGGGCAGCATAGGCCAGGTGGTCAATCCAGTGCACACGCTGCCGCACCAGGGGCAAAGCAGGAGGTGTATAGACGGGCATCAGAACACCTTGATGCGCTCTGGCAGCAATTTGAGGGGGAGGGTCGAGCCGACCTGCAAGGATTGCTCCGACAGGAAATTGAGCGAGAGGTAAACCGTGAGCTTGTGGGTGCCCAGTGCAGGAGAGGCCACGTGAACGTGGCAGAAGGAGCCGAGGAATTCGATTTTTTCGATGGTGGCGTCGAACACATGGGCGTCATCCGCTGCAATGGGCCGGGCCAGCACATCTTCAGGGCGCAGGTAAACCTTGACCTCGCGGTCGGCTCCGTCGCAAGGCAGGCACATGGTGCCGAACCTCATCTGGCTGCCGCTGACATTCGCTGGCATGACATTGACCTTGCCGACAAAATCCGCCACGAACGGCGAAGCCGGCTCGCGGTAAATTTCCATCGGTGTTCCCACCTGTTCGATCAGGCCGTGGTTCATCACCACAATGCGGTCGGCGACGCTTAAAGCTTCTTCCTGGTCGTGCGTCACCATGATGGTGGTCACGCCCAGTTTTTGCTGCAACGCGCGGATTTCCTGGCGCAGGCGCACGCGCTCCAGCGCATCGAGCGCCGACAGGGGTTCGTCCAGCAGCAGCAAGCCTGGCGAGGTGGCCAGCGCGCGTGCCAGCGCAATGCGCTGCTGCTGACCGCCCGAGAGCTGGCTGGGATATTTCGCCTCGCTGCCCGGCAGGCCCACCAGCTTGACCAGCTCGCTCACGCGTTGGGCCGCTTCAGCCTTGGGTGTCTTGCGGTTGACCAGCCCATACGCCACGTTGTCGGCCACACTGAGGTTGGGAAACAACGCGTAACTCTGGAACACGATGCCGTAGTCGCGCAGCGCCGGCGGCAGCCGCGAGATGTCGCGCCCGCCCTGATGCACTTCACCCGAGGTCTGCACTTCCAGCCCGGCAATGATGCGCAACAACGTCGTCTTGCCGCAACCCGAAGGCCCCAGAAAGCAAACGAACTCGCCCTTGCGGATGTCCAGGTTGATGTCTTGCAGCGCGGTGAAGGCACCGAATTCCTTGCGGATATGGCGCAGGTTCAGAAAAGAGTCGTTGTTCATTCGTGGGTCATACGTGTATTACCTGAACGGTCGGCGCCAGTGCAAAGGGCAAGCGGCGGCGTGGAACCGGCTCCGCCGGGCCACAGCGGCCGTCCCCCTGAGGGGGAGACGGCGGCCAAAGGCCGCCGATGGGGGCTACTTCTTCTCTGTTTTGGAGTTATAGCGCTTCGTCCACTCATTCAAAATGCGCTCGCGGTTGTCTGCTGCCCAGCTGAAATCCATCTTGACGAGGCGGGCCTCATAGTCTTTTGGCACATTGGCCAGCGGCGGCGCCAGTCCGGGCTGCGCGGTGATCGCGAAGTTCTTGCCGTACAGCATCATGGCGTCCTTGCTCGAAGCCCAGTCAGCCAGTTTCTTGGCGGCGTCCAGTTTCTTGGTGCCTTTGTGAATGGCAAAGGCTTCCAGGTCCCAGCCCAGCCCTTCCTTGGGGAACACCAGATCGATCGGCGCACCCTTGGCCTTGTTGGTGTTGCCGCGGTATTCAAACGAAATGCCCGCCAGAAATTCTCCGGAGGCGGCCATGTTGCAGGGCTTGGAACCCGAATGAGTGTACTGCGCGATGTTTTCGTGCAGCGCGTCCATGTACTTCCAGCCGCCGCCCTTGCCGTCCTTGTCGCCAAAGAGCGTGAGCCAGGCGGTCACGTCGAAGTAGCCGGTGCCGCTGGAGGCGGGGTTGGGCATGACGACCTGACCCTTGTAGATGGGTTTGGTCAGGTCCTGCCAGGTCTCGGGTGTAGGGATGTTTTTCTTCTTGGCTTCGACGGTGTTGAAGCACACGGTGGCACCCCACACGTCCATGCCGAACCAGGCGGGAACTTTCTTCTTGTCACGGTACTGGCTCATGATGCCGTCAAGGTTGATCGGCGCGTAGGGTTCGAGCATGCCCTGCTTGTCGAGCAGGGCCAGGCTGGAGGCAGCCACACCCATGATGGTGTCGGCCTGGGGATTGGATTTTTCGGCGAGCAGCTTGGCGGTGATCACACCGGTCGAGTCGCGGACCCACTTGATTTCGATATCGGGGTAGACCTTGTTGAAGCCCTCTTGATAGGCCTTGATCTGGTCTGTTTCCAGCGCGGTGTAGACCAGCAACTGGGTCTTCTGGGCGAATGCGCCRGTGGAGGCGGTGAGCAGGCCAAAAAAGCCGATAAGAGCGATCGCCTTTGGCAGGGATTTGAGATGGGTAGCCAGCTGCATAAAAAGTCCTTTGTGGAAAACCTGCAATGTTGTGACCTGTTCGTGTCGGGGCAGTGACACTGCGATGACCAACCTGTGTTCAGGTCATATCAACCCAGCTCAATATTTATTTAACGCTGCCCCTTTTATCTTGTCAATTGTTTTTTGCAGATTGTTGACAATCCTGTGTTTTGTGCTTCAATGCAGGGCATGAATGCCGTGTTTCATCCCACTATCGCGCTGTTGCAGACCAGTTCCCTCACCACGGTGGTGCAGCAGGAAATCGAGCGCGCCATTCTTGTTGGCGAATACGAACCGGGCAGCAAACTCATTGAGGCAGCGCTGGCTGAAAAGATGGGCGTCTCCCGCGGGCCGGTGCGTGAAGCCTTCCGAATGCTGGAGGAAGCTGGCCTGGTGCGCAACGAAAAAAATCGCGGCGTCTTCGTGCGTGACATTCCCATCGAGGAAGCCGTCGAGATTTTCGACCTGCGCGCCGCGATGGACGAACTCGTCGGCCGCCAGCTCGCCAGGAACATCACGCCGGCCCAACTCAAGGAAATCCGGGGCCTCGTCGACTCGATGGAAAAGGCCGTCAAGGCAGAAGACGCCTACAACTACCACCTGCTTAACCTGAAATTCCACGACCGGCTGGTGGAAATGGCAGGCAACAGCAAGCTCACGGCCATCTATCGCAAGCTCATCAAGGAGCTGTCGCTGTTCCGGCGCCTGAACCTGGCCGACGGCTGGCTCATGCCGATTTCGGCCAATGAGCACAGGCAGATCGTCAAGGCCATCGCCTCCGGTGACGCGGACGTCGCAGGCCGGGCCATGTACGACCACGTGATCGAAAGCAAGGAACGCACGATTGAAAACGACCTGCGGCGTCAGGCGCGCCTGCAGGCCAGCCCGGCTGCCCGTGCGGCACAGGCCAGGGCGTCGCACCTGGTCGATGACGACATCGCAAAAGGCCCAGAGAAAAACATGGACAAGGGAAGGCTCCAACGTGGCAGTCGCTGATAAAAAGACCGAAGTGAAAGTCAATGGCCGGGCATACAGGCTGCCGACCCAGCCCGTCGTGGTGGTGTGCGTTGACGGCTGCGAGCCCGATTACCTGGCGCAAGCCGTGGCCGCCGGCCACATGCCGTGGCTCAAGCGCACCCTGGCGCTGGGTTCTGGCCTGACGGGTGATTGCGTGGTGCCCAGCTTTACCAACCCCAACAACCTGTCCATCGTGACGGGCGCACCGCCCAGCGTGCACGGCATCTGCGGCAACTACCTGTTCGATACCGCCACCGACACCGAGGTCATGATGAATGACCCCAAGTGGCTGCGCGCGCCCACCCTGCTGGCGGCCCTTGCGGACGCGGGCAAGTCCCTGGCGGTGGTCACAGCCAAAGACAAGTTGCGCAAGTTGCTGGGCCACAAGATGAGAGGAATCTGCTTTTCGTCCGAGAAGGCCGACCAGGTCACGCTGGAAGAAAACGGCATTGAAGATGTGCTGGGCCTGGTGGGTCAGCCGCTACCCAGTGTCTACAGCGCAGACTTGTCGGAGTTCGTGTTTGCGGCCGGCGTGAAGATCATGCAGAAATACAAACCCGATGTGATGTACTTGTCGACCACCGACTACGTGCAGCACAAGCACGCGCCCGGCACCGACGGCGCCAATTCCTTCTACCGCATGATGGACGGCTATATGCAGCAGCTCGACGATCTGGGCTGCGTGATCGTGCTCACGGCCGACCATGGCATGAACGCCAAGGTCGCCATGGACGGCACGCCCGACGTGATCTACCTGCAGGACTGGTTTGACAGCTGGCTGGGCGCGGGCGTTGCGCGTGTGATTCTTCCGATCACCGACCCCTATGTGGTGCATCACGGCGCGCTGGGATCCTTCGCCACGATCTACCTGCCCGAGGGCACGAACATCGAGGCCGCCCGCAAACGGCTGGCGGCGCTCAAGGGCATGGAGCTGGTGCTTTCACGTGAGCAGGCCGCCGAGCGCTTTGAACTCCCTGCCGACAGGATCGGCGACATTGTGGCGGTGTCTGAACGCTTCACCGTGATCGGCACCTCAGCCTCGCGCCACGATCTCTCTGCGCTCGAAGTTCCGCTGCGCTCGCACGGCGGCATGAGCGAGCAGCGTGTCCCGCTGATCGTGAACCGGGACTTGCCGGGCCTGAACCGTAACCGGCGTTTTCGTAACTTCGATGCCTTCGACCTGGCGCTCAATTACGCCCAATAGATATCCGGCAACAAACGCCAGAAACATGTCCGCACATAACCTGTCCTGAAAGCCGCAGAGTGATTGACCAGTACATCCGCGACCACCAGCTCAACGCCATGCGACTGGCCGGCCGCAAGGTTGGTGCCGGCCGGACCGGTGACCGCGCGATCGAGGTGTTCGATCCGTACACGGCGAAGCTGCTGGGCAGCGTGCCCAAGGCTACGCTTGAGGAAGTCCGTGAGACTTTCGCCAAGGCGCACGCCTGCAAGCCCCAGCTGAGCCGTTATGAACGCGCAGCCATCCTCAACCGCGCGGCGGCCATCGTCCAGTCGCGGTTGATGGAGGTCGCGAATCTCATCACGGCGGAGGCAGGGCTGTGCCTGAAGGATTCCATCTACGAAGCAGGCCGTGTCAGTGACGTGCTGCTCTTCGGCGCAACCGAAGTGCTCAAGGACGACGGCCAGATCTTCAGCTGCGACCTCACGCCGCACGGCAAGAAGCGTCGCGTCTACACGCACCGCTCCCCGCTCCTGGGCGTGATCACCGCCATCACGCCTTTCAACCACCCGATGAACCAGGTGGCGCACAAGGTGGTGCCCAGCATTGCAACCAATAACCGCATGGTGCTCAAGCCGTCCGAGAAAGTGCCTTTCTCTGCCCTCCTGTTCGCCGACATCCTTTATGAGGCGGGTTTGCCGCCCGAAATGCTCAGCGTGATAACGGGCGACCCGCGCGAGATTGCGGACGAATTGATCACCAACCCATTGGTGGACCTGGTGACATTTACGGGTGGCGTGGCCATCGGAAAGTACATTGCCGGCAAGGCCGGCTACCGGCGCGTGGTGCTGGAGCTGGGCGGCAACGACCCCATCATCGTGATGGAGGATGCCGATCTCAACGAGGCCTCCACGCTGGCCGTGCAGGGTTCCTATAAGAATTCGGGCCAGCGTTGCACGGCCATCAAGCGGCTCATGGTGCATGAGGCGGTGGCGGGCGAATTTGTGGAGCAGGTGCTGGCCAAGACCCTGGCCTGGAAATACGGCGACCCGGCCGACAAGGCCAATGACATGGGCACGGTGATTGATGAGCCGGCAGCCATGCTGTTTGAGTCGCGTGTGAATGAGGCGGTGGCGCAGGGCGCGAAATTGCTGGCGGGCAACCATAGGCGCGGCGCGCTTTATTCGCCTACGCTGCTGGACCATGTGTTACCGCAGATGACGGTGGCGCGCGAGGAAACCTTCGGGCCCGTCTCTCCGGTCATACGTTTCAAAAACATCGACGAAGCTATCCAGATTTCGAACGGCACGGCCTACGGCCTTTCAAGCGCCGTCTGCACCAACCGCCTGGACTATATCAACCGGTTTGTCAGCGAGCTGCATGTCGGTACCGTCAATGTGCGGGAGGTGCCGGGCTATCGCCTGGAGCTCACGCCTTTCGGTGGTATCAAGGATTCGGGCCTGGGCTATAAAGAGGGTGTGCAGGAAGCGATTAAAAGCTTTACCAACCTGAAAACTTATTCGCTCCCCTGGAATGGCTAAAGTTCTCCCCGAAGCGCCTTCGGCGCCCCGTGCAACGGCCAGAGGCCGAAGCTCTTCGAGGCCGTCCAAGCCTGCGAAGGCAGGCTTGGAGCCGCGGCTCTCAGCCCCAGGGGCGGCCACCAGCGGCCCGGCAAAGCCGGTTCCGCGGCGGCCACTGGCGAAAGCGTTCTTCTTTTCGAGTTCACTTTTCTAGGAATTCACGTGCTGAACTTTGACGACATCGAACACCTTTTCAAAGAGCGCGGCGGCGAACAATACAGCGGCGAGCCCGTAACGCAGCTGCAGCACGCGCTGCAGACTGCGGCACTCGGCGAAGCCGAAGGCGCGAGCGATGCCCTGGTGACCGCGGCGCTGTTGCATGACCTTGGGCATCTTCTGCACGACCTGGGCGAAACACCGTCGCTGCGTGGTGTGGATGATGTGCATCAGTACCGAGCACTGCCTTTTTTGCGGGGTCTTTTCCCCGACGAGGTGTTGGACGCCATCAAGCTGCATGTGGACGCCAAGCGCTATCTGTGCGCGGCGCGGCGTGGTTACCATTCCAGCCTTTCAGCGGATTCCAAACGCAGCTTGCAGTTGCAAGGCGGCATTTTTTCCGCTGAAGAAGCGGCGCGCTTCATCGCGCAGCCCGGTGCCGGGGATGCGGTGAAGCTGCGCCTCTGGGACGATCTTGCGAAAGATGCGCACAAGGCCACGCCGCCACTGGCGCACTACCTGGCACGGGCCAGGCGCTGCACCCTTCCCGCCGCAGAGCCCTCGCTTGCCGCCTGAAATTCTGGCACTGACGTGGCCGGTGCTGGGCGCTGTGCTGTTTGGCGCGCTGCTGCACGCAGGCTGGAATGCCCTGGTGAAGTCCAGTGCCGACAAGGCGCTGGACATGGCGGTCATTCACCTGATCGGCTCTGTGCTGGCGTTGCCGCTGGTGCTGGTGGTGGGCCTGCCGCGTATCGAGGCCTGGCCGTTTATCGGCGCTTCGGTGCTGATCCACATCGGCTATTTCATCGCGACCACACAGGCCTACAAGCACGGCGACCTGGGGTTGACCTATCCACTGATGCGCGGTGTGGCGCCGCTGCTGGTGGCGCTGTCGGCAACCTTCACGTTGGGCGAAACTTTGAGCCCGCTGGCGTGGGCCGGCATCCTGGGCATCTCCGGCGGCGTGCTGGTGCTGGGCTTGAGCCGCCATGCCCTGCATGCCCCCAAGGCGGTTGGCTTTGCGCTGGCCAACGCGCTCATCATTGCCATATATACGGTGGTGGATGGACTGGGCGTTCGCGCCTCCGGCAATGCCCTGCAATACGTCGCCACGCTGTTCCTGCTCGACGGCTGGCCCTTCGGCCTCTTGATGATGGCGCGGCGCGGGCGTGCCATGGCCGACTACGCCCGCCATCGCTGGCCTGTGGCTACCGGCGGCGCGCTGGCGTCGCTGGGCTCCTACGGAATCGCGCTGTGGGCCATGACACGCGCGCCGGTGGCTACGGTGGCGGCGCTGCGCGAAACCTCGGTGCTGTTCGCCGTTTTGCTGGGCACCTGGATGTTGAAAGAAACATTTACCGTGCGCCGTTTTGTGGGCACCTGCGCGATTGTGGGCGGCGTGATGGCGATACGGTTGGCCTAGATATGAGTTCCCCCCCGAAGCGCCTTCGGCGCCTCCCCCTCAAGGGGGCGCGGCCTGCGGCCCGGCAAAGCCGGTTCCGCGGCAGCCGCTGATTTCATACCGTAGAGGACTGCACGCATGAATATCCCGACTCAAGCGCAGATCGTCATTGTGGGTGGCGGCATCGCCGGGTGCTCCGTGGCCTATCACCTGGCCAAAATGGGCAAGACAGACGTACTGCTGCTCGAGCAGGGCAAGCTCACCAGCGGAACCACCTGGCATGCGGCCGGCCTGGTCGGCCAGATGCGGCCCAACCGCAACATGACGCAGATGAGCAAGTACGGCATCGAGTTGTATGCCTCGCTTGAGGCTGAAACGGGCCTGGCCACCGGGTGGAAACAATGCGGCAGCGTCAACGTGGCGCGCACGCCGGAGCGCATGAAGGTGCTCAAAAAGCAGGTCGCCATGGCCAACAGCTTTGGCGTGGAATGCCATGAGATCTCGCCGCAGGAAGCCGGCGACAAATATCCCATCATGCGCACCGACGACCTGCAGGGCGCGATCTGGCTGCCGGGCGACGGCAAGGCCAATCCGGCGGACCTTTGCATGTCGCTGGCCAAGGGCGCGCGCAACCGCGGCGTGAAGATGGTTGAAGGCATCGAGGTGACCGGTGTCATCATTGAAAACGGCAGGGCTGTGGGCGTGAAGACCGCGCAGGGTGACGTGCGCTGCGAAGTCGTCGTCAATTGCGCCGGCCAATGGGCGCGGCAGTTCGGCAAGCTCGCGGGCGTGAATGTGCCGCTGTATTCGGCCGAGCATTTCTACATCGTCACCGGCAAGATTCCGGGTGTGCACCCCATGCTGCCGGTCATGCGCGACCCGGACGGCTACATCTACTACAAGGAAGAAGTCGGCGGCCTGGTGATGGGCGGCTTTGAACCCCAGGCCAAACCCTGGAAGATGGACCCGATTCCGGCTACCTTCCAGTTCGAATTGCTGGACGAAGACTGGGACCAGTTCGAACCGCTGATGACCGCCGCGCTGCACCGCACGCCGTGCCTGGAGACGGCCGAAATCAAGATGCTGCTCAACGGGCCGGAGAGTTTTACGCCCGACGGCAACTTCATCCTGGGTGAGGCGCCTGAACTGCGCAACTACTTTGTCTGCGCGGGTTTCAACTCCGCCGGCATTGCCAACAGCGGCGGCGCGGGCCGGCTCATGGCCGAATGGATTGTGGGTGGCGAGCCCAGCACCGATTTGTGGGACGTGGACATACGCCGTTTCGGCAGCTTCACCGGCAACCGCAGGGCCCTGGCCGAGCGCACCGGTGAGACACTGGGCCTGCACTATGCGATGCGCTGGCCGAGGCAGGAACTGGAAACGGCGCGGCCGTTGCGTACCTCACCGCTGTACGACATCCTGGCCGCCAGAGGCGCGGAGTTCGGCAGCAAGAATGGCTGGGAGCGTGCAAGCTATTTCAGGCCGGAGGGGCAGGCGCGCCCGGAATACTCCCTCGATAAACCGGTCTGGCTACCCTGGATGATTGAAGAGCAAAAGGCCACGCGCGAAACCGTTGCCCTTTACGACCAGACCTCGTTCTCCAAATACCTGTTGCAGGGCCGCGATGCACTGGCCGTGTTGCAGCGCCTGTGCGCCAACGAGATGGGCGTGCATGTCGGCAAGATGGTCTACACCGCCATGCTCAATGAGCGCGGCGGTTTTGAAAGTGACTTGACCGTGATGAGGCAAGCCGTGAACCAATTCCTCATCATCACCGGCTCCGCGCAAACGGTAAGGGACTTCGACTGGATCGCTCGGCATATCGGCGAGGCGGAGCATGCGGTGCTCACCGATGTGTCTGCGATGTACTCGGTGCTGTCGGTGATGGGGCCGAAGGCGCGTGAGCTGCTGGCGCTCGTTAGCCCGGACGACCTGTCGCCCGAGGCGCTGAAGTTCTCATGGACGAAGGACATCGATGTCGGCTTTGCCCGCGTGCGCGCCGCCCGCATGAGTTATGTGGGCGGGCCGGGCTTTGAGCTCTACACGCCGATCGAAATGGCGCGCCATGTGTACCTGGCACTGATGGAGGCCGGTAAGGCACTGGGCATTCGCGATGCGGGCTACTACGCGCTGGATGCGCTTCGCATCGAACAGGGCCGGCGCGCCTGGGGCGCAGAGCTTGGCCCGGACGAAACGCCGTGGGAGGCCGGGCTGGCCTTCAGTGTGAGGCTCGACAAGCCCGCTGACTTCATCGGCAAGGCCGCGTTGCTCAATTCACAGGGACTGGCCCTGCGCAAAAAGCTGGTCACGCTGGTGTTTGACACGCCGGACGCCTTTGCCTGGGGCGGGGAAGCGATTGTGATGGGCGGGCAAACGGTGGGCGAAATCTCATCGGTCGGCTGGAGCCCGCTGGCCGGCGTCTGCGTGGCCCTGGGTTATGTGCGCGGCGGCAGCGCCAATCAGCCGCACGCCGGCACGCCCGCGCAAATCGAGCTGTGGGGCGAGCGCATCGGCGTGAAGCTTTACGATAAGTGGCCGCTTGCCAGATCCTGATTCGCTATCATTTCAGGAGCTGCTCGCGCAAGTACTGTATGGCCTTCAGGCGATTTTCTTAAAAACTTCCGGGCCCCAAGGGCATGGGTGCAGGTGCGGCCGCTACTGACCGTCAGGTAAATCCATGCCGACAAAACGCACGGTGACGCGCGTGCCCGGCGTTTGCGGGTGGCCCGGCAGGGCCGCATCTTCAATCGTGATGGTGGCGCCGTGTTGCTTGGCGATTTCCAGGACGATAGCCAGGCCCAGGCCGGAGCCGTCGACGTTGGTGCCCAGCGTGCGGTAGAACGGCTGGAACACCAGCTCGCGCTCGGACTCAAGGATGCCCGGCCCGGAGTCTTCTACCAGCAGCACCAGCACGCCGCTGAAGCGGTCGGTCATGAGCCGCAGCGTGACCTGTCCTTTTTCGGGCGTGTAGTTGATGGCGTTGTCCAGCAGGTTGCGCACCAGCTCCTTGAGCAGGGTCGGGTTGCCTTCCAGCTGAGTCGCCTGCTCGCCGGCGGCGGGCCCGTCGTAGCCGAGGTCGATCTGTTTTTCAAGGGCGCGAGGCACCGAGTCGGCCATCACTTCCGACACGATATGCACCAGGTCGATGTGCAGCTTGGCGAGGCTGCGGCCCGTGGTCTCGGCGCGCGCCAGCGCCAGCAGCTGGTTGACGGTGTGGGTGGCGCGTATGCTGGCACGGCCGATGTGCTTGAGCGATTTTTTGAGTTCATCGGCATCGGTTTCGCGCTGCGCCAGGTCGGCCTGCATGCGCAGGCCCGCCAGCGGTGTCTTCAACTGATGCGCGGCATCGGCGAGAAAGCGTTTCTGCGTGGTCAGCGACACCTTGAGCCGGCTCAGCAAATCGTTGATGGAGGACACCAGCGGTGCTACCTCTTCCGGCACCGCGGTTTCATCGAGCGGGCTCATGTCGTCGGACTTGCGTGCGCGGATGCGCTTTTCAAGCTGGGCCAGCGGCTTGATGCCGCGCACCAGTGCCAGCCACACCAGCAGTACGGCCAGCGGTAGCGTTACGAACTGCGGCACCATGGTGCCCTTGACGATTTCAGTGGCCAGGGTCTTGCGCTTTTCCAGTGTCTCGGCCACTTGCACCAGCACCATCTGGGCGGACACGGCTTCGGGTGCGCCAGCGCCCTTGTCGCTGCGCGGTGCAGCCGCCTTGCCTGTCGGCGCCGGGGCTTTGACCTCGACCTTGAGCCAGGTATAGGCCACGCGGACATCTTCGCCCTGGATCAGGTCTTCGCGCAGCCGCACCTCGCCGTTGGTAGGCTTGTCTTCATCGGGCGGCAGGGGCAGGTCGTGCTCGCCGCTGAGCAGTTCGCCTTGCGTGCCCACGACCTGGTAATAGACCAGGTCGGTGTCATCGGCACGCAGGATCTCGCGCGCAGGCGCCGTCAGGTTGAACTGGACCTGGTTGTTTTTGACCGCCACCAGCTTGGCCAGTGCCTGCACGTTGTATTCAAGCGCACGGTCAAACGGCTTGCCGGCAATGTTCTGCGCCACCAGCCAGGTCAGCGCCAGGCTGATCGGCCAGAGCAACAACAGTGGCGTGAGCATCCAGTCGAGGATTTCGCCGAAAAGGCTTCGGCGCTCACGCTGGAAGAGCCTTAATGCCACAGCCTAGAGCGCGGTGGCGTTATCTTCAAGCCAGCATGAGCCGCGGAACTGGCTTTGCCAGGCCGCAGGCGGGCGGCCCCCTCGGGGGGCAGGAAGCTACACGGAGTGAGCGACCGTGGGGGCATTGTTCAACCTGGTATTTTTTCGAGGCAGTAACCCAGGCCTCGAACTGTTGCAATCCGCACCGGGCCTTTTTCAATCTTCTTGCGCAGCCGGTGGATGTACACCTCGATCGCGTTGTTGCTGACCTCTTCGCCCCATTCGCAGAGGCGTTCCACCAGCTGGTCCTTGCTGACGAGGCGGCCGGCGCGTTGCAGCAGCACTTCGAGCAAGCCGAGTTCGCGCGCCGACAGCTCCAGCATCTGGCCATCAATGGTGGCCACGCGTCCGGCCTGGTCGTACACCAGCGGGCCGTGCTTGATGGTGCTGCTGGCGCCGCCCATGCCTCGGCGGATCAGCGCACGCACGCGGGCTTCCAGCTCTTGCAGCGAAAACGGTTTGGCCATGTAGTCGTCGGCGCCGTAGTCCAGGCCCTTGACGCGTTCTTCCACGCTGTCGGCGGCGGTCAGGATCAGCACCGGCATGGCCGAGCCGCGGGCGCGCAGTCGCTTGAGCACTTCCAG
The DNA here is from genome assembly GCF_056405695.1 of Polaromonas sp. P1_F6. NCBI lineage: Bacteria > Pseudomonadati > Pseudomonadota > Betaproteobacteria > Burkholderiales > Comamonadaceae > Polaromonas > Polaromonas sp. P1_F6. The sequence goes on from NZ_JBFUBQ010000013.1 coordinate 66,395, forward strand.
CCCGTGCATGCGCGGCAAGCCCAGATCCAGGATCAGCAGATCGAATTCGGTGTTGGTGAGCAGCGCGGCGTCGGCTTCGGTGCCGCTGGCCACGTGGTCGGCTGCCGCACCGGAGGCACGCAAAGTGCGCAGCAGGCCGTCGGCCAGGACCTGGTCATCTTCGGCAATCAGGATACGCATGGTTGTCTCCGGGTGGGGCGGCAGCGCCTGCTGCGCCGCAAGTTAGTGTGTTTGCCTGAATTTTAGGCGCTTGCGTCTGTCCCAGGTGCAGGGAGTTACGCGCGGTGAGCGACCGTGGGTGCCACATTCAGCCTGCATATGCTTCCAGTCCCAGCGCCACCACTGTGGCTACATCATGCCCCACAGCCTGGCGAAACTCATCCTCGGCTTGCCGAACCGCTCTGTGAAAGGCTTCCAGCCAGAGCAGGCCCGATTCGGTGAACAGCACCTGGCGGGCGCGTTTGTCGTGCGGGTCGGGCTGGCGCGTCACCAAACCCCAGGCTTCGCATTGGTCGACGAGGTCGCCCATGGCCTGCTTGCTCATGCCGGCGCTTTGCGCGAGGTCCGTCAGGCGCGAGCCGCCCACGGCCAGGTGGCGTGTGATGTGGATATGCGCAGCGCCGACCTGGTCGCGCGCCGCGAGGTTGGACAGCGCCAGCGGTACCTCAATGCTGCTGGCCATCAGTGACAGCACGCGCTCGTCAAAGCGGCGCAGCGCGTGGCCCATCAGCCGGCCCAGGTGGGTCTGCCGCCAGCCGGCTTCGGTGGCGCCAAAGGGGCTGGAAATGTGAGGTGGATTGACTGCTTCGGGCATGAAATCATGGTATCTCAATTGATCAGGCAAACTGACTAAAAATAGGGTTTACTTATTTCGATGACGCCCATAAAGTACTGATCATGCATCCAGCGCTGTGATTAAAAGCAGAGGCTGGAAATTAGAGCAAAAAGTTTTACATCATTGATTTTCAAGGAGTTTTTCATGGAACTGACCAGCAAACTGAACCCCGCTCAAAACCCTGTGCAAAGCGCCGCCCTGAACACCGAGAAGGCCAAGGCCCTGCAGGCCGCGCTGGCCCAGATCGAAAAGCAGTTCGGCAAAGGCACCATCATGAAGCTGGGCGACGGCGAGGTGATCGAGGACATCCAGGTCGTTTCCACCGGCTCCCTGGGCCTGGACATCGCCTTGGGCGTCGGCGGCCTGCCGCGCGGCCGTGTGGTTGAAATCTACGGCCCTGAATCGTCGGGCAAAACCACGCTGACCCTGCAGGTCATCGCCGAAATGCAAAAACTGGGCGGCACCTGCGCCTTTGTGGATGCCGAGCACGCGCTGGACATCCAGTACGCGCAAAAGCTGGGCGTGAACCTGCAAGACCTCCTGATCAGCCAGCCCGACACCGGCGAGCAGGCGCTTGAAATCGTTGATTCGCTGACCCGCTCCGGCGCGGTCGATTTGATCGTGGTGGACTCGGTGGCGGCACTCACGCCCAAGGCCGAGCTTGAAGGCGAAATGGGCGACTCGCTGCCCGGCCTGCAGGCCCGCCTGATGAGCCAGGCGCTGCGCAAGCTCACCGCCACCATCAAGAAGGCCAATTGCATGGTCATCTTCATCAACCAGATCCGCATGAAGATCGGCGTGATGTTCGGCTCGCCCGAAACCACCACCGGTGGCAATGCACTGAAGTTCTACGCCTCGGTGCGCCTGGACATCCGCCGCATCGGCTCCATCAAGAAGGGCGAAGAGGTGATCGGCAACGAAACCCGGGTCAAGGTGGTCAAGAACAAGGTGGCCTCGCCGTTCAAGACGGCAGAGTTCGACATCCTCTACGGCGAGGGCATCAGCCGCCTGGGCGAGGTGCTGGATCTGGGCGTCGCCGGCCACATCGTTGAAAAAGCCGGTGCGTGGTACGCCTTCAACGGCGAAAAAATCGGCCAGGGGCGCGACAACTCGCGTGAGTTCCTGAAAGAAAACCCCGAACTCGCCATCGAGATCGAAAACAAGGTGCGCGAATCGCTGGGTATTCCGCTGGTGCAAGCCGCGGCCGGCACCGAGCCAGCACCGGCTGAAAAGGCGCCCAAGGCCGAGAAAGCCGAAAAACCCGCCAAAGTAGCCGCCTGAGCCTGTCTTTTGAATGCCAAATAAGGCGACAGACCAATCAGAATGGGCGCAAGCAGCTATCAAAAGAGTAGCGCTTGCATTTCAATCTGGCTGGGTCCCTTGACATGGAAAACCCGGCAGACAGCTCCCCCGCCAAACCCGCCCGCCGCGCGGGTTTTGGCCTTTCCCTCAAGGGCCGTGCATTGCGTTACCTGGCCGCGCGCGAACATTCACGCGCCGAACTTGAACGCAAGCTGGCTCCGCATGAAGAAACGCCGGGCCAGCTGAAGGCGGTGCTCGACGACCTTGAGCTCAAGGATTTCATCAGCGAAGAGCGTGTCATCGATTCGGTCATCAACCGGCGTTCCCGCAAGCTGGGCGCCTCGCGTATCCAGCAGGAGCTGCAGGCCAAAGGACTGGACGTGACGGCCATACGGGAAGCGGTTGGGCAGCTTAAGGCCACCGAGCGCGAACGGGCGCGAGACATCTGGCAGCGAAAGTTTGGCACAGCCCCGGCCAACCCCGCAGAACATGCCCGGCAAATCCGATTTCTGGCGGGAAGAGGTTTTACACTGGAGGTTGCATCGTGGGTGCTCAAAAATCCTGATAACGAAGGAGCTTGAGATCCAGGCTGCAGTGGCCCTTCCTCCCAAAGTCTGGCCTGGGAATGTGAAAAGCTTTCAGGAGTCAGCCATTTTCCAGAGTATCCGCACCCTTCTGGCACGCAATAAAAGCGCTGTATCTGCCGGACCGATTGTCCCGGACGAAGATGCCCAGTCATTGCGCTCACGTGGCAACGAATTGTTGGCACAAGGCAGGATTTCCGAGGCCACCGACTGCTATCGCCGGGTGGTTGCCATGACACCGAACGATGGCTTGGCCCATGTCAACCTGGGTTATGGCCTGATGGAACTGGGCCAGTTGCGGGAAGCTGTTGATAGTTTTCACCATGCGATCCGACTGGACGCAACACTGCTTGATGCGCATTTTCTGCTGGGCCAGGTGCAGATGCAGTTGCACTTGACGGAGGAGGGCATCCACAGCTTCAGGGCGGCGCTGGCGCTCAAGCCGGACTTTGATTTCGCCTGGTTCGAGCTGGGCCGCGCCTTCGAGGACCTGGGCCAGCCGGTGCCGGCACTGGATGCGTATGCCCAGGCGCTACGCATCAACCCGGGTTTTACCGACGCGGGCTATCGTCGCATCAGCCTTTTGCTTGCGCATGAGCGCTGGCAGGAGGCCATTGATTTTGCTGACCAGCAATCCGTTGCTGCGGCCCATCCGGTTTTCCCCATGGAGAAAGCTTGCGCACTGAACGGCCTGGAGCGCCACGAAGAGGCCTTGACCATCATCGACAGATCCTTGGCAGCAGATCCGGACGACGTGCCTGCCCTGAGTGGAAAAGCCGCGGTCCTGGCAGCAATGATCCGGCATGAGGAAGCCCTGGAGATTTATGAAAAGATCATTGCCCTCCAGCCTGGAAATGTGGATGCCCTGTCCAACGCTGGCGCGGCCTGCGACCGGCTCAGGCGGTTCGAGCAGGCGATGGATTTTCACCGTCGCGCGCAACACCTCCAGCCAAAGAACCCTGATGTTCTCTATAACCTGGGTTGCACCCTGCTGAGCTTGAGGCAATGCGATGAAGTGGTGGCCATTTGCGAAATCGGGCTGGCTGTGGATGCCCGGCATGCCAACCTGCACTGGAACAAGGCATTTGCACAACTGCTGCTCGGCCAATGGGAAGAGGGGTGGAAGGAGTATGAGTGGCGCTGGTATGCCCATGCGCTGGGGCCGCGCACGCTCAAGCCCGTGTTGTCCCAGCCGATGTGGTCAGGGGAGCCCCTGAAGGGAAAGACCATCTTTCTGTATGCGGAACAGGGCTTGGGCGACTCTATCCAGCTGCTGCGCTATATCCCGGTGATTCTGGCCATGGGTGCACGGATTTTCCTGCATCTGCCAGCGCCATTGCGGCCCCTTTGTGCGGATTGGAAGAGTGGCTGTACTCTGGTGGAAAGCAGGGACGGCAGAGATATTGCGGCATCTTTCGACTTTCAATGCCCGATGTTCAGTCTGCCACTGGCCTTTGGCACGCGCGTCACCAATGTTCCCGGTGCGCCCTATTTGCGAAGCGACCCGGTTCTCAAGCAGGCGTGGGAGGCCAGATTGCCCGCGCGTGACGGCCCGCGCGTAGGTTTGGTCTGGTCCGGCAATGTGGCACTCAAGACTGCGCTGAACCGCTCGATGTCGATGGCCATGCTGCATGAAGCGATGCCACCCGGCTATCAGTTCATCAGCCTGCAGAAGGATGTGAACGAGCCGGATCTGGCCGCGCTGGAGGCATCGGGTATCTTCCACGCCGGGCAGGAATTGCGGACCTTTGCCGATACCCTGGCTCTCGCCGATTGCGTTGATATGGTGATCAGCATTGATACCAGCGTCGCCCATCTGGTAGGAGCCCTGGGCAAGCCGTTGTGGGTCATGCTGCCCTTTCGTCCGGACTGGCGTTGGCTGCTCGACAGGGAGGACTCTCCCTGGTACCCCAGTGCGCGGCTTTTTCGCCAAGGCGAGAATCGCAGCTGGCAGGACGTGGTCAACCAGGTTGGCCGGGAATTGCCGCGCGCGCTACCGTTGTCCTGAGCTCTGCCCGAGGCCCTCGGTTGCCGGGCTTGGCGCGGCGCCTACAGCTTCAGCATCAACTTGAGGTTTTGTACTGCAGCGCCGGATGCGCCCTTGCCCAGGTTGTCCAGCCGCGCTACCAGCACCGCATGGCGGTACTCTTCATTGGCAAACACGCGCAACTCCATCTTGTTGGTGTTGTTGAGCGCCAGCGCATCCAGCTTTCCCGACTCGGGCGCAGCTTCGGCGGTGACCCATTCGCTGCCGGCATAGTGTCTGGCCAGTATGTCCTGCAACTGCGCCCCGGTTGGTTTGCCGGGCAGCAAGTCAAGGTGCAGCGGCAATTGCACCAGCATGCCCTGCTTGAAGTTGCCTACCGACGGAATGAACACCGGCCGGCGTGTGAGCCCTGTGTATTTCATGATTTCGGGCAGGTGCTTGTGTTTCAGGCCCAGGCCGTAAAGTTCAAACAGGGGAGCGGTGCCGGCTTCGTAGTCTTCAATCATCTGCCGGCCGCCGCCGGAGTAACCACTCACGGCGGGAAGGCTCAGCGGGAAGTCGGCAGGCACTACGCCAGCATCCACCAGCGGGCGGATCAGCGCGATCGCACCGGTGGCGTAGCAGCCGGGGTTGCCCACGCGGTCGGCAGCGGCCACGGCGGTGCGCTGGGTCTGGGTCAGTTCGGGAAAGCCGTAAACCCAGCCGGACACGGTGCGGTGAGCCGTGGAGGCGTCAATGATTTTGGGTTTTTTGCCGGTCAAGCTGTCAATCATGGCAACCGACTCGCGTGCCGCGTCGTCGTGCAGGCACAGGATCACCATATCCACCTGCGCCATCAGGGCGCGCTTGGCGGCCGCGTCCTTGCGCAGCTCGGGCGCGATGCTGACGAGTTCGATCTGCGGCATGGCTTGCAGCCGCTCGCGGATTTGCAGGCCCGTGGTGCCGGCTTCGCCGTCAATAAATACTTTAGGCATGAACTTCCAGGTACAAAACAAAATGGGCGGCTGGCCGCCCTAGAGGTCAATTTCGGCCCATTTCGGGGTGTAAGGCGGGCACAAGAGTTGTGCGTCGCACCATGATACAGTTCTGCGTTGCTGCCTGCAGTGACCGCCGACGTGGTTTTTTGGGCCGGTGTGGCCTGTTTCCGACACCCCATTCCTCTGCCCAAATCCCTGTTGCACCCCCCTCTTTTACTGAATTCTGAAGGTCTTTCATGAAAATTCACGAGTACCAGGGCAAGGAAATCTTGCGCAATTTTGGTGTGCCAGTGCCGCGCGGCATCCCGGCCTTCACGGTGCAGGAAGCGGTGGAAGCCGCCCAGAAGCTAGGCGGCCCGGTGTGGGTGGTCAAGGCCCAGATCCACGCGGGCGGCCGCGGCAAGGGCGGCGGCGTGAAGGTTGCCAAAACCATCGACGACGTCAAGCGCATTGCCGGCGAAATCCTCGGCATGCAGCTGAAAACGCACCAGACCGGCCCAGAAGGCCAGAAAGTCCGCCGCCTCTATATTGAAGACGGTGCCGACATCCAGAAGGAATATTACGTTTCGGCCGTGACCGACCGTGAGTCGCAAAAGGTAGCCTTCATCGCTTCCAGCGAAGGCGGCATGGACATCGAAGAGGTGGCTCACTCCAACCCTGAAAAAATCATCAAGGTGTTTGTCGATCCGCTGGTCGGTATGACGGACGCCCAGGCGAGGGAAGTCGCCGCCGGCATCGGCATGCCTGCCGACTCTGTGGCGCAAACCGTCGATATCCTGCAAAAGCTCTACAAGTGCTACATGGACACCGATGCGTCGCTGGTTGAAATCAACCCCCTGAACCGCAACGGCAAGGGTGAAGTCATGGCCCTGGACGCGAAGTTCAACTTCGATGCCAACGCGCTGTTCCGCCACCCCGAAATCGTGGCCTATCGCGATCTGGACGAAGAAGACCCGGCCGAAGTCGAAGCCAGCAAGTTCGACCTGGCTTACATCAGCCTGGACGGCAACATCGGCTGCCTGGTCAACGGCGCAGGCCTGGCCATGGCGACCATGGACACCATCAAGCTGTTCGGTGGTGAGCCGGCCAACTTCCTGGACGTGGGCGGCGGCGCAACGGCTGAAAAAGTCACCGAAGCCTTCAAGATCATGCTGAAGAACCCTGATGTCAAAGGCATCCTCGTCAACATCTTCGGCGGCATCATGAAGTGCGACACCATCGCCGACGGCGTGATCACCGCCTGCAAGGCCGTGAACCTTTCGGTTCCACTGGTCGTGCGCATGAAGGGCACCAACGAAGACCTGGGCAAGAAGATGCTGGCCGATTCTGGCCTTCCCATCATCGCCGCAGACACCATGGCCGAAGCCGCGACCAAAATCGTCGCCGCTGTCAAATAAGCCCGGAGCCAAGAACATGTCCATCTACATCAACAAAAACACCAAAGTCATCACCCAGGGCATCACCGGCAAAACCGGTCAATTCCACACCCGCATGTGCCGCGACTACGCGAACGGCAAAGAAGCTTTTGTGGCCGGTGTGAATCCCAAGAAAGCCGGCGAAGACTTCGAAGGCATCCCGATTTTTGCCAACGTGACCGAAGCCGCCAAGGCGACCGGCGCAACCGTGTCGGTCATCTATGTGCCCCCTGCGGGCGCTGCCGCCGCCATCTGGGAAGCTGTTGAAGCCAACCTGGACTTGGCGATCTGCATCACCGAAGGCATTCCGGTCAAGGACATGCTGGAAGTGCGCAACCGCATGAAAGCCAAGGAAGCTGCCGGCGGCAAGAAAACCCTGCTGCTGGGCCCCAATTGCCCCGGCCTGATCACACCTGAAGAAATCAAGATCGGCATCATGCCCGGCCATATCCACCGCAAGGGCCGTATCGGCGTAGTCAGCCGCTCCGGCACGCTGACCTATGAAGCTGTGGCGCAATTGACCGAAATCGGCCTGGGCCAATCGAGTGCAGTCGGTATCGGCGGCGACCCGATCAATGGCCTCAAGCACATTGACGTGATGAAAGCCTTCAATGACGATCCGGACACTGACGCCGTCATCATGATCGGCGAAATCGGCGGTCCCGATGAAGCCGAAGCCGCCCAGTGGTGCAAGGCCAATATGAAAAAACCGATCGTTGGCTTCATTGCTGGTGTGACTGCCCCTGCCGGCAAGCGTATGGGTCACGCGGGTGCGCTGATCTCCGGTGGCGCCGACACGGCGGATGCCAAGCTGGCCATCATGGAGGCTTGCGGCTTCACCGTGACGCGCAACCCGTCGGAAATGGCCAAATTGCTCAAGGCGCTGCTGTAAGCCACCAACGAAAAAGTGATTTAAAAACTTGACCGCGGTCAAGCAGGTAAGCAGTAATACCAATCGGGATTGGCCTATTGCGGCTTAGACTCTCCAAAACAAAAAAGCGCTTCCCGGCGCTTTTTTAATTCATAACAGGAGCTGCCATGTTTTTCGGACTGGACCTCGCGTCCCCCCTCTTCTGGAGTGCTTTCGGCTCCATCCTTCTTGCCAACATCGTGCTGTCTGGCGATAACGCCGTGGTAATTGCCATGGCTGCGCGCACACTCAAACCCGAGCAGCGCGGCAAGGCGATCTTCTGGGGCAGCGCCGCCGCGATCGTGATGCGTATCGTGCTGACCATCGTGGCCATTCAGCTGTTGAGCTTGCCGTACCTGAAGATGATAGGTGCGGTTCTGCTGGTCTACATTGGCGTGGACCTGCTCAAGGGCGAAGAAGATGAAGACGGCGAGGGACACGAGATCAATGGCATGGCTGCAGCCATCCGCACCATCCTGATTGCCGATCTGGTGATGAGCCTGGACAACGTTCTGGCAGTCGCAGCAGCCGCCAAGGGCAACCTCCCGTTGCTGGTACTGGGTCTTCTGGTGAGCATCCCGCTGATTATTTTCGGCGCCACCTTGTTGACAAAGGTGATGGAGCGCTTCCCCATCATCATTACCATCGGCGCAGCTCTTTTGGGCTTTCTGGCGGGTGAGATGCTGCTGACGGATCCTGCGGTAGTGAGCTATTTTGGTGCCGTTAGCGACCATACGGTGACTGCCGGTGGGATTGTGGGTGCCGTGCTTGTGGTGGCTCTGGGCACCTACCTGACCAAACGGCAGCAGACAAAGGCGCCTTCAGCCTGAACTGGCGTACGGCCCAGCCGCCGCAGCCCCCTTTGGCGGTTAGGGTCGTTTCTTAGCGTTCGCCACCTGCTGCGGACCGGATGCGCACCGCGCATACCAGAAAACCACTTATTTGCAACAGTCGGCACGCTTGCGGTGCAGAAGTCGCTTGTCCAGCCGCACCCCGTCTGTTAATGTCCATTGTCAGGAGACTTGTAACCTGCCGAAACAGTCGGCGGGTGGTACCCGGCGCACGAAATTTGTTGCCGGGGGACCGATAGTACAAAGCAATTACAAAAATGGCTGGGGCTATGCATAGCGAATCAGGACAAGGGACGGGAAGTGGCCAAAACATCTAGGAAATTGAGTCAGTTCTGGCGGGCCGACTGGTTTGTGGGCGTTCTGGTGGTGCTGGCCGTCCTTTTTTTGCATGGCCTGACTGATTTTTTCGGCACACTTGAGCGCCGTTACTATGACTATGCCAGCACCAGCACTTCGCGGCAGCCCTCAGACCGCATAGCCATCATTGCGATCGACGACCAGAGTATCGCCAACATAGGTCGTTGGCCTTGGCCGCGCGACGTGCATGCGCAGCTGATTGACCAGCTTTCGGCCGCCAAGGCCAAAACCATTGCGCATACAGCCTTCTTTTTTGAACCGCAAACCGATAGAGGCTTGGTGTTCATCCGCAAAATCAAGGAGGCTCTTGGTCCAGTATCCGATCCAGCGGCCGCTCCAAGCGGTGGTCTGCCTGAACAATTGGGCAAAGTCATCGCTGAGGCTGAAATAGCCCTGGACACTGACGCCAAGCTCGCGGCCAGCATGACCAAGGCCGGCAATGTTTTGGTACCTTCGGTTTTTTCGCTGGGAGTGCCGCAAGGGCGTCCGGACAATCCGCTCCCGGCTTACGCACTGAAGAGTGCTGTAGACGAGCTTAACGGGTTTTCCCTTCCGGCCATCCGCGGTCAACAACCGATTGAGTTGATAGGTGCAGCGGCGGCGGGTATTGCTCACCTCAACCAGCTGCCCGACGTGGATGGTGCCGTGCGGCAAGAACCGTTGCTTATCAATTATTACGGGAAAGCCGTGCCTTCCATGAGCCTGCTCGCCGCGGCCAGGAGCCTGAACCTGGGGCCTGCCGACATCAAACTCAATGTGGGTGAGTCTGTGCAGATCGGCAAGCTGATGGTCAAAACCGACGAATCAGCCTTGATGCTTCCACAGTTTTACAAGGGCAAGGACGGTCGGCCAGCTTTTGCCGTTGATTCATTCTATGACGTGATTTCCGGCAAGATTCCGGCTACCAAGTATGCCGACAAGATCGTGATCATTGGCGCCACTGCGGCGGGGGTAGGCACCCAATTCCCGACGCCGGCGGGTCCGGGGCTTTCGCCAGCAGAAACCATCGCGCACATTACCTCCAGTATCCTGAGTGAGCATTTCATCGTGCAGCCTGGTTGGGGTGTCTGGGTCACTCTGGGTGTGCTGCTGGTGGTTGTGGCTTATCTGGTTGCCGGCCTGCCACGGCTGTCGGCTGGCAAGGCCGCGATCATCACACTGCTGTTATTCGTGGTGTTGCTGGTGGTTGAGTTCGGCTTGCTGTCGGCGGCCGCGACCTGGCTCAAGTTTGTCTTTCCCGCAGCCCTGCTGGTGATCGGCCACCTGGCGTTGACGACCAAGCGCTTCCTCATGACCGAGGCTGGCAAGCTCAAGTCCGACGAGGAATCGGCCGAGACCAATCGCATGATGGGTCTGGCGCTGCAAGGCCAAGGCCAGCTCGATATGGCGTTTGATCGTTTTCGCCGCGTACCTTTCACCGATGCGCTGATGGACAACATGAACAACCTGGCGCTGGATTTCGAGCGCAAGCGCCAGTTCAACAAAGCTCAGGCCGTGTACGAGTACATGGCCACCTACAACAAGAACCACAAAGACCTGCAGTCCAAGCTCAATCGGGCCAAAAACCTGTCGGAAACCGTCATTTTGGGCGGTGGCGGCGCGCACCCGGGCGGGACCATGCTCCTTGACGGTGGGGGTGTTGAAAAGCCCATGTTGGGTCGCTATCAAGTTGAAAAGGAATTGGGCAAGGGCGCCATGGGCGTGGTGTACCTCGGCAAGGACCCAAAGATTGGCCGTGTCGTCGCCATCAAGACCATGGCCTTGAGCCAGGAGTTCGAGGGCGAGGAGCTTGACGATGCGCGGGAGCGCTTCTTCAGGGAAGCCGAGACCGCTGGTCGGCTGCAGCACCAGAACATCGTCACGATTTTTGATGCAGGTGAAGAACACGACCTGGCATTCATTGCCATGGAGTTTCTGAAGGGCAAGGACCTGGCAGATGTCACCAAGGACGGTCATTTGTTGCCGGTCCCGAAGGTCCTGTCCATCGTGGCACGGGTGGCTGAAGCCCTGGCTTACGCGCACAAGCAGAATGTGGTGCACCGGGACATCAAGCCGGCCAACATCATGTATGAAATCGAAAGCGATACGGTGAAGGTGACCGACTTCGGCATCGCCCGCATTACGGATTCAAGCAAAACAAAGACCGGCCTTGTACTGGGGACGCCCAGCTTCATGTCGCCGGAGCAGATTGCCGGTAAAAAAGTCGACGGGCGCTCGGACTTGTACTCGCTGGGTGTCATGCTGTTTCAGATGCTGGCTGGAGTGTTGCCATTCCGTGGCGATTCCATGGCCGAACTGATGTACAAGATCGCGAACGAAGAAGCCCCCGATATCCGTATCATCCGTAAAGAGCTGCCGGCGCGGCTGGCCGAGATTGTTGCGCTGTCTCTGGCCAAGAAGCCGGAGTTGCGGTATCAGGATGGTGATCGATTGGCGACAGATCTGCGCGCTGTCATTGCCGCAATGGAAGGTACTGCACCGGCCCCATCGTTTGCGCCTCAACAGGGTGCGCCAGCAGCCCAATTTGACGCCACAGTCGTGCAATCAGCGGCTGTACCAGCTGCCGGCCCGAAGACCTATGATGCGACCCAGGCCGTGAATGTCGACGGCACGCAGACGTTTGAGAAAACCGTGGTTTCCAGAGCACCTGCTGCCGATACCGACACCCAGTGATCACACGAACAAGATGAACTACGAGATTTGTACACATACCGACCCGGGGTTGACGAGGGACAACAATGAGGATGCAGTTGCTTTTGATGCTGCGACGCGGCTTTGCATCCTGGCGGACGGAATGGGTGGCTATAACGCAGGCGAAATTGCAAGCGGCATGGCTGCCGCTTTCATCAAGTCGGAAATGGGCCGTTGGCTTTCCCAGGCGGGCAGGCATGCCAATGCCAAGGAAGTGCGCCGGGCTTTAGAAATCTGCGTGGAAAATGCCAATCATTCGATCTTCAACGCAGCGAACTCCAACCCCCAGTACGCGGGTATGGGCACCACGCTGGTGGTAGGGGTGTTCCAGGACGGGCGACTGATGCTGGGTCATATTGGTGATTCCCGTTGCTATCGCCTGCGCGGCCAGGAGCTGCAGCAAATCACCAAAGACCACTCGCTGTTGCAAGAACAGATTGACGCTGGGCTGATAACTCCCGAGCAGGCGCTGACTTCCCTGAACAAGAACTTGGTCACACGCGCCTTGGGCGTCGAAGACACGGTGCTGGTTGAGGTCAATGAGCATCGTGTGGACGCGGGGGACCTTTATCTGATGTGTTCGGATGGGCTCTCGGACATGGTTGCGGATCCGGGCATTGCGGCTATCCTTACAGGCGCAGGGACCTTGGAGCAAAAAGCGAAACAGCTGATTGTTGCGGCGAATGAGGCTGGTGGACGCGATAATATTTCCGTACTGTTGGCATACGCGAAAGAAGACTCGACCAAGCGCGGCCTTTTGTCCAGAATGCTGGGAAAATAGCGATGACTGAAATATTACAAACAGACAGGAGTCGGCCATGCCGAAAATGATCGTCTCTATTGACGGCGTTGTGATCAAGGAAGTCCAGTTGACGAAAGACCGGACTTCTTTGGGGCGCAGGCCCTACAACGACATCGTCATCGACAACCTAGCTGTCAGTGGGGAGCATGCCGTTTTGCAAATGACCGGCAACGAGGTCTATCTAGAGGATCTCAACAGCACCAATGGCACCTATGTCAACGGGAAGGCCGTTAAAAAGCTGCTGCTGCAGAACAGCGATACCGTTGAAATTGGCAAGTACAAAATCAAGTACGTCAACGAAGCTGCACCCGCAGGCTTTGAGAAGACCATGATTATAAAAGCCGGCTCTGCCGGTCTTGTGCCCCCGGCGCCGACAGGTTCGCCAGTGGCATCGACGGAAGCCGGTACGGGCCTCACGGCGGCTATCAAAGTGATGTCGGGCGCTGCGGCTGGTCGTGAAGTGGCATTGGTGAAGGTAGTCACAACCATCGGAAAGCCCGGGGTCGCAGTTGCCGCCATTACCAAGAGGCCTCAGGGTTTTGTCGTTGCCCATGTCGAGGGCACTGGCAAGCCGACGCTTAACGGAGCCCCCATCGGTGCGGAGCCGGTTGTCCTGAAAAATGGGGACATGCTTGAGCTGGCCGGAACGCAAATGCAGTTCGTCCAACACTGACATTGGTGTTAAGAGGTCTCGCGCCAAGCGGACCGCAAGCACCCTTCAAACGAGGTCGCATGAGACTCCTCTTCCGGCACTGGCCTCGTATCGCCGTCACGTTGATTCCGCTGGTATTTGCATTGATGCATGCCAGCGGGGTCGCTCGCATTGGTGTTCTGCAGAGGTTGGACGACATCATCTACGATGCACGCCTGCGCGCGACCATGCCGCATACGCTGGACGAACGCATTGTTATCGTTGACATCGATGAGAAGAGCCTTGCGGAGGTGGGGCGATGGCCTTGGGGCCGTAACAGGTTGGCGGAGCTGGTCGAAGAGCTGCAGGATCGTCAAAAAACGGCACTGCTGGGGTTTGACGTCGTATTTGCCGAAGCCGACGAAAGCTCGGGTCTAAAGCGGCTCAAGCAGCTTGCACAGGCGGAGCTGAAAGATCAACCGGGTTTCTCGGAAAAACTCAGCCAGCTGCAGACCAGCCTGGATTACGACGCGGTTTTCGCGAAAGCGATCGAAAAACGCCCCGTCGTGATGGGCTATTACTTCACCAGCGACAGAGATGGCCGGGTCAATGGAGTTTTGCCGCCGCCAGTTATGGGCAGCGATGCGCTTGGTGGCCGTCCTATCAAATTCACCAGCTGGAATGGATACGGGGCCAACATTGAGTTGTTGGCCAAAGCTGCCCCTTTGGGAGGTTTCTTCAACTCCATTACCGAGGGCGATGGTGTGGTGCGCTCTATTCCCTTGCTGGCGGAGTTCAAGGGGCAGTACTACGAGTCATTGGCGCTCGCCATGTTTCGCATGCTTGCGGGTTTGCCCAAGGTCGAGCCTGGTTTTCCGCAGGAAAAATTCCTGACCCGGAACTATCAAGGGCTGGAAAGCATTCTGCTCAAGCAAGGCAACAAAACCCTGGCGATTCCGGTCGATGATCGCGTAGCCACTTTGGTGCCCTTCAGGGGTAATGGTGGTGCGAACGGCGGCTCGTTTCGGTATATCTCCGCGGCGGATGTCCTGGCCAAACGCCTTGCGCCTGGCACGCTCAAGGATAAGATCATCCTGGTCGGCACCACCGCGCCCGGCCTGCTCGATTTGAGAGTGACTCCGGTGGGGGAAACCTATCCGGGGGTGGAAACGCACGCCAATGTCATCTCTGGTTTTCTTGACGGGAAGGTATTCGTCAAGCCCGACTACGCCATCGGATTCGAGGTGGTCATCCTGCTTTTTTCGGGGCTGACGCTGGCTTTTGCACTGCCCCTGCTTTCAGCTTCCCGTGCGGTGCTGGTCAGCCTGGCGGTGATTGCCGCCATAGCCGGCTTGAATTTCTGGCTTTACTCTGGTTACGGTCTTGTGCTGCCGTTGGCCAGTGCGCTGGTTATGGCTTTGACCGCATTTGCGTTGAATATGAGTTATGGATATTTCGTGGAAAGCCGATCCAAGCGGGAGTTGGCCCATCTGTTCGGCACCTATGTACCCCCCGAACTGGTTGACGAGATGGTGAAAGATCCCGACAGCTACAGCATGAAGGCAACGACCAAGGAGCTGACGGTCATGTTTTGCGACATGCGCGGGTTCACCAAAATGTCGGAGTCGATGGAGCCTACCCAACTACAGGCTTTGCTAAACAGTGTTTTCAGCCGGCTGACAGACCTGATTCGCAGCAATCGAGGCACCATTGACAAATACATGGGTGACTGCGTGATGGCTTTTTGGGGTGCCCCTGTCGACACGCCTGATCATGCTGGTCTTGCAGTAAAAACGGCACTCGAGATGTCGAATGCAGTCAAGAAGATCAACGAGGAACACAAGATCAAGGGTTTACCCGAGATTGGCATAGGTATCGGTGTCAATACGGGCACGATGTGTGTGGGTGATATGGGTTCGGATATCCGCCGCAGTTACACCGTGATTGGCGATTCCGTGAATCTGGGTTCGCGTCTGGAGGGGCTGTCAAAAACCTACGGGGTGGATATCGTGGTCAGCGAGTCAACCCGAAAGCAGGCGAATGATTTTGCATGGCAGGAACTCGACAAGGTTCGCGTGAAAGGCAAAGATCAGGCGGTTTCCATTTTTTGGCCGTTGGTGCCGGGAGACCAGATCGACAAGGACATTGCGGCTGAGCTGAAAACCTGGGGAATGGCGTTAAAAGCTTACCGCGCGCAGGATTGGGATCAATGCGATGTGCAATTGCTCAATTTACATCGGATAAATGGCAAAAAGTTCCTTTACCGGCTGTATGCGGAGCGTGTAGCCTCTATGAGGCTGTTGCCTTTTGATCCGGAATGGGATGGCGCAACCAATTTTGAAACCAAATAGCACAACCCTCCAAGTCAAGGCCAACCGGAAAATCTCATGAAAGTACGTGTACTCGGCTGCTCGGGAGCCATTGCCAAAGACTGCCGGACCACGTCTTTTTTGCTTGACCATGACTTGTTGGTTGATGCCGGTACGGGAGTGGGAGATCTCACGCTGGATGAGATGGCTGGTGTTGACCATGTTCTGCTGACGCATTCGCACCTCGATCACGTGGCCGCGTTACCGTTGATGGTGGACGCCATTGCCGCCCGGCGAACAACACCTATCCAGATTCATGCGCTGCAGGGCACGATTGACGCACTGAAGGCGCATATTTTCAACAACACCATTTGGCCCGACTTTTCCCGCATTCCCAGCCCCGAGGCCCCGTTTGTCAGTTTTCACCCTCTGGAAATCGGACAAACCTTGTTATTGGCTGGTAAGCAAATAGAGGTTCTACCTGCCGTGCATACCGTCCCGGCTGCAGGCTACGCGGTGGCCACGGGCAAGGGGTATTGGGTGTTCACGGGCGACACGGAACAGAATCCGGCTCTGTGGGCCCGAATTAATCAGATAAGGGTTGCCATGCTGGTCATCGAAACGGCATTTAGCAATCGCGAGCGCGACCTTGCCAAGCGGAGCCTTCATCTTTCTCCTCATGCGCTTGCCAATGAACTCGATTGCATCGAGCGAGGAAACAGTTATCCCATCTACATTACCCATACCAAACCGGCCGAGACCGACCTGATCATGGCCGAGATACAGCGTTTTGACCAAACCCGCCCGTTTGGCCCGAATGTATCGCACGACATCCGGTGGTTGAGGGCAGGCCAGGAGTTTGAGCTATGAGCGCCGTATTGCAACGTGACCCCGAGGACGAGTTTTTTGACTCGCAGATGTTGCCTCCCCAGGAGCGGGGCGTTACTTTTGAAGCCCTGTATTTCCGGCAGCTTCAGCTGGTTACCAACCGGATTCACGAAACGGAAAATGTCGAGCAGATCATGCTCGAAGCCAGCCAGGACATCTGCAAGCTTTTTAATGCGGACCGGTTAACACTTTATGCAGTCAACGAAGACCGCAGTTCCATTGTTTCCAAGGTCAAAACGGGGCTCAATACCAGCCGCGACCYGAAGCTCCCGGTCAGCGCGCAGAGCATTGCGGGCTACGTTGCCATGGCTCGCCAGATGGTGAATATTGCGGACGTCTACGATGAGGAGGCGCTGAAGAAAATTCATCCTGCGTTGAGCTTTCTCCAGGAAGTTGACAAGCGATCCGGGTACAGAACCAAGCAGATGCTGGTGGCTCCCGTCATGGACGGAGAGACGTTGTATGGCGTGCTGCAGGTTATCAACAACCGGAGCGATCAGCCTTTTGGGAAGCTTGAGGAAGACGGTGCGCTGCAGCTGTGCAAGACTTTGGGCATTGCCATACGCCAGCGAATGCAAAAAGCGGGCGACAGCCAAAGGCGCAAAGCTACCAAGTACGACGGCTTGGTGACGGAAGGTGTGCTGTCCCAAGAAGAATTACAGCAATGCATCCGCCAGGCCCGGGAAGAAGGTCAGTCCGTCGAGCATATGCTCATGGCCAACTTCCACATCCGGCCCACTCAGATTGGTGCTTCGCTTGCCAAGTTTTTCGGTGTGGCCTACGAAGCATTCAATGCTGGACGGATTCGCTCGGAGATGTTGCATGGTGCGTTAAAACGGGACTTTATTGAACAGCAAGGCTGGATTCCGCTGGAGGAAACTACCGAAGGCCTCGTGATCATGTGTGTGGATCCGGAGGCTGTGCGAGGGGCACGCGTGGTTCCACAGGTGTTTCCCCGCGTCTCCAAATTTTCTTACCGCGTTACAACCCAGACCGAATTTGAAGAAACCCTGGGGCAGCTCTTTGGCGTGGCTGCAGACAGTAGCACCATCGACCAATTGCTTGCAGACATGGACTCACCACTGGAGAGTGAGTCAAATGACGACTCTTCGCTGGAGTCTGCCGCAGCGGACAACGAGCTGGTCAAGTTTGTCAACAAGGTCATCATTGACGCCTACAACCAGAAGGTTTCGGACATTCACATCGAGCCCATGCCCGGGAAAGCCAAAACCGGTATCCGGTTTCGCATTGACGGCACCTTGCAGCCCTATATTGAAGTGCCGGCACAGTTTCGCCAAGCCATGGTCACGCGGCTCAAGATCATGTGCGACCTGGATATCTCTGAAAAACGTAAACCGCAAGACGGGAAGATCAAGTTCAAAAAATACGGCCCACTCGACATCGAATTGCGTGTAGCCACGATCCCCTCCGCCGGTGGCGTGGAAGACGTGGTCATGCGGATTCTTGCCGCAGGTGAGCCGATCCCGCTTGAAAAACTCGGATTGACGGCGCACAACAAGGAGCGACTGGAAAAAACGATCTCCAAGCCGTATGGTCTTTTTTATGTATGTGGCCCCACAGGCTCCGGCAAGACCACGACGCTGCATTCCATCCTTAAGTTTCTCAACACCCCGGACACCAAAATTTGGACCGCTGAAGACCCCGTGGAAATTACCCAGAAGGGTTTGCGTCAGGTGCAAATTAACCGGAAGGCGGGCATTGACTTCGCACTGGTCATGCGTGCTTTCCTGCGAGCGGATCCGGACATCATCATGGTCGGTGAGTCCCGCGACAAAGAAACCGTGGCGATGGGCGTGGAGGCTTCATTGACAGGGCACATGGTTTTCTCGACGCTGCACACCAATTCGGCCCCCGAGTCCATCACCCGCCTGCTGGACATGGGCATGGACCCCTTTAATTTTGCGGACGCATTGTTGGGTATCCTGGCTCAGCGTCTGGCCAAAAAACTCTGCGACTGCAAAGAGGCTTATCAGCCCAGTGCTCAGGAAGTCAAAGATTTCATCAAGGAATACGCTGAAGAGCTGCGCCATACCGAAGCCTGGAAAGCCGATCCTGGTGGCGAGTCACAAAAACTCTATGAAGACTGGATGGTGCGCTATGGGAAGGACGATAAATTGACCTTGTATCGTGCGGTCGGCTGCGACAAGTGCAACAAGACCGGCTACAAGGGTCGTATTGGCCTGCATGAACTGATGATTGCCGATGATGCTGCCAAAAAATTGATCCAGGAGCGGGCCCGCGTCGCGGAGCTGTTTTCAAGCGCCGTCAATAGCGGCATGCGGACTCTCAAGATGGACGGCATGGAAAAGGTACTCATGGGCATGACAGATTTAAAGATGGTCCGATCCGTCTGCATCAAATGACAGAAATGTCGTGAAATTTAAAGACATACGTCAAAAAAGTAATTTTTCGGTTTTTTGTAGCTTCAAAATCATAAAAAAGAAAACTCTTTAATATGGTTCAAAAATTGCTGTAAATATCTAAATTGGCATCAAACTGCCATAACTGTTTAAATTACTACAGCCGGTTTTTAACCAAGGAGTTTTTTATGAAGCGTTCCATCCAACGGGGTTTTACCCTGATCGAATTGATGATCGTCGTGGCGATTATCGGTATCCTGGCTGCGGTGGCTCTGCCTGCCTATCAGGACTACACCATTCGTGCGAAAGTGTCTGAAGTGATTCTGGCTGCATCACAGTGCCGTACCAGCATCACGGAAACTGTTCAATCTGCTGCCAGTACGGTTCTGCCGATCGCCAATAACTGGGG
>NZ_JBFUBQ010000014.1:0-49921 GCF_056405695.1 Polaromonas sp. P1_F6
CCCCCCCCCTCTCGACGGAAGGGTTAGGCGTCATTTTTCGATGAGGAGCGTTTGAATGCATCGAAGACGAGGCCGGCACCGAACAGCACAAGAACTGGACCAATGCCTAGGGTAAGAAAGCCGCCTGTGTAGTTGGGATCGCGTTCCCAGAATGAGTTGTAGAGCACCCAGCAAACAATGCCGATGCCGATCGCCGCGCAGGCGACGCCAAACAGTGCTTGAGGAACACCCATAAGAAGCCCAGCAATGCGGCGAAGCCGACTGGAAGACGGCGAGGTGCGCAGCTCTCTACCGAAGTCGAACCAATACAGGATTACCAGCGGTAGCGCCACCACAAAGCCAATACCAAACCAGCCGTCTACTCGGAGAAGAAGTATTGATCCGACAAGTAGACACCAGGAGAGCGCGAGCTTTAGTGCGGGGGACACGATGACGCCTAACGTTGGAGTTCAGCGGACGCCGGGGGCGGTCCGCTGCAAAGACGGGTTAGGCGGCCGGCGCCCCACTGCGTACACAAGCGCACCACATACCAACCACCAGAAACCAATGAAGAACGCAGTAAAGAAAGCGAACCCGCTATAGGCGCTGCCCCGTTCGATTGTGAAAGAAGCAGAAACTGCCGGAAGCCCCGTTTGCAGCAACCATAACGGGGGATCAATAAAAACATCGCGTACCCAATGAGCATGGACAAGCGTGCCATCTGTTGCGACGACTATGCCAAGAAGAGCCACTGCTAGCAGTAGCCCAACCAGAATTGATCCGATTACTCGCCTCATCTCCGATAGCCGTCTAACGTAAAAATGACCGGACCACCAACATGAGCGGTGAAGCCGCGGCCTGCTGTTGTGGGTCCGTGCCGATTGACAAGTTATGCATCAGCACCTGCCGCCACTATTCTCACAAGTTTCCCCTGTGCGGCCGCGTACACAACAGCCTCCGCTATTTCTGAAGCCTCGCCCTCCGCGAACAGCACACCATCTGGCCAAGGCTCCGCGAACAGCGCTTTGAATCTGCCGCGAAGCTGCGGCGCGATTGAAATCCAACTGGTCGCCGGACCATCATCTCCGCAGTTCAGGCAGCGCAAAAAGTAGCTCCCGTATTCCACGAAGGCTCCAGACGTCGGCGAACCACAGCTGGAACATCGCTCAGCGCTCACTTTCTCACTCCCGAGGCATAACGTTGGAGGCCAGGAGGCGCCGAACGCGACCGCCTCTGGTCCGACAGATCAAGCCTATGCGGCATAGACAATGGTGACCACAAGCAAAAAAACATAGAAGGTAATGCCGAAGAACAAGAGACCGGTGTCGGTAATGACCCGCCTACCGGAGTTGAGCGGGAGCGAAGGCGATCCGCTTCGATTGACTGGTTAGGTACGTCACTACTGTTCATCACAAGACCCCGATTCGCACTCATATACGCTGACATACCTGCATGAATACGCCTTCAATTCGGAAAGGGACTCACACCAGTATGCGTCAACCCAATTCTTTAAAGTTCCGTCAGGCCGTAGGCTCGAAAACGTAGATACCCCAACAAACTTTGCTCCTGGATACGGTATCTCGTTCTTGCTTTGAGCAATGGAGAAAACCAGCAGATCGGAATCCCGAGAGACGTCCTCCTCAATGGCTATCGGAATTCCTGGCGCCTTTTCAATACCGATAAAGCAAAGAGGAAAGTACGTTCCCGATACTGAGACTGAATTGGGATACCAGGATAGCAGCCCTACGTCTTCCCACTCGGCCATACGGTTCGGGTGCCAAGTCCCGTTTGGCAGTTGCTGCTCCAACCGCTTCGGGACCCGATTACATTGCCCTGCGTGAACGGATGCACACCCGAGTCCCAGGACGGCTGCCGCAAGGTAGATGTGTTTGGTGAACATCGCGACCTAACGTACCAGGTAAGCGGCGGCAGATACGGCCGTCCGCTTGAGTGCCGGGTTAGATGTTGCGGTCATCGGACCACCTCGGCGCCCCAGCCATCGTACGCGCCTCCATTTGCCGAGGCTAAAGCTGAAAGATGTTCCCGGATCTCTACTAGGACCTTTAAATCTGGAACCATCGTTTTGCTCGCCTGAACAAGCCACTCGGATGAGTCTTGCGCGCCAGGCTTCACCTGCACGTCGTATCCGTGGAAAGATGGGTCTTTTGCCACGCGGTCTGCTGAATCTTGCGACGGCAAATACAAGAAAAAGTCGACCTTGTGCGGTTGATCCAGCTTGGAGCCAACTTGCCTCAGTTGGGACAGAACGCGCAAATCGGGAACTGCCACTTGGCCTGCTCTGTTCGCCGAGATGAGGACGTAAGCCAATACGGCCAGAATGGCCCCAATTGCAATGATCGTTGTAGCGGACATGTGGATATCTAACGTTGGAAGCCACCGGCACGCAGCAACCGTCGCGCGGCGGCAACCTGCTGCTGCGTGTCCGCGTGGGCTGACCAGTTAGCCTTCATCGCGCAGTGTTGGAAAGCTGAAGCTTAGCGTTGCTCCGAGTGCAACTAAGGCTTGCAGTGACTCAAGCTCAATGGCGCCGTCTTCGGAGTACTCAGAGTTCCGAACATCTATGACGAGGTCAATCTCCAGAAATTCAGGCGCAACAACTGCTCGAGCATTCTGCAAGTGTTCGACTCCGCCGAAGTGGTTTAACAGTTCTGGAATCATGCCGCGCATTGCTGCGTCCGGCGCAAAGGGCAGCTTAAATACTGCGGCGGACCGAACAGCGAGCGTAGAAACGCCAGGCTTGACCGGATGTCCCTTCAGGAGCACACGCGACGCTGTGGCACCCACTGCAGCCTCAACTTCAGATGGGTGGGCTGTGAATCCCCTGAAAGTCAGGGATGCAGATCGCTTGAGCGGTGCTTTCATGAAAGCTAACGCTGGCGGTAACCGGCACGCGCCGGGAGGCGAAGCCGACCAGAGCGTGTCCGGTTAACCAACTTGTTAGAACTTCTTGGCACAGCGCTTCAACGGTACTTGATGAAGGGGAAACAACCGCTTGACTTCAGCGTCTTGAAAGTCCAGTTTGACTACGCCTACTTTCTCGCCTGCGTTGAAATATGCCGTGAAGGGCGGTTCGTCCTTGCCGCCAAACTCAGGCAGCAGCCAAACCACCTTACCGTTGTATTTGGCCCCTCCTTCGCATGAATAGCAAAAGTCGAGGTTCCCAAATGACTTGGACTGCGCGCCGTTTATCAATACGACTGCCGATGGCTCCACCCGAAACCGCAGATCTGATTGGCACGACCGCGTCGCCGGCACCCAGTCGCCCAGGAAGTCCGGAGGAACCTCCGGAACAGCCCAAGCTGAGACCGTGAGAAGAATGGGCGCGAGAGCGATGATGTAACGCACAACCGTGCTTCCTGAGAAGTTCTAACGTCGGAGTTGACCGGCACGCAACGCTCGCCGCGAAGCGATGGCCTGATGTTGCGTGTCCGTGTCGGGCGACCAGTTAAGTCGAATGCTCATCGTATTACTCCCTCAACCATTTGTTCAAGCTGCTTCGTGCGCTCCTGCGTTTCAGACACCCGGCACTGCTCCTCGGCAACAACACACCAAGTGGTTGGGCAAGACCCTCCCCATTCTGTCTCGATTCGCCTTGCGCAAGAAGCGTCTCTAACCTCATGAATCCAAAGTCGTTGTTCGACGCGAAGCTTATCTTTCTGAACCTGCGATAGTGACGACATTAACCGCCGATAAACGAGGTTGAGTTCGGCATCCACCTTCTCGAACTCCGAACCCGCTTTCGATTGTGCGCAGTTTCGATCACACTCGGTTTGTCCGAAAGCCCCCGACGCAAACAGCATGAAAAAAAGCGCGGCGTATTTCATGCGACTTAACGTTGGAGGTGAGTCGCACACAACGGCTTGGCGCCGCGAGGTGCACGATCACCCGCGCGCCTCGCGGCGCCAAGCTGTTGTGCGTCGGTCTCGACCGACCTGTTAGGCTGCGCGCCGACTTTATGACTCATTTCGCTTGGACATCTTTGCTTGCTGTCGCCGCCGAGGACTGAAGGCGAACAAAGCCCCTCCTACCCCAACTACCCCCACCCCGAACATTGTGGTAATCAAGTACACGTTGCCGAAGCTGGCCAGCCAAAGAACCAAAGCTATTGCTATTGCGAACACAACGCCGCCGGCAACTTGAACTCGGCTCGCCGGTATAGCTGTGTCAGGGCGAAAAACAGTGGGCCGCCAGCCATTATCGGCAGAGAAGTCAGCGCCGCACTTCTCGCACCGGAGGGAAGCAACGTCGACTATAGAACCGCAATTCGGGCAGTACGACATAGCAGCCTAACGTTCGCGCTCAGCCGAACGGGCCAGCATAGCTGGCACGGGTCGGATGGAGCAAAGGGTTATGGATGCCACGCTGAACCTCTGGGACCTGCACTGGCGAGCAAGGCAGTTGCTTTGTCGATGATCGCGGTAGGAACGGCGGACCAATGCCAGTCACCAGCGTCAATGGACGCATGAACGAGTTGAACTCGCGCGGCTTCGGCGTCGACGCAGCCATAGTGCGCAACTGCCCCGCGCTCCCAGAGGTCGGCCGTGCAGCGACCATGAGCGAGTGCCTGCAGCAATTCAACGAGAGGCAACTGTGGATTCATGTCGTATAACGTTGGAGGCCACCGGCACGCAGCATGAGCCGCGAAGCGGCAACCTGATGCTGCTTGTCCGCGTGGGCCGAATTGTTAGAGCGAATACTAACGGAGCGGTGAGCCATTTGGATTGATCGCCTCTTCATCACGCCTCGTCGGGTAGTACTTCATTTTCACGTCAAGTTCGAAGAACAATAGGCCATGAATACCCATGGCATCTCGCTTCGGAATCCGGCGTGTCCAGATCCGCTCGAATGCCGCACCGAGCTCTTCACCCGGCCCCCGAGCGTAGACTTCATCGATAAAGGCAACGTCTTCTCCACTCGGATAGATGAGCGAGAACTCTTCGTCCGTCGCTTGGAAGATGTCATACACCGAGTTGATGGCACCGTCTATGACCTGGATGTTCTTCATGCGCTCTAACGTAATGTATGCCGCAAAACCTGCGGTATAACCTGGCGCTTGCAATCTAATCTGGACATTAAAACCTCCTGTAAGCCGCTTGCATGCTGGGTTTCAAGGAAATATTCTGTAAATCCAAAGAGTCATGAAAATTCCGTGGACCCCGCAATCCTCCCTTGCAGTCTGCTCGCTTGCTGGACCAGGTCCGGAACCGGTTTCGGTATTTGCACTATAGCCTTGGCACTGAGAAAACTTACCTGTACTGGGTCCGTTTTTTTGTCCGATGGCATGGCCGCAACGGCCACATGACACATCCGCGCGACATGGGAGCACGCGAGGTAGAAGACGTATCCGTTTGCGCCTTGCACCTCGATGATTTATACCCATGTGTGGAACGTTGACTCTGGCGGCACAGCCAGCCCGCTGGACGCCTTGCTCGCCTGAAACGCTATTGATTTGATAGCGACTCGCGCACATTCAGATTGGGCTGCAGCCCATTTTTATACCTAAAAAGAGGTCAAAAACCGCTTTGGAGGCGGTTGCAGCGCCTTGGCGAGGTGTGGCAGCGCCAAAACCCCTTGTTTTTGAGCATTTGGGGGCGGCCTTTAGATACGAAACAGGCCTGCAGACCAATGCAGACAGGCGCAAGCAGCTACTGATTTAATAGCAAAAAAAAAAGCGGCGCACAAAGCGCCGCCCTCGTTCCAGCCCCACGCAAGGGCCTCAGTGCGCCCCCGCAGCGGCATCCGCACTCCCCGCCCCCGCCTTGGTGTGCCGCGTCAAAAACACGAGCGGAATCAGCAGCAGGAAGATCAGCGCGGACACATAGAAAACATCGTTGGCGGCGAGCATGTAGGCCTGCTGGTCGACCAGGCGGTTGATGGTGCCCAGCGCCTGGTCGGGCGTGAGGCCTGCGCCGGCCAGGCCTGTGAGGGCGCTGTTGGTGGCGGTGCTGCCCTGGTTCACGTATTCGCTGATTTGCGCGTGGTGCATGGCGGCGCGGTCTTGCCAGATGGTGGTGGCGATCGAGGTTCCGAAGGAGCCGGCGGTGATGCGCACGAAGTTCGACAGGCCGGAGGCCGCGGGAATCTTGTCGGGCGAGATGCCCGACAGCGTGATGGTGACCAGCGGGATGAAAAAGAAGGCCATGGCCACGCCCTGGATGATGGTCGGGATCATGATGGTGCGGAAATCGGCCTGGGTGTTGAAGTTGGACCGCATCCACAGCACCAGCGCAAACACCATGAAAGCAAACGCGGCGAAGCGGCGCGGGTCTACCTTGGCGATGTTCTTGCCGACCACGGGCGACAACAGCAGGGCAAACGCGCCGACAGGCGCCAGCACCATGCCGGCCTGCGTGGCGGTGTAGCCCATGTACTGCTGCAGCCACAGCGGCAGCAGCACCACGTTGCCGAAGAAGAGGCCGTAGCCCACCGACAGCGCCAGCGCGCCGGCCCAGAAGTTGCGCTTCTTGAACAGCGTGAGGTCGACCACCGGGTGTTCTTCGGTGAGTTCCCAGATCACGAAGGCGATCAGGCCGACCAGGGCGATGATGCCGAGCGCGATGACTTCACCAGAGTGGAACCAGTCGAGCTCCTGGCCCTTGTCGAGCATGATCTGCAGCGCGCCGACCCAGATAACCAGCAGCGCCAGGCCCACCGAGTCGATGGGAAGCTTTCGCGTGACGCTTTCGCGCTTCCTGAAGATGCTCCAGGTGATGAAGGCAGCGCCGAAGCCCACGGGGATGTTGATGTAAAAAATCCAGGGCCATGAGATGTTGTCGGTAATCCAGCCGCCCAGGAGCGGCCCCATCACCGGCGCGATCAGCGTCGTCATGGACCAGAGCGCCATGGCCAGCCCCGCCAGCGCTTTCGGGTAGCTCGACAGCAGCAGCGCCTGCGACAGCGGGATCATGGGCCCGGCCACCAGGCCCTGCAGCACGCGCAGAAAAATCAGCGTGGTCATGTTCGGCGCCAGGCCGCACAGCCACGAGGTGATGACAAACAGGATGACGCTGGTGGTGAACAGCCGCACCTGGCCGAAGCGCTGCGACAGCCAGCCGGTGAGCGGCACGGCAATCGCATTGGCCACGCCAAAGCTGGTGATGACCCAGGTGCCCTGGTTGGGGCTGACGCCCAGGTCGCCGGCAATCGCGGGCAGCGACACGTTGGCGATGGACGTGTCGAGCACGTTCATGAAAGTCGCGGCCGACAGGGCCAGCGTGCCCCACAGGCGGGCAGAGCCTGTCAGCGGTGGCGGCTGGACATAGGCGGAGGCGGGAGCAGGTGCGGAAGCCATGAAAGCCTTGCGAATAAGGGGCTGGTGGAAACCGCTACGGGAGATCGCTGCGGTTGCGCGGGCTGGAGATGTGGGGTTGTGGGTTGTGCGAGGCTTGTGACTTACGGCGCCACACGGTTGCCAGCCAGTGACAGCGTGTGGCTGAACGCGAGGCGCTGCGCGTCGGCGCCGGCCTGGGCGGGCGAAACGGCCCCACCCTGCGGCAGGGTCGGCCTGACTGCGACGGCGGGCTTGGCCAGCTTCACGGATTTGCCGGTGTTGGCGGCGATGACACGCTGCACGTCCTTGTCGGCGGCATCGTCCTGCGTGCCGTAAGTCTGGGTGTGTGCCAGGGCGGCGTCGCGCGGCGCATCGGCCAGGGTCTTGCCGTCCTTGCTGCTCACGTCCACTTCGGCGTCCATCGACAAACCCACGCGCAGCGGGTTCTCGGCCAGCTGTTTGGCGTCCAGCGCGATGCGCACCGGCACGCGCTGCACCACCTTGATCCAGTTGCCGGTGGCGTTTTGCGCGGGCAGCAATGAAAAGGCGGCACCGGTGCCGACGCCCAGGCCGGCTACCTTGCCTTTGTATTCCACCTTCTTGCCGTACAAGTCGGCCACCAGTGTCACGGGCTGGCCGATGCGGATGTTGCGCAGCTGGACTTCCTTGAAGTTGGCGTCGACCCAGACCTGGTTGAGCGGGATGATGGACATCATCGGCGCGCCGGCGGCCACGCGCTGGCCGAGTTGCACCGTGCGCTTGGCCACATAGCCATCTACGGGCGCCAGCAACGCGGCGCGCTGTGTGGCCAGGTAGGCCTCACGCACCCGGGCGGCAGCAACCTGCACGCTGGGGTGTTGCTCGACACTGGTGCCTTCGGTCAGGGCCTGGTTGCTGGTGAGCTGCTCACGCGCAGCGACCACACCGGCCTGCGCTGCGGCCAGCGCGCTCTTGGCGGTGGCCAGCTGCGTCTGGGCGTGGTTGAGTTCTTCCTTGGACACCGCGCCGTTGCCGGTGAGCGATTGGCGGCGGTTCAGGTCGTCGCTGGCGCGGGCGATGTCGCTTTGCGCCTTGACCACATCGGCATCGCGCAGCGCGATCTGCGCGGCCAGCGTGCCGTTGTTGGCGTAGAGCGTGCGCACCTGGCGCACGGCCTGGGCCAGTGCGGCTTCGGCCTGTTCCAGCGCAACTTTGGCATCGGCCGGGTCAAGCTGCACCAGTGTCTGGCCGGCTTTCACGAAGTCGGTATCGTCGGCCATGATGGCCATGACGGTGCCGCCAATTTGCGGCGTGATCTGGATCACGTTGCCCTGCACATAGGCGTTGTCGGTGGACTCGTAATGGCTGGCCACCAGGTATTCATAGGCAGACCAGCCCAGACCAGCAACGACCACCACGGCCGCAAGCGCCGTCAGCGCCTTTTTGCGTTTGGGGTTTCCTGCGGGCGGCTGTGCTGGTGCATCGGAAGCTGGGGAGTTGGTAGATGTTGTGTCGCTCATGATGGTGTCAGGTGTTGGTTGATTCGGGAACGATGCGTTACTTGCGTTTGGGCCGGCGCCTAATGCGCTGCGGGCAATTTTTCAGAGTTAAAACCGGCTGTAGCCCAATCAGTACTTGCGCCAGCAGCTATTGTTTTTGTAGCACCTTGCGCCTGCTTCGCCTGCGCCGGGGCATTGCCGTAGCCGCCGCCCAGGGCGCGTATCAACGCGACCTGTGTGTCAAGCGCGCGGGCCGAGAGGTCTACCGCCAGGCGACGCTGGGCCAGCACGCTGGTTTCGGCCGTCAGCACATTGAGGTAGGTACCCAGTCCGGCCTTGTAGCGCTGCACGGCGATGTCGTACGCGCCTTCCGCAGCTTCCTGTGCTGCGCGCTGTTCGGTTTGCTGGCGCGTGATGGCTTGCGATGACGCCACCTGGTCGGCCACATCGCGCACCGCGTCTATCACGGCGGCGTTGTAGCTTTCGACAGCGGCGTCCAGGTCGGCAGTCTTGCCGCGCAGGTTGGCGCGCAGGCGGCCGGCGTCAAAAATCGGCAGGCGCAGGGCCGGCCCGACACCCCACTGCTGGCTGCCCGAGTCAAGCAGGCGGCCCAGGCCGATGCTGGAAAAACCGGCAAAAGCGACCAGGTTGACGTTGGGGTAGAACTGGGTTTTGGCGTTGGCCACGTCTTTGGACGAAGCCTCTACGCGCCACCGCGCGGCGGCAATGTCGGCGCGCCGGCCCAGCAGGTCGGCCGGAATGGCCGTGGCGGTTGCTACGTTTTTGATAGCTGCTTGCGCAGGAAGGGAAAGGGCTGCAGTGCCATTTGGCTTGCCAATGAGGGCGTCCAGCGCGTTGCGCGTGAGGGCCATCTGCTCTTGCAGGGTTTCGAGCTGCAGGCGCGCTTCGGGCAGGCCGCCTTCGCTCTGGCGCAGCTCCAGGCGGGTGTCCAGGCCGGCGTCGACGCGGTCGCGCACCAGCTTGAGGGTTTCTTCACGCTGGGCGAGCGTTCGGCGGGCCACCGTCACCTGCTCGTTCAGGCGAACCAGCTGAAAGTAGGTGCGGGTCACATTGCTGGCCAGCAGCAAGCGTGCGGCCTGCGCGTCTGCTTCAGCGGCACTGGCGGTGCCCAGCGCAGCATCCAGCGCGGCGCGGTTCTTGCCAAAAAAATCAAGCTCCCAGCTCACCGCGAGCTGCGCGGTACCGCTGTTGCGGATGGAGCCTGCCAGTGGTGCGGGCACCGCGCCATTGGCGGTGTACTGCTGGCGTGTCAGGTCCAGTTGCCCGGTGACCTGCGGCAATGTGGCGGCATCGGCAACCTCGGTGACTGCCAGTGCGCGCGCCAGGCGGGCCTGCGCGAGCTTCAAGGTCGGGCTGGTTTGCAGGGCCTGGTCGATCAAGCCGTTGAGCTGCACATCGCCAAACTCGCGCCACCATTCGGCGGCCAGTGGCGCCTGGGCCGGCGTTTGGCCGGCGGTGTCGGCAGCCAGGCCCAGCGAAGGCGCGTCACGCAGGCTGGAATGCGGTGCGATGCCCGACATGTCGGCACAGCCGGTGAGGCCGGTTGCCATCAGGCCCACGGCCACCACGCTGGCGGCGGCCACCAGGGCCATGCGGAAAGAGGCGCGCCAGAGCGGCAGGCGCGGCTCGGCGTGTTCGGGCTGGTTCACCGAAACGCAAGCCGAGACAGAAGCGGACGCGCTGCAAAGGGTGTTGCTGTTATTTGTCATCTTTTTCATTCGCTGCTTGAAGGGCTTGAAGGGTCTGCGCTGTTTCAAGGATGCGGCGCAGGTAGCCTTTGAGGTTTTGCCACTCCTCGACCGTGAAGCCGGCCAGGTGGGCGTTTTGCACACGGCTGAGCACCGCAGGGATTTCTTTCGCGGCTTCGCGGCCTTCGGGTGTCAGTTCGATGTTGACCACGCGCCTGTCTTCGCTGGAGCGGATGCGGCGGCAAAAGCCCTTGGCTTCGAGCCGGTCGAGCAGGCGGGTCATGGAGCCGGCGTCGAGCTGGCACACACGGGCGAGTTCTGCCACCGTGGAGGCCTTGCCGAGGTAAATCTTGAGCATGGGCACCCACTGCGCGTTGGTGAGGCCCTGGGGCTCCAGTTCGCGCGTGACCTGCTGGGAGACGCTGTTGAGAATCTGGCGCATCAGCGCACCGGTGCTTTGCCCGGCGTCGTAATCGGTCGCGCAATAAAACTCGGCCGGCAACCCGCACAAGGGCGTTGAAGGAATTGAGGTCGCCGGCGGACGGGTGGATTCGGATTTCATGGACACGAATAATACATGCCTAGACAAACATTGTCAAGGCTGTGTTTGTACAGACATCTTTTATGGCTAAACTCCCCGCATGGCTACTTCCTCCCTTTCCAACGCGCCCAAAGGCGCGCCCCGCTCCCTTTCCGGCCTCGTTCCCTTCCTGCGTCCCTACCGGGGGCGGATTGTTCTGGCGATGTTTTTCCTGGTGATGGCGGCCGTTGCCACGCTGGTGTTTCCGCTGGCCCTGCGAAGCCTGATCGACGGCGGGCTCAGCGCGGCGGACAAGGGCCAGCAGCTGATGGCGCTGCGCACCCATTTCTTTGAACTGTTTGGCGTGGCGGCGGCGCTGGGCCTTTTTTCGGCAGGCCGCTTTTACATGGTGAGCTGGCTGGGCGAGCGTGTGACGGCGGACCTGCGCAACGCGGTCTACGCGCATGTGGTGCGGCAAAGCCCCGAGTTTTTTGAAACCACGCAAACCGGCGAAGTGCTCTCGCGCCTGACAGGGGACACGACACTGGTGCAGACGGTGGTGGGCTCCTCGCTCAGCATGGGCCTGCGCAATGCGGTCATGGGCGTGGGCGCGCTGGGCATGCTGGTCTATACCAACCCTTACCTCATGGTGCAGGTACTGGTGGTGCTGGTGCTGATCGTCGCGCCCTCGGTCTGGTTTGGCCGGCGTGTGCGCAAGCTGTCGCGCGCCAGCCAGGACCGCGTGGCAGACTCCAGCGCGATCGCGGCCGAAGTGCTTAACGCCATTCCGGTGGTGCAAAGCTACACCGCTGAAGGCCGCGAAGCCGCGCGCTTTGATGCGTCAACGACCAATGCCTTCAACACCGCGATTCGCCGCACCAGGGCGCGCTCGGTGCTGGTGGCCTTCATCATCATCGCTACGTCGGCGGCGCTGCTGTGGGGCCTGTACCAGGGCACGCAGGCGGTAATGCGTGGGGACATCACGGCGGGCCACCTGGGCCAGACAGTTGTTTACGTGATCATCCTGGCCAGCGCGGCGGCCGTGCTGGGCGAGGTCTATGGCGACCTGCTGCGGGCTGCGGGCGCCACCGAACGGCTGATGGAGTTGCTGACGTCGCGTTCACCCGTGGCATCACCGGCCAACCCGGTTCCCGCACAAGTCACGCGGGCCGGCAGCGCGGTCAAATTTGATGCCGTGACATTTCACTACCCGTCGCGGCCTGCGCAGGCCGCGCTGACAAACTTTTCCCTGAGCGTGGCGCCCGGCGAAACGGTGGCCATCGTGGGGCCCAGCGGCGCGGGCAAGAGTACGGTGTTCCAGCTGCTGCTGCGGTTTTATGACCCGGCCTCGGGCCGCATCGAACTGGATGGCGTGCGCACAGCCGACATGGCGCTGCATGATTTGCGGCAGCGCATCGGTATCGTGCCGCAGGACGCCGTCATCTTCTCGACCAGCGCGCTGGAGAACATCCGCTACGGCAAACCTGAAGCCACTGATGAAGAGACCCGTGCAGCGGCCAGGGCGGCCTTCGCACATGAGTTCATCACAGCCCTTCCCGAAGGCTACGACACCTTCCTGGGGGAGCGCGGCGTGCGGCTTTCCGGCGGCCAGCGCCAGCGCATTGCGATTGCCCGGGCGATGCTGAAAAACGCCCCGCTGCTGCTGCTGGATGAAGCGACCAGCGCGCTCGATGCCGAAAGCGAACGCATGGTGCAGGCGGCCCTGGAGTCGGCCATGAAGGACCGCACGACGCTGGTGATTGCGCACCGGCTGGCCACTGTGCAGCAGGCTGACCGCATCCTGGTGCTGGACCATGGACAGCTGGTGGAGCAAGGCACACATGCCGAGCTGGTGAACCGCGGGGGCGTTTATGCGCGGCTGGCGGCATTGCAATTCACGGTGTGACGGCCTTGGCATGTGCGGGCTTCCCGGCTTTCGCCGCAGCTCTGGCGGCCATCAAAATCAGTGATATGCATTATTTGCATAGATTTTGCTCAACAATGCCTTGGACTATTTAGACCGGGGCTCTTAAGCTCCGTGCATTGATTCTTCCCGCAGACTTTCCCGCAAGAAATCCCACAAGGAGCTTTTTCAATGTCACACGCAGCCGCCTCTTCCGTTTCCACCCCTGCCGGGTCTCACCCGCTTCCCTCTTACCTGCAGGCGGACAACCTGGGCCCTTGGGGCAACTACCTGCAGCAGGTAGACCGCGTCATTCCCCACCTGGGCAGCCTGGCGCGCTGGGCTGAAACCCTGAAGCGGCCCAAGCGTGTGCTGATCGTGGACGTGCCGATTCACATGGACGACGGCACCGTGGCGCACTTTGAAGGCTACCGTGTGCAGCACAACGTTTCGCGCGGCCCAGGCAAGGGCGGCGTGCGTTTCCACCAGGACGTCACACTGTCTGAAGTGATGGCACTGTCGGCCTGGATGTCGGTCAAGAACGCGGCGGTGAACGTGCCTTACGGCGGTGCCAAAGGCGGCATCCGCGTCGACCCGAAGAAGCTTTCGCGTGGCGAGCTGGAGCGTATGACGCGCCGCTACACCAGCGAGATCGGCATCATCATCGGCCCCAACAAGGACATCCCGGCGCCGGACGTCAACACCAACGACCAGATCATGGCGTGGATGATGGACACCTACTCGATGAACACCGGCTCTACCTCAACCGGCGTTGTCACGGGCAAGCCGGTCGACCTGGGCGGCTCGCTGGGCCGGCGTGAAGCCACGGGGCGCGGCGTGTTCACCGTGGGCACCGAAGCGGCCAAGCACATCGGCCTCGATATCAGTACGGCGCGAGTCGCCGTGCAGGGCTTTGGCAATGTGGGCGG
The DNA here is from genome assembly GCF_056405695.1 of Polaromonas sp. P1_F6. Lineage (NCBI taxonomy): Bacteria > Pseudomonadati > Pseudomonadota > Betaproteobacteria > Burkholderiales > Comamonadaceae > Polaromonas > Polaromonas sp. P1_F6. The sequence continues at coordinate 13,810 of NZ_JBFUBQ010000014.1, forward strand.
CGTGGCGGGCAAACTGTTTGCCGAAACCGGTGCACGCGTGGTCGCGGTGCAAGACCACGGTGGCACGATTTACCGTGAAGCCGGCCTCGATGTGCCGGCGCTGCTGCGTCATGTGGAAGCCAACGGCAGCGTGGCCGGATTCACCGAAGCCGAAGTCATTGCCAATGACGCGTTCTGGGACGTGGAGTGCGACATCCTGATCCCGGCCGCACTTGAGCAGCAGATCACGGCGGCCAATGCCGGCCGCATCAAGGCGCGCATGATCATTGAAGGCGCGAACGGCCCGACCACGCCCGCCGCCGACGACATCCTGCATGACCGCAACGTGCTGGTGCTGCCGGACGTGATCGCCAATGCCGGCGGCGTGACCGTCAGCTACTTTGAATGGGTGCAGGATTTTTCCAGCTTCTTCTGGGACGAAGAAGAAATCAACAAGCGCCTGGTGAAAATCATGAAAGACGCCTTTGCCGGTGTTTGGGCCGTGGCGCAAGACCAGAAGGTCAGCCTGCGTACCGCCACCTTCATCGTGGCCTGCAAGCGAATCCTGCACACGCGCGAGTTGCGCGGCCTGTATCCTTGATCCGGTACTGCCCTGAGAGTCGGCAGAAGCAACGATAGCCATGAAGCGGCGGTACTCTCGGGTGCCGCCGCTTTTTTAAGCGGCCACGCGTTATGGGTGACCTCAATTACCATGGCCCGCACACCATGACCTCCAGTGCCTGGCCGGCGCCAGGAAGTTCGGCTCACCCGCTCACTCAGGATCAGGCAATCCATGCAAAGCACCGAATTCTCCATCGAGTACGTTTCACCAGCCATGATACGAAACGACTCGAATGACTTCTGCCTCATTTACAAAGAAGCTGGAGCCGATGTGTATTTCAAGAGAGAAGCGTACTTCTACGTTAAGGAGCAAACTGGTGAAAATGGCCGCCTCACTTATAAGGCTCTGCTACCCAATGAATTTAAAGGCGTGACAACCATCCCGTGGTTTTCGGAGTGGAAAAGCCTGGTCGTACGGCGTATGCGTGACTACATTCTGGGCGACCAGCGACTTCTGAGCCTGTATGGAGAAATCTCTGTTGAAGAGTTGAATCCCTGACAGGCTGCGGGAAATCGCTTTACTGAAGTGTTTCCTTGACCGCCGCCGGCAAGGGCAAAGGCATAACGTCTATGCCTTCCTCGATCAGCTCCACAGCTTCGCGCACACTGGCCTGGCCGCGAATGCTGCGCGCCTCAAGTTCGCCATAGTGCATGCGGCGGGCCTGATCCGCAAACTGGCTTCCGACATCTTCGGTATGCGCCATCACATGACGCAAGGCCTTCAGGAACGCGGCCTGCTCTGCGTGACTCTTTGCGGCCGGTATACCCGCCATGGCGGTGGCCTCGCCTTCGGCGCCCCGCGCCGGGTTCGGAATGGCAACTTGTGAAGACGCAGCAGCCCGGCTGCCTGCGCTTACGATGTCATGGCCGCCCAGGTTGAGGCGTGGTGCACTGGGAAGTTTCTGGATGCTTTTGTCGGCGCACATCGGGCATTCGATCAGGCCGCGCGACAGCTGGGCCTGGAAGTCGTCCTCGGACGCAAACCAGCCTTCAAATGAATGCTGGTGCGCACACTGGAGATTCAGGACTTTCATGGCCGGATTATCGCCGGGGGATCAGGGTGTTGCAGTTTGCCAGTCCAAAGCCCACGCGCCGGACAGCACGTTTTGCAGCCACAGGGCGCCTGTCAATGTTTTTGCATCCGTGACCTCGCCGCTGGCACACCAGGCAAGAAGCTCAGCGGGTGTTGCCGTAAAGACGTCCAGAAACTCCCCGGCATCCAGCTTGCGCTGGCCGGGGGTCAACCCGCGCGCAAACCAGATGTCAATAAATTCGGTGGAATAGGAGATCACCGGATGCAGCACGCCTGCCCTCGCCCACTCACGCGCGGTGTAACCGGTTTCCTCCAGCAGTTCACGCTGGGCGCAGGCCAGCGAGCCTTCGCCCGGATCGAGCTTGCCCGCGGGAAACTCCACCATCACGGAACGCATGGGGTAGCGGTACTGGCGCTCCAGCACCAGACGCCCGTCGTCCAGTTGCGCCACGACCATCACGGCACCGGAGTGAATGACGTATTCGCGCGTTGCCTGCTTGCCGTCGGGCAGCCTGACGGTATCACGCAAGGCATGCAGGAAATTCCCTCTCAGGATCTCGACCGAGTCGATGCAGGTCTCGACGAGGTGCGCGTCGGCAATTGCACCGGCTTGATCAGGACCGGAAGATGTGCTCATGGACGGTGCTTGAACAGGTAGCGCCAGGTGAATCCGGGAAACGCAAAGGTGATGAAGAGCGTGCCGGTGATGGCATAAAACTCCCAGCCTTGCGGTGCAATCTGGCCGCTCCGCTGCTCAAGGTATAAACCCAGACCGCCGACAACCAGGTACCAGACCACCAGCTCTGCGGCCCTGATCGCCAGGTTTTTCGGCAACTTGAGCGCGTAGACCGCGAACAGGCGATTGCTGATGAAAGGCAGGTTGGCTGCCAGCAAGGCCAGCAGCACGACCAGCCAGACTGAAGCAGTTTGGGTCATGGCAGGGGTCAGCTACCCAGTGATTTGACGATGCTGCTGATGGACTGCGCGCACAGGGTCATCAAACCGCCAGGCATGATGCCCAGGATCAGGATGAGCGCACCATTGATGGCCAGCACTGCCTTGGCATCTGCCGGCGCAGAAACCGGCTGGGCGTTATGGGCCAAGGGTGCATCAAAGTACATGACCTTGACCACACGCAAGTAATAGAAGGAGCCCACCAGCGACATGATCACCGCAAAAACGGCCAGCACAATGTAGCTGGTTTGTTGCGAGGAAATCAGCGCCTGCAGGACGGACAACTTGGCATAAAACCCCACCAGCGGCGGCAGGCCGGCCAGCGAGAACATGCTGATGGCCATCACGCCGGCGTACAACGGGCTGCGCTGGTTCAGGCCGGCCAGATCGACGATCTCTTCGGACTCGTGCCCGGCGCGTGCCAGCAGCATGATGATGCCGAAAGCACCCAGGGTGGTGAGCACATAAGTCAGGGCATAGAACATCGCTGCGCTGTAGGCCGATTCGGTGTTGAGCTGGTTGCCGTTGACCACGCCGGCCAGCAGGCCGAGCAACAGGAAACCCATTTGCGAGATGGTGGAGAACGCCAGCATGCGTTTGAGGTTGGACTGCGCAATTGCGGCCAGATTGCCCACCAGCAGCGAGCCGATCGCCATCAATCCCAGCATCTGCTGCCAGTCAATTGCCAGCGGCAACAGGCCTTCGACCAGCAGGCGGATACAGATAGCGAAGGCCGCGAGCTGCGGCGCTCCACCGATCAGGAGGGTCACGGCTGTAGGCGCACCCTGGTAGACGTCAGGCAGCCACATATGGAAAGGCACAGCGCCCAGTTTGAAGGCCAGGCCAGCCACGATGAAGACCAAGCCGAAAATCAGTACCTGATGCTTGACCTGGCGGCTGGCAATCGCGTTGAACACCTCGTTGAGGTCCAGGGAGCCGGTCGCGCCGTACAGCATCGAAAGACCATACAGCAGGAAACCCGAAGCCAGCGCGCCCAGCACGAAGTACTTCATGGCGGCTTCGGTGGCAGTGGCGTTGTCGCGACGCAGGGCCACCAGCGCATAGCTGGACAGGGTCAGCAATTCCAGGCCCATGTAGATCACCAGGAAGTTGTGGCCCGAGATCATGACGAACATGCCCAGCAGCGCGAACAGGCTCAGCGTGAAGAATTCACCGCCGCGCAACATGTCGCGATCTGCCGCGTAAGGGCGGCCATAGACCAGCGTAATCATCACGGTGATACAGGCAAAGCACTTGAGCCAGCCGCCCATGGGGTCGCTGACAACCATGTTGCCGAAACCATAGAAGGTCTGGCCTCCAGAGGCGTAGGCAGCCTCCATGGCCGCCACGACGGCCAGGGTCAACAGCGTGAGCACGTAGGTCAGCGTACGCTGCGGCGTCTTGACGCCCAGATCCACCAGCGCAATCACGCAGGCCATGGTCAGGAGGACGATTTCCGGATAAACCGTGATCCAGGAGAGTTTGTCAATCATCTGAATTCTTTGTAGTTGCTTCAGTTCATCTTCAGTTCAGTTTGGAGGCTGCGACATGCTTGAGCAGGTCCGCCACTGAAGTATTCATCACATCGGTAAACGGCTTGGGATAGATGCCCATGTACAGCACAGCGATAGCCAACAACGCCAGCATCAGGAATTCGCGGCTGTTGATGTCGACGAGTGCCTTGACGTCGTCATTGGCCACGGGGCCCAGGTAAACGCGCTTGTACATCCACAGGGTGTAGGCTGCGCCAAATATGAGCGCCGTCGCTGCCGCGCCGCCTATCCAGAAGTTGTATTTGACCGCACCCAGAATCACCATCCACTCGCCGACGAAACCGGCTGTGGCCGGCAGGCCGCAGTTGGCCATGGCAAAAAGCAGGGCAAAGGCCGCAAACTTGGGCATGGTGTTCACCACGCCGCCGTAGCTGGCAATTTCGCGCGAATGGACGCGGTCGTACAGTACACCAATGCACAGGAACATCGCGCCCGACACAAAGCCGTGGGCGATCATCTGCACGATGCCGCCGGAAACGCCCAGGTCGTTGAAGATGAAAAAGCCCAGGGTGACAAAGCCCATGTGGGCCACAGACGAATAAGCCACCAGCTTTTTCATGTCCTGCTGCACCAGTGCAACCAAACCAACATAGATGACAGCAATCAAGGACAGGGCAATCATCAGCCAGGACCATTCATGCGCAGCATCCGGAGCGATAGGCATCGAGAAGCGCAGGAAACCGTAAGCGCCCAGCTTCAGCATGATGGCGGCCAGCACGGCCGAACCACCTGTGGGGGCCTCAACGTGCACATCGGGCAGCCAGGTGTGGACTGGCCACATCGGCACTTTGACGGCAAAGGCTGCGAAGAAGGCGAAGAACAGCAATGTCTGCACCGTGCTGCCCAGAGGCAGCTTGTGCCAGGTCAGGATGTCGAAGCTGCCGCCCGACTTGTTGTACAGGAAGATCAGTGCCACCAGCATCAGCAGGGAGCCGAGCAAGGTGTACAGGAAAAACTTGAAGGCCGCATAGATCTTGTTGGGACCGCCCCAGATGCCGATGATCAGGTACATCGGGATCAGCGTGGCTTCAAAGAACACGTAAAACAGAATGCCGTCCAGTGCCGCAAACACGCCAATCATGAGTCCGCTGAGGATCAGGAAAGAAGCCATGTACTGGTTCACGCGCGTGGTGATGGCTTCCCAGCTGGCGATGATGACGACCACATTGATGAAAGCCGTCAGCAGCACAAACCACAGCGAAATGCCGTCAACACCCACGTGGTAGTTGACATTAAACCGCTGGATCCAGCTGCCCTTTTCGACAAACTGCATGGCCGACGTATCCAGCTGAAAACCGCTGTACAAAGGCAACGTCACCAGGAAGCTGACGACCGCGCCTATCAGCGCGACCCAGCGAACGCTGCGCGCCTGCTCGTCACGGCCCAGTGCCAGCAGAACCACACCGAAAACAATCGGCGTCCAGATCGCAAGACTCAACAAACCCATTCTTGTTCTTCCTTGATTTTGTTGAACTGATCAGCGATTGAGCCAGACGAAATACGTCATCAACACAAACACGCCAATGATCATGCCGAAGGCATAGTGGTAGATGTAGCCGGACTGCAGCCGGCGCACCATGCCGGAAACCCAGCCAACCAGCTTCCATGAACCGTTGACCAGCGCGCCATCGATCAGCTTCTGGTCGCCGCCCTTCCAGAGTGCGGTACCAAGTGCGCGCGTGCCCCGGGCCAATACGTTCTCATTGAACCAGTCAAGGTAGTACTTGTTCTCGAGCAACGTGAAGACTGGCATGCACATGCGCTTGATCGCGGCCGGCAGGGCCGGGTTGATCATGTACATGTACCAGGCCAGCACCGAGCCCGACAAGGCCAGCCAGAACGGCGCAGCCGTCAGCCCGTGCAAGGCCATCTGGGCCGGACCGTGGAACAGCCGCTTCAGCTCTTCCATGGCGGGATGTTTTTCGAGATTCACCAGGATGGCATCCTTGAAGAAGTCACCGTACAGCATGGGCTCAATCGTCATAAAGCCGATGACCACGGACGGGATCGCCAGCAGGATCAACGGCACTGTCACGACCCAGGGGGACTCGTGCGGCTCATGATGCTCGTCATGGTGGCCGTGATCGTCGTGGCCATGGTGGTGCGCATCGGGGTTCTGGTCAAAACGTTCCTTGCCGTGGAACACCAGAAAATACAGGCGGAATGAATAGAAGGCCGTCACAAAAACGCCCGCCAGCACCGCGAAGTAGGCAAAGCCGGCGCCTGCCAGATGGCTTTCATGCACGGCTTCAATGATGCTGTCCTTGGAGTAGAACCCCGCGAACAAAGGCGTGCCTATAAGGGCCAGTGTACCCAGCAGTGAGGTGATCCAGGTGATAGGCATGTACTTGCGCACGCCGCCCATCCAGCGGATGTCCTGGTTGTGGTGCATGCCGATGATGACCGAGCCGGCGGCCAGGAACAGCAGCGCCTTGAAGAAAGCGTGCGTCATCAGATGGAACACCGCGACAGAATAGGCCGAGGCGCCCAGCGCCACCGTCATGTAACCCAGCTGCGAGAGTGTGGAATACGCAACCACGCGCTTGATGTCATTCTGGATGATGCCGAGGAAACCCATGAACAAGGCCGTGATGGCGCCAATCACCATGATGAAACTGAGCGCGGTATCGCTGAGCTCAAACAGCGGTGACATGCGCGCCACCATGAAGATGCCGGCCGTCACCATGGTTGCCGCGTGAATCAGCGCGGAGATCGGGGTTGGGCCTTCCATGGAATCCGGCAACCAGACGTGCAAAGGGAATTGCGCCGACTTGCCCATGGCGCCAATGAAGAGGCAGATGCAGATCACGGTTACCAGCATCCAGCCGGTGCCCGGGAAGCTCAGCTTGGAAAGCTCGCCGGCCTTGGCAAAGGCCTCACCGTAGTTCAGTGTGCCGGCATAGGCAGCGATCAGGCCAATGCCGAGGATGAAACCGAAGTCGCCCACGCGGTTGACGAGGAAGGCCTTCATGTTCGCGAAGATGGCGGTCGGCTTGTTGAACCAGAAGCCGATCAGCAGGTAAGACACCAGGCCCACGGCTTCCCAGCCGAAAAACAGCTGCAGCATGTTGTTGCTCATCACCAGCATCAGCATGGAGAAGGTGAACAGCGAGATGTAGGCAAAGAAGCGGTTGTAGCCCTCGTCTTCTTCCATGTAGCCTATGGTGTAGATGTGCACCATGAGCGACACAAAGGTCACCACGCACATCATCATGGCCGTGAGGCCGTCAACCAGGAAGCCGATTTCCATCTTCAGGCCGCCGACGTTCATCCAGGTGTAGAGCGTCTCGTTGAAGCGCGCGCCATCGATGGCCACGCTCTTGAGCGTCATTGCCGAAATGATGAAGGCCACCAGCACGCCGAGGATGGTGAGGGTGTGCGACAGGCGACGGCCTATCCAGTTGCCGCCAAAAGAGGTGCCGAGGATACCGGCCGCCAGGGCGCCGGCCAGGGGTGCCAACGGAACGGCCAGCAGAGTTGAAGCGTTGAGGGTGGATGCCATATTAGTTTTTTTCCGCCAAGCAAGTTACGCAGGCAAACAAGGAAGCCATGCCAAGGCCGCCACGGAACCGGCTTTGCCGGACCGTCAGCGGCGCCCCCTTGAGGGGGAGGCGGCCGAAGGCCGCTTCGGGGGGGAGCGTCATCATTAGCCCTGGAGCGTATTGAGTTCGTCTACGTTAATGCTGGACTTGTTGCGGAACAGCAGCACCAGGATGGCCAGGCCGATGGCCGATTCAGCCGCCGCGACGGTCAGGATAAAGAACACAAAAACCTGACCAGCCATGTCATTCAGGTAGTACGAGAAGGCCACGAAGTTCATGTTGACCGCCAGCAGCATGAGTTCGATGGCCATCAGCAGCACGATCAGGTTTTTGCGGTTCAGGAAGATGCCGATGACCGACAGCGCGAACAGCATCGCGCCCAGCGAAAGAAAATGTCCCAGGGTGAGAGTCATGCTTTCTTCTCCTCGGCGGGAACGGCGGTTGTAGCGGTCGCGGCAACCGGTGCGGCCACGACGGATTTCATCTTGACCAAGCTGACGCGGTCCGCGCGCTTAACCCGGATCTGCTCTGAAGGATTTTGGTATTTGGAGTCCTTGCGCGCACGCAAGGTCAACGCGATGGCGGCAATGATGGCCACCAGCAGGATCACCGCGGCAACTTCCAGTGGATAGAGGTATTCCGAGTACAGCAGCTTGCCGAGTTCCTTGGTATTGGAGACCTGCGCGCCGATCTGACCCGCCGCAGTTGCAGCTTTCGGGGGTTCACGGAAGCCACCCATCAGCACATAGGACATTTCCAGCGCGATGATGGCCCCCACGGAGCCGGCCAGCGGGAAGTGCTTCCAGAAACCTTTTCGCACACTGTCGATGTTGATGTCCAGCATCATCACGACGAACAGGAACAGCACCATCACGGCGCCCACATAAACCAGCACCAGCGTGATGGCCAGGAACTCGGCCTTGAGCAGAATCCAGACGGCGGATGCCTGGAAAAATGCCAGCACGAGGTACAGCGCCGCATGCACGGGGTTGCGCGCGGTAATCACCTTGAATGCTGCAAACAGCAGCACCGCGGCAAAAACATAAAAAAGACCTGTTTTAGCGTCCATGTTGTTGTGGATTCTTTCTTGAGCCAGCGGCTTGGGATTCAGCGGTACTTGGCGTCAGCCGCGCGACTGGCGGCGATTTCGGATTCATACCGGTCACCCACGGCCAGCAGCATCTCTTTGGTGAAATACAGGTCACCGCGTTTTTCGCCGTGGTATTCAAAGATGTGAGTCTCGACGATGGAGTCGACCGGGCAGCTTTCTTCGCAGAAACCGCAGAAGATGCATTTGGTCAGGTCGATGTCGTAGCGCGAGGTGCGGCGGCTGCCGTCTTCGCGCACGTCAGATTCGATGGTGATGGCCATGGCCGGGCACACCGCTTCGCAGAGCTTGCAGGCGATGCAGCGCTCTTCGCCGTTTTCATAACGGCGCAGCGCGTGCAGGCCGCGAAAACGCGGGCTCAGCGGGGTTTTTTCCTCAGGGAACTGGACCGTGATCTTGCGGCTGAACATGTACTTGCCAGTCAGGGCCATGCCCTTGAACAGCTCGGTGAGCATGAAGCTCGACGCAAAGTCTTTGATGGAAGCTACGGTGGACATATCAATTTCCTGCGGAAGTGGAGCTTGCCGGCGATGCGTTGATGCAAGCAGGGGCCGCGGGACTGGCTTTGCCAGACCGCAGGCGCAGCGGCCCCCTCGGGGGGCAGAGAGCTACACGAAGTGAGCGAACGTGGGGGCTCATAGTCACTTCCAGATGTTGTACGGCGTCTGCATCCAGGCCCCGACGACCACCAGCCAGACCAGGGTCACGGGGATAAAAATCTTCCAACCCAAACGCATGATCTGGTCATAACGAAAGCGCGGGAAGGTGGCGCGCACCCACAGGAACATGGTGACGACCACAAAGGTCTTGGCGCCTAGCCAGATCCAGCCGGGGATGAAGCTCAGGGCTTCAACAGGCGGCAGCCATCCGCCCAGGAACAGCAGCACGGCCAGGATGGCGACCAGCCACATGTTCGCGTATTCAGCGAGAAAGAACATCGCGAAAGCCATGCCCGAGTACTCGACCATATGGCCAGCCACGATTTCGGACTCGCCTTCGACGACGTCGAAGGGGTGGCGGTTGGTCTCAGCCAGGCCGGAGATGAAGTACACGACAAAGATCGGCAGCAGTGGCAGCCAGTTCCAGGACAGGAAAGTCCAGCCATGGCTGGCCAGCGTGCCCTTGCCCTGGCTCATCACGATGTCTGTCATGTTGAGACTGCCCGACACCATGAGCACCACCACCAGGCAGAAGCCCATCGCGATTTCATAGCTGACCATTTGCGCCGAAGCGCGCATGGCGCCCAGAAAGGCGTATTTGGAGTTCGAAGCCCATCCCGCGATGATCACGCCATAGACCTCGAGTGAGGTAATAGCCATCAGGAATAGCAAGCCTGCATTGATGTTGGCCAGCGCGATCTCGGGCCCGAAGGGAATCACGGCCCAGGCGGCCAGGGCCGGCATGATGGTCATGATGGGGCCGAGCACAAACAGGCCCTTGCTGGCTGCCGTGGGGATGATGATTTCCTTGGTCAGCAGCTTGAGCGCATCGGCAATCGGCTGCAGCAGGCCGAAAGGCCCGACCCGGTTGGGGCCCAGGCGAATCTGGGTGAAGCCGATGGCCTTGCGTTCCCACAAGGTGAGGTAGGCCACCAGACCCATCAGCGGCAACAGCACGCAGACGATTTTGATGAGCGTCCACAACACTGGCCACACCGTGGCTGGCCAGATGCCGCCCATCAAACCCTGGCCGAAGGCGAAGATTCCATCAATCATGCCGTCACTCCTTCGAGCCTGGCTTCGAGGCCGGCGGCCTGGCGGGCATCCGCCGTCAGCTGCAGCGATGTCGCGCGCCTGACCAGCCCGTCGAGCTGGTAAATGCTGGCCACCGCAGGCACCTGGACGATAACGGCCGACAGGTCGATAGCGGCCTGGGTGCTGTTGCCGAGCTTGTCCGCGGGAAGCTGCGCCGCATCGGCACCCGCGACCTGCTTGAGTACGTCCTGCGAGGATTCGAAATCAAAGCCGGGCAAGCCCAGCACGTTGGCGAGCACGCGCAGCACCTTCCAGGTCGGACGGGTATCGCCCAGCGGCTTGACGACGGCGTGAAAGCTTTGCACGCGGCCCTCGGCGTTCACAAAGGTGCCGGGCGTTTCGGTGAAAGGCGCAATCGGCAGCAGCACATCGCTGAAGCCCATGTTGGCCTTGAAAGGGCTCAGCGTCACGACCATCTGTGCGGCGTTGAGCGAAGACTTGGCACTGGCGCCGGCAGCCGAGTCAAACTCGGGTTCGTTGTTGAGCAGAATCACGGCCTTGAGCTGGCCGCCCAGCATCTGACCGGCATTCAGGCCCTTGCCGGCAGGCAAGGCGCCGGCCAGTTGGGCACCCACGGTATTGGCGGCTTCTGTCAGGTAACCCACGGTGGCGCCGGTCTGCGCGCCTATCCAGTTGGCAAGCGCCAGCAGGCTGGAAGCGTTGGCATGGTGCGCTGCGGCGTTGCCCAGCAGGATGGCTTTGCGCTCGCCGCCCTGCAGGGACTTGGCGATGGCCTTGGCGGCATCGGTGGCCTGGCCGACGGCCGGCGCCGTGACGCCTTTGTCGGCGGCAATCGCTGCCGCCACATCGGCCAGGGACTGGGTCCAGGCTTCGGGCGCTGCCAGCAGCCTATTGGCGACAGGCATGGCCCACGCGTCGGCGTTTGCCAGTTCGGCGGCGGAGTTAATGGCGCTCAACGCCCCGCCCTTGCGGACAGCCTGACGTATGCGCTGCGCGAACAGCGGATGGTCCTTGCGCAGGTTAGACCCGACCACCAGCACGCGCTGCAGCTGCGACAGCGAGGCGATGGAGGTGCCCAGCCAGCGGATGGCCGAGGGCGGGGCGAACTCGGCGTTGCGCAGGCGGTAATCGATGTTCTCGCTGCCCAGGCCGCGCATCAGGGAGGCGGCCAGGTACAGCTCTTCGAGCGTGCTGTGCGGGCTAGCCAGAGTACCGATGCTGCCGGCGCCGTGATCGGCCTTGATCTGCTTGAGGCCGTTGGCCACGTATTCAAGGGCGGTCTGCCAGTCGACGGTTTTCCATTCGCCGCCTTGCTTGAGCATGGGGCTGGTCAGGCGCTCATCGCCGTTGAGGGCTTCATACGAAAAGCGGTCGCGATCGGCGATCCAGCATTCGTTGACGTCTTCGTTCTCCAGGGGCACGACACGCATGACCTTGTTGCTCTTGACCTGGACGATCAGGTTGGCACCGGTCGAATCGTGCGGGCTGACCGACTTGCGGCGCGACAGCTCCCAGGTACGGGCGCTGTAGCGGAAAGGCTTGCTGGTCAGCGCGCCAACCGGGCAGATGTCGATCATGTTGCCGGACAGCTCGGAATCCACCGACATGCCGACGAAGGTTTCGATCTCGGCGTGTTCGCCGCGATGCGACATGCCGAGTTCCATCACGCCGGCCACTTCCTGGCCGAAGCGCACGCAGCGCGTGCAATGGATGCAGCGGCTCATTTCCTGCATGGAAATCAGCGGGCCGACGTCCTTGTGGAAGACCACGCGCTTTTCTTCTTCGTAGCGCGATTCGCTGCCGCCGTAACCTACGGCAAGATCCTGCAACTGACACTCGCCGCCCTGGTCGCAGATCGGGCAGTCCAGCGGGTGATTGATCAGCAGGAACTCCATCACGCCCTTCTGGGCCTTGATGGCTTTGTCGTTCTTGGTGCGCACGATCATGCCTTGCGTGACGGGCGTAGCGCAGGCCGGCATGGGCTTGGGCGCCTTCTCCACGTCGACCAGGCACATGCGGCAGTTGGCGGCAATGCTGAGTTTCTTGTGATAGCAGAAGTGCGGAATGTAGGTGCCGGCTTTTTCGGCCGCATGCATCACCGTGCTGCCTTCCAGCACTTCCACCTTCTGGCCGTCGAGTTCTATTTCAACCATATTTTTTTCTTTCCGCTACTCAGGCTTGCGCAGCAGCCGAAGCCTGGGATGTGGGAGCCTGAGGGGCTGGCGTCTTGATCATGGCTTCAAACTCATGGCGGAAATGCTTGATCATGGCGCGCACCGGCATGGCCGCAGCGTCGCCCAGCGCGCAGATGGTGCGGCCCTGGATGTTGTCAGCCACCGAGTTGAGCAGGTCCATGTCGGTTTGTTTGCCGTGGCCGTTGTGGATGCGGTCCACGACGCGCCAGAGCCAGCCCGTGCCTTCGCGGCAGGGGGTACATTGGCCGCAGGATTCGTGCATGTAGAAGTAGGACAGGCGCTTAAGCGACTCGACCATACAGCGGCTGTCGTCCATCACGATCACCGCACCCGAGCCCAGCATGGAGCCGGCCTTGGCGATGGAGTCGTAGTCCATGGTGCATTCCATCATGATGGAAGCCGGCAACACGGGCGCCGACGACCCACCGGGAATCACGGCCTTGAGTGTGCGACCCTTGCGCACGCCGCCGGCGAGTTCGAGCAGCCTGGAGAACGGCGTGCCCATGGGTACTTCGTAGTTGCCGGGCAGCTCGACGTCGCCCGAAACCGAATAGATCTTGGTGCCGCCGTTGTTGGGCTTGCCGCATTCAAGGTAGGCCTGGCCGCCGTTGCGGATGATCCAGGGCACGGCCGCAAAGGTCTCGGTGTTGTTGATGGTGGTGGGCTTGCCATAGAGACCGAAGCTGGCCGGGAACGGCGGCTTGAAGCGCGGCTGGCCTTTTTTGCCTTCGAGCGATTCGAGCAGCGCGGTTTCTTCGCCGCAGATGTAGGCGCCGAAACCGTGCGAGGCGTGGAGCTGAAAGCTGTAACCGCTGCCGAAAATGTTGTCGCCCAGCAGGCCGGCAGCGCGTGCTTCTTCCAGGGCTTCTTCAAAGCGCTGGTAGGTCGCGAAGATTTCGCCGTGAATGTAGTTGTAACCCACGCTGATGCCCATGGCGTAGGCGGCGATCGCCATGCCCTCGATCACGCTGTGCGGGTTGTACTGCATGATGTCGCGATCTTTGCAGGTGCCCGGCTCACCCTCATCCGAGTTGCAGACCAGGTATTTCTGGCCCGGGAACTGGCGCGGCATGAAGCTCCACTTGAGCCCGGTCGGGAAACCCGCGCCGCCGCGGCCGCGCAAGCTGCCGGCCTTGACTTCAGCGATGACCTGGTCGGGCGTCATGCCCTCGCCGCCATCCTGTTTCAGGATCTTGCGCAGGGCCTGGTAGCCGCCACGGGCTTCGTAATCCTTGAGGCGCCAGTTGCTGCCGTCGAGGTTAGCCAGAATTTGCGGGTTGATGTGCCGGCCGTGAAAGCAGGTCTGCACGCCGGTGGCCGAGAACTGGGACAGCACGCTTTGCGCGGCTGCGCTGTGGGGATTCAGGGGTGCGAGCGTCATGGTTGCTTTGCCTCGGCGGATTGAAGGCCTTCGATGAGCTGGTCCAGCTTCTCGTTGCTCATGAAGCTGCACATGGTGAGGTCATTGACGAGCATCACCGGGGAATCCGCGCAGGCGCCCAGGCATTCGGATTGCTGCAGCGTGAAGAGGCCGTCGGCACTGGTCTCGCCCATGGCGATGCCCAGTTTGTGCTCCAGGTGCTTCAGCGCCTTGGCGCCGTCGCGCAGCTGGCAAGGCAGGTTGGTGCAGACGTTGAGCTTGTACTTGCCAACGGGGCGCTGGTTGTACATGTTGTAGAAGGTGGTGACTTCATGCACGGCGATGGGCGCCATGCCGAGGTATTCGGCCACGACTTTTTCGCTCTCGGCGCTCACGTAGCCGTGCTCTTCCTGCAGGACGGTCAGGCAGGCCATGACGGCCGACTGTTTCTGGTCCGCGGGGTATTTGGCGACTTCGCGGTCGAAGCGCGCTCTGGTTTGTTCAGAAATCATGGGGGAAACCATCCGGTTTAGCGATCAATCTCACCGAACACAATGTCCATGGTGCCGATCACGGCGACGGCATCGGCGATCATGTGGCCGCGCGACATTTCGTCCATGGCCGCAAGGTGCGGGAAACCCGGCGGACGAATCTTCAGGCGATACGGCTTGTTGGCGCCGTCGCTGACGATGTAGATACCAAACTCGCCCTTGGGGTGCTCGACCGCCGCATAGGCTTCGCCTTCGGGCACATGGAAGCCTTCGGTGAAGAGCTTGAAGTGGTGGATCAGCTCTTCCATGTTGGTCTTCATGGATTCGCGGTCGGGTGCGGCCACCTTGTGGTTGCTGGTGATCACAGGTCCGGGGTTGACACGCAACCAGTCAATGCACTGCTTGATGATGCGGTTGGACTGGCGCATCTCTTCGATACGGACGAGGTAACGGTCGTAGCAGTCGCCGGTCTTGCCGACCGGGATGTCGAAGTCCATCTTGTCGTAGACATCATAGGGCTGCTGCTTGCGCAAGTCCCAGGCGAAACCCGAGCCGCGGAGCATGGGGCCGGTGAAGCCGAGGTTGAGGGYACGCTCAGGCGACACAACGCCGACACCGACGGTGCGCTGCTTCCAGATGCGGTTGTCCGTCAGCAGGGTTTCGTACTCATCGACATAACCGGGGAATTTGTTGCTGAAGTCCTCGATGAAGTCGAGCAAAGAACCCTGGCGGTTCTCGTTGAGCGCCGCGATGGCCTTGGCGTTCTTGACCTTGCTGACGCGGTATTGCGGCATGCTGTCGGGCAGGTCACGGTAGACGCCGCCCGGGCGGAAGTAGGCCGCATGCATGCGCGCGCCGGACACGGCCTCGTACATGTCGAAGAGCGCCTCTCGTTCGCGGAAACAATAAATCAGGATGTTCATCGCGCCGCAGTCGAAACCGTGCGCGCCCAGCCACAGCAGGTGGTTGAGCAGGCGCGTGATTTCGGCGTACATCACGCGGATGTACTGCGCGCGAACCGGCACGTCGACGCCGAGCAGTTTTTCGATGGCCAGACAGTAGGCATGCTCGTTGGACATCATCGAGACATAGTCCAGCCTGTCCATGTAGGGCAGCGACTGGATGTAGGTCTTGCTTTCGGCGAGTTTTTCGGTCGCGCGGTGCAGCAGGCCGATATGCGGGTCGGCGCGCTGAATCACTTCGCCGTCGAGCTCGAGCACCAGGCGCAGCACACCGTGTGCCGCGGGATGCTGTGGCCCAAAGTTGAGCGTGTAGTTTTTGATTTCTGCCATGTGGGGTATCTCTTGCAAGCGCCGCTTACTGCAGCCCGCCATAGTTGTCTTCGCGGATCACACGGGGAGTGATCTCACGCGGCTCGATGGTGACCGGCTGGTAAATCACGCGCTTTTGCTCGGGGTCGTAGCGCATTTCCACGTGGCCCGAAGTCGGGAAGTCCTTGCGGAAAGGATGGCCGATGAAGCCGTAGTCGGTCAGGATGCGGCGCAGGTCGTTGTGGCCCTCGAAGATGATCCCGTAGAGGTCGAAGGCCTCGCGCTCGAACCAGTTGGCCGAGTTCCAGATGCCATTGAGCGAATCCACCACGGGGAAATCATCGTCGGGGCAGAACACCTTGAGGCGAACACGCTGGTTGAGGCTGACCGACAACAGATGCGACGCCACGCAATAGCGCAAACCGTCGTATTGGCCGTCCTTGTATTCGGAGTAATCGACGCCGCACAGGTCGATCAGTTGCTCGAAGCGGCAACCGGGCGCATCACGTAACTGGGTTGCGGCAGCCAGGTAGTCGGCAGCAGAAACCGTAAGAGTGATCTCACCGAGCGCGATGTTCAGATTCTTGACTTTGTCGCCGAGCACTGCACGAATCGTTTCGGCGAGTTGCTCCATGGAAACAGGAGAAGAGGACATGTCTTATGCCCTCGCAATCGTGTTGGTGCGACGAATTTTCTGCTGCAGCTGGATGATGCCGTACATCAGCGCTTCCGCTGTGGGTGGGCAGCCGGGCACATACACGTCAACCGGCACGATACGGTCGCAGCCGCGAACCACGGAGTAACTGTAGTGATAATAGCCGCCGCCATTGGCGCAAGAGCCCATGGACAACACCCAGCGCGGCTCGGACATCTGGTCATACACCTTGCGCAGTGCCGGTCCCATCTTGTTGCACAGCGTGCCAGCCACGATCATCAGGTCGGACTGACGTGGGCTGGGACGAAACAACATGCCGAAGCGATCCAGGTCGTAACGCGCCGCGCCCGCATGCATCATTTCGACGGCGCAGCAGGCCAGGCCGAACGTCATGGGCCAAAGCGAACCCGTCTTGGCCCAGTTCACCACCGAGTCGTAACTCGTGGTCATGAAGCCTTCGTTGAAAACACCTTCAAGTGACATACCCGTACCTTTGTGGCGTGACCCGCCTAGAGAACCCTCGGGATCTTCTTATTTCATTTCCAAATCAAACTTGCACTTTGTCGGCCCGCCTTGCCGTGCCTTAGCACTGTCTACGGCGGACCTTCGCGTTCACGCTCGATTTGGAAATGAAATCACTCCCAGTCCAGCGCACCCTTTTTCCACTCGTAGACAAAGCCCACGACCAGAATGCCCAGGAAAATCATGACGGACCAGAAACCGACGGGGCCGATTTCCTTGAGCGCCACGGCCCAGGGAAAAAGAAACGCGATTTCGAGGTCAAAAAGAATGAAGAGGATGGCAACCAGGTAGTAGCGCACATCGAATTTCATGCGGGCATCTTCGAAAGCCTCGAAGCCGCATTCGTAAGGGGAATTTTTTTCGCTGTCGGGACGCACAGGGCCCAACAAACGCCCCAGGACCTGAGGCACCACACCGACACCCACACCCACCAGAATAAACAAAAGAACAGGAAGGTATTGATCGAGGTTCATCGTGGATTCAACTTCTGAAAAGCCACTTGCGCGGTTTGCTTCAGCTTGCCGTTTGAGCCGACAGCACTGCCGGAGCGTTGCTGCCGATGCATGTCAATCTGGTGCGGACGGCGAGACTCGAACTCGCACACCTTTCGGCACTACCCCCTCAAGATAGCGTGTCTACCAATTTCACCACGTCCGCGGTATTTAACTGCCTGGATGGCATGAGGAACCTTGCGGTTTTGGCTTTCCAGACAGTCTTAGAGTTTACCCCGAAATATTGCCGCTCCCGACTGCGGGCAACAGCAAAATCTCGTTATTTCGTCGGGATTTGCGCGGCACCGGAGGCGGCGGGCGCAGGCGGGACAGGAACTGCCGTGCCGGTACCTGCAGGTGCAGAGGTTCCCGGAATCTGGGCCGCGCCGGAAGCTGCAGCAGCCGGCGCCGGAGCGGTCACGGCGGCCCCCTCCAGGACGCTGGAGCTTGTGCGTGCAGGAGCATTGCCAAAGTAAGCAAGCAGCAAGGTGCAGGCAAAAAACAACGCGGCGAGAACACCGGTAGTGCGTGACAGGAAATTGGCACTGCCGCTGGCGCCAAAAAGACTGCCCGAACCGCCGCTGCCAAATGCCGCGCCCATGTCTGCGCCCTTGCCGTGTTGCACCAGGATCAGGCCAATCATGCCGAGTGCCGAGAGCATTTGCACGGCGAGGACAATGGTTAATACAACGTTCATATCTACTCCTAAATTAATAGCGTTCTGCGCTCGTCAGTTGCGGGCTGCAGCAATAATTGTCAAAAAATCGGGGGCTTTGAGCGAGGCACCGCCAATCAGGCCGCCATCGATATCGGACTGGGCCAGCAGCGTTGCCGCGTTGGCCGCATTCATGCTGCCGCCATACAGGATTTTCACGCGGGCAAACCGATCGGTAGCCGCCTTCAATTGGCTGCGCAGCACCAGGTGCACAGCCTGCGCCTCTTGCGGGGTCGCTGTCTTGCCGGTACCAATCGCCCATACCGGTTCATAGGCCACCACGATTTCACTGATGCAGTGGCCATTGGCGTGGATCACCGCCGCGAGCTGCCGCTTCACGACTTCCTCGGTATGGCCTGCCTCACGTTCGGCCAGCGTTTCGCCAACACAAACGATGGGGGTAACACCGCAGGCCAGTGCAGATTTTGCCTTGTCGGCGACCATCGCATCAGTCTCACCGTGATACTGGCGGCGCTCCGAGTGACCAACGATGGCGAAACGGCAACCAAATTCCTTGAGCATCGCGGCACTGACTTCACCCGTATAGGCGCCGCTGGCATGAGCGGACACATCCTGCGCGCCCAGTTCAATGGCAGACAGGCCGGGTTTTGCAGCTCGCAATAACTGAACCTGTGCCAGGTAAGGCGCGGGAACACAAACCGCCACTTCGCATGCCGGAGGGCTGGCCAGCCCGCTCGCCAAGGCATCCAGCAAGGCCGCGTTGGCCTCCAGGCCGCCGTTCATTTTCCAGTTACCAGCAATAAGCTTCTTCATGGTGCCGGTGACCAGGTTAAGACGATTTTGCCGACATGCTGGTTGGACTCCATCAATGCATGCGCCTTGGCCGCATCAGCCGCCGCAAACGTGCTGTGAATCACCGGCTTGACAGCACCGCTCGCAAGCAGTGGCCAGACCTTGTCCCTCAATGCATTCGCAATGGCACTCTTGAACTCGACAGATCGCGCACGCAGGGTTGAACCGGTGACGGTCAAGCGCTTGCGCAACACCAATCCTGCATTGATCTCGGACTTGACCCCGCCCTGTATCGCAATGATGACCAGACGGCCGTCTTCGGCCATGCAGTCAACTTCTCGCGCAACATAACCACCGGCAACCATATCAAGAATGACGTCGACGCCCTTCCCGTTGGTCAGCTTTTTTGCCTCTTCGGAAAAGTCGCTGGTCTTGTAGTTGATGGCATGGTCCGCGCCCATGGCAACACAGGCAGCACATTTTTCGTCGCTGCCGGCCGTTACCAGCACCGTGGCCCCCAGGGCCTTGGCGATCTGAATGGCCGTGACGCCGATGCCGCTGGAGCCGCCCTGGATCAGCAAGGTTTCGCCCGGCTGCAGGTAAGCGCGCTCAAACACATTGCTCCAGACGGTGAAAAACGTCTCGGGCAGAGATGCCGCCTCGATGTCGCTCAACCCTGAAGGCACCGGCAGGCACTGCCCAATCGGAGCAACACACAACTCGGCATAGCCGCCACCCGCGACCAACGCGCAAACACGGTCACCGATTTTGAGACCGGCTGCAGTCATGGCCCCGGCATCGCCGGACACGATCACACCCGCAACTTCAAGCCCGGGGATGTCAGATGCCCCGGGCGGTACCGGGTAGTGACCCATTCGCTGAAGAACATCAGGGCGGTTGACGCCACTGGCGCTCACGCGGATCACTACCTCGCCAGAGCCTTCGATGGGCGCCGGGCGATCAGCCAGGCACAACACCTCAGGCTTGCCGTAGGAGGTAATTTCAACAACTTTCATGGCGTATCAAGGTCATTTGAGCCGCCAGCCCTCTGTACAAGAGCGCAAGCAGCTACAAAATCAATAGCAAATATTGATCAGCCCCGGTCCTGGTCCTGGGCCGGACGGTCCAGCAGGGCCTTCATCGACAGCTTGACACGGCCTTTTTCGTCGGTCTCAAGAACCTTCACCTTGACGATCTGGCCTTCGCTCAGGTAGTCGGTGACTTTTTCAACACGCTCGTGGGCGATCTGGCTGATGTGCAGCAGGCCGTCCTTGCCGGGCAGCAGGTTGATCAGTGCACCGAAGTCCAGGATCTTGGTGACCGGGCCTTCGTAGACCTTGCCGATTTCGACTTCTGCGGTGATCTCGGCGATGCGGCGTTTGGCTTCGTCGGCCTTAGCGCTGTCATTGGACGCGATGGTGATGGTGCCGTCTTCTTCGATGTTGATCTGCGTGCCGGTTTCTTCGGTCAGCGCGCGGATGACGGCGCCGCCCTTGCCGATCACGTCGCGGATCTTCTCGGGATTGATCTTCATCACATAGAGGCGCGGCGCGAAGTCGGAGACTTCGGCCTTGGCTTCACCCATGGCTTCCTGCATCTTGCCCAGGATGTGCATGCGGGCTTCCTTGGCCTGGGCCAGTGCGACCTGCATGATTTCCTTGGTGATGCCCTGGATCTTGATGTCCATCTGCAGCGCGGTGATACCGAAGGTGGTACCCGCAACCTTGAAGTCCATGTCGCCCAGGTGATCTTCATCACCCAGGATGTCGGTCAGCACGGCAAAGCGGTTGTCTTCCTTGATCAGGCCCATGGCGATACCGGCCACGTGGGCTTTCATCGGCACGCCGGCGTCCATCAGCGACAGGCAGCCGCCGCAAACCGAAGCCATCGACGAGGAGCCATTGGACTCGGTGATCTCAGACACCACACGCATGGTGTACGGGAATTCTTCCTTTGTGGGCAGCACGGCGATCAGCGCGCGCTTCGCAAGCCGCCCATGACCAATCTCGCGGCGTTTTGGCGAACCAACACGGCCGGTTTCGCCGGTGGCGAACGGAGGCATGTTGTAGTGCAGCATGAAGCGGTCTTCGTAGTCACCCGACAGTGCGTCGATGCGCTGAGCGTCGCGCTCGGTACCCAGTGTGGTCACGACCAACGCCTGGGTTTCGCCACGCGTGAAGAGGGCCGAACCGTGGGTGCGTGGCAGCACGCTGTTGCGGATTTCAATCGCGCGCACGGTGCGTGTGTCGCGGCCGTCGATACGGGGCTCGCCGGCCAGGATCTGGCTGCGAACGATCTTGGCTTCGATGTCGAACAGCATGCCTTCAACGGCCACGCCGTCGAATTCAACGCCGTCAGCCTTCAGTGCGGCCATCACCTCGGAAGTCACCACGCGGCAGGCTTGCGTACGGGCTTGCTTGGCGCGGATCTGGTACGCGGCTTGCAGCTTGGCGCCGGCCAGTTCGTTCACCCTGGCGATCAGCGGTTCGTTCTTGGCGGGAGCTTTCCAGTCCCAGACCGGCTTGCCGGCGTCGCGCACGAGTTCGTGGATCGCGTTGATGGCGATGTTGCCTTGCTCATGGCCGAACACTACGGCGCCGAGCATGATTTCTTCGGACAGTTGCTGGGCTTCGGACTCGACCATCAGCACGGCGGCTTCAGTGCCGGCCACGACGAGGTCCATCTTCGAATCCTTGAGCTGAGTCTTGCCGGGGTTCAGAACGTATTGGCCGTCGATGTAAGCAACGCGGGCGGCGCCGATGGGGCCGTTGAACGGGATGCCGGAGATCGACAAGGCGGCGCTCGAAGCGATCAGCGCGGGGATGTCGCCTTCCACTTCAGGGTTCAACGACAGCACGTGGATCACGACCTGCACTTCGTTGAAGAAGCCTTCGGGGAACAGCGGGCGAATCGGGCGGTCGATCAGGCGGGAGGTCAGCGTTTCGAATTCGCTGGGGCGGCCTTCGCGCTTGAAGAAGCTGCCGGGAATGCGGCCGGCGGCGTAGGTTTTCTCAAGGTAGTCAACCGTCAGGGGGAAGAAATCCTGGCCGGGCTTGGCATCGGTCTTGGCAACCACGGTGGCCAGCACCACGGTGCCGTCCATATCAACGATGACGGCGCCGCTGGACTGGCGTGCGATTTCGCCGGTTTCCATCGTGACTTTGTGCTGGCCCCATTGGAAAGACTTGGTGACTTTGTTGAAAATGCTCATGTTCTTATCTCCACTAAATTCACGCACTTGAGGCAGTGCGGGAGGCCCGGAGCGGCGGCTGGCTGAACACGATGCCATTCCACAAAATGCCTGGGATCAGAGGCCTGACCAGGGCTTTTCTTGTGGAATGACACAGCGCGTGCTCGTTTTGCCTTGCTCCGAAGTAAAAAGCGCCTGAGCTAGTGAACTAACTCAGGCGCTTTCAAATCGTTGTTACCGATTACTTGCGCAGGCCAAGCTTGGCGATCAGCGCGGTGTAACGTTCGGCATCTTTGGACTTCAGGTAGTCCAGCAGCTTGCGGCGGCGGCTCACCATGCGCAGCAGACCGCGGCGGCCATGGTGATCCTTGGCGTTGGCCTTGAAATGGGGGGTCAGTTCGTTGATGCGGCCGGTCAGCAGCGCCACTTGAACTTCAGGGCTGCCGGTGTCGCCGGCGGCACGTGCGTTGGCCTGAACGATTTCGGCCTTGATTGATTTTGCAATCATGTTTTCTCTTTCTTGCACCGAGGTGCGCTTGCGAGCGAAGCAGCGTTCCCGACATGGGAGTTGAATAAACCGCTTTCGTCGTGTTCCGGCATGAAAAGGCCCCTAAAACTTCTATCTGGGGCCTCAATTTGCGCAGCGCCTTGGATTATAGCCCAAGCCAGCGCCTCAGGCGCCCCACCCCCTGCCCAAGCCTGTCCACGTCCTGGCTGGCGAAACACCAGCGCAGCCAGCCCTGGGCCTCCGGGCCTGGGTTGACCATGAAGGCATTGCCGGGCGCCAGACCCAGCCCGGCCTCCACGACCAGGCGTTTGGCCGTCTCCAGCGAGTCCCCAAAGCGCGCCTGGTCTTCCAGCCTGAAAAAGGCGTACATGCCGCCTTTGGCCGGCGCCAACTGCACGCCCGGCACGGCCTGCAGCAGCGGCACCAAAGTGTCGCGGCAGGTTTTCAGATGGGCAACCACCCGGGGCGTGATATCGGCCGTGCGTTCGATGGCCACCAGCCCGGCCCGCTGCACGAACACCGGCGCGCAGGAGGTGTTGAACTCCACCAGCTTGCCCATGTGTGGCGTCATGGCAGCCGGCATCACCAGCCAGCCCAGGCGCCACCCGGTCATCAAAAAGCTCTTGGAAAAGCTGTGAACGACCACCAGTCGATCCTCGGGCGCGGCGATATCCAGAAAACTGGGGGCGCAACCGTTAGGGGTGGCCTCGTAATAAAGCCGTTCATAGACCTCGTCCGCCAGGATCCAGGTCCCGGTCTTGCGGCAATGCGCCAGGATGGCCTCCTGCTCGGCACGCGACAGCGTCCAGCCGGTGGGATTGTTGGGCGCGTTGACGATGAGTAGTTTGGTTTTCGGCGTGATGGCGGCCAGTAGCTCGGCCACATCAAGCCGCCACTCGCCTGCCACCGGCTTGAGGCTGACGCATTTGACCTGCGCGCCCATGATGGCCGGCTGGGCCGTCAGGTTGGGCCAGACAGGCGTCACGGCCACAACTTCGTCGCCGGCATCCACCAGCGCCTGCACCGCCAGCATTAGCGCATTGACGCCGCCGGAAGTCACAGCGATGCGCTCGGCCGTGATCGGCGCGGCCCCCGCACAGCGCAGGCCCGTCGCGTAATTGGCAATAGCCTCCCGCAGCTCTGGCAAGCCCAGGTTTTGCGCATAAAAAGTCTCGCCCTGCTGCAACGATGCAGCCGCCGCATCGCGGATAAACGCGGGCGTGACCTCATCGCTCTCGCCAAACCAGAACTTGAGGACGTCATCGCGCCCCATGCCCGCGTTGGCCACCTGGCGGATCATCGATTCTTCAAGATCTAAAACAGTTTTTCTCATGGATAGTCCGTCCGCCTGCCGGCTTCAATCAATTATTCAATCAGCCAATTTGAACTCAGGGCCGGACCATCTTGCAGCTGTTGGGCTGCTCGGCCTTTTCGGGCGAAATAGTCTTGATGACGCGAAAACCGTAGCCGGAACCCTCCACGTCAAATTTCACACCCGGCGAACCCTGCTTGCCCATCAACGCCACCAGCAGCGGCTGCTGGAACTGGTGGTCGGCCGAGCGCATCGCGCCTTTGTGGCCCGCAAAAGTGACCGTACTGCGCTCAAGCTGCGCCGCCACCGCGCCGGCGTCAGCACTGCCCGCTTTGTCAAGGCTTTGGGCCAGGGCCTCAATCATCAGCTGCATGCGCATATGCACATAGTCGTCCTGAGGCTTGGGAAAGCGCTGGCGGAAGGACTGGTAGAAGGCTTCGGACTGCACGCCCGCCTCATTCGGGAACCAGTCGGCCACCGCGATCACCTTGCCTACGCCGGCATCGCCCAGCGCGCCCGGCACGCCCAGCGCGTTGCCGTAGAAGGTATAGAACTTGCCCTCGTAACCGACTTCCCTTGCCGCCTTGATCAACAGCGTCAGGTCGTTACCCCAGTTGCCCGTAAGCACTGCCTGCGCTCCGCTGGCCTTGATCTTCGCGGCATAGGGAATGAAGTCCTTGACACGGCCCAGCGCGTGCAACTCGTCGCCCACGATCTGCACGTCGGGTCGCTGCGCACCCAGTTGCTTGCGCGCCTCGCGCAGCACGGCCTGGCCGAAACTGTAGTCCTGGCCGATCAGGTAAATGCTTTTGAGCGCCTTGTCGTCCCGGAGCACATCCATGAGCGCGGCCATGCGCATGTCTGCATGCGCATCAAAGCGGAAATGCCAGTAGCTGCACTTTTCATTCGTCAGGATCGGGTCGACCGCCGAGTAGTTGAGAAACAGCACGCGCTTGTTCGGCTCACGTTCGTTGTGCTTGTTGATGGCGTCGATCAGCACAGCCGCAATCGCGGAGGAATTGCCCTGTGCAACGATGGTCACGCCGTCGTCGATCGCCGAGCGCAATGCCGCCAGCGCCTCTTCGTTCTGGCCCTTGCTGTCGTAGCGCTCAACGACCAGGTTGCGCGGGCCGCCTGCCAGCTTCACGCCGCCACGGGCATTGACGCGCTCAGTGGCCCAGACGAGGTTTCGGAACACCGCTTCGCCGGTATTGGCGAATGCGCCTGACAGGCTTTCGATCAGCGCAATACGAACAGGTGCCGGCACAGGCGGCTGGCTTGCGGTCTGCGCGAACGCCGCCGCCGAGGCGCAAAGACATAGGGCCATGAGGAAGCGTTTCAAGTGTTTCTGCATAAAAAAATAGACCCTGGTCTTTTGCCTGATTTGGCTTGAATAAACCGCTTGCACACCTAACTGGGGTGCAAGCGGCAATCACGGTGAGCGCCGCGCAGTGTAAGGGGAAAACACCCCTTGTTCATCCATCAAGGAATAGCCATGTTTTACTCTCTCGCCCATCGCCCTGCCCGTGCCTTTCAACGCCACTACGCACCCGTCGTGAGCAACGGCGCCCTGGAAAAATTCCTCAACGATACCTTCTCGTCGCTGTCTGACACCGGCGCCGCCAAGGCTGCCAACGTGGAAGACCTCGAGAAGGCCTATACCCTGCAATTCGACGTTCCCGGCCTGGCCCGCGAACAACTGGATATCGGCATTGAAGGCGACGTGGTTCGTGTCTCCAGCAAGGAAGACGCACCCCGCAAGATCAAGGCCGCATGGCGCTTCCCGCTGGAAATCGATACCGCCAACAGCAGCGCCAAACTGGAAAACGGCGTGTTGACCCTGACACTGGGCAAAAAAGTCCCTGTCAGCAACGTCACCCACCTCGACATCCAGTAGCCACCGACCAAAGCCGGGTAGCCGTCCCTGCCAGCCAGGGCCGCAGAACCGGCTTTGCCGGGCCGCAGGCGCAGCGGCCCCCTCGGGGGGCAGGGAGCTACGCGGCGCGAGCGACCGTGGGGGTCAAACTCCAGCGCGGCTTCACATCAAACGTGTAGTCGCGCTGAAGCGTTTCAAGCCCGGCTTGCAGGCGCATGCCAGCCGCCAGGGCGATCATGGCGCCGTTGTCGGTGCATAAATGCAGCTCGGGGTAATGCACGCGGATGCCTCGCTGTTTGCACACGGCATCAAGTTGGCTGCGCAGCAGCGCATTGGCGCCCACGCCGCCAGCCACCACCAGGCGCTTCAACCCGGTTTGCGTCATGGCTGCGAGTGATTTTTTCACCAGCACTTCAACGATGGCCGCCTGCGTAGACGCGGCCAGATCGGCTTTGCGGCTTTCCAGATCCGGCCCCAGTTTTTTGGCCTGCGTTAGCACCGCGGTTTTGAGCCCGGCAAAGGAAAAATCAAGATCGCCGCTGTGCAGCAAGGGTCGCGGCAACTTAAAGGCCGCGCCGTCACCGCCCTCAGCCAGCTTCGACAGATGTGGCCCTCCTGGATAAGGCAGGCCCATCAGCTTGGCCGACTTGTCAAAGGCCTCACCCGCCGCATCGTCAATGGTTTCACCCAGCAATTCATAACTTCCCACACGGTCCACGCGCATCAATTGGGTATGCCCGCCGGATACCAGTAGCGCCACAAAAGGAAATTCAGGCGGGTCGGCACTCAAAAAAGGCGACAGCAAATGCCCTTCCAGGTGATGCACACCCATGGCCGGCTTGCCCAGCGCCGCCGCCAGCGAGCAGGCCACACCCGCCCCCACCAGCAACGCACCTGCAAGCCCAGGGCCGCGCGTATAAGCCACCACATCTACCTGTGCAAGGCTGCTTCCCGCCTCTGCCATGACCTGATGTGTCAAGGGCAAGACGCGCCGGATATGGTCCCGGCTGGCCAGCTCGGGCACCACACCGCCATACGCCTGGTGCATGTCTATCTGGCTAAACAAGGCGTGCGACAGCAGGCGCGGCACTCCGCCGCCGCTGGCATCCACCAGCGCCACACCGGTTTCATCGCAACTCGATTCGATTCCTAGAACTAGCATCGTCCAAGTGTAAGGTTTGAGGTAACTCCTCACATCAACTGGGGCTGCAGGCGGGCGGTCCCCGAGGGGCTGGAGCCCGCGGCTCCAAGCCTGCCTGTGCAGGCTTGGACGGGCGACAGAGGCGAAACGTCTCGTGAGCTGCGGCCAGCAAGGCCTCGGGAGTTACACGCAGTGAACGACTGTGGGGGCACGGTTCTTGCACCGCTTGGCACATGACACCGTCCCAATCCCTGCGCCTTGTCATCATCGCCCCGGACCTGCTGGAGTCCGTATCCGATGACGCCCATGCACGGGAACTGGCCGAGCGCTCGCGCCAGCTGCGTATCGGCCTGCTGGAAAACGGTTACAACATTGTCGCGGTGCTCCCGGCCGATACCTTCCTGGACGAGCGCCTGGCGCAACTGCAACCCGACATGATCATCGTGGACGCCGAAAGTGAGGCCCGCGATTCGCTGGAGCATGTGGTCATGGCAACGCGGGACGCCCGCCGGCCCATCGTGCTGTTCACCAACGACAACGACACCAGCCACGTGAAGGATGCCGTCGCCGCCGGCGTGTCGGCCTATGTGGTGGCCGGCCTCTCCCCGGATCGAATCCGCCCCATCCTGGATGTGGCCATGGCGCGCTTTGAACACGAACAGGGCCTGCGCAAAGAACTGGCCCATGCCAAAACAGAGCTGCATGACCGAAAAGTCATAGACCGGGCCAAAGGCATGCTGATGCAGCGCCAGGGATTGTCTGAGCAGGCCGCTTACGAAAAGCTGCGCAAGGCCGCCATGGACAAGGGCCTGCGCCTAGGCGAAGTAGCCCAGCGCATGCTGGACGCCCTGGACCTGCTGGGCTGAATCGCCGGCCAGGCCTCAATAAACCCTCAATTGGTGCAGCGCACAAATACGGTGCAAACATCAACCTGCAACCCTGCGTCATCCCGCCCCGCAGCTGCCCACAGCGCACTTCACATGGCTCGCATAACTGGGCGCACCCACTCTCAAAACCACCGCGTCCTAACGACACCCGCCAACCCTGGCACAGCTTTTGCAATGCCCTAGGCACTGGTCAAAGATGGCCGACCGGCACAGCACTTCAATGGCGAAGTGTGTGGTGCCCCCAAGGAACAAAGGCGTTCGCACCCTGCATCACGTTCAACGTGTTGCCCGGGTCGAGCGCCTTTTTTGTTTTTGTCTTTCGTTTTTAACTATCAGGAGCCGCCAACATGACTGAACTGCTGAAATCTTCGCTGACACGCCGCACCGTGCTGCAGGCCGCGGCCGTAGGCGCCGTGGGCATCAACCCCGCCCTGCGCGCTGCCGTGTACGCCCAGGGCTCCGACGCGCCGGAGAAGAAGGAAGTGAAGATCGGCTTCATACCGCTGACCGACTGCGCCTCCGTGGTCATGGCCTCGGTGCTGGGCATTGACCAGAAATATGGCGTCAAGATCATCCCGACCAAAGAAGCCAGCTGGGCCGGTGTGCGCGACAAGCTCGTCAACGGCGAGCTGGACTTCGCCCACGTGCTCTACGGCCTGGTCTACGGCGTGCACATGGGCACGGCAGGCCCCAAGAAAGACATGGCTGTGCTGATGACGCTCAACAACAACGGCCAGGCCATCACGCTGTCCAAAAAACTCGCCGACAAAGGCGCGGTTGACGGCGCGGGCCTGGCCAAGCTCATGGCGACGGACAAGCGCGAATACACCTTCGCCCAGACCTTCCCCACCGGCACCCACGCCATGTGGCTCTACTACTGGCTGGCTGCCAATGGCATCAATCCGATGAAGGATGCCAAAGTCATCACCGTGCCGCCGCCGCAGATGGTGGCCAACATGCGCGTGGGCAACATGGACGGCTTCTGCGTGGGCGAGCCTTGGGGCCACCGCGCCATCATCGACGGCATCGGCGTGACCGCCGTGACCACCCAGGACGTCTGGAAGGACCACCCAGAAAAAGTACTAGGCACCACCGCCGACTTCGTCAAGAAATACCCCAACACCGCGCGTGCCGTGACCGCCGCCATCATCGAAGCCGGCAAGTGGATTGACGCCAGCCTCTCCAACAAAAACAAGATGGCCGAGACCGTGGCCGACAAGAGCTACGTCAACACCAGCGTGGACGCCATCAACCAGCGCATCCTGGGCCGCTACCAGAACGGCATGGGCAAGACCTGGGACGACCCGAACTACATGAAGTTCTACAACGACGGTGCGGTGAGCTTCCCTTACCTGTCCGACGGCATGTGGTTCCTCACACAGCACAAGCGCTGGGGCCTGATCAAGGATCACCCCGACTACCTGGGCATTGCCAAGCAAATCAACCACATCGACGTCTACAAGCAGGCAGCCACGGCGGCCAAGGCCAGCGTTCCCAAAGACATCATGCGCAGCAGCAAGCTGATGGACGGCACCGTGTGGGACGGCAAGGACCCGAAAAAATACGCCGACAGTTTCAAGGTTCACGCCTGAACACCCACGCGATATCCACGCTACACCCCACCCAACCTTCCTACGTAAAGAGGTGACGCCATGGTCAGTGCCGTATTTCACAACCCGCTGGAGGCGGCAACCCCGGCAAGCCGCAGCAACGAAAGGCCCAGAGATGCTGCCGCTATCAATTCGATAGCTGGTGGCGCTCATCCAACGGGCGCTACAGCCCAAAACAGCATGAACGCTCCAACAAAACCCACCCCCATCACCAAGCCATCCGGCGATGCCTCCTGGCTCTGGCTCAGCGTCCTGCCCCCCCTCCTGGGCCTGGGTTTGCTGGTGCTGATCTGGGAGCTTGTTTTCATGGGCACGGCCGGCAGCATTCCCTCGCCCAAAGACACCTTTGTGCAGGCGGTGCAGATCTTCAGTGATCCGTTCTACAGCAAGGGGCCGAATGACCAGGGTGTGGGCTGGAACGTGCTGTCTTCGCTCAAGCGCGTGGCCATGGGCTTCGGTATGGCGGCTGTCGTCGGCATACCGGTCGGCTTCATGATCGGGCGCTTCAACTTTCTGAGCCGCATGTTCAACCCGCTGATCAGCCTGCTGCGCCCGGTCTCGCCGCTGGCCTGGTTGCCGATTGGTCTGCTGGTCTTCAAGGGCGCCAACCCCGCAGCCATCTGGACCATCTTCATCTGCTCCATCTGGCCGATGATCATCAACACGGCAGTCGGCGTGCAGCGCGTGCCCCAGGACTACATGAACGTGGCGCGTGTACTCAACCTCAGCGAGTGGAAGATCGTCACCAAGATTCTCTTTCCTGCCGTGCTGCCCTACATGCTGACCGGCGTTCGTCTGGCTGTCGGCACCGCCTGGCTGGTGATCGTGGCGGCAGAGATGCTGACCGGCGGCGTCGGCATCGGCTTCTGGGTCTGGGACGAGTGGAACAACCTCAACGTCAAGAACATCATCATCGCGATCTTCGTGATCGGCATCGTCGGCCTGGTGCTGGAGTTCGCCTTGATCAAGCTCGCCACAGCCTTCACGTTTGAAGAAGTCAAGAACTGAACCGCTCGAACAAAAGGAGAACCAAGCCATGACATCCTTCACCACCAAATACATCGAAATCCAGGGCGTCGAGCAAACCTTCAAGACCAAAAAGGGGCCGTTCTGCGCACTGCAGCACATCAACCTCACGGTCGCCAAAGGCGAGTTCGTCACACTGATCGGCCATTCAGGCTGCGGCAAATCCACGCTGCTCAACCTGATTGCCGGCCTGACCACGCCGACAGAGGGCAGCCTGCTGTGCGCCAACCGCGAGATTGCCGGACCCGGCCCCGAGCGCGCTGTCGTATTCCAGAACCATTCGCTGCTGCCCTGGCTCACCTGCTTTGAAAATGTCTACCTCGCTGTCGAGCGCGTGTTCTCAGCCACCGAAAGCAAGGCGCAACTCAAGGCCCGCACCGACGCCGCACTGGCCATGGTCGGACTGACGCCGGCTGCGCAAAAACGTCCCGGCGAGATTTCGGGCGGCATGAAGCAACGCGTCGGCATTGCACGCGCGCTGTCGATGGAACCCAAGGTGTTGCTGCTGGACGAGCCTTTCGGCGCCCTTGACGCCCTGACCCGCGCCAAGCTGCAGGACGAACTGCTGCAAATCGTCGCCACCACGCAAAGCACGGTGGTCATGGTGACCCATGACGTCGACGAAGCCGTGCTGCTGAGCGACCGCATTGTGATGATGACCAACGGTCCCGCCGCCACGATCGGCGAAGTGCTGCCGGTGGAACTGCCCCGCCCGCGTTCCCGCGTGGCGCTGGCCGAAGACATCCGCTACCTGGGTTACCGCAAAGCCGTGATCGATTTCCTTTACACCCGCCAGGGTCACGTCGAAAAAGCAGCCTGAGTAAAGACTCGCCCCCGAAGCGCCTTTGGCGCCTCCCCCTCGAGGGGGCGCCACCAGCAGCCCGGCAAAGCCGGTTCTGCGGTGGCCCGCGACTAAACAACCAAGCAGGAGGTTTCCAATGTCTGCAGTTTTGCCAATCCCCGGCGCCGGCAGAATCGCCCATGGCGCACCGGCCAGCACACGGCCTGCGCGCTCGAGCGGCCTCGCCTCGCTCGGGAAGTACCGTGAAATCATCATCGCGGTCGCGCTTTTCCTGCTGTTTGACCTGGGGGTGCTGGTCCTGAACTTCTACACCTCGTTCAAGATCGACCAGGACACCGTGGCCATCAACCTTTCCGGCCGCCAGCGCTATGTTTCTCAGCGTGTCGCACGCACCCTGCTCGAACTCGACGCCATGCGGGTGGCGGGCACGCCTTACAAGCCCGAGACACTGGCCGAGCTGCGTTCAGGCGCAAAGATCTTCCAGGCCTCCCATGTCGCATTCCGCGAAGGCGGCACCATTCCCGGCGGCGACGGCAAACCGGTGTACCTGGAGCCCGTGGTGTCCAGCCGGGGCCGCGAGCTGGAGGACAAGGTGGATGCGCTGTGGAAGCCCTATTTCGAGCTGCTCCAGCCCCTGCTTGCCGGCGACGGCTTCACGCAGACGGAACTGGCTGCCGCGCTGGCCTATAGCCAGGCCAACAACATCAAACTGCTGGGCGTTGCCAACGACTTCGTCACGGAAACGCAGCAGATCGGCGCCTCGCGCGCCAGCGTACTGCGCATGGTGCAAACCGTCGGCATCGTGCTGGCACTGCTGAATTTCGCCTTCATTCTGTTCAAGTTCCTGCGCCGCCTGAAAACTTCAGACGCCGCGATTGAAGCTGCCACCGAAGAAAACCGGGAAATTCTCGCCAGCGTGCGCGAAGGCCTGTTCCTGCTGACACCCCAGCACCAGCTCGGCTCCCAGTTGTCCCGCTCGACCCATGCACTGTTCGGCAAAACACTGGCACCGGGGCAAAACTTTTTCTACCAGCTGTCCACCCTGGTTTCCGACAAGGCATTGACCGATGCGCGGGACTATGTCGAGTTGCTGTTCTCTCCACACGTCAAGGAGCAGCTGATCCAGGGCATCAACCCGCTGTCGGAAGTGGAACTCACCGTCAGGAACCGGCTGGGCCAGGACACCAAGCGCTATCTTTCTTTCCATTTCAACCGGGTGCAGGACGGCGCCACGGTGCGGC
Organism: Polaromonas sp. P1_F6; assembly: GCF_056405695.1. Taxonomy (NCBI): domain Bacteria; kingdom Pseudomonadati; phylum Pseudomonadota; class Betaproteobacteria; order Burkholderiales; family Comamonadaceae; genus Polaromonas; species Polaromonas sp. P1_F6. Next base: position 46,361 of record NZ_JBFUBQ010000014.1, read on the forward strand.
ACCTGCTGGTCACCGTACAGGACATCACGCAAAAGGTCGAGTTGCAGGCCCGGTTGACCGGCGAACGCCAGCGCTCGCAAAAAGAGCTGTCCATGATGCTCAAGGCTTTCGAGACGGAGCCGGCCATGATGCGCGCCTTTGTCGAGCGGGCTGAAGCGTCCCTGCTGGAAGTCAACGACCTGCTGCGAAGCACTTCATCGGCCGCCTCGGAAGTCCAGGTGCTCAAAGCTGTGGACGGCGCCTACCGCCGCATCCACGCCTTCAAGGGCGACGCAGCATCGCTCGGACTGGAAATCCTGGCCACACTGGCCCATCAGTTCGAAAGCGAGTTGCAAAAGCTCAAGGACAACGGCGCCGCCACCGGCGACGCTCTGCTGGCCCTGCCTTTGCCGCTCGAGGACCTGCTGGCCAAGGTCGGCGCCTTCAAGGCGCTGGGCCAGAAGCGCTCAGGCGGTGACACGGCGCCCGCCCCGGACGGTTCCGCATCGCAAGGACTGAACGCCGTGCTAACCCAGCTGGCGAACGAGGTCGGCACCGACTGCRGCAAACGCGTGGATGCCGAGGTGCGTATGGGCAGTGCCCAGGACATGCCGGCCGACAAGATGAACCTGCTGCGCGAAATCGCCATCCAGCTTCTGCGTAACGCCGTGGTGCACGGCGTGGAGGCGCCCTCCGTGCGGCGCGCTGCGGGCAAAGCGGAGGCCGGGCGGATTGCCGTCAACCTCACCCGGAACGAAGACGGCCAGTGGCAGCTCAGCGTGCGCGACGATGGCGCGGGCCTGAATGCGGCCGACGTTCGCCGCCGTCTGCTTGAACTGGGCTGGTATACGCCTGAGCAGCTGCAAAGCTTCAGCGAGCAGCAGATCGTTGCGCATATTTTCAAGCCGGGCTTTTCCACGGCCGGTGCCACCTCCCGCCACGCAGGCCGCGGCGTGGGCCTGGACCTGGTGCAGACCAACGTGCAGCAGCTGGGGGCGCGCCTGCTGTTGTCCAGCACGCCCGGCCAGCACACCGAATTCAAGGTTTCTTTTTCCTGAATTTTCCTGAAGCAATCCAGCAATGGCCATCACAAACCCCACACAGGAGCTTCTCCATGCGACTGCTGATTGTTGACGACTCCAACATGATCCGGACCCGGATTTCGAGAGTGGTGCAAAACGGCGGCATCAAGGGCGTGGTGCTCGCAGGCCTGGCCAAGAACGGCCTCGAAGCCGTGCGGCTGGCCCGGGCAACCCGCCCCGAGGTCGTCACCATGGACCTGACCATGCCCGAGATGGACGGCATTGAATGCATCACCGCATTGCTGAAGTTCGACCCGTCCATCAAGATACTGGTGGTCAGCGCGCTCAGCGACAAATCGACAGCCATCCAGGCACTCAAGCTGGGCGCCCGCGGATTCGTTGCCAAACCCTTTACCGACGAAGAGCTGCAGATTGCACTGCTCGACGTTGCAGACGTGCGCTAAGGACACTGCGATGGCCACACTGAACGAAAACGACCTCAAGCTCTTTGTCGATTCCATCCGGCATTACCTCAAGATCACGACCCGACAGGAACCGCAGATCACCTCGGCCTATCTCGGCACGGGAGATATCGAAGCCTTTGAATTCAACGGCATCGTCACCTTCTCGGGAAGCCACAACGGACATGTGGTGGTGTCCATGCCGGGGAAACTGGTGCGGGAAATTTTGCTGCTCCAGCATGAGACTGACCTCAGCGATGGCAACCTGCTTGACGCGGTGGGTGAAATCGCCAACACCCTGGCAGGCAATGCACGCAAGGCTTTGGGGTCCGAGCTGCAGATTTCAGTGCCGATCAAGCTGCAGGGCGCGCAGGGCATGAAGGCCCGGGTACGCAAGCGCCCCTACGTGATCACCTTGCGCTGGAACCACTACGCGGCGATGGTCTGCGTCGACATGGACCGCAAAAACTGAACCGCACACCCAGCGCTACACGCAACCTCTCTTGAGGCCGCGTGCACGTTATTTGTGCGGCGCACCAAAAAAATCAGGCCAACACCCCTAAATTGCGCTGCAAGGGTGCGTTTTGCATGCCCCAAGTTGGCATGCTTTTCGCACTGTTTCTGTGAATCAACCATCTTCACAGAAAGAGCTTGCACCATGGCGGGGTTTCGTAATTTTCTCAAGGCTGGCCACGCGCCCACACTGGGTGCAGCGTTTTTCTACTTCGCGTTTTCGTGCTGCATCTGGGTCATGAACGGCGCCATGGCGCCTTTCATTTCGGAAACCTACAAGCTCTCGCCCACAGAAAAAGGCGTGATGCTGTCGGTTCCCATCTTCGCCGGCGCGCTGATGCGCTTTCCGCTGGGCGTGCTGGCGCAATACATTGGCCGCAAAAATGCCACGCTGGTCGAAATGGGCCTGATCATGGTGGCGCTGCTGTTCGGCTACTTCGTGGTTGACTCCTACAGCAGCCTGCTGGCCATGGGCGTGCTGTTGGGCATTGCCGGCGCCAGTTTCGGCGTAGCGCTCAGCCTGGGTTCGGGCTCCTTCCCTCCCCGCTACAAGGGCTTGGCCATGGGTCTGGTCGGTGCGGGCAACGTGGGCACCGCTGTCTCCGTGCTTGTCGCGCCGGCGCTGGCGCAGCGCTTCGGCTGGCAGTCGGTCTACGGCATTGCCGCCGTAGCCATGCTGCTGCCGATGATCGCGATGATTCTTTTTGCCAAAGAACCCGACGATGTGGACAGCCACGCCACACTGCGCGAACACGTGGCCTGCCTGTTTGAAAAAGACGGCTGGGCCTTCAGCCTGATCTACGCCGTGAGTTTCGGCGGCTTCATCGGGCTGGCGACGTTTTTGCCTTCCTACTACTACGACCAGTTCGGTGTCAGCAAGGTGCAGGCAGGCCAGTTGTCCATGCTGGCAGCTTTCATGGGCGCGGCGCTGCGCATCTTCGGCGGCTGGATCTCGGACCGCTGGGGCGGCGTGAACACCTTGAGCGTCGTACTGCTCACCATCGCCGTCACACTCGTGGCATGCGGGCTGGCCAGCAAATCCCTCGTGGCCACCACCTTGCTGGTCATGCTGTGCTTTGCCGCACTGGGTGCAGGCAATGGCGCCCTTTTCCAGCTGGTACCGCTGCGCTGGCCCCTGGCCACCGCGGTGGCCGGCTCCATGATTGGGGAAATCGGCGCACTGGGCGGCGGCTTGGTGCCCAATGCCATGGGTATTTCCAAGCAGTATGCGGGCACTTACATGTGGGGGTTCTTCTTCTTTGCAGCCTTGTCGCTGGGCATGCTGGTGATGCTGCGGGTGATGCAGATCCGGTGGACACGGACCTGGGCGGAGAAAGGTGGACGGGCGAGGACTGCTTGAGGATGGGCCTTTAGCTGAGGCCGCTGGCCGGGGTTGCCCGGCGGCAAGTAACTTTCTTTTGCGTCGCCAAAAGAAAGTCACCAAAGAAAAGGCGACCCTGCTGTCTGCGTCCCTCCGCTTCGCTGCGGGCAACCTGCGGTGCTCGGTTCAGGCGGGGTCTCGCTCGAACTCGCTACGTTGCACTTCGCTCAGACAATCGCGATCCCTGATCCGCCTGAACCTGCGC
>NZ_JBFUBQ010000015.1:0-30725 GCF_056405695.1 Polaromonas sp. P1_F6
CCAACTACATCCGCAAGGATGTCCAGAGCGATCCGGCGGGCAAGCTCAAGCGCTTCCAGGCGGGCTACTCCTACAAGATGAGCAATCGCACTTCGCTGTACGGCTTCTATGACCGCTCGGACCCGAACAACCGCGTTGCCAATGACGTGATCCGCGTGTACGGGGTTGGCGTTCAGCACAACTTCTGAGCGCCAGGAGCTGGCGTAACTAGCTGATACGCAAAGCCCGCCTCCGGCGGGCTTTTGTCATGGATAACAGGAACGCCTTATACAGGCTCCATCATTTTGGAAAGCATGGGTATGTCACTTAAACATTGGATCAGTACAGGCATTCTGGGAACGGTTTGTGCCGTTGCCTCATCCGCTCCGCAAGACATCGTGATCGGCCAGATCGGCCAGCTTAAAGATCCGAATTCCGCGGCAAGCCAGGTCAAGGTGGGCGTGCAACTGTATTTCGACGTCGTCAACGAGCGGGGTGGCGTTAACGGGGCGAAACTGAAACTTGTCACCAAAGACCGGGGACCGGACGGGTCGGACTCAGTGGAAAAAACACGGGAAATCATCCAGGAAGAAAAGCCTGTTGCGCTGATCGGATTTTCTGGAACTGCCCCTGTTGAAGCGCTGGTTCAGGAAAAGGTGCTGGCTGTGGCCGGCATTCCTTTGGTCGGGCCACGAACGGGGGCCGTCTCGCTTCATCAACCGGTGAACCCCTGGATTTTTCACACGCGCGCCAACTATGCCCAGGAGGTGCAGAAAATCGTGTCCCATATGAACATCATCGGGCACAAGCGCATCGCCGTTCTCTACGAGAAGAGCCCGTTTGGCATTGAAGGTTACGACCGGGCTCTACACGCGATCAAGGGGAAAAACCTTCAGCTCTCGGGCAGTGCGAGCTACGAATACGGCACGACCAATGTCAGTGAAGCGGTCGCAACGATTCTCAAGGCCAAACCCGACGCGGTTATTTCAGTGGCGACGAGTGCAGCGACCGCCGAGTTCTACAAGAATTTTCGCCAGGGTGGAAGTTCGGCGTTTGTCGTCGCGCTTTCGGTCACCGATGGTGCCGCTGTCGTGAAAAGAATCGGCAAACAGGCCGCCTACGGGCTGGGCATAGCGCTGGTGGTGCCTGATCCGTCGAGCAAAACCTCCACACTCATCAGGGAAATGCAGGAGGACCACAAGAAATTTGGCGTCCCTGGGTCTGATTTAAATCTGGCGGTGACCGAAGGCTATATTGCGGCCAGGGTACTGGCCGAAGGCCTGAAACGCGCCGGACCGAATCCCACTTCCGCAAAGCTGAAACGATCCCTGGAGTCGTTGAGGGATCTAAATCTCGGCGGATTCTCCGTCAACTTTTCCCCGACAAATCACTCAGGCTCGACTTATGTCGACGTCGTCGTACTAGGCCCTGACGGTAGAATGCTTCGCTAACTCAAACATACCCGTTGAAGCAAGCCAGCGGCAAGAAGGCAATGGACTATAACGTAGCGTCGGTAGATGAAGCACTCGGCTTATTGATGCTTGTAGCCCAGAATCCCGGCCTGGGTGTGACCGAGCTTTCCAAAAGATCGGGAATTACCAAAGCCAGGGCGTTCCGCCTTTTGAGCACGCTGGAGCGGCGCGGTTTCGTGCAGCGATCGGGTGATGCTGCGACCTACCATCTCGGCTACAACGCATTGCTTGTGGGGTTGGCTGCCGACGAACAGGTCAGCCTGGTCAGGCAGGCCAGCAAATATCTTCAGCAGCTGGCCAGCAAATTCAACGAGATTGTCCAGATCCGCGTCCGTGACGGCTTTGAATCCGTCTCTGTGGCCCGGTGGGACTCTACGCACGATGTGCGCATCCATGGGTCCGTCGGCATGAGGCGGCCTCTTCACGGTGGCGCGTCGGGCAAAGTCCTGCTGGCCTATGCCCCCGCAGAGTTTTTGAACGACTTTTTCGCCCAGGACTTTCAGAAGTTCACCCCCAACACCATCGTTCAACGCGCTAAATGGAACGAGGAGCTGATCAAGATCCGCAAGCAGGGTTACGCCACTTCCCTGGGCGAAATCACGAATGAGGTGCTTTCCGTGGCGGCACCGGTGCGCGACGGAACATCAAAAGTCATCGCCGCAATGGCCATCTCCATTCCTTCAAGCCGCATCACGGCCAAAGGACTGGAAAAGCTGGCCAAGCCGCTGTGCGCGGCGGCCTACGACCTTTCGGTTGAGCTCGGTTATCGCCGCTCCGACGCCTCTGCCGATTAGCTGCAGCGCACCTGGTGGGGCGCGCTGCAGCCACCATTATTGAGAACGCGTCGGGATCACGGGAAGCACCACATGCGATGGATGCTGGCTGTTCATGTACACCTTGTTGAGCGCCGTTCTGCTCGTCGTCGCCTGCGCCTCGGGATCCCCGGTGTTCGGGTTGACGTCAAAGTGCGGAAAGTTGCTGCTCGAAATGTCCACCCGGATGCGATGCCCTGCCTTGAAAAGGTTGCTTGTCGGAAACGCCTCGATGCGGATGGGGTACACCGTTCCTGGCGTCATCAGCTCCGGGCGCTCCCATGAGTCCCTGTATCTCACCCGCAGAATCCCGTCGGTGAGGTTCATGGCGAAACCCTTTGGGTAGTCTTCGCTTTGCGGATACACATCGACCAGCTTGATGGTGAAGTCCGTGTCCGGGCAGTCAGAAGATATCCACAAGTTCGCCACCACCGGCCCTGTAATCTCAACATCCTCCACCAGCGGTTCGGTTGAAAAGGCAAGCACATCTTCACGGTCGGTCAGCGGGTAAAACGGTTCTGCGCAACCAAAGAAGCGCTCATCGGTCGTCTGGTCAAATGCACCGGCCAGTATTCCGGGCGGACGTGAAACCACGCTGCCGCCCAAGGTAGGAACCGGATTTTTGGGGTCGAACCGATACGCCAGCGCACCGTGATGCCTCTCGGGAAGAGAGGGGGACAGCGAACGATCAACGTGAAGATGGTAGGGCTTCCACTGCGTATCCGGAATCGGCCAGTCCTGCTCGGAGCGCCAGGTTCCGCCGTGGTCAAGACGCCCCTCGCTGTTTTTTCTGCCGGAGCCGCCGCCCATCACGAACAGCCTCACGTTGGCGTTGTCTTCAGCGGCCGGAAGGCCTTTCAGCCAGTGGTCAAACCATTTGAGCCTTGCCTCAAGAAAGCTTGTGGCAACGTGATGGCCAAAAGTGGATTTCTCGCCGAAATCCACATCGCCCGAATAGGTCAACCACCGGTTTCCGTGCACCCACGGACCAAAGACGAGCTTTACCGGAGCGCCGATTTTCTTGAGGCTGCCGTAATTTTCGGCTGCGGTGCGCGTATAGACGTCATACCAGGAAGACATATGGACTGTCGCCACATTCTTGAGGTGATGGTAGAACCCCTCCGCATAAATTCCGGGCTGCTTCCAGTACGCATCGAACGTACCACGCTCCCATTGATCGAAGAGAAACTCTTCGTACTCAGGCGCTTCGGACAGCGGGGAATTCCCGCGGCGCCACGGCATTCTTTTGAACCAGTCGTCGACGTCGATATTCTTCAAGGTGCTGGCGACGGCCGTATTTTCCGATCGCTGGGCAATGCTCGATGCGAAGAGAACAGCCCACGCGGCCTGCTTTAACTCATACGCGCCGCCCTGCCGGATGCCGCTCTGATAGCCATTTGAAAACCCCCCGGAGTCGACATACATGGCCAGCAGGCCAGGTGCGCCGGTAGACGCCAGGGCCATTTGCGTATGTGCCGCATAGGAAAGGCCCTTGGTTCCAATCCTGCCGTCGGACCAGGGTTGGCGCACAAGCCAATCACAGGTGTCGTGGCCATCGTTGGCCTCGCTCAGGTATTTCGTGAATGTGCCTTCGGACCCATATCTGCCGCGGCAATCCTGGTACACGACGATATAGCCCTGGGCGACAAAATACGTTGCCACCTCTTCACGCGACATGGGGCGCGTGCTCCCTGGTTCGCGTTCGGTGCGGCTTTCAAGGTGCTTCCCATAGGGAGTGCGTTCCATGATGACCGGGAGTGGTTTCGGATCTTCTCCCGCCTCTTGTCTCGGGCGATATATATCGGTCGAGAGCCTCACGCCGTCCCTCATCGGCACCATCACATTGCGTTCAATCACCACAGCAAGATTGCTGAACGTCGAGTCTTTCATTGATTACCCTGGTTTGGCTCGGATTGGAGCGCCACCGGTGCTGACACCAGCACCGGTGACCCCCTCACCTCACCCCTATTCGTTGATCTGTTTTACTTCGAAGCTGCGTCCTTGATGGCGCTGGCTACCGTGTAGCCATCACTTCGCGGGACCATGCTCAGGCCTTTGCGCAATCCCCATGCCACCTTTGCGTTATGCACTGGAACGATGGCAACGTCCTCCGCGGCAAGCCTGGCGGCCGTTCGCTGCAGCTCTTCACGTTCCTTGTCATTCAATGTCTTTGACGCAGAGCGGATCGCCGCGTCAAACTCCTTGTTGCTGTACCGCCCGTAGTTGTTGGCTCCGGTCCCCTGGGCCTTGTCAAACGTATGGACGACGGCGGTGTAAGGCTCCAGCGAATCACCGAGGATCGCACCGATGCCAAACATGGCCAGGCTGAATTCGGGCTCGCCGCCGGCTCCACCGCCTGTCGCCCGGGTAACGAAGTTGGCGTAGGGGAGTGTCCTTGCGTCGGTTTTTATCCCCGCCTGGGTCAACATCTGGGCAATTGCTTCGCAGACCCGTGCGTCGTTGAGGTAGCGGTCATTGGTGCAATGAAAAACCACCCTGAATCCGGAGGGATAACCAGCCTCGGCCAGCAAGGCTTTGGCGCGCGCCGTATCTCCGGATTGAAGCTTCAGTGCGGGCTCGTGGCCGGAAAAGCCGGCTGGAACGATCTGCGTCGCTGGTTCCGCGTCGCCTTTCATGACAAACTTGTTAATGGCGTCCCTGTTGATGGCCACTGTGATGGCCTGGCGGACTCTTTTGTCCTGGAACGGGTTCTTGGTCAGCGGTTTCCCATCATGACTGGTGACATAAGGCGAAACTGCCCGGAATTGGTCCATGGACAGGTAATTGAGTAGATAGGAGGTCGTAGAGACCACCGACACCTTGTCGCTTTTCTTCAAGGTCTCACTCAAGCCACCGGCAGCGCCATCAATGACATCGACGCTGCCGCCCAGCATTGCCGCCGCTCTCGCCGGTTCTTTCGGTATGAATTGATAAATCACTTTCGACCAGGCCGGTTTTGAGCCCCAGTACGTGTCGTTGCGCGTCATGGTCACTTGCTGGCTCGGGATGAGGCCCGCATACTTGAAAGGACCGGTCCCCACCGCTGCCTTCCCGCTCTCAAAGTCCGACTCCTTGATCTCCGCACCGCTTCCTTTCGGAATAATGGCGACGATACCCACGCTTTCAGGCAGGGTCGGGGCGGCTTCTTTCGTCTTGATGGTGAGCGTCAGCGGGTCCTGCACCCGGATACTGTCGATCGCCCTCAAATAGGTCTTGTACGTTCGCGGGCCGGTCAGCGCCTTGGCCCTGTCGAGCGAGAACTTCACGTCATTGGCCGTCATCGGCTCACCATTGTGAAATTTGACGCCGGGTCGCAACTTGAATTCCCATTGCTTCTCGTCGATCGCTTTCCAGGACAAAGCCAGCAGAGGAACGGGATGCAGTTTTTCATCCTGGCCAACCAGCGAGTCGTAGACGTTCATCCAGACGCTGCGATTTGCGGCGCCCAGAACGTGGGGATCGGCAGAAGTGACTTCAGCCTTGAACCCGATCCGTAGATCGGCAGCTGACGTCATACCCGAAAGCGTCACAGCCACAGCAGCCGCCAGCAACCGGCGGGGACAAATTAGTGCGATTCCCATTCTGAAGCTCCATGAAGTTAGGCCAGGCCTTTACAGCAAGGCAAATACAAATGTATCGTTGAATGATACATCGTATTGTTGTACGATACAACAACTCCGGGATTTTCGCTGCACCGGCCTTACAGAATCATCAGGCGGCGAGGGACTTTTGACCAGAGGGAACACAGAACCGGGACGCTTCACTGAATAGAACTCTACGGCCCGGGTTCAGCGCAGGCGGAGTCCGTTGGCTTGCCTCCGTAAGGATGTCAGCCTGTGTCACGCATTGACCGTACCCAGAAACGACGCGGGGTAACGCAATCCGGCGGCTGCGTCGGGCGGGAAGGCCTTGTCGAGCTGGACCAGCTCGGCCGGGCTCAGCGTGACGTCGAGTGCGGCGATGTTCTGGTCGAGGTAGCTGCGGCGCTTGGTGCCGGGAATCGGGATGATGTCGTCGCCCTGCGCCAGTACCCAGGCAAGCGCCACTTGCGAGGTGGTGACGCCCTTGGCCGCGGCCAGGTCCTTGACGGCATCCACCAGGGCCAGGTTGCGCTGGAAATTCTCTTCGGCAAAACGCGGCGAAAACTTGCGACGATAGTCGTCGGCGGGCAGGTCTTCAGGTTTGCTGAAGGCGCCGGTCAGGAAACCGCGGCCCAGCGGCGAATAGGGGACAAAGGCCACGCCATGCTCACGGCAGGCGGCCAGGGCGCCGGTGACTTCGGGGTCGCGCGTCCACAGCGAATATTCACTCTGAAGCGCGGCGATGGGATGCACCTTGCAGGCACGCGCCAGCGTGGCGGCCGAGGCTTCGGACAAACCCAGATAGCGCACCTTACCGGCTTTCACCAGCTCGGCCATGGCGCCGACGGTGTCTTCAATGGGCACGGTCTTGTCGACGCGGTGCTGGTAGTAAAGATCGATCTGCTCTACGCCCAGACGCTGCAGGCTGGCGTCGCAGCTGGCCTTGACGTATTCAGGCCGGCCGTTGACGCCGCGCGCCGCTTCATTGGCCGGGTCACGCGTGATGCCGAACTTGGTCGCGATGAACACGTCCTTGCGGCGGCCGGCGATGGCCTTGCCGATCAGCAGTTCATTGGTGTGCGGGCCATAGATGTCGGCGGTGTCGAGGAAATTCAGGCCCTGGTCCAGCGCATGGTGAAGGGTGGCGATGGACTCGGCGTCGTTGCGGTTGCTGTAGAAGTCGCTCATCCCCATGCAGCCGAGGCCGATGGCGGAGACGGGAGGGCCGTTGCGGCCGAGGGTGCGGGTTTTGATCATGGTGTTTTCGTCCTTTGAGATGGAAGGTGAAGTGGATGGTGAAAACGGCTCCAGAAGGGCTCACGCGCGCTTGGGTTCGGTGCGCATGTCCTCATAGAGACGGATTTTTTTGCGGATGTAGGCCAGGGTTTCGCGCTGGGTGCGTATCTCGGCTTCCAGGCGCTCGGCATGGTCTTCGAGCAGGGTCTGGCGCTCGGCCAGGCTGGCGGCGGAGGAGTTGCCTTTGCGCAGCAGCTGGGCATAACGCTGCATGTCACGCATGGACATGCCGGTGGCGCGCAGGCGCACCAGGAAGTCGAGCCAGCGCATGTCGGCGTCGCTGTAGCGCCGCGCGCCGCTGCGCCGGCCTATGGGGGCGATGAGGCCGATCTGCTCGTAGTAGCGCAGGGTGTAGGCACTGAGGCCTGAGGCTTCCGCGGCTTCGGCGATGCTTAAAGAGACGGTGGGAGCGGTAGTCATGTGGGGACTGTAAAACTTCGAGCGCACTCTAAGTCAAGCCCTCTTTGGAAACCCTTTTGTTGACCGGCCGATTGGGGCGGCCCGGACCCGCGCCTTGCCTCAGCGGGGAATCACCACCAACACACTACAGGGCGCGTGTGCGATCAGCGATTTGGATACCGAGCCGCGCCACCAACGCGCGGCCCAGCCTTCGAGGTGCTTGTGACCGACCACAATCAGGTCGGCGTCTGTTTGTTTGGCGTACCTCGCGATTTCATCGACGGTTTCGCCGTACAACACCTCGCCGCCGGCCTCATGGCCTGACTCCAGCAACTGGCGCAAGCCGTCGTTGAGGATGCCCTGGTATCTTTCCCTGTCCTGGTCGGCGACGCTTTGTTCATAGATCACGCCTTCAGCGGCGACCACCTGCCGCTGCAGGGGGGTGACGGCAATCAGCGTCAATGCCGCCCCGCTCCACTGCGCGATCTCGCGGCAGTCCAGCAGCGCTTTTTGGCCCGATTGGGAACCGTCGTAAGCCAGCAAAATTCGCTTGTACATGATGTATCTCCCGAATGAAGTGACTGGGCAATTCAAGAATAGGCCTGCTGCCTGTGCCGGTCAAATGATCGCCCCAGCGCCAACAGGGTCGCCTCATTTTGCGCAGCCCCGCACCGGCGACAATCGGGGTCAACAACCGATTCCAAAGCAGCCCATGACCCAAGACCCCAACCGCGCCAGTGAACTCAAGAAAATGGAGTTGTGCGACTCCTGCGCCGGCATACAGCGCAACTGGCGCAAGGCGCCGGGCCACCCGGAACTGGTGCAGGGCGACCCCCGCCATGAAACCCGCCGCCATGGGCTGATCACCATCACCCGCTACAAGTGCGACCGCTGCGGCACGGCCTGGGAATATGAGAACGACAAGACCAACCAGAAGGCCGGCTGGTCGGTGGTGGGCCGCTAAGGCGACTCAACCACAGGCGGCTTACCGCTCTGCGTTGGCGCGCTTGATGAGCGCATCGCACTCGGCGCGGAGCTTCTGCAGCTTGGCCTTCTCAGCATGAAAAACCTTGTCATCGAGCGTGCGGACCGCCTTCATGCCGGAAAGGCCGGCCAGGTAAGACGCTTTTTCAAGCCCGTTTTTGCAAGGCCGGAATTGATCAAACGGATCAGGCCCTTCCTTGGCCGCAGGCCACTGCTTGCGCTGCCCGTCCAGCGCGGCCTGGGTCAGGCGCAGCCGCTGGGCGTATTTCATGGCCTCCGGCTCCATGGCCCCGATGGCGTATTCATTGAGGACACGCTGCGACCTGATCGCCAGGGCCAGCGCATCCTGCTCGCCCTTGGTGGGTTGCGCCGTCGCCAGCGTGGCGGCCGGAAACAGCAGGAAAGTCAAAAGCATTCGCATCAGGCCGACCATACAGGAATATCAAACCGCGCCCCGCTGTTGCCGGCAGCTTAACCTTCATCGGTTGAACGCTGACCCTGATGCGGGCTTTTGAATGACATGTGCGGCGGAATGCCAGGCGCATTATTCCTGGGTGAAAGGACAATGAATGAAACGAAGACTGCTTCTTGCCACCACCGCACGGCTGTGCCTGGGTGGCGCTGTGTATTTCACCCTGACGGGCGCACAGGCCCAGCCCAGCTACACCGTCAGCATGGCCCAGCTACAGGACGCAGTGGGCAAGCGCTTTCCGGTACGCAAACGCGCCAACGGCCTGCTGGACATGACCGTGCAGGCGCCGCAGCTGCGCCTGCTGACCGAACAAAACCGGCTGGGCGCCACCATGGCGGTGGAAGCCGCCGGCCCTGCGCTGCAGCGCGCCTACCCCGGCACCTTTGACCTGGACTTTGCGCTGCGCTACGAAGCCAGCGACATGACCATACGCGCGCACCAGCTGCGCGTGAACACCTTGCAGTTTGAGGGCCTGCCCCCGCAGGCATCGATGCTGGTGTCAGGCTACGGCCCGCAACTGGCGGAACAGGCACTGCAGGGCGCCGTGCTGCATTCACTCAACCCGCAGGACCTGGCATTGCCCAACAGCATGGGCGTGCAGCCGAGCAGCATCACCGTGACGGCGCGAGGGCTCGTGATTGAGTTTGTGAACAAGCCGCTGAGCTGAGCCAGCAGACCGCCGCGGTAACGCGCTAGCCGCGTTGCTCGCCCACCAGCGCCTGCACATAAGCGCGCAGCGAGGTGCGACCGCGGACAGGTGCATCGGGCACGGTGTAATGCCGGTCCAGCGTGATTCCTGTCATTGCCGCATACGACCTGGCCGCGGCACTTGAAAAGCCCATGGCCCTGAAGGCCTCATCCCATTTCTCGCGCGGCGCAACACGCACCGAGACGGGTTTTTGCAGCGCCTCTTCAAAGGCCGAGGCAACATCGCCTGCGCTGTACTGCTCTGGCCCTTCAACATGAAAGAGGCCGGTTTTGCCGGCGGGCTCGGTCATCAGGCGCGCGGCGAACTCACCCAGATCTTGCGGCGCCACCATGGGCAGCTTGAAGTCCGCCGGGTACATGGAGTCGATCACACCTTCATCCTGCGCGGTCTTCAGCGCCGCGTCCCAGTTGCTCATGTAGTAGGCCGCGCGTATCACGCTGAACGGCACGGCTTGTGCCTCCAGGGCTTTTTCCATGTCGTAAAGAATGCCGAGATCGCCTGCGCGCTGGACGGGCTGCGCGCCATAGGTGGACTCGGCCACGATCTTCTCGAAGCGTGTACCTTGCAGTGCCTCAATGATGGACATCACCGTGCTGCGCTCTTCGGCATCGGTGTCGGTGGAGGGAGCCGCCGGCGGATTAAGCAGAAAAAGCCGCGTGCCCTGCTGGAAGACCTTGCGCAGCGACGGTACATCGTGGGCGTCGGCAACAGCGACCTTCGCCCGTTGGGGTACGTCGTGTTTGGTCTTGCCCACCCGGCCGGATTTTTTGGGGTCGTGGGTGACGATGGTGACGGGCTCGCCCGCGCCGATAAGGCGTTTGACCAGCGCCGAGCCGACGTGTCCTGTTCCGCCAAGAATGATGTGCATGGGAATCTCCTGGTGTCAAAAGTTCCATGCTCGAGGCAGGCGAGGCTCCTCAGTGACAGCCACTGGAGCCCTGGAAAGTCGGAATGCGCTGACAAGGGACAAGGAAGGGCTGCGACGCGTGCGGTTACAAGGAGACAGGCAAAAAAAGACAGGCCTCAGCCTGTCTTTTTGGATCAGCGGGTATCAGCGGGCATATGACCCGCGTTGCCGCTTACTTGGTGCCGGCTGCCTTGACGTCGGTCTTGGCTTCTGCCTTGACTGCGCTGGTGTCGACCGCAGCGTTGGCCTTGTCGGCGGCGGCTTTGGCCTTCACGGTATCAACCTTGGCATTGGCATCGATGGCAACGCCGGCTGCTTTGGCATCTGCCTTGGTGGTGGCCTTTTCAGCTTTCGTGGTGGCCTTGGCTTTGTCGTCAGCATCTGCCTTCTCAACCTTGGCTTCGGCCTTGACCTTGGCTTTAGCGGCCTTGGCATCTGCCTTGGCGGTTTTCGCCGCGGCTTTCTCTTCAGCCTTCACCACTTTGGCATCGGCCTTGGCGTCAACCTTGGCTTCGCTTTTCACGGCGGCTGCCACAGACTTGTCGGCCTTGGCTTCAGCCTTGCTGGCAACCGGAGCGGTTTGCGTGGACGATTCGACAGGTGCCGGTGTTTGTGCAGAAGCAATGCCGACAAACAGGGTAGCAATAAGAGTAGAGAGCAATTTGTTCATGAGAGAGTCCTTTGAATGGATGGATGGATGATTGAAATTATTGTTATCACGTAGCCCGTGTTCAACGGGATGGGGTGCGGCACTGTTGACCAGGCATACACACCGTTGCACAACACACCTGCGCCTTACATCGCTTGTCGCTGTATGACGACAATACCGCCCCGTTTCGCGCTGGCCTGTAGGATGTGGCGCTTCCACTGTGTAATGAATGAAGCACCAGCATGAACCCCGCAACATCCGCACAAAAGATCGTCATCGTCGGTGGCGGCGTGATCGGCAGCGCCATCGCCTATTTTTTGGCGATGCACCCGCGTTTTGACGGCAGCATCACTGTCGTCGAGCGTGACCCCACGTATGCGCAAGCCTCTTCAGCGCTGTCGGCCAGCTCGATTCGCCAGCAGTTTTCACAGCCGGTGAACATTGCGGTGTCGCAGTTCGGCATTGATTTTTTACGCAACATCAAACAGCACCTGGCCGTCGATGGTGATGTGCCTGATATTGGTTTGACCGAGCGCGGCTATTTGTACCTGGCCACTGAAGCCGGCGCGGCCACGCTGCAAGAGAATCATGCGACACAGCGCGCAGCCGGTGTGGATGTGATGCTGATGACACCTGCCGAGCTGCAGCAGCGCTTTGCGTGGCTGCAGGTGGACGACCTGGCGCTGGCGTCGCTCGGCCTTTCGGGCGAAGGCTGGTTTGACGGCTATGGTTTGCTGATGGCCTTCAAGCAAAAAGCGCGCAGCCTGGGTGTGCAGTATGTGAAGGCCGAGGCCACGGCCTTCGCGCACAGCAACGGCCGCGTGAGCGCCGTGATACTGCAGGGCGGCGCGCAGCTGCCGTGCGACTGGGCCGTGAATGCGGCAGGCGCATGGGCGCGGCCGCTGCTGGCCGGCACAGGCCTTGACCTGCCGGTGTATGGCCGCAAGCGCTGTGTGTATGCATTTGCCAGCCCCGCGAAGACGCCCGACTGCCCGCTGGTGATTGACCCGAGCGGTTTGTGGTTTCGGCCCGAAGGCGACATCTGGATTTGCGGTCTGCCGCCGGCGCAAGACCACAACGATGTGCCGCTCGATGTGGACTACGACCTTTTTGACGAAGCCTGGCTGACACTGGCCAACCGCGTGCCGGGCTTTGAGGCCGTGCGCATGCAGCGCGCCTGGGCCGGCTACTACGAATACAACACGCACGACCACAACGCGCTGCTGGGCCCGCATCCGGCCTTGCCGAATTTGCTGTTGGCCAATGGCTTCAGTGGGCACGGGCTGCAGCAGTCGCCGGCGGTGGGGCGGGGCCTGGCGGAGTGGATTGCCGAAGGCGGCTACACCAGCCTGGACTTGTCGCCGCTGGCGGCGCAGCGGCTGGTGGAAGGGCGTGCGTTGGTAGAAAAGAACGTGATTTAAGTTTCACGTCTCTCGTTTTCACGCCGGCGGTTGCTCCTGAATTGATAGCCGCTTGCGCTCTACCTGTATGGGTTGCAGGCTAATTTTGCATCAATTTACGCCTGCTTCTCGCTGTCCAGGTGGCCCATCTGGTAGGCGTCGTAGCGTGTGCCGGCCACCGCGTCGGCGGGCAGCGCGGCTTCAATGCGCTGCAGGTCTTCGGCGCCGAGCTGAAGTTTCAACGCGCCCAGCGCTTCATCAAGCTGGCCCGGCTTGCGGGAACCGACCAGCGCCACCATGTCGACACCCAGGGCCTTGCCGCGTGCGATGACCCAGGCAATCGCTATCTGTGATGCTGTGGCGCCCATGCCGGTGGCCAGCTGGTGCAGTACATCAACGAGCTGCTGGTTCTTCACCGCGTTGTCGCCGGTAAAGCGCGGCAGGTGGGCGCGGAAGTCACCAGGCCCCGTGGGTTTGGAGCCCGACAGCAAACCGCGTGACAGCACGCCGTAGGGCGTGACACCGATGCCCAGCTGCTTGAGCGCGGGAAAGATTTCCGCCTCGGGGCCGCGGCTGATCAGCGAATATTCAATCTGCAAATCGCTGATGGGGTGCACGGCGTGCGCCTTGCGGATGGTCTGCACGCCGACTTCGCTGAGGCCGATGTGGCGCACGTAACCGGCTTTCACCATGTCGGCCATCGCGCCTATGGTGTCTTCGATCGGCACGTTCGGGTCGAGCCGCGCGATGCGGTAGATGTCGATGTGGTCGGTGCCCAGGCGCTGCAACGTGTAGGCCAGGAAGTTCTTCACCGCTTCGGGCCGGCCGTCCATGCCGATCCAGCCGGCAGACGGGTCGCGCAGCGCGCCGAACTTGACGGAAATCAGCGCTTCATCGCGCCGGCCTTTCAGCGCCCGGCCGATCAGCATCTCGTTGTGGCCCATGCCGTAAAAGTCGCCGGTGTCGATGAGGTTGACGCCTGCGTCGAGCGCGGCATGGATGGTGGCGATGCTTTGCGCCTCGTCGTGGGCGCCGTACATGCCCGACATACCCATGGCGCCCAGGCCAATGGCCGAGACGGATTGCGGGCCGCGAAAGCCCAGGCGGGTGGGAGAAAGGATATTCGTGTTCATGGGGAGCCTTTTCGTAAAAAGTGGATCAGTGTTGGGATGGGCAGATAAGTGAGCAGGTGAATGAACTGTATTGGTTTGAATTAAAAGAATAAACTGCCATTCAATAAACTAACTGTTAGTGATTTAAAGAACAATAAGGGCGAAATCATGAGCGTTGATCGCTACAAGGCGATGGAAGTCTTCACACGCGTGGTGGACCTGGGCAGCTTTACCGCAGCAGCCACAGCGCTGCACATGCCCAAAGCCAGAGTGACGACGGTGGTGCAGGAACTCGAAGCGCACCTGGGAGTGCGCCTGCTGAACCGCACCACGCGCACCTTGAGCCTGACAGACGACGGCGCGCTGTACCACCAGCGCGCGCAGGCCATGGTGCAGGACATGGGCGAGCTGGAAGGCACGCTGCGCCGCGCAGTGGCCACGCCGGCCGGGCGGCTGCGGGTGGATGTGCCGGCGGCGGTGGGCCGCCACGTGATCTCACCGGCGTTGCCGGAGTTTTTCAAACGCTACCCCGACATGGTGCTGGAACTGGGTAGTACCGACAGGCCGGTGGACCTGGTGGCTGAAGGCGTGGACTGCGTGATTCGCGGCGGTCTGGTGCACGACGAGACGCTGGTGGCGCGGCCGCTGGGCCGGCTGAAGGTGGTGACCTGCGCCGCGCCTTCTTACCTGGCGCAGTACGGCACACCGCAGACGCTGGAAGACCTGGAACAGCACCGCTTCGTGAACTTTCATTCTGCCAAGACCGGCCGGGTGTTTCCGTTCGAGTTTTCCAGGGACGGCGACGTGCGGCAGATTCACCGTCCGCACTGGGTCAGTTGCAACGACGCCGACAGCCACATGGGTGCGGTGCTGGCCGGGCTGGGTTTGTCACAGCCGCCACTCACGCGCCGCACCTGCGCGCTGCTGGCCAGTGGCGAACTGGTACGCGTACTGCCCGACTGGCAGCCCGAAGCGCTGCCGATGATGGTGCTGTACCCGCGCAACCGCCACCTGACGGCCAAGGTGCGCGCCTTTGCCGACTGGGTGGCCGAGGTGTTCAAGGCGGAGTTCGCCGCGGGGACGAAACTGTATTCGTGACTTCGCTAGCCGTCTCGGCAAGCAGTTGCCCTATGGCCGAACCGACGGCCAGATCGTTCAGGTGCCCGAAGTGGTTCAGCCGCAAATGGCCCTGCCTGTCGATCAGCACCAGGCTGGGTGTGCCGCGCAACTGATAAGCCGCCATGGTTTGCGGGATAGGGCCGTCAGTTGCAGGCAAGTCCGCGCCGATGGGAAAACGCAGACGCTGCTCATGCACAAATACCTGCAGCGCCTCATGGTTCATCACGCGGTGATGCTCGAACACGGTGTGGACGCCGATGACGGCAACCGACGCTTCGGGAAATGCCTGGCGTATCGCTACGGCCTGCGGCAGGCCGTGGCTCACGCAGGCCGGGCACAACATCTGGAAGGCGTGCATGACGATGACCTTGCCGCGCAGGGATTCGAGGGTAATGGGCGACGGTGTGTTGAGCCAGTGCGCGATGTGCCATGCGGGTGCGGGAGAATAATTTTTGGTTTGCATGAAGGCTTTCAAAAATACTTTCAGCGCGGCCTGCATGCCGCAGGCCGCGCACGTCGGGTCAAAGACCCGGGTGGTGAAGCGTCAGGCAGCGGCTCGGCTCAGCTTGACGGGCGCGAAATCAACCGGCACCGCAAACGCCACATTGACGTAGTTGGTGAAAAGGTTGAGCGCCACATGCGCGAGGATTTCCACGATCTGCTCATCGCTGAAGGCGGCCTGGCGAACGGCCTGCACATCGGCCCCGGACACGTTGCCGCGTTCATTCACCAGCTTGAGTGCAAACGCGAGCACCGCAGCGGTGGCCGGGTCGGCGGATTCACCGCGCTGCGCGGCGGCCATGCCTTCAGCGCTGACACCGGCCTTGCGGCCCAGCGCCGTGTGCGCCGCCAGGCAGTATTCGCAGGCGTTGCGGTCGGCTACTGCCACGGCGATCTGCTCGCCCAGTTGGGCGTTGATGACACCGCCCCCCAGCGCGCCGAACGAGCCCCACATGCTTTTGAGCGCGGCGGGTGAATTGGCGACGGCCTTGAACATATTGGGCGTGGCACCGAAGGCTTGGGTGACCTGATCGAGCAGGGCTTTGCGATCGGCGGAGGTGGCGTTACGGTCGATCAATGGAATGCGTGACATGTGAAGTCCTTGGAGGTTGAAGAGTCGCGGTTAAAGGATGACGTTTCGCGCGGCGGGGCGTGTGGGTGCGCTCGCTGCACAGGAAGAAGTTTCACGCGACAATCAGGACTTATTGGATGAATTCGTCTATCAAATCATCCTTATCATCCAAAGCAAGCCTCAAACCAGTCCCACACCATGACCACGCCCCCCGAAGGAATTGACCGGCTTTCCGCCCTGATGGAACGCTTTCGCGTGCGGGCCCACATGTTTCACAACGGGCCGCTGTGCGGCGTGACGCGCTTCACGCCAGAGGCCGGGCTGGGCTTTTTGCACGTGATGCGTCGCGGGACCATGGTGGTGACGCACCGCGCGGCAACGGGTGCGCCCAGGCGGGTGAAGGTGAGCGAGCCCAGCCTGGTGTTTTACCCGCGTCCGCTCGCGCACGACTTTCACAATGCGCCGGTGGAGGGCGCTGATTTCACCTGCGCAACGCTGGCATTCGACGGCGGCGCCAGCCACCCGCTGGCGCGTGCGCTGCCGGCCCTGGTGGTATTGCCGCTGGCGCGCGTACCGGGGCTGGAGCACACGCTGGCCCTGCTGTTTGCCGAGACCGCGCAGGTGCGCTGCGGCCAGCGGCTGCTGGCCGACCGATTATTTGAGGTGTTGCTGCTGCAACTGCTGCGCTGGCTGCTGGACCATCCGGAAGAAGGCAGCCCTCCCGAGGGCCTGCTGGCCGGGCTGGCCGAACCGCGCCTGGCGCGCGCGCTGGTGGCGGTGCATGAAAACCCGGGCCATGCATGGAGCCTTGAAGGCCTGGCGCAATCGGCCGGCATGTCGCGCAGTGCATTTGCGCCGCTGTTCAAGCAAAAAGTGGGGCAAACGCCCGCGGACTACCTGGCGACGTGGCGGCTGGCCATTGCCCAGGCCGAGCTGCGCAACGGCCAATCACTCAAGGCCATTGCCGCGCAGCTGGGATATGCCAATGCGTCTGCGCTGTCGCGGCTTTTTGTGCAGAAGACCGGTGTCTCGCCGCGTGAATGGGCCAAGACGGCGGTGTAGCGCGAGGGTGGGTTCGGCATGCAGACGCTACCAAAAAGATAGCTATAAGCCAGTGCACTGATTGAGCTACAGGCCAATTTCACTTAAAACTCACGCGACACTGAAGCCAGCAGCACAAAGCCGCCCGCCAGCGCAATGTTCTTGAAGAAATGCAGCAGCTGGTTGCGCAGCGCTTGCGGTGTGGCGGCCCAGAAGCCGTGCGCGATGAACGCATCGACCACGAGAAAAGCCGCGGCGGCCAGCGCGAACCAGCGCACCTGCCAGCCGAATGCCAGCGCCAGGCCGGCGGCGACTTCGACTGCGCCTATGGCGGCGGCTGTGTAGTTGCGCAGCCGTACGGATTCGATGAAGTGCGAAGCGCCCGGGCCGATAAAGGCCAGGGCCATGAGGATGCGGGCGAGAGCGAGGACGACAGCGGGTTGCATGGTGAAGCTCCTGAAAATCAATGGTGAAGAGGCACCACACGGCCCGGGCTCAAGCCGGACCGTGTGATGAAGGCCATCAAGCCGTGCGGCGCACCGTGGGCTTGAGCATGTCGGCGATGCCGATGCGGTGGGCGAACGCTTCGCGCACGCGTTCGGCCACCACGGTGACTTCGCCCGCGCCGTCGTCGATGAAGTCGGTCACCGAGCGGAAGGGGCGTGTGCCGGCGGGCAGGCCCACGATGCGGGTGATGTCGTCAGCCACGGCCTGCGGATTGGCGTGATCGGGGCTCAAGGCCGACAGGCGCTCGCCGACTTTGTCCATCACGCCGTCGTAGCGGGCGTAGGCGGCTGTCGTCGCATCGTCAGCAGGCTTGCCAGCACTGGGGAAGTGCGCCGTGCCTTTGGTGAAGGCGCCGGGCACGACGATGGAAGTCTCGATGCCGAAGCGGGCGAGCTCGTACGACATGGTCACAGCCATCGAATCCATGGCGGCCTTCGCGGCGGCGTAGGGGCCGAGGAAGGGCGGGAAGCCGCCGCGCACCGTGCTGCTGCTGACCCACAGCACGAGGCCCGCTTCAGCCTTGCGCATCACCGGCAACACCGCGCGGTTCACGCGCTGGCTGCCCAGGAAGTTGGTGTCCAGTACCTTGATGATTTCTTCCGGCGTGTAGGCCTCGGCAGGGCCGACCACCAGGTGGCCGGCGTTGTGCACGATGACGTCGAGGCGGCCCTGCTCGGCCACGATGTGCGCCACGGCGGCGTCGACCGAGGGCTGCGACAGCACATCGAGTTCAACAGCGCGCAAATCAAAACCATTGGCAAAACTCCAGTCGCGCAGCTCGCGCACCTTGGATGCGTTGCGGCCCTGGATGTCGCGCATGCTGGCGTAGACGGTGTGGCCGGCCTGGGCCAGTGAGCGGACGGTGAGGTGGCCGATGCCGGTGGATGCACCGGTGACCAGGATGACGGATTTCATGATGTGTGTCTTTCTGGAAAGGGTTTGAAAAGAGTGCTTGATGGCTTGGAGAAGTACGTGCGCTTAGACGACGCCACCATTCGCACGCAACGTCTGGCCGTTGACCCAGGCCGCGTTGTCGCTCACGAGGAAAGCAACCGCACTGGCGATGTCCTCCGGCGTGCCCAGGCGTTCGAGCGGCGCCATCTTGGACATGCGCTCAATCGTCTCGGGCGTTTTGCCGTTGAGGAAAAGCGCAGTGGCCGTAGGGCCGGGAGCAATCGCGTTGATGCGGATGTTTTTGCCGCGCAGCTCTTTGGCCATGATGTTGGTGAAGGTTTCCACCGCGCTCTTGGTGGCGCCGTAGACCGCGTAGCCGGGCAGGGCCAGACCGATCACACTGGTCGAGAAGTTGACGATGCGCCCGCCGGGCTGCAGGCGCGCGGCGGCTTCGCGCAGGGTGTTGAATGTGCCCTTGACGTTGACGGCGAAGAGGCGGTCAAAGGTGTCGTCGTCGGTGTCGGCCAGCGCCGGCAGGCTGGGCGGCATGATGCCGGCGTTGTTGATGAGCACATCGACGCGGCCAAAGGCCTGGATGCTGTCATCGAACAGCTGCGTGACGGCGGCGGAACTGGCGACGTCGGCCTGCACGGCAACGGCCTGGCCGCCGCTGGCCATGATGGACTGCACAACGGCCTGGGCTTCTTCAGCCTGGCCGGCATAGTTGATGACGACGGCGTAGCCCTCTTGTGCCAAGCGCCGAGCGACGGCCGCGCCTATGCCGCGCGAGGCGCCGGTGACGATGGCCACCTGGGTGGCGTTGTTGCTGAAAGCGGTCATTTGAAACTCCTGATGGTTAAAAGTGGGTTGGTTCTGACCGCCCGGGGTGCTGCGTGTGTTGTGCGCCTTTGGTGAGCCAGTGAAGGTATTGTTCTATTCAATCCACACACGATAAATACCGTAAACTTGCCATCATTGTTCAATAAATACCAACAATAGAAGCACGCGTTATGGACCGTTTTCATTCGATGCAGCTGTTCACCCGCATCGTCGAGCTGGGCAGTTTTACGAAGGCGGCCGACGACCTGCTGCTGCCGCGCGCCACGGTGACGCATGCGGTGCAGCAGCTTGAAAAACGCCTGGGCGCGCGGCTGTTGCAGCGCACGACGCGGCATGTCAGCCCCACGCAGGACGGCGCGGCGTATTACGAGCGCTGCCTGCGCCTATTGACCGACCTGGAGGAAGCCGAGTCGGCCTTTGTCAACACGGGCAGCAAGCCGCGCGGCAAGCTGCGGGTGGATTTGCACGGCACGCTGGCCAAGCATTTTTTGCTGCCGGTGATTGGTGATTTTTTTGAGCGCTACCCGGACATCGAGCTGGAGATCGGCATGGGCGACCGGCTGGTGGATCTGGTGCGCGAGGGCGTGGACTGCGTGCTGCGCGTGGGCGAGCTGGCCGAGTCGAGCATGGTGGGGCGGCGCGTGGCGCTACTTGAGCAGGTGACCTGCGCGAGCCGCGAGTACCTGGCAAAACACGGCACGCCCGAGACGCTGGAGGCGCTGCGCGGCCACCGCGCGGTGAATTTTTTATCCAGCCGCACCGGCAAGGCGCTGCCCTTTGACTTCATCGTGGACGGCGCGCCGCGTCAGGTGCAGCTCAAGGGCCCGGTCGCGGTGACGGACGCCGACGCCTACAAAGCCTGCTGCGCCGCGCACTTGGGTTTTATCCAGGTGCCGCGCTACCACCTGGCCGCGCAACTTGGAGCGGGCACACTGGTGGAAGTGCTGGCCGCTTTCCGGCCCGCGCCCATGCCGGTGTCGGTGCTGTACCCGCACCACCGGCAACTGTCGCCGCGCGTGCGCGTGTTCGTGGATTGGGTTGCCGAAGTCATGAGCCGGGCCGGATAGGAGCGGCTCAACTAGCGCGGCAACGCATAAGCCCGCACATAGTCCCCCGCACGCGTCCCCAGTGACCCATGACCGCCGGCCACTACTAGCAGGTATTGCCGGCCGTCGGTGCCGGTGTAGGTCATGGGTGTGGCCTGGCCGCCGGCGGGCAGGCGGCTCTTCCAGATTTCCTTGCCGGTGTTCACGTCGTAGGCGCGCAGGTAGTAGTCCAGCGTGCCGGACAGGAAGGCGACGCCGCCCGCTGTGGTCAGGGGCCCACCCAGGTTGGGCACGCCCATGCGGAAGGGCAGGGGCACAGGCGACAGGTCACGCACGGTGCCGTTTTTATGCTGCCAGGCAATCGCACCCGTGGTCAGGTCGGCGCCGGCTACATAGCCCCAGGGCGGCGCCTGGCACGGAATGCCCAGCGGCGACACAAACGCGCTGAGCTTGACAGCAAAGGGCGCACCGAAGTTTTCATTGAGCGAGGGCAGGCTGCCCTCGGGCCGCTCCTTGCCCTGCACAAGGAGGCTGGTGTCGTCCGTGCGCGGCACGAGTTTGGAGACAAAGGCCAGGTAGGTCGGCGTGGCGAAGACCATCTGCCGCTCCGGGTCCACCGCCACGCCGCCCCAGTTGAACACGCCGAAGTTGCCAGGATAGATCAGTGAGCCTTGCGTGGAAGGCGGCGTGAAGCGGCCCTCATAACGCAGCCGGTGAAAAGCAATGCGGCAATAGAGCTGGTCGAACAGGGTGGCGCCCCACATGTCGCGCTCCGTCAACGGCGGCGGGTTGAACGACAGCGCCGAGTTCGGCTGGGTGGGCGCGGTGCGGTCGCCCTGCGCGGCTCCCTGCGGTGCCGCTGTTTCCACAACAGGCAAAAGCGGCGTGCCGGTGCGGCGGTCCAGCACAAAGATCTCGCCCTGCTTGGTGGGCTGGACCAGTGCGGGCACCCGGTTGCCGCCCACGGTAAGGTCTACCAGGCTGGGCTGGGCCGGCACGTCGTAATCCCACAAGTCGTGGTGCACGGTCTGGAAGTTCCAGCGCACCTTGCCGGTGGCCAGGTCCAGCGCGACGACGGACGACGAATACGTTTCCACCGCGGGGCTGCGCTGGCCGCCCCACTGGTCGGGCGGCTGGTTGCCCAGCGGCACATAGACCATGCCCAACGCTTCGTCGACGCTGGAAACGGACCAGCTGTTGGGCGAATTGGCGGTGTAGGTTTGCCCCGCCGCGAGCGGAGCGGTGGCGTCCGGCTTGCCGGAGTCCCAGTTCCAGACCAGCGCGCCGGTGTTGATGTCATAGGCGCGGATCACGCCGGACTGCTCTTTGGTGGAAACGTTGTCGAGCACCGTGCCGCCCACGATGATGAGCTTTGATGTCACCACCACTGGCGAGGTGGAGTAGTAAGCGCCGGGCTTGACGTTGGGCATGCCGGCCCAGAGATCGATCTGCCCCTTGCCGCCGCCGAAAGAGGGGCAGACCTTTCCGGTGTCGGGGTTCAGGGCAATCACGCGGCCGTCTGCCGTGGGCATGAACAGTTTGGCCGGGCAGTCGGTGGAGTTAGCGGCGGCTGTCGCAGTCGCAGCGACAGGCGGCTGATAAGACAGACCGCGGCAAGTCAGGTGCTGCAGTGCGAGCTTGTTCTGTATCTCGGGATTAAAACGCCAGGCTTCCGCGCCGGTGGTGGCATCGAGCGCAATGACGGACTGATGCGGCGTGCACAGGAAAAGCCGGTTGCCCACTTTCAGCGGGGTCACCTCGAAGGTGGTTTCTGCCGGGTCACCAGGCTGGCCGCGCATGTCACCGGTGCGGTACTGCCACGCCAGCCCCAGGTTTTCCACGTTCTCAGGGGTGATCTGGCTGAGCGGCGAATACCGCTGCCCCTGGCCGGTACGCCCGTAGGCATGCCATTCGCCGGCAGGTACGGCATCAGCCGTGCGCGCGGCCGATGCGCCGGTGGGCGGCAACGGCAGCATGCCCGTCACGCGGTTGGCATCATGCAGCCAGGTTGCCACCGACGCAATAAAGAAGAGCGCCAGCGCGGCACCCAGCGCCCACTGGCCGGCGCGCACGCCGGATTGGCCCGGCACTTCGGCCTGCATGGCACGGGCAAGCATGGGGGTCAGCAGAAAGAGGCCAATGAGAAATGGCACACCTCCCCGCGCAGCCAGCGGCCACCAGTCAAGCCCGCCTTCCGACAACGCCCATGCGAGCGTGCCCACCAGCAGGAGCGCGTAGGTCCACAACGCTATCGGTCCGTACTGGATCAACAGTACGCCCGTCAATACAAAAGCCAGGCCGGCCACCAGGTAATACCAGGAGCCTCCCAGCACCACCAGCCAGATGCCCGGCAAGGCCAGCACCCCTCCGATCAGCACGAGCACCAGGCCGGTGAAAAAGGCGGAGCGAAGGCGCGGGATAGCTGACACTTTTTATTCTTCCTGATGCGTCCGTACAGGCTCCCAATCTATTCCCACATCGGCCCGCCGCGCGTCAGCCATGAGCTAACGCAGCTGTAGGCGACGCCAAGAAAACGGCCGCGCGCAAACCGATGGATAAGAAAGATACAGAAAGAGATGTCTGCGCGGCGCTGATGCCACGACACCCGCGCGTCAGCCGGCCGCGCGGGCGCGACGCGTTTTCCGCGCGATAGCATGCGGGCGCAATTCATGCGGCTCCAGGTAGAACTGCGTGTTGCCAACCAGCCGTTCCACCGCCAGGTCGATGAAGGCTCGCGCACGGGCAGGCTGCGCGTTGCGGCTGCCGTAATAGACATAAAGGCCCAGATGCTCGGTGACATGCCGCGTCAGCAGCGGCACCAGCCGGCCGGCGCGCACCAGCGGCGCAGCGGTGGCGCCGATCAGCTGGCCGATGGCCTGGCCGGCCACGACAGCGCGGGCTTCAAGGTCCACGTCATTGGTGAGGAAGGACGCGGCGACGGTACGGGCCACCACTTCTTCACCCACCTTGAACTCCCAGGGCATGGTCTTGCCGGTGCCCGTGTGGTGAAAGCCCGTGCAGCGGTGCCCGGCCAGGTCTTCGACGGTCTGGGGCGCGCCATGCTGCGCGATGTAGGCGGGTGACGCGCACACCACCAGTTGCAGCGGCAGGATGCGGCGCGAGATGATGCCGCCCGCGGGCGGCGCGCCGGCGCGAAAGCCGACGTCGACGCGGTCTTCCACCCAGTTGCCGATGCGGTCGTCCATCTGGATGTCGGGATCCACCTGCGGATAACGGCGGCAGTATTCCTCGAGCACGGGCCACAACACCTCGAGCATGATGGAGCGCGGCGCGACGATGCGCAGCGGCCCGGCGATTTCTTCGCGCGTGCGGCGGGCGCCCTGCAGTGCTCGCTGCAGCGTCGAAAGGCCGGGCTGCACGGCCTGCAGGAACTGCTCGCCTTCTTCGGTGAGGCTCAGGCTGCGCGTGGTGCGGTGAAAAAGGCGCACGCCCAGGTGCTGTTCAAGCTGGACCAGCGCCTGGCTGGCGGCCTGCGGCGTGATCGCCTGTGCAGCGGCGGCCTGGCGCAGGCTGCCGAGTTCGGCGGCCCGGACGAAAGTGGAAACGGCGCGCAATTCATTGAAGGCCATGGCGGCTCCTGGCGGTTTTACGGGAAGCAAGCCCCTGATTGTCACGATTAACTTGATTATGAACTCACCAATTGCCATCTATTCAGCACGCAATCAAAAACCTACATTGCCCTCCTCAGCAACATTTTTTAGGGGCAAGACCATGAATGCAAAGACTGACTTCAAACGTATCTGGATGATCACCGGCGCGGCGCGCGGCATTGGCGCCCGCATTGCCGAAGCGGCGTTGGCGCATGGCGATGCGGTGGTGGCGACTTCGCGCGATGCCGCCTCGGTGCAAAAAAGATTTCCCGCGAGCGATGCACTCCTGGCATTGCCGCTGGACGTGACCGACGAAGCACAGGCGGCGGCCGCCGTGCAAGCCGCGTTGGCGCGTTTTGGCCGCATCGATGTACTGGTCAACAACGCCGGCTACGGCCTGCTGGGCGCGGTGGAAGAAGCCACCGGCGACGAGGTGCGGCGCCTGTACGAGACCAATGTGTTCGGCCTGCTGAACGTGACACGCGCTGTGCTGCCAACCATGCGTGCGCGCCGCAGCGGCCACGTCATCAACATCTCGTCGCTGGGCGGTTACCAGTCCGGCCCGGGGTTTGGCGTGTACTGCTCGACCAAGTTTGCGGTGGAAGGCCTGACCGAAGCACTGCATGGCGAACTGGCGCCGCTGGGCATTCACGTCACCAGCGTGGAGCCGGGTTACTTCCGCACCGACTTCCTGGACAACGCCTCGCTGGCAGTGTCGCCACGTATCCTGGACGACTACGCCCAAAGCGCGGGCAGGGTGCGCGACGCTGCCAAAGAGATCAACCACAACCAGGCGGGCGACCCACTGCGCCTGGCGCAGGCAATGTTGAAGTTGGTGGAGACCGACACCCCACCGCTGCGCCTGCCGATGGGCACCGACACGCTGAAGGTCATTGCAGACAAGCATGCGTTTGTGGAGGCCGAGGTAAAGACGTGGAAGGCGCTGTCGGCTTCGACGGATTACACGCGGGAAGAGCTGGCCGCCTGAGCGTTGTCTTGTGAATGAAAAAAGGCCTCTCACGAGGCCTTTTTTTGCGGCGAAGTACCGGAACGATATTCAGCGTCAGGCAGCACAGGGCGCATACTTTTTGGCAGGCCACATCCGCACCACCAGTGCTGCCGCACCTGACACCGCGGCCATCACGCACACGCCCTGCCAGCCGGCATGCGCCAGCACAACACTGCCGAGCCACGCACCGCCGGCCATGCCGCTGAACATGCCGATGAACAGCACCGCATTGAGCCGGCTCCGCGCGGCGGGTTCAATGCCGTAAACGATGGTCTGGTGCGCAATCAGCGTGGCCTGCGCGCCCAGGTCAAACACCACCGCACCCAGCGCAATGAGCCACAGCTGATTGGGCCCGCAGGCCATGGCGATGAAGGCCGCGACCACCAGCGCGGCGCCCAGCCGGGTCACGACTTCAGGGCCTTTGCTGTCGGCGATGCGACCGGCCAGCGGCGCGGCTAGCGCACCGGCGGCACCGGCCAGGCCGAAGGCGCCGGCGGCGCCGCTGCCCAGGTTGAAGGGCTCGGCGTGCAGCATGATGGCCAGCGTGGACCAGAAGGCGCTGAAGCCGATGCTGATCAAGCCCTGTGCGACGGCCGCGCGGCGCAGCGCGCCGTGGCGCTTCCACAGTGTGGCCAGCGAGCCGAGCAACGCCAGGTAGGGCAGCTGCGTGGTGGGTACAAAGCGCGGCAGGTGCCGCCACACCGCCACGCCCAGCAGCGCGATGCTGAGGGCCGCGGCCACGAACATGCTGCGCCAGCCGAGCTGCTCAGCCACGACGCCGGCCACCACACGCGACAGCAGGATGCCCAGCAACAGGCCGGTCATCACCGTGCCCACGGTTTTGCCGCGTTGGGCTTCGGGTGCGAGTGTGGCGGCGGCCGGCACGATGTCTTGTGCCAGCGTGGCCGCAAGACCGATCGCGAGGCTGGCCAGTGCGAGCACCGCCACGGACGGCGCGGCGGCGGCGAGCAGCAACGCCAGCACCAGAGCGGCGGCCTTGCCGAGGATGATGCACCGGCGGTCATAGCGGTCGCCCAGCGGCGCGAGTAGCCCGATGCCCAGCGCGTAACCGAGCGTTGTCAATGTGGGCACCAGGCCGATGGCGGCGGGGGTGGACTTGAATTCAGCAAGCAGCAAGGCCAGCATGGGCTGGCTGTAATAGAGCGAAGCCGCGGCCAGGCCGGCACCGGTGGCGAGCAGGAGAATCAATGGGAACGGCAAGCCGGGCCCGGTTTGGTCATGCGTATTAGCTGTAGAAGTCATGAGGAAAATCCCGATTTGAGACAGGACGCGAGTATGCAGGCGGGGTTTTGCGCTGTGAAGGCTGCTATTGGGCACAATGGTCATACGTAAAGCGCATAAGCAACCTGGGAGAGCTCATGAAAACCGCGCCGGACCGGATCGAACTCATGCAGACCTTTGTGCGCATCGTGGAGGCGGGCAGCCTGTCCGCCGCCGCAGCGCAGATGAACGCCACGCAACCCACAGTCAGCCGGCGCCTTCAGGCGCTGGAACGTTCGCTGGGCCTGAAGCTGCTGCAGCGCTCCACCCACGCGATGAAACTGACGGAGGGCGGCGAGCGCTGCTTTGCCCGTGCCAAGGAGCTGCTGGGCAACTGGGGGGCTTTTGAGGCCGACCTGCGCGGCACCCAGGAAGTGGCGGAAGGCACGCTGCGCGTGGTGGTACCGCATGCGCTGGGCCAGCAGCAGCTGGTGGGGCCGGTGGTCGACTATTTGCGGCGCCACGAGCGCGTCACGGTGGAGTGGCTGCTGCATGACGGCACACCCGACTTCATCACGCAGGGCATCGACTGCGCGGTGCACGTGGGCGCGGTGGAAGATCCTTCGCTGGTGGCCGTGAAGATTGCCGAAGTCCGGCGCATCGTGGTGGCCGCACCTTCCCTGCTCCAAGACAAGCCGCTGCCGATGCATCCAGCCGATCTGCAGGCCCTGCCCTGGCTGGCGCTGCAAACCTTCTACCGCAACGAGGTGGCGCTGATCCGCCGCCATGCCGACCAGCGCCGCGAAGAGCACCGCTTTGCGATACGGCCGCGCCTGGGCACAGACAGCCTGTTTGCCCTGCGCAACGCCACGCTGCTGGGCCTGGGCGCAAGCATCGCTTCGACCTGGCTGGTGGCGGGCGACGTGGCCGATGGCAGGCTGCTACACCTGGCGCCGCAGTGGTGTGCCGAGCCCCTGCCGGTCTACCTGATCTACCCCTATTCGAACTTTTACCCGGCCAAGTTGCGCCGCTTTATCGAAGCACTGCGCGAGGGATTGCCCAAGGGCATGGGCCTGCCGGCCCGCGAGGACGGGGCCGGTGCAGCCTGATCGCAGCGCCTGGGAGAGGTCAGGCGCCGGCCGTGTTGCCGGCCTGCTCTTGCAGCCATGAGGCAAACGCTTCAACGGCGCGATTGCTGTGGGCGGCAGCGGATCGTTGGCAAAGGTAATACCCGCGCGAGATCAGGACCCGGGTGTCGAAGGGCAGGACCAGCTTGCCGCTTTCGAGTTCGCTCTCGATGAGGCACGGCTGGATGACGATGGCTCCCATGCCGGCGCATGCCGCGACGATGAGGTTGTTGCCCAGATCGAACCCCGGGCCCAATGCTGGCTTGGGCTGCTTTAAACCTGCACCCTCCATCCACACGGCCCAGTTGTCTGGGTAGTTGATGTGATGAAGAAGGGTATGCGCCGCGAGATCCCGCGGATGCTGAATGCTTCGCGCAAGTGCGGGTGTGCATGCGGGCGTGATCTCGTTGCCCAGCAGATAGCATCCGCGGATACCGCGTGGCCACCTTCTTCCCGGGCGCCTGAGCGCGATCCACAGGTCCACGTCGTCGCGCTTGAAGTCTTCGTCGAAATGGAATTGGCGCAGCTCCACCTCGACATTGGGGTTCAGGGACTTGAATTGCGCGAGCCTGGGGACCAGCCATCGCGTTCCGAGGGTTGGTATGACGCTCACCCGCACTTTGCGTTGCGATGACCCTCCGCCGAACTGGGTGACGGCCGCCTCCAGCCCGGCGACATGGGTTTCAACCAGCTTCTGGAATTCGCGCCCGCGGACCGTGGGCACAACGCCCGTCGCGTTGCGGTCGAACAGGCTGCAACCCAGCCTTTGCTCAAGGCGCAGGATGGCCTGGCTGACGGCGCCCTGCGTGACGGAAAGAACCTCCGCCGCGCGGCGAAAACTCCCCAATTGGCAGACCCCGAGAAACGCGTGCAGTTCAGCCAGCGACGGCGACTTGAATTTCATGACCGTATTAGATCATCTAATCAGCAGCTTTGAAATTGTCGTTTGTCGCGCGGCACTCGCGGCGTCAAACTGCCGGCCATGAGCCAAACCATGTCCCACGCCGAACCCGTCAAGGTCGTCCGACCCGTCGTTGATCCCATCGCACTGGTGTGCGACTCCCCGCACAGCGGCACCTACTATCCGCAGGACTTCGATTTCTCGATTGAATTGCAGCAACTGCGGCAGTGCGAGGACACGCTGATCGAGCAGCTTTGGGACGCGGCGCCGCTGGTCGGCGCGACTCTGGTGCACGCGACGTTTCCGCGCAGCTACATCGACCCCAACCGCAGTGAGGACGACATCGACCTTGCGATGCTGGACGGCGAGTGGGCTGAGCCGGTGGCCCCTTCTCAACCCTGCCTGCGGCTGGGTAACGGCCTGGTGTTCAGCAAGACGCCGACGCTACAGCCGATCTACAGCCGCCGGCTTCATGCCAGCGAAATCAAACACCGGATTGAAAGCTGCTGGCGGCCGTATCGCCATGCGCTAGAGGACGCGCTGGCCCAGTCAAGCACCCCGCAGGGTGAACGGTGGCACCTCAACCTTCATTCCATGCCAAGCAACGCGTATGTGCGCCTGGGGTTGCCGGACAAGCCGCTGGCCGACATCGTGCTGGGCAACCTGCATGGCGCCAGCTGCAGCGCGGCTTTCGCGGACTTCGTCGGGGAGGAGTTCAGGCGGCAAGGCTATACCGTCGCACTGAACGACCCCTATGCGGGGCAAGACCTGGTGCGCACTCTTGGCCGGCCCGCACACGGACAGCACAGCCTGCAGATCGAAATCAACAGGGCGCTCTACCTTGACGAAAAGACGCGCGAGCCAAAGCGGCAGTTCCATGAACTCAGGAAGCGCATTCACCTGGTGCTGCAGGCCATCGCGGGACACATCAGGGAAGAAACCACTCACTCGAAACGCCACGTCAACCTCAAGGACACAGCATGATCACCATCCCAAGCCGTCGGAAATTCCTGGGCATAGCGGCCGGTGCGGCGGGCGCGGTAGCGTGCCCGGCATTCAGCCAGCCGCAGGCTTACCCGAGCCGTCCCATCACATTGATCGTGCCCTTCCCGCCCGGTGGAGCAGTGGACATCTCCGCGCGCGCTATCGCCGACAAACTGGGCAGGCTGCTGGGCCAACCGGTCGTGATCGACAACAAGGCCGGCGCAGGTGGCGCCATTGGCACCGGCATTGTTGCAAAGGCCGCGCCCGATGGCTATACGCTGGTCGTCACTTCGCAGTCGACCCATGTAGTCAACCCCGCGGTATCGCCCAACCTGCCTTATGACGCAGTGAACGATTTCGCCTACATCACGCTGATCGACAGGCTGCCGAACGTGCTGGTCGCCAGCGCCAAGCTCCCGGTCAAGACCTTTGCCGAATTTGTACGCTACGCCAAGGCCAACCCCGGTAAATTGAACTACGCATCGTCGGGCAATGGCTCGGTGGCACACCTGAGCATGGAACTGCTCAAGTCGAAGCTGGGCCTGTTCATCACGCACATTCCCTACCGGGGCGCCGGACCGGCACTGACGGACCTGCTCTCGGGGCAGGTTCAGCTGACGTGGAACAACCTGCCCTCCAACCTGGCCATGCTGCAGAGCGGAAGCCTGCGCGCATTGGCCGTCGCCTCGCCGCTGCGCGCGCCGCAGTTGCCGGACGTTCCCACCTTTGACGAGCTCAAGCTGCCCGACCTGAACCTCACGTCATGGACGGGGCTGGCAGCGCCGGCAAAGACGCCCGAGGCCATCATCCAGAAGCTCTACGACGCGGTGCGCACCATTCTTCGCGACAAGGACACGCTGGAAGCCTGGCGCAAACGCGGCGCGATGCTGCCCGAGAACGTGCGCCCTGCCGAATACCGGCAGGAAGTCATTCAACGCATCCGGTTCTTCAAGGATGTCGCCCAAGCCAACAAGATTGTTCTGGAATAGCCGCGCATGAACCTTCACCACCCCACCACGATGCCGCAGCCAGACGGTTGACGCGCACGTCCACGACCCT
Source organism: Polaromonas sp. P1_F6 (assembly GCF_056405695.1). Lineage (NCBI taxonomy): Bacteria > Pseudomonadati > Pseudomonadota > Betaproteobacteria > Burkholderiales > Comamonadaceae > Polaromonas > Polaromonas sp. P1_F6. Next base: position 30,204 of record NZ_JBFUBQ010000015.1, read on the forward strand.
GTGCCCTGTGAATTTGCTGCCCTGTTGAAGACGATGTCTTCTCAGGCCTGGGCGAACTTTGCCCGTGAATACCCCCGCGGCGGTGATTGATCTCCCGCTATCTATAAAAGCTTTGAGGAGTGAGGAATGAATTACAAGATGATCTGCCTGGCAGCGGTTGCTGCCGGTGCAATAACCCCTGTTACTGCGCTGGCGCAAAGCACGGTGACGATCTACGGGAAGATGGATACGAGCTTCGAGAACTCGAAGACCGGCTCGGTCTCGCAGACGCTCATCACGGGCAACGCGTCCCGGTTCGGAGCCAAGGGAACCGAGGACCTGGGGGGAGGGCTGAAAGCGCTCTTTGGCCTGGAGATGGGAATCTCTTCGGATACCGGCGCGTCAAGCTCGCCCGTCTACCGCAACTCTTACGTCGGCATCAGCGGCGATTTTGGCGTGGTCAATATCGGGCGCATCGACTCGGCCGCACCGAGCCGCACGCCCATCTATGCGATCCTGGGCCGCAACGTGGAGTACGTCATC
>NZ_JBFUBQ010000016.1:0-28210 GCF_056405695.1 Polaromonas sp. P1_F6
GGTGCTTTTTTCATTTATGGCCTCATAAAGTCCATTTTTTTCATGATTTATTCATGCCGCGATACATTTAAGGCATGAGCGCCATGCTTTCGCCTGTTGTTTCCAGCAAGTCGACCCCCGCCGCCGCCAACGCAGCAGCGGCAAGCTTTGCTGCGCTCACGGCGAAACTCGACTACATGAGCGCTGCCGACATTGACAATGTCCGCCGCGCCTATCGCTTTGCAGATGAGGCCCACTTGGGCCAGCTGCGCAACAGCGGCGAACCCTATATCACCCACCCTATCGCCGTCGCGCAACAATGCGCCGAGTGGAAGCTGGATGCACAGGCGCTCATGGCCGCCCTGCTGCATGACGCCATTGAAGACTGCGGCGTCACCAAGCCCGAGCTGATCGAGCGTTTCGGCGCGCCGGTGGCTGAACTGGTGGACGGGCTGACCAAACTCGAAAAGCTGGAATTCAATACCCGGGAAGAAAACCAGGCTGAGTCTTTCCGCAAGATGCTGCTGGCCATGGCACGCGACGTGCGGGTCATCCTGATCAAGCTGGCTGACCGGACGCATAACATGCGCACGTTGGGCGATGTCCCGCGCGCCAAATGGACCCGAATCTCGCGCGAAACCCTGGACATTTACGCGCCCATCGCCCACCGCCTGGGCCTGAACACGACTTACCGGGAATTGCAGGACCTTTCCTTCCAGCACCTGCACCCCTGGCGCTACGCCACCTTGACCAAGGCGTTGCAGAAGGCCCGCGGCCGCCGACGCGACGTGATCAAGCGGGTGCAGGGAGAGGTCGAATCGGCCTTTACCGGTGCCCATGTGCCGGTGATGATCTCGGGACGAGAAAAGACGCTGTATTCCATCTACCGCAAGATGGATGAAAAGCACCTTTCGTTTGCCCAGGTGACCGATCTCTATGGGTTTCGGGTGATCGTGAAAGACCTGACGGCCTGCTACACGGCCATGGGGGTGTTGCACCAGCTCTACAAACCCCTGCCCGGAAAGTTCAAGGACTACATCGCAATCCCGAAGATCAACGGTTACCAGTCCCTGCACACCACGCTGGTTGGCCCCTTCGGTACCAATATCGAGTTCCAGATGCGCACCGAAGCCATGCATGTGGTGGCGGAATCCGGGGTCGCGGCGCACTGGCTTTACAAGGCCACCGACCCGGATGGCGACGCTTCGCAGCGGCTGGGGACACAGTGGCTGCAATCGCTGCTCGACATCCAGCAGGAAACACGCGATGCGGCCGAGTTCTGGGACCACGTCAAGATTGACCTGTTTCCCGAGGCGGTCTATGTGTTCACGCCGAAAAGCCAGATCATGGCCATGCCGCGTGGCGCGACCATCGTGGATTTTGCTTACGCCATTCACAGTGACGTGGGGCACCGCGCCGTAGCGGCCAAAGTCAACGGCGAACAGGTGCCGCTTCGGTCCGAGCTGCATAACGGCGACGTGATCGAAATCATCACGGCTTCGGTCTCCAGCCCCAACCCCGGCTGGCTGGGATTTGTACGCACGGGGAAAGCCCGCTCCAAAATACGCCACCATCTGAAAACCATGGCGCTTTCCGAGTCGCAGGATCTGGGCGAGAAAATGCTCGCCCAGGCGCTGCGCGCCGAGGGCATCGAACGCGAACGTCTCCCCGACGACGATGAAGCCCACCACGCCACCTGGGAAAAGATCCTGCGTTTTACCGGCAACCGGTCACGTGCCGATCTGCTAACCGACATCGGGCTGGGCAAACGGATCGCCAGCATGGTGGCCAAGCGCATCGTCACCCTGCTTGCCGAAACCGGTGAAAAACCCAATGCCCTGCTCATGAGCCGTGAGCGCTACACCGCCCATGAGTCTGTGTCGCAAGGCGCGCTGGTGATCGATGGGAGTGAAGGCGCCTCCGTACAGTTTGCCCCCTGTTGCCGCCCGATTCCTGGCGACGGCATCGTGGGCTACCTGGGCCGCGGTGAAGGTCTGGTGATACATACTGATGACTGCGCTGTCGCCAAGCGACTGCAGCACCGTGACAGCGAGCGTTTTATCGCCGTGGACTGGTCCGACGAGCCTGTGCGGACGTTTGAAACAAACCTCCTGGTCACCGTCTCCAATGGGAAAGGGGTCCTGGCGCGAGTGGCGGCTGCATTGGCCAGTGCCGAGGCGGACATTACCCATGTCGACATGGGCCAAGAGCCTTCGCATGACGCCACGGACCTGCGCTTCGGCGTGGCCGTGCGCGACCGCATCCACCTGGCTTCCGCCTTGCGCAGCGTGAAACGCACACCTTCCGTACTGCGGGTGCAACGCGCCAAATCGTCCGGCTAATCAGCTGTCGATTTGTCCGGTGCGGGATAGTCCACTTTCAGTACCTCGAGCGTCTGTACACCCTGCGGAGTCACGAGACTTACTTCATCGCCAACACGCGATTTGAGCAGCGCTCGGGCAACAGGTGATATCCAGCTGATCTGTCCTTGGGCGCTGTTGGCTTCGTCAATGCCGAGAATGGTCACGACTCGCTCGACTCCTTCGCCATCGGCATAGGCAACTGTCGCGCCGAAAAAAACCTGGTCGCTACCGCGGTGCACCGACGGGTTGCTGATTTCCGCAATTTCCAGTCTTTGCGTCAAAAACCGGATTCGCCGGTCGATTTCCCGCAGCCGCTTTTTACCGTAGTGGTAGTCGCCATTTTCGGAGCGGTCCCCATTGCTGGCAGCCCAATGAACGATTTCCACCATTTTGGGACGTTCGCTGTCGATCAGGTCCAGAAGTTCGCTGCGCAGATGCTCATAGCCCTGCGGCGTGATGTAGTTTTTGCCACCTGCAGGCAGGGGCGCGAGCGTCGGCTCGTCATCCTCCGGCTCGGTTTCTTTGGTAAAGGCTTTGTTCATGCTCCGGCCACCATAGCATTCATGGCTGCCGGCCGTGAATGTCTCTAGAAATCTTCCATTTTCAGCACGAGGGGATTTTCAGGCGTGTAGCTCACGCCCGCCACAACCAGATCAGCGGCCCGGGCGTGAATCATTTCAGCATCCTGTTCATACGCTTTTTTCAGGGAATCCGGCCCAGGCACGGCGCCGAAGAACTCCTCCATCGCCTCGCGCGAAATCCTGACGGGAATGGTGCTGCCCGCGTACGACAAGCCAAAACTGAGCCACTCGCCGTGGTCCTCGACATTCAGTGATCCCATGTTTCTCCTCCGGAATTAGGCTTCCAGAATAGCGGAGCTCTTGTTGGACGTACAGCCCGTCCGGCGCCGCCCAGTCCCAGGAAAACCACTATCGCGCTGGCAACGGTATGAAAAAGGACCCTAAAGCGGCCCCCGGAAAGAAAAATAGCCTAGAGGGATGAGCCTCTAAGCTATTGAAATCACTTAAGAAAGTGGTGCGGCTGGCAGGAATTGAACCCACGACCCCTTGGTTCGTAGCCAAGTACTCTATCCAACTGAGCTACAGCCGCTAAGCCTCAAATTATAGCTTATTTAAATGGTAGGGCGTGAGTGACTTGAACACTCGACCAAAGGATTATGAGTCACACCAGGGGATTGCAAATCCAAGGTCGTATCGACTCAATTCGGCTCAGAGCGGTTCACACAGCATCAAGGGGATTTAAAAATATCCTTATAAAACAGTCACTTAGCTAGCTTTTACTTCTTGGCGGGCATACATTGGCGGATGAAAGTGCAACGAAACTCACACGAAATCTGCAACCGTTTATTTTGTAAAACTAACCATGCACCAACGACTTACCCCGAGCAGGATCAAAGCGTCAACCGAACGTGCCAAGTCCACAGGCTGCGATCTTTGGTTAAGTGATGACCATGGCGCTCACGGCGATGGGCGTTTGGTTTTGCGGGTCTCTGCGGGCGGAGTGCAGCGCTTCTACTATCGGCCGCCGCGTGCTCCCGGCCGATCAACAGCAATTCCATTGGGGCGATATTCCCGAACAACGGAAGCTGGATACCTGACTATTAGCCAAGCACGCGATGTAGCGTCCAAGCTAGCAGCCTCTTATTACAAACAACCTTTCATCGATTTGGCTAGAACTGCCCCCCAAGTGCCGGTGGTCCTAGCAATGACTCCACCTCCGACTCTGCCGCAACCCGCAACACCGGCGCCTTTAAATCTTTCGCTTATTCAAATGTGTCGTTCCTACGCACAGCATCTAAAAGACACCGGCAAAGTCTCCGCGAAGGAAGTGTCTCAACATGTGGAGCGCTTTATTGCGCCCTCTGAACTAGCGAATCAACCTGCGCGGCAAATCACGCCAAAGACTTTCACTGACTTTTTGAGAGACGTCATCAGCAGTTCCTCCGGTCGAACCGCAGCAAAAATGCGTACTTATTTGCACGCGGCCTATGCGCGCGCACTAAGAGCAAAGTTAGATCCGTCAGCACCCAGATCACAACTTGACTATGGAATCGAATCAAATCCCATCTCCGGGATCGATCCGCTAGCGCAATACACGAAACCTCGCACACGCTACCTGCGAGACAGCGAACTCAGGGCTGCTTGGCGGCGCATTCAATCAAGGATGATGCCCACTATCCCGATGAGGGGCCTACGCCTCTGCATTCTTTTAGGCGGACAGCGCGGTGAACAGGTGGTTTCTATCAAGCTTCCTCAGATCGACCTTGAAGCCGGAACAATCTTACTTTTTGATAGCAAAGGACGGCGCGCAACGGCACGACAGCATCTTCTTCCCCTCCTTCCTCAGGCCAAGGAAGAAGTTCGTTGGCTAATGAGCTACGCCATGAGTGTCAACTCAGTTTACTTGCTACCAGGCTCCAGGCAAGGCACCGCGCTCAATGCCGGGTCCATTTCCAAAGAAGTCATACGGATCCGCCACGAAATGGAGGTTGACGGTCTTTGTACTGAGCCATTTGTATTCTCAGACTTTCGTCGCACTATCGAAACAAAATTGGCGTCGTTGGGCGTCTCTAAAGACCATCGCGCACAACTCCAGTCTCACGGTCTTAGTGGTGTTCAGAACAAGCACTATGACCGGCACGACTACATGCGTGAAAAGCGGGACGTTTTGCAGCTCTGGGAAGGGCACCTGTCTACATTAACGGACCATCCGCAAAGCTCTGCCAACACCTGATCTGTACCAAGACAGAACGAAGAACGACCTAGGAAATAAAACTGTGCCCTCCCACGGCGACATCGTTTTGTTGTGCGGCGACCCGCACGGGCAATTCGGCCACATTCTGGGGGCTGCGAGTGAGTTGCGCGCATCAGCCGTCATATTGCTGGGGGACATAGAGCCGGCGCGTCCGCTGCACGAGGAGTTGGCCCCGATTGCCGACAAGCTCTGGTATATCCACGGCAATCACGACACCGACAGCGAGCGCAACTGGAATCACCTCTGGGGCAGCCAGCTAGCAGACAGAAACCTCGACGGCCGGGTGGCGACCTTGCCCAATGGCATCCAGATCGCCGGCCTGGGCGGCGTGTTCCGGGAAAGCGTCTGGTATCCCGGCCTGCCTACCCCGCCCAAATTCCGCAATCGCCAAGAGCATGTCCGGTCCACGCCCGAGCAGGACCGCTGGCAGGGTGGCGTGCCGCGCCAACACTGGTCGACCATTTATCCGGACGAGCTGGATTGTTTGTCCTTGATGCAGGCGGACATCCTCATCACCCACGAGGCGCCGGGTTATCACAACAACGGCTTTGAAATCCTGGACACCCTGGCGCAAAGCATGGGTGCCAAGGTGACAGTGCATGGGCACCACCACGATAACCTGGATAGCTCCGACCGATGGGGTCAGCAGGGCTTCAGGAGTTTCGGCGTTGGCTTGCGGGGTATTACCGCCATCAACGCGGACGGAAACGCCACCGTGATCGTCCCCGGCGAGCTGGATGCGCAGCGGGACTTCCGGCAAAAATACCTGGACGTTTTCAAGAACGCGCCGCCATGAGCCCGATTCTCTTTCTTGACTTCGACGGGGTRCTGCATCCGGAGCCACTCATGGCTAAAAAAAAACTGTCTCAGCTCCCTCTCGTGGAAGCAATCCTGCGGGACTTCCCTTCCGTCGAAATCGTCATTTCCTCRGACTGGCGYCTCGATTGGTTCAATGAMGGTGAAGCGGTWGCYGTATCGAACATGCGYCGGCATTTTTCCCCRGACATCGCCTCACGGGTCATCGGAGTCACGCCATTTTTAGGCCGGCGTGAATCGCGAGGTCTGGCTCCGCTGCCCTACCCGCGCGAGGCCGAATGCCTGAAATGGCTTAAATCGAATCGGCCAGCCTGGACTCCATGGATGGCTTTAGATGACCGCGCCTGGTGGTTCTCACCCGGCAGCGTCAACCTTATGCCGATCAATARAGGCSTCGGATTCATGCCGTCCGATGAAGACGTGTTCCGCGAGCACCTGACGCGGATCACGAGACAACCGATGGACACCAGTAAGGAATATATGACYCTGTTTCTTGACTTCGATGGCGTCCTCCATCCAGACGTTTGCGATAGGGAGAGCARRTTYTGTAACCGCGATCGGCTCCAGAAAATCCTGCGTGATTTCCCGGAAGTCGACATCGTGTTGACAACAACCTGGCGCCTTCGCTTTCCATTGGACTCTGCAGGCGACACCCTGAAGCATTATTTTTCTTACGACATATCMGAGCGCATCGTCGGAGTCACGCCTGACTCCAAGGATCTGGACCCTCGACAGTTTCCGGATGGCCTGGAGCTGTACCCGCGGGAATGGGAGTGCATCGCCTGGTTGCGTGCCAACAGGCCTTACAGCCCGCACTGGCTCGCCCTGGACGACAAGGCGTTTTTGTTTCGCCCTTTCAACAACAACTTGATGGTCATAAATGCAGCAACGGGATTTGTAGCCGCGGATGAGGGGCGGTTGCGCCAGTTGCTGCGCGAGCGAAAGGACATGCCATGACCGCGCCAAATGTCGAACCTCCCCGGCCAACTATCGGTAGCGAGAACCGTGGCCGCTTTGCACATCTATATGGGGTGTTGACAGCCCAAGAAATGGCGGATCATCTGAAGTGTTCGCCGGAGGCGGTTTATGAAGGCGCGGTCGCCGGCGAATTCATTTTTCTTTCGTCACCAGCCCGAGTCGATGACCGGCGCTATCCCGCGTTTCAGCTCAATGAGCGCCTGGACAAATCGCTGCTGAAACAAACCATCCAGAAATACCTTGAAGCCGATGTCAACTCGACCCTGCTCTGGAGTTTCCTGAGGAGCCCGCAGAAGATATATGCCGGTCTGACTCCCATCGAAATGCTGCTGGGCGGCATGCCGCCCGAATATGACACGCTGACGCCCGAGGAACGGACCGAGATCTTTCTCGATGTAGTAGACGAAGAGATTTCGCGCGTGCGATGGTAGAGAATATCGAAGGTAATGCTTGCTGCGAGCAAAGACATGTATGAATTTGCTGCGATCGGATTGGCGGCGCGTACCCGTCGTTCCGACATGGGCTTAACCCAGGAGCGCGTTGCGGACCTGTGCGGCTTGTCGCCAGCTATCGTGGAGCAATTGGAAAACGGATCCATTGGCGAACTCGATTGGGCCCATGCAGTGCGCCTGCTTTCGGTGATAGGGCTACGTGTCCACGTTTCAAATCCACGATCGACAAGGCGTCAGCGGGAAGGTGGAATGCCCGCGCTGGAGATTGCCGCTCGCTCGGCGAGCACGAGCTTTAAGGAAGTAGTCGATGCCGAGGCCCTGGGGGCGGCGCTCCTCACTACAACTTACCCAAAGAATTTACGACCTTATGTGCGCACATTCTTGGAGGAGGCACCCATTTCTCTGATTGCTGACGTGATTGAGCAGTTACATCACCAGACCGGTGTCAATCGCGTCGAGTTCTGGCAGCACATGCGCGACATGGCCAGAGCCGTGAATACTGTTCGCGAAATTTGGCTGTGAGCAGCGTCCACTGCGTACCAGGGCTCACTTCAAATTCGACGGAGTTCAACGTCGCTAGACTACACCGAGGGGTAGTTTCTGTTCGGTGCTCAAGCGTGAGAGCTGAAGATTTGCATAGAGATACCAAGCGAACGAAGCAACAAAAATCCCTATTTGTATGCCAGGTGAACGGGTCACAAACCACACTGCGACCCGAATTAGCACAGAGGGGTCTTTCACCTCGTCAGGGACGATCCTGAGCGGAAGCGCTTTTAGGATTTGATCCGCCCAAGATAAAGTGACTATCGCCATGAAAGCGCCCATCGCTAACAAATGATGCGCCCTGATTAGCACCCTTGTTTGCCATCGCTGCTGCGGCTTGAGCACGTTGGCTCCTTTGTCATCGTCCATTGCCTACCGCTTTCAAATGTTCATACCGTAGCGCCGTTAGGAAAAGCTCACAGCCTTCAACCGCAACCTGTCGAGCTGGTCAGGCGTGGGGTCAAATAGAACGCTATAGCGCGGCAAGACATAGGGGAGCTTCACCAAATCTGCGCCAAGCTCTTCCGCCAATGTTTCCCATTTAACAACAAACGGCTGGTTGTTTGGACCGTCGCCAATCGCTCCTGGATCGACAAGTGCAACCAGTTCGGACTGAGGCAAGACAGTTGGCAGACGGAGGCTCAAGGTTGAATAGGTCAGTACCTCGCCGCTTGCGCTTTTCACTGCCTGGAAGCTTGCGACGAATGCGTCATTGCCCTTCTTCTCAAACAACCGGCAGAGTGCCTCTTTCTGCGCATCGTAGTCACCAGAGCGGTGCGATAGGCGCATGGTACGGAGTTCGTTGAGGTTCGAGCCTTCAGGCTGCCAGGAAGTCCATTCCGAACCTTCCAGGCGGAACATTTCCGGAGAAAGATGACGGGAGGTCGCCTCCATCCGGTCCTTGGCCAGCGCCATCAACAAAGCCAGACCAGCTTCATCCTTGTCGCCCGTGATCAACAGACATTCCCTGGTGGGGACCATTGCCACTGGATTGCCATTCAGCTCCAGTTGCCACGCGAGTTCTGGAAGCAGTATGCGTGCGGCATCGTAAAGATCGCCATATTGGGAGACATAGGTTCCCGGAATGGCCTGCGTGAAAGATGGCGGTGCCTTGTGCCGGAGATTGTCTGTGGCGATAGCCAGTGCCTCATCGGCAGACATTCCCCAATCGGAGAAGGCCGTAGCTCCGACCTGTTGAACCACCGTTTCTGTATCGAAGGCAACGCCAATTCCCAAAATGGAGCCGAATGGGCGCATGTTCCAGGTATCCGCTTCCGCAAGCGCACAGCCCATCGCGTCCAGTACGGTTAATTCCAGGCCCGGCATATACCGCAAGACAGGCAGCAGCTTGTCGCGCGCCTCGGCAAAATCACTGAGTATCGCGGGCACCTCAGCAACCTTGCTCAATCGAGACATCAGGTCGGCGCGGGCTGCTTTGTCGCTCTTCAAAAAGTCTTCGTAGAAATTGGTGAGGTACAGCGTCTGGCCATTGTCACCGCGGAGGCAGAACTGCCCTTCGTCGTAGGTGAAACTTAGATGAGGGAGGTCTTGCCTGAGCCGTTCACTTGCCAGGTCGGCGAACTTGTTTTTGGTAGGTGGCTTGTTGAATATTTTTTCTAGACCGAACAAAGAATCACTCCCAATATGTTTTGGGCAACTCTATCAGAGCAATCCGGCGGCGGGCTGCTGCCAACTCCCGCGCAATGAAATTTGGCGAATCCGATTTTCAGAGAGGACAATGTAGGATTCGTGGCTGGGGGAGCTTCCACAAATACGGCTGGAGAAAATGGTCATCATTCAGAAGCGCGTGGCCTAAATGATGTCGCCAATTCCCGGTTCCTTCCTGAACCCGAAGTATGCGAACGGCAAAAGATAGAACACCAGCCAGTGGCCTGAGAATCCCCTTAGGCGGTTTGCCCTGAACGCCGCGTATTCAACCTTAGTGACTTCATGGCCTCTCACAACATACTTGCCGCCTCGAATCGACGCATTGCCGGTCTGTGCAGTTGCGAAGTAGATGGCAAAGTTGACCATGGCGTAAATGAACACCACTCCACAAACGACCACGACCCAGCGTGGAAAGATGGACCGCCAGTCCGAGAAGGTGGGCCTGGCTCCAAGTAACTTTCGGCTGGAGATCACGAATGGAATGAAGACGACCAACATTCCGACGTGCAGAAGCCACACCAATTCGAAGCGTTCGGAGACGTCAATGCCTACGACTGATGCTCCATGCACTATCGCGGCTAAGACGAAACCGACAAACGCAACGAAGGCCAAAACCGGGCTCATGGAGACCTAACGGTGGAGTTGACCGGCACGCAGCGGCATTGCGCCGCGAGAGTATGCTCCCGCGCGCCTTGCGGCGACCTGCCGGTGCGTGTTCATCTCGATCGGCCGGTTAGACCGCATTGCCTCCTCACTTCAGACGTGCCCCGCAGTGTATGCAGGCCACAGCGTCTGCTTCAAACCTGCGGTTGCGATCTTTCAAGACTTCCGGACTCAGCGGCTTTTGACCACAATTGGGACAACGAAGAATGCCTTGCGCCCACAAGGAAGCCGCGAAGAATCCGGCGCCGCACACTGCGCAAAGGGTGATCGCGAGCGGCTGCATAAACCCAAAGCCGAATGCAACGGCTCCGACAAAAAATCCCGGCACAAACCATACTGCTCGCGCTTGACGGGTTCTCGCCATCGCCCTGCGGCGCTGAAATTCATGGACGGTATCCATACGGTCTAACGTAGAGTTAAGCGGCCTGCGTGACTCTTTGCTCAGGTCCGCTTGAACGCCGGGGTAGAAGGCAATTTGTTCTCCTCAACCATGAGTCCGCTGAGCATTGGATGAGGCCGCGCCCTTTCGCTTGTTGCTCCAGGCCCTCAAACGCCACCCAACAGGCAAAAGGATAGCGGCGATAAGTGTTCCATTCTTGCGAATTTCATCTGGAATCTCATAGGCGTCGGCTAGAAACGCTGCTGCAAATAGGAAGACCCCATACGCAAGCGCCAACAGAAATTCTCTCCCATACCGCGCACCGCCGTATTCGGGAGTTGACCACAGCCTGGCGACTTGGGAGAAATGCCAGCCAAAGCCGGCGAAGTATGTCGCCATAAGCAAGAGTGCTAGAAATTCAGGGATCGTAGGCATTTGCGTTCTAACGTAATGTATACCGCAAGGTCTGCGGTATAACATCGCGCCTGCGGTATAACCTAGCCCCTGAAAACCCAGCCAAGTGCTTGTTATTCAAAGACTTACAGCCCATTTTGAGTTTCACTCAGGTCGATAAAAAATTACCAAACTCCGCAAATCGATTCTAGGCGGACAGTCTGGTGATCGCCTCCAATATGGACGAGCGTGGTCCAAATAGGCGATTCCGTTGTGTTTGACCATCGCCACCGACTCCTGCTACCGCTTGCCTATTTCTATTGGAACCCATCTGCATGCCTGATATTGAAACCGTAGCCGCCGTTATTTTTGGCATTGCCCTTGTGCATACCTTCTCGACCAAGTTCTTCGAGCGGCTGGCCAACCGGCACCCTCGTCACGCTGGGTTGTTCCACCTGATGGGTGAGGTTGAGGTGGTCTTCGGGTTCTGGGCCATTGTGCTGATTTCGGTGATGGCAGTCATGGTCAGTGGCTCTGAAGCCATCAACTATGCCGAGTCGCGCCAATACACCGAGCCGCTGTTTGTCTTTGTCATCATGGTCGTGGCGGCGTCCCGGCCGGTCCTGGAAATCATTCAGGCTTTGGTGGCGGTGGTCGCCAGGCTGGTGCCGGTTCGGGCCGTTGTCGCTCAGGTCTGGCTGTGCCTAGCCTTGGTGCCACTGATAGGATCCTTGATCACGGAGCCGGCGGCAATGACCCTTGCAGCCCTGATGCTCAGCGCGGTGGTATTTCGGCCCGGGATCCCCGAGTGGTTGAAATACGGTGCCCTGGGCGTCCTGTTTGTGAACATCTCCGTGGGTGGCACTCTGACTTCATTCGCCGCTCCACCAGTGCTCATGGTGGCCACCACCTGGAACTGGGACAGCGCATTTATGGCGAGCACCTTCGGATGGAAAGCCGCAATTGCCGTTGTGATCAATGCCACCGCGATCACCGTGCTGCTTCACCGACACCTGACAGATGCCACAGAACCATCCGAAGCCGCCGAAGGACGGGTTCCCCTTATCGTCAGCCTCATTCACCTGGCTTTTCTCGGCGCTGTCGTGGCGTTTGCACATCACACCGTGGTTTTTATCGGTATCTTCCTGCTGTTTCTGGGTTTCTCGCAGGCGTATGCCCGCTACCAGACACCCCTGATTCTCAAGGAAGCCCTGTTGGTGGGTTTCTTTCTGGCAGGACTCGTGGTGCTCGGCGGCTTGCAGCAATGGTGGCTGCAGCCCATCGTGTCAAGCTTGGGGCCGACCGCGCTGTTCTTTGGGGCACTGGGCCTGACGGCGATCACGGACAACGCGGCGCTGACTTACCTTGGTTCGCTGATCGAGGGCATGAGCGATCCGGGCAAATACATGCTGGTGGCCGGCGCAGTGGCTGGCGGTGGCCTGACGGTAATTGCCAACGCCCCCAACCCGGCCGGCGTAGCCCTGCTCAAGCAAGGCTTCAATGACGAATCCATCGGAGCTGGCGGATTGCTGCTCGGCGCCGCCTTGCCCACGGCTGTTGCTGCCGCGATGTTGTTGCTGTAGCCGTGCAGTGAGGACTCGGTACTTTTCTGGCTCGTAAACACATGTAAAGAAATGTTAATATCCCATCTCATTGAAAGGCAGAACGTCTGAGGTGCGCATGGCCATGAATAGCGAGTTATTGACACTTTTTGCAAAAACGTTTGACCTGACCGAGGACAAGCTTTTGCCGGACGCGACCCTGGAAAGCCTTGGGCTGGATTCACTGGCCGTGATCGAATTTCTGTTTCAAATAGAGGACCAGTTTGGAATCCAGCTTCCAAATGAGGCCAATCCTCCTCGCACCCTTGGCGCAATGGCCCAGCTCGTTGCACCGCTGCTGCCGGCTTCCACGGCAGCCCATCACTAGCGTTTTTTGCAGTCGGCCTTGCCATGAGAACTTTAATTTGGCACCCATGAGGGTCGATAAGGCTGTGAACAAGAACATTCGCAAATCGAAGGTAGGGTTGCTGCTAGCAGCCTTTTTATTGCCCGTGTTCATTGCCGGTTGCAAGGTGGACTACGCATTGCCTAAAAACGAAGCATTACGTCTGTCCCGCCATGAAACGGGGCAGCCTGTCCAAGTACGCACGCTTGAAGAAAACGATCCTGCGCGTCAGGCAATAAGCCAATGGCTCGCGGCGAACTCGGAGGGGTGGGAGTATGGCTTTATCACTCGAGACCCACAGATATACCTGGAAGGCAAGAATTTCTCGGTCAACATCACGAGAAGTGAAGTTCAGCTTAAGTACTGCCGCGCTTTCTACGAGTGTCACTATTGGATCAAGCAGGACGGGACACTTTTCGCGAAGTTGAAAAGCTAGAGCCGACAGCAATTCACAATAGATACGAAAATCTAACGCTGGACCAGGCGCTCTTGGTCCCGTTGCCCTTCGCCGTTTGACGACAGAGGGATCCAGCGCACGAGCCTTGGCATTCGTTCGACGTGTTCAGCGCGATACCGGAGGCTCGCCAGAGTAAAGGAAAAAAAGCCGACGCGCCTTGCAGCGCGCCGGCAAGATACCTGCTCGATCCGGGAGGGAAGACAAGCAGGTGAATCCTTTACAGGATTCACCGCAAGCTTAACTACTTTTCTCTGTAATGCAGGGATGTATATGCCTCTGCCATGCGCCTTTTGCAATGGTGTGGAACAGCGTGGGCTCATAGCCGGGACAGTTTCTCCAGAATTCGGCGCTCGTCATATGATCCAATCCAAATGCCTAAAGCCGTAGCCAAATCTCAAGGTCGAAACCTATCTCACAACGACCCCGCGGCTGAGGCCTTGCGCCGCTTCCGACTCATCTTTAACGCCGTAAAGACGCATTTTCGCGAGGTGGAGAAAAAAGCGGGGCTGGCAGGCGCGCAGCTCTGGGCTCTGAGTGTGGTGCGCGACGTCCCCGGCATCGGGGTCGGCGAACTCGCAGCTGCGATGGATGTACATCAGTCTACGGCAAGCAACCTGGTAAAGGCATTGGTCGCGGGGGGCTTGATTGAAGTTGAGCGGTCCGACATCGACCGGCGTGCCTCGACGCTTCGCGTTTTGCCAGCAGGCCTCAAGATCTTGAAGCGCGCTCCAGGTCCGTTTTCCGGGGTACTTCCTGAAGCTCTCACAAGCCTCGACACGCCAGCACTCATTCGGCTCAACCGGGACCTTGACAAGGTAATCCAAGCTCTAAAGGTGGACAAACGCGCGGCAAACATCCCACTCGGGCAGCCCGACGCCTGATCACACCGGCCCCGGCGGGGCACCTCGACAAGACTGCCGATCGAAGGCAAACAGGTTCAATATTGCTGCTGCTGCTGCTGCTGCTGCTGCTGCTGCTGCAGCTTCAGTTCAAGTTCCGTTATATATATTTGCACCAATATAATTACGAAAATGAACATCGCGTTGCCGGTTTGCGCTAAAGCATGAAGACTTTCCGACTGCAATTGCGGTTTCTAGTCCCGCTGGTCGTGATCCTTTCGGCGGCCGCCTATCTGGCACTTCCGCTGATGGACCGCCTGACACTTCGCTGGTTCGCGCGCGATTTGAATATGCGCGGCACGCTCGTGGCAAACGCCTTGTCCGAGTCGATCGCGGATGCCTTGCCCGACCTGCGCGGCCGCAAGCTGCAGACCTTGTTCAATCGCGCGGTGCAAGACGAGCGACTGGTCGCGATCGGCGTGTGTTCCCAGGGCATGAAGTTGCTGGACAGTACCTCTACGTTTCCCAAGGACCTGGACTGCGCGCGAGCCAGCCAGATTGCCGGCGAGCCCGACCCGGTGTTGCGCATTGGCGGCGGCCCGGTTCATGTGGGCGTGTATCCCGTCGTGGCGGAGTCTGGCAATGTCGGGCAATTGGTCTTGTTGCAGGATCTCAGCTTTATCGAGCGGCGAAGCAAGGACACGCGGCAGTACCTGATCATCCTCATTGCCAGCCTGGGTGGCGTGATTGCCCTTGCAACGATGGTCATAGCCCAGCTGAGCTGGCGCGGATGGGTGTCCGGCACCCGCGCCCTCCTGCGCGGAGAAGGCCTCGTGCGCCCGTTGGCCGGCACCGCACCGGAACTCGCCCCGCTTGCAGCCGACCTGCGCGCCCGCCTGCGCGATCTGGAGGACGAGTATCGGCGGTCGCACGGGCCGGAGGCCGAGTGGGACCCGCAACGGCTGCAGTCGCTTCTGCGCGCCCAGTTGAGCGGCGATCAGGTCATCGTGGTTTCAAATCGCGAGCCCTACATTCATGATCGGGAGCATGGACAAGTGGTCGTACGACGCCCCGCCAGCGGACTGATCACCGCCGTTGAGCCGGTCATGCGAGCCTGTTCGGGAAGCTGGATTGCGCACGGCAGCGGCAGCGCCGACAGGGAAACGGTCGACAGTCACGATCGCGTCGCCTTGCCGCCGGGGCAGAGTGAATACGTATTGCGCCGGCTCTGGCTGACTGAAGAGGAAGAGCAGGGTTACTACTACGGCTTCGCCAACGCAGGGTTATGGCCGCTGTGCCACGTTGCGCACGTGCGACCGATCTTCCGCGAGTCGGACTGGCATCATTACCGCGCCGTCAACCAACGGTTCGCCGACGCGGTGGTAGCCGAGGCGCGAAGCGAGGACCCGGTCGTGCTCGTGCAGGACTATCACTTTGCCCTGTTGCCCGCCATGGTGCGGGCCAAACTCCCAAGGGCGACCATCCTGACCTTCTGGCACATCCCCTGGCCCAATCCCGAATCGTTTGGCATCTGCCCTTGGCGGCGTGAGATTCTGCAGGGCATGCTTGGCAGCACGATTCTGGGCTTCCACACTCTCTTTCACTGCAAAAACTTCATTGAGACAGTTGACCGGTACCTGGAAGCACGGATCGAACACGAGCACTCGACAATCTCTTATCAGGGAGCGGACACCTTCGTAGAGAGCTATCCGATCTCAATTGCCTGGCCGGATGAGACCGAGCGCCAAAGCTGGCCTGCGGTCGAGCAATGCCGGCGAAGCGTGTTCAAGCGCCTGGCCATTCCGGAGGGGCACCGGTTGGCCGTTGGCGTTGACAGGTTCGACTACACCAAGGGCATCCTTGAGCGCCTTTATGCGGTGGAGCGCATGCTGGAGAAGCACCCGCAATGGCTGAGCCGCTTTACATTTGTGCAGGTGGCGGCTCCCTCTCGCAGTGTGCTGGAGGAGTACCGGACATTTCAGGAGCGGATCCGGCAGGTGGCGGAGCGTATCAACAGCCGATTTGGCACGCCCGACGGGCCCGTGATCCGGCTGCTGGCGCAGCACCATGACCACGAAGCCGTCAATGAGTTATACCGAGCTGCCGATGCTTGCCTGGTTACCAGCTTGCACGATGGCATGAACCTGGTGTGCAAAGAGTTCGTGGCGGCGCGGGATGACGAGCGTGGCGTGTTGATTTTGAGCCGATTTGCGGGCGCAGCGCGCGAGATGCCCGAGGCCCTGATCGTCAACCCCTATCATGTTGAAGAAACGGCGGACGCCTTGCACCAGGCGTTGCTGATGCCAGAAGGCGAGCAGCGCGAGCGCATGGCCAGCCTGCGCACCACCGTGCGGGAATTCAACGTTTACCGCTGGGCGGGCCGGATGCTCTCCGACGCGGCGCGTTGGCGGCTGCGCGAGCGAATTGCGCAACGGGTACAGAGGCACCGACTGGAATGAACCGCGAACCACTTCCCGACGATGTTCGGCGGTTCGTTCTGGCGAGCGTGCCGTCGGTGCCCTATATCGAGGCGCTTCTCCTTATGCGACGCGATGCTGAGTCAACCTGGACAGCATCCCAACTCGCCAGCCGTCTTTACGTTCCAGTGGCCCAGGCGGCGCAGATATTGGAGTCTTTAGTAACCGCGAAGATCGCGGCTAGTGTCCCCGACATGGAAGGCGTGTACCGTTACCAGCCATCGCGGGAGTTGGCCGAATTGCTGGATCGGGTAGCTGCGCACTACGCGAGCAATCTTCTTGCGATCACCGATTTGATTCACTCCAGCCTGAACCGGCGGGCGAACCAGTTTGCGGACGCGTTCCGCTGGCGAAAGGATTCCTGACATGGCGGCCGTCATCTATCTTTTATGTGCCTTGACATGCCTGGCCTGCTTCGGTCTGCTGTTTCGGGCGTGGCGTTCCAGCCGAACCCATTTGCTGTTCTGGAGTGCGCTGTGTTTTGCGGGTTTGAGCGTCAACAACTTCCTGCTGGTTGTCGACAGGCTCGTACTGCCGGCGGTCGACCTGTCCACCTGGCGGCTCGCCACCGGGCTGGTCGCGCTGCTCTTGCTGCTGTTCGGTCTCATCTGGGAGGAAGACTGACCATGAATCAGATGCTGATGGGCGCCATCGCCGTTGCGTCGCTGATCGCCGGGCTTTTCTTCTTCAAGTTCTGGCGGCACACCCGGGATCTCTTTTTCCTGTACTTTGCGTTGTCATTTTGGTTAGAGGCCATCAATCGCTTCGTGCTTGGGCTGCTGATCGGCATTCATGAGGACGGCGTGCTTTTCTACAGCGTCCGGCTTGTGGCGTACGGGTTGATACTTTTGGCGATCTGGCAGAAGAATCGGCCATCCCGCTGAGGTGTTAAAGCACTACCAATTCCGCCGGGTGACCTGACCGGCCCAAGAGCTTGGACCGAAGGTCACTTGATTCTCAGGGTAAATACAAAAAGAAAGCTTGCCAAGAAATAGGCAACAACGGCCGCGACAACGCAAAGCGCAACGATTAGGTAGATCCCAAGCCGATCTCTTTCAGCTCTGGATTTCTCGTCGGTCGACGGCTTCTTTGAGTGATCTCGCGGCAGCATAATCAATTCTGGAACGGGTCTTCATTAAATACGGTTAGGCAATTCTGAGGTTCAGCAGAATTCACCTGCAGGAGATAACTCCACGAAATGCCGTGTCGGTAATCCAAATCAAGGGCGAAGCTGCGATTCGGTCTATTGCGGTGGCTTGTACATGTGTTCGTAGTAACGGATTGCTTTTTTGAAGGCAGAGCGATGCATGAACAAATCTACGAAAGCTATTCCTGATCCATTGCGATACACAACCTGAGTGGCATCCCCTGCGAACATTCTGTCAATCAACAAGTCGCCATCGAGTTGTATCGGACTAGAAGAGGGCGACCTCCTCCCATATATGGGATACGGAGCCATGAAGAGATGTGTAGCCAGGTAACTCAATGGACCTTGCGGCGCCAACCCAGGCCCGTGGGCGGCACGCGATAGTTCGGTTCCTTCGATGGCCTTGTAAATGACTGCGGTAGCTTCGTGCAAGCTGATGAATTTCAGGTTAAAAAGCCAGCGCTGATGAAGAAAAGAAGTACTCAAGGACGAAAAAGTTGTTCGCACGCTTAGCGCACCCCATTCAACTATGGGTGGCGATGAAGGATGAAATTCGGCTAACGACATCGGGTGAATTCCAGTTCCCTGAATCTTGCGTTCCGCTAGCAAATTGGGGTTTTGACGTTCTAGAGGGCGGAAATCTCAACCCGTGATGGGCCACATTGAACTTATGCCTGCTCAATCGGTTCCCCAATTTCGCTACTAAAAAAAGAGCCTCCAGAGGGCTCGAGCCCCTGAAGGCTCTAAAGTCCTCGCTGGGAAATTTCCGGATTGGGAGCTTTTATTATATTTGTTCAAATGTATATGCCATCAGGTGTTTCCCTGAAGCGTGACTGCAGCAGACGTCAAGCCTTGGGCAGGCGGAGTAACTGCAGGTCGGCCAGCAAGGCATAGAGCGGGACGCTAACCAGACGCGAAACGGCACTTGCCACCAATGCGCTGGCCATCAAGCTGAGGACCAGGCCGTGGCCGTCGACCATTTCCATCACGATGATGAATGCTGTCATCGGCGCATGCGTGACGGCGGCCAGAAATCCCGCCATGCCCAGCGCTATCAGCGTGGGCGCATTGACGTAGCCTGTCAGCTGGGCGATGTCGTTGCCCAAAGCGCCGCCTATCGCTAGAGAGGGCGCAAAAATTCCACCCGGAACCCCTGACCAGGCGGTGATCCAGGTGGCGATGAACTTGAGCAACGCATACAGTGACGAAGATTCACCGCCGCTTTCCAGCATCGCTCGCGTATGGGCATAACCGCCGCCATAGGTATCCCCATGGCTTACACAGCCCAGCACGGCCACAGCCAGACCGCAAGCTGCCGCGAAGCGCACGGGCGACTTTTGCCGGAAGCGGCTGAACCAGTCCGGGGTGCCAGCAAGGGACACGGCCAACAGCCTGGAAAACAAGCCTCCCGCCAAGCCGCTGCAGACGGCGACCAGCAAGCCCGGCAGCAGCAATGCCATGCTGATGTTCTCAACGTGGATGACGCCGAAATAGGTGGCATTGCCGTAGATCGAAACGGCCATCAGGCCGCCCAGCACTATGGCCGCGAGCAGCAAGCCGTTGCTGCGCTGCTCCGGCTTGCGTGTCAGCTCCTCAATCGCGAACATCACGCCGCCCAATGGCGTGTTGAATGCCGCGGCGATCCCGGCGGCCCCACCGGCCAACAGGAGCCCCTGTTCCGATACCCGGGAGCCCGAAGGCAGCCAGCGACGGGCGTGATACATCACCCCGGCCGCAATCTGCACCGACGGGCCTTCCCGGCCCAAGGACAGGCCGCCCAGCAGTCCCCAGGCGGTCAACAGCATCTTGGCCGCGGAAAGCCGCAGCGATACAAACAAGCCGCGCGAGGCGGCAGGTACTTCGGATGTCAAGGCTGCCATGACCTGGGGAATGCCCGAGCCGGCGGCGCCTGGGGCGTAGCGCCTGGTCACCCAGACAATGGCTGCGGTGCAAACGGGTGTCCATAGCAACGGCCCCCACCAGTAGCTCTTTTCAAAAACGGAAAAAAGCTTCAGCGCATGCTCTGTCAGCCAGGTAAATGCCACAACGGCCAACCCCGCCAATACGGCCGACGCCAATACGACGGCGCGCCCGGCCCAAAGCCGCCAGTCGGCCATCTCGCTTCGTAAATTTGATGGAAATGGGGGATGGGCTTTCATGGTGCACCTGGCAAGTACATTTGTAGAAATGCAATATAGATTTCCTCAAATGTAAACGACATCACCATCAAAGGAGCGCTATCCCCGCGCATGGCCGCCCGAGCTCCGGAAACGTATCAGCCGGATGCTTATGCCTTGTCCCTATGGTCTCCATGGGGCCTTGGAACAGGCGAGCCTAACTCAGGCATTTTCGAGCAGGAATTGCAGGCGTTCTTCGGCCCTGTTAGGCGCCATCTCGGCGATCACCGCCTCGACCACGTTTCCCGCCACAAAGGGGTCGAGCGCCACGCGGGTTTGCAGCGCCTCACGCGTAGTGTTGTGTGCCAGGACCATGCCACCCTGGTTGCCTGCAAGGCTGCCCGTTACGAGGAAGACACCATCCCCGAACCCCTGGTCAATCCATCGCTTGTGGCCGGCCATGTGAGCTGCGGCTTGGCCTTTGTTGCTAGAGAACTTGAGAAAAATACAGAACATGAACGCTCCTGTTTGAAAAAAACTAATCCGCACGGCCCGTGGCGGCCTTCTTGGGTTTCGCGCAAGCCTGGACCCAGGCAATCATGAGGTTTACCTCCTGCCGCACAAAGTCTTTGTCGCGCAGTGACTGCGCCAACACGGCAACGCCCTGGCTGCGCGCCAGGAGATGCAAGGCAAGGGCATCCGCATCTTTGCCGCGGCCCATTTCCTGGAACTGTTGTCGCAGCCACACCCGGAAAATGTCCATGACGGCGTTAGCGTCGCTTTGCCCGGGGTGCTTGAGTTTTGCCAGCTCCATGCACAGCGTGCCAACCGGACACCCGTGGCGCATGATCTTTGACTGGTTGCGTATCAGGAGGGTGATGAACAGCTTGACGCGGTCTTGGGCGCTTTTGCCCTCGGCCTCCCATTGCGCCAGCATCGCCCGCGTGCGTTCGAGCCGCCCGGCAACAACCGCCGTCAGGATTTCGTCCTTGGTCTTGAAGTGATGGTAGAAATTGCCCCGTGAGATATTCACGGCCTCCGCGATGTTCGAGAAAGATGTGTGCTCGAACCCCTGTTCATAGAACAGGGTATCTGCAGCGTTGACGATACTGTCGCGGGTTGGTGTGGCCATGATTATGACGTTCGACCTGGAAATTCCTGCAATATTAGGATGATCGTCCTAATTCGTCAATCCCCAGCGGCCAGATCCCCAAGGTATTCACCACGGGCCGGGTAATCATTCTTGATCACAAAATCCAGCGCCTGGACCAGTTCCCCGAAGTTCGGCCGTGCAAACGGCATCGACTGCACGGCCAGCCAGTAGAGCGTTTGGTCGGGGCGCACCAGGAACACGCCAGGTTCGGAAAAAAGCGCCGGCTCCTCAATGCCGATCGATGTCTTTCCTCGCGATGTGGACAGGTACAAGCCCCAGGCGCGAGCCGTCGCCAGCGGTAGCCCGTAGCCCATGCGCAACTTGCTGGCCCCGATCTTCTCCGCCATCTGGCGTGCACGGTCCTGGTCGTCGCCACTCAAGGCCAGCACGCGTACGCCACGCTCGGCGAAGGCCTCGACCTTGCTTTCCAGGTCGCGCAGGTAGACGGCGCAGACCGGACAGTGCAGGCCGCGGTAAAAGCAAAGTAGCGTGAACCGGTCTGGTGCTTCCTTCGCCAGATCAAAAGATTCACCAGAGAGAGTGGGGACGACCAGCGATGGAACGGTTTGTCGAGGTGTGAGCATGTCTTTCCTTTCGAAGTTGATAGAGGCATTAGAGGCATCAAGCATGGCAGACTTAATGCAACTAAAATTCCGAAATACATGATCTAAAGTCCTACCTTATGACTTCACCCACCCGCACCGACCGCCTGAGCGCGTTTCTTGCCGCCTTCCCCCTTCAGGTGCAGCCGGCTGCGGGCGATGGCGGCACGCGTGAGGCCGCCCACCTGTTCCTGCTGAAAGGCGATATCGCGGGAGCGCGCCGTATCGTCTTTTGCAGCGCCGGCGTGTCGCGTCCACGCTCTGCGGGCACGGTCTTGATGGCGGCGGTGGTGAAATTCGGCGGTGACGCCAATCCGCTCCTTCGCTCTTTGCCGGCAGAAGTCGCGCTCGACACGCAGGAAGCCGAGCCCATCTGGGCATTGGCGCGGCAACTGCTCTCTGAGGTGCAGGTGCCGCGTTGCGGGGGCCCCGCAGCGCTCGCACGGCTGGGCGAGTTGCTGGTGCTGATGGTGTTGCGCCACGCTATCGATCAGGGCGCGACCCAGCCCGGTTTGCTGGCAGGGCTGGCCGACCCGCGGCTAAGGCATGCAGTGGGCGCGTTGCTGGAACAACCTGCGCGTGCCTGGCGGATGGAAGACCTGGCTGAAATCAGCGCGCTTTCACGAAGCCAGTTCATGTTGTCATTTCGCCGCACGCTGGGCATGACGCCGGGCACTTTTCTCACCGCTTGGCGACTCACGCTCGCCCGCCGCCGGCTGCAGCAAGGTGCGCGCGTCAAAGTGGTTGCCGCATGGAGCGGCTATGCCAGTGCGGCGGCATTCAGCCGTGCTTACAGCCGGGCCTTCGGCCACGCGCCTGCAGCAGCGGTTTTCGACAATTAGCGATGGGAAAGACTGCAGCAAGGCAAGGGAAATCCTTTCTTGCCCCCGTGCAGTTCAGTAACGCGTCGTAAGCCTAGTCAACCACGCCGGCGAGACATCGACCATAAAGGCCTCGAGGCTCTTGTCCACTCCAACCAAGACGGCCAATCCAAGCAGGAGCATGATGGAGCCAAGCGCAAATTTTCCGTATTTTCCGCCAGTCGTCAATTGACCCCGCACGCGTAGCACAACTTCGCGTGACACACTTCCGAGCACTACGAGAGGAGTGCCCGCGCCCAGGCCGAACAGGATCATGAGCAATATGACCTGCGATAACTGCGTTCCCTGGGCGGCCAGCGCCGTGGTTGCTCCCAACGTCGGACCGACGCAGGGGGTCCACATCAGACCAAGAAGTAGACCAATCACGAACTGTGCGCCGCAGCCCTGGGCTTGGAATCGCTGGAGCCAGCCGCCTGTGACGGTACTGAGGCCGGACGTCAGCAACGTAAAACGAGCTTGCAATTGTGGCGACAACAGCGTTGCCCCAAATATGACCAGTATCACAGCGCCCACTTGCCGAGCCACACCTTGATCCAAGCCAATCGATAGACCGATGGTGGCGAAAAACAGGCCGATGGTCGTGAAAGAAAAGGTCAGCCCCGCAGCTAGCGCCAGTGGACCGAACCGGTGTTGCGCCATGGCCGCTGCCACGAGAATCGGAACAAGCGGCAGGACGCATGGCGAGAGCGTAGAGAGAATGCCGGCGCCATAACCCAGCGCGAACGTTCCTAGGCCGAAGTCCATGTGATGGGACTGGGTTGCAGGATGATGAAGGCGTCAAAGCGCTTTGGCAAAGATCGCCGCAAGCACTTCTTTATCCGTCTGCCCCGTTGAACGCGTAACTTCTTTGCCTGCCTTGAAAACCACGAAGGTGCTTTGCTGGTTGACGCGCAATTGTTTTTTCAAAGCGACTTCTTTGTCGTAGTCCGCCAAAAACAGCGTCACGCTCTTGAACCTTGGTTGGCCCAGCAGCTCGTCCACAATCGGTTTCTGCGCCTTGCAAGTCGGACACCAACTCGCGGAAAAGTCCACGATGACAGGCTCGCCCGCCGCAACGGCTGACTCGAATTTTTTCTGATCGAACGGAATCTCCCCCGCAAACGACAGAACGGAGAATCCTGCCATCAGGGACGCGCAAAAAAGGCCTCGAAACAAAGTGATGAATTTCATGGTGTTTTTCCTGTTAACGGAGTTGAAGAATCGGTTCAATAGTCAGTTGTAGGCCTGAGTGCCAAGAGTCCGCGCATAGCGCAATATTCCGACGCCTTGCGAGCATCTGTTAAGAGAACGCCCAATGCTCGGTCACGTCCGGGTAACCACGCCGAATGCGTAGTTACTTGGTACTTCGTAGCCCACATCGCTGCGGTTACAGCGCAAGGCACAATCGGACAAGTTTTTTTTTGCGCTTTTGTAACCAAACAGGCCGGAAGACCGAATGACAAGAAGGAGTGTTGCGGTGAAAAGCGATGCGGAGCAGGTACTGCATGAGTTGTTTATGCGCGGCCTCGATGGAGATATCGCCGCCTACCGAGCCTTCCTCCAAAAGCTCAGTACCTATTTGCGCGCGTTTTTACGTAAACGCCTCTTCGGCTGGCCCGATGAGGTGGAGGATCTTGTCCAGGAATGTCTGCTCGCAATGCACAATCAGCGCCACACCTACCAGAGCGACCAGCCGCTGACGGCCTGGGTGCATGCGATCGCGCGCTACAAAATGATCGATCTGCTGCGGGCCAAATCGATCCGGGAGGATCTGCATGACCCGCTGGACGACGATCTGGCGGTGTTCGCCGAATCGACCACGGAAGCCGGCGACGCCAGGCGTGACTTGGCTGGTCTGCTTGAAACCCTGCCGGAACGCCAGCGCTTGCCTATTGTCCACGTGAAAATAGAGGGCCTGTCGGTAGCGGAGACGGCAATTCTGATTGGCATGTCGGAGTCAGCCGTGAAGATCGGCATTCATCGCGGCCTCAAGGCCTTAGCGGCCAGATTCAGGAGCCCTACATGAAAACTGACGACTTTGTGGCGATGCTTGCCAATGGGACGACTGCTGTTCCGCAAAACGTTGTCGGCCGTCGCATCAGGCTGGCGCTGCTGATCGGTGCGCCGGTGTCTTTGGCGATTTTCTTCGCAGGCTACGGATTACGCGACGACTTGAGGCTGGTCATTTCATCACCGATGTTCTGGGTCAAGCTGTTGTTCCCGCTGTGCATTGCCGTTTCGGCCTTTGTCGCCGTGCTGCGCCTGGCGCGACCGGGCGTCGAGGTACGGCGCGCTTGGATGGGTTTGGTGGGGCCCGTGTTCCTGGTCTGGACGATGGCCGCTTTGACATGGTTCGCAATGCCGATAGAGGAGCGCATGCCGTCGTTGCTGGGCCAGTCCTGGCGCACCTGTGCGCTCAGTATCGGCCTCTTGGCCTTGCCGGTTTTTGTAGCGACCTTGCTGGCGCTTAGGGATCTGGCGCCTACCCGGCAGACACTCGCCGGCGCTGCTGCCGGTGCGCTGGCCGGTGGCGTGGGGGCCGCAATCTATGCGCTGCACTGCGTGGAATTCACTGCACCATTTCTTGCTGTTTGGTATGTCATAGGCATGCTGGTGCCAGCGCTTGCTGGTGCTGCGTTGGGCCGTTGGGTACTGCGCTGGTAGATTTACGTCGCCCAACCAGATCTCTTAGTGGCTTCTCGCGCAAAACAATCCGTGGAACCATCCTAAGTCCTAGCTACAGAATGGCTGGGACCACACTCGCTCGAAGCGGGCTCTACGACGTTACCGAGTTGATCGGGCCGGGCTGGCTTGAAGGGGAATGACTTTTCATGGCTGACGCGACATCGCTCACTACTGCCGAATCTTGGACCCAAGTCTGCTCAGATGCTGCAAACTGCGGGCATACAAACGCTGGGTGACCTGCGAACACTCGGATCTGTGGCTGCCTACGCGAAAGCCAAGCGTGCTGGCCAGCGCGTCTCTTTGAATCTTCTCTGGGCGCTGGAAGGGGCCCTTACGGGCAAGCGTTGGCAGGATATCGCCCGCAACCACAGGACCAGCTTGCTGTTTGCCCTGGATGAATACGAGCGCGGGGAATAGAGACCGCAGGGGACCGCCAGACGGTCGGGCATTCGCAACGAGGCTGGGGGTTGCAGCGGTTCAAATACTGCGCATATTATTCGGCATGACCTACCCTGTCGAAGGCGGATGCGATTGCCGCTACATCCGGTATCGCCTGACCACCACGCCGATGATCGTCCACTGCTGCCATTGCCGCTGGTGCCAGCGCGAATCCGGCGCTGCGTTCGCGCTTAACGCGATGTACGAGGCCGATCGCGTCGTGCATCTTGGTGGCGAGCCTGAGTTGGTTGACACTCCGTCCGCGAGCGGCGCGGGCCAGAAAATCGCCAGATGCCCAAAGTGCCGGGTCGCGGTCTGGAGTCACTATGCCGGCTCCGGTCCGGTGACCAGGTTCGTCCGAGTCGGGACGCTCGACGATCCAGACATGATGCCTCCGGAGGTCCACATTTTCACCGGCTCGAAGCAGCCTTGGCTGATTATTCCTTCAGAGACGCCCGCCTTCGCTGAATACTATGATCGCGATGCGGTCTGGTCTGCCGAAGCCCTTGCACGTCGGAAAGATCTTCTACCGCAAATCGAAGCATATCAAGCTGCACGGCGCTGAGTCTTCTGAGTATCACCGTCGACGTGACCCAGCGTCGGCCAGCGGACTTGAAAATCGCTCTTTGACCTAGCCATGCGAGGTTCAAGCGGGGAAGCTGCGCCTTCCCCAGAACGGCCTGCGTGCGGTCATACCCTCGCGAGGTCTTCGCATAAGCAGATACACGGCGGGAATCACAAACATGGACAGCAAGGGAGCGGTGATCATTCCGCCGACCATGGGCGCGGGGACCCGCTGCATGACCTCGGAGCCCGTGCCTGTTCCCCACATGATGGGAAACAAGCCAGCCAAAATAACCGCCACCGTCATTGCCTTGGGCCGCACACGCAGTACTGCTCCCTCCCGGATCGCATCCAGCAGGTCGGCCGCAGTGGTTTTGCCTTGGTCGAGCCGATCATTCCAGGCGGATTTAAGGTACAGCAGCATGATCACGCCGAACTCCGCAGAGACCCCGGCCAGAGCAATGAAGCCCACTGCACCCGCTACCGACAGGTTGTAGCTCAACAGGTAGAGCAGCCAGATGCCGCCCACCAGCGCAAACGGCAGCGTGGCCATGATCAACAATGCCTCGTCAAAGCGCTTGAAGGTCAGGTACAGCAGCACAAAGATGATCAACAGCGTGAACGGCACCACCACCTTGAGCTTGGCGGTGGCGCGTTCCAGGAACTCGAACTGACCCGACCAAGAGACCGAGTAGCCCGGTGGCAGCATGCCCTTGTCCGCAACGGCTTTCTGCATGGCCTGGACGGCGGAGCGCAAGTCACGACCGCGGATGTCCACGTAGACCCAGCCTGAGAGGCGTGCGTTTTCGCTGCGCAGCATGGGCGGGCCGTCGGTGATGCGGATATCCGTGTCGAGCGATATGTTGGCGCTCACTAGAACACCATCACGTGGTCAACAAGATAATTGCCTTCTTGTTGAACAAGAACCAGCTCTGCCACGAAGTCTCCGGGCTGCTTGGTAAAGCGCTGCTTCCAGATGACAGCAACAGAGTTTGGACGACGGAAGATGGCGACACGACGCCGCGGCGGCGGAGTGGATTCCGATCGAGAACCTGGCCGCTATGGAAGATCGCTTTCATGACGATCACTTCCACATGCTGGACTTCTTTTTCTCGTTGACGGTGCGGACTTGATCCGGGCAAAGATTTGCCGGACTCCTTGGGCTCCGGTGATTGTGCATGGCTGATTTATAGCGATATCACCTCAACCTGTTGTATACCAATAAAGCAGAACAAACTCGTTGCAGTTTTCGCAAACAAAGCATTCTTCTTCTGCCATCAGGTTTGGTTGAAGGAAGAATCGTTTCTGCAGGTCGCGCGGTGGCTCAAAGCCCAGTACTTCAGCTGTCGGAAAGCACAGCATGTTTTCAGGTGTCAGGGTGAAGTCGTATGCGACTTGCCATGGTTCTGCTGTTAGGGGAATAACACTCAGGCTTCGTATTTCGGCGTTTTCATCGTCGAGTTCTCGTGCTATTGGTCTTAACGAGGAAGCGACAAATTCCGTGAGATCTGAGAATTTGTCGCGGTAGCCGTGCACAAAAAAACTTTGGCATTCATGAACTCGTGCGCTAGCGATGCAGATTACTGGCGGCAACGAGGCCTCGTTTCGTAAGCGATTCAACACATCAGCTGAGTTCATGGATTTATTTTTACTCATGGTCTAGTCTAGAACTCGTGCGCGTGGCAGCCGCAATGTTTGATTTAGATAGCCCTCTAATGATTCGCCACGGTCTTGGCTCAAAAACCAACACTTGAGAGCTCTCCCAAGTAACAGTTCTTACATTTCGCCGCTTCAAATTTAAACTCTAGGTAACACCAGGCACAAGGCTTGGCGAGAACAACAAAACGGAATCAGGGAGAGCGTGATTGGCCAAGCCACACGATGACTTGGGTGTATCACTCGGGGCGGTGCCAGC
>NZ_JBFUBQ010000017.1:0-5458 GCF_056405695.1 Polaromonas sp. P1_F6
CCGCCCGCCGCCGGTGGCGGCAATGGTGATGTTGTTGCCAGCGGTGATGTTGCTGCCGCGCGCGGTGTTGCTTTCGCTCAGGGAGTTGCTCTGGCTCTTGCTGCTGCCGATGCTGATGGCCAGGTTGATACCACCCGCCTGCTCGGCCGCGCTGTGTTCTGTTGCTGCACTGGGGTTGTTGCCCGTTGTGTTCTGGCCGGCCTGGATGGCGTTGTAGGCATTGTTGGCAGCAAAGGCCATGTTGGCACCGGCCAGGGCCTGCATGCGGCTGTCCTTGGTCTGGCTGGCCGCTTCGCTCATCTTGTCGATGGTCTGCAGCGCGCTGATGACGGGGGAGGTGATTTCCAGCGTCAGGCCGCTTTGCTTGAATTTCTGCTCGGTCTCGCTGCGGCTGGCTTCGCGGGCTTCCACGATCTCTACCGTTTTGGCGGCAATGGTGATGTCGCCTTTGGGTGCGATGACGTCGCTGCCGACCTGTTTGTAGACGTCATTGGCCACCAGGGTCACATTGCCGCTGACGGCGCCAACGGTGGAGGCGGCTGCGGTGGTGCCGCGGTTTTTCTGGTCGTTGGACTGCTCGCGCACGCCGACGGTGATGCCGAAGCCGTCGCCATCGAGCAAACCCGACTCCTTCTTCTCAAAGAAAGACGTGCTGCTGCTGGTGTTGGTGGCTGCCTCGATGGCGATGTTGCGGCCGGCGGCCAGGGTGGTGCCGGTGTCGCTGATGACGGCGCTGCCTTTGACATTGATGTCTTTGCCTGCCACCACGGTGACCGTTTTGCCGCCCAGGCTGGAGCCGACGGCGTTGTCCTGGTCGGTGGTGCGGCGCTCTTTGGTGCTGGTGCTGCTGAATAGGTCGCTCTCGGCGGTGGTCATGCCAAAGCCGAAGCTGTTGGTCTGCCGGCCTGCGCTGAGGTTGACGTTGTTGCCGGCGCTGGCGGTGAGGTCGCCGGTGGCCTGGACGTTGGCGGCGCGGGCGTTGAGGTCGTTGCCGGCGTTCAGGCTCAGGCTGCCTGCGGTCTGAATCTGGCTGCCGACCTCTTTGGTTTGCGCGTCGCGCACAAAGTCGTCGTCGCCGCGGCGCTGGTCGCTGCTGTTGGCGGTGGTGACGGTGGCCAGGTTGATGTTGTTGCCGGCAGCAAGCATGGTGCTGCCGCTGGTGTTGTTGTTGCCGATGACACCGGCGATGACGTTGAGGTCGCGCCCGGCGCTGGCGACCAACGTACCGGTGGTGAGTTGGCCATTGCCCGTGACATAGAGACCGGCCACCCGATCAATGCCAGTCATGCTGAAGGTGTTGTTGCTGGAAGCATTGACGGCAGTGGCCGCGCCGTTGGTGCCCAGGCCGCCGGTGCGGTTGGTAGCGCTGCTGGTGGTGGTGACGATGTTGATGTCGCGCCCGGCCAGGGCCGTGAGGCTGTTGACGGCGTCGATCTGCCCGCCGGTGACATTGATGTCGTTGCGGGCGGCTACGGTGACCGCGTCGCCGGTGATGCGGCCGCTGATGTTCTGCACGTTCTCTGCCGTGAGGTTGACGACGTTGCGGCCTGCGATGGTGCCGCTGTTGCTGAGATCGCCGCTGAGGTTGATGTTGACCTCGCGCCCGGCGAGCAGCACGCCCTTGCCGTTCAAATCGCCGGCGCGGGGCACGACGTAGACCACGGGCACCAGGGCCTTGACCTGCACGGTGCCGCCACGGCCATCGGGCACGGTGACGTCCTGCTCGACCAGCCAGACGATGTCACTGGTGAGCTGGGCCACCTGCGCGGCCGTCAGCGCGACGCCGGGGCGCAGCTGGAATTGCTGGGCAAAGGTGACACCGGCGTCCATCAGCGCCTTGTACTGGACTTCTTCGCTGGTGTAGTTGGCCAGGAAGCGCTGGCCGGTGAGCTGGGCTACCTGCTCGTTCACCAGGCGCTGCTCGTAAAAGCCGTCGCCCAGGCGCTTCTGGGTGGTGGCCGGGTCCAGGCCCAGGGCATTGAGCATGTAGTCGCTGCCGAGCCAGTTGCGGTAGTTGGCAAAGCGCGGGTCGGTCTCGACGATGAAGTTGCCCGCGGGGTTGGGCGTGACGCGGAACAGGCTGCTGCTGGGCACCGTCAGGCTGTTGCTGCTGGCCGGCAGCGCTGCCGCGCCGCCGGCCACCACGGCCGCCGCCAGCTGGGTGCCGCTGGCCAGGCCCTGGCTGGAAGGCGCCGTCATGCCCTGGCTGCGGTTGACGTCCAGTACAAAGGTCTTGGGCACGTCCTGCACGTAGGCGGAGTCGCGGTAGGCGCTGTAGTCGTAGTCGCAGCCGTCCCAGCCGCCGCAACCTTCGTCGTAATGGCTCCAGGCATAGGCGGTGCCGTTGCGCTGGGCGTTGACGGTGATGCTGCGGCCGCGGTTGTCCACGGCCCGGCCGGTGATGTTGAGGGCGCCGCCGGCAACGATCTGCGCCTGGTCGTTCAGGAGCGCATCGCGCGCGTTGAGCGTCATGGCGCCGCCGCTCAGGATGCGGCCGGGCGCGCTGCGGGTGATGGTGGCGCTGGGAACTGACTGGTTGTAGTCGCGGAAGGCGTCAAAACTGACGGCGTTGGCCACCACCGTGGCGCGGAAGGCGTCGATGCTGGCCTGCAGGGCAACCCAGGGTGCGGCGGCCGCATCCCAGGCGGCAACCGCCACCGGATTGGGGGGCACGTAACTGGATTCATGGCCGGTGTAAGTACCTGTTGGCCGGGGGCCGGGAATGCCGCTGGTGGGCCTGGCGACACCAAAGACGTCCCAGACCGGGCTGCTGGCGTCATAACCGAAATACGCCGGCATGTAGACAGAGGTCAGCGACTCACGGGCGCCGGTGACTGAGTTGTGCGGGGCGATGTAGGCGTAGGGGCCGCTGAAGTAGGGTGCGTATTTGGGGTCTGCATAGGGCGCGCCCTTGAGCAGGATACTGCCCTTGCCGAGAGTGTTCAGGTGCCCCGTGTAGGGCGGCAATGCGCCGTCTTCTGAAAACCACCGCCCCCCCAAAGACTGGGCGGCAACGCTGTCGACATTGGCGGCATAAAGATAACCGCCGATGGGTGCCGGGCTGAGGTTGCCGTCGTTGAGCAGCCAGCCCACATCATCAGGCGAATAAGTGCCTTGGCCGGTAACGTATTCCTTGCCGTTGGCGCCGGGCGAAAACTGCACCGTGTAGGCAAAGTCAGGGTTGGTGTTGTTGATCTGCGCGGCGGCGATCGTGAGGCCGCCCAGCGACTCGATGGTGCCGCCGGCGTTGTTGACCGCCTGGGCCAGGCCCGTGGCCTGGCGCGATGCGTCCAGGCTGCCGCCGATGTTGAGCGCCGCTGCGCCCGTGCCGCCGCTGAAGATGAGCGCACCGATGCCGTTGTTGATGGTTCCCGCGCCGATGTCGAGCCGGTTGCGCGCGGCGATCACGCCGGCCTTGGTGACGCCGGCAATGGTTTCGGGTGTGTTGTTGAGGGTGGCGGTGGCGATGCTCAGGGTGTCGCCGTAGATGCGGCCGGTGCCGATGTTGGTGATGAGCTGCGCATCGAGCCGGGTGACCTGGCCATCGATGAGGCCGCGGTTGGTCAGGCTGTTGGTGGCCGTGAGCTGCGTGGTGGCGCCGGTGATTTCGCCGGTGGCCGCGTTGTCGATGTCGGTGGCTGACGCGGTCAACGTACTGCCGGCTTGCAGCTTGCCGGCGTTGGTGATGCCGGCCGCGTTGATGGTGAGGTTACCCCCCGCAACCAGCTGGCCACCAGCAGTGTTGTCGAGCACACCGGCGGTGGTGATGGCCAGGTCGGCGCTGCCGGTAGTCTGGACCGTGCCGCCCTGGTTGGCCAGGCTTTGCGCCTGGAGTGTGATGTTGCCGTTGCTGGCCAGCGTGCCGCCGGTGTTGTTGATCTGGCCCTGCGCGTTGACGCTGCCGGCGGTGGTGCCGGTCTGGGTGATTTGCCCGCCGAGGTTGGACAGGCTGCCTGCCGCCAGGCCCAGCTGGCCGGCCACCACGGTGGCCGCGTCGGTGCGCAGGGTTTGCGCCGTGCTGGTGGCCAAGAGGCCGGTGGCATTGAGGTTGGCGCGGCTGGCGTCGATGTCGCCGGCCGTGGCCGTGAGCGACATGCCCTGGGCGCGCAAGGTGCTGTCGGCCAGGTTGAGCTGGCTGCCTGAGAGAGAGGCGTTGCCGCCGGCCAGGGCCTTGCCTGCGATGGTGACGGCACTGGCCGCGTTGATGGCCAGGTTACCGCTGGCGGCGAGGCTGCCGTCGCTGTTCAGCCCCGCGGCGATCACGGCGCCGGTGGCCGAGGTGACCTGCGCGCCCGCACCGCTGGCCTGCACCGTGGCGTTGCCCTGGGCGCCCAGTGTGGCGCTGCCGGTATTGCTGACGCCGGCCTGGCCCGCTACTGTGGTGTTGCCATTGGCATACATCGTGCCGCTGTTGGTGGTGACGCYGGTGGTGGCGGACTGCAGGTTGCCGCTGGCCAGCAGGCTGCCGCTGTTGGTGAGCCAGCCGTTGGACTGCAGCACCAGGTCGCCGCCCGTTGCGTTTATGGCACCGGCGTTGCGCACACCCAGGCCGGTTTCGGTGCCGATCAGGAAAATCTTGCCGGCATACATGCCGCCGACCTGGGCCACGTCAATCGCATAGGTCGGTGCAGGGCCGGTGCCGGCTATCGGTGTGGCGCTGGTCTGTGCCGCATCCACCTGGTTGGCACCGGTCGTCACGCGGAGCTCTTTGGCCCAGATACCCGCATTGAGCTGCACAGCCCGGGCGAGGATGCCGGTGTAGTCGGCCGTGCTGGTGTCCAGGCCTGCGCCGTTGACCGTGATGCTGCCGCCCTGCACGCGAAAGCCGTCGAGCGCACCGCTGTTGAGCACCGGGCTGCCGGTGGTGAGGGTGACGCGGCTGGCATTGAGAAAGCCGCCGCCATTGACGTTGATACCCGCCGGGTTGGCGATGATGACCTCGGCACGCTGGCCGGCGACTTCGACATAGCCCCGGATCTGGCTGGGGTTCGACGAATTCACTTCATTGAGGATGACGCGGGCTGCGCCTGTGGCCAGCCAGGGGTTGGCCCCGACGAAACCGCCGAGCTGGGTCTGCACATTGCTGCGGCTGTTGTTGAGGATGACGCCGCTTTGCGGCACATYAAACTGGATATACGTGTTGCGGCTGACACCGCCGGCACTGGGTGACTGGATATTGACCTGCGGCAAGCCATTGGCGGTTTGCAGAACGGTGGGGCGCTGGTTGGCCGGGGCTGACGGGTCTGCAACGACCTGTGCCTGCACGGCCGGTTGCAGCCACAGCACAGCACCCAGCACGGCAAGGCGCAGGGGGTGCAGGCAGGCCAGAAGATCCACGGAAGCGGCCACGCCCGACGTTTCACCACCTGCCGCCTTGCCCTGGCTGCTGGCGGTGTCGGCCACCACCATGCGTTGGCCGCGCTTTGAATTGAAGATGATGCGGTGCAGGTTCTTGTTC
>NZ_JBFUBQ010000018.1:0-5443 GCF_056405695.1 Polaromonas sp. P1_F6
TTTTGTATTTTTGTCCCCGCTCCCGATTGGCCCTTGTGGATGCGCCGAGGAGCGCAGGGCCAGACGGATCAGGGCAAAAACTTGTTTGAGCGAAGCGAGTTGTTTTTGACCCCGGCTGGACCGAGCACCGCAGGCTGCCCGCAGCGCAGCGTAGTGACGCAGGAACCAGGGTCGCCTTTTCTTTGGTGACTTTCTTTTGGCGAAGCAAAAGAAAGTTACTTGCATGCCGGGCAACCCCCGGCCAGCAACACTCAGCAAAGAGCGCGCCGTCAAATCAATGACGATCCTAAAAACCGCTATTAATTCAATAGCTGCTTGCGCCCGTCCCTAAAGGACTTCAAGGCAAATCTTTATAAGGTTCCGGCTGCGCCGCATCCCTCGGCCCCACGGTGCTAAGCCGGGCTTTCAGCGACTGCGGCCGCCCCGTCAGGATGGCCGCGTAGTTGGTGGTGTTGGACAGCACTTTTTTCACGTAGTCGCGCGTCTCGCTGAAAGGAATGCTTTCGGCCCAGATCGCCGCGTCCAGCACCGGGCCGTTGCGCCAGGTGCGCGGACGGCCGGGCCCGGCGTTGTAGGCGGCCGCGGCCATGGGCATGGAGCCGTTGAAGTCGTCCAGTGCGAACTTGAGGTAGGCCGTGCCGATCGCGATGTTGGTGTCGCGGTCATTGAGCTGCTCTTGCGTGAAACCTTCCAGGCCGATTTTTTTGGCGGTCCAGCGTGCCGTCGCCGGCATGACCTGCATCAGGCCGGAAGCGCCCACGCCGGAGCGGGCGTCCATGATGAAGCGGCTTTCCTGGCGGATCAGGCCATACACATAGGCCGGGTCCAGGTTGATGGACTGGCTGCGTTTGGTCACCGTTTCGCGAAACGGCATCGGGAAGCGTTGCTCGAAATCGATCTCGCCTTTGGTGCGCTCACTGGTGTTGATGCAGCGGTCCCAGATCTGCCGGTCGCAGGCGAACTGGGCGGCTGCCAGCAGGTCGCGGTCAGCCATGCCGCCGCGCTTGTGCAGGTTGGTGCTGTAGTTCCATTCGCGCGTGCCTTCGGGGCGCAGGCCGATGGCGATGGCATAAGCGGCGCGGTTCAAGCCCGGGTTCAGCCGTGCAGTTTCTTTTTCCTCGGCCGTCAGCGGCGCTGGCCTGGCCGGCACCGTGATCTTCTGGTCCAGCTCTTCCAGCGCGAGCTGCTCGTAAAAACCACGGGCCGATGCAAAGGACTGCAGCAAGGCCAGGGCCTCGGCCCGCTGCGGCGCAATGGTGATGCCGGTGCTGATGGTTTGCGTCACGCCGGGTGTGGTCGCGACGACGATCGGGCCTTTGGGCGCCACGTCGGGCGGCGCGGTGGCCAGCAGCGCACGCGCTTTCCAGTAGCTCCAGGTGGGGTCCTTGCGCGCGTCGTCGCTCATGGCGTTGACCGCTGCCAGCACCAGCGTCCAGTTGGGCTGTGTGCCCGCGCGCAATGCGGCCCGGACTTTCCAGCCCAGCATGTCGTCGGTGAGGTCGGTGTCCTTGGTGACCTTGGCAAAGTATTGCAGTGCGTCACCGGCCGGTGTGGCGCCCAGGCGTGTGGCGGCCTGCCTGCCGATCACGCCCCAGACCCAGTTGCGCTCTTCCGTGTTCAGCTGCATGCCCCATTTGTTTTCCATCTGGGATGCCGCTCCGTCCGTGTCGCTGATCGCCATCTTGATCAGCGCCAGCGTGACGATTTCGCGCCGCGCCTTGCTGAGCGCGAGGTGTTTGCCCGCCAGGAACCTGATGGGGCTGGCGTTCAGTTCATTGACCATGCCAACGGCATCGGGGGCAACGATCTGCACGGCGCCTGTCGCTGCCCGGGGCCGGTTGGCTTCAGTGGCCAGGCGGGCCTTGATCCACGCGTCCTGCGCTGCGAGGTTTTTGGTGCCAACCAGCCGCTCGGCGGCCGAGTTGCAGCCGTCGTCTGCCTCGCGCTGTGCGTACCAGTTCTTTTTCACTTCGTCGGCCAGGCGCGCATCAGCCGCCGGATTTTTGAGGTGTTCGACCAGCAGCGCGTAGCAACGCACCTCCTTGTCGTCGTTCATACGGTAGTTAGGGTATTCAGCGGCAAAGCCGGCCCAGTCGCGGCGCTGGCCCAGCAGCAGCAGCCAGTCATTGCGCAGGCGGTCTTCCTGGTAGGTGCCGGCGTAGCGTCCGAAAAAGTCCTGCATCTCTTGTGCGCTGGCTTCGCCCAGGCGGGCTTTGAGCTCCCAGTAGGCGGCCCAGGGTTCGAGCGCATGGCCCCGGGCCTGGGGCAGCAGTTGTGCCAGCCGGCCCTTGTCGCCGCGTTTGAAAGCCTTGTTCATCTCCACAATCACGTTGTCAGCTGCACTGGCGCTTGCGGGAAGGGTGGTTTGGGCGGTTGCAGGGACGAGCAGCGTCAGGGAGGCAATTGCGGAAAAAATGGCAGGCAGGGCGGCCGCACGTACCGGGCCGTTAAGAAATTTGTATAGCATCGGGACATTATGGACAAATTAAGCACACGCAAGGCGCTGGTGGAAGCGCGACTGAACATGCCTGACCGCCTGGTGCGGGCTGACCTGCTGCAGCGTGTGATGCGCATCTGGCTGGTAGGTTCCACGCACGAGGTGATTGGTGCGTATTGGCCCATCAAGGGCGAGTTCGATCCGCTGCCTGCGCTGTACCGCTGGCAGGAAGATGCCATTTTGAGCCAGGATTCGTCATCAAATCCGGCGCTGGACCAAGTGGAACGTGCGCAACTAGCTACTGAAAGCATAGCAGCGCGATCGCCGCGCAAGATCGGTCTGCCGGTGGTCAACAAGCTGCACAAGACATTGACTTTCCATGCCTGGTACCCGGGCTGCCCCATGGAAGAAGACGCCTACGGCATTCCGAAACCAAAAGATACAGAGGTGATTATTCCCACCCTGCTGTTCGTGCCCTGCGTAGGTTACGGGCCCGGGGGCTATCGGCTGGGCTATGGCGGGGGCTTTTACGACCGCACGCTGGCCACGCTGCAGCCACGGCCCTTCACAGTGGGCCTGGGCTATACCCAGGGCTGGCTGCCCGACATGGAGCCCGAGCCGCACGACATTCCGCTCGATGCCATCCTGAACGACAAGGGCGTGGTCTGGCCGGTGTGACCGTCAGGCGCCCGACAGCCTCCCGGCTTCGCGGGTGAGAAGGGCCGGTATATTAGCCACTCGAGCAAAGCGGTTAATGACTAAAAAAACAGGGAGCGGAGCATGGCAGGCAGTGGAGAAGACAGCAATACGGTCAGCAGCAGGATCAGGAAGGACCTGCTGAAAGTTCTGGCCCTCGCGCTGGTGACGCTGTTTCTGGTTCCGGGTTCAACCCTGTTGTTTGCCAGGCATGCACAGCAGCAACTCGACCGCACCATCATCCAGTCG
This sequence comes from Polaromonas sp. P1_F6, assembly GCF_056405695.1. Taxonomy (NCBI): domain Bacteria; kingdom Pseudomonadati; phylum Pseudomonadota; class Betaproteobacteria; order Burkholderiales; family Comamonadaceae; genus Polaromonas; species Polaromonas sp. P1_F6. The sequence continues at coordinate 3,383 of NZ_JBFUBQ010000018.1, forward strand.
ATAGAGCGGCAGGTCGACCAGGACTCGAGCATGTCCGCCGAAAGCAAGGCGCAAACCAAGAAGTTTTACCGTGACAACCCGGTCTCCCGTATATGCGCCGACGCCAACGCCGACCTCGTGCAGGACAGGGACATGTTCTGCGAGCCGTTCTCCGAAGTCTGGCAGTTTTACGCAGCGCATGTCATCGCCAAATGGACGATTGCCGGCGGTGTGGCCATCTTGCTGGTGGAACTACTGCTGGGCGCCGTGGCTTTCTGGAACCGGAAGGCCCAATACCTGAGTTTTGTGACCGGCTGGCGCCTGCTGAGCCTGGCCAGCGCGGCGCAAATGCTGGTGCAGGGCACCATGCTTGTCTGGCTGTCCTTTTGGGTGACGGCATTCTTCTTTCACGTGTATTACATCAAGCTGATCGCGCTGATCGGCTTTGTGGTGGCTGTCGCGGTGTTCTTTGCCATTGCCGGACTGCTGCGGCGCCCCGCCATGGCAAACACCATTGACGGGGAACTGGTCAGCGATGGCGACGCGCCGGGCCTGTGGGCCAACACCCGCGCCCTGGCCGCACGCCTGAAGACCGCACCGCCCAAACAGATCGTGGCGGGCATCGACACCAATTTTTTTGTCACCGAAGCGCCGCTCACCGTGGCCGGCCAGGCGCTCACCGGCCGCACGCTGTTTGTCAGCCTTCCGCTGCTGCGGCTGCTGGATCGCGCCCAGGCCGATGCCGTGCTGGGCCATGAGCTCGCGCATTTTCGCGGTGGCGATGCCGCCAGCAGCGCCCGGCTTGGGCCCAAGCTTGTGCAGTACGACCACTACCTCGGCCTGATGCGTGGCGGCGGCCTGACGGTGGCGGTCTATCACCTGATGTACCTGTACCGGGTGATCTTTGAGTTCGCGCTGATGCGTGACAGCCGCGAGCGCGAATTCAAGGCCGACCGCGCCGCCGCGAAGCTGGTTTCGCCGCAGGCCATTGTGGAATCGCTGATCAAGATTACCGCCTACGCGAGCTACCGGTCGGAAATCGAGCGTGAACTGTTCGAGCACGACCGGCAGCACGGCCAGCAACTCGGCATTGCGCAGTTTGTGGCCTCGGGCCTGGCACCCTACGCCGCCTCTACCAAATTCGTGAAGGCCATGGGAACAGCCAGCGTGCCTCATCCGTTTGATTCGCATCCGGCCATGCTGGATCGCATGAAAAACGTGCGTCACCTGGTCAAGCCCGACGCCTTCGGCGCCATCGTGACTGATCCACCATCGCGCAACTGGGCTGACGACATACAGACCGCGCCGCAGATTGAGCAACGACTGTGGTCGGCCTACGAGCAGGGTTTTGCCGCTGACCATGAACGTACCCTCGCTTACCGCTATGGGCCGGACAATGACATGGAGCAGGCGCTGGTGCTGCGCTACTTTCCTCCTGTGCTGTTTCAGCTCAAGGGCACTCTCTCTGTCGGTGTGACATACAGCGGCCTGCAGCTGCCCGGCAAGCCCGATGAACTCTCGTGGGATGACATCCAGAACCTTGGCTATGAAAACGGTTTTGGCGGCGATGTCCTCACGGTTACCTTGACTGAAAAAGGCCTGTTGGGTGCCAAGACAACCAAGGTAAAACTGCCCGGCATCAGTGCGCAGCGGGAGCAGTTCAAAGAGGTGCTGGGGACTTACCGGCACCGGCATGAGGTGATGCGGAAGCAGCTGGCGGGGTAGGCTTTTATCGGCCGGTTCTTGCTCCGGCCTTTGCGCGCTCGTCTAAGAGTTGCTGGCCGGGGGTTGCCCGGCGGCAAGTAACTTTCTTTTGCGTCGCCAAAAGAAAGTCACCAAAGGTCACGTAGTGGGGATTCGCTCACTTCGCAAAGCGAAGTTATGCGAATACCAAAAGGCGACCCTGCTGTCTGCGACCCCTGCGCTTCGCTGCGGGGCAACCTGCGGTGCTCGGTCCAGGCGGGGTCTCGCTCGAACTCGCTTCGCTCAGACAATCGCGATCCCTGATCCGCCTGAACCTGCGCTCCTCGGCGCAGACAGAAGGGGCAATCGGGAGCGGGGACTGAAGACAAATGCCAACTC
>NZ_JBFUBQ010000019.1:0-3421 GCF_056405695.1 Polaromonas sp. P1_F6
GTTGGTGCGGCCCTTGCCTTTGCTGGCGCTGACATTGACGAGGAAGCCGTCGGTGCCAAAGCTCACGCCGACGCTGCCCGAGCTGCTGCTGTTGGTGCTGCGTTCGCTGGCGAGGTTTTGCGCGGCCAGAAGCCGGGCTTCGTTTTCGGCGATGAGTTGCACGGCCTTGCCGGCTTCGACGGTGCTGCCCTGTATGGTCAGGTTGCTGGCTTGYCCGCCGCCGGTGGCGGCAATGGTGATGTTGTTGCCRGCSGTGATGTTGTCCTCACCGACAGTCCTGCCTTTGCCAGGGTCGGCAATCTTCAAGCACCAGAGAAGAAATTGCGTTTACTTCCACCTGCCGCATCACTGATAAATCGACTACCTTCGAGCTAAGATTAAAACTAGTTCAATAAACAGCAAGAGTAGTTACATGTCTTCCGCAGCTATCAGTAAATTTCTAAGTTATGTCCTACGGCATAAGCCTGAAGACATTGGATTAGTGCTAGACAGTGAAGGCTGGGCGGAAATAGAGAAGCTACTGGTCTGCTCCAACCAGGCCGGCCAACCTCTCGACTCAATGACTCTGCGAAATATAGTTCGCGAAAGTGACAAGAAGCGATTCACTATTTCTGATGACGGTCTGAAAATTCGCGCGGCACAAGGCCACTCAACCAAAACAGTAACAATTACCCATACAGAAAAAGCGCCGCCGTCGACGTTGTTCCATGGAACTGCGACACGTTTCTTGGAGTCGATTCTCAAAGCAGGCTTAGTCCCCGGAGACCGTCATTTTGTACATCTGTCACACGACAACAAAACTGCTGCGTCAGTGGGTATGCGGCACGGTGATATTGTCATATTGAGAATCGCAGCGAGTGAGATGCATGCGCAGGGGCATATATTTTATCAAGCAGACAATGATGTTTGGTTAATTCGGCACGTTCCCGCAGAGTTTCTTTGCCCCATTCCACCACCAACTATCTAATGAAAAAATCTCCTGCAAATATCTCCAGTCGGGAATTTTCGCTTTGAAACCGAATCGAGTAGTGTTTAACTGTTCGCCGTCCTTGAAAGTGCTCTGCCCAGGCTACTGCGGCCTCTGATTCAACGTATTCAACCAACGACCCTATGGGCACGTCACTCGCGCCGTGATGTTCAATGTTTAGGAGATTTACCCCAGGCGATGAGGCTCTGTAAAACGCACAAACACTCTTGAACAAAAGCTCCTTCTGAGCAACGCCGCTTGGGCTGTCATATGAAATCGTAACGGCCAAGTCTCCATCCTTGGCAGACAGCGCAATGTCACTTTCTCCATGCCCCGGCAACCACTCATAAGGGTTGTGGACTTCAACTGGGTGTCCTGCTTTCATTTTTTGCTCCCCGGCATATTGGGTGTTCCTGTACTCGGTAACTGGTTGTTGGCAAGCTGTTGTGCCGCCAACTTGTCAAAGGTAATACCTGCTTGCTCTCCCGGTACCTGCATCCCAGTTTTATTCGAACCATACCATTGCGATTGTGAAATTCCAGCACGATCCAATGCAACGGAGGTTCGAGTATTCAAAATCAACTTAGTTCCATCTGAGGTTGTCACGTAATCCACAGGAACTTGGCTTGGTCGGATCAAGCCTTTACTAAGCGCCGAAGCCAAATCATCTACCGTGTTAATCGGCCCTGCACCTAGAAGGCTGTATTTCTCACGGCCATCCACACTGAATTTCTCATCACTACGAATGGAAGTTTGAGCAAAATTTGCGTCTGTTACCGAGCCCAACTTTGGCCTATCAACCGCGAACCTCCCAGCGCCCACCTTCATCAAATCCACAGCTTTTGACAATCCGGCGATAACACGGCCAACGTTAACGGTTCCCTCATCAGGCGAAGCAAACTGAGGCAGAACAACACGCAATGCTTCGGCCATTTCTTGCGCCATGAGTGATTTCGCCGGTTGCGCGAGCAACATTCGCTGCGCTTGCATGTACTCGTCAGCGGTTACGTTGTTAAATTCCGGGCGGATGTCTCCGTTAGCATCGAAATAGTCACCTAGCACCATTAGGCTAGCCTGATAAAGCTTTTCTTCTGTGGTTCCTAATTTTGCAGCTTCCTCCTTCGCCAGTGCCCTGACTTGGTCTTTGCTAACTAAATGCAACTGCCGATTATTGGCATCCACCGTCGCAGCAGTAACCGCCCCTTGCGCACCACCCACAGCAGCACCCACACCCGCTGCAGTCAGCGTCGCTACGGTTTGCGCCAGCGCCTTGGCGGCGCCATCGCTCAGGCCTGCAGCCACCAGGCCCTGCTGAATGCCGTCTTGCAAGGCGTTCATCAGGTTTGCGGAACTCGCACTGGCTGCTGCTCCTACTGCACCATCAAAGCCGCCGCCCAGAGCCCCCACCGCTGTGTGAAGCGCGATCCGGTAAATGCCGCCCTCATCCCACTTTTTGGCTTCGTCCTCGTTCTTCTGAATCCGCAGTGCTGCCGCCTGGTTGGCCGCAAAGCTCGCAACCGCCTTCGGTGCTTCCCTTGTAAACGCCTGCGTGATCTGCACCTGCGCATTGATCTCGGCCTGCACTTTGGCCGCATCAAAGATGGGTTTAAGGCCGGTCTCCGCATCAGTGCTTCTGACGGCGGTGTTGCCAGCAATGCCGCTTATGCCTGCGCTGCTGGTGCTGCTGGCATCGCCCTTGTCTGAGCCGATGCCTATGCCCAGGCCGTTGATGCCGGCAGTCTTGGCGGTGGCGCCGCCGCCAAAGCTGATGCCGATTGACTCGCCCTTGTAGCTGGCGGTGTTCTGGATGTCGCTGATGCTTAGCGTGCCGCCGGTCTTGAAGCTGTTCTTCTGGGCGTTGACCGCCTGGTTGTCGCTGGCGATGACGCTGCCCAGCAGGGCTGTGTTGCCCGCCACGCTGACCTGGAAGCCKCCGCTGCCGGCCTTGATGCCGCTTTGTTCGGCAACGCTCTGGAAGTTGGAGTTGATGTTGCTGCTGGAAGCGCTGAKGCTGCCGCTGATCTTGCCGACGCCCACGCTCAGTGAGCCGCCCAGGCTTTGCTGGCTGCTGGTGTARGTGCTGCTGTCCTGCAATGAGGYGATGTTGAGGTTGCCGCCGATGTCGGCCTTGACCTGCTCGGCCCGGATCACGGCGCCCTGCAGGGTGGCGTCGCCGCCTGTGGTCAGGCTGACTTTTTCACCGGCCTTGATCTGGCTGTTGGTGTAGCTGGTGTCGTCGCCGTTGGTGCGGCCCTTGCCTTTGCTGGCGCTGACATTGACGAGGAAGCCGTCGGTGCCAAAGCTCACGCCGACGCTGCCCGAGCTGCTGCTGTTGGTGCTGCGTTCGCTGGCGAGGTTTTGCGCGGCCAGAAGCCGGGCTTCGTTTTCGGCGATGAGTTGCACGGCCTTGCCGGCTTCGACGGTGCTGCCCTGTATGGTCAGGTTGCTGGCTTG
>NZ_JBFUBQ010000020.1:0-2549 GCF_056405695.1 Polaromonas sp. P1_F6
CGCGCGCGTGTGCTCGCCGAGCCGCAAGACCTCAAAACCGGCATCCTCGCGCTCACGCTGATCCCCGGCCGTATCCGTGCCGTCCGGTTCTCCGAAGGCAGTGACGCACGCGGCAATGCCTGGACGGCCCTGCCTGCCAAGCCAGGCGACATCCTGAACCTGCGCGACATCGAACAGGCTTTGGAAAACTTCAAGCGTGTGCCCACGGCCGAAGCAGACATCCAGATCGAGGAAGCCAAGGGCGCGGAGGTCCAGCCGGGCCAGAGCGATCTGGTCATCAGCTACAAGCAAGCCTTTCCGTTTCGCCTCTCGGTGTTTGCCGACGACAGCGGATCCAAAGCCACTGGCAAATACCAGGGTGGCGTCACGCTGTCTTACGACAATGCGCTGACGCTCAACGACCTGTTCTATGTATCGCTCAATACCGACCTGGGCGGCGGTGAACCGGGTGGGCGCGGCACGCGCGGCAGCACCGTGCATTACTCGCTGCCTCTGGGCTACTGGACGCTGGGCGCCACCGTCAGCGACAACCGTTACTTTCAGAGCGTTGCCGGCCTCAACCAGGATTACGTTTACCGCGGCACCAGCAGCAACGCCGACCTCAAGCTGTCGCGCCTCGTCTACCGCGACGCCAGCCGCAAAACTACCGTCAGCGCCAAGGCTTTCCAGCGCCGCTCCAACAACTTCATCGACGATACCGAGGTCGAAGTGCAGCGCCGCGTCGTCGGCGGCTGGGAGCTCGGCGCCGGCCACAAGGAGTTCATCGGGCAGGCCACGCTGGAAGGCAATGTGGCCTACAAGCGCGGCACCGGTGCCTTCGGCTCCTTGCCCGCACCCGAAGAGAGCTTTGGTGAAGGCACTTCGCATTTCGCAGTGGTCAATATGGACGCCAACCTCAATGTGCCGTTCAAGCTGGCCGAACAAAGCATTCGCTACAACGCAAGCTGGCGCCTGCAACACGACCGCACGCCCCTGACCCCGCAAGACCGCTTCGCCATCGGCGGGCGCTACACCGTGCGCGGCTTCGACGGCGAATCGTCGCTGAGCGCCGAGCGCGGCTGGCTGCTGCGTAATGAACTCAGCACCGCGCTGGGCGAGAGCGGCCAGGAGGTTTACATCGGCCTGGACCACGGCGAGGTGGCCGGGCCCAGCAGCGAGTTCCTGGCGGGCAAGCGGCTGACGGGCGCCGTGATCGGTTTGCGCGGCAGCTTCAAAAAACTGCAATACGACTTCTTCATCGGCGCGCCCGTCAAAAAGCCCGAATTCTTTCGCACCGCCAACAGCACAGTGGGCGTGAGCTTGAGCGCCAGTTTCTAGCCGCTAGCCGTATTTTCTTCTTTTGATTACTTGAACCCATGACCACTTCTTTGCGCCGAGTATTTTACGGATTTGTTGCGCTCAGCCTGATGTGCATCAGCCACGGGGCATTCGCGCAAGCCTTGCCACAGGTCGATGGCGTACCAGCCTCCACCGAGGCGGCCCTGCCGCCGCCTCCTGCTGTGAGCGGTGCGGTGGACTGGCCTGCACCTGACGCTTCTCTGAGTGCGGGCAACGCTCTCGGGTCCGGTCCCGCCCCCAGAGACGCGTCAAGCCCGTCGACCACGCCGACAGATGTTGGTAAGCCGCCACCGGCATTGAGGGTGACTTACTCTCAGGAGAGTGTTTCAGGCGCGGTGATCAAAGACATCATGGACAACCTGCGAGTGGTGCCTCAGCAGGCTACCAAAAACGCCCTTGGTCAGCAGGTTGTAATCAACGCCGCATTGCTTCTTCTCACGGGTGGGCGCTCGCTCAACGTGCGCGGATTCGGGAAAGAAGATTTCGCAGGAATTGCGCCTGAGGGCGCGGTCGACATGACGAGGTTGAAAAACCCCGCTTCAGGGCTATTGACTGCCGAGCTGGAACAACGCACCTCGCTCTGGCTCGCCGCCCAGGAAAAAACACGGGATATGACGTTCAATCGCTCGCTGGTGGTGAGTGCAGCTACATGGCGTCTGGTCTACAACTCGCTGGATGAGGCTGACACCACTTATCGGCTGCAGCTGGACGCGGAAATCTTCAAGTCCCGCGAAAAACCGTCCTTCATTGCCGGTGCCAAGCGCGGCGGAAAACCTTGCAGCTATCAAAGCGAATTTCGACCCATGGCCGAATGGAAAGCCAATGACTACCAAGCGGTAGTCGACTTGGTACCCCAGGCTGTTGCGTATTGCGCCAGTGCCTTTGCCGCCCAGTTGCCGGACCTGCTCGAACTGCAATAAGCCGCGCGCCTTCGCTGAAGCCCAACCCTTTCAAGCTGACCTCGTACCATGAACAAGAACCTGCACCGCATCATCTTCAATTCAAAGCGCGGCCAACGCATGGTGGTGGCCGACACCGCCAGCAGCCAGGGCAAGGCGGCAGGTGGTGAAACGTCGGGCGTGGCCGCTTCCGTGGATCTTCTGGCCTGCCTGCACCCCCTGCGCCTTGCCGTGCTGGGTGCTGTGCTGTGGCTGCAACCGGCCGTGCAGGCACAGGTCGTTGCAGACCCGTCAGCCCCGGCCAACCAGCGC
>NZ_JBFUBQ010000021.1:0-1251 GCF_056405695.1 Polaromonas sp. P1_F6
CCGCCGCTGGCGTTCTTTTCACAGCCCCAGTTATTGGCGATCGGCAGAACCGTACTGGCAGCAGATTGAACAGTTTCCGTGATGCTGGTACGGCACTGTGATGCAGCCAGAATCACTTCAGACACTTTCGCACGAATGGTGTAGTCCTGATAGGCAGGCAGAGCCACCGCAGCCAGGATACCGATAATCGCCACGACGATCATCAATTCGATCAGGGTAAAACCCCGTTGGATGGAACGCTTCATAAAAACTCCTTGGTTAAAAAAACTAGCTCAGGTAAAAAGCAGTTTTTGTGCCACGTCAAAAGGGCGTCTTTTCCGTGATTTTTCGAGCTCAAAAAGCCGAGAGCTTACTTTTTTGACTACCCTCTGTGAATTTCACGACACTTTTGTCATTTGAGGCGGATGAACCGGACCCTCTTGAGCGTCCGAATGCCGCTACTGACTGTGCCGGGAATACGCCACACTATGCATGCCTGCATTGCTGAATCAGATCACATCAGTTCATGCAAACCAGTACAACCCTTGTAGCCGGTCTTGCTTGCGCTTGTCACGGCTGATCGTCGATGCAGGGGGTCAATTTATCGTCCTTCCCATGGCGCACCATCCATTGAAGTTTTCAGAAATCAACTGTCGGACTCCATCGGACAACTTTTGCCCAAATAAAAGCGGCGCGTCAAAGACGCGCCGCTTGTTAACCCATGAATTGCTGCGTTACGCAGCAATCAGGTTTTAGCCCCGGCAAGAACCTGGGAGGTATTTCGTAGGCATTGCGGTACCCGTCGATCCGGGGCCACACACCCACTTGAAGATGGTTGCGCCAACATCGGTGCTCGTCAACGTAGCGGTGGAATCCTTGAACGGAACCAGTTGAACTGTTTTATTAGCAGCGTCCTTCAGGTCAGGCGCATTGGTCGCATCCATCGTGAGAACAGTGATTTTACCGACAGCATCCGTTACGATGGACCAGACATATTTCGAAGGCGCGCTTGCAGCCGTACCGGCGCCGCTGGCGTTCTTTTCACAGCCCCAGTTATTGGCGATCGGCAGAACCGTACTGGCAGCAGATTGAACAGTTTCCGTGATGCTGGTACGGCACTGTGATGCAGCCAGAATCACTTCAGACACTTTCGCACGAATGGTGTAGTCCTGATAGGCAGGCAGAGCCACCGCAGCCAGGATACCGATAATCGCCACGACGATCATCAATTCGATCAGGGTAAAACCCCGTTGGATGGAACGCTTCATAAAA
>NZ_JBFUBQ010000022.1:0-949 GCF_056405695.1 Polaromonas sp. P1_F6
ATGACAAAAGCCCGCCGGAGGCGGGCTTTGCGTATCGGCTTTGCGTATCAGCTAGTTACGCCAGCTCCTGGCGCTCAGAAGTTGTGCTGAACGCCAACCCCGTACACGCGGATCACGTCATTGGCAACGCGGTTGTTCGGGTCCGAGCGGTCATAGAAGCCGTACAGCGAAGTGCGATTGCTCATCTTGTAGGAGTAGCCCGCCTGGAAGCGCTTGAGCTTGCCCGCCGGATCGCTCTGGACATCCTTGCGGATGTAGTTGGCCATGACCTTGCTGCTGGGCGTGATGTCCCACGAAGCGCCGATCATCTGCGCCGCCACCTTGCTGCGCGACAGCGCATTGCCCTGGAAGTTGTCACGGTTGTAGACCGCCCAGGCCCGGATATCGCCGAAGTCGTAGGAGCCCACCAGCATCCACTTGTTCCTGAAATCGTTGAGCAAGGCGCCGCCACGTTTGCTGTCCCTTCCGTAGCCGACGCCCAGGCCCAGCGGGCCGCCGCCTTCACCGTAGCTCAGCGAGACGTCGGTCTGCTTGTAGTCGCTCTCAAAGCGGACCGGGCCGGCCGCGGTTTCCGGCAGGCCTTCACCGTTGAAGTAATGGCCGGCGCGGAAGACGAAGTTGCTGATCACCGGGCTGGCATAGCCGATGGCGTTCGAGACACGTGTGCGCGCGTTGAAGATGGAGGTGCCAATCGCGGTGGCGCCGGCATCGTGGATGACGTACTCCACGTTGCGGCCCAGGATCGCATAGATGGGCGTGCGGCTCGGTGCGGCCGAGTCGATGCGCCCGATATTGACCACGCCAAAATCGCCGCTGATGCCGACGTAAGAGTTGCGGTAGACGGGCGAGCTTGACGCGCCGGTATCCGAAGAGATTCCCATCTCCAGGCCAAAGAGCGCTTTCAGCCCTCCCCCCAGGTCCTCGGTTCCCTTGGCTCCGAACCGGGACG